>NZ_JBQXYA010000004.1:0-292216 GCF_052645115.1 Vreelandella sp. V005 | reverse complement strand
GATTCCTATGCATTACTCACCCGTCCGCCGCTCGTCAGCATCCCGAAGGACCTGCTACCGCTCGACTTGCATGTGTTAGGCCTGCCGCCAGCGTTCAATCTGAGCCATGATCAAACTCTTCAGTTTACAATCATTGTGATCCTTACTCGTCACTCGAAAGCAACAAAAGCGGATCAAACTTGGCTCAAGGTTCAAACGAATTCATTTCAATTTACATTGCCATGACCGCTTGCCTTGATATTGGGTGATTTGTCACCAACGTCAGCAAGCGCCCACATGAATTACCTGATCAAATTGTTAAAGAGCTGTTTCGCTGCGGTGGCTCCGTGAGCTACCCGGCTGGCCGTTGACTTGGCTTGCCTCAGCGAGGAAGGCGTATTCTACGCATTTCCTGGTGGTTGTCAAGGGCGTTGTTTTCGATGTAAACCTGACCACATCCAAAACCGCGCGCTAACGTAAAATCGTTAACTGCCTGACAAACCGAAGGTTTTCACCTTCACTTACCGCTGGTAACGCTTGGCGTCCCCGGCAGCGGATGCGTACTTTACGGATTCGCGGCCGGGTTGGCAAGGGGCATTTTGAAAAAGTTTTCAAAAAGTTCAAACAAGCGTCACACGGGCGTAACGTTTCTTACCCGCCTGAATCACATAGGCCTTACCAGTGGCTAGTATGGTGTCTTGCGCGACAGCCTCGCCATCCACTTTTACGCTGCCATTTTTCAACATGTCTTTAGCCTGGGCGCTGTTCTTGGTTAAGCCAGAGCGATTCAGGACGGCAGCGATCGGGGCCTGATCATTGCCCTCGAAGTCCACCTCTACTTCCGGCAGATCGTCGGGTAGCTCACCATCGGCCAGTTGATTACCTGCAGACTTATGTGCATTGGCCGCTGCTTCATCGCCGTGGTAACGGGCAATCAGCTCCCGCGCCAGTTCCATTTTGATGTCCCGCGGGTTCGCGCCCTGCTCAACGCTCTGCTTAAGTGCGTCGATCTCTTCGTTCGATTTCAGGGAGAGAAGCTCAAAGTAGCGCCACATCAAACTATCCGGCATGGAGACCAGCTTGTTGAACATCGAACCTGGCGCTTCATCGACACCAATATAGTTGCCCAAGGACTTCGACATCTTCTGCACACCGTCCAAACCCTCCAACAGCGGCATAGTAATGACCACCTGGGGTTCCTGACCGAAGTGCTTTTGAATCTCACGCCCCATTAGCAGGTTGAACTTCTGGTCGGTACCACCCAGCTCGACATCGGCCTCAAGCGCTACCGAGTCGTAGCCTTGTACCAGCGGGTAGAGAAATTCGTGAATAGCAATGGACTGATTGGCTTTATAGCGCTTTTCAAAGTCATCCCGTTCCAGCATACGGGCGACGGTGCTTTGGGCAGCCAGCTCGATCATTTTGGCAGCGGAGAGCTCGCCAAACCATTCGGCGTTAAAGCGCACCTCGGTTTTCTCAGGGTCGAGGATTTTAAACACCTGCTCCTTGTAGGTTTCGGCGTTGGCTTTCACATCCTCTTCGGTGAGCGGTTTGCGCGTTACGTTTTTACCGGTGGGATCGCCGATACGCCCGGTAAAGTCGCCGATCAGAAAGATAACGGTGTGACCCAAGTCTTGAAACTGGCGCATTTTGGTTAGTAGCACGCTGTGGCCCAAGTGCAGGTCGGGGGCCGTGGGATCAAAACCCGCTTTAATACGCAGCTTGCGGCCTGAAGCTAATTTCTTTTTTAGCTCATCCTCTACCAGGATTTCTTGCGTACCGCGCGACAGTAGCGCTAAAGCCTGATCCACCTCACTCATTGCCTCTCTCCACTATAAAAGAACGGCCCATAACGGGCTCAGGTGATAAATAACCGACGATGTTACCATGCTGGTTCGCCTTGGTTGAGCCTTGGTTTAGCGCATATCCTGGTTTAGCCTCAGCCCCGCTTTGTACGAGCTCGCTTATGACACCGCCTATCGCTTCACCGCTTTACTATATTGGCCTGATGTCCGGCACTAGTCTGGACGGTATTGATGCAGCACTTATCGCCATTGAAAGTGACTCGCCGCCGCGCCTGTTGGCGACCCATGCCGAACCCATGCCAGATGAGCTGCATCGCCAATTGTTCACCTTGTGTCATGCGGAACAAGTGAGTTTTGCGCAGCTAGCAGCAGCAGAACACGCGTTCTGCCAATGCCAAGCCCGCGCCGTGCAACGCCTAGTAGCGCCACTCTCAGTGGGCGTAGAACAGATCAGCGCCATCGGTAGCCACGGCCAAACCATTGAACACGCCCCCACAGGCCACAACGGTGGACCGCCATATACGCTTCAGTTGGATAATCCAAGCCTATTGGCCGAGCTCACCCGCTGCACGGTAGTGGCCGATTTTCGTCGCCGCGACTTAGCCGCTGGAGGCCAAGCCGCCCCGCTGGCACCGGCGTTTCATCAGGCACTATTTGGACGAGCAGACGCGCATCAGCTGGTACTTAATTTAGGCGGCTTTGCCAATCTCACTTGGCTCTCTAGTCAATCAAGCGACCCAGTGATCGGTTTCGATACCGGGCCCGCCAATGTTTTATTGGATGGCTGGTTTGCCTTGCACCAGGGCGGTCGCTTTGACCAGAACGGCGATTGGGCCGCTAGCGGACAAATAGATGAAGAGTTGTTAACTCGGCTGCTATCAGAACCGTTTTTCCAGCAGCCGCCGCCGAGAAGCACTGGGCGTGAGCTATTTCATCTGGATTGGCTTCAAAAACACCTCAGCGGTCAGGAAGCCGCCGCCGATGTGCAGGCGACGCTGGCCGAACTCACCGCCGTCAGTGTCGCCCAGGGGATTGACCAGTTGCGGATCGATAGTGGCCCGCTCACGCTAATCACCGCTGGTGGCGGCGCCCATAATGCTTATTTGATGCAGCGCCTTGCCCATCACCTGCCTGGCGCCACGCTGACTTCGCCATCGGCGTACGGCTGGCCTGAAGACTGGATAGAAGCCGGCGCCTTTGCTTGGCTGGCTCACCAGCGATTGAACCATCTGCCTGGCAACTTGCCTTCGGTCACCGGTGCGCAGGGCCCCCGAGTATTGGGTGGTATCTATGCTGCATAGCTTTTGCTGAGTTGCTTAGAGCTGCGCCAAGAGTCGCTTAGTAATCATCACCATCGCTCAGGCCCAAGTGACTCGGCACTTGTTCATCTAGCGAGAGGTTACGCCCCTTCGCGTCACTAACGTTGAGCAGCATGCGCAGGTCGTTAGCCGAGTCGGCGTGTGCCATGGCCACCTCTCTGCTGATATGCCCCGCCTGATGCAGATCATGCAGCGCCTGATCAAAGGTCTGCATTCCGGCATCGCGGGACTTGGCCATCGCCGCTTTAATCTCGGCGACCTTCCCTTTACGGATGAGATCGGCGATGCGCGGCGACTGCAGCATGATTTCAATAGCAGCACAGCGCCCGCCCGCAGGCGTGGGCAGCAATTGCTGGGCGATGACCGCCCGCAGATTTAGCGACAAGTCCATCCACACCTGTTCATGGCGTTCATGGGGGAAGAAGTGAATGATGCGCTCCAGCGCTTGATTGGCATTATTGGCATGTAGCGTTGCCAAGCAGAGATGGCCGGTTTCAGCAAAGGTCAGGGCGTGTTCCATGGTTTCCCGGGTGCGGATTTCACCAATCAGAATCACATCCGGCGCCTGACGCAGGGTATTTTTTAGCGCCACCTCAAATGACTCGGTATCGATCCCCACTTCGCGCTGGTTCACAATCGCGCGCTTGTGCGGGTGCAGGTACTCAATGGGGTCTTCAATACTGATGATATGACCGCCAACGGTTTCGTTGCGCTGCTGAATCATCGCCGCCAGGGTCGTCGATTTTCCCGTTCCGGCACCGCCCACCACCAGCACCAGCCCGCGCTTGGCCTGGGCCAATGCGGCCAATTGCGTGGGCACCCCCAGCGTTTCCAGCTTAGGAATGTCTATGGCAATGCTGCGCACCACCATGGCCATTTGATTGCGCTGCTGAAACGCACTAACCCGAAAACGCCCTTTACCTTCGCGACTTAGCGCAAAATTCGCTTCACGCTCACTGGCAAAGCGTTCGCGCAGCCCTTCCGGCAAGGCATGGGTAACCAATTCATTGACCTGATGAACGGTTAAGCGCTGCTGACCCAACGGCACCAGCCCATCGGGCATTTTCAGGCTGGGCGGCGCGCCCACTGAAATCAGCAGGTCAGAGGCATTTTGCTCGACCATGATATCCAGCAGCTGATGCAACCATTGAGTGGGCGAAAACTGGCCTTCTTGACTCATCGGTTGCTTACTCCTCCCGTAGCGCCAGCGTTCCCTTGGCACTCAACTGCGCCTCTTCCAAGCTGACCACGCCTTCTTTGACTAAACGGGAGAGCGCCGCGTCCAGCGTTTGCATGCCCAGACTACCACCGGTTTGAATGGCCGAATACATCTGCGCCACCTTGTCTTCGCGGATCAGGTTGCGCACGGCAGATGTAGCAATGAGGATTTCGTGAGCTGCCACGCGACCACCTCCCTGGCGCTTAAGCAGCGATTGCGACACCACCGCCTGGAGCGACTCTGAGAGCATCGAACGTACCATGGCTTTTTCTTCGCCGGGAAAGACATCAATGATGCGGTCGACGGTTTTAGCTGCCGAAGTGGTATGTAGCGTGCCTAGCACCAAATGCCCCGTCTCGGCGGCGGTTAATGCCAAACGAATGGTTTCCAGATCACGCAGCTCACCAACCAGAATCACATCCGGGTCTTCACGCAACGCACTACGCAACGCATCAGCAAAACTATGGGTATCGCGGTGCACTTCGCGCTGGTTGATCAAACAACGCTTGCTGACGTGAACAAATTCCACGGGGTCTTCAATGGTTAGAATGTGCTCGTAACGGTGGTCGTTTATATAATCGATCATCGCAGCAAGAGTGGTGCTCTTGCCGGACCCCGTCGGCCCCGTCACCAGCACTAAGCCCCTCGGCAACATCGACAAACGCTCAAATACTTCACCTAGCCCCAGGGTTTGCATGGAGAGTACTTGGTTGGGAATGGTGCGAAAGACCGCCCCCGCCCCGCGCGCTTGGGTAAAAACGTTAACGCGAAAACGCGCCACACCTGGCAACTCAAAGGAAAAATCAATTTCCAGATGCTCTTCGTAGTCGCGTCGCTGGCGATCATTCATGATGTCGTAGATCAGTTTACGTACATCATTATTATCAATGGCGGGCACATTGAGCCGACGAATATCGCCATCAACACGTATCATGGGCGGCAAACCGGCCGAAAGGTGCAAGTCAGAGGCATTCTGCTTTGCCGAGAATGCTAGCAGTTCGGTAATATCCATCTCTCTTCCCAGCTGCGGTAAGGTGCTTGAGTATGACAGACATCGCGCTTAACGAGTCACTTGACTATTCATACGGTCAGGCACGTGAACGCCTGCGTAAAGCGTTAGAGGATGCGGGGCGCACTCAGGATGACGCCAAACTACTGGCGGTCAGCAAAACCAAACCAGCGGCAATGATTCGCCAGGCTTGGCAGCTTGGCCAGCGCGAATTTGGTGAAAACTACCTACAAGAAGCGCTGGAGAAGCAGACTGAGCTTGCTGACCTTGACGACATTGTATGGCATTTCATTGGGCCGCTGCAGTCCAACAAGACCCGCGCTGTCGCCGAGCACTTTGACTGGGTGCACAGCGTTGACCGGCTAAAAATTGCCAAGCGCCTCAGCGAACAGCGACCCACTCACCTTGCGCCGCTGAGTATCTGCCTGCAAGTTAACGTCAGTCGTGAAGAGAGCAAAACCGGTGTACTGCCGGAGGAATTGGAGGCGTTGGCCAAACAAGTCGCCACGCTTCCTAATCTGCACTTGCGCGGCTTAATGGCAATTCCCGCCCCGGCGGAAGGCGTAGATGCTCAGCGCCAGCCGTTGGCAGCTCTGCGCGAGGCGTTAACTTCCCTACAGAGCAGCCTGCCTGACGCACCTCTCGATACACTCTCAATGGGCATGAGCGATGATTTAGAGGCAGCGATACTGGAGGGCGCCACGCTGGTAAGGTTAGGCACGGCGATTTTCGGCGCCCGCCACATGCCTTAAGCCAACAGCGACAGACGGCGAGCACTGCCACCGGTGCGCTGACCGAGTCAATTATTACACTTCACTAAAGGACACCTAGATGGCGAACAAGATTACCTTTATTGGGGCCGGCAACATGGCCAGCGCCATTATCGGCGGCCTCATCGACAGCGGCGTCGATGCAAAGTCCATCACCGCCACCGCGCCCAATGACAGCGAACTGGCAACGATCAAGCAGCGCCTAGGCATCAATACCGACACCGACAACAACGCGGCGGTGGCGAAGAGCGACGTAGTGGTATTAGCGGTAAAACCGCAAATTATGCGCAACGTCTGCGAAGCACTGCGCGACAGCGTTCAGCGCCAGCAGCCGTTGGTGATTTCGATTGCTGCCGGTCTGGATGCCAATACGATTGATCAGTGGCTAGGTGGCAATAACGCCATGGTGCGCTGCATGCCCAATACGCCCTCGCTGGTGGGTTATGGTGCCAGCGGTCTTTACGCCAACGCCAATGTTAACGACGCCCAGCGCGATGTGGCCACCCAGCTAATGGAAGCGGTCGGCATTGTGGAGTGGGTCGAAGAAGAAGCGCTATTAGATGCAGTGACCGCCGTTTCCGGCAGCGCCCCGGCTTACTTCTTTCTGATGTTCGAAGCCATGGAGGAAGCCGCGGTCAAACTCGGCCTGCCTGCCACCACCGCGCGCCGCCTTGCTATTCAAACCGCACTTGGCGCCGCTACCATGGCCCAGCAAAGCGATAAAGACCCTGCCACATTACAACAGAACGTCATGTCGCCGGGCGGCACCACTGAACGTGCCATTAAGCATATGGAAGAGGCACAATTGCGCACCACGATTGCCGATGCCATGCAGGCTTGCGCTGATCGCGCCCAGGCAATGGCCAAAGAACTGAGCGGCGATTAAGGCCACAACTCAGTAACGGATTATCAAGGAGAAAAAAGAATGGGCAATGAATTGGGTAGTGCAGGGTTAATGCTGGTCAATACGCTGATCAATATTTATCTGTTTTTGCTAATGCTGCGCTTTTTGCTGCAAGCATCGCGGGCGGATTACTACAACCCCTTAAGCCAGTCGGTCGTCAAGATTACGCAGCCGGTGGTGGGACTGTTTCAAGGCTTTTTAGGACCTGTGGCAGGACGTTTTGATCTCGCTACGCTGGCGGCAGGCTTTGTACTTAAAGTGGTCAGCATCATTGCCATCTTCATGGTCATCGGTGTAGGCATGCCCCCGATCCCCGGACTGCTCATCGCAGGCGTTGCGGCACTGGCCAACGCCATTTTGAAAATCTACTTCTTTGCCATGATTGTGATGATTATTTTGAGCTGGGTAGCGCCCAATGCCAGCCACCCCGGTGCGCTGCTGGTGATGCAGTTAGTCGAGCCCATTATGGCCCCGGTGCGTAAGGTAATCCCGTCGCTTGGCATGATCGACCTTTCGCCAATTGCGGTCTTTATTGCCATTAATTTGATTGATGGGCTGGTGGTTGGCTCGATGATTCGTGCGGCGGGCATTTCCGGTGCGCTGGTCGGGTTGTAATAACGCCTACTCGCCGTTTGCCTAGATAGCGCTACTGCCAATGAACCTGTTTAATAAGGTTCATGCAGCAGGACGTTTCCAGTCGCACTTTTTCAGCAGGACTAGCGCCTTCAATGCCTGATTCAGATACGCTTGCGTTTGCAGACCGGCCGGCGGGCTCCGTCGGCCTTGTTACCCCACACGTAGCCCGTTTCGATACGCCTCTCTCTCTTGCTTGCGGCAAGGTACTGCCTGCCTATGAGCTGATTTACGAAACCTACGGCACGCTAAACGCTGAACGTAGCAACGCCGTGCTGATTTGCCACGCACTTTCCGGCCATCACCACGCGGCGGGTTACCACAGCGAAGAAGATCGTAAGCCCGGCTGGTGGGATGCCCATATCGGCCCTGGCAAAGCGATCGATACCAACCGCTTTTTTGTCGTTTCTTTAAATAATTTAGGCGGTTGCCACGGTAGCACCGGTCCCGTCAGTCATAACCCGGACACCGGCCGTCAATGGGGCCCCGAATTCCCCATGGTCACTGTGAGCGACTGGGTAGCCAGCCAGGCGCGGCTTGCCGACCACCTGGGAATTGAGCGCTGGGCCGCCGCCGTCGGTGGCAGCCTGGGCGGCATGCAAGTGATGCAGTGGACCATGACCTACCCTGAGCGGGTGGCCAACGCGGTCGTCATTGCCGCCACACCCCGGCTGTCAGCGCAAAATATCGCCTTTAACGAAGTAGCCCGCCAGGCCATTCGCTCCGACCCCGAATTTTTTGATGGCTGGTACGCCGAGCACGACACCGTGCCCAAGCGTGGGCTAAAGCTGGCCCGTATGGTGGGGCATATCACCTATTTGTCAGAAGACGCCATGGGCAGCAAATTTGGCCGCGATCTGCGTAGCGATGACCTGAATTTTGGCTTCGACGTTGAGTTCCAGGTGGAGTCCTACCTGCGTTATCAAGGTGATACCTTTTCCACCGCTTTTGATGCCAACACCTACCTGCTGATGACCAAAGCACTGGACTATTTTGACCCGGCGGCCACCCAGGGCGGTGATTTCGCCAAAGCCTTGGCGCCAGCCCAGTGCCCGTTTCTGATTGTTAGCTTTACTACGGACTGGCGCTTTCCGCCTTCGCGCTCACGGGAGCTGGTCGATGCACTCACCCGGGCAGGCAAGTCGGTGAGTTACGCCAATATCGACTCTCCCCACGGCCATGATGCTTTTCTTCTTTCAGAACCGCGCTACGACGCTATCTTCAGCGCCTTTATGAACCGTGCAGCCCGCGAGCTCGATCTCACCGAAGCGGTGAAAGACGAAGCGAGCGCAGATCACTCGGGCACAGAGGAGACGCTATGATGCGCGCCGATTTAGAACTGATTTATGACTGGGTGCCCGAAGGGGCGCACGTGCTTGACCTTGCCTGTGGCAATGGCGAACTGCTTGAAACGCTGGCACGCCATAAGGGCGTGACCGGTTATGGTTTAGAGATTGACCACGCCGGTATTAATGCCTGCGTGGAACGGGGCGTTAGCGTTATTGAGCATAACCTGGATGACGGCTTAAGCAGTTTTTGCGACAACAGCTACGACCAAGTGATCATGACCCAAGCACTGCAGGCGCTGCGACGCCCGGATAAGATGCTGGATGAAATGCTAAGGGTCGCGGAAGAAGGCATTATCACCTTCCCTAACTTCGCCTATTGGCGCCATCGTATTCATTTAGGCCTGCGCGGCTATATGCCGGTTTCCAAGTCACTGCCTCACGCTTGGTACGACACACCCAACATTCATCTCTCGACCTTCAATGACTTTGAACATCTCTGCCGGGAGAAGGGCTTAGTGATTGTTGATCGCGCCGTGGGCGTAGGCGATCATCAGGGCCACTGGAAATCACGACTGTGGCCCAATTTATTTGGTGAAATTGCCATTTTCCGCGTACGCCGACGCTAGACGTGAACGTTGCCCCACGCTTATGACGATCCATCATGATCAATGGAGATACGCCCATGTTACGCCGCTTAATGATCAGCGCTGCCCTTATCGGCACGCTCTTCACCACTGCGACGGCTTATGCCGAACAGTTCAGCCAAATTGGCGACTATGAGATTCACTATAGCGCGGTGAACAGCAGTTTTTTGACCCCCGAGGTGGCCCAGGCCAACAATATCCAGCGCAGCGTTAGCCGGGGCTTGGTCAATGTGAGTGTTCGCGAGCGGCAGGAGGATGGCAGCACCCGCCCTGTTAATGCTAGCGTTCAGGGCCACGTGAGCGGCTTGACGGGCACCCAGGAGTCGCTGAGCTTTCGTACCGTGCATGATGGCGATGCCACCTACCATCTAGCGCCGTTTACCATGCGTGAAGATGAAAGCATGCGCTTTGAACTCAGCGTTCGCTACGACCGCAATGCCGCTCCCGCCCCGGTGAACTTTATTCAGCGTTTTTATATTGACCGCTAAGCGCTTCGCTTTCTCACTGACGGCTTTACAGCCGCACAGGCAGGCGGCGGGTTAATCTTACCCCCGCCGGGCGCCCCTGCTCTCGCGCCACCTCAATGCCATAGGCCAGCACCTCCACGCCGCTGGCCGCGGCTTCCGCGAGGGCAGCGGCATAAACCGCGTCGATATGGGCGGCGGCGGCCACGTCAGCAATACCTTCATGGGCAACACAAAACAGCAGCACCGCCCGTTCACCCTGCTCTGCCAGCACTCGCAGCGAATGCAGGTGCTTGGTACCACGCACGCTCACCGAGTCCGGAAAGTAGCCGTGGCCGTCCTGCTCTTTGAGGGTGACCTGCTTGACCTCGATATACGCCCGCCCCCGCTGTGGGTCGTCCAGCCTAAAATCGAGGCGGGCATCGGCCACTTTCACTTCCCGGCGCAGCGTGGCATAGCCTGCCAGCGGCGCGATTTCTCCCGCCTCCAGTGACGCTTCCACGATACGGTTAGCGCGGCCGGTATGGACTGAGGCGAGCGCCATCTGCCCATCGGCTTGGGGCAGTTCAATAAACTCCCAGGTCCAGGCAAGCTTGCGCTTGGGGTTATCGCTAGGAGAGAGCCAAACCCGGCACCCCGGCACATTCACCGCCTTCATCGAGCCGGTATTGGGGCAGTGGGCGACCACCTCGCGGCCATCGTCTAACAGGACATCGGCCAGAAAACGTTTATAGCGTTTGAGCAATACGCCCGGCACAAGCGCTGGATAGCCCAACATCACAGCCTGCTCACAAAACGTTCAATTCGCGCTACTGCCTCTTCCAAACGGGCAATATCATTGGTGAAAGCAATCCGCACATGGTGCTCACCGCCGCGTACGGCAAAATCAATACCAGGCGTAATCGCCACGTTCTCTTCCAGCAGCAGGCGCTCACAGAAAGATTGGCTATCGCGGCTGTATCGGGAGATATCCAGCCATAAATAGAACGCCCCTTGTGGCGGTAGATCCGGCGCCAAGCCTAAGCTTGCCAAGCCTCTCAATAGCACCTGACGACGCTCTTTAAGTATTTCACGGCGCTGTTCGAGAATCCCTCGACATTCCGGCGTAAATGCTGCCAGCGCGGCATGCTGTGAAGGCGTTGGCGCGGCAAGGAACATATTCTGCGCCAGCCGGGTTAATGGTTCCACGGCATGTTCCGGCGCCACTAGCCAGCCCAGTCGCCAGCCGGTCATGCCGAAATACTTTGAGAAGCTATTCACCACAAACGCGTTGGCTGAGAGCGAGGTGGCCGACAGCGGCGCATCGTCGTAGTTGAGGCCTTGGTAAATCTCATCGACGATCACGTCGCCTTCGCGCTCGGCTACCGCTGCGAGCACAGCAGAGAGCTGCTGCGCGCTCAACGTATGGCCGGTGGGGTTGGAGGGCGACGCCAGCATCGCCAAGTGTGTATCCTCTCGCCAATGCTGCGCGATTAGGCCAGCATCCAACTGCCAGCCGCTATCACGACCAACCGATACCGCATCGACCTCAGCACCTGCCAACGCCATAAAGTGACGATTGCAGGGGTAGTTCGGATCCGCCATCAGCACCCGCGAGCCGTTTTCGACCACTAACTGGCTCGCCAGCATCAGCGCACCAGAAGCGCCCGGTGTGACCAAAATACGCGCTGGATCCACCTTGGCGTTAAAGTGTTCAGCGTAGTGCCCGGCAATGGCCTCGCGTAGCGCGGGTAAGCCTGCGGCGGGGGTGTAGCGCGTATACCCGTTGGTAAGCGCCTGCTGCCCGGCCGCGATAATAGGCGCGGGCGTGGCAAAGTCGGGCTCGCCCACTTCTAAGTGAATCACATCAAAGCCAGCGGCTTCTCGCGCCTGGGCCATTTCCAAAAGGTGCATGACCCGAAAAGGGGCAACGAGATCGACGCGCGAATTCCAGGCCATAACAGCTCCTTTTCCTCACTATTGTCAAAACGAGGTCATTATTAAAAGCTAACTAAAACATGGAGCTGCTTTTTTAACACATTCTACCATGGTCGAAAGCACACCATTATGCTTGCAACCCAGCCATTTTTCAGCTAAACAAGCATCCCTTTGGCGTGAGATCGTGACAGTCGCTCATGGTCGATCAGTAGTCACATATGTAAGGGGCAGTCCCATGCCAGTAGCAGAAAAGAAAACGGAAGCGTCCAAGTCCTTCACCCCGTACGAGCCAGCGCCGGGTGAAGAGTATATGAACGAGCAGCAGCTAGCGCACTTCCGACAGCTGCTGCTGGATTGGAAACAAGATCTCATGGAAGAGGTGGATCGTACGGTACGCCACCTGCAAGAAGATGCGAACAACTACGCCGATCCCGCTGACCGCGCTACCCAAGAAGAGGGTTTTAGCCTGGAACTGCGTACGCGGGATCGCGAGCGTAAGCTGCTCAAGAAAATTAACGAGACGTTGGATAACATTGATGATGACGATTACGGCTTCTGCGAAGCCTGCGGCGTTGAGATCGGTATCCGTCGCTTAGAAGCCCGTCCCACCGCTACGCTGTGTGTGGATTGCAAAACCCTGGCAGAACTCAAAGAGAAACAGCTGGGTGGCTGAGTACTAGCATAACGTTCTACTTGAGCGCGGGCACCTTAGGGTGCCCGTTTTTGTTCACGGCTTTTTTCAATCACCAGGTGCTTTCACGAGCCTCGTTATGAATGATTCTGCTCACTACCGTGGCCGCTTCGCCCCTACGCCCTCCGGGCCGCTGCATTTTGGCTCGTTGGTGGCCGCCTTAGGCAGCTATTTAGATGCCCGCGCCGCCCAAGGCCGGTGGCTGGTACGTATTGAAGATATCGACCCGCCTCGCTGCCCAGAAGGCGCTGCGAGCACCATCCTGCACCAACTGGAAACATTTGGCCTGGAGTGGGACGAAGCCGTGATGTGGCAGCACACTCGCGGCGATACTTACCAGCACGCTCTGGATCGGCTGATTCAGTTGGACCTTGCCTATCCCTGCAGCTGTTCCCGGAAACAGTGGCAGGCGTTTGAGATCTACCCCGGCTGGTGCCGCGAAGGCGTGTGTGATCCTAATAAGCCGTTGGCTTGGCGGCTACGTAGCGACCGCGGCGAGCGTCCCATACGTTGGCAAGATCGGCTGTTTGGCGAACAGCAGTTTGACCCCGCTGAACTAGGCGACGTGGTCTTGAAGCGCAAAGATGGCCTATGGGCGTATCAACTGGCCGTGGTAGTGGATGACGCCGAGCAGCAGATTACCGATGTGGTGCGCGGGCTCGATTTACTCGACAACACCCCTTGGCAGCGTCAATTGCAGAGCGCGCTTCAACTACCGCAGCCGCGTTACCTGCATTTACCACTGATCGTCACGGCCGAAGGACAGAAGCTCTCCAAGCAAAACCTGGCCCCTGCCCTGGCAGAAAACGAGAGTGGAGTTCGCCAGCAGCTTTTTCAGGCGCTGGAAGCACTTGATCAAGCGCCGCCGAAAGCACTGGCAACAGAACCGCCGGCGACTCAGCTACACTGGGCGATAGCCAACTGGTCACTGGCAAGGCTACGTCCTGTGGGCCATCGCTTAACGCCCTCCTCACACTCAGCAGGAGATTGATATGTACGTCTATCGCATCATGCTGTTTTTGGTGTTTGGCGGCTATTTACTCTCTCCGCTGCTGATGAATGGCTGGAGTGATCCAGGTGCCGCCTGGTACCGGCCGTTTGCCATCTGGGGAGGCTTGATCGCCCTGACGCTTTGGCTGGAGCAGAAAAGGAAGCTGGATGAACGTTGAGTTAATGGGCCTTTTACTGTTAGGCCTGGGCTATCTGGCGCTGCTGTTTGGCTGCGGGTTTGCCGTAGAGCGTGGCTGGGTGCCGGTGCGGATCACCCGTCATCCCATTGTCTATACTCTGGCGTTGGGCGTTTATGCGAGTGCCTGGGCGATTTATGGCAGCGTAGAAATGGCCGCCAACGCAGGCTTTGGCTTCCTTGCTTATTACTTGGGCGCGGCAGGCGCTTTTTTGCTTGCGCCGGTGCTGTTGGTGCCTATTCAGCGTATTACCCGTACCTACCAGCTAACATCCCTGGCCGACCTATTTGCCTTTCGCTTTCGCTCACGGTGGGCAGGGACGCTGGTCACGTTAGTCAGTTTGCTGGCGGTGCTACCGCTGTTGGGTATTCAGGTACAAACGTTGAGTGAAGCCATCGATATACTCACTGCCAGCCAAGCGGGCGGCAGCGTGGCACTGCTGTTTTGTGCGGTGATAGCCGCCTTCGCCGTGGTGTTTGGAGCGCGCCATAGCCAATCTCATGGTCGCCACGACACCCTGCTGAGCGCCATTGCGTTTGAATCCATCGTCAAACTGCTGGCCATGCTAGGCCTCGGCGCGGTCGCGCTGTGGATGGTGTTTGACGGCCCTAGCGATCTTCAGCTTTGGCTGGAAGGCCCTGGCGCGATCCTCCAGCAACAGACACCCAAGCTTGATCCTGCCCAATGGCGCACCCTGCTGCTGCTGTTTTTTGCCGCGGCGTTTATGATGCCGCACTTGTTTCATATCAGCTTTGCGGAAAGCCTTTCGCGGCATACGTTACTGCAAGCCAGCTGGGCACTGCCGCTTTTTTTACTGCTCATGGCGCTGCCTGTGCCCGTGATTTGGTGGGCCGCGCAGTCAGTGAATTCGGACATCCCCATCGCAGCCTATGCCGCTTTTCTGATGACCGAGCATTGGTGGGTAGGCGCGCTGGCGTTTATCGGCGGCCTGGCCGCCGCCAGCGGCACGATGATCATGATTGCACTGGCGCTGTCGGGCATGGTGCTCAACCACATTGTGCTGGTAGCAAGGCCCCCTGAAGCGCGCAGCGACCTCTATGGCTGGTTGCTATGGCTACGCCGAGGCTTAGTCGTTGGCGTGATTATCGGTGGCTGGCTGTTTTACCAGGGAGTGGGACGCCATCACGGTTTAATCGGCCTAGGGTTAGCGGCCTTTGTGGGCATGGCGCAGTGCCTACCCGGCATGCTCGCTCTGCTCTATTGGCCAGGAGCCAATCGCAAAGGCATGATTATTGGCTTGATCGCCGGCGTTAGCGTGTGGCTGTGGGGTTTATGGTTACCCCTAGTGCTCTCACTCCCGCCCCCGGTACTGCCCTTTGCACCGTTCACCGCCACTGATGGGCCGCTGTGGTACAACGTTACGCTGCTATCGCTAGCCATCAATATCTTACTGTTGATTGTGATATCGCTGTTCACGCGCATCTCTGAAGGGGAGCAATCCGCCGCAGAGGCATGCTCGGTAGATGCAGTGATTCGTTCTAAACGCTTTCCGCTCGAAGCCGCCACCGCTAGTGATTTTTCGGCGCATTTAGCGCAAGCACTGGGTGACGAAGCCGCTAGCCGTGAAGTCGCTCGCGCGTTGAAAGCGCTCAACTTAACACCCCAAGAACGCAGGCCCTACGCGCTGCGCCGTTTACGCGACCGTATTCAGGCCAATCTTTCAGGCTTGATGGGGCCTTCGGTAGCGCGGGATATCGTTGACCGCTACCTGCCTTACCGTCACGACGACGCCCCGGAAACCGATGACATTCACTTTGTCGAAAGCCGCTTGGAAGCCTACCGTTCGCGGCTCACCGGGTTGGCCCGCGAGCTCGATGGTTTGCGCCGTCACCACCGGCAAACGCTGGCCTACTTACCGGTAGGGCTGTGTGTTTTGGGTGATGATGATGAGCTGCTGATGTGGAACCAGGCACTCTCACAGCTCTCGGGGATCAGCGGAGAAAGCGTGATCGGTTCGCGCCGCGACAGCCTACCCGCCCCCTGGCCCAGCCTGCTGGGGAGCGTATTAGCGGCTACCTCAACGCCGCTCTATAAACAGGCCGTCACGCTGCACGGCAAGGACTACTTCCTTACCCTGCACAAAGCCATTTTGAGCGGCCATGATAGTCGCGGCGGCAGCGTCATTTTGATTGAAGACCATACGGAAATGAAGTGGCTGGAAGATGAGCTGGTGCATGCGGCACGCCTTGCCTCAATCGGCCAGTTAGCCGCTGGGGTTGCCCATGAAATCGGCAACCCGATTACCGGCATCTCGTCACTGGCGCAGAATCTTCGCTACGACACCAACGACCCCGCGTTGCTGGAAACCGCCGACCAAATTCAGCAGTTGACCCAACGAGTGACTAAAATCGTCAACTCGCTGGTGGGCTTTGCCCACGGCGGTCGTCAAACCGTGCTGCTTCCTGCCGCACCTGTCGAGCTCGCATCGATTAGCGACGATGCATTGCACTTGATCCACCTCGCCCGCTCGGGAGAGGATGTAACGTTAACGAAAGAGACGCCCGACAACCTGATGGTGCGTGGCGATGCTCAGCGATTAACCCAAGTAATGGTTAATCTGCTCAGCAATGCCCGTGATGCCTGTGACCAAGATGGGCAAGTACACATTGACGCAGGGTGCCAAGGGCAGCTGGCCTGGTGGCGTATAACCGACAACGGCCAGGGCATTGACCCAAGGGTTCGCGATCATTTATTCGAGCCCTTTACCACCACTAAACCAGCAGGCGAAGGCACCGGCCTGGGCCTTTCACTGGCGTATCAAATTATCAATGAGCATCAGGGTAAAATAGACGTGGTTTCGCCACCGCCCGGACAGCCTCGCGGCACTGCCATTACCCTATGGCTGCCGCTTTACCAACAGGATGATCAGCCAACTCATGCCCAGGATTCTGATTGTTGAAGATGAAGCGATTATTCGCAGCGCGTTAAAGCGGCTGCTGGAACGCAACGACTATGCGGTCAGCGAAGCCGGCAGTGCCGAGGAGGCCTGCCAGCTTGAACTTACGGGGTTTGATCTCATCATCAGCGACCTGCGCTTACCAGGCGAGCTAGGCACATCCTTAATTGCCGCGTCAGCGCCGGTGCCAGTGCTAATCATGACCAGCTACGCCAGCATGCGCTCCGCAGTAGAGGCGCTCAAACAAGGCGCGGTTGACTATGTCGCCAAGCCGTTTGATCACGCCGAACTGCTGGAAACCGTTGAACGCATCCTGCATAAGCAATCGATGCAGCAAAGCCCGCCGCCGGATATTACTGACGAAGGCGGCGGGCGCCAGACCATGATCGGCAACTGCGTTGCCATGCAGCAGGTGTACACCCGCATTCGTAAAACAGCACCGGCCGATGTCACCGTATTGATTCTAGGGGAGTCGGGTACCGGCAAAGAGCTTGTGGCACGTGCCATTCACCAGCAAAGCAAACGCGCTAAAGCGCCCCTCATTAGCGTTAACTGTGCCGCCATTCCCGAAACGCTGATCGAATCCGAACTGTTCGGCCATGAGAAAGGGGCTTTCACCGGCGCCAGCGCAGCACGCACGGGCTTGGTAGAAGCTGCCGATGGTGGCACACTTTTTTTGGATGAAATTGGCGAGCTGCCCCTCGATGCCCAGGCGCGCCTGTTGCGTGTACTTCAGGAGGGGGAAATTCGTAAGATTGGCTCGGTAGAAACTCGCCACGTCGATGTGCGTTTGATAGCCGCTACGCACCGCGACCTGCGCGCGCTATCAAAAACCGGCGAGTTCCGTCTCGACCTTTACTACCGGTTGAATGTCATGCAGATCGAACTGCCCCCGCTGCGCGAGCGTGAAGAAGACGTACTTGAAATCGCCGACATTCTGCTCGACAAGGCGTGCAAACGGCACGAACGCTCTGGGCTGCGCCTATCGCGAGCAGCTCGCCAAGACCTTCGCGACTACCCCTGGCCGGGCAACGTGCGTGAGTTGGAGAACGCGCTTGAGCGCGGGGTCATTCTTGCCGAGGGGCATCTGATACACCCAGATGACTTGGGTTTGGCGCCCATTACCGCTCGCCCTCATACTCCCCCAACGGCTACCGCTACTAGCGGTGTCAGCACCGATAAAAGCGCTGATGAGAATGAAGATGACCTCTCTTTAGAAGATTATTTTCAGCATTTTGTGCTTGAGCACCAAGATCAAATGAGTGAAACCGAGCTGGCCCAAAAGCTTGGCATTAGCCGCAAAAACCTCTGGGAGCGACGCCAGCGGCTAGGCATACCCCGTAAAAAGACTGCCCGACGTCCCGGTTAGCCGCTTGGGCCGTGGCGACAGCATCCCTACGACCATCGTCTAATACGCTGATTTCAATAAGAAATATTCACACCCTACCAATTAGACACTGTTACCTTCCCACACAACAGCGTGCACAAACGGACGTAAAAGGGGTAACACTTCTTATATTGGGAAGTTCCTTATCCTTTTTTAAAAACGTCAACCTTCTGAAATTTATGACTTATCCAGCAGGTGGCACAGCGTCTGCAATATTACTGGGTAAGAAAAACAAACTGGGCAAAGCGGTAGGTCACTAACAAAAACAATATGACCCTGCTTCAACCTGAGCCATAACAAAAACAACAGGGCCAGGTAGAGATAACGGTACTAATAAAAACAACATGCTTGAGTCTCATTACTTGCTGGCGCAGGCAGTACAGGCGCTGATAACAAAAATAAAGAGAGTAAGTAGCCCGAAAGGACGCGACGTACACCACAACTTGCATCCTAACAACAACAATAGCAGTCAATGTGTACACCCCGGCGCCAATAATAACTCCCCGGGGGGAGAATAGTTCGCGGTTGGATTATTGTTTTGAATACGAGGCGGTCGGAACTATCGTGATCCTTACGCCTACCGACTGCGGTGCGTATTCAGGGCGATGTGCCATCATGAAGAAAAACAGCAGCATGGAAGCTGATTAATTGCTTAACAGGGGAGGCTCTCTTAGCCTCCCCTTTCCGTGTCTGAAGCTTGCGTTATCGGCGCAAGCGTCAAGTGCTTTGCAAGCCACTCTTTGCAAGCAATAAAGGGTCGGCTACACTCAGCCACTAACTGTTTATGTTCAGTGCTCGTTTGAAGTGCTTAATAATGACTATCTTTTCGTACCCTGCGAGTTGAAATTATCGCATGTTTAAAGGATTTACCCGTTTCCTACACAGCCCGGGGGAGCAATTGAAAACCTTGCTCGATCCCCAAGAGAGCACCACCACCGCCCTCTCTCCACGTAATATTCCACGGTCCGAGCACCCCGTTTCTCGCCAACAAATCAGCGATGCCGCCTTAAAAGTGCTCTATCGTCTCAATGGCGCAGGTTACGATGCTTATTTGGTAGGCGGTTGCATTCGCGACGCGCTGCTGGGCAAGATGCCCAAGGATTTCGACGTCGCGACAAATGCCACCCCCGAGCAGGTTCGCGATCTGTTTCGTAACTCGCGCCTGATCGGCCGTCGTTTTCGGATTGTCCACGTGCGCTTTGGCCGCGAGGTTATTGAGGTCACCACCTTTCGTGGCAAACCCCAAGACGAGCATGGCGATCACATTGCCCATCAGTCTGATGAAGGGCTCCTGCTGCGCGACAATGTGTGGGGCAATATCGAAGAGGATGCGCTACGCCGCGACTTTACCGTTAATGCGCTCTACTACAACATTGCCGACTTCAGCATCACTGATTTTGCCAATGGCGCCCGCGATATCGAGACGCGCACGCTGCGCCTAATTGGCGATCCGGCCACGCGTTACCGTGAAGATCCAGTGCGAATGCTGCGCGCGGTGCGTTTTGCTGCCAAGCTTGATTTCACGCTAGACCCAGCCACCGAAGCGCCGATGTATGATCAGGCGCCGCTACTGCTGCAGATTCCGCCTGCGCGTCTATTTGACGAAGTGCTCAAGCTGTTCATGTCTGGCCACGGGTTAGTCACCTTCCGCCTGATGAGCCATTACGGCCTGTTTGGCATGCTGTTTCCCGAAGCAGAAGAAGCCATGGCCGATGCCGCCTGGGCGGAAGAATTGATCGAGCAAGCGCTGACCAATACCGATAAGCGTATTGCTGAAGAGCGACCCGTTACCCCAGCGTTCCTGCTCGCAGCGTTTTTATGGGCACCGGTCAAGCAACGTCAGGAAGTGCTGGAGCAAGAGGGTATGCCTGCCATTCCCGCTTTGCAGGCGGCCGCCCAGCAGGTCGTTTCGCGTCAGTTAGAGCACACCTCGATTCCCAAGCGGTTTGGGATTCCCATGCGAGAAATTTGGGAATTACAGCAGCGTCTTCCTCAACGCCGCGGTAAAAAAGCCTTTCAAACTCGCGAGCATCCCCGTTTCCGAGCAGGGTATGATTTACTCCTACTACGTGAGCAGGCGGGCGAAATTCCTCGCGGATTAGGTGATTGGTGGACCGCGTTTCAGCGCGGCGATGAACACGAACAGCGTCGCCTGCTGCAAAAAGTCGGCGGTGACCCGGCCAGCCAAGGCGATCGTCGTCGCAAACGCCGGCGTAAGCCCCGCGCCGCAGAGTAGCGAAGCATCGTGGCCACGCCTTTTCAGCTTGCGTACATTGGCTTAGGCAGCAACCTTGAGTCGCCTATCGAGCAGGTGCGCACGGCTTTTGACGAGCTTGCCACACTGCCGTTAACGCGCTTAGTGGCAGCTTCATCGCTCTATGCCAGCCGCCCGGTGGGGCCCCAGAACCAGCCGGATTTCATCAATGCCGTGGCGGCGCTGGAAACGCGCCTCTCGCCACTGGCCTTGCTTGATCAGCTCCAAGCATTGGAGCAGCGGCATCGCCGCCGCCGCCAGTTCCACTGGGGACCTCGAACGCTTGACCTTGATTTGCTGCTCTACGCCCACGATGACATCAAGACGCCGCGTCTACGCATACCCCACCCTCAAATGACCGCCCGCGCCTTTGTACTGGCACCGCTGGCAGAGATCGCCCCCACGTTAACACTTCAGCAGCAGCCGCTATCCATGTGGCTGAAAAGCACGGCGGCACAGGGCGTTGAGCGCCTGCCCGCTGCTTCGTAGACGGCCAGCGCTACCATTTGACACACATCTCGACACAGACCACACATTCAGGTAACAATTGCCGGTTACGCCACTTCGCGCAGGCAGGGAAGCCGCGTCACTAATGGTCGGCTGCCTAGGTGGCACTGGCCTAAAGAATAAAGAGAGCACGCCATGAAAACCGTCACTCTAAGTACGCTGCAAGCCTATAAGCAGGCTGGCGAGACATTCAGTTGCCTGACCGCTTACGACGCCTCCTTTGCTCATGCGGCAAGCCAGGCAGGCATTGACGTCCTGTTGGTCGGTGATTCCCTGGGCATGGTGCTACAAGGCCATAACAGCACGTTACCCGTCACTATCGACGACATCGTTTATCACACCCGCTGTGCAGCACGTGGCAAAGGGCATAGCCTGTTGATGGTCGATCTGCCGTTCATGAGCAATGCCACCACTGAACGCCTGCTGGAAAATGCTGGCGCCGTCATGCGTGCAGGCGCTGAACTGGTCAAACTAGAGGGCGAAGCGTGGATGGCTGACGGCATTCGCGAACTGACTCGCCGCGGAGTACCCGTCTGCGCCCACCTGGGTTTAACCCCACAAACCGTACACCAGCTTGGCGGTTATAAAGTGCAGGGCCGCGATTCCGCTCACGCCGAGCGCATCATTAATGATGCTAAGGTGCTCGTTGAGGCGGGCGCCTCGGTCATTCTGTTAGAGTGCGTTCCCGCGAGCCTGGGCAAAGCGGTCACCGAAGCACTGGAGGTGCCGGTCATCGGTATCGGTGCTGGGCCTGATACCGATGGTCAAATACTGGTGATGCACGATGTGCTCGGCGTTACCCATGGCCGTACGCCACGCTTCGTCAAAAACTTTATGACCGATGCTGACAGCATCCAATCGGCTTTTCAGGATTACCACGAAGCGGTCAAAACACGCGTTTTCCCAGCCCCCGAGCACTGTTTTTAAAGACTGTTTTTAAAGACCGTTTTAACCAGAAGACAACTCAATTATGCGCACCTTGCGAGACATTGATGAGCTACGCAGCACGCTGCAGGAACACCGCCAGCGCGGCCAGCGAATCGCGTTAGTGCCCACCATGGGTAACCTTCATGCGGGGCATTTAGCCCTGGTCGCCTGCGCGCGCCAGCAGGCCGATATCGTGGTCTCCAGCCTGTTCGTCAATCCGATGCAATTCGGCCCAGGCGAGGATTTAGACGGCTACCCCCGCACCTTTGATGCCGATCAGGCGCAGTTGGTTGAGGCTGGCTGTGACGTGCTGTTTGCACCGGCGGTGAGTTCGCTCTATCCCAACGGCTTGGATGCGCAAAGCCGTGTTCATGTACCCGTTGTCGGCGAAGGACTGTGCGGGGGTTCACGCCCCGGCCACTTCGACGGTGTTTCTACCGTCGTCAGCATGCTGTTCAACCTAGTGCAGCCAGATATTGCCTGCTTCGGCGAAAAGGATTACCAACAGCTTGCCGTCATTCGCAAGCTGGTGCGGGATCTGCACATGCCCATCGAGATTATCGGTGTACCGATCGTGCGAGCAGCGGATGGCCTGGCACTCTCCTCACGCAATAGCTATTTAAATAGTGAAGAGCGTGCGAAAGCCCCCGCGCTATACCGTACGCTGTGCACGCTTCGCGATAGCCTTGAACACGGCGCGGCTATTGAAGCCATACACCATCAAGGCAAAAGCGCGCTCTATGAAGCGGGCTTTATACCGGACTATCTGGAGCTACGAGATATGTCGCTCGGCCCGGCGAGCCCTAATACCCGCCAAGCGATACTGTTGGCCGCCGCCAAGCTCGGCCCGGCGCGATTGATCGACAACGTGACGGTGCAACTCCCAGGCAGCACTATCAGCTCTGCCAGCCAATAAACCAACAACGGGTCATAGAGGAACTCCCATGCATACCATTATGCTCAAAGCCAAACTGCACATGGCACGCGTTACCCATGCAGTACTCAATTACGAAGGCTCCTGCGCCATCGATGGTGACCTGCTAGATATGGCAGGCATTCGTGAAAACGAGCAAATTCAGATTTATAACGTGGAGAATGGCGAACGCTTCACGACTTACGCTATCCGGGGAGAGGAAGGCTCTAGATTGATCTCAATCAATGGCGCGGCGGCTCACTTGGCATCCCCTGGGCACCGTATCATCATTTGCAGCTACGCCCACTACTCAGAAACCGAACTGGAACAACACCAGCCCGCGCTGGTCTATCTCCAGGAAGGCAACCACGTTAGCCACACCAGCAATATCATTCCGGTGCAGTTAGCCTAGCGTTAAGGCCTATAACGCTTTCTCCTGACGGGCCACATGTTGGCCCGTTTTTATTTGCCTCTGTGTTTATTTGCCTATAAAAGCGTATTGCCGCAACGCATCACCTTCCCCTATGCTGAAGAGACGGCTGACAGAGCACGAATAAAAGAGTACGGCTGACAGAGCACGCCTATCGGGCATCTGGCTTCAGAATGTCTGTTCTTTACCCAGGAGTCATCTTATGCAAGAAGTAGTCATTGTTGCGGCACGCCGCACCGCCGTGGGCGCTTTCGGAGGTTCCCTTGCGGGTATCCCAGCGAGCGACTTGGGCGCTTTAGTGATTAAAGATATTCTCGCCTCCACCGGCGTCGCCCCCGACCAAGTTGACGAAGTACTGCTCGGCCAGGTATTGACCGCAGGCGTCGGCCAGAACCCGGCTCGCCAGGCAGCCATCAAAGGTGGCCTGCCGGACTCGGTGCCAGCCATGACCATCAATAAAGTATGTGGTTCGGGCCTTAAAGCGATTCACCTCGCGACCCAGGCAATCCGCTGCGGCGATGCTGACCTGATTCTAGCGGGCGGCCAGGAAAACATGTCTGCCTCGCCTCACGTATTGCCTAACTCGCGCAACGGTCAGCGCATGGGCGATTGGAAAGCCATCGATACCATGGTGCACGACGGCCTGTGGGACGCGTTCAACGATTACCACATGGGCATCACCGCTGAGAACTTGGCTGAGAAGTACGGCATCACCCGGGAAGAGATGGATCAATTCGCCGCCCAATCTCAGCAGAATGCCGCGAATGCCATCAAAGAGGGTAAGTTCAAAAGCCAGATCGTGCCGGTAGAGATTCCTCAGCGTAAAGGCGACCCGGTGGTTTTCGATACTGATGAGAATCCACGCGCGATCACCGCCGAGAAGCTGGCGGGCATGAAGCCTGCCTTCAAAAAGGATGGCACCGTTACCGCCGGTAACGCCTCCTCTTTAAACGATGGTGCGGCCGTCGTGATGATCTGCTCCGCTGAAAAAGCTAAAGAGCTTGGCCTGGAGCCGCTCGCGCGTATTGCGGGTTACGCCAATGCTGCCGTTGACCCCGCCATAATGGGTATTGGGCCTGCACCCGCTACTCGCCGCTGCCTAGAAAAAGCGGGCTGGAGCCTGGATGATCTTGATTTAGCGGAAGCCAACGAGGCATTCGCCGCTCAAGCGCTCTCCGTCAATAAAGAGCTCGGCTGGGATGTCAGCAAGGTAAACGTTAACGGCGGCGCGATCGCCCTTGGCCACCCCATTGGCGCTTCCGGTTGTCGTGTATTGGTATCACTGCTGCACGAAATGATCGCTCGTGATGCCAAGAAAGGTCTCGCCACGCTGTGTATCGGCGGCGGCCAGGGTGTCGCGCTGGCGATTGAGCGGCCTTAATTGCCCCGCTAGATAGCCAGTAACGATTGCCGGTAACGTAGCGATGCCCCCTTTTATTCGGGGGCATTTTTTATAGCACGTCTTTCTTCAACGTGTTTTCTCACCGACCACCTTGGCTGGGGTGCTAAGCACCAACAGCGCGCCTAGCAGGAACAGGCCAGACGCCGCCCACATGGCAATGGGCAGGCTAGTGCCATCGACGATACGCCCACCTAGCATGGCACCTAAACCAATCGACATATTGAAAGTAAACGCCATCAACGCCGTGGCGGCTTCGGTATTGGGTGCTGTGCGTAAAATCCAGGTTTGAATGCTGACCGATACGCTGCCAAACACCGCGCCCCACACCATCAGCAGCATGACCCCGCTGTTCGGCTGAATCCCCAGCAACGGGAAGATGGCCACCACAATGACCAGTAGGCTGGGAATCGCCAGCACCGCACGGTAGGGGTGACGTCCGGCAAACATCCCCGCCAGGATATTACCCACGATGCCTGCCGCCCCGTAAAGTAGCAGCAGACTGCTGACGTGACGCTGAGAAATACCGCTGATCTCTTGCAGGATGGGGCTAATAAAGGTGTAGGCAGCAAAGTGCCCGACCACCACAAAGGCCGTGGTTAACACCGCTACCCGCACCCCGCGATTGCTAAACTGCTGCGCGAGTATTCGCAGCCGCACTGGCTCCCGGGGTGGTAACGGCGGTAGCCAACACCACAGTGCCAAGGCCGTTAACAGGCTAAAACCGCCCAGTGCCCCAAAGGCGACGCGCCAGTTGCTGAGATCTCCGAGCAGCGTGCCTAGTGGCACCTCCAGTACGGAGGCTGCTGCCACGCCTCCAAAAATCATCGTCATCGCTTTTGGCACCTGGTCTTCAGGCACAAGCCGTGGGGCAATGCTGCCTGCCACCGCCCAGAATCCACCAATGCTAAGGCCAACCAATACGCGGGCGGACAGCAGCAATGCAAAGCTGCTCGCCAGTGACGACAGTACACTCCCGGCGACCATAACCAGCATCAACACTGTTAACATGATGCGCCTATCCAAGCGCCCTACAGCGACCGGTAACAGCGGGGCTGAAAAGGCAGCCACCACGCCGGGCACGGTGACCATCAAGCCCGCCACGCCCGGCATAACGCCCATTGATGTGGCCACTTGAGAAAGCAGCCCAATCGGCAGCTGTTCAGCAGTCACCAATAAAAAAATGCCGATCATCACGGCCACCACCGCCCACCAGCGCGGCGCTTGTTCCTGCTCCATCTGCAGCTCCCTGATTCTCTCTAAATCCGGCGAAAAAAACTATTCCTGCCACAAAGCCGACACCCTGCAAAAACAACGCCCCCGCAGCCAGAAGCTACGAGGGCGCTATCAGATACCTAGCTAACGATTTACATCACTCGCTTTAAATCGTCGCTTCGGTTTCCGCTTGTTCCGCTGTAAAAGCGGCTTTCTCTTCTTCGGTGATCTCTTTCATCGACAGCTTCACGCGGTTGCGGTTGTCGATATCCAGTACTTTAACGATCACATCATCACCTTCGTTCAAGAAATCGCGCACATTATTGACGCGCTCAGCAACGATCTGTGAGATGTGCACCAGGCCATCAGTCCCCGGCATGATGTTAACGAAAGCCCCGAAGTCAGCAATACGTACGACCTTGCCGTTATACAGCTTGCCGATTTCCGCTTCGGCGGTAATCGCCAGTACGGTATCGATGGCGCGTTTCGCAGCGGCTTTATCTTCCGCATAGATACGGACGGTGCCATCGTCATCGAGATCGATGGACGCGCCGGTGTCTTCGCAAATTTTGCGGATCGTTGCGCCGCCTTTACCGATAACATCACGGATTTTGTCAGGATCGATTTTGATGGTGGCCATCGACGGCGCGTTGTCGGAGACATCGCTACGGCTCTGGCTAATCACGACATTCATTTGCTCGAGAATACTCAGACGCGCGGTCAGTGCTTGCTGCAGCGCGAGCTCCATAATCTCTTCGTTGATGCCTTCGATCTTGATGTCCATCTGTAGGGCGGTGATGCCCTCTTCCGAACCGGCCACTTTAAAGTCCATATCCCCAAGGTGATCTTCGTCACCCAGGATATCGGTCAAGACAGCAAAGCCATCGGCGTCTTTCACCAGGCCCATGGCAATACCAGCGACCGGTGCTTTCAGCGGCACACCAGCATCCATCAAGGCCAGCGAAGAGCCACACACAGACGCCATTGAGCTTGAACCGTTAGACTCGGTGATTTCAGACACCACGCGGATGGTGTAGGGGAAAGCGTCTTCGGCGGGCAGCATGGCCTGAACGCCACGACGCGCTAAGCGGCCGTGACCGATTTCACGACGCTTCGGGCCACCCATAAAGCCAGCTTCGCCCACTGAGTAAGGGGGGAAGTTGTAGTGCAGCATAAAGCGATCTTTACGCTCGCCTTCCAGCGATTCAATTAACTGCGAATCACGCAGCGTGCCCAGTGTCGCCACGGCAATTGCCTGCGTCTCACCACGGGTGAAAACGGCAGAACCGTGTGCTTTCGGCAGCACGCCTACTTCGATGGCCAAAGGACGCACGGTTTGGTTGTCACGACCATCGATACGCGGCTCGCCTTTGACAACACGTGAGCGCACAACGCGTTTTTCCAAGCCAGCGAAGGCGCCTTTGACGTCATCTTTGCTGAATTTGTCGTTAACCGGTTCGCCTTCATCGGCTGCCAGTTGCTCGATCGCCTGCTCTTTTAACTCAGCCAGTGCATCCTGACGCTGCATCTTGTCGGTGATGCGGTAGGCGTCGCCCACTTTAGCTTCAAACGCATCGGCCATAGCGGCTTTGAGCGCCTGGTTCTCTTCAGCGGCCTGCCACTCCCAGCGCGGCTTGCCCGCTTCGGCAACCAGCTCGTTGATGGCACTGATGGCGACCTGCATTTCCTGGTGACCAAACAGCACGGCACCCAGCATTTCATCTTCGAGTAGCTCTTTGGCTTCGGACTCCACCATCAGCACGGCTTTTTCAGTGCCGGCAACGACCATGTCGAGCTCTGAAGTAGCTAGCTCTTCAACAGTTGGGTTGAGGAAGTAACCCTGCTCTTCGTTAAAGCCAACGCGAGCTGCGCCAATCGGGCCACTAAACGGTACGCCAGAGATACTCAACGCGGCGGAGGTGCCAAGCAGTGCGGCGATATCTGGATCGTGGTTACGATCGGTAGAGAGAACGGTACAGACGACCTGCACTTCGTTCATAAAGCCTTTGGGGAACAGCGGGCGGATAGGACGATCGATCAGACGCGAGGTGAGCGTCTCTTTTTCAGTGGGACGCCCTTCACGCTTGAAGAAGCCGCCGGGGATTTTGCCCACTGCGTAGGTTTTCTCTTGGTAGTGTACCGAGAGGGGGAAAAAGGGCTGGCTCGGGTTTGCCTCTTTACGAGCAACCACGGTGCACAGCACGACGGTGTCATCCATGGTAACCATGACAGCGCCGGTAGCTTGGCGAGCAATACGCCCGGTTTCGAGCGTGACGGTGCTACGACCGTACTGGAACGTTTTCTTTACCGGATTCACAGCGACTTCCTTCAGCATTATCAATATCTACTTGTCTATTCATTTAGGTCGTTTTGACTCGCTACCATTCTAGGCGCTGGAGCACGATAGGGCTACCAGTTCCCTCCCTGGTCAATGCGAAACATAAAAAAACGGGCAGCTCACAAGGAGCTGCCCGTTTCTAATCGTTGCCGTTAACGCTTAACGACGCAGACCCAGACGCTGAATCAGGGACTGATAGCGTTCGAAATCTTTACGCTTTAGGTAATCCAGCAGTTTACGACGCTGGTTAACCATGCGGATCAGACCACGACGTGAGTGGTGATCCTGCTTGTTGGTCTTGAAGTGATCCTGCAGGCCATTGATGTTGGCGCTCAGCAGGGCAACCTGCACTTCAGGGGAACCGGTATCGTTGTCGCCGCGGCCGTATTCAGTAACGATCTCGGCCTTCTTCTCAGCGGTTAAAGCCATCTGTCTCTCCAGTAAGCAATATGCCTAAAAATGAATGGGTGAGACCACGCATATTTGCAGTCTCAAGCTGCTAATTTCTAATAGCTAACTTCTAATGGCTGATTTCTACTAGCCATCTTCTATTAACTATTTTCCCGTAGAAGGTGCATCCTTGCAACGCTGTTTACGAGATAGCGACGGTGCTTAACAGTCGCTTAGGCGCCACTTCCTGGTCGCCTTTCACTACGCCAAGGCCGATAAACGTCTCGGCGTAATAAAGTCTAGCTAACGCCTCTGGCGCAAGCGTGCCGGTAGTTAGAGCGGCAGGCTGGCCATGGGCTAAGCGGGTATGGGCAGTATCGTCCACCGTCAACGACGGCAAATGATCGACCAGCACATCCACGGGCATCAGTTCAGCTTCCAGTGCGGCTTGGTCAGCTAACGCTTCCAAGGCCTCTAATGTCCACATCGCATCGGCTAAAAAAGGCCCCGTTTTGAGCCTTCTTAGTTGACTAATGTGCGCACCACAGCCAAGCGCTTTACCGATATCTTCGGCTAACGTGCGGATGTAAGTGCCTTTGCTGCAGCTTACTTCCAGCTCAAATGCAGTGCCATCAAACGACAGCAGGCGCGCATCATACACGCTTACCCGGCGTGCTGCACGCTCTACGTGCTTGCCTTCCCGGGCCAGTTCGTAAAGTTTTTTACCCTGGTGCTTCAAGGCCGAATACATAGGCGGCACTTGGTCAATGTCACCGCGAAAGCGGGTGAGCACAGCTTCCACGTCATCGACGCTTAGGCTAGGAACCTCATGCTGCTCAATAATCGTACCTTCAGCATCGCCGGTGTCGGTGATCATCCCTAGCTCTACCCGGGTGCGATATACCTTATCGGCTTCCAGCAAGTGCGATGAAAACTTGGTAGCTTCGCCCAGGCAAATCGGCAATAAACCGGTTGCCATCGGGTCTAGCGTGCCGGTGTGCCCAGCTTTTTGCGCCTGGAACAACCGACGAACGCGCTGCAGCGCATGATTGCTGGAAACGCCCTTGGGCTTATCCAACAAGAGTACGCCATTAACCGGCAAACCACGTCGTTGACGTGCCACTAGCGAGTTTCCTCACTGGCGTCTGGCTCGTCCTCGTCGTCATGATGACGGGCGCGATCAGTCGTCACCGCCTCATCAATCAATGAAGAGAGCTGCTGACCACGCACCACGCTCTCATCAAAATGAAAGCGTAGTTCTGGCACGTGGCGAAGCTTGATACGCTTAGCAATCTGACTTCTTAGAAAACCAGCCGCGCGCTTCAGCACCTGCAGGTTTTCCTTAATACGCTCGGGCTCTTGCTCACCCAGCAGAGTGACGTAGACATCTGAGTAGCCAAGATCACGGCTAACGGTAACACCGCTGACCGTGACCATGCCTAGACGTGGATCTTTCACTTCACGTTGAATAAGTACCGCCAGCTCCTTTTGGAGCTGGTCGGCTACCCGGTCGGTACGCTTAAATTCGCGCATGGTTAGCTCCTCGCAGCCTTACAGGCTACGCTCGACCTTCACTTGGTCGAAGACTTCGATCTTATCGCCGACTTGGACATCGTTGTAGTTCTTCACGCCGATGCCACACTCCATGCCATTGCGCACTTCCTGCACATCGTCTTTGAAGCGGCGCAGCGATTCGAGTTCGCCTTCGTAGATCACCACGTCATCACGCAGCACGCGGATCTTCTTATTACGATGAACGTTGCCTTCGATGACCATACAGCCAGCGATAGCACCAATCTTCGGCGCACGGAATACATCGCGCACTTCAGCAATACCGACGATCTCTTCTTTCCACTCAGGTGCGAGCATACCGCTCATCGCCTGCTTGACCTCGTCGATCAATTGGTAAATAACGCTGTAGTAACGCAGATCCAGGCCTTCGCGCTCAACGATCTCACGGGCAGCGGCATCAGCACGGACGTTAAAGCCGACCACGATGGCTTCAGACGCTAGCGCCAGGTTGGCATCGGTACCGGTGATACCGCCCACACCCGAGGAGACCACCGCCACTTCGACTTCATCAGTGGAGAGCTCTTCCAGGGCGCCTTTGATCGCTTCCAGCGAGCCTTGTACGTCGGCTTTGAGGACGATGTTGACCTTGGCCACTTCGTCTTGGCCCATCTGGCTGAACATGTTCTCCAGCTTGGCCTTCTGCTGACGCGCCAGGCGCACTTCGCGGTATTTGCCTTGACGGAAGTTAGCCACTTCCCGGGCTTTCTTCTCGTCGGCCACGACCATGAAGTCATCACCGGCATCCGGCGTGCCGCCCAAGCCTTGAATCTCGACCGGCATGGCCGGGCCAACTTCATCGACTTGCTGGGCAAGTTCGTTGGTCAGCGCACGTACGCGGCCGTAGTGCAGGCCAGCCAGGACGATATCGCCCTTTCTCAGCGTGCCGTTCTGAACCAGCACGGTAGCGACCGGACCACGACCTTTATCAAGGCGTGATTCAACCACAACCCCTTTACCCGGTGCGGAAGGCACCGCTTTTAGCTCAAGTACTTCGGAGGCCAGCTGGATCGCTTCCAGCAGCTCTTCCATACCTTCACCGGTCTTAGCAGACACGTGAACGAACTGCGTATCACCGCCCCACTCTTCCGAAATAACGCCGTGCTGCGAAAGCTCGTTTTTGATGCGATCCAGATCGATGCCCTGCTTATCGATCTTGTTCACCGCCACCACCATGGGAACTTCGGCGGCTTTGGAGTGCTCAATCGCCTCAATGGTTTGCGGCATCACGCCGTCATCCGCTGCGACAACGAGAATGACCACGTCCGTTGCCTTGGCACCACGGGCACGCATAGCGGTAAACGCCGCGTGACCAGGCGTATCCAGGAAGGTCACGCCACCGTGGTTATCTTCCACGTGGTACGCGCCAATGTGCTGGGTGATACCACCCGCTTCACCGGTGGCCACTTTCGCTTTACGGATGTAATCCAGCAGCGATGTTTTACCGTGGTCGACGTGACCCATCACGGTCACGACCGGTGAACGAGTGATCTCTTCGCCTTCGTAGGAGATGCCTTCGAGCATTTCCGTTTCCAGCGCGTCATCTTTCACCAGCTTCGGCGTGTGGCCCATCTCTTCCACCACGATCGCAGCAGTATCCTGATCGATGGTTTGGTTGATAGTGACCGCCGCGCCCATGTTAAACATGGCTTTGATCACTTCGTTGGCCTTGATCGACATTTTGTCGGCCAATTCCGCCACGCTGATGGACTCAGGGATCGACACTTCACGCACGATCGGCTGGGTCGGTTTCTGGAAGGCGTGCTTGCCATTGCCGGTCTGGTTGCCACCACGGCGACCACCACGACGTTGCTCGGCACGTTTTACCTTCTTACCGCCACCACCGCGCTTACGCTCTTCGCGATCGCCACGATCTTCATCGTCACGACGTCCTTTGGCTTTCGCTGCGGTCTTCTTAGGCGGCGCCGTACGGCGGTCAGAGCGGCCTTCTTTCGGCGGCGCTGGCGGCATATCGTCGCCGGATGGTGTGTCGTCAATCTCAAGATTGGGCACGTCGATATCGGGCGCTACCGGCGCTTTTTCAGTTTTCGGCTTGGCGTCGGCTGGCTTCTTAGCGGCAGCTTCTTTCTTGCTAGCAGCCTCTTCAGCGGCTTTAGCTGCCTGGGCCTTCTGCGCAGCCGCTTTTTCTTCGGCGGCACGTGCATCGCTGACTTTACGCTCAGCTTCCGCTTCTGCCATATCGCCGACTAGCTGGCGTGGGCCGGTATAGCTAGGCTCAGGGGCTTTCGGCTTCTCATCTTCAGCGCTTTTGACGTAGGTTTTCTTCTTACGCACCTGCACTTCGATGGTTTTGCCGCGCTCACCGGTATTGATACGGCTACGCGTTTTACGTGTCAGCGTAATACGGTTTTTACTGGCATCACCCGTGTCGCTACCGCCGTGGCTCTTCTTCAGAAAACTCAGCAGCTTCTGCTTATCTTCTTCAGACACTGCATCGCTTTCAGAAGCATGCTTTAAACCCGCTTCTTTCATTTGCTCTAATAGGCGAGGCACATCACGGCCCACCTTTACTGCGAAATCTTTAACTGTCATATCTGACATAGTGACCCTCCTCAGCCCGTGACCTGTTTACTGTGTGTTCGAATCCGATGCGTCATCGACTTCAAACCAGGGCGCACGGGCAGTCATGATCAGTGCCGCTGCGCGCGCTTCGTCCAACTCCTCGATATCGACCAGATCGTCGACAGACTGCTCGGCGAGATCCTCCATGGTGACAATGCCGCGACTGGCCAGGATGAAGGCCAGGTGGCGCTCCATGCCATCCATTTCCAGCAGATCTGCTGCTGGTTGGGCACCGTCTAGCGCTTCTTCCGAGGCAATTGCCATCGTCAGCAGCTCGTCTTTCGCACGTGCACGTAGCTCTTCGACCAAATCTTCATCGAACTCTTCGATTTCAAGCATTTCTTCCAGCGGCACGTAGGCGACTTCTTCCAGGGTTGTGAACCCCTCTTCCACTAACAGGCGGGCGACATCTTCATCCACTTCGAGGTGTTGGATGAAAGAGTCGACCAGGCTATCAATCTCTTGGTCGCGCTTAGACTCTGCTTCCTCTTCGGTCATGACGTTAATGCGCCAGCCGGTGAGCTCAGAGGCCAAACGTACGTTCTGACCGCTCCGGCCAATGGCCTGGGCCAGATTGTCCTGGGCCACGGCCACGTCCATCGCGTGGGCATCTTCGTCAACAAGGATAGACCCCACGTCGGCAGGCGCCATGGCGTTAATCACCAACTGGGCAGGGTTGTCGTCCCACAGCACGATATCAACGCGTTCGTTTTGCAGCTCCGAAGAGACCGCTTGAACGCGCGAACCGCGCATACCTACACAGGCGCCGACGGGATCGATGCGGCGATCATTGGTTTTAACCGCAATTTTGGCGCGCGAACCGGGATCACGCGCGGCCCCTTTAATCTCAATTAACTGCTCGGCGATTTCAGGGACTTCAATCTTGAACAGTTCAATGATCAGCTCAGGGCACGTGCGAGACAACTGAAGCTGAGCACCGCGAGCTTCTGGGTCTACTTTGACCAACAAGGCACGTACCCGCTCATTCATGCGGTAACGCTCGCCGTGGATCATTTCATTGCGCGGCAAAAAAGCCTCGGCGTTTTCGCCCAAATCGATGATCAAGCCATCGCGGGTCGTCTTCTTAACGATCCCAGCCACCAGCTCACCTTCACGATCAGCATATTGACGCACGACTTCGGCCCGCTCGGCTTCGCGTACTTTTTGTACGATCACCTGCTTGGCGGTTTGCGCAGCAATACGGCCAAAAGACGCATTTTCGATGCTTTTTTCGACCACATCTCCCAATTTCAGCGGCGGATCGCGCTGCTCGGCAATGGTCTCTTTAATTTCGTAATCTGGCGTTTCGAACTCGTCGTCTTCAACGACTGTCCAGAAGCGAAAGGTTTCGTATTCACCAGTGCGGCGATCAATATGCACGCGCACATTGGCTTCTTCTTTTTCGAAACGCTTGCGCGACGCGCTCGCAAGAGCAGCTTCTACCGCTTCGAAGATGACATCACGTGGGACGCCCTTCTCATTGGAGATCGCGTCAACGACCATTAAAATTTCTTTACTCATGCGTATGCCTCGCCAGAAAACCTATCCTTATGTGCATCACACCGGCAGCCTGCCGGCAGCGCCGCTACCCGGTTAATCGTCGAACTGCGGTACAATGTGAGCAGAATCAATACTCTCAATAGGAAAGCAATACTCTTCGCCATCCAGCTGTAGGAGTATTTCATCCCCTTCCACACCGACCAAAAGCCCTTGATACTTGCGCCGCCCGTCAAAGGCAGTGCGCAGTTTGAGCGCGACGTGATGACCTTGAAAGCGGGTAAACTGATCCAGGGAATACAAGGGACGTGCCATGCCAGGCGAGGAGACTTCCAACCGGTACTCACCGGCAATGGGGTCTTCTACATCCATGACAGCACTGACTTGGCGGCTTATATCTGCGCAGTCTTCAACGCTGACGCCACTCTCGCGCTCGATATAAATCACCAGCCGCGAGTTTTTGCCCTGGGAAAGATGGTCGATGCCCCATAGCTCAAAGCCCATGGCAGCAACAACAGGTTCGATCAGCGCGTGAAGCGCAGCGTGTTTAGTGGCCACAGACAAAGCTCCTATAGCCGTTGCATCAGGCACCTGGCCAGGAGTTTTTAGAAAAGCTAGGTGGCTGATTGGCGTTACTCGGAAATGTGCTTCCGGTTATCCGGAGGCATCCGCTATTAAGATTACTCGTGTTAGCAATGAGCGGGCGATAGCCCACTGCGCTTGCTAACCAAAAGCTGCTAACAAAAAGCCCCTTCACTGGAAGGGGCTTTTTAAAAGAAACCTTAAGTACCGTTTCAGCAACACGCCCCAGGATTAACCTGATAGCCGCCATTTTCAATCTATATAATTCAGTCTATATAAATAGAGAAAACAGCTGACAAACATGCTACTAGAAAATGGTAGCGGGGACCGGATTTGAACCGATGACCTTCGGGTTATGAGCCCGACGAGCTACCAGACTGCTCCACCCCGCATCAATCTAGGTCGACGATAATAGACATCAAAGCTACTTACGTCAAGAACTACTTGCTTCAAGCGTTACTTACTTAACGCTGACTTTTTCGCCTACCTATCGAATGCAACGTACTCATTCTGGCGAAAAAGGCATTCTGGGAAGCTGGCGAGCCAGCAAAACAGATGGTGCCGAAGGCGGGACTTGAACCCGCACGACCATACGGTCACTACCCCCTCAAGATAGCGTGTCTACCAATTCCACCACTTCGGCATCAAGGGAGACTAAAAAATAACAGCGACCGAAACTTCAACTACTTAGTCGTTGCTTTCCTCTAGCACTGGCGCGGTATTATCCACATCTGCAGGTCTGTCGTCAAGCGTGGGGACGCTTTGCTGCTGCTCGATCAGGCGTGAGTCCGGAATGCCCGCTTCAGGCGCTTGGCCAGCTTGTGTTGCGAAATAAGCCAGCGCCATGGAAGTAACGAAAAAACCCGCCGCCAAAATGGCCGTCGTACGCGACAAAAAGTTACCGCTACCCCTAGAGCCAAACACTGTTTGTGATGCGCCGCCCCCAAAAGCAGCGCCGGCTTCGGCACCTTTACCCTGCTGAAGCAGGATGAGTACCACCAGGGCGACCGCAATCACCACGTGGATCATAAGAATTGCAACTTGCATGGCGTTATCCTGCTGACTGACAAATGGCATAAAAATCATCGATCTTGAGTGAGGCTCCGCCCACTAGACCGCCGTCGATATCCGGCTGAGCAAGCAGCTCAGCCGCATTACTTGCATTCATACTGCCGCCATAAAGCAACCGAAGCTGCTCAGCGAGCCCTTTATCAAAGCCTGCCTGGTAAGCACGAATGCCTGCCATGACCTCTTGGGCTTGCTCAGGCGTGGCGGTGCGCCCCGTACCAATGGCCCAAACGGGTTCGTAGGCGATGACGACTTGCTGGCGCTGGTCTGGCTCTAGGCGAGACATCACATGCCCTACCTGGCGTAACACTACGTCCATCGTACGCCCCGCGTCGCGCTCCTCTAGGGATTCACCTACACAGAGAATCGGCGTGATATCCACGCTCAATGCCGCCAGTAGGCGCGCAAAAATCTGGTCGTCGCTCTCTTTATAAAGCTGACGCCGCTCCGAATGCCCAACCAGTACGTAAGAGACCGCAAACTCTTTGAGCATGCGACCACTCACTTCCCCGGTATGCGCTCCCGAATGAATGGGATTCAGCGTCTGTGCACCCAACGACAGCACCGTGCCTTCGAAGGCAAGACGCGCCGAATCCAAATAGGGGAACGGCGGAATGATAACGACATCCACCTCTTTTGGCGATACGGCAGCAGAGAAGGCCTGGCCAAATTCGTTGATCAACGCCACGGAACCGTTCATTTTCCAGTTACCGGCGATTAAAGGCGTACGCATCGACTCTCCTCACTCATGGTGGAGCGAAATGGTATAGGAGCGGCCTTGTCAAGACAACCGCTGTTGCAAGCACACAATAGGTTTACCGAACCAGCTAGCCATGCCGATTAGCTGGGAACGTCTATTTGAGCAGTGCCTGGACTTGATTGGCTAAACTTTGCGCCAACTGATCGACGTCCAAATGGGCACGCCCTTCCACCATCACACGAATCAATGGCTCGGTGCCCGATGGGCGCAGCAATACACGCCCCTCATCGCCCAGTTCATACTCTAGCGCAGCCACCGCTTGCTGAAGTGGCGCAGAAGCCATGACTTCTTGAGCACTTGCCTGGGCAGGCAAACGCACATTGACCAGCGCCTGGGGCACCTTCTCCAGCTCTTTTAACAGGGTCGGCAAACTCTTCTGTTCCCGCATCATCAGCGCCAACACCTGCAGCGCCGAGACGATACCGTCGCCGGTGGTCTGCACATGGCCGCACACAATGTGGCCAGACGACTCGCCGCCCAGCTCCCAGCCGTTGGCCGCCATGCGCTCCATCACAAAGCGGTCACCCACTTTCGCCCGCTCAAAAGGAATACCCAGCCTATCCAGCGCCATGGATAGACCAAAATTAGACATCAACGTGCCCACCACACCGCCTTGCAGCAAACCACGCTCGTGACGGTCGCGGGCGATCAGATAGAGAATATCGTCACCGTCCACTTCGCGCCCATCGCCATCCACCAGCAGGACACGATCACCATCACCGTCGAACGCAATGCCTAAATCCGCACTCTGCTGAATGACAGCGGCGCGCAGTGCCGCCGGATGGGTTGAACCCACCTGTTGATTGATATTCAAACCGTCAGGCGCGGAACCAATGGTGGTAACGTAAGCGCCCAGCTCACGAAACACATTAGGTGCGATGTGGTAAGTAGCGCCATGGGCGCAGTCCAGCACCACTTTCAAGCCGTGCAGGCTGAGCCGATCCGGCAGGGTTGATTTGCAAAATTCGATATAACGGCCGGCTGCATCGTCGATGCGGGTTGCTTTACCCAACTGAGCGGCCTCTGCCGTGGTCAGCGGCGCCTCCAGCATTTCCTCGATCCGATCCTCCGTATCATCGGGAAGCTTTTTACCTTCTGCGGAGAAAAACTTGATGCCGTTATCATCAAACGGATTGTGCGATGCCGAAATCACAATCCCCGCATCAGCACGGAACGTCCGTGTTAAGTAGGCGATACCTGGCGTTGGCATTGGCCCAAGCAGCGACACATCGACACCGGCCGCTGAAAGCCCTGCCTCCAGAGCAGACTCGAACATATAGCCGGAGATACGCGTATCTTTACCGATCAGGACCCGCGTTCGACCTTTATCACGGCGCAATACCTGCCCCGCCGCCCAGCCTAACTTGAGCATAAAATCAGCCGTAATGGGCGACTGCCCCACTGTGCCACGGATACCATCGGTACCAAAATAGCGCCTTGTCATGCGTCAGACTCCTTGTTAAGCGGCGGCTCGCAGCCTTCTTGTAATACCGCCCACGCCATGTTGACTGCATCAACCGTTGCAGCGACATCATGTACTCGCAGAATATTCGCTCCACGCTCTACCGCCATGGCCGCTAACGCCAAGCCGCCGGGGAGACGCTCCTCCACCGGACGGCCTAACACCTTACCAATCATACTCTTGCGCGACATACCTACCAGCAATGGAAGCTCTAACGCCTGTAGAGCCTCCATATATTTGAGTAAGCGTAGATTGTGTTCGACGCTTTTGCCGAAGCCAAAGCCTGGATCCACTAACAGCCGATTACGGCGCAGCCCGGCGGTCTCACACTCAGCCACTCGGCGCGCCAAATAGCCAGCCACCTCCTCTTCTATGGGGCGCGTATAAGCGGGTGCCTGCTGCATGTTCTGCGGCTCGCCTTGGCGGTGCATCAAACACACGGGCAGACCACTGCCCACGGCGGCCACTAGTGCCCCTTCGCGCTCTAACGCACGTACATCGTTAATCATTCCAGCGCCCAGCTCACTCGCCTCGCGCATCACCATGGGGCAACTGGTGTCCACCGACACTAACGCATCCAGTTCGCGCACCAGCAGCTCCACCACCGGCGCGACACGATCCAACTCCTCCTGGGGAGTGACAGGGGTAGCGCCAGGGCGGGTCGACTCGCCGCCTACATCAATCATCGCCGCCCCTTCCGCCAGCATGCGCTCGGCATGGCGTAACGCATCATCCAAGGCGACATGCTGCCCGCCATCCGAAAAAGAGTCGGGCGTGACATTGAGAATGCCCATCACACGGGGAAAGGAGAGGTCTAGTAGGTGGCGCCCACAGCGCAGTTGGAAAGCAGTACCAGCGGTTCGCGTCGAAGACGTGTCCATTATTGATTTCATGCTGCAGCCTGATCAAGAAAAGAAACATTGCAGTGTATGAGCACAGCATAACAAAAAAAGGCGCCCCTTGACGGGGCGCCTTCAGCTCATACGAGTGGTCAACTATCTCATCCCCACCTCATGCTCTACGGGCCTGCAGGGCCACCCAGAGGATCAGAGGGACGCCGACGCGGCTCATCATCCTCCTCCTCTTCACCGTCACTGCCAGAAGCATCCGATGACGAATCGTCGTTAGCTTCCTGCACTTTAGGCTTGTCACCACTTACAGGCGTACCGCCACCAGACGAGTCACCATCGTCCCAACCTTCTGGCGGACGCGGCTCACGGCCTTCCATGATGTCCTTCAACTGATTGGCATCGATGGTTTCGTATTTCATCAATGCTTCAGCCATGGCGTCGAGCTTATCGCGATTGTCGGTCAGGATTTGGCGCGCCTGCTCATAACAATCATCGATGATTTTACGCACTTCTTTATCGAGCCGCGTGGTGGTATCGCCAGACTTCATCTTGCTGCCACCCTGGCCAGGACCACCCAGGAACTGATGCGATTCGTCCTCGTCGTACATGATCGGACCCATCTCGTCCGATAAGCCCCACTTCGCCACCATGTTATGGGCTAGTTCAGTGGCGCGCTTGATGTCATTTGAAGCGCCGGTGGTTACCCCGTTGGGCCCCAGTGTCATCTCTTCGGCAATACGGCCGCCAAACAGTGAACAGATTTGCCCCAAAATTTGCTGACGCGACAGACTGTAACGATCCTCTTCCGGCAGGAACATCGTCACGCCGAGGGCGCGGCCGCGAGGGATAATCGTTACCTTATAAACTGGATCATGCGAAGGCACGACCAAACCGATAATAGCGTGACCCGATTCATGGTAAGCCGTGTTGAGCTTCTCTTTATCGGTCATGACCATCGACTTGCGCTCAGCGCCCATCATGATCTTGTCTTTGGCCAGCTCAAGCTCTTCCATGCTGACCAGGCGCTTATTGCGGCGCGCGGCAAACAGGGCAGATTCGTTGACCAAGTTGGCCAAGTCCGCACCGGAGAAGCCCGGCGTACCCCGTGCGATCAACTGCGGCTTAACGTCATCTGCCAGCGGCACCTTACGCAGGTGAACACCCAGGATATGCTCGCGACCACGAATATCCGGCAAGCCAACCGTGACTTGGCGGTCAAAACGGCCTGGGCGCATTAACGCAGGGTCAAGTACGTCAGGACGGTTGGTCGCGGCAATCACGATGATACCTTCGTTGGCTTCAAAGCCATCCATCTCGACCAGCAACTGGTTCAAGGTCTGTTCGCGTTCGTCGTTACCGCCGCCCATACCGGTGCCACGCGAGCGACCCACGGCATCGATCTCGTCGATAAAGATGATACAAGGCGCCTGCTTCTTGGCTTGCTCGAACATGTCGCGCACACGCGATGCACCGACACCCACGAACATCTCAACGAAATCGGAACCCGAGATAGAGAAGAACGGCACTTTGGCTTCGCCAGCAATCGACTTGGCCAGCAGCGTTTTACCCGTACCAGGAGGACCTACCATTAGCACGCCGCGGGGAATCATACCGCCCAGGCGCTGAAACTTGGTCGGGTCACGTAGGAAGTCGACCAGCTCTTCGACCTCTTCTTTCGCTTCGTCGCAGCCCGCCACGTCGGCAAAGGTGGTTTTAATCTGATCTTGGGAGAGCAGCTTGGCTTTCGATTTACCAAAGCTCATCGGGCCGCCTTTACCACCGCCAGCCCCGCCCTGCATTTGGCGCATAAAGAACATAAAAATGCCCAAAATCAGCAGAATCGGGAAGCTAGCGATTAGCAGGCGCGTCCAGATGCTTTGCTGCTCTGGCTCTTTACCCACCACCGTCACGTTATTGCTCAACAGGTCGTCCATCAGCTTCGGATCTTCCGCCGCTGGGCGGATGGTCTGGAACTGAGAGCCGTCCGTGCGCTCACCGCTGATGGTGTAACCATCAATCGTGACACTACGTACCTGCTGATTTTGCACCTGCTGCACAAACTGGGAATAGTTCGTGTTTTGCGGTGCGCTTTCCGTACTGAAATTATTGAACACTGTCAGTAGGACGGCCGCGATGACCAACCACAGAATCAGGTTCTTCGCCATATCGTTCAAGGGGCTACCCTCATTACAAGAATCCGTCAGTTAAACCCTGATGCTCAGTGAAGTCCGCTACTAAACAATCTAGTGCTATGACATTACAGCAGCATCAAGCGTTCAACCATTGCCAAAGCGTCTTATGCCTCGGGCCATCTGTGTCACGCGCACTTATAGCGACTAATGTGACACACGTTGCGCTTGCCTGTCTGGCAATCGCGCTGATAAATCTTGGCTATGAACCACACGCACCGTTACTGCACCCTTTTAAGGTCATCCTTTAAGGGCATCGAACCATAGGATACCTTAACCGCGAAACCCTTCGGCCAGAAAATACACCTCACGGGAGCGAGCCCGAGAAGCATCTGGCTTGCGAGTCATTACCTTGCTGAAGCTGCCACGTAGCTCTTTCAGGTAAGCGTCAAACCCCTCCCCTTGGAATACTTTAGCTAAAAATCGACCACCGGGTGACAACGTTTCGCGCGCAAGCTCCAACGCTAGCTCCACTAAGTACATCGCCTGGGGCTGATCAATGGCTGCCATACCACTCATATTGGGGGCCATATCCGACATCACAAGGTCTACGCGGCGATTATCCAGGCGTTTTAGTATCGCCTCTAACACCGCTTCTTCGGTAAAATCCCCCTGGATGAAATCAACGCCTGCCAGCGCATCCATTTCGAGAATATCAGATGCGATCACCACACCTTCAGGCCCTACCCGCTCTGCGGCAATTTGACTCCATCCACCGGGGGCTGCGCCTAGGTCAATCACCGTCATTCCAGGTCTTAGCAGCTTGTCCTTCTCATCCAGTTCGATCAACTTGTAGCTGGCACGAGAGCGATAGCCATCCTGCCAACTCTGCTTCACATACTGGTCGTCAAAATGCTCCTTCTTCCAGTTATTACTGGTCTTGCTGACGGAGTGTTTACGGTTTGGGGGCTTTTGCTGCATGTAGGAATCTAACACTGGAATAAGAGATGGGCGCATTCACGCGATCGCTTTCACTCGGTGGCATTTCACCGTAAGATGGAGCGTTAAGCGCTAACCGGGATACCGCAAGATACCATGAGCTTGTCACAGGCACAAAAGAAAGCATTTCGTAGCATTGGCCACCACCTTAACCCCGTGGTCACCGTTTCTGAGAACGGCGTCTCCGAAAATTTGCTCGCAGAACTTAACCGCGCACTCACCGATCACGAACTGATCAAAGTGAAACTCGCCATTCCTGAGCGTGATGATCGGGCTGCCATGATAGCCGAACTAATCGCCAACAGCCGTGCCGACCTTGTGCAAACCATTGGCAAAATGGCGCTGCTGTACCGCAGAAACCCACAGGTGAATCCAAAGCTTTCCAATGTTACCCGCTTTGAGAATCACCACGGCCGCCATTAAGCGTTGAATGAAACGCGGGGCAATAGCGTCTCGTCGCACCAAAACGCCCTTTCAACCGACCCATAGGGTCAATTGAAGGGGCGTTTTTATTATACGTGCTCGACGCTACCTACTTCGTACTCCACATCACCACCGGGGGTTTTGACCACCACGACATCACCCTCCTCTTTACCGATGAGGGCACGAGCGATGGGCGACGTCACCGAGATACGGCCGGACTTAATATCCGCTTCATCTTCACCAACGATGCGATAAGTCACTTCTGCATCGGTGTCCAGATTCATTAGCGATACGGTCACACCAAAAATGACCTTGCCGGTTTTCGGCAATTTCGTGACGTCAATTACTTGCGCAACAGAGAGCTTACTTTCGATCTCTTGAATACGCCCTTCGATGAACCCTTGCTGCTCGCGGGCAGCGTGATACTCGGCGTTCTCTTTCAGATCACCGTGCTCACGCGCTTCAGCGATGGCCGCGATCACCTGCGGACGCGCTTCGCTTTTAAGGTGGTCGAGCTCTTCACGAAGGCTTCTTTCTCCCGCCACTGTCATCGGGACCTTGTTCATTGACTTGCTCCTGCATGCAGATCCTGAAGGCGCCGCACCGTAATCTCCCTACCGTACTCAAGCGCCATGCAAACAGCATTAGCGCCCGCCAAGGTGGTCGCATAGGGCACCTTGCGCGCGAGAGCAGTACGGCGAATGACCGAAGAGTCATTAATGGCCTGACGACCTTCGGTAGTGTTCACAATGTAGGCAATTTCGTCGTTCTTGAGCAGATCGACGATATGGGGACGACCTTCGTAAACTTTATTGACGTGCTCCACGGCAAGCCCAGCAGCTTCTAAAGCAGCTGCTGTTCCCCGAGTTGCACATAGCGTAAAACCTAATGCTAACAGAGAACGCCCTACTTCGATAATCCCTGCCTTGTCCGGTTCACGCACGGAAAGGAACGCTTTACGCTCGCCGGTCAGCGCCGGTATTGCTTCGCCTGCGCCCAGCTGAGCCTTGAAAAACGCCTCAGCGAAGGTATCGCCAGAGCCCATTACTTCGCCGGTGGACTTCATTTCCGGCGACAGAATCGGGTCGACACCGGGAAATTTATTGAACGGGAAAACGGCCTCTTTAACACTATAGAAGTGCGGCACGATTTCCTTCTCAAAGCCCTGTTCAGCCAGGGTTTTACCGGCCATGCAGCGGGCCGCAATCTGCGCCAATGACGTGCCGATGCACTTGGACACAAAGGGCACGGTACGCGAGGCGCGTGGGTTGACCTCGATCACATAGATCTCGCCATCCTGCCAGGCCAGCTGCACGTTCATTAGGCCTTTCACGCCCAGCTCAACGGCCATCTGCTTGACCTGCTCGCGCATCTCGTTCTGCACATCGGCCGGCAACGAGTAAGGCGGCAGCGCGCAGGCAGAGTCACCGGAGTGAACGCCCGCTTGCTCTACGTGCTGCATGATGCCGCCGATCACGACCTGCTGACCATCCGACACGGCATCGATATCGATCTCGATCGCAGCACTCAAGAAGTGATCGAGCAACACCGGTGAATCGTTGGAAACTTTCACCGCGTGGGTCATGTAGTTTTCAAGCTCAGAGGCGTCGTAGACGATCTCCATGGCCCGGCCACCCAGCACGTAGCTGGGGCGCACCACCAGCGGGTAGCCAATCGCTGCCGCTTTATCGAAGGCTTCGGCAAAGCTGCGAGCGGTCGCGTTGGGGGGCTGCTTGAGGCCCAGCTTGTCGATCATCACCTGAAAACGCTCGCGGTCTTCAGCGCGGTCAATAGCGTCCGGAGTGGTACCGATAATGGGCACACCGGCGGCTTCCAATTCGCGCGCCAGTTTCAGCGGCGTTTGGCCACCAAACTGAACGATCACGCCTACCGGCTTCTCTTTATCGGCGATTTCGAGCACGTCTTCCAGCGTTACCGGCTCGAAGTAGAGGCGATCGGAGGTGTCGTAATCGGTCGAAACGGTTTCCGGGTTGCAGTTGACCATGATCGTTTCATAGCCGTCGTCGCGCATGGCAAACGCCGCGTGAACGCAGCAGTAATCGAACTCGATCCCTTGGCCGATACGGTTAGGGCCACCGCCCAGCACCATGATCTTCTGACGATCAGACACATCCGCTTCGCACTCCTCTTCATAGGTGGAGTACATATAGGCGGTATCAGAAGCAAACTCTGCGGCACAGGTATCGACGCGCTTATACACCGGGCGAATACCGGCGGCCTGGCGGGTTTGACGAAATACTTTTTCGCTGACATTCAGCAGTTTGGCCAGGCGCGCATCGCCGAAGCCTTTACGCTTGAGCTGGAAAAGCTCACGAGCGGAAAAATCAGCCAGCGTGCGCTTGGCAACCGCGCTTTCAGTCAGCACCAGATCTTCCAACTGCACTAGGAACCAGGGATCGATGTTGGTTAACGCAAAGACCTCATCGACACTCATGCCTGAGCGCATGGCGTCCGCCACGTAGAAAATACGCTCGGCACCGGCGGCCTGCAGCTCGCCCTGGATAATCGCCATGTTGTCCGGCGTGAAGTCGGTAATGATCGGATCAAGACCATCGTTACCGGTTTCCAGGCCGCGCAGCGCTTTCTGCAGCGACTCTTGGAAAGTACGACCAATCGCCATTACTTCGCCCACTGACTTCATCTGCGTGGTCAGGCGGTCGTTGGCCTGAGGGAACTTCTCGAAGGTAAAGCGCGGAATCTTGGTAACCACGTAATCGATAGACGGCTCGAACGACGCCGGCGTACGGCCACCGGTAATATCGTTTTGCAGCTCATCCAGCGTATAGCCCACCGCTAACTTCGCGGCAATCTTGGCAATCGGAAACCCGGTCGCCTTGGACGCCAGCGCGGAGGAACGCGACACTCGCGGGTTCATTTCAATCACCACCAGGCGCCCGGTTTTGGGGTCCATACCAAACTGGACGTTGGAGCCACCGGTCTCTACACCAATCTCGCGCAGTACCGCGAGGCTGGCGTCACGCATGATCTGATACTCTTTATCGGTCAGCGTTTGTGCCGGGGCCACGGTGATGGAGTCGCCGGTGTGCACGCCCATGGGGTCGAAGTTTTCAATCGCGCAGACAATGATGCAGTTGTCGTTTTTGTCGCGCACCACTTCCATCTCATACTCTTTCCAACCCAGCAGCGACTCATCGATGAGCAGCTCGTGGTTGTTGGAGAGTTCGAAACCACGGGTACAGATTTCTTCAAACTCTTCCTTGTTGTACGCCACGCCGCCGCCGGAGCCACCCATGGTGTAGGAAGGCCGAATAATGGTCGGGAAGCCAAGCTCTGCCTGAATTTCCCAGGCCTCATCCATCGTGTGGGCGACCTTCGCTTTCGGGCACTCCAAGCCAATACGCTTCATGGCCTGATCGAACAGGTCGCGGTCTTCGGCCATGTTGATCGCATCGGCGTTGGCGCCGATCATCTCGACGCCGTACTTTTCGAGCACGCCATGATGATCAAGCTCCAGAGCACAGTTGAGCGCTGTCTGGCCGCCCATGGTGGGCAGAATGGCATCTGGGCGCTCGGCTTCGATGATTTTTTCTACCGCCTGCCAAGTGATGGGCTCGATGTAGGTCGCATCGGCCATGGCCGGGTCGGTCATAATCGTGGCGGGGTTGGAGTTAACCAAAATCACCCGGTAACCCTCCTCGCGCAGCGCTTTACACGCCTGGGCGCCGGAGTAGTCGAATTCGCAGGCCTGGCCGATCACAATCGGGCCAGCGCCAATGATCAAAATACTGTTAATGTCGGTACGCTTAGGCATAACGGTTCCCGCAAAAAATGGTGACGATGAGCGACAAGAGACGACAATACGGTGATACGAGGACGCGTTAGCGACGTGCCTGCATCATAGCCACGAAGCGATCAAAAAGCGGCGCCACATCGCGCGGGCCGGGGCTCGCTTCCGGGTGGCCTTGAAAGCTAAATGCCGGCCGGTCGGTAAGCTCGATTCCCTGCAAGGTGCCATCGAACAGCGACCGGTGCGTGGCGCGCACGTTAGCAGGCAGGGTCGCCTCATCTGCCGCAAAGCCGTGGTTTTGGCTGGTAATCATTACCGTGCCAGTGTCCAGGTCCTGCACCGGGTGGTTAGCACCGTGGTGGCCGTGGCCCATTTTTACCGTTTTCCCACCGGCGGCCAGCGCCAGCAGCTGGTGACCCAGGCAGATACCAAACACCGGAATATCGGTTTCCAGCACGTCTTGAATTGCCTTGATCGCGTAGTCGCAGGGCTCTGGGTCGCCTGGGCCGTTGGCTAAAAACACGCCATCGGGTTTCATCGCCAGCACCTCAGCGGCAGGCGTTTGCGCGGGCACGACGGTCAGGCGGCAGCCGCGCGCGGCCAGCATGCGCAGAATGTTAAATTTCACCCCGTAGTCATAGGCCACCACGTGGTAAGGGCGTTCGCTCTGAGCGGTATCCGCGTAGCCTTCATCCAAGGTCCACTCGCCTTCCGTCCACTCGTAGGCTTCTTTGCAGGAAACCTCTTTCGCCAGATCCATCCCCTTCAACCCTGGGAATGCTTTGGCGGCTTCCAGCGCGCGCTCAACGGCGTCATCGCCTTCGGCCTCGGCCCCTGCCAAAATGGCGCCATTTTGGGCACCTTTATCACGCAAAATACGCGTCAGGCGGCGGGTATCGATATCGGCAATACCCAGTACATTCTGGCTTTTCAAGTAATCCGACAGCGACTGACGTGAGCGAAAGCTACTGGCCATTAGCGGCAAATCGCGAATCACCAGGCCCGCCGCCGCAATCGAGGCGGACTCGATGTCTTCAGGGTTAATGCCGGTGTTGCCGATATGGGGGTAAGTGAGAGTAACGATTTGGCGAGTATAAGAGGGATCAGTCAGAATTTCTTGGTAGCCGGTCATGGCCGTATTGAACACCACCTCACCGCTTGTTACTCCCTCCGCGCCAATAGCGATACCGTGGAACACGCTGCCATCTTCCAAGGCCAATATTGCGGGTTTGCTCAATGCGGGGTTATTCAAAACAAGATCCTCCCATGCTGGTGGGAGCCTGTAGGGCGCAGGCTCAGCAAATTCTTCATGAATCTACGGCCTCATCATCAAACGATTCGTTATCAATAATGAGGTCGTAAAAAAGCGGGACGAAGCCGATAAAAAAAATCGGTTTCATCCCGCTTGTTGTTCGATGCCTTCTGAGCCGCTGGCACAACCTAAAATTGGCTAGCGGACTCGGGGCAGGCTTTGGGCTGGCCAACGCAACAAGCGCGCCGTCTAAGGTCTGTAAGTCAGAGCTTCTAAGCCACCCGGCCAAAATTTTTGAAATGTTACAGGAATTCTTGGCCTAGAACTACCCCTTAATCGTAACACCCGCAGACATTAGTGTTTTCTTAATCCAGCCCCAGCACATCCTGCATATCGTAACGGCCACTCTCTTTGTCAACGACCCAGCGCGCCGCGCGCACCGCGCCTTTGGCAAAGGTCATCCGGCTGGAGGCTTTGTGAGTAATTTCGATGCGCTCGCCTTCGGTGGCAAACATCACCGTGTGCTCGCCCACGATATCGCCCGCGCGCACAGTGGCAAAGCCAATCTCTTTATCGGTGCGAGGGCCGCACTGCCCTACCCGCTCGAACACGCCGTGCTCTTTCAGGGTGCGCCCCAGGCTGTCGGCGATCACTTCGCCCATTTTAATGGCAGTGCCGGAAGGCGAATCCACTTTGTGGCGGTGATGCGACTCGATGACTTCGATATCGTAACCTTCATCGCCCAGCGCCTTAGCAGCGGTTTCGAGCAGCTTCAGCGTTAGATTCACGCCAACGCTCATATTGGGGGCAAACACCATAGCGACTTTATCGCGATAGCTGTCGAGCTGCGCCAGCTCATCATCGCTCATGCCGGTGGTACCAATCACGATGCGTTTACCGTGTTCAGCGCAGAACGCCAAATTACCGAGCGTGACCTGGGGAGCTGTGAAGTCGATCAGCACATCAAAATCATCAACAATCGAGGCGAGTGAATCGACCGCAACGACGCCGCGCTTACCCGCGCCGGCTAGCTCACCAATGTCAGCCCCCACCAGTGAGCTGCCTGGCTCTAGGATACCGCCAGCCAAGGTGGCCTCAGCATCCTGCTCAATAGCATTTACCAACGTGCGGCCCATGCGGCCAGCCACGCCTACTATGGCAATTCGGGTCATGCTCTCTCCTGCGCTCTGCGTTTCGGTGCGAAAACTCAAGCTTTAAAAATTGCGGCGATTATAACAGACGCACACGCGCATTCGGTGCAAGGCTTATGCACCAAAAGCGTGGTTTAGCTCTTCGCCATTAGTTTTCCCAGACAATCGCCAGCTCTTCATCGCCCGCCATACGCATCAGATGACGTTCTACCACGCCTTCAAGCTCATCCAGATGCTCCTCTTCCAGAGTTTCGATGGCGACCACCAGCTTATCGGGCTCAGCGAGCATTAAGCAGGTACCGGTAGCAAACGCGATTTTGCCTTGCTGGTCGCTTTGCTCTACTTCCAATTTGTGCGCCCAGTGCTTACAAAGGCGATTGATCAAACGCTCAGCAGACGGTGTAGCAATTTCAGCGCGGGAAAGCGGCATAGCAGTGACTCCAAGAAATTATCTACCTCTAAGCCTAGAGCGAAGCGACCAGCGCTGCCAAGTACTGAATGTTACACCGCTGGAACGGCACGTTTCAGCGTAGTTAAAAACGACATTCAAGCGTTCCTCTCTAAACGTCGCTCTGGGATTAAATGCTTCCTCTGCTCGCAAGACCAGCCTCAGCTTACCGTCGAAGCAGCCACCTAAGCCGCCGCCCCTCCATAGCAGCTAGCGCTACCCCGCTTAACATCAGCGGTAACGCCAGCAGAAAGCCACTGGAAACCGGTATTCCAAACAGCGCCCAATCGGCGATCACAGGCCAGACGAGCGCCACATATTCAAAGGGAGCCAGCTGTGAGACTTCGGCATAGCGGAACGCTAGCGTCATGGCGATATGCCCCGCCCCGCCAAACAGGCCCGAAAGCACCAAAAGCGCAAGCTGGGTGTCACTAAGCGTGGCCCACCCCAGCGGCAGCGTCGCCAGCCCGGCTAGCGCTGCCACCACAATAAAGTAGAAGGCGATAGCGCCAGCGGTTTCGGTGCGCGAGATACGCCGAACGGTAAGCAGCGCCCCAGCGGTCAATAACGCCCCCAGCGTACCCAGCACATAACCCAGCAGCCGCTCATCGCCTTCACTGGCATTAAGCCCAGGAATCACCAGCACGGCCATACCTGCCAGTGCCAGCACAACCGCGCCAGCGCGATAATAGGAAAACTTTTCACCGAGCAGCAGCACGCCACCTATCGCCATAAACACCGGCGCCAGTTGAATCAGCAGCGTCGCCTCGGCCACCGGCAAGAACGCCACGGCGGAAAACGAGAAGAACATCGCCGCCCCCAATCCAGAGCGCAATAAATGGCCCAGTGGTCGACGGGTAGCCAATGCGCTGGGAAACTCCCGGCGGATCATTAGAAAAATAACGATCGGGAACAGCGCAAACAACGAGCGAAAAAATATCGACTGCCCCACCGGCACTTCGTCACTGACTGCCTTAATGCACACCAGCATGCCGGTAAACAGGGCGCCTGAGAGTATCCTAAGCAAAATTCCCTTGATGGGCTTATCCTGAAGATTGTCCATCGCGCAGATCATTCCCTAAATAGCAAAAACCCCCGGCGAACCGAGGGTTTTTGAACCATACAACTAGTTGTTTACCATTATTGCAGCTTTACGGCTTCATATCTTCAAAGAAGCTCTTCACGCTATCGAAGAAACCGGTTTTCTTCGGCGAGTGATTGTGGCTGTTGCTGTCGTCGAAACTTTGTTGCAGCTGGCGCAATAGGTCGCGCTGCTCGTCGTTAAGCTTGACGGGGGTCTCCACTACCACTTTGCACAGCAGATCACCTGGCATACCACCGCGTACAGGCTTCACGCCTTTACCACGCAGGCGGAATAGCTTGCCGGTTTGAGTTTCCGGTGGAATCTTCAGCTTCACGCGGCCATCTAGCGTGGGTACCTCAAGCTCGCCACCCAATGCGGCATCAACAAAATTGATCGGCACATCACACTGCAGGTGTTTGCCGTCTCGCTGGAAGATATGGTGCGGCTTGATGGCTACCTGGACGTACAGATCCCCAGGCGGGCCGCCGTTTACACCGCTTTCACCTTCGCCGTTCAAACGAATACGATCACCGGTATCCACACCCGGCGGAATCTTCACAGAGAGTGTGCGGGTCTCGCGTACGCGCCCTTCGCCATTACACTTATGGCACGGCACTTTGATGTGCTGGCCAGAACCATGACAGGTCGGGCACGTTTGCTGCACGGCAAAGAAGCCCTGCTGCATACGCACTTGGCCGTGGCCATGGCAGGTAGGACACGTCTCTTTAGAAGAACCGGGCTCAGCGCCGCCGCCATCACAGCGGTCACACTCGATATGCCGTGGTACGCGGATATCGACTGTGGTGCCTGAAACGGCATTTTCCAGATCCAGCTCTAGGTTATAGCGCAGGTCGGAACCGCGTGCCGGGGCATTGGGCCCACGACGCCGGCCACCGCCTCCGCCGAAAATATCGCCAAACACATCGCCGAAAATGTCGCTGAAATCGCCAGCGCCTGCGCCGCCGAAACCACCGCCGCCACCTTGGCCATCAACGCCCGCATGGCCAAACTGGTCATAGGCAGCGCGCTTCTCGCCGTCGCTCAGCACTTCATAGGCTTCGGACACTTCGCGGAATTTCTCCGCGGAGGTGGTATCGTCCGGGTTTCGATCAGGGTGGAATTTTTGCGCCAGACGGCGATAGGCCTTCTTGATCTCTTTCTGATCGGCCCCTTTTTCGACACCCAGGACTTCGTAATAATCGCGTTTGGACATAGGCCCTACGCCTCCTGGTTAGCTACGCACTCAACTGCACATTTAGCTAGGTAATGATCTATTCCGTTAGCTACGTGCGTCTTGGCCGCGGAAACAGCAACGCGGGAGTAAGCTCCCGCGTCACCGCTTTCCTTGGCAGAAAGAGGTTATTACTGCTTTTTCTGATCGTCGTTGACTTCTTCGTACTCGGCGTCAACCACGTCATCTTCCGGCTTGGAACCTGTGTTTTCGGTACCTTCACCGCCCTCTTGCTGAGCCGCTTCTGCCTGCTCGGCGTACATCTTCTGGGCTAGCTGGCCTGAGGCTTCGGTCAATGCATCCAGTTTCTTCTGGATGTTGTCGACGTCGTCGCCTTTAACCGCTTCTTCCAATTCGCTGATGGCCGTTTCAATCGCCTGCTTCTCGTCGTCAGTCGCTTTGTCGCCCGCTTCTTCCAACGTTTTACGCGTGGCGTGAATCATGCCATCCGCTTGGTTACGCAGCTGTACCAGCTCTTCGAACTTTTTGTCCTCTTCAGCGTGCGCTTCGGCATCGCGTACCATTTGCTCGACTTCTTCCTCGGACAAACCGCTAGAGGCCTTAATGACGATGGACTGCTCTTTGCCAGTGGCCTTGTCTTTCGCCGATACGTTCAGAATACCGTTGGCATCCAAGTCGAAGGCGACTTCGATCTGTGGCACACCGCGCGGTGCCGGCGGAATGTCGGCAAGGTCAAAACGGCCTAGCGACTTATTCTGCGACACTTGCTTACGCTCACCCTGTACGGCGTGAATGGTCACGGCCGTCTGGTTGTCATCCGCGGTTGAGAAGGTTTGTGTCTTCTTGGTCGGGATGGTGGTGTTCTTCTCGATCAGCGGCGTCATCACACCACCCAGGGTTTCGATGCCCAAGGTAAGCGGGGTAACGTCGAGTAGCAGTACGTCTTTAACGTCGCCACCCAGTACGCCGCCCTGAATCGCGGCACCCACGGCAACCGCTTCGTCCGGGTTAACGTCTTTGCGTGCTTCTTTACCGAAGAAGTCAGCGGCTTTTTTCTGCACCATCGGCATGCGTGTCTGGCCACCGACCAAGATCACTTCGTCGATTTCAGACGCGGACAAGCCAGCATCTTTAAGTGCCATTTTGCACGGCTCGAGCGAGCGCTGAACCAGCTCTTCAACCAGCGACTCCAGCTTGGCACGGGTCACCTTAACGTTAAGGTGTTTCGGGCCAGTGTTGTCGGCAGTGATATAAGGCAGGTTCACGTCGGTCTGCTGAGCACTGGAAAGCTCAATTTTGGCTTTCTCTGCGGCTTCTTTCAGACGCTGCATGGCCAAGTTGTCGCCAGACAGGTCGATGCCGCTGTCAGACTTGAACTGGTCGACCAAGTAGTTGATTAATGCCAAGTCGAAATCTTCGCCACCCAGGAAGGTGTCACCGTTGGTGGCCAACACTTCAAACTGGGTTTCGCCGTCGACATCGGCAATTTCGATGATCGAGATATCGAAGGTACCGCCACCCAGGTCATAAACCGCGATGGTTTTGTCGCCGCGCGATTTGTCCATACCGTAGGCCAGTGCAGCAGCGGTCGGCTCATTGATGATGCGCTTAACGTCTAGACCGGCGATACGGCCAGCATCTTTGGTGGCCTGACGCTGGCTGTCGTTGAAGTAAGCCGGCACAGTGATCACCGCTTCGGTGACGGTTTCACCCAAGTAGTCTTCAGCCGTCTTCTTCATTTTCTTCAGAACTTCAGCGCTTACCTGCGGCGGTGCCATTTTTTTGCCTTTCACTTCAACCCAGGCATCACCGTTATCTGCTTCGGTGATTTTGTACGGCACCATTTTGATATCTTTTTGGACAACGTCGTCTTTAAAGCGACGGCCAATTAAGCGCTTGATGGCATACAGCGTGTTTTCTGGGTTAGTCACCGCTTGGCGTTTGGCCGCTTGGCCTACCAGCGTTTCGCCATCATCGGTGTAAGCGATGATAGAAGGCGTTGTGCGGCCGCCTTCGGCGTTTTCAATGACTTTAGCGCTGTCACCATCGAGCACGGCCACACAAGAGTTAGTGGTGCCCAGGTCGATACCAATTATACGTCCCATAGCAATAACCTCGAATTCGGTTGTTACAAAACTGAAAATTTAGACTTTTAAAGCGTGTCTGCGGGTTTCCCCGCGGGGTTGCCCTTTATTTGGGGGCCGCCGCTGACATTTCAAGGGCTTTTTTTTCACACACTTTTTTTCACTTGTGTGCCGCCAGTGGCTTAATCGGCTTTTTTACTCACTACCACCATCGCCGGGCGCACCAAGCGTCCATTAAGCAGATAGCCTTTCTGCATAACGTCCATCACGGTGTTCGGATCAAGATCCGGGTTGGGCACCATGGTCATGGCTTCGTGTACCTGAGGATCGAAGGGTTCGCCGTGAGGTTCGATACTTTCCACACCGAACTTATTGAGTACGTCCAGCTGCATTTTCAAGGTCATGGAAACGCCTTCACGGTGAATTTCCGAGGCACCCTCTTCCATGGTTTCAAGCGCTTTTTCCAGGCTATCAACGACCGGCAGCAGCTCTTTGACAAACTTCTCAAGCGCGAACTTGCGCGCTTTTTCAGCTTCTTGCTCGGCACGGCGGCGTACGTTTTGCGCTTCGGCGGCAGCGCGCAGGGCTTGATCCTTGGCATCGGCCAAGCTCTGCTCTAATTCACCTACCTGAGCAGCCAGCATTTCTGCTTCAGGGTTATCGACGTTACCTTCCAAGGGCTCATCATCATTGATCAAGCCTTCGAGTTCGCCTTCCATCAAGCGCTCTTCTGCCACCTTCTCGGCCGCTTGCTCAGCGCCCTCGGCTTCGTGCTCGTGGCGGGCCAACTCATCATCCATTGGGGTTTGCGGTTCTTTCGCCATGTTGTGCTCCTAAAAAGTAGAGCGCGGCCACGCGGGCGGCGCGCAAAGAAGTAAGCCGTTAGTTACTCGCTTTAATTGATCATGCACGCTATATGGGGGCCATAAATTTCATCTCAAGAGGTGCATTGAAGTGAGTTATTAACTACTGTATAAATCAACAACTATTGGATAAGTATCCAGCTCCTGTGCTGTTCCGCCTTGGGAGGCGTCATGCTTACTCAGCTCGCTATTCAAGATTTCGCTATTGTTGATCATTTAGAACTCGACCTAACCGGCGGCATGACGGCCATTACCGGGGAAACCGGGGCGGGGAAATCGATCCTGCTGGGCGCCTTGGGGCTCTGCCTGGGCGAACGCGCCGACGCCGGCAGCGTGCGCCATGGCCAGGAGCGCACGGATCTTTCTGCGCGTTTCGATATTCAACACCTGCCCGCCGCCGTCGAGTGGCTAACGGCACGTGAACTCCCTGCCGAAGAGTGCTTGCTGCGCCGTGTTGTTACTGCCAACGGGCGCTCCAAGGCGTGGATTAACGGCCACCCTGCGACTATCTCGGATCTCAAATCCCTCGGCGAGCAGCTGATTCAAATTCACGGCCAGCATGCCCACCACGCTTTAATGCGTGAAGAGACCCACCTTGCGTTGTTGGATGATTACGCAGGCCTGAACGATGCCACTACCCAATTAGCTGACACGTTTCGCGAGTGGCGTAATGCCCGCCGTCAGCTAAAAAAGCTAAGCGAGGAAGGCAGCGAAGTGGAGGCCAAACGGCAGCTGCTGCGTTACCAAGTGGAAGAGCTGGACCAGCTCGGTTTGGCCGAAGGCGAGCTGGCCACCCTAGAGGAAGAGCAGCATACCCTGGCACACGCGGAAGAGACGTTGCGTGAAACGCAATTTGCCGCTGACTGTTGCGCCAGCGATGAAGGCGGCGCGCTCTCTTTGCTCAACCAAGCCTTCGCCCACTTGAGCGCCCTGCCGGGCAGCGACAAGGGCACGCTGGCGAACACGCTGGCCATGCTGAGTGATGCACGCATTCAAGTGGAAGAGGCCTCCAGCGAGCTCAACCGTCTTGCCAGCACCACCGAGCTAGACCCTGAACGGCTCGCCTGGGTGGAAGAGCGAATGACCGACGTGCACCGGATTGCCCGCAAGCATCACGTGGCACCAGAAGAACTCTGCGCCCTGCATGCCGATTTACAGCGGGAGGTGGCCCAGTTGGAAGAGGGTGGCAATGACCTCGAGGCGCTAAGCGCTCAGGTGGTCGAATACCGCGAACGCTACCGCCAAGAAGCGAAAAAGCTGAGCGATAATCGCCAAAAAGCGGCACTTCGCTTAGGTAAGGAAGTACAGCAGCAGTTGGGCTTTTTAGCCATGGGCAAAGCCCGCTTTGAAGTGGAGGTCACGGCAAAAGAGTCGCCCTCCCCTGAAGGGCTTGATCGTGTGCAGTTCTTAATTAGCGCCAACCCCGGCCAGCCCGCCCGGCCGTTAACCAAAGTGGCTTCTGGCGGCGAACTGTCGCGGATCAGCCTAGCGATTCAAGTGGTCGCAGCCACACATTCGACGGTGCCCAGCCTGGTATTTGACGAAGTGGATGTGGGTATTTCAGGCGCCACTGCAGAAATCGTCGGCCAGCTGTTACGCAAGCTGGGCGAGAACGGCCAGGTGATGACCGTGACGCATCTACCCCAGGTAGCGGCACAAGCGCATCAGCACCTGCATATTGAGAAGCAGGCAAAACGCGACACAACGCTAACCCAGATGGCGCTGCTCGACGAACAGGGGCGCATCAGTGAACTGGCACGCATGTTGGGCGGGGTGACGCTTTCCGACCAAACCCTGGCGCATGCCCGCGAAATGCTGCACGCCAGCCAGCGCCCACCGCACTGATCAGAAATACCTCTATCAAGAAATACACCTATCAGGACTTTCGACGCCGCAAAATAAAACGCCCCTGATTACCTGAAAAATTCCCTTAATGGCGAATTCGAACAGGTAATACAGGGGCGTTCATATTATCGAGCTGCGTGCCGTGTCTAACCGCGAACATTATTTCTTGTTCGTCGGCCCGCTATCTTGGCGGGTCACGTCGGAACCACGCGGACGAACATAAAGCACTAGAGCATGATCCACTAGTTCGTAACCATGCTCTTCAGCGATCTCCTGCTGACGACGCTCGATGATTTCATCGACAAACTCGATGATTTCACCGCTTTCAAGGCACACCATGTGGTCATGGTGATCCTCTTGGGTCATCTCAAAAACTGCATGGCCGCCATCAAAATTATGACGAATAACCAAACCCGCTGACTCAAACTGAGTCAATACACGGTATACAGTCGCCAGGCCAACATCTTCGCCCGCATCAATCAGTGTTTTATACACTTCTTCCGCGCTAAGGTGGTGCTGACCCGAAACATTTTCGAGAATCTGAAGTATCTTGACGCGCGGCAGGGTCACTTTCAGACCGGCTTTGCGCAATTCATGGTTCTGATCGGCCATGGTCGCTCTTCGCAGTAACAGGTTAGGTCGGGTATGATCAACCGAAACCACGATAGTGAAGAATAGGTCCAAATGCAAAAATTGACTCGAATCATCACGCTCTCCGTTGCCCTAACCGTTGTTAGTGGCTGCAGCTACGTTGGCGTGTACAAGCGCGATATCCCCCAAGGCAACTTGGTCACGCAAGAAATGGTGAGCCAGCTTCAGCCCGGCATGACGCAAGAACAGGTCACGTACGTAATGGGCAGGCCGCTATTAGAAGCGCCCTTTGATGCCAGCCAGTGGGACTATGTTTTCCGTTTAGACAAAGCATACGGCGATGTTGAGCAACGCCGTGTCACGCTTACCTTCGACCCGCGGGGCCGGTTGGTGAATATTGAGCAAGAAGGGGATTTATCCGCAGATTTGCCGCTTGAAGATGAGAGCAGCATAGGGCCAGCCACCGAAGGCGTCGACCCAATGGATGCCTTACCCGCTGATAGCACCCAAACGCCGGTACCGCCGACGGTACAGCCAGTGCCACAGCCTTAAGACGCGCTTATCGGCCCGAATCGTTCGCTTGCTGGCGCTTGGCGCGTTCTAAGCGAGCGGCTTTGGGGTCGATGGCCAGCGGTCGGTAAACTTCTACGCGATCTCCGGGACGCAACACGTGGGTGCCGGGGTCACGTAGTGCTTTACCGAATACTCCTAACGGCGCCTGAGTAAAGGTGTCTTCAGGCAGGTCAGGAAATAGCGCGGGCAAATCCGCCATGGCAACGGCCTGACACGCGGTAGTGCCCTCAGGCACCCTCAGCGCCACTATGCGCTGCTTGGATGGCAGTGCGAAGGCTACCTCAACCGTTAGCGTTTCAGGGGCCATACAGCTCGTTTGCGCGCTTGGTGAAGGCATCGACCAACTGCCCCGCTATTTGCTGAAAAATCTTTCCAAAGGCCATGCCGAGCAGCCGATTAGCAAATTCAAACTCCATTTCTAAACTGACCTTGCAGGCATCTTCTCCCATTGGGATAAACAGCCAGCGACCTTTTAGGCGTTTGAAGGGGCCTTTTACCAACGAAAGCTCTATACGCTCAGGCGCAAAGAGGTCGTTACGAGTGGTGATGGTTTGCTCGACGCCGGCGCGGCCAAGGGTCATTTCACCGATCAGGTGTTCCTCATCATGCTCAATTAAGCGCGCCTGACGGCAACCGGGTAAGAACTCCGGGTAACGCTCAAAATCGTTGACCAGATCGAACATTTTCTGGGGGGTGTGCCGCACCAAGGCGGAACGATTGACGGTTGGCATTGACCTCTCCGCTGACTTCACAGTGCCCAAAGCGTATCATGGGAAACATTATTTCAGACGCTAAATGGTATCACGCCTCCCCAAATAACGAAGGGGATGCCACTGACAGATTAATTATGAGGTTCCATGGCCACTAAGAAAGGTAATAGTAAGGGGCCCGGTAGCAGCGTTATCGCCCAAAACAAGAAGGCACGGTTTGAGTACCATATCGATGAGACCTTCGAGGCAGGGCTGTCGCTGGCTGGCTGGGAAGTAAAAAGCCTACGTGCCGGCAAAGCTCAGCTTACCGACACCTATATTTTGGTGCGTAATGGCGAAGCTTTCCTGCTGGGTAGCCATATCATGCCACTCAACACGGCAAGCACCCATGAAATTGCTGACCCTACCCGCACGCGTAAATTGCTGCTGCATCGCAAAGAGATCGCCAAGATCTTTTCGATCACCCAGGACAAAGGTCACACCTGTGTGCCGCTAAAACTTTATTGGAAGCGCAATAAGGTAAAGTGCGAGCTGGCGCTAGTGACCGGCAAACAGCTGCATGACAAACGGGCTACTGAAAAAGATCGCGACTGGAGTCGCCAAAAAGGGCGAATTATGCGGGAACATAACAAGGCATAACTGGTCAATTAGTTGTGAGCACGTTAGAATGCTCACCTGTAATCAGGGGGCGACATGGTTTCGACGCCGGTGACAACCCTTGCGGTGCATGCCGAGAGCGTGATGTATCTCGTAAATCCCACATCACGAAAAATAGTCGCAAATGACGAAAACTACGCTCAAGGCGCGCTAGCAGCTTAAACTGTTAGCTTCTTGTCTGGCCCCAAGGTGATGTGCCTATTCATCACTGAGGGGATACGAGCTAAAGCTGATAGGACCGCGTTTGGTGGTGTCTTCTCGCCAAGCGTTAAACTTTAGAAGGCTCGCGTAGCTGAATCCTGATCGTCGGAGTCAGTCGCGTTAAATCAAATGACGAAATCTAAGCATGTAGAGCCAATAGGCGCGTGCTGGCGGACGCGGGTTCAATTCCCGCCGCCTCCACCACCTTACTATACAAATCAAGCACCTACGGGTGCTTGATTTGTGTCTGGCTGTTCTTCTCGTTGGGATGTGCTCGACCTTTTTGAGAGGCCATACTTTTCCTGGGCATTATCACCTATACCTTTATGAACATAGTGCTAGCCCAAAAAGAGCCTGCACTGACGAACCTTAGTGCCACACTTGCTGCCTCTCGGCACTGAGCACTGGATGTTGTCTGCATTGTAGGGCGCTTGTCGTACTAGTAATAGGCTCACGCCTGCTGGTGGAGCATTCCATTAACCTAGCCAAGGTTTGGCATTAGTGAGGCCGTTATCGGGCTTACCATCGTGGCTGCAGGCACTAGCATGCCTGAATTGGCGACCTCGAGTGTGGCAGCTTTTCGTAAGCAACCTGACATCGCAACAGGTAATGTTGTCGGGTCAAATGTATTTAATATATTAGGATACTGGGCCTGCCCTCTCTCGTCTCACCGTGAAACGCAGCAGGCTATCGGCTCTCGATTACACGACAATGGTAGTGTTCACAGTTATCCTCATTGCTTTGCTCTATACAGGTCGGATTCTTCATCAGATTGAAGGTGCTTTTTTCTCTCACTATATGGCGTATATATCTTTGTTCTGTGGCACGTATAGGTACGAATCAGCATGCGCCAAATTATAACGCTATAAACTATGTTGGGTTTTCCACTAAATGGAGGTAAAGAGGGTCAAATTCAGCAGCATCCTTTAACTTCTGCCAATCAAGTACAGTTATTTGGTTTTTATTGCTACTAATGAGACCATCTTTACGAAGCGCCTGGAGTACTCTATTCACGTGAATTTGCGTCATGCCGGTCGCATCAGCTAGCTCAACCTGGGTAATCGGCAACTCGAACGTTGCTTGTTTAGCCAACCCCACGGCCTCAAGTCGCACCATGAGCTCGCAGATAAGGTGGGCAATTCGGTTGTAAGCATGCCGCTGCCCGATATTTAAAAGCCACTCTCGCGCAATGGAACAGCTCACCAACGTTTCACGCCAAAAAGCAGCCGAAAGGCGCGGGTACTGAGCGCAGATATTACTCATATCATCGTGTTCAATAAAGCCCAGCGTGCTAGATGTAAATGAGGCAATATTTACATCCAGATACGGCAGGTGCAAGCTTTGCAGATCAGGTATATCGCCCGGTATAAATATTGACAATATCTGGCGCTTCCCTTCAGACGTTAGCTTATAAGCACAAATAAATCCCTCAACCACTAGACAGCATTGAGTTGGCTGATCACCAATTTTCAATATGGCCTTGTCCGGGCGAAGGGTAACCGTTTTAATCGGCAAGTCATGTATTACCTGCCTCTCTTCTGCGGTGAGAAGAAAGATGCTCTCCAGCTTGCGGATAATAAGGAGGTTAGGCGTGATGAGTAACGTTCTCATCGCTGGCTCCATCATTGGCAGGAATGAAGCCATATGCGACATTTTGTCTGCTGATCAGGTGGAAGTTAGATCGCTCGTGATCATGCGCTCTCTAATAACAAATAGCCACCCTCAGCAGGAACGCTGCTTTAGAAAGTCAGCCCTCGTGATTCGGCTGTTATTGTGATACGAGCAAGTAGGACTCAAAGAGGGCGTGCCCTTGGCATTACCCTTTTACCGTAACAACTACTCTCGACTGCATCTGTAGAACATCGCTGATAATTTTGTAAGTGATTTCTTACAACTAAAAACAAAAACGCCCCATTTAAGGGGCGCCTTATTACTCTCTGACTTGTGGCCGCTCGTCCTGAGCGAATTTCCGTATTATGTGCAGTTTAATGCAGCTAGAACATCCAGTTTAATTTGGATTTATTAGACAAACAACACCCTGTTCAACGAAAAAGTACCAAAAACAACATAAGTTAAAAAATGTTCAGCTCAATTAATATGAATATATAAGGCTGAGTATTTGCATATATCTTAGGCACAAAAAAACGCCCCACGAATGGGGCGCTCTAAAGCTTTTGCCTTCCTGGCTTGTGATCGCTCATCCTGAGCATGACGTCCGTTTCTTCAGCAGCTCTCCTGCCACCGATGCACCTACGCTAGACCACAGGATAGGTAGGATCAACCTTGGTCGCCCACCGATAGGCGCAAAAAACCGCCTTAACAAACCGCTACCTTCACCTTCTTTACTTATGAGCCTCGTTTTCATAGCGTTTTATCTCCCGTGCAATAGCCTTTATAAGGCTATTAAACCGGATACAGACATCAACAGGCGTAAAGCCCACCTGCACAAGATGGGCTACTTAACGCCTTTCCCTCCACTTACGTGGATCAATTCGGCCTCCGTACATCGGTAATTCTAGCACCGGGTCATCGTCTCGGAACTGAGACCACATACGGTTCAAACCTGCAGTGCCGAAGGTACGAGCCCGCTCGACTTCATCCAGGTTGAGAACATCGGTCAGAATACCCGGGGTAGCGCCAGGCATCCTCGCGCGGATGCGGCCTTCGGGGTCGACGATTAGACTCTGGCCTTCTCCCGCAGGCGCGGCCGCGTTGGCGCTCACCATATACACTTGGTTGAAAATCGCATTGGCCTGCACAAGGATTTGCTCCTGGGCGCGGTCGCAGGTGGTGGTGGCCACTTGGTTGATGATCACTTCCGCCCCCAGCCACGCTAGCTGACGCACCATCTCGGGAAACCAGATGTCGTAGCAGATAGCCAGGCCGACCCGGCCAATGCCCGGCACCTCGAACACTTCAAAGCGATCTCCCGGCTGATAGGGCTCGTAAGGCCGCCAGGGGAAACACTTACGGTAGGCAGCCACTCGCTCACCTTCGGGCGAATACACCGGCGCGGTGTTGTACAGATGCCCGTCTTCTCCCCGCTCGCATACCGTGCCGGGTAGCAGCCATACTCCCAGGTTGCGGGCAATACGTGACAAGTGCTGGTCACGGGAGCCATCAATCGGTTCAGCCGCAGCTTCCAGTTGCTCCCTGCGCTGCTCAGGCGTACCCGTGGCACCGCATAGATAGAGCTCTGGATAAACCACCATCCTTGGCTGTTCAAAATCGGCACCGAAGTCGCTCAGGTGTACCGCCAGCTCGGCCTCAAAGTCCAGCAGTTCGGTGTCAGTGCCGTGCGGCCGTGAAGCTTCCTGCGCCGCAAGGACAGGCAAATTTCTGGACATAATAAATCTCCGTTTAAAAGGTCGCTTGTTCCGAGGCGGGCGCTGACTCGGGCTCTGAGTCATCAAAGGCCACTTCCGGCGGCTCGCGACGGAAGAATCGGGTCAGGTAGGCCAACTGAACGAGGCCAATGGAGAGCCAGATCACCCCAAGAATAAAGGCGTTGATATCCAGCTTACTCATCAGCCAAAGATTGACCAGGGCACCGATGAGTGGCACTAACATCCCTCTAATCACACCATACTGGCGCTTTGCATCGGCGTCTTTGCTCACCAGAAAGATCACTGACAGGTTAACCATCGTGAAGGCGATGAAAGCACCGAAGTTGATGAACGAGGCGGCCGATAATACATCGAGGAACAAGGCGATAATGCCAATGGCGCCCGTTAACACGATATTGAACACCGGCGTATGGAAGCGCGAGTGCAGCGCACCGAACAGCTTAGGCGGCAGTACCGCGTCCCGCCCCATGGCAAACAGCAGCCGAGAGGCACTGGCTTGGGCGGCCAGGCCAGAGGTGAATTGGGCGAGCACCATACCGGCCAGAAAAATAGCCCCGAAAAGATCCGCACCGATGGCCTTGGCAATCTCGAAGGCAGCGGAATCGGCGTTTACGAAGCTGCCACCAGGATGAACCAGCTGGGTGGTGTAACCTACCAGCACGTAGATACCGCCGCCGAGCAGAGCGGTGAGCATGATGGCTTTGGGAATATTACGTTTTGGGTCAATGGTTTCTTCGGTCAATGTGGTAACGGCATCAAAACCAAGGAAAGAGTAAGCGGCCACCGCTGCCCCCGCGGCAATCGCGGTGAAACCGGCCTCTTCACCCAAGAAAGGCCCCAGGCTAAAAAGCGAATCAGTGCCACCGGTCGCAAATACGTGACGAATTGAAAGCAGTACGAAGAAGGCGATCACCAGTATTTGGAAAACCATCAACAACGAGTTCACTTTGGACGCGAGCTTGATGCCGTAGATATTCAAGAAGGTGGTGATACCGATGAAGCCCAGCAGGAATATCCAGCTCGGTACTTCAGGAAAGCGTGCGTTCAAATAAGCCGCGCCGATCAACCAAATCACCATCGGCAGGAAGAAATAATCCAGCAGCACACTCCACCCCACCATAAAGCCAACTCGCGAGTCGATGGCTCTGCGTGCATAAGTATAGGCAGACCCGGCTACCGGATAAGTACGCGCCATAATGCCGTAGCTATATGCCGTGAATAGCATGGCAACGGTCGTGATGAGATAAGCAGTGGGTACGGCGCCATTGCTAGTACTGGCAATTACCCCGAAGGTGCCAAGCACGATCAATGGCGTCATGTAGGCTAGGCCAAACAGCACCACGGCTTTTAGGGATAGCGTTCTTTCCAGTTTGATATTGTTATCCGTCATGATCCATCTCCAGGAAACGTTGGAACCGACAGCGGGCAATCGCTGAGTCGGCACAAAACGAAGAGGTGGTTGATCAAGCCAGCCGCCGAAGCTAGACCAGCTTGCTACCGTTAAGGATCGGCTAATAACCCCCAGTTGCTGGCGTTACAGCTGTCCAGCTAGACTGAGATGCTTAGTAGCCAACCTCTTTAGAACGGTATTGGCAGCTCATCGGATCGTATATAACCCTAGCGTGGTATGGGGCCTGCGGATGTGGAATTGGTGACTCATAGCGAAATTGACGAAGTATTGGCCAATACCTTCATGGCGCTGGCGACCCCCGCGTTGCCTCAACAATTTTCCAGATTGGTGAAACGTCTAGCGGCATTCGATAACTTGATCATCATCGCTTATCACGGCGAACACCGGCCAGCGGTGCTCTATCGGGAATACACCGACCCCATCGTTTATCTACCCATGGATAGCCAATATTTAGGGGGAGATTACCTGCTGGATCCGTTTTATCGCGAGCACCTCAGAGGCGATGTTCAGGGCATACGTCGATTGAGGGACATCGCGCCCGATCACTTTCGGCGCACGCATTACTATAAAAATTACTATCAACAAACCACACTACTGGACGAGGTAGCGGTTTTCGCCAATATTACCAAGCGTGAAACGATAACCGCTTGTTTTGGTAGGGATCGTTCAAGTGGCAAGCCTTTCAATAAGCGTGAACTTGAGGATCTGCATCAGTACGAAAACACCCTCAGCTCTCTGCTGAAAAAGCACTGGCAAGATTACCGCTTTGAAGGCGTGGGCAAAGCGCCGCTAGCGCCTCTTGAGGAACGCCTAAGAGAGGCCCTGAACCAGCAACACAGCATTCGTCTGAGCCCACGCCAAGCCGAAGTGGCCTTATTTATTTTAAGAGGCCACTCCTCCCTATCCATTAGTCTCCACTTGGCAGTCAGCCTTCAGACCGTTAAAGTCTTCCGCCGCCAACTCTATGCCAAGTGCTGCATTTCGTCCCAGGCGGAACTCTTCGCGCTACTTATGCCGCTTTTCGCTCGGCTAGCCGAGCACAAATAAAGCGGAGTCTTATTAGGCTTTAAGAGCTAAAAAACTTGTGAAGTTAAGCAGTTAGATGAATGACTTATCGCTGATTATCACCAAGCCGATGAACACCTTTATCGCGCGCAACTTAGATCGCCCTCTTCACAGCTAGCATGCTCACGCAGCGCTTCGGTACGTGCTTCCGTTAGCTCTTCAAGACAGCCGTTACGCACCATCGGCTGTGCACTGCCGCCTTCAACAGCGCTACTTTCAAATGCACACTCGGCATCGCGAAAACCGATCCACGCCCGCTGAGCGGCTCTCAGCTTTTCCAGTGACGCGGCGTTATTACTTAATTGGTCTACCAGCACCTGGTAGACTTCATTTAGCGCATCGTCAGCCGTTTGATAGGCCTGCGCCGAGCATTCGGTGAGCTCAGCCTGAGTAGTCGCGTTAACACACCTATCGCCCGCATAGGTAAAGCTGCTTGAGGCCAACCACCCAATAACAATAAGAAGTGAAGACAAACGCATAATGAATGGCCCTATGACAATTGGTAGAACAAGACGGAAAGCGTGCCGTCGATCTGGCCTGAATCCTATTTCAACAGTGCCAATAACAACAAAGCGCTGGCATGATAGCCAGCGCTTTTTCAATCATTAAAGTATGCTTAATAAAGATTAATGGGCCAGCATCTCTTCAACAATCTTTTCGCCACTTAGTTCTGAGGCGTAATAGGTCGGCCAGTTAGTCACTTCCTCTAACAGCGCTTCACGATCATCGCCCCAATAAAGGTGGTAATGGTCTGCGTCAGTGGGATAAATGCTGTGGTCGCTGAACTGAATATACTGGGGAAGCTCTTCAGCCCCCTCGCCTTCGAGCGCATAAATAAAGCGAACACCCCGGTTGCCCGTCTCGTAATTTAAAATCTCGTAGCCATCATATTGATAGTCACCCGACATCTCTTCGCCGTTCGCAAAGAAGGTGACGTTGCTGCCGTCGATAACGATACGATCTACGTCCGTTTCATACCCTATCTCGTAATACGCTTTGTACTCTTCGCCGGTTTTATCGCCACTCTCTGCCTTGTCCGCAAACACTTCATCTAGTGTGCCATCTTGTAGGTACGGATAAACGGATTGCCAATCACCTTCCCAGTCTGAAAGCGAGCGATCCTTGATCTGCTCATCCTCAAAATAACCCGAATAGATATCGCTATCATGGTCATGATGAGCATGGTCGTGGTCGTGGTCGTGACTGTGGTCATGAGCATGCTCATCAGCGCTGGCGTAGTGAGCACCCGCCAATAACAGCGTACTCAATGCAAAGACACTCACACCCTTGAGTGGCGATACCATCACTTTACTATCTAGCATCTTGCTGACGCCCATCTTGCGTTCTCCCTTATGAAATAACAGCAGCCAAAAAAGATACAATATAACATATCATTTAATCAAGCTGTTTTATAAAGGCCATTAGATGCTTTGGAGAAAGAGGTAACGGAGGGAGGGTAACTATGACTGACAGCCGATACAGCAATGATGGCTTCGGCGGTTCTTGCGAACCTTCAAACGCATCGGGCCCCGCTCACGCGGGGCCCGATCATCGAATCTAAACGATTCGAGGACTTAAATAATCGCTAGGATTAAGAAAGCAACTTGATGTTTGATGCTTGAAGGCCTTTCTGACCTTGGGTAACGTCAAAAGAAACGTTAGCGCCTTCGGGCAGAGTTTTGAAGCCATCAGACTGAATTTCAGAAAAATGAGCAAAAACGTCGTCGCTGCCGTCAGACGGTGCGATGAAGCCAAAACCTTTAGAATCGTTAAACCACTTAACTGTGCCAGTTGCCATGATATAAATCCTTTTCGCTAATCGTAAAATTCCTGGTATTACCCAGATAAATAGTGAGTAGAACAAGGAATACAATTACAGACTACCGAAAGAATTCGAATGTCGCTGGAACCATGCTTGCTTGCTAACTTACTAACTGCGCACACCTTGCCACGTAAGCATTGGCAGGTCAAAGCCTTTATGTTTTTAAATTCACTAAAATGCCGCTTATCACCTCGTTAAAATCGCGCAAATTACTAAAAATAGCAGTAATCTTGGCAGAGAGCTGGGCCCTAATAATTCGACCACCCGGCGCACTCTACTGATCAGGTAAACCCCGCATCATTTACAGCCTGATCAGTACTTTGTAAGAGGCTTTGACATGCTATATGGACTTAGTTTGCTGGCGGGAATTGTACTGCTCACCCTGGGTGGGGAGTCCCTTATCCGTGGCGCTATCGCTGGCGCAAAAAGAGTGGGCGTCTCGCCCCTATTGACCGGGCTAGTGGTCGTTGGCTTCGGCACATCGTCTCCCGAGCTGGTTGTTTCTATTGGTGCTGCCATGAACCAACAACCAGACATCGCTATTGGCAATATCGTGGGCAGCAATATCGGCAATATCTTATTGATTTTGGGCATGTGCGCCGTTATTTGCCCAATGGCGGTTCAGCCGCTAGCCCTGCGTCGTGATGGCTTAGTGATGGTGCTCGCCAGCCTGCTGTTTATTGGCCTCTCCTTGGGTGGCGCATTAGGCCGCGTCGATGCCGCTATCTTTACAGCCAGCCTCGTGGGCTATCTTATTTGGGCATATGTCAGCGAAAGCCGACAGCATATTCCTGCGGCGGATATGCATGCCTCAGAAGCCGAAGAGATGACCAAACTTCCTACCACGGCCGGGATGATTGTCTTAGCGCTGGTGATTGGTTTAGGCATGCTGGTAGGTGGCTCACAGCTACTGCTGTTTGGGGCCATCGGTTTGGCTCAGGCCATGGGTATTTCGGAAGCTGTGATCGGCTTGACCATCGTTGCGGTAGGGACGTCTTTACCTGAAATGGCCGTGTCGGTGATTGCTGCGTTGCGCCGTCATGCCGATGTTGCCGTTGGCAATATTATTGGTAGCAACATCTTTAACGTCCTGGGCATCCTGGGTATTTCAGCGTTTTTACAGCCTCTGCCCCTCGCACCCCGCGTGGCCTTGTTTGACCAGTGGGTAATGCTAGGTGCCGCCGGTATACTGGTGCTGTTTCTGTATACCGGGATGCGCCTATCGCGTTGGGAAGGGGCCGTATTACTTGCCGGATACGCGGCCTATATCGCGCTAAGCTTTACGATTTTTTGAGCGCCGCAACTATTTAATAACTATGAACCAAAGGCCCAGCGCTTTTAGCTCATTAGTTTCACGCTTGAGAGATAGGGATCACCGTGCACATTGCGACCTTAGGACCTTGCGGGAATAACCATGAGCTAATTGCTTGGCGCTACCTCAATAGGCGCTGTTCCGGCACAGGTAGCGTGACGCTCTTCAGCCAGTTTGAAGAAGCCTTCCAGGCACTGGTGGCGGGAAAGGTTAGCCATGTTCTGCAATGCACGGCTCACTCGGCGCACAGTGCCTGTGTGGGCCGCTATATGCATCGTGCTTACCCTGTGGATACGTTTATCGCCGGTAGCAAGCCGCTGGCGTTGATTGCGCAACGCGCCATTGCTAAGCCTGCCCACGTGGCACTGCAACCAGCCACACGCTATTACATTGATTTAACCAGTTATACCGAAATTATCGAGGCGCCCACCACGATGGCGGTGGCAGAAGGGTTGCTGGCAGGTCGTTTTGAGGCGGGCATTTGCGCCGAAGAAGTGCTGGCACAAGCCCCCGACCAGTTGCGTTTAGTAATGTCGCTGGGGCCTGCGCTGGATACCTGGGTGTTGTTCGCCACAACGCCCCTACCGGTGTCTTCACCGCTGAGGCTGGACGCTGCCTCTGACTCACAGGACTAAACAACGAAGATCAGCACAACACCTGCGGCAACAAGAGCGACGCGTAGCCAGAACACTTTGCGGGCAATCACGCCGAACGAAATCGCCCCTAAGCCAATCGCCACTTTTACCCCATCAAACAGAGCGTCAAACGGATTAAACGCCAGCTGGATTATTTCTGGGTTGGCGACCATCGCCAAGGGAATGATGTATAGCCCGATCCCTAACGCCATGGCCTTGAAGGCGACTTTGAGCCAGTTCTCGCCTACCATGCCCGCGGCGATAAACACGCCACCACACACTGGCGGCGTAATGGTCGACAGCAGTGCGTACCAAAAAACGAACAGATGCGCTAAGAGGGGCTCCAAACCAAGCGATGTCAATGCCGGCCCGGCGACGGAAACACAGATTACATAGGCAGCGGTCGTCGGCACCTCCATACCTAAAATCAGGCAGGCGAGTGCCGTGAGCAGCAGCGCTGGCCATAGCATGTCATTGGAGAGCGACAAAATAGCCGAGGTAATTTTAACGCCTAACCCGGTCAGCGATAACACGCCTACTACCAACGAAGCACAGAGAATGATGGCGCCGATCACGGCAATCTGGCGCCCAGCCGTTATCGCTGCTTCTGATAATCGCTTGGTAAACCCCGGTAATGAAAATCGCAGCGCCACGTTGAAGAATAGCAGCGCCATGCCTGCAAAAATCGCAATGCTAGCCGCATATTGGGGGGTATAACCGCCGTTGAAAATGCGCTCTAACAACAGCACGAAGGGAATCGCGAAAAATAAAGAAGTAATGACCACTTCTTTCGCACTGGGGCGTTCGTCTTCAGCAACCGGCTGCAAATCATGCCGGGTGGCATAGGCATTAATGCCCACCCAAACGGTCAAAAAATAGAGTACCGCGGGTAGCATCGCTGCGGCCATAATCTGGGTGTAGGGCGTGCCTGTCAGCTCTACCATCACGAACGCGCCCGCGCCCATTAACGGCGGCATGATCTGTCCTCCCGAGGAGGCAACCGCCTCGACGGCGCCAGCGAGCGAGCGTGGGTACCGCAGGCGCACCATGGAAGGAATAGTAATGGCCCCGGTAGACGCCACGTTAGCCGAAGCCGATCCCGAAATAGAGCCCATTAGCGCAGAGGAAATCACGGCCACTTTGGCGGCCCCACCGGTGAGCCGCCCGGCGACGGCGCTAGCCAGGTTCATAAACCCCTGGCCCGCCTCGCCGGCATTCAGTACGGCGCCAAAAATCACGAAAATGGCCACGACGCTGACACTGACGCCGGTCAGCGAGCCCCATAGCCCGCCTTCGGCAATCGTCAACGAGCCCACCATGCTGGGTAACGGCAACCCAGGATGGCCAAAGGCGCCCGGTATATACTGGCCAAAAGCGCCGTACAGCAAAGCCAGCAGGGCCACCAATGGGAGTGGCCAGCCAATTGCCCGACGCGCCGCCTCGAGCGCCAAAGCGATGAGAAACAGCCCAATTGTCATCTGAAGATGGGTATCAATAAAGCCGTACTGATTGGCCAGTGCTGCCTCGTTCAACGCAATATAGCCGCAGGCAGACACGCCCAGAACCGTCAGCAGCCAGCCACTTATGCGCTGCGCTGGGGTCTTGGCCATAAAAACCAGCACCCACGGCAACAGTAGCGCCATATGCAACGGGCGACTCACCAAGGCAGGGGTTAAGCCGTAAAAAATCAAGCCAAGATGAAATGTGACGCTGGTCGCACCCAGCGCTATCCAGCCTGGCGCCACGGCGCCATCATGCAAAGAAGCCGTCGCTTGCGGCAGGGAAAAAACACGCATGCCTAATCGCCTATTATCGCTACTGGATCAATACACCCCTGCCACAGTGAAAGCACTGTGGCAGGGGGAGGTACGCAAAGATCTTTTGCAAAGGTCTGTTGCAAAGTTCTACTGCAAACGGCTAGCGCAGAGTATCTGGCACCTCGATGCTCGCTTCTTCGTAGTAGCGCAGCGCCCCTGGGTGAAGGGTGCCGGTCATGTTTTCCAGCATCGCAGGGGTAATGCTTCCCCACCACGCAGCCTCTTCCGCCATCGCGTCACGACGCTCCCAAAACGTTTTGGTCAGCGTGTAAGCGGTGTCGTTATCCATAAACGTGGTGGTGTAGGCAATCACCGGCAGCGACGTGGTTTCGACATCTTTATCAACACCGGGGTAGGTGCCGCCAGGGATCGTTTGGCGCGCTGCGCCGGTTTGTTCGATTTGCTCATCGGTCAGGCTAACCAGGGATACCGGCATGCTGGCGGCGGTCTCGATCACGTTGGGTGACGGGAAAGAGCTGGCGGTCACAAAGCCATCAATCTGACCATTTTTAAGCGCGTCGGGACCACTGCCAATAGCGGCGTCGGCAATTTTGACGCTCTCTTCCAGGCCGAACAGGGCTAAGTAGCGAGCCGCCTCACGGGCGCCAAAGGTGCCTCGGCCAATCAATAAATGCTTGTCTTTCAGCGCAGCCATATCGGTCACGCCTTCATCGCCCGCCAGCACAAAATGCATGGTAATAGAGGGAATTGGGAATAAGCCACGGATCTCTTGAAAGCGAGGATTCTGGCGTTCTGCAAAAGCGCCCTCTCCTGCCATCGCCTGTTCCACTAATGCAGGCGGCGAGGTAAAGACATAGTTACCTTGGCGCGCCATGACTTCCATTACGTTTTGAACGGAGCCTTGACTCTCTTCAAGGGTGACGATAATCGCGTCATCCGTGCCCTGTCGGATGGCTTCTGAGAGTTCGACGCCCATCTGGTAGTAGGCGGTGCCGGCCGACGCTGATTTATAGGTGACCCGCGTTTCCGCGTGGGCAGAGAAAGCGCTAGCGGCTAGTGCAAGCGAAGCAGCCGACACGCCAAGCGTGCGACGGAGGGAGCGAAAGGGGTTGCGCATCGTGAGTTCCTTAACGTGTCCAGGGGCCGTTTATTGACGGGCCTCGTTCTTATCCTACAAAGCCTGAGGTGGCAGGCCTCAACATACCATGACTGCGCCTCGACGGGCACTCACCCTCGCCACCGGGGGTTGGTTAAGCATGTCTTTTATGAAGGGCTGGCAAGGCAGTTTAATCGTGCATTAGCCAATGCCGTTACAAGAACCAGCCACGGCTAAATAATACTATTCGGCAATAGTATAATAGCAACCTAATAATTGGCGCTAAGACAAAACGAATATCATTAAAGTTACTATTACCTAAAAGATTAATTTCCTAAAAAAACATGCTATTGCCTTAAGAAGAACTACTTTCGTTCGTTTTTATAAAGTATTGCGGCGCAATAGAGGCTGGTAAAATAATTCGGTTTTTACACTACTCCTAATAACTTAACGATGAGGATAATCGTCACATGCCTATCTTGTGCCAGCCCTCTTGCCAGCCACGATTATATCGTCGCTGGCTTTTTTTGTTAGCGGCCTTACTATTTAGTGTCAGCCCCAATGCGTTGGCGGTGACAGGTGAACTAGATTTAACCACCTCTGCCGTTGGCTTCTTTGCAGTGGCTATTTTCGTCCTGGCATATGCCTTAGTCATGGCGGAAGAAAAAATCCATATGCGTAAGTCTAAACCGGTATTAGTGGCCGCCGGTATCATCTGGAGCCTCATCGGCTGGGTGTATGTTCAAAACGGTATGTCGGAAGCGTCCGAGTATGCTTTCCGCGTCACGCTTTTGGAGTTCACCGAGCTGATGCTGTTCTTGCTGGTGGCCATGACCTACATCAACGCCATGGAAGAACGCCGCGTCTTCGATGCACTGCGCTCCTGGATGCTACGCAAAGGTTTCAACTATCGAACGCTCTTTTGGCTCACCGGGGGATTGGCATTTGTCCTGTCACCGATTGCCGATAACCTCACGACGGCGCTGTTGATGTGCGCCGTCGTGACAAAAGTGGCGGAAGGCGATCAGCGGTTTATTAACGTTGCCTGTATCAATATCGTGGTGGCAGCCAATGCGGGTGGCGCGTTTAGCCCCTTTGGCGACATAACCACGCTAATGGTATGGCAAGCGGGCATGGTCGCCTTTCAGGAGTTCTTCATCCTGTTTTTCCCCGCCTTGGTCAACTTCCTTATTCCGGCGGCGATCATGAGTGTGTTTATCAAAGATGAAAAACCCGCCAGCGTTTATGAGGACGTTTGGATGAAGCGCGGTGCCCGCCGCATTGTAGTGCTGTTTTTATTGACCATTATCACCGCGGTGCTGTGCCATGTGGTGCTTCACCTGCCGCCCGTGCTGGGCATGATGACCGGCCTGGGCTATTTACAGTTCTTCGGTTATTACCTGCGCCGCAGCTTGCCCCGTTCGTTGGAGCGCAAGCGCGAACGCTATAGCCGCCAAGGGGATAACCGTAAGCTTGAGCAGCTAGGCAGCGTGGTGCCGTTCGATGTCTTTAACCGCGTGGCGCGTGCCGAGTGGGACACCTTGTTGTTCTTCTACGGGGTGGTGATGTGCGTTGGCGGGCTTGGCTTCATGGGCTATCTCGGTTTGTTGTCCGAGGCACTTTACACCGGCTGGAACGCGACGGCGGCTAATATTACGCTAGGCATTGTATCGGCGGTGATCGACAACATTCCTGTGATGTTTGCGGTGCTAACGATGGAGCCCGATATGTCGCATGGCCAATGGCTGCTGATTACCTTAACCGCCGGTGTCGGTGGCAGCTTGCTATCAATTGGCTCAGCAGCGGGGGTAGCCGTCATGGGGCAGGCAAGGGGGTCATATACCTTTATGGGTCACTTGCGCTGGTCGCCGGTTATTCTGCTCGGCTACATCGCCAGCATTCTGGTTCACATGTGGCTTAACGCTGAGAGCTTTGCGCTTTTCAGTTAGTTCAGCGTGTGGCAACCTGACAGCTGCATACCCCCTTCCCAGGTCCTGGGAAGGGGGATACCACCACTTAATAGCTCTCGAAAAGATACTCAATCGGCGTGGGGCGTCCAAACAGATAGCCCTGATAGCGGTAACAGCCGTGACCCCTTAGCCAATCCAACTGCTCTTTTTTCTCTACCCCTTCCGCAACGACGGTTAAACCTAAACTGACGGCGAGCAAAATAGTGGTATCCACGATCGCTGCGTCTGTTTTGTCAGTGAGTAGTTCGCGAACAAACGATTGGTCAATTTTTAATTCATCTAGCGGCAAGCGTTTTAGATAACTGAGCGATGAGTAGCCGGTACCAAAGTCGTCCAGCGCAAAGCGAATTCCCTTGGCACGCAGTTTTAACATGGTATTGCGTACCCGGATGGGCTCGCGCATCAACAGGCTTTCGGTTACCTCCAACACCAACCGACCTGGCGGCGCTTGCGTCTCTGCTAACAGCGCCTCGACATCACTTACGAAGTCTGTCTGCTGAAATTGTACCGAACTCACGTTAACGGAAATGCTTAAAGGGGCATAAGCAGCTTGGTGCGACCACTTGGCCAATTGCTCACAGGCCGACCGAAGCACCCAATAACCGATCGGTACAATCAATCGATTCTCCTCAGCCAGCGGAATGAAGGTCGCCGGTGAAACCCAGCCACGCTCGGGGTGATACCACCGCAATAAGGCTTCAACTCCAAGTGTCACGCCCTGGTGGTCAACCTGCACTTGGTAATGAAGCGCCAGCTCGTTGCGCTCAAGCGCCTTGTGCAGGTCAGCTTCGAGGCTGGCTCGCTCCAAAACGCTGGTCTGCATATCGGTGTTAAAAAAGCACAGCGTGTTGCCCCCGCCACTCTTGGCCTGCTGTAAGGCCATGTCGGCCTGTTGCAGCACATTATCCATACTATGTTCGCGCCCGGTGAACAGGGAAACACCAATACTGGCACTAATGGGTAACGAGTGGCCGCTGCTTACTTGGGCGATCGTTTCCAACAGTTGGCGGGAAACACGTTCTGCTTTTAGGGCGGCCTCGGTCTGCTGCTCGCCCAAATTATTCATCAGCACTGCAAATTCATCGCTGCTAAAGCGCGCCAACGTGGACTCCTCCTGAAGCCGCTGGCGAAGCTGGTCGGCAACATTGATCAATAGCTGATCGCCACTCTCATGGCCCTGAATATCGTTGACCAGCCGAAAGTTATCCAAATCGATTACCAGCACGGCGCTATACGAAGCAGCCCACTCTTCATGGTCAATGGCGGCCGTTAAGGATTCCATCAGGAGTCGACGGTTTGGCAGCCCTGTCAGCGAATCATAGAAGGCCAAGTAGTGGGTACGCGACTGCATTTCAAGATAGTCAGTCAGTTCAGTCGAAATTCCACACAGCGAGGCAGGTGCACCAGGAGACATTGAGAGCGGCATTTTAATCGACAAGAACGTTCTTACACGGTTTTCTCCCTGTAAAACATTACTCTCTTCAACCGTTACTTTTTTACCCGATGTCAAAACATTGCGATCAACCTGCTCCATTTCAGCGGCGCTGCCCGCATCAAAAAACTCAGCATCGCGCTTACCGATAATTTTATCGGCTGACAGGCCAAATAGATCGCTGATACGGCGATTAACATATTGGTACTCTAGTGTCGGCGACTTGATATAAATAAAGGCATCAACGCTATCTAAAATAGTCGCCAACATCTCTTTATTGGTTTGCAGCAACGCTCGGTTATGCTGCACACGGCGTTTTAATAACAGGTTGGCTAACAACGCTAGTAGTAAAAAAATCACTAATAAGACAATGCCCCAACGCCCTAAGTAATCATCAGCGCGGCGTAGCATATCGATAGGCACAGTCGCCATAGAAGCTAATAAGGCAGTGTTGGCAATCGTATCCGCGTAGCCTAACAAATTCACCTGAAGAGGAACTTCACTGAACATCGAGCGTGCAGCGAGATTGAAAACGGCTATGTCCTGGCTAGCGCTTGCGAAACCAATAGGCGCACACAAACACGTCGATAAAAGAAATCCCGCCCCCGCCTTCAAGCGACCACTCCAGCCAGGAGCAGTGGCCTTTTTAAACCATTGGCGGCTATTATTGACAGTAACCGAATAACGCATAGCAGCTTTTCACTGGCCAGGCAGGGTAAGCGGACCTGCCCGCTCCACCACTCGCTGCCACGCGGGGTCTTGTTCAATACGCGCTACAAACGCAGCAATGGCAGAATAGTGTTCTAGCGATTGAACAGCCGCAACGGCCTGAAGGGGGAAGCTCATCTGAATATCCGCACCGCTAGGCCATGGCCCAGCAAAGTTACCTTTTGCTGATAAGTGCTGATTAATAAAGGTAAGGTGCTGTTTTAGCTGCGGCGCTAAAAAACGTTTCCTCACCGTATCGCTAATGCCTTTCGCCAGCGGTTTGATTAGCCAGGGCGACTGCTTTGGGATTTGACTAAACACCAGCTGCATCACCAGCAACGGCATCAGTGAGCCTTCGGCATAATGCAGCCAGTAGCGGTAATCAACCCAGTCATGCACTTCATCGGGTGCAGGCTGGCAACGCCCCTCGCCATAACGATGCAACAGATAATCAATAATCGCGCCTGACTCAGCCACGGTAATATCGCCATCGGTAATCACTGGTGATTTACCAAGCGGGTGGATTTTTTTCAGCGAGTCGGGCGCTTGCTGTGTTTTGCCATCGCGTTGATAAACAACCAGCTCATAGTCCAGTTCTAACGCTTCTAATAACCATAGAATTCGATGCGAACGAGATTTTTCCAGATGGTGAACGTGAATCATAAATACTCCATGAGCTGAGTTATGCGCCAGCGACAGTAATCCTTTCCTGCTGGCACATTTAGCTTAGTACCATAAAGACCATCATCATAGGATCAATAGACTAAGATTAGCACCAACGCAGCGTTGAACCCATGAAAGCGTCGAACTAACGAAAATTAACGCTTACCGAGGCGCATGACGCCTTCTTGCTAACAGATCGAGCGGTGACCACTTGCCTTGCAGCCAGGATGCTAATAAGCGCATCGAGAGGGGAATAAACACAAACACCATCACTGGTGTCAGCATCAGGGTGCTGACCATTACCCGCGGCACTAGCGCCCAATCGGCCAATACACCACCAAATACCCATTGAAAAAGCAGCGAGATAGGAAAAAAGGCCAACCAAACGGCCACCGCCTGCTTCCAACGCGGTGGCGCACTATTGCCACCGTTTTGAAACCAGGTGTCCAACCCCATGGCACGATGCTCTTGAGGCGCTTCATACAAGCCTTTACCGCGTGCCAACCATGCATGGCGTGAGGCAGAGTGCTCCCAGGCGGCTAACGTCTCGCTGCTGCTAAAACGGAATATAATCTGATACTCATCGTCATTAGCAGGGGGCGCTAAGACACCCGAACCAAGGTAGCCCGTAAAATCAGCGGCTAGCTCGCGGCCTTCGTTTAGCCAACGGTTAAAATCAGAATAGCGGCCGTGCTCGACGCGACGAGCCACCATCAAGGTGACAGGTGAGGCAGACATGGTATATCTCCTAATGTGACGACAGCCATGGCTGGGTAAGCCGGCTGTTTGCTTTCAAGCGGGTGAGCCTGAAAGTCCAGTTGCCACATTATACAAGCAATGTTGATGCCATGCAGTGCTGTTTAGGTTATGTCAGTTTGCGGGGCGTAGCGCCCAACCCCGGCACAGGATGGGGGCGCTCACCGCGCTGAAACGCACAGACATGGCGATAGATTTCTACCGCGCCGCGGATGGCATCAGCTTCCTGATGATCTGGTTCTACTATGGGTCCTTTATGCTCGCCCTCGCTGCGCAACACGGCGTCTACTTCGTCTCGGTAGCGGCTAAGCAAATGTTCCAGGTTGATTCTTATACGGTGAACTTCCAAGCTAAAAGCTTGACGTTGATCAGTGCGTTTCAGAATGTCCAATGGATTATTGGCAGCATTGATCAAGCTTTCTAAGGTCGAAAAGACTAATTTTTCAGCACTGTTTAAATTGGGAATAACGGAATAAATCAGCTCATTTACCGTCATCGTTGTTTCATCATGGAGCATAGGCAACTCAACGTCTGGTTAATGCAACAATGCTGATAAATCGGCCATGTTCAGAAAAACTTAACCGATAGATACCGTGCACACCGTCACGCCCTACCACGCGGCGAATCGCCTCAGCAGGAAATATGACCCAACGCCCATCGACGCTGCGCGTGCGCACATTCGCAATGCGCCCTTCGTAATGGGCCAAGCACTCGTCGTAATTCAGATTAATAGCAACGTCGATAGTGGGCATAGATAGTGGGAAGAGTAGGAAAGGATCAGGATAACGAAGCGTGACAGTCAAAACGTTAATGATGCATCGATAAAACCCATAGCGCTCACTTGCACTGTGTGCATCGCTCGCTAATACTTCATGGTATCCCAACTCGCACTTTGTCGGTAATTATCTATGGTCATTTCTTCCATCAGCACCTCTTCGCTCACGGCGTGGGTTAACCCATCAGTGGCCTCGCACTCACCGCGTGTCGAGCAAGCATCGAAAGACAGCGCTGTTAACAAAGATACGGCTTCTACCGACGCTTCCAGCACCAGTGAAGCAAACAGCAGTGAAACAGCGGGCCCCAAGCGTGCTGATGGCACCCCAATGGCGCCGGAAGAGATTCAGCTATTGGAACAGCTTAAGCAGACCGACCGCGAGGTACGCCAGCACGAGATGGCTCACCAAGTAGCAGGCGGTGCTTATACAGGCGGCGCCAGCTACGATTATGAAGTTGGCCCTGATGGTAAGCGCTACGCAGTCGCTGGCGAGGTGCCGATTGATTATGGCCCGGTGCCTAACGACCCCCAAGCGACAATCGAAAAAATGCAGACCGTGATCGCTGCCGCCATGGCCCCTGCCGACCCCTCACCGAAAGATCATCAGGTGGCCGCTCAAGCGCGTCAATATTTACTCGAAGCCAAGCTAGACGCCGCCATGCAACGCAGTGAAATGGCGCAAGCTCGCAGCGCCGGTGCCACTGAAGCAAATGACGACGAGGCGACGCCAGGCAGCGATAGCCCCGCGACGAATTCGCCCCCCGTTATTTCTTCAGCAACGCCCGGGGCCAACGCTGAGCAGCAGGCTGCTTAACCGCCAGATTTGGCAAGGGAGTTCCAATCCGCACGCGTTGGCCATGCTGCCAGCCAAGCCGGCAACGCCTTGGCGGGCATGGGCCGCGCAATACCGTAGCCCTGCGCTAGCTCACACCCCAGCTCTATGAGCGCTTTAGCATGCGCCAGTGTTTCCACCCCTTCTGCCAGCATGGGCCGCTTAAAGCGATTTGCCATGTAAATAACGCTCTCTACGATCGCCATATCGTCTTGGTCGCTGAGCATATCGCGCACAAAACTCTGGTCAATTTTAATCAAGCTGACCGGCAACTGCCGCAAATGGGTTAACGACGAAAAACCAGTGCCAAAATCATCAATGGCAAAACTCACGCCGAGTACTTGGCAACGCGACATGTTTTGCAGCGCGGCCTGGATGTCATGCATGGCGGCACTCTCCAGCACTTCAAGCTTCAGCATCGAAGGCGACACCTCAGGGTGACGTGCCAGCAGCTCAGCGAGGCGTTGGCTAAAATTACTGACCAGTAGATGCGTCGGGCTTATATTCACATTGATGGGCAAAGCGATACCTTGAGTATGCCATTCCGCCACTTGGCAGAGCGCCCGTTCAATGACCCACTCGCCAAGATCTACTTCTAACGGCGTGGCATCGATGATGGGAAGGAACTGACCAGGGGCAAGCAATCCCTCATCCGGGTGCTGCCAACGAATCAATGCCTCGACCCCCACTACCTTGCCGCTACGCATATCCACCTGTGGCTGATAATAAAGACACAGCTCGTCGTTATTCAGAGCATCGACAAAGCGCTGGCGCTGCTCGTGACGTACTTGCAGCAAGCGGTCGTGGTTAGGATCAAATAAGTGAAACGTATCGCGGCCACGCTGCTTAGCACGATACATCGCCTGATTGGCATGGCGTAACAGCACATCGCCTTGAACGTGGTCATTCGGGTACAGCGTGACCCCTAAGCTGGCTGTCAGATGAATACTCTGCCCATCGACCATCAGTGGTTGGCGAATGGAGGCTAACAACTTCTCAAAAAAATCATCGTCGACGCCATGGTGAAGCAGCAGCACGAACTCGTCACCGCCTACCCGCGCCAACACATCATCACCGAACAGCAGATGGCTAATGCGCTGTGAAAACGAGGAGAGCAGCGCATCACCCACCTGCGCGCCTAAGCGATCATTAATGTTTTTGAAGAAATCGATATCCAATGAGCATACCGCCAAAGGTAGCTGCTTGGCCTCTGCATGCTGCATCGACTCCTGAATCAACTGGGTCAGCAGTTGCAGGTTGGGCAATCCCGTTAAGGCATCAAAATAGACCTCTCGGTTCAGATGGCGCGCATGCGCGGGGATGGCCGAAAGATCAGCCAGCACAATGACATGGTGATTGATCACTGCGTGCTCGTCGCGAACACGGTTAATCGACATCATCCCCGGGTAAAATTGGCCGTCGTGGCTACGATAACTCACTTGGCTTTTACTGCGGTCACGTAACTGTAACTCTTCGCGCATCAAGCGCGTTGTGCGGCTGTCATCCAGCGGCAATATACTAAACGCTTCAGGCGTTTTGCCTTGCACATCGTCCAGCGTCATCCCCGTTAACTCACAAAAGGCAGGGTTGACTTCCACTACCCGGTTTTCCGCATCGGTAATAATGATCGCCTCGTTGGCGTAGTAAAAAACCGTTTCAGCAAGCGAAGCTGAATAGCTAACGGCCGACGACGGCATCAACTTTGAGCGGGGCAGTACGGATATTGGCTGGGTGGATGGCTGAGACAAAGACTGTTCCTTCGATAAATTCAAGGATTCATACATACGTCTTTGCTCTCCTTGTTGTTTTAGGCCCTTAAAGACTGACCTTTCGTTATCGACCCCTACTGGTAGGATCGGGCACGTATGGCGCCGTTATCCAATCGACTGCGCTATGACTCAACACACCTATTAACATTGCGTTACCGCCAAGATTTATTCGAGGCCGTATTATGTTATCGGCACCCATCGCAATAACTTAAGGTGCAGGACTGGCGGCACCCAAAAAGCGCGCCTGCCAGTAATCGATTTCTAGCGGTACGCTGACCACGGCGCGACCATTGCCGGGCGCATGGATCATTTGGCCATCGCCACGGTAAATACCAACGTGGGTGGCTTTACGGCGATCACCAAAAAAGAGGAGATCGCCTGGACGCGGCGATGCGATGGAGGGCAGCGCACGAAACTGCTCGTCGGCGGTGCGCGGCACACGAATCCCCGCCGCTCGATAGGTCATCTCTACCAGTCCTGAACAGTCCAACCCTTCAGGCGTATTGCCGCCAAAGCGGTAAGGCGTGCCAATGGCTTGCTGGGCGCGGGAAAGAATCAGGGCGCGTTCCATAGATAGCCCCGCGCGATTGGGGGGTGCTTCGATAGGGGTCAAATCACGGCTTGCGCAACCCGTCAGTACCAGCATTAATAAGCAGGCAAACACCCATCTACTCGTTGATATAGAACCACAAGATAAAGACAACAGACGAGCCAAACACATGGACAGCCGCTCCGGTAAACCTACTTGCCCTCATCATCGCGCAAAGCCTGCCTAGCCGCCAATGATTAACGGCCGATCCACTCGACAAACGTTGTCTCTCCCAGTGAATGTCGCTCATGACGCACCCGACTCAGCGCGGCGTAAGGCAGGTCCATCGCCAACACCCGCGAAAGCGGTTGCGCTATTACTTGGCGCAGCAGGCCATTGCAGACAAAAAGATGCGCCACGACGAGCACATGTTTGCCGGGAGGGTTGGCAAGCAGTTGCTGCCACGCCTCAGCAAGTCGTGCATCGAAGGCCTGCATCGTTTCGCCATCAGGGGGAGAAAACCTGGCGGGATCAAACCAGAACGCCTGCATACGCTCAGTGCCCTCTTCAGCGAACACCTGGGCGTGCGTCTTACCCTCCCACTGCCCTAGGTGCAATTCGGCGAAATCGTCTTCCACTTGCACGGGCAGGTCGAATTCTTCGCCCAGCCACAAGGCGAACTCACGGCAGCGCATGAGAGGCGAAGTGACAATCGCATCATAAGGCAGATACCCTTCCACCGTGTGGCGCATAACGGCATCGGTTACTTGCTGCCAGCCGGCTTCGCTCAGCGGGTGATCGGTAGAGCCACGCAGCATACGTCCCCCCACCGGCTCGCCATGGCGCAACAAATCAATGGTGGTGATCTCCGCATCAGGAAAACGCATACTCAGCCCTCGCTTGAAAGTGCCACTGACGGTTAAATAATCGCGTGACGAACGCGCGCGGAAACCCACTCGGACACCAGCACGGTGGCAAAAATCATGATGAAAATGACGCTGACCTGGTCCCAGGCGAGGCTGTTGATCGAGGCGTTTAGCTGCAAACCGATCCCGCCTGCACCCACCAACCCTAACACCGTCGATTCGCGGATATTAATATCCCAGCGATAGACGCTAATACCGGCAAAGGCAGGCATGACTTGCGGCAGCACACCATAGTTCATCACCTGCAGGCGGCTTGCTCCGGTCGCGCTTATCGCCTCGACGGGCGTAGGGTGGATCTCTTCAATCGCTTCATAAAGCAGCTTGCCGACAAAGCCGATCGAGCGAAGCGCGATCGCGATAATGCCCGCCAACACGCCAGGGCCGAGAATGGTGACTAGCAGCATCGCCCAGATCAGCGAGTTGATCGAGCGGGATGAGACAATCACCATCAGCGCTGCACTGCGCACCAGCGGATGTGGCGTAGTGTTACGTGCGGCCATAAACGCCACGGGAAACGCCATCATAATGCCAATGGCGGTGCCCAGGGTGGCGATGTTAATGGTGTCCCACATGGGCTTCCAGAGCACATTGGCGTAGCCCCATTCCGGCGGCGTCATACGGCTGATCAGATCCGCCCCTTGGCGGCCAGCGTCTTCGACAAACACCCACATGGTATTGTCGGAAATCATCTTCCAGCAGAGCAGAAAGAGACTGACACCCGCCAGCCAAGCCAAATACTGCAGCCATTGGGCGCGGGTGGTGCGCCGCCGCCAAACCGGCAGACCCTGTGAGTTAATAGATGCTGGCATCGCAGTTCTCCAAAAATAACAGGCCAGGGGTGGCTAATAAGCGTTTACTGGGTCCAGCGGCGGACATGGCTCGAGCTGTACTCGCACAACAACACAATAACGATAATAATCAGCAAAATAGCGGCAGAGGTATCGTACTCATAGCGGCTCAGCGAGGTGTTCAACGTGGCGCCGATACCGCCCGCGCCCACAATACCAATCACCGACGATTCACGGAAATTGATATCCAGCCGGTAAACCGAAAGCCCAATCAAGCGCGGCATGACCTGGGGCTGAACCGCATGGTTCATGGTTTGCCACCAACTTGCTCCTGTTGCCCGCACGGCTTCCACCTGTCGCCAGTCCAGGTCTTCGATATCTTCCGCTAACAGCTTGGCCATAAAGCCAATCGTCGCAAAGGCCAGGGTGATCATCCCCGCTAGCGGCCCAAAGCCAAACATGACCACAAACAGAATCGCGATAATGATTTCTTGAAACGTCCGAGAAACGGCAATAATCGCGCGACATATAAAATAGATCGGTAGCGGTGAAATGTTCCGCGCGGCGCCCAGGCCCACCGGAATCGCCAGCAGCACGCCGACCACAGTGGAAGTCAGCGTCATGGTCAAACTTTCCAGCAGCCCCGCTACGATGTCGTCGTAGCGGCTAACAAAATCAGGCTGCATAAAGGCGCCCAAGAAGTTAACCGCCCGCCCCGCGCCTTCGGCTACCCGCGCCCAGTTCACCTCGACCGAGGCGAGCGCCAGCACTAAGTAAATCACCGCCCCAATGACCAATCCCCAACGCAACCGCGGGTTCTCAATCAATGGCAGGCGCCGCCACTGGCCCCGCTGGGCCGCCTGCTGACGTGCTTGCCCCTGTGATAGCTGTGTCTCTGCCCGTTCGCTCATCGAGCACTCCCGGCTGCCACCGTCGGCAGTTCGCGCAGGTATGAAGTCATTTCCGCGTCATCGGCCTCGTCATCCAGCGGCTCGGGGGTGGTATCCCAATCCTCTTCGCCATAAATGGTCGTGAGCATTTCGCTAGTGAGTTCACTCGGCAGTCCATCAAAGACGATTTGCCCAGCGCGCAGGCCGACAATCCGGTCGGCAAATTGCTGCGCCAAGGCCACATCATGAATATTGATGATTGCCGCCAAGTCGCGCTCAGCGCACAGCTCGCGAATCAAGCGCATGATCTGGCGCGAGGTTTTCGGGTCGAGGCTGGCGGTCGGCTCGTCAACCAGCAGTAGCTTGGGGCTTTGTAAAAGCGCCCGGGCGATGCCCACGCGCTGGCGCTGGCCGCCGGAAAGCGCATCGGCGCGCTTATCGATGGCGTGAGGCAGCCCTACCCGCTCGAGTAGCCGAAAGGCTTCGACGACCGCTTCCTGTGGGTAGCGACGTAAAAAACTGCGCCAAAAACCCACATAGCCGAGCTGGCCGGATAGCACGTTTTCCATCACCGTGAGCCGGTCTACCAGGGCATACTCCTGGAAAATCATCCCCATTGAGCGGCGCGCCTGACGCAGCTTCTGCCCTGACAGCTTGGTCAGCTCCGTGCCTTCCAGGCGAATACTGCCCTGGGTGGGCTCCACTAACCGATTCACGCAGCGAATGAGGGTGCTTTTACCCGCGCCGGATGGCCCAATCAGCGCCATTACCTGGCCTTTGGGCAGCGTGAGTTCAATGTCCGTCAGCGCCCGATCCCCGGTGGGGTAACGCTTGCCAACGCCGCTTAGTGTCAACATTTTTCCCGCCTCGTCTGTATAGCGAAACGGCCAGAAAGGGATGCCTTCCTGGCCGTGCAGTACCGTTTACCTTAACGATCAGTCACAGTCGTAAGTCACACCGTTAGCATCGGCAATGGTGCGAATGACCGACCAGTTTTCCTGATAGGTAATCGGAACGAACTGCGCTTCACCAGAGTTGGCAAACTCCGCTTCCAGCGGGGTACCTGCCCAGTCATAGCTGAAGAAAGCGTCTTGTATTTTCTCGGCAAGCTCAGGGTTCAGGTTGTTTGCCAACCCGTATGCCGTGGTCGGGAAGGTTTCTGAGGTGAAGATAATCTCGTAATCACCCTCATTCACGACACCACGGGAAATCATCCGCTTGCCCACGGAGTTAGCGATGGCGGCCGCGTCGTAATCTTCGTTCACCACACCCAGGATGGAATTGTCGTGGGAGCCTGAGAAAGCGGTTTCAAAATCTTCGCCCGCTTCCATGCCGTACTCGGAGCGCAGCAGGGCAGAAGGCGCGCGGAAACCAGAGTTAGAGGTCTCGGAAGTGAACGCAAGCTGGCGGCCCTCTAGGTCTTCAACAGACTCAATGCCGCTGCCCGGATAGGTGATGATCTCCATTTCGTAGCCAAAGCTGCCATCCTCGGCCGCCATCATGGCAAACGGGCGGAAACCACCGCAGTTCACCGCCACCGGTACACCGCCGGTATTAAAGCCGGCAACGTGCAAACGGCCAGCGCGCAGCGCTTCCTGCTGGGCGGCGTTGGACTGCACGGGGAAGAACTGAACTTCCTTGCCCGTTGCTTCGCTCAGGTGCGCCAGGAAATCAGACCATACGTCTGCGTAAACCGCGGGGTCTTCCACCGGCGTGTAAGCAAACACGAGCGTATCAGGATCGACCCACTGCGACTCATCGCTAGGTACATCGGCGATCATATCGCCGTCGTTATCGACATAACGCGATGAAAGATCCGCTGAAGCGTTCACGGCCGCCAAGGCGAAGGCACTGGCAACGGCGGCGCTGGTCAGCGTGCGGGAGAAAGATAACGTCTGCATGGGGCACCTAACGTGTTGTTAAAAGATAGCGACAATCCTGACCACTTCAGATGACAACGGCGGGGCAGTTATATGACCGCTTGGTGACGTTTTGGCGAACGTCACATGACAAGAATGTTTTATAAGCTAACGCAGTGACCACGTCGCTCAACAAACAGACTGTTACCGGGGATTTTTTTGGCTTGGTGCTTCAACTCAGACAGTTCAGCGGCGATATCCAGCGCTCTGCAAGTCGCCGTCTCGGTGATAGGCTTTACCGCAATCGACACGCTAACAAAGGGGAAAAAGGTAATACTATTTTGGCGGTTTTCAATCTGAATCCCCCCTCTCAGCCGATCGGCATCTTCATAGAAACCGGGCGCCATCACTTCGAAAGAGCGTAGGATTTGGCCACAAACGCTCTCCCAATGATTCAGCGACAACAGCACCATAAAATCATCGCCGCCTATATGACCGATAAAGCCACCCGCACTCTCCACTTGCGCCTGCAGCAACCGCGCTAGCGCAATGATCACCTGGTCGCCCCGGGCATAGCCGTAAGCGTCGTTAAAGGCTTTAAAATTATCCAAGTCGACATAAGCAGCGGCAAAGCCTTGCTCTGCGGCAAGATACGTCATCAAGGTTTCATTAATCAGAATATTACCCGGCAAGCCGGTCAACGGATTGGCATGACGCGCTTGGCGTACCTGTATCGCGGTGATTTCACGCAAAAGGTCAACGATATTGCCCATGCCCACGTAATCACCTGCGTCATTGGTGATGACAAAATCTTCCTGCTCGATATCGTGGCTATCGGTCAGCTGCTGACTCAATATCTCCAGCGGGGTATCTGCCTCTGCGACCAGCATGCGTGCATCCGCCACATCCAGCACGCGCCGCTTGGCATACAGCGCATGGCTATAAGGATTCGTAAACAGGGTTAAAAAGGCATTGCGACGCACCACCGCCAAGGGTTTACCGTTCTCCAACACCGCCACACAGCGCAAGTTGGGCTGGCGGCGAAACCGCTCGGAGATGAGCGGTACCGCGCAGTCAGTGGTGATAGGTTCAATCGCGCGCAAAATAGAGCGCGCTGTGCGGCCCGCCGGGCTTTTTAACTGAATCGTCGAGGGCAGCATCATATCGAGCTGCAAAGGCGGATGCTGGCTGGGACGAGCGAAGTAGAATCCTTGTAACAGGGCGAGCCCACGGTCGAGTTCCCATAGGCAAAGATGTTCCGCCGCGGTCTCCACCCCTTCGGCAATCAGCTGACAATCCAGGCTACGCGCCACATCGAGAATCGAGCGGAGAAATTCACGCTTGGCAGGCTCCTGATCAATACCAGAAATGAAGTGCCGATCGAGCTTGACGAAATCAGGGCGCAGTTCCGACCAGTGGCGCAGGCTTGAATGCCCTGCCCCCAGGTCGTCCAGCGCTACCTGAAAGCCCATGTCGCGATAGTGTGCTACCGCTTGGCGCATTAAGTCATAGTCATGAATCGGCACATGCTCGGTGAGCTCAATCACCACCCTTTCAGGGGGCAGACCGCTCTCACGAATGAAGCCCAGCGTTAACCCTTCGCGAAAGTCGCGCTCGACGATGGTCAACGGCATGACATTGAGAAATAGCAGGCCGGGCAATTCAAGCTCGGCAAAACGCTGAATTGCCAAACGTCGGCAGAGTAAATCCAAGTCCACCAGCAGGCCTGCTTGGGTGGCCACGTCAAACAACCGTAGCGGAGAGTGCAACGGTGAGGTTTTGGGACCACGAATCAACGCTTCGTAGCCATAAATCGATTGCTGATTGGCATCCACAATGGGCTGGAATAATACATGCAGCTCTTCAGCCACAATGATCTGGTTAAGCCACTGCGCTTCTTGTGCGGTCATTTGCCTACTGTCCTATTCATCAGCCCAGGCGTTTCACCTCACAAAGGTAGCCGGGTACTGATGTGCAACCGTCCCTGGCGGTGATGGGGAGGTCGCAATCGTGCGTCATTTTCGTGACGCTATCATGACAGTCGGCGCGTTAGCGCAGCGTACACCAAGCCGTGTTAACCACAGCAGCCATTTAGGTAAGAGGTTTTTCGGACGGTGGAAAGACCACCTCACTGCCATCGACGTCGAGCTGGCGAATATCGATAGGGTGGCCCTTTTCGTCCAGTGTCACTAAGCCAATGCCGCTGGCATTCCAAAGCCGTTCACCGGCGCTGGCGCGGTCAGGGTCGCGGGGGTGCACGCTGAGTTTGCGCCGCTTGGTAAACCAGTTGAGCGGCGACCACGGTGCATATAGCCAGCGATTCAAGCGGTCAAAGGTATTCAGTAGGTCTTTCGGAAAGGTGTTTTTGACCCCGCTTGAGGTGATCTGCCACAGGTGCGGTGAGCGCCGCTGATGGCGTACCACAATGTCGTAAACAAACGAGTAATGCACATCCCCCGACAAAATCACGTAGTTGCCGGGCGTTTTAGAGTGCTGCCAAATCTGCAGCAGCGTATTGGCTGCGCCACGGTGGGCCATCCAGTTTTCGGCATCGACCACCAACGGTTTACCCACTAGGGTAAAGAGCTTTTGAATACTCTCAATCAACTTAACGCCAAACATGGGTGCGGGAGAAATAATCACGGCGCTTTTGGCGCCCAGCAGCGCCTGCTGCATCTCCATGAGCGCTTCCCAATCCATTAAACCCGAGGGCCGACCAGGGCTGCGTTCACTGCGCCAGCGTCGGGTGCGGGTATCCAGCACAATCAGTGCGGGGGTGCCGGGGACCTGAAATTCCCAGCCCTGAAAACGCAGTAGTCGTTCAATGAACCCATTCTGCTCAGCACATACCAGTGGCTGGCTCCCATCACTCAGCAGCGTTGAAGCGTGATGAGTCAATGGATTTAGCTTATCGGGATCGTTACCCCATCCTTGGCAGAGCAAATAAGCGACCAAGGCATTGCCGATGATCCGTTTAGAGAACGGATGCCCATAGGCAGTGCGTTCCCAGTCAGCCGTCAGGTTCCAGTCATCGGTGACATCGTGGTCATCGAAAATCATCAGGCTGGGCAAGTGCGCCATCAACCTCGCACATTGGGGCAAACCCGCCACAAAGGCGTCGATCACTGCCTGCTCTTGGCGATAGAGTTCGGCATCTTTTTCATCTAAAGCGGGGGCGTCGGGCGTGATCACTTGCCAGGGCACCGGTGACCACACCAAACAGTACATGGCGAGCATTTCGGCCAGCGTCATCAAATGGTTCTGCGCGTTGGCCGAGGTAAAAACCGGTTTTTTCACACCACCGAAAAAGCGCTCGCGCAGCGCGGCATTGCTGGTGACATCCGGCAGCAGCTCTGCACGCCGATAGTAGCTATCGGGCGATTGATAGAGCGCTTGGCTATCGTCGACCGTGGCACCTTCCAGCCGCTCGTCCACTAACCCTAGCCGTTCGATGAGCGCATGCACGGCGCGTAGCATCGGCCCTGCCACGTCATCGGCGTACACCTGGTCGCCGGTCATCAGCAGCCAAGCAGGCCACTCGGTGGGCGCTGATTGCTGCTCGGCTAGCCAGCTATCGGCACGCACCAGGCCATCGGCACTGTCGTGATGAGGCTTACGGCAGGAACCGTGCATCAGGCGATGATGCCGTGATGCGATCACAAAAGCGGGGTAGTCGGCACCGTCATAACATAGCCACGGCGCCCACTCGGGCAACGAACGCCAATCGCCGCTTAGCGTTTCCACTTGCAGGTCGTACTCGATGCGCTCATCGCAAGGCAGCGGTGACTCAAGCGCGACATCAATGAGATAAATAAAAGCACGTTGGCCGATGGGAAGGCACTGGTGATGATGCGCCAACCCTATCGACTCGGCATCAGGCTGCTCAGGCCGTAGCACCAGGGTCATGTTTAGCGGCCGGGTAGCGACCATCCAGAACACCAGCCGGGTCGTGCTGAGACGTCTTAACAAGGGGCCAACTAAAATATCGGGCAGCGTATCAGTGCCATTCATCCAATGAGGTCTCCGTTATCCATGCGCCACCACGGGCAGTTCGACGACTACCTCTAACCCGCCGGTGCTGGCGCGAGTAAGATGCATTTGGCCGCTATACAGGGCGACAAGATCGGTCACGATGGCCAGCCCCAAGCCGCTGCCAGAGCGCTGTTCATCCAACCGCTTACCACGCTGAACCGCCTGCTGGCACTCCGCCTCCGACATGCCAGGGCCATTATCACGCACGGTTAACACCAACTGCTGCTCAACGGCCTGTACATCGAGTTCTACCTCGCTCTGTGCCCAGCGCAGCGCATTGTCCATTAAATTACCCACCAGCTCTTGGATATCTTGTTCATCCATATGCACTCTGATTGCCTGTCCCCAGCTTTGACGCAGCGCGATACCACGCCGCTGAGCGAGCCTGGAAAGCCCGTTCAGCAGCGGCGCTAGTGTAGTGTGCAACGTAATAGGTGCAAAACGCACGCCTTCACCCGCCGCCGATGCGCGTGCGAGGTGGTGGCGTACTGCGCTATCGATACGTGCTAACTCTACTTCCCAAGCGCTGCGGTTTGCCTCAGGTAACTGGCGCAGTTGAAGCCGCATCACACTCAGCGGCGTTTTCAGTGCATGGGCTAGATTGCCAGCGGTATGGCGTCCACGCTCTATTAAGCGCTGATCGCGTGCCAGCACTGCGTTCATGGAACCCGCAAGGGTCGCCAGTTCTTCCGGTAGCCGGGTGTCTAACTGCTCGCTGCGCCCCTGCTCCACATCACGAAGGTTGGCGTGCATGCGGCGCAGCGGTGCCAACCCCCAGCGTACCTGCAGTGCTAATACACCGATGAGCAAGGCGCCCAGGCCAATTAGCCCACCCCACAGCAGATGCTGAAATTCACCAATATCATCGGCTAACACGTCGTTCCGGGCGGCCACGCTGATATGCAGCGGCGCTTCTAACGGGGCCAGATAAATGTCGCGCTCCACCATGCGCAGCGATTGATCACGCGGGCCGCTAATCGAGCGTGCACTGAGGTTTTCGTTCTCAACCACGGGCAGACGTTGATCCCAAAGCGAGCGCGACGCCAGGGTATTCTGTGCACCGTCGGTAATTTGCCAGTACCAGCCGGAGTAGACATTTTCAAAACGCGGGTCGCCCAGCGCTTGGTCGAGGACAAGCTGCTGCGCTAAACGGTCATAGGTAACGCCCGCCATGATGACGTTAAGGGTTGCCGCCAACCGCTCGTCAAACGCCTGGGTGGCCGAGGCACGGTAGTGGTGGGAAAGCAGTGTGCCAGCAATCGGTAGCGCGAGCCCCACCATCACCAGCACGGCCAGCAAGAGCCGCAGACTGATAGAGCGCTTTGTCCAACGTCGTTGCCATTGATTATGCCACTCTGCATTGGCGCTCATTCGGCCGCTGGCTCTTCTTCTAATAGCCGATAGCCCTGGCCCCGCTGGGTAACGATTCGCCAACTGCCCAGCTTACGGCGTAAACGGCTAACCTGAACATCGATCACGTTAGAATCGGGTTCGTGATCACGGTCGTAAACGTGTTCCGCCAGCTCGGTTCGGCTCACCACCCGCGGTGCCGCATGCATTAGATAGCCCAGCAGGCGCGTCTCTTGCGCGGTCAAGCCCACCGGGCGCCCTGCCAACGTAACGTGCTGCGTGTGGGTGTCTAAACTCAATTCGCCCACTTTAAGCACCGGATGGGCATGACCGTGGCTGCGGCGCACCAGTGCACGCAGCCGAAACAACACTTCCGCTGGCTCGAATGGCTTGGTGACATAATCATCTGCACCCGCGGAAAATCCGGCGGCTTTATCGGCCCAACGCTCTCGAGCCGTTAGAATGAGTACGGGCAGATCGATACCGTCTTCCCGCCACGCCGCCAGCCAGCGAGTACCGTCGCCATCGGGCAGTCCTACATCTAAAATCAAGGTGTCGTAGGCTTCGGTGCGGACTAAAAAATCAGCGTCCTGTCCGGTCGCCGCATGCTCGACCAGCCAGTCACCGTCGCGAAGCGCTTGGCTCAGTTCGCGCGCTAGCGCTTGGTCGTCCTCTACCAGCAAACACTTCATTGGCTAACTACCCTTTTCTTAACTATTAACGTCTGGCGCTTTTTACTACTGGCGACTGGCACAGCGCCTTAACGCTGCATGTCGTTAATACGGACACCTTCAATGGACATCAGTTGGCCGTTTTGGCCATCAAACTCGAACTCAACGACTTGCCCCTGGGGGCCAAGCATTTTGATTTCGTACTCAACGTAGCCACCTTCACGCTCCAACTCTACTTCCAGCACTTCACCTCGATAGTTCGCTTCGAGCCAGTCCAAAATCGTGTCTAATGGAACGACTTCACCACGGCTGACTTCGCCGTGCAGCGTCTCCCAAGGCTGGTCGCCCACAGCGCTACCCACCAGTAATAGCATTAAAGCTAAACCAGTCACGTTGCGACGAGTGCGTTCTGGGACGCAGCGCAGCGGCTTGATAAGAGGGTATCGGCGTTTACACATAGGGTCAGCATGCCAAAGGCAACATGAACGCTAGATGAATGGTTTTGTCAGCTTAAGGAAAGTATAGCGGTGATATAAATTCACTGTCGCATTCGCTGAGTGGCAGTCACTCATCCACGTTTAAATACGTAAAGAAGGAATTTACTATGAACACTTTGAAAAAAATGCTGCTGATTCCGACCTCCGCACTACTGCTTGCCGCTGCTGCCGGTAATGTTCAGGCAGACGACGCACTGGCAATGGATCGCATCGATGACGTATTGAACCACGCTAATAATTACGGTTTCAGCCACTACGAAGAAATTAGCATTGAAAGCTCTAACCGCGTAGAAGTAGAAGGCTGGTTGGACGAGGAGTGGTATGCCGACGTGGATTTCTCTTTGGATAACGGCGAAACCCTGCAGGAGCAACGTGAGCGCCAGATTACCGGTGCCTGGGGTATGAGTGAAGACGATATCCGCCAAGCGCTAGACGTTGCCAGCCAGGAAGGTATGGTCGAGTTTGAATCTCTCGATATCAATAAAAATGGCATCATTGATGTCGAAGGCCGCGGAGAGAATGGCCGTGAACTAGAAATCAGCGTGCGCCAGGGTTCTTCTGAAGTTACCCAAATTGACCGTGATTAATCATCTTAGCTAACCGCTTTGCGGACTCCCCATGGGGAGCCCGCTGCGCTTTAAAGCGACTGTTATTAGTAACCCACTTCTTTTAGCGGCAATCCTGACAATTACCCCGCGCCATAATGGCGGCCGCAATGCGTTCGATACCCTGGCGATAGGCAGCTTGACGATAGGTGATACCACTTGCCTCCGCGAGCGCTAGCACCTTGCCAGCCTCTTCACTTAGCAGCGCGTCCAAGCGCTCATTGATCTGCTCCTCACGCCACTTTTCTCCTGCCCGGTTTTGCAGCCACTCAAAATAACTGACGATCACGCCGCCTGTATTGGCAAGGACATCGGGCAGCACCGGCACATCTCGTTTAGCAAGCACCTGATCAGCATCGCTGGTCAGTGGGCCATTGGCGATCTCTAGGATAGCGCCGGCATTCACTTCATCCACATTGTCACTGTGAATCTGGTTCTCAAGTGCTGCCAGCGCTAATACATCGACCTCCAAGGCCAATAGCGCATCGCCACTTATCGCTTTTCCTGCCTGACTGTCTGCCACCGTGCCGCTTTTCGACTTGGCCTGTTTAACCGCTTCAATATCGAGGCCATCCGCGTTGTAGCAAGCGCCGCTGGAATCCGATACCGCCACGATTCGGTAGCCACGTTCACTGGCTAACCGCGCAAAATGGTAAGCCGCGTTACCAAACCCCTGCACCGCCACCGTCGTCTCTTCGGGTGTGCGCTCTTCACGCTCAGCCCACAAATCGAGCACTTTTAACGCGCCCCGTCCCGTGGCGGCCACGCGCCCTGGCGAGCCGCATAATGGCAAGGGTTTTCCGGTAATCGCCGCGGGCATTTTAGCTTTTACAATCTGCTCATACTCATCAATCATCCAGCCCATGACCGTCGCGTCGGTGTTCACATCGGGCGCGGGGATATCCCGGTCGGGTCCCATGATATCGGCAATGGCCCGGATGTAGCCGCGCGCCAGCCGCTCTCGTTCGAGTGAAGAGAGCGCCTTGGCATCGACCTGAACGCCGCCTTTACCGCCGCCATAGGGCAAGCGCACCACCGCACATTTAACCGCCATCCAGAAACTTAGCGTGGTGACTTCATGCTGATTGACGTCGGGATGAAAGCGCACACCGCCCTTGGCTGGCCCCAAGCTGGTATCGTAGTGAACTCGCCAGGCAGGAAAGGCTTTTAAGCTGCCATCGTCCATCCTGACCGGGATACTCACCTGTAGCGAAAGGCTGGGCTGCATCAGGCGTGCTTGGGCATCCGCGTGAATATCCAACGCCTTGAACACATCTTCCAGTCGTGAACGGGCATCCTCGAAGAGAGCCGCACCCACTTCTGGGGTTAGCGTGCGAGGCGCCGTTTTTTCAGCTTGCCGTTGGGGCGTCGTGTTGGCCTTTTGATTGTTTGACTTCGCCTTTTTCGTCTTAGCGTTACCCATTCAGTGCGCTCCTTTTTCATGGTCAGGGTAGGACTTTAAGAGATGAACGTTATAACGTGTTGACAGCGTAGCAGTTGGTGGCCAAACCAGAGCGCCGACCTAATCAACGTGTTGAGGAGAAACTCGTGCTGAATGAAGGCGGTGATGACGAAAGCCTACGTTTAGGCCTTGATGATCCCGTACTGCGGGATTTGGCTTGGCTGGCCGTCACACCGGATCTCGTGGAGCTGCCGCCACCGATCCCCTGCGGGGGGCGGCCAACGCTGAAAGAGCTGGGGCTGGAAAATAGGCTGCTGCCCTGGCTGCGCCAGCTTGGCCGATCGCCGTTAGCCGCTTTGATGAGTAACCGTGCGATGCGCATGGGCCATTACCATGAACGCCTCTGGCACACGCTGTTAGACCACGCACCCAATACGCGGCTGCTGGCCCGTAACGTGCGTATCAACCGAAAACGCAACACGCTCGGCGAGCTGGATATGCTCTACCGTACACGCGCTAACCCAGCGCCGGTGCACTTGGAAGTCGCCATTAAATTCTACCTCGGGCTACCGGAAGGGCCGGGCGCACCGACAAGCCCAGCGCGCTGGATTGGCCCCGGCGGACTAGACAGCCTTGCGCTGAAGTGCGCCCATTTGCGCCGCCATCAGCTGCCGCTCTCTACCACGGCGCTCGCGCAGCAAACCCTCGCTCACTGGCTTGCACCACGGGATATTGGGGTGGCGGATAGCCGATTAGGCGAGCAACTCACCCAGCGCTTGGCGATACCGGGCGTGCTTTACTACCCGTGGCACGCGGCAATGCCAGCGCCCGAAGGCGCCACCGCCAATCATCGCCGGGGTATTTGGTGCTACTGTCGCGATTGGCCTGAGGTAGCGGCCCGCTTTTCAGTCATGCCGAAGATGGCCTGGTTGGAAAAACCGCACTGGCTGGCACCACCTCCACCGCATGCTTTTCGCTCTGCCGAAGAGGTCCTGCCAGGCGTTATTAAACAGCTTCACGCCTGGCGCTCCCCCCAACAAGTGATGCTTTATTACCCGCCGCAGCAGCGCTATGAGCGGCTTTTTTTGGTGCCCGACAACTGGCCACGTCAGGTACCTCTGCCACCAGTAGCGGGCTAGCGACGATTCCTTTACACCACCACGAGGTTATCGCGGTGAATCAGCTCGTGGGCTTCCACGTAGCCAAGGATCGCTTCAATCTGGTGGCTGGGCTGGCCCGCCAACTGGCGCGCTTCATCGGCACCGTAGTTCACCAACCCCTTCGCCACTGACGCGCCCTGCTCATCCACGCAAACCACCATATCACCGCGCTTGAAACTGCCCTGCACACCGCGCACTCCCACCGCTAATAGGCTGGAGCCTTTATCGCGCAACACTTTCACCGCCCCGGCATCCAGCACCAGCGTCCCGCGTACCTGCAGTTGCCCCGCCAGCCAGCGCTTGCGCGCCGCCATGGGCACCTGGTCAGGTCGCAGCAGCGTGCCCAGCGCCTCTCCGGCCATAATCCGATTGATAACGTCAGGCTGGCGGCCACTGGCAATCACCGTCACCGCCCCGGAGCGCGCCGCCAGCTGCGCCGCCCGCACTTTGGTGCTCATTCCACCTCGCCCCAGCGCGCCACCGCTGCCCGCCACAGCGGCTAAACGCGGGTCGTCGGCGCGTCCTTCGGCAATCATCTGGGCGTTAGGGTTATGGCGGGGGTCAGCGTCAAACAGGCCTTCCTGGTCGGTCAATAGCAACAACGCGTCCGCTTCCAATAGGTTTGCGACCAGCGCCCCTAGGGTGTCGTTGTCACCAAAACGAATCTCATCAGTGACGACGGTATCGTTTTCATTGATCACCGGCACTACGCGCATCTCTACCAGCGTACGCAGTGCTGAAAGCGCATTCAGGTAGCGTTTGCGGTTGGAAAGGTCATCGTGGGTAAGCAAAATCTGCGCGGTGAGCATGCGGTGACGGGCAAAGTGCTGTTCATAGCACTGGGTCAGGCCATTCTGGCCTACCGCGGCGGCGGCTTGCAGTTCATGCACGGCGCTGGGGCGCACCTGCCAACCCAGGCGCACCATACCTGCCGCCACGGCTCCTGATGAGACCAGCACCACTTCGATGCCCCGCTGGTGCAAGGCGGCGATTTGATCGACCCAGCCGCCAATGGCGGTTTCATCCAGGCCGCGCCCATCGTTGGTGAGTAGCGCACTGCCGATCTTCACCACTACCCGCCGGGCACGATTCAGCGCGCCGCGTCCTAGGATTTGCTCGTTACTTTCCATGCCACCCCGCCTCAATCCGACACTTACAAAAGGGGCCGCGCGAACGCAGCCCCCTTTTTAGCTTATAAACTTAAGCTTACTACTGAATGCACCTGCTCAATACCACTAAGGGGCGTATTCGACTTCAACATCGTAATCATCATCGTCGAAGTCTTCGTCATCTTCATCATCACGCTTACGCCGACGGCCCAAACGATCTTCGGTACGCGCAACCGACTCTTCTTCCATACGGCGGCGCATCTCTTCTTCGCGGTCCCGCGCCTCTTCATCTTCGTTCTCGAGGCGACGCTGTTCAGTCAACCAGCGGTAGGCCGCCTGAACCAGCTTATCGGTGCCGTCGCTGCTGATCGCTGAAATGCGGGATACCGGGCCTTCCCAATTCAATGCCTGGATAATCGCCTGTGCGCGCGCTTCGCGCTCGTCTTCCGGCAGCAAGTCAAACTTATTCAGCACCAGCCAGCGTGGGCGCTCGGAAAGCGCTGGCGAGAATTGCCCCAGCTCGTGGACAATCGCCTTGGCGGCCTCAACCGGGTCGGACTCGTCAAACGGCGCGACATCGACCACATGAAACAGCAGCCGCGTGCGCGTCAGGTGCTTCAAAAAACGTAGCCCTAAACCAGCGCCTTCAGAGGCCCCTTCGATCAAGCCCGGTACGTCGGCCATCACGAAGTGCTCGTGCATGCCCAGCTTCACCACACCCAAGTTGGGCACTAAGGTGGTAAACGGGTAGTTGGCGACTTTGGGTTTGGCGGCAGACACCGAACGAATCAGCGTGGATTTGCCCGCGTTGGGCATGCCCAGCAGACCCACATCGGCCATGACTTTCATTTCCAGCCGCAGATTGCGGCGGTCGCCATCGGTGCCCGGCGTGGTGCGGCGCGGCGCGCGGTTGGTCGAGGACTTAAAGTGGATATTGCCCAAACCACGGCGGCCACCTTCGCCCACCAGCACTACCTGACCAATTTCGGTCACATCGGCGATGACTTCCAGCGTGTCTTCATCAATGACCGTGGTGCCCACCGGCACTTTTACGTGCAGGTCTTCACCGGCTTTGCCGCTCATTTGACGGCCCATGCCGCCCTGCCCGTTTTGGGCCTTATAGAAGCGCTGGAATTTAAAATCGATCAAGGTGTTGAGCGCATCGTCACCAATCAGGTAAACACTACCACCATGGCCGCCATCGCCCCCATCGGGGCCGCCCCTGGGCACATATTTTTCGCGGCGAAAGCTCAGACAGCCATTGCCGCCTTTGCCTGCCTCAACAATAATCGAGGCTTCATCGACGAACTGCATTGGATTCTCCCGGCCGCTTCCGCCGCCCTAATATGTACTACTTTTTTTCCAATCCTTTATTCCCATCAGCATGCTGGTAAAGCGCCGTGGTCAAACGTACTGGAAAAGAGATTTAACCGACAAAAAAGCCCCGCCATAGCGGGGCCTTTTTCTCGTAACTTAACTTGCACAGTCACGAGCATAGCATTCGCCGTTTAGGCAGAAACAATGCTAACAAACTTGCGGTTTTTGGGACCTTTGGTCTCAAACTTCACAAAACCGTCGCTCAGTGCGAACAGCGTGTGGTCACGACCTAGGCCTACGCCAGTGCCCGCGTGGAAACGTGTGCCACGCTGACGCACGATGATGTTACCCGCAGTTGCCGCTTGGCCACCGAAGAGTTTTACACCTAAGCGTTTGGACTCGGAATCGCGACCGTTACGCGTGGAGCCAGCTGCCTTTTTATGTGCCATTGCAAAATCCTCCTAAGGGAATTGACCGCTTACGCAGAAATTCCGGTAATTTTGACTTCAGTGAACCACTGGCGGTGGCCCTGACGCTTCATGTGGTGCTTACGACGACGGAACTTGATGATGGTCACTTTATCGCCACGGCCGTGGGAAACCACCTCGGCAGAAACTTTAGCACCACTGATCATCGGCGCACCGATGTTGAAGTCATCGCCGTCTGCAACCATCAGCACTTCGTCAAACTCGATCGTTTCGCCGGTGGCGACTTCGATTTTCTCGAGCTTGAGCGTTTGACCTTCTTGAACGCGGTACTGTTTGCCACCGCTTTTAATAACTGCGTACATGTCGCTCTCCGGACTTGTCGTTAATGCCGCTTTCGGCAGCGCTCATCGCTTTTCGCTCTTATCGACCTGCTGCGAGTGGCGCCCCTTTTGGAGCCATCTGACAGGGAGCATGATGAGTGGGTCGCGGATTATAACGACTATCTATGCATACCACAAGACCACAGGCCATTGTCAATTACCCCAGGCGTTGCCGTTGACGCCTAACCCGCGCGAGTATCTTGACGCCTAACAGGCAGCCCCATAGCATGACCTCACTACATGGTCATAAACGTGACCATAACTACACCGCAAATATGGGTGGCACTTCCCGCCTCCCTCTGCCGCGATGAACGGATTCCATGACCGCCAACGTCTCTTCAGCCCAGCCTGTCAGCCCAACGCCTTCACCGCTGCACGCCGTGGTGGCCGATGACTTCGCCGCCGTCAACCGGACGATTGTCGAGCAACTCAACTCCAAAGTACCACTAGTCGAAACCATCGGTCAGTACATTACCGAAAGCGGCGGGAAACGGTTGCGCCCTTTATTGGCGCTACTCGCCGCCCGCTCACTCAACTACACCGGCGACAAACATATACCGCTGGCCACATTGATTGAGTTTATGCACACCTCCACGCTACTTCATGATGACGTGGTGGATGAATCGCACATGCGCCGAGGCAAGAAAACCGCCAACGACGCTTGGGGTAATGCGCCTTCCGTGCTAGTGGGCGACTTCCTTTACGCCCGCTCGTTTCAAATGATGGTCGATGTGGGCTCGATGCGCATTATGGCGATTCTTTCCGGCGCCACCTGCATCATCGCGGAAGGCGAAGTGCTGCAGTTGACCAATATCGGCAACCCCAGCATCTCCGAAGAGGACTACTTCGAGACCATTTTGGGCAAAACCGCCATGCTGTTTGAAGCGGCTTCCCATAGCGGTGCCGTACTGGCAGATGCAACGCCGGAGCAGGAGCAGGCGCTCCAGTATTATGGCCGCTACTTAGGCCTCGCCTTTCAGTTGATTGATGACCTGCTGGATTACCAAGGCGACGCCAATGCCATGGGCAAAAACGTGGGCGACGACCTCGCCGAAGGCAAGCCGACACTGCCGCTGATCCACGCCATGGAGCAAGGCACGCCGGAACAGGCCAAGCTGATTCGTCAGGTGATTCGCGATGGAGGTCTTGAGCAGCTTGATGCCGTACTGGAAATTATTCACGCCACCGGTGCACTTGACTATACCCGCCAGCGGGCCGAAGAGATGGCCGAGAAAGCCCTGCAGCAATTGGACGTCCTACCACCCAGCGCCTACCGCGACAGCATGGCCCAACTGGCCCGCTTAGCGGTTGATCGCCAAGCATAAAAATTGCTAGATCACACCGCCGAAGACTTGAAAAAACACGTTTGGCTCAGTATGATCCACCTCCGTTGTTGAGCGTAGACAAGCGCTTCTCAACTACTTTCGGAATATAGCTCAGCTTGGTAGAGCGCTGCCTTCGGGAGGCAGAGGTCGTAGGTTCGAATCCTGCTATTCCGACCAAGAATACTACTAAAAACGGCCACTTAGCTAACACAGCAAGTGGCCGTTTTTTGTTGGGCAAATATTCAGTTGAATACAGCTTCCAAGCGTTACAGGTGGCGACTATTACACAAGCTTAATACGATCCCGCCCGCTACGCTTCGCCTGATAAAGCGCATCGTCAGCGTCTTTGAGCAGTAGTGAAAGACTATCCGAATTTACAATTTCTCGGTTGGCAAGGCCTATGCTTAAGGTAACCAACCCAGAGCTTGTTATAGGATGCGGTATAGCACTTTTATGTACACCATTTCTGATTCTTTGAGCCACCTGTTGAGCGAGCGATAGGGGTGCGCCCAACATCAGCACCAGGAATTCATCACCACCCAATCTTATCGGATAGGCCTCGCTCGATCGGAGACTGCTACGAATCACCTGGGCCACCTGCTGCAAACAGTGGTCACCCTGCAAGTGGCCCAAGGTATCGTTGTAGGGTTTAAACTGATCAATATCGATCATCAAAGCAGTTACTTGAAGATGGTGCCCTTTACTCAGCAAAATATGACGCAAACGTTCCAAGGCCCGGCGATTACCCATACCTGTTAGTAGGTCGGTTTCCGCCTTGACCAGCGCATTCTGGTACTCCTGCTTTAAAGCAGTCGTCATGTTCTTTGACTGAGTGATGTCTACACCGATACCTAGCAAGCCGACATCTGGAATCAGTGTTTCCGTCATCAACAGCCAACGGCCATCCCATGCGTCGATTTCAAATTGACGATAAATTTGCGTGCGACGCTTAGATAACGCCGTTTTGATCCACAGTTCAATATTATCTGTTTCAACAATCAGCCCCTGCCCCTTGGCATAGTTGTCACGCACAATATCCGGCCAAGTGAGGTGTGCTCCCTGTGGATAGCAAATCAGTTCATAGTAGTGGGCATTACCATATAGCAACCAGTCCTGGTCATCGAACAGGGAGATTGCTGCGCCACTATTGTTAAACAGGTGAGCCGCCACTGGCAGAATGTGCGCTAGTGGGTCGGAATTATCATTTGACGAGAACGTCACGACATCTGCTCCCTACGGTGCTTTGCGTCCAGCTATAACAGCTCAACTCCAACAAACCTATTAGATAAACGATAGTACAGCTCTCTACAACCGCTTTGAATTCGCGTTCACCTTCCCTCTTTAAAGCTATCATGAGAAGCGCAAGACCTATTTCCAACCCTCCAACCACCTTGCCAATGCAAGATTAACGGCGAAAGCCGGCAACTGTTGGCCTTATCAATTAGCTTAGTTAACAAAAGCAAATAACTAGCCTGCTAACAACTATGCTAAGATTGGTGGTTGCTTTGAACCCTTTCTTTCTCTTTCTAAGTGGGCCAAGACCATTCGCCAGTTAACGCATATTAAGGCCGTGCTGCTGTTTGCCAGCACCATGACCGTAATGTCGGGAGCAATTATTGCGCCAGCGCTGCCGGGCATTAGCCGCCACTTCCCTGATCAGCCCCAGGTATTGATCCAACTGATTCTGACCATTCCGGCGCTGATGATTACCCTGTTCAGTCCACTGATGGGGTATCTGGCTGATCGGTTTGGGCGCAAGAAACTGCTGCTGGCAATGCTGTTCATTTATGGCTTTGCCGGTGTTTCGGGCTTTTTCATTGATCGCGTGGATCTGCTGCTGAGCTCCCGGGCGCTAATGGGAATCGCGGTGGCTGGCATTCTCAGCATTAGCACCACACTGGTAGGCGATTATTTTGATAGCGCCGAACGCGCCCGCTTTCTGGGGCTGCAGAGTAGCTGCATGGCGTTGGGCGGGGTGATTTTTATTAACCTGGGCGGGCTGCTCTCCGACTGGAGTTGGCGTGGTCCGTTCCTTCTCTACCTGACTGGCGTGCTGCTCCTGCCCTACGCCTGGGCGATTCTTCAGGAACCCAAATCCAGTGATGACATCAGCCGTGATTCCAGCGATGCGCCGGTCAAGGTGGATATCGGGCGCACCGGCCTTGCCTACCTGATCGCCATGATCAGCATGGCGATGTTTTATATGTTTCCCGCACAGTTGCCCTTTCTGCTTTCTCAACAGGGCCAGATTAGCGGCATGGCCATTGGGGTGGCGCTCTCGATGTCAGCGCTAACGGCCAGCATCGTGGCGTTTTGCTATGGTTACTACAAGCCGTTTCTGTCGGTGATGACCATTTATGTGCTCGGATTTTTCCTGGCGGCCGCCGGCTTTTTGGTGGTGGGCTTCACCCAAAGTTACGCCATGGCTATTGTGGGTGCAGCGATCTCCGGGTTCGGCCTGGGCGCCTTCATGCCAAATACCACCACCTGGCTGATGCGAATCACCCCTCAACGCGTGCGCGGTCGAGTGTTTGGCGGTTTTACCTCGACCTTCTTTTTCGGCCAGTTCGCCTCCCCGGTGGTGGTCGCTCCAGCGGTGATCTGGCTGGAGTCGCTGCGTCATGTGTTTACCGGCATGGCGGTGGTATGCGGCCTGCTGGCCGTCGTGCTGATCATATTGAGCAAGACGACGCTAAAGGCCGACAGCCAGCTTTAACAGGGAGCGGCAAGTGTGCCGCCAGAGTCATGCCGGCGGATGAATCAGCCCCACGACACTAACCAGAATCAGCACGGCCCCCAGCACACGGAAGAACAGCCCGGTGTCCGCTTTCAGCATATAACAGTGGGCTTTCTCGCCGAGCAGATGGCCGATAAAGGCACAGGGCAGCAGCCACAGCTGATGGATGAGCTGAAGGTCTACACCTGCAATGAGGAACGAGACCATCTTGATGACCACCAGAATAAACCACAGCACGAACATGGTATCCCGCAACTGCGCTTTGGCCACATGCGCTGCGAACACCGCCACGATCAGCGGCGCACCAATCAGCGACGTACCACTGACATAGCCCCCGAGTGCCAGCAGCACGTAGTCCACATACTTATTCTTGCTCTTGAACGGCTTGTTTAGCACATAACCAATGGCATAGATGAAGACGATGCCAAAGATAATGCTGGTCATCACGTTAGCGGGCAGTGTCAGCAGCCCAATCACCCCAATCAGCTTGGGGATGATCATGATTTTCAGGGCTTTTAACAGGTAGCCCCAATCGATATTGCTCTCCGGCGAAGCGCCGGTCACTTCCGCTTTCTGCAGTTGGCGATGCCCACTCCAGGCAATCCAACTGGAGAAAATCAGTAGCTGGATGGCAATAATCGGCAGGAATACCAGCGGTTCGTTGACCACCAGGAGTAGGAAGGGTAGCGCCAGCACGGCGCCGCCAAACCCAAGGCTGGTTCTGACAAAACCGCTCCAGGCAAAGATAAGTCCGATCAGTAGATACTGGTACCAGAGTAGATCCGTCATTGCGCGTGCAGGGTCCTTAACAAGATGAATGATTGCCCAGTTGCCACCAGCTTGGCAGCAGCGCGCGTACCTTAGGCTGGGCAAAGCGATCATCTATTAATACCACAACCCCTTCATCTTCTGGGCTGCGAATCACCCGCCCGGCCGCCTGCACTACCTTGATCATACCGGGAATTTGGTAGGTGTAATCATCGCCCTGGCCAAACCGGGCGCTCAAACGCGCCTTGAGCGCTTCATTGAACGCGTTGAAGGGTGGCAGGCCCAGCGTAGCGATAAAGGCGCCTATCAAGCGGTCACCGGGCAAGTCGATCCCCTCGGCGAAGGCACCGCCCAGCACGGCGAAACCGATACCTTTCCCGCCAGGTGAAAAGCGGGCTAAAAAGGCATCACGCTGCGCCTCCGGCATACCCCGGGTTTGGCTGAAGACCGGCACATCAGGATGCGCCTCACGAAAACGCGTCAACGCGGCCTCCAGGTAGGCAAAGCTGCTGAAGAAGGCTAGGTAATGGCCGGGCCTGCGCTGATACTGCTGCGCCATGGCGGCCACTAGCGGCTCGATGGAGGCATCGCGGTCGCGAAAGCGCGTCGAGATATCGCGGTGAATACGCACCTCCAACTGACGCGCGGCAAAGGGAGAGGCCACTTCGCGCCAGGCAGTCGTCGTTGGCAGTCCTAGCAGATCCCGGTAGTAATGCGCAGGGTTCAGGGTGGCGGAAAACAGCACCACCGAGTGCGCAGCATTGAACCGCGCGGTCAGAAAGTCCGCGGGTATCAAATTGCGTAACCCGAGCACCGCCCGGCCGCGCCCATGGCGGGTAAGATCACACAGCGAGTGCTCGCCAAAGTGCTCTGCCAAACGGCAGAACGCCAAGGCTTCGAACAGTAGCTCTTGTAGTTCAAGGCTGGCCTGGTCCGGGTGCTCACCGAGGTAATCGGTGATCGCGGCCCCCACTTGTTGGACAGCACCCACCAGCTTATCGGGCAACGTCGCGAGTAGCGCATAGCCCGGCGGCCCTTTATCGCCCGCCGCCTCAAGGCCTGCCGCTTTGATCACCGTCTGCCACTGGCGAGCCAAACGCCCTAACGGGCCCGCGATGGGGCTGGGCGCGACACGGCGTAGTCGATTGAGGCGCTGCTGGTCGAGTTCAGCGCTATACATCCCGCGTGCACGCTCCACCAAGTTATGCGCTTCATCCACCAGCACCCCGGCCCGCCACTCGTTGGCCTGCGCCAAACCGTGCAGCAGGGCATGGCTATCAAACCAGTGATTGACGTCACCGACGATCACATCCGACCAGCGCGCCAGCTCTTGGCCGAGGTAATACGGGCATACCTCGTGGGCGAGCGCCACCTCGCGCAGTGCTTGACGATCGAGCCACCCCTGCTCGACGGCCGCTTGGCGAGCAGCGGGCAGACGATCGTAAAATCCGGCGGCCAATGGGCAGGACTCGCCATGACAGGCACGGTCAGGGTATTCGCAGGCCTTTTCCCGCGCCACTAATTCCAGCACACGCAGCGGCAGGGGTTCGTTTTTATCACGCATACTCAGGGTGATCAGGGCGTTTAGCGCCAACCGGCGCCCCGGGGTTTTCATGGTGAGAAAGGCGATGCGATCGAGCTGCTGGCGCGGCATCGCTGAGAGCATGGGAAACAGCGTAGCGAGGGTTTTGCCTATCCCGGTGGGCGCCTGGGCGAGCAGGCAACGCCCGGTGCTGGCCGCCTTATAAACATCCTCGGCGAGTTCACGCTGGCCGGGGCGAAACGTGGCGTGGGGAAAACGCAAGTTGCAAAGGGCATCGTCACGGCGTTGACGGTGGTCGGCTTCCTGCTGCGCCCAGGCGAGAAAGCGTTGGCACTGTTCAGCAAAGAACGCCTGGAGTTCATCGGCAGTGGCATCTTGCGTGAGCAGGGTCTCTTTGCCGCTGGCAATCTCCAGATACACCAGCGTCAAGGTGATACCCTCCAGGCCGCGCTCGGCACACAGCAGCGCGCCGTACACTTTTACCTGCGCCCAATGGAGCGCACGCTGGTTATCCGCCATGCGCTCCAGTCTGCCACGATGGGTTTTAACTTCCTCCAGGCGGTTGGTCACCGGGTCATAACCATCGGCGCGCCCGGTAACAGTCAGCCCTTCAAAGGCACCGGAGAGTGGCAATTCAGCGAGGTAGTCTTCCCCGCGGCGACTAGCGACGAGGGCATGCCCTTGCATACCTTCCCGGGCACTGGGGGCAGGCGTAAAGCGGTGATCAAGATCTCCCTCGCGGGCGGTGAAATCGCACAGTGCCCGCACCGCCACCCGGTAGTTCCCGCTCATACGGCAGGCTCGCCGTTGTCCGCCCAGCGCACGTAACACACCGCGACGGGCATTCCATGGCGGTGGAAAAACGTTAGCCAGCGGCGCTGGTTATCCTGCAAGCGATCGCCTGGGCCTTTGACTTCGACCATCCGGTAGCGCGGCTCGCCTGCGGGCGCGTTGGGCAGAAACTGAACCAGATCCGGTAGCCCGGCCCGGTTGGCTTTTAGATCCTCCAGCAGCCGCTCGAAGCAGCGCTGCAGGTGCTCGGCGGGAATACACGCTAGCGCCAGCTCCACCAGCGCCTCATCGACGATTGCCCAGTGCACAAAGGGAGACGCCAGGCCAAACTTCTCTCGCCAAGTTGCCCGAATGACCTCGCAGTAGTTGCCGTTTTCCAAGTGCGCCAGGCAGGCATCAAAAGCCTCTCGCCGCCGTGCCACGAAATCATCGCGGTATAAATCCGCCGGGCCATTGTGGAAGGGGTGGAAGAAGGCACCCGGCAGTGGGGCGAAAATAGCTGGCCAGCAAAGCAAGCCAAAAAGCCCTGTCAGCAGGCTGTTTTCCACGTAGCAGACCGGTGCCTTGCGCTCACTTATTGCCTCCGCCACCGCGCGCTCGACGCCCTGCGGGCCAGGAAGCTGAAGATCCCAGCGTTCATGGGGCGGTTCGGAGGCGCTCGGTTCAGGTGGCAGCTTAAGCCGTCGGCGCAGCCGCGGCAGCAGCCGAGCTAGCGCCTGGTGCTCCGTTTCATTGGGGTGGCTTTCCAGTGCCTGAGTTGCCAATCTAAAGGCGGTCTGATGGTCACCCTGCCGCTCCAGCAACCGCCACTGGCGAATGCGTGTCTCGCTGCTGCCCGCCTCTGCATAGAGCGCCAGCGCCAGCGCTGGCTCACCGCGCCGCTCGGCGTCTCGGCCCAGCTGGAGGAGCAACCGCGCACGGCGCGTATCCAGCCAGCGGTTATCAGAGCGCGGTGGAACCTCTCTGCAGAGCTCGGTAGGTAGCTCGCCAGCATCCAGGCGTTCGCGCAGCTGATGCAGGGCCAGATAGGCGTCCACCTCGTAGCGCGCTTGAAAGGCGCGCGATTGAAGGGTGAAAGGCACCGCCTCAAAACGCTGCAGCCCCAGCGCCGTGAGCACGAATTCGGCCCAATCCTGGCGTAGATTGCCAAAGAACATCAGCCGCAAACGGTCACAAGTTTCCATCTTTAGAAGACGCACTATTGGATCAGTAGCATCAGGCCACCATTGGCATAGCGGCTTGGGGGCGATGGGCTGGCTTGTTAACGCCTCGAAGAGCACGCCTTTAGCGCTGGACGCTCCGAGCCCAGCGGCGCGTATCTCTTCCGCTAAGGCCTGGCGCAGTTCGGCCAGGCGCAGCTGGTTAAAAAGCTCATCAACACGGATCACCGGGTCGCAATCCACCCACCCCAGCTCGATGAGCGGCGCCATTGCCTCGGCGCTGTCACCGATTTCGGCATAGCGGAGCTTGCTGAGCCGAAACAGCTCGCCTTTACGCATCACCATGCGCACCAGCAGCGCTTGCGATTCGCGTGGCAAGCGTTCGAATTGATCGATGAAGTCACGCTCGTCGACTGAAAGCAGATCGGCGTGACGCTCGCCTACCCAGGTCAGAACGAAGCGAAAGTTCGTCAGGTAGTAGAAGGGGTCATCGAGAGAGGCGGTTGGCGTAACGAAGGCACTGTTCATTTATCCATTATAACAGTGCGATGGTTTTGTCGTCATGAGGATCAGCGATTCAATGAGAGCGTTTGAAAGGCGTGATAGGCCGTTATCACCGTTGCCATTTGCGCGGTATGCGCCTGCACGAAAGCATCGCCGGTCACTGTCTCGTCAGGGTATTCGGTTATCAACATCAGGGGCGTCAGCTGGTCAGGATCCTCTGACAGCAAATAAGGAAAGCCATTGACGACGGGGAAGGTCAGCGCGCCCGCATGGGTTTCGAACAAGTCGATTTGTGTGGCATTGAACGCCACTAAGCCTGGTACCTGGGCAAGCTGCCGCGTCACGGTGTCGACCAGTTGCTTCGCCGCCGCTTCCCAGCCCGGTTGATGGCGCAGTATCAGGAAGAACCCTTTGGGAATCGTCCACATTTCAAAACCACGCGGCACATAGCCGTTCAATGGGCGCGTCCATTCATGGGCGGGATAGCCGTGCAGATTGATATGCAGCTCGGCACCGCTGACCTCGACCGCCTGTTCACGAATCGCATACTCGAAAGGACGCCCAAGCGGCTGGCTCTGTAAATCATTGCCGAATGCCGTGTAGCGCGCGGCGTGGTGCATATGCCGCGGCTGGGTGGCGATGAGACGGTGCTGCAATGCGTAACCGTCAGGGTTTTCTAGCGGCGAAATGACAAAGTGTGCCCCAGGCTCCCTGCACAGTTGTTGGGCAGCCCGCAACGCCCCTACCACCCCGGATGTCTCGTTGGCGTGCTGGCCGGCACTGATCACCACAGCGCGATCACTGCCGACGTGATAACGCGCCTCCACTGCACGGCCTGACCGAGTGGTGGCATAGAGCGCCTGACCGCCAAGGGCTGCCATGAACGGTTTGATCTGGGCAGTGCCGATGGCTTGCTGAGCGTTCTCCAGCGTGACCTCATCGCGCTCGGCAGAAAAGACCGCTAAGGGTCGCAGGCTTATCTGCAGGTAGGCGGTTTCCCCCTGAGTGGATACTTCCGGCACAATCTGGCCCGGCTGAATAGAACGATCACCCAGCGCAAGGCCTGCACGGCGTTGAAAATACTCCAGCGCTGAGAAATAGAGTTCTTCATGCATCGCCTCGCTGAGGCTTATATGTTCGTCATCCCAGGCTAATCGGCGGTCTCTGCTCGGCCAATGTACAGTGAAATTTAGCTCTTCAAAGTAAGGCGGCGCGGACTGCCACTGGGTGGAAGCCAACGTCGCCATCGCCGCTTGAAACAGCGCCTCATAATCGGTCTCCAGGCGTGTTTCACTAACTTCGCCTTGAGGCGAAGTCAACCACAGCCAGCCACAGGGCGAGTACTGCGCCTCACCCACATGATCCTGATGATGGCGGTTGGGCGCTGTCACAAGGTGGGTCTCCCACCCTTTACCCCTTCGCTCCACTTGCACGCGATAGTGGACAGTGGCCGTTGCGGCAGGCGTCGTTTCAACCCCCTCCCAACGAAGCGACACTCCTTGCGGTAGGAGTGCTGCCAGCGGATAGGCTTCCAGTAAAAAGCGACGCGGCGCGTGCGCCAGCACGGGATACTCAATCACCACCGATTGCACTGAAGCCCATGAAAATGCCTCTAAAAAGAAATGCACTAAGGGTTTATAGGCACTATGCAGGCACGCATTAATCCCCGCCTCTTTGAAGGCCGTTTCCGTTGCCTGACGCTCAGCTTCGTCATCAAAGACCCACGCCTCCAATTGGTAGCCTTGATAGGCAGGCGTCGCATAGGTCTCAAGGAGCGTTTTTGTGGTACGTGGAAAGGAGCGCTCGAGCAGTGTTGAAGGGGGTAAACAAAGGGTCGTGTTCATAAGGCAGCACGTTTAGTGAGGTTACGAATAGTGGGAAAAGCCGGACTGGATGCTAATAAAAGCAAACTATGGCCCTGACCACCAATGCCCCATGACAATTTTCCCAACCACAAAAAAAGCTCCCGGATCGAGAGTTTTTTTATCTGCACTTAATCTGCTTACTGATAGCGAGGCTTACCCTACGCGGTGCTGCTTGAGTAAGGTGAGGCTATGCTCTTCTTCGCTTTGCGGCTGTGCCGGTACTTGGCGGGTGCCAACCAGTACGTACCATTCCGCTTCGGAAAGGTAGCATTCACACCAGCGGCCCAGGTCGGCTGCGCACTCCTCGCGGCTAGAATCGCCGCAGCGATAGTCGTTCGCCAGATGCAGCAGGTCTTGGCGGGCGGTGCGCGCACGGGCAGTGCCACCGTGCACTTTTACCAGCGGGCAGCGTCGGTCATAGGCGGCGTTGGTTAACGCATTAAGCCAACGCTCCAATTCATGTGCCTGAATTCCACCATACACTGCCACGCGCGAGCTCCCTGCCCCATTGAAAGGGCATTAGCCTGCCCGATTTACGGGCCGCTGTCACTGGTTAACCTTTGTCCGTTGATTGAGACGTTGCCACGTCTTTTTCAAAAATCTGCTTAAAGCCTTGTAACACGTTGACTACATTGACACCAATTGCCTCTACCGCATAGCCCCCTTCCATAAGAAACACGCAGGGCAAGCCCGCTTGCGCCAAGCGTTCACCTAAAACGGTGAAGTCACTGCTAGCAAAGGTGAAGGCACTTATCGGATCACCCTCAAAAATATCGACCCCAAGGGAGACGATTAAACACTCGCACTCGGCTGCCTTTATCTGTGCTAACGCTTGTTCTAGCGTGGCCAGCCAAGTCGCCACACTGGTACCGGGCGGTAATGGGTAATTGACGTTAAAGCCTTGCCCGTTGCCTTCTCCACACTCATCAGCGTAGCCCAAATAGTAAGGAAAGGTTACCTCGGGGTCACCGTGTAACGAAATGAACAGGACATCATCGCGCCCATAAAAGATCTGCTGAGTGCCGTTGCCATGGTGAAAATCGACATCAAGAATAGCGACCCGGCGCTTACCCGCATCCAATGCGCGCTGGGCAGCCACCGCGGCATTATTGAAGAAACAGTATCCACCGAACTGATCATAAGCGGCGTGATGGCCGGGGGGTCGGCATAGCCCAAAACTGGGTTCGCCGGTTTCCAGGGTATGCTCGACCGCACCAAGCGCTACATCTTTGCTTGCCATGGCGGCTTCAAAGGTTCCTTCTGATATCGATGTTTCCGCTGCCAGCGCGTAATAGCCTAGCTGGCCGCTAATCGAACGCGGAATACGGTCACCGCGCATCGTTCGGGCTGGCCAGATATTGGGGATGGCCTCGCCCTGATGACCGGCAGCACCCCATGCTTCCCAGCAGTTGGCTAAAAATGTCACGTACTGTTCGTCGTGGACCGCCAGCACCGGCGCTAACCCGTAGGCAGTGGGGGTACGAATATCACCAACCTTGGCCTGACGGAGCTGATTGAGCACTAGATCAAGGCGCTCGGGACACTCAAAGGGAGTGACCAAGGCGCCGTCATGTAACTCCGTGCGCGCTTGACGCAAGCGGCTATCCTCTGAGTAAAACGTCAGCATGTCGGCTCCTTGATGCTACGCCAAGCGGTAACGGTTAATCGGTTGGCTGATAGAGGTCGTTAACTGGGCATTTCCAATGGCACGGGCCATCGTCTGGCCCAGTGGCGTTTTTCGCTCGCGTTTTGCTGCTTTAGTTGATATTCAGCCCGGCTAGCGGCAGCGCGGTCTTCAAACGGCTCGGCGCCCAGCAAGGCAACGGGCGGATTGGCACGCGTATAGCGTGCTCCTTTGCCCGCGCAGTGCGCTTGATAGCGTTTTGCCAAATCATTGGTAATGCCGGTATAGGTGCCGCGCTGACACTCCAGCAAATAGAGGTACCACTGCTTGTCGACTTGACGAGGCTGCACGACCGGGCTATTCACCGCAACATACCTTTAATTTGCGCCCACTGCCACATAAGCAAGGGTCGTTTCGGCGTGGCTTCAAGCGGTTAAGTGTGGGCGCGCCATCCACGTACCACCAGCGCTCGTCCTCTTTAACGAAACGCGATACTTCTTCCAGCACGTGCCAGCGTTTACGCCGATGCTCCCCTTCATAGCTACAAAAAAAAGCGCGAAAATGCACTTGGCCGCGATTGGCGAGGGCTGGCTCGGCATGCACAATAACCAGCGATTTCCACGCTGTATCGGGGTCAGGCTCATGCACTTCTGGGCGGGTAGAGGGGTGCCAAGTGGCTAGTAAATAAGTATTAAGGCCTAATGCAAAGGCAGAATAGCGAGAGCGCATTAGCGCTTCAGGATCAGGCGCAGCGGCGCCTTGATGATAACGACCACAGCACTCATCAAGCGCTAATGGGCTACCACAGGGGCAACTTAGCTCATTCGTAGAGGTCATAAAAAAGCTCGTTATTGGCATCTTCTATAGCCTAACCGAAACGACCTATGCGCGTCGCTCGGCGTGTATCACTTTTGTTTCGATATTTATGCCACGTTAGGTATATAGTAGTGGAGCAACACATTCAGACGATGGAGTACGAATCACGATTGATCATTCTTTCCAAAAATTTTGGAGGTTCTCCTATGAAGGTCTTTAAACCGGAATGGCAGTGCACGTTTAGCGTAAACGAAGGCGCGGAAGAATCAGCAACTTGGAAAGAGAAAATCGCGTGGCGGCTCAGAGGCGTTGCTGACCGGCTAGAAGGCGGCGGGCGCACGGTAAAAATTGATTACCGCGTGACACCAGCGGTTAGCCCACAGGAAGTGGATACTTGCTTAGGCAAGGGCTTCGAAGTGACTCAGCGCCTGTTGACGCAGTTAGCGCAACAGCAGGCGTGCGAAGATGTGATGCGCCATGCCAAAGCCGAGCTGTTTGAACAACATCCTCAGCACTGAAATGGTAATCCCAGAAATCCCACCCCTTTAACCGGGTGGGATTTTTATTTGGCCCAAACATAAACGTCGTTAAAAAGGCGTTTCCAGGGCTTTGCCCATTTTGGTAAGAAAATCCTCGCACGCTTCAAGCTGCTCAATATCGATATATTCATCGGGCTGATGCGCCTGGGCGATGCTACCAGGGCCAAGAATGATGGTTTGCAAGCCCTGCCCCTGGAACTGCCCCGCTTCCGTTGCATACGCCACCGCATGGTCGCAGCAACCTGCTGGCAAATGGTCTTTGGCTAAGCGAAGCACCTGGTCGTTGTCGCGGTCGGCCAAGCCCGGCACTGTCACGTTTAGCGGCTCAGTGGTGATTTCAACGTGCTTGCCTTTGGCCTGCAGCTCAGTGCTTAGCTGGGCGCAATAGGCCGCAAAGCGCGCATATATTTCATCGAAGGTGTCCGTGGGCAGGTGGCGAATCTCCCACTCAAACTGACACTCCCGCGCCATGATATTGATCGCCGTACCACCTTTGATTTTACCCACGTGCAGGCTGGTATGCGGCACGTTAAACGCCTCATCGACCCTTCCCTCTTCGACCAATGCCGCCATGGTGTCTTCGATAAAGGTGACCAGCCTTGCCGCTACGTGAATGGCTGAAGTGCCTTGATTGACTTGGCTGCTGTGGGCTTCCTGGCCAATCACGGTAGTACGCAGATTGGTCGCTCCTTTTTGAGCCACCACGGGCTGCATACTGGTGGGCTCGCCAACGATCACATGAGCGCTAGTGGAGTAATGTTTGTAAAAGCGCTTGATGAGGCTGGGCGCGCCGACGCAGCCGATCTCTTCATCGTATGAGAAGCCCAGGTAGATAGGCTGCTGTAAATGCGCCTTCACCCAGGCAGGTACCATGGCGAGCACACTGGCAATAAACCCTTTCATGTCACATGTGCCGCGCCCATAGAGCCGCCCGTCGTTGCCATCGCGCAGCGTGAAGGGGTCACTGGACCACGGCTGCCCGGCTACCGGCACCACATCGGTATGCCCCGAAAGCATCACCCCGCCAGGCGCATCCGGGCCGATTCTTGCAATCAAATTGGCCTTGGTGTTGCACGGGCTCATTACCCGCTCGGCGCTAACGCCGTACGCAGCCAAATAGTCTTCCACGTACTCAATCAACGCCAAGTTGGATTCGCTGGAGGTAGTATCAAAACCAACCAGTTTTTCTAGCAGTTCAATGGCGTGGGGCATAACGTTCTCTTTCCAGGATAGCTTTCAATATAGCGTGTATAAATCGATTGCCGCTAACCCTATCACCCCTCAACCACTTCGCCTACTCCCGCCCGCTCCAACGGCTGTCATCACCTATTCACCTCGCGTTCATTAAAACGTCATCGCGCTTTTCTACTGTTCAATACATCCAAAACAACTTAACAACGCACGACTCGCCTGATGACGTTCAGGCCCACAAGGAGCCGTTATGTCTCGTTTATCACTGCATGCTCTTGCCGTTGGGGTGGCGACTGCCAGCCTGAGCCTATCTGCCCAAGCCGCCACTGAAGTTAGCTGGTGGCACGCCATGGGCGGCCAGCTTGGCGAAATCCTTGAAGGCATCACCGAGGATTTCAACCAGTCCCAAGATGAGTACCAAGTGACACCCAGCTACCGTGGTACTTACGCTGAAACCATGACCGGTGCCATTGCCGCTTTCCGTGCTAACGAGCAACCGCATATTTTGCAAGTCTTTGAAGTTGGTACCGGTACCATGATGAACGCCAAAGGCGCCATCTATCCGGTATATGAGCTTATGGAAGCGCATGACCGCGCTTTTGATAACGATGCCTTCCTACCGGCGGTGGTGGGTTATTACACCGACACCAATGGCAATATGTTGTCGTTCCCATTTAACTCCTCCACGCCGATCATGTACTACAACCGCGACGTGTTCGAGGAAGCGGGCCTTGACCCTGAGCAACCGCCCGAAACGTGGGAAGCGCTGGCCGATGCCTCTCGCCAAATCGTCGAATCTGGCGCGGCTAGCTGCGGTTTCACTTCTTCCTGGCCTAGCTGGGTGATGCTGGAAAACTTCTCGGCCATGCATAACTCGCCACTCGGGACGCTTGAAAACGGTTTTGGCGGCATGCAAACCGAACTAAATTTCAATAACGAGCTGGTTGCCCGCCACTGGGATAACCTGCACGACTGGCAAGAAGAGGGCGTATACCGCTGGGCGGGCCCCGGTACCGGGCCGGATTCCGAGCCGATGTTCTATTCGCAAGATTGTGCGATTTTCTTCGGCTCTTCCGCATCCCGCGCCGATGTCGCTGCCAATGCCGATTTTGAAGTCGGTTATGGTATGCAGCCCTACTACGCGGATGTAGAGGGCGCGCCGCAAAACTCCATTATCGGCGGCGCCACTCTGTGGGCACTGCAAGGCCACAGCGACGAAGAGTATGCCGCCGTTGCCGCCTTCTTCGAGTACCTTTCCCAACCGGAGGTACAGGCCGAGTGGCACCAGCAAACCGGCTACTTACCCATTACCCAAGCCTCCTGGGATTTGAGCGAAGAGCAGGGTTACTACGATGAGAATCCTGGTGCGGATATTTCGCTTAAACAGATGACGCTCAATGAGCCAACGGAAAACTCGAAAGGCCTTCGTTTTGGCAACTTCGTTCAGATTCGCGACATCATCTCTGAGGAGATGGAAGCCGTGATGACTGGCGGAAAATCAGGCCAAGAGGCCGCTGATGACGCGGTGGAACGCGGCAATGCGCTGCTGCGTGACTTTGAATCCGCCAATCAGTAAATAAGCACTCACTTCGCCGCTTGCTCTTATAAGCAGGCGGCGAAGTCGTTTATTACGTCACGCATTAATGACGATGCTACCGAGCTACCCATGCAAACCAAACGCATGACCTTTCCAGGTCGCTGGCTGCCTTTCGCGCTGCTGGCGCCCCAGGTAATAGTGACACTGATTTTCTTTATCTGGCCAGCAGGCCAGGCGCTCTATCAGTCACTACTGCGCGAAGACGCCTTTGGCCTTAAAACGACGTTTGTCGGCCTAGAGAACTTTGCCCGCTTATTTCACGATGGCAGCTACCTCAATTCACTGTCCGTAACGGTGGTGTTTGCACTAGGTACCACAATTTTATCGATGACGGTGGCCCTACTGTTAGCCAGCACAGTGAACCGAATGATTCGTTCGCGTAGTGCCTACACCACCTTGCTGGTGTGGCCCTACGCTATTGCACCAGCGCTTGCCGGGGTTTTGTGGTGGTTTATCTTCAATCCCTCCATCGGCATCGTGCCTTATATGCTAGAAATGGTGGGCTACCAGTGGAACCACCGTAACTCGGGTAGCGACGCCATGCTGTTGGTGATTTTCGCTGCCTCCTGGAAACAGATCTCCTATAACTTCCTGTTTTTCCTGGCGGGCTTACAGTCGATTCCTCAGTCGCTCATTGAGGCGGCTTCGATTGATGGTGCCAGCCCCATTAAACGTTTCTGGACCATTATTTTTCCGCTGCTTTCGCCCACCACGTTCTTCCTGATGGTGGTGAACGTGGTGTACGCCATGTTCGATACCTTTGGCATTATCCATGCCACCACACAAGGCGGCCCGGCCCAGTCGACCAACATTTTGGTTTATAAGGTCTATGCCGACGGTTTCGTAGGGCTCAACCTGGGATCATCGGCCGCCCAATCGGTGATCCTCATGGTGATCGTGGTAATGCTCACCGTCATTCAATTCCGCTTTATTGAACGGCGCGTCAATTATTAAATCGGCCTCGTTGGAGTGTTGCCATGGTTGAAAACCGCCCCTGGGCCAATTTCTTCGCCCACACCGTGTTGATTATTGGCGTCGCGCTGGTGATCTTTCCGGTTTATATCGCCCTGGTGGCGTCAACACAGGCACCGGGTGAGTTAATGCGCGGTACGCTACCGCTGTTACCCGGCAATCATGGGATCGAAAACTATACCCAGATGTGGCAGTCCGGCATATCGACGACGAATTCACCGTCAGCCGCCCTGATGCTCTGGAACAGTTTCGTGATGGCCATGGCCATTACTGTTGGAAAGCTGTCGATTTCGCTGCTTTCCGCCTTTGCGATCGTCTACTTCCGCTTTCGCTTTCGGATGTTTTTTTTCTGGCTGATTTTCGTGACATTGATGCTGCCGGTAGAGGTACGCATTATTCCCACCTTTCAGGTGGTCGCAGACCTCAACATGCTCAATAGTTTTGCCGGGCTGTCGATTCCCTTGATCGCCTCTGCCACGGCAACATTTTTATTTCGCCAGTTCTTTATGACCATTCCTGAAGAGATGCTGGAAGCGGCGCGAGTGGACGGCGCCGGGCCGTTAAAATTTTTTAAGGACATTTTGCTGCCGCTCTCCATCACCAATATCGCCGCGCTGTTCGTCATCATGTTTATTTACGGCTGGAACCAGTACCTCTGGCCACTGCTGATTACCACCGACCCCGACTACACCACTATTGTGATGGGCATTCAGCGCATGACCTCGGAAGAGAACCCCCAGTGGCATCTCGTCATGGCGGCAGTGGTCATGGCGGCACTACCGCCGGTGTTAGTGATTTTGTTTATGCAACGCCTGTTTGTGAAAGGCCTGACCGAGACGGAGAAATAAGATGGCCAGCATTACCTTGGAAGGGCTAAAAAAAACCTATACCGGCAACGTCAATGCGGTAAAAGGCATCGACCTACATATTGAAGATGGGGAATTTGTCGTGCTGGTCGGGCCTTCCGGGTGCGGCAAATCTACCCTGCTGCGCATGGTGGCGGGGCTTGAAACCATTACCGAAGGCACGCTCAAAATCGGTGACCGGGTGGTGAATAAGCTAGAACCCGCCGAGCGGGATATCGCCATGGTGTTTCAGAACTATGCGCTCTACCCACACATGTCGGTGTACAACAATCTTGCCTATGGCCTGAAAAACCGTGGCTTTAATAAAGATGAAATCGAACAGCGTGTGCGCATAGCCGCCAAGATGTTAGAAATTGAAGAATTCTTAGAGCGCAAGCCGCGCAAGCTTTCCGGCGGCCAACGTCAGCGGGTGGCGATGGGCCGTGCGTTGGTGCGTGAACCGGCGGCGTTCCTGTTTGATGAGCCACTTTCTAACCTGGATGCCAAATTGCGCGTACAGATGCGTGTTGAGATCAAGCAACTGCAGCGGCGCCTGAGAACTACCAGCCTCTATGTGACCCACGACCAGTTGGAAGCTATGACGCTGGGTGATCGCCTAGTAGTGCTTAACGCCGGGCAGATTGAGCAAGTCGGCACACCGATGGAGATCTACGCGCGCCCCGCCACCCTGTTTGTCGCCGGGTTTATCGGTTCCCCCGCCATGAACATGCTGTCGGTGGATTACCTAAAGGCGCAAGACCCCAACGGCCTACTGGAAGACCTGCCCGCAGGCACCGATATCGTCGGTATTCGCCCGGATGATATGCACTTAGCCCAACCGGCAGTGCCTCACCTAATTGTCGACTCAACGCTGGCACTGTTTGAAGCCGCCGGTGCCGAAAGCCACTTGTATGTGACCCTTGCCGACAGCGACCAGACCACGGTGATTCGCGTCTCGGGTCAGTCACCGGTCGCCGAAGGTGAAACCCTGCTTTTTTATGTGCCCCGCGACGCCCTGCATCCTTTCAACTTTGAGACGGGAAAACGTACAGAGGATTGAATGCCTACCCCAAAATAACAAAGACAATAAAAAACAAGTCACCAGGGAGACCATGCGCTACGTTTGAGATAAAGCTTACGGATCTCCCTTGATGGATACTGAACCTTCCTACATTGATAGCCTATATCGTGATCACTCCCGGCGCGTACAGGCAACGCTGATCCGCCTGCTGGGGGATTTTGAGCTAGCCGAAGAAGCCATGCAGGATGCCTTTATGGCGGCTGTTCAACAGTGGCCGGTTAACGGCAAACCTGACAACCCCACGGCATGGCTAATTCGCACCGGCTACCATTGCGGAATAGATCAAATCCGCCAGCGCAGTACTGCCCGCCGTCGGGCCCACTTGCTATTACCCACAGAGCTATTACCTGCGGAAGGGACGCTAGACCTTGAACCAACGGCTATCGTAGACGATGCCCTGCGGCTGCTATTTACCTGCTGCCACCCAAGTTTGAGCATGGAAGCACGGATTGCCCTGACACTTCGCGAGATGTGCGGTTTGACTACCGAGCAGGTAGCCAGCGCGCTACTGATGAAGCCTACCACGCTGGCACAGCGTATCGTGCGCGCCAAACGCAAAATTCGCGATGCACATATCCCTTATGCGGTGCCCACCCAGGATGAGCTGCCCGAACGCCTACCCGATGTGCTCCAAGTCATCTATCTGGTCTTCAATGAGGGCTACTCACGCAGCACAGGCGCTAGCGTGGTCGATATCAGCCTTACCCAAGAGGCCATGCGACTGGGTAATGAGCTGGCACGGCTACTGCCCCAGGGGGAGGTATTTGGCCTGATGGCCTTGATGCTGCTTAATGATGCCCGCCGGGATGCGCGCCAGGATAGCGGTGGTGAGCTGGTGACACTGGATGCCCAGGACAGACGCCTATGGCGTCAGGAAGACATCCAGGCCGGCATAGCGTGGCTGGAACAGGCGCTGGCCCTCACTCCCACTGGCTACTATACCCTCCAGGCATCAATTGCTGCTGTACACGCCCAGGCGAGCAGCGCCGAACTGACCGATTGGGCGCGCATCGTTAGGCTCTACAATGCGTTATGCGGGCGCTCTCCTTCACCAATTTTGGCGCTAAACCGTGCGGTCGCCATTGCCATGAATGGCGCTCCCGCTATTGGCCTTCAGCAGCTTGACGACCTTGCACAACACCCACAACTTGCCCGCTATCACTTATTTTATGCAGCAAAAGCGGATTTACTGCGGCGCCAGGGCGAACGTGAGGCAGCGCGCAGTGCCTACCAACAGGCGTTGCTATTGGCCACGCTGGAGCCAGAAAAACGTTTTTTACTTGGCCGGCTATCCGAGTTAGAAAAGTTGATATAAAAAACACAGCCGTGTCGATTTGCAGACGCCTCGAACGACTATAGATAGTAACTACCTTGACCATTCAGGAGATACTCAATGAAGTACGTTGCGCTGGTGTATTACCAAGAGCAGATTATCAACGCCATGAGCGAACAGGCGTGGCACGACCTGAATCAGGAATGCATTGCTGGGGTAGAGCGCTTGAGTGCCAGCGGTAACTACCTGGCCGGGCAGCCGTTACAACCGACTGAAACCGCTACTACCGTGCGCGTGCGCGATGGCGAGACGATAATTTCCGATGGCCCCTTCGCGGAAACCAAAGAGCAGTTGGCGGGTTTCTACCTGCTCGAAGCCCACGACTTGAATGAGGCGCTGCTGCTGGCTAGCCGCATCCCACCTGCCCGGCTGGGCAGCATTGAAGTACGTCCCGTTCGAGAACTACCACCTAAAATAGAAACCGGAGAACAATCATGAGTGCTAACGTTCAATCTTATATTGATGGCTTCGTCGCTGCCGTGCCAACCACCAATAAAAAACTTTTCATTGAGCATGCCCGTACCGCGGCTATCGTTTTCAAGGAGTACGGAGCGCTGCGAGTAGTGGAGTGTTGGGGTGACGATGTGCCCGAGGGGGAAGTTACCTCCTTCACCATGGCGGTTAAACGTAAGGATGACGAAACCGTCATTTTTTCATGGATCGAATGGCCCTCACGGGAAGCTCGCGATGAGGGCATGGCGAAGGTCATGCAAGATCCCCGCATGCAGATGGACGTAAACGCCATGCCCTTTGATGGAAAACGCGTCATCTTTGGTGGTTTTAAAAGTATTCTTGATGAGTAGTAGCGAAGCATCGTTCGATATAAACGCTGGAAGCGCCATGCGCTGCTCGGCTTCGTAGCGCCCTCCAGCTCAATGTCAGGACCAGCACATCGCCAACCGGATTTCGACAATCTTATACCAACCTCCCCCCCCAGGGGCGGTTTCAACAAATGTTGTTACTCATCCTCAAGATCCGCTATCAGGGCTTTCATTTCGGCGATCTCCTCCCGTTGCGTTTCGATAATCGCATCGGCGAGTTCACGCACACGGGGATCCTCTATTTGGGCACGCTCACTGGTCAAAATGGCGATGGAGTGGTGCGGTATCATCGCCTTCATATAGGCAACATCATCCACGGTCTGCTGGCTGCGCACCAGCCATAATGCGCCCGCAAAAACCGCAATGCTGCCCATCAAAATAGCCATATTCACGCCCTTTTGGGTGTACATGTCCAGCATAAAACCCAACATCACCACCGCCATCGTGGCGCCCATCACGATGGCCATGTAGGTACGTGTCTCACTGAACGTCACGTGGTCTAGCTGGTAAGTGTTTAGGTACATTAACCCCAGCATGATCACGGTGGCCGTCAAGATCATAGCGCCAAAGCGTATATACATTTTCATCGGATTCCTCCTTGAATCAATGACTCGAATTATGAGTTTAGATAGTGATCTCCTCTCCTGCCAACCCATTGCGGTGAAAACGCCTAGCGGAGGCGCTGACAAGAGGTGGCTGGGTACCTTAAAAGGGGTTGTCCGGTTTTTCAAAACACCGCCATCCCGGCCCACTAAAGTGTTAAGCGCCACTGGCGCAGGCAGGTTATGAGTGATTGGCGGCGCCTTTTTAACGGAAACGTTGGCGTCAATGACCGCTACCAGCCTCTACAGCGTCGAAAAAGCGCTGCGTTCTGCGTCTGACGCTTGGCTTGGCGGGCGCAGGCGGTATTGGTGTTGAACTCACCGCCGCTATGCGCTTATTTAATTATGACCGTGCGTTAACCATTATTTTGGTCATCGTTATTGGCTTTGAACAACTCTCTTCGCAAATCAGAAAACGGGTGACTTACTATAACTAAATCATTAAATATATATTAAAGGAAAATTAAAAACCGGTGTGAAGTTATCCACACCGGTAAAGATCGAAACATGCGAGCTAACTTAAAGCTAAAGAGCTAAAGTAACACTACCGCTAACATCACTCTATCAATTAGAAGTGATAGCGAGCGCCTAATGCGTAGTACATATCTTCTTCAAAGTCGTTAACGGCGTCCAGATTACGATCGTTCAACTCGAGGAACATATCGAAGTTGCTAGACAAGTTGTACATTGTGCCTAGCGCCCAGGCATTACGCTCATCGCTAGCGCCGTCTACATCGATGTTGTAGTAGTCGGCGAAGAACTCCCAAGCATCAATAACGAAAGTAGCACCAACACCGATTTTATCGAAACCACCGCCGTTAACATCATCATCCCCACGTGTTTCATACCCTACACGAGCAGAGAAAGCATCAGTAATAGCAAACTCGCCCGTAGTACCATAACGCACCTCACCGTTACCGCCACCACGTACCTTATCGTCCACATAACCAAGCGCTAAGCGAGCAGGGCCTGTTTCATAGACAACGCCACCCTGAGTAGCAATAACGGATCCTTCATCACTCTGCTGTGCTTCTGTCAAACCACGCTCAGAAAAGTGCTTGGCAGAAATAACTGCCTGAAAACCATTAAATTCAGGGGTTTTATAGCCAATCGAGTCGCCGCGTGCCTGAAGGCCGCCACCAGCAAACTCGTAGCCGCGCTCAACGTACACATCAAACGGAGAGGTAACGTAGTCATCGTAGAAACTATCGTAGTTACCGGCCATGAAGGTACCAAACTGCTGGCTTTCCAAGCCTAGATAGCTGTTACGCACTTCATCGAAACCAGAGTCCTGGTTGCGCTCATCAGCGGTAAAACGCCACTCTACACGGGCAAATGCACGCAGATCAGAAGAAATCTGGTGGCCAGCGGTAATCCGTAGACGGGAGCCGAAATTGCGAAATTCTTCACCGTTATCAACACCATCATCAACACCGCCGCCTTCAAATCCCATGGCAATACGGCCGTAGATTTCCAGATCGGTACCATCTTGATCGTAAACGGTTGCTGCTTGTGCTGCAGAGGCTGACAGTAAACCGCTAACGGTTAGAGCCAGTGTCGTTTTTTTAAACATGATTGTTCCCATTAAAGTAGTTAATGCTTGCGCTTTGCGAAGGCACAATGAAGGACGAATAACGCCTCAACGCAGGGAACCTTAAAGGACTTATATGTCATTTATTTTAAAGTTTTAATTTTTATTAAACTTATTTTTATTAGTTATTTAAAATAAAAATGCCATTAAAAATTAACATTAACTTGCTATGGCAGCTATCAACAGAGGGAAGGCTCTTAGCAGACTATTTAGCACAATATTACCAGGGCAGCAGTTCTCCATTGCTATGCCAAAACCCGCCACTATTATCCAGTGTCAACGCTTCAATGCGGGCAGCAATGCCTAAAGCGGCTTCTTGTGGGCTAATTAATCCCCCAAAATTAACCATGCGTGTTTGCACATAGCCCGGGTGGAGCTGAGCCACCGCAATGCCCTTCGGCTTTAAGTCCATCGCCAGCGATTTCCCGAACGCGTTGAGCGCCGCTTTAGAGGCTCGGTAACCATAGCGTCCACCGGAGTCGTTATCAGCCATTGAGCCCATGCGGCTCGTGATATTGGCGATTTTGCTGCCGTGGGTAAGGTTGGGTAACAGCGCTTCGGTCACACGCAGCGGCGCGTAGGCGTTGATTTCCATCTGCTCGCGGATACTGTCGAAATCAATATCACCCAGCGATTCATCACGAAGCAGGCCTGCATTGTTGATGAGTAGCGTGATTACGCGCCCATTGAGCGCCGTCACCAGTCGGGCAATCGCGTCTGGCTGGGTAACATCGATGCCCGCAATCACCTCGGTAGCCGTGCGATCAAGCTCTTCTGATGACTGTCGGCAGACCCCAATGACATGCCATTCTGCGTCCACATAGTGACCTGCCAGCGCTAGCCCTACGCCACGATTAGCGCCTGTAATGACCACTGTCGATGTCATGTTGTCTCCCTGTTTCCGTTGATCATGGGTCTAACCCGGCACCATGGAAAAGTGTGCATACGTTGCATATCTAGCCAAGGATCACCCAGGCTACGCTAAGCGTTTATTATCTACGCTAGCGGGCAATGCATAAGAGGGGCCCAAAATACGCTCCGCCCCAGCGTAAATGTTGAAGCGTCCGTCACGCAGAAATCCCACCAGGGTGATGCCAAACTCTCTTGCTAGTCGAACGGCGTAACTACTCGGGGCGGAAATAGCGCACACCACTGAAACCCGCGCCATGATGCATTTCTGAATGAGTTCGAAACTCGCTCGGCCGCTGAGTAGCACAATGCGCTCGCCGAGCGGCAACTGATCATTCAACAATGCCCACCCAGTCAGTTTATCGACCGCATTATGGCGCCCCACATCTTCTCTTAAAGCTAATAGCTGCCCATTGGCATCAAACAGGGCGGCAGCGTGCAGCCCGCCGGTATGCGCAAAAAGCGTTTGCTGCTTATTCAGCTCGCCCGGCAACGACGTTAATAGCTGGCGACTTAACGGGGAGGAAAACACCAATGGCGCCAATCCCTGCATGGCCTCCAGATTGAGCTTCTTCTTACCGCAGACGCCACAGGCGCTGTTGGAAAGAGACGAACGCGCCAGTCGCTCGGCCTTTGTGGCTTTAAAACGCTTGAGCACCACTTGCAGGACATTGGGCTGCCCCACTAGATGATCGATCACTTCAAAGTCATCCTTCGAATGCGCTACGCCTTCACTAAGCATCAGACCAGCCGCCAGCTCACGATCATGACCGGGTGTGCGCATAGTGATGACTGGCTCGCTACCTGCCAAGCGGATTTCTAGTGCTTCTTCGATGGCCAGCGCATCCTCTCTGGCGGTGACCCCTTGAGTATCAAGGGTGAGAATATCGAGATGAACATCACCATATTCATGCGTGCCGTCGGCTACATCCATTATGACCTCCTTGCTAACCGCTCCCTGAGTGCAGCTTTTTCAACCACTGATAAGTCTGCTTAGTGCTGTGCCTAGTGTGAGGCTAGTCCAGCTTTTACCCGCTGCCAATAGCGACGCGCGCCCCCTACCTAAATCCCCCCTATTCCTAACAAATGCTATGAAGGCACACCCGCTAGCGCCCATTACTCGTGTTGTCATCGCTTGTTCATCCGTTTGACTCGGCAGTGTCATTCACGTTGCCCACACTGCAACAAAACGTGATAAAGGGATGGATCTCTTATGCGGCTCTGCATCGTTAGTGAAACATGGTCACCGGATATCAACGGCGTCGCCCATACGCTGAGCCGGATAAGTTATGAACTTGGCCAGCAAGGAGTGCTGGTCGATGTCATTCGCCCCCGCCCGCGACTCGCTGCCCATACGACGGGAGTTAACCGCGAACTGCAGGTACAGCGGCTGGCCTTACCCGGCTACGCCGATGTTCAGGTAGGGCTGGCGACACCGGCCACCCTGCGGCGCTTTTGGCGCCAGCATCGCCCCGATGTGATTTACCTAGCGACGCAAGGCCCGCTCGGCTGGGCGGCACGTCAGGCGGCACGGCGGCTCAATATCCCTCTGGTCGCTGGTTGGCACACGAATTTTGACCACTACTGCGAAGACTATGGCGTTAACTGGCTGGCTTCTACCACTCGGCGCTACCTGCGCTATTTTCATAACGGGTGTGCGTTAACGTTAGTGCCTACCCACCTGCAAGCCAAGTCGCTTCAGCAGCAGGGCATCCGCGATACCCATGTATTGTCACGCGGGCTTGACGGAGAACGCTTCTCGCCAGCCCATCGCGATACACAGTTGCGCCAGCAATGGGGGGTAAACGAGCATCAACCAGTCGCTCTTTATGTTGGCCGGCTCGCGGCTGAAAAAAACCTCACCTTACTGCATGAAAGTTTTCAAGCCATGCGCGAAGTGCGGCCCGATATCGCCCAGGTCATCGTGGGCGATGGCCCTGCGAGGGCGCAGCTAGAGAAAGCGCTACCCGACGCGCATTTTACCGGTTTCGTGGGCCAGGAAGCGCTTGCTCGTCACTATGCAAGCGCTGACCTGTTTATTTTCCCCTCGCTTTCCGAAACCTGGGGGAATGTGGTCGCCGAAGCCATGGCCAGCGGCTTGGCCGTGGTGGCTTATGATCACGCTGCCAGCGCTGAGCTCATTAATAGTGGCTATAACGGCATTACCGTCCCCGCTGGCAATAGCGTCGCCTTCCAGCAGGCGGCAGTGGCGCTGTGCCAACACCCCGCTGACTACGCTCGCTTGGGTCGCGTCGCGCGACTACGTGCACTTGAGCAGAGCTGGAAAGGGATTGCCGAGCAGTTTTTGCGTTATTTACACCAAGCCCTGGAGGCTCACCATGCGCCCGCGTCCGCTTGTCGTATTCGACCGTCTTGATTTAGTAGAGTGGCAGTTATGCCAGCGAGTCTCGAGGCTGTCGCTGTATCGCCCCTGGCGCCTTATCCTGCAAGCGGCCAGCCGCTTGGGTGATTGGCCGGTGTGGATACTGCTGATTCTGGCCCAGCCTTGGCTGCAGCCTAACGGCGCCTGGCGGCTGATGCAGTACAGCGTTATCGCCCTGTTTGCCGTGGCGGTCTATCGGCTGGTGAAGACACGCCTCTGTCGCGAGCGGCCTTTTATTACTTACAGTGAAGGCATCCAATGTTGTGAACCAGCCCGGGACCGTTATAGCTTTCCCAGCGGCCACACCATGCATGCCGTCATGTTTAGCGTGTTAGTAGCTGCCCATACTCCCTGGCTACTACCGGTGGTGTTGCCACTCACGCTGCTAATCGCGATTTCACGCGTGGGTTTAGGGCTCCACTATGTCAGTGATGTACTTGCAGGTGCAGCCCTAGGCTATGCCTTTGCTTTGTTCAGCCTTTACTGGATGGGGTAAATACCTCTGTTTTCGCGAAATTGGTCACTAAGCACTATGGTTAATTCAATCTAATTTTGTTGAACGCTTCCGCTTAAGCGTTATTAGCGGTATGCCAACATCAAGGAGCGATGTGATGACCATGACGGTTGGTGAATTATTTATCGCGCTAGTGACCATTGCGTTAGCTCTTTTAGCCAGCAATGCCCTGCGGCTATGGCTACCCTGGATAAGACGGCTCTTTCTGCCCAGCTCGGTCATTGGCGGGTTACTGCTGTTAGTGATGGGTCCTGATGTGCTGGGCCAAGCCCTTCCCACCTTTTTTGAAGAGAGCCCTGGGCTATTTCCTGCCTATGTACAAGAGAGCTGGGCAGCACTGCCGGGGCTATTGATTAACGTGGTATTCGCCGCACTGTTTATTGGCAAAACAATCCCTGGACTACGCACTATTTGGCTACGCGCCGGGCCCCAGGTCGTGGTCGGCCAAACCATGGCGTGGGGGCAATACGTTGTCGGCTTGAGCCTAGCGCTATTGGTACTGGTGCCGGTGTTTAATATGAACCCTATGGTGGGGGCATTAATCGAAATTGGTTTTGAAGGTGGCCATGGCACCGCAGCCGGCATGGCAGGCACTTTTGAAGAGCTAGGTTTCGAAGAGGGAGCGGATCTTGCCTTGGGCTTGGCAACGGTAGGCATTGTCGCCGGGGTGTTGATAGGTACCATGCTGATCAATATTGCTGCGCGCCGGGGGATCATCGCCCTTAACGATGAGAGCAAAGATGCTGATCACCCCGATGATCTAATGCGCGATGACGAGCGCCCTTCCACTGAAGAGTTCAGCGAGTTCAAAAAAGACTTAGCCCAGGAAGCAGGGACAACGGACCCTCTCAGCTTACATATTGGCTTAGTGGGTATCGCCATTGTGATTGGCTGGCTAATACTTTCGGGCTTACAGTGGATTGAACAAAGTACCTGGGCAAGCGACGGAGGCTTGGAAATTCTTGCCCATGTACCGCTGTTTCCTATTGCCATGATTGGTGGGGTCATCGTTCAATTAGTGGTCATGCGGTTTGGGCTGGAACGTCATGTCTCTAGTCGCACTATGTCCCGCATCGCTGGCACCGCGCTCGACTTTACGATTGTAGCGGCCCTCGCCACCCTCTCGCTCACGACCCTAGGCGAGTATTTTATGCCATTCCTGCTCCTTTCAGTAGCAGGTATTGCTTGGGGCTTGTTTGTGCTGATTGTGATCGCGCCACGCGTCATTCCTGAAAACTGGTTTGAACGAGGGGTAGGTGACTTTGGCCAGTCGATGGGGGTAACGGTTACCGGTCTACTGCTAATGCGTATGGCAGACCCTAAAAATGAATCTGGGGCGTTTGAAAGCTTTGGTTATAAACAGCTGATGTTTGAACCGATTGTTGGCGGTGGCCTTTTTACCGCCGCCGCCCTGCCATTGATAGCCGAATTTGGGGCGCTAGCCGTGCTTATTTTTACCGCCCTATTAACCTTAGGCTGGCTTGCATTCGGGCTATTTTACTTCGGCCGCATGGTGCCAGATCGTGGCAAAGGCCGCTGGAAGAGGGAACGCGATTAAATCGCTTCACCTCACCAAGAACCGAAACGCCCGCTCAAAGCGGGTGCTTCTGTCTTTAACTTAAATTATCATTGAAAAATAGTGACTTAGATATCCGGCGGCATATCATCGCGCTCGTCCAGGCTGGCCATGAATGACGTTTTAAACATCATGTACACACCCACCCCCGAAAACCCTAAGAACAAAATAAACATGCATAACATCAATGCCATCGCCATAATCTTGTCCCTGATAGTGTGCGGTCGTTACGTTGACGTTTTCTAACCGCTGCATTTTTGGTTTCCAAGAAAGGATAGACCAAAACACACTTTTTTTCTGTACAAAGGCTATGCAAAATCAAGAGGGTGACATAAATAACTATTAAAATCAGCTACTTATAAAATTATAAGCACGCAAAAAGACCACCTCATTTTCACAAGATGGTCGTTTTGCACCGATTCCATTCCCTGGTCTGATGAACAGCGCCTCCCTGCGCTGCAACCAGTGAGTGGGCGGATTGTCCTTTAACGTCCTGTTGGTCTCACGGCATCCTGCCTTCCATTTGCCTGTCAACCCACTCACTTAGTTACTCATAACACTTATCAAAAAGGCTTAATCTAAAGCGGATAACTAAATAACTATTTAGTAATTGCAGACATTGCGCCAAGCTGTGCCAAAAATTAATAATAAATATAAAAAACAAACACTTAAAAAATAAAGCACTGCCGATAGGCCAGCCTACATACCCCTACTTTATGTGTAGAACTGGCACATGCGACATAAACAAGCGCTGAATAGCCTATTTATCTGCCTAAAACGTTCTAAAACAATGGCGAAACGCTTCAACAGCGATTATTTTGCTTACGCACCGCAACGCTTTGCTATAAAAAGAGTGAGCGGGCTGATTTATGCAGCCACCCCTCACTCCCCTACTTTCGGAGATCGCTATGAAACGTACTATTGCGCTTTGCATCCTCGTCCTCACCACCCTGCTGGTAGTCAGCGGTTGCAACACCATTCGGGGTGCAGGTGAAGATATTGAACAAGGTGGAGAAGCGATCCAACGTTCAGCGAGCTAAACGTGATGATGACGGTTTATTTGTCCCACGGGCTGGAGAGCGGCCCAGCGGCACTTAAAATGCAGGCATTAAAAGGCGTTGCGGAAAAAATCGATGACTGTGAGCCGGTGGTGATGGACTATCGCGGCATCACCGAGCCCCAGCAACGTCTTCAACACTTGTTAAAGGTGTTAAGCGAGCGCGGTGACGACCCCGCGCACCGTGTGCTGGCAGGTTCTAGCCTGGGTGGGTGGCTAAGCGCTGCCGTTAGCGCCCAACAGCCCGTGTTAGGCTGTTTTTTATTGGCACCAGCGTTGGGCTTAGCTGACTACCCTGAAACGTCACCTACCATTCAGGCGCGCCTCACGCACATCATTCACGGCTGGCGTGATGATGTCGTTGCCCCTGAGCCGGTGATTGAACGTGCCCGTCACCAGCGGCTGTCGCTAAGAATGGTCGATGACGATCACCGCCTACACGCCAGCCTCGATACTATTTTGGTCGATTTTGAGCGTTTTCTTAGACAGTGCAGCGCGCTCTCTCAGGAACAAGCGTAAACATCCATAAAACAAACATTCGACACAGCGCCTCAAAACCTATACAAATGATGTACATCACATTATAGATAACGAGGCTACTGCTAATGTTTGGCATGTTTAAGCGCGACCCAAAAAAGAAACTTCAGCAAGACTACGAACGTAAACTGCAAGCGGCGATGGAAGCGTCTCGTAACGGCGATATGCGTGCCAACGCTACCCTAACCGAAGAGGCTGAAGCGATATTGGCAGAGATCCAGCGTCTCGAGAAGTAGCGTGACGCTCAGCCTAGACCGATGCAGGCTTTTATCTCACCGATGAATCACCTTTACTCGTCGGCCAGCGCTGGCAGCAGTGTTTTCAGTTTGCGTGTCAGCGTGTTACGGCCCCAGCCAAGTAGTTCAGCGGCCTCTCCTTTGCGCCCACCGGTATGCTTTAAGGCGGTTTCAATCAGAATCCTTTCGAAATCGGGCACCGCCTCTTCCAAAAGATGGGTATGGCCTTCGGCCAGGGCATGATCCGCCCAGTCGCGAAACGCCGTTCGCCAGTCCCCCTGGGCACTGCTTTCAGAAGCACTGGGCGAACGCAGTTCCGGGGGAAGGTCCTCCACCAAGATTTCACGTCCGGAGGCCATGACGGTTAGCCAACGGCAGATATTTTCTAACTGCCGCACGTTACCGGGCCACGGCAAGCGCGTGAGATGCGCCTCCGCTTCGCTGGTCAGTACCTTGATATCGGTGGTGAGTTCTTTCGCTGCTTCGGCTAAAAAGTGCCGGGTCAAGCGAGGAATATCTTCACGCCGCTCGGCAAGTTTTGGCAGATGTATACGGATCACGTTTAAACGGTGAAACAAATCCTCACGGAAACGGCCATCATCGACCAGCACCTCTAAATTTTGGTGGGTCGCTGCGATAATACGCACATCAACGCGTACCGGCGTATGGCCACCCACGCGATAAAACTCACCATCCGCCAAAACCCGCAGTAACCGCGTTTGCGTTTCGGCGGGCATATCACCAATTTCATCTAAAAACAGCGTGCCACCGTTGGCTTGTTCGAACCGCCCTTGGCGCTGCTGTGCTGCCCCTGTAAAAGCGCCCTTCTCATGGCCAAACAGCTCCGATTCGATCAAGTCGCGGGGAATCGCCGCCATGTTCAACGCGATAAACGGTTTACCGGCGCGCGGGCTATGCTGATGCAGCGCTTGGGCCACGCGCTCTTTACCGGTGCCCGACTCGCCGTTGATCAAGACCGTGATATGCGAGTGAGAAAGACGCCCAATGGCGCGAAATACCTCCTGCATCGCGGGCGCTTCACCGATGATTTCGGCGTTTAACCCCTCGGGCACGGTCACCGGCCGCTGGCGTTCACGGGCGTGCGCCACCGCACGGCGAACCAGCGCCAAGGCTTCATCAACGTCAAACGGTTTGGGCAGGTATTCGAACGCCCCGCCCTGATAAGAGGCAACGGCGCTGTCCAGGTCGGAGTGCGCGGTCATCACAATCACCGGGAGGTCGGGATGCGCCTCGCGTACGCGTGCCATTAAATCCAGGCCATCGATGCCTGGCATGCGAATATCGGTGACCAGTACGTCAGGGGGGCTTTCGAGTAGACGTGTCAGCGCGACATCGGCACGTTCAATACACTCAACGTCGAGATCGGGTTGCGCCAACGCGCGTTCCAACACCCAACGGATAGCGCGGTCGTCATCGACAATCACCACCCGCGCAACATCGGTACGTGTAGCCTCAGTCATGACGCTTCTCCGGTAAAATTATTACCAATGGAATCAGTAATCGAAATTCGGTGTGTCCGGCTCGTGAGTCGCATTCAATCAATCCTTGATGTTGGTGCAAAATCGACTGGGCGATCGATAGTCCAAGACCGCTGCCTTCCGCGCGCCCCGATACCATGGGGTAGAAAAGTGTTTCCTGCAGTGCATCGGGAATGCCCGGGCCGTTATCGATCACCGCCACTTCACTGACTAACCGGTGGCGTTCGGCGCCAAGGGTAAACTGGCGCCGAGCGCGGGTGCGCAGTATTAAGGTAGGCTCAGGGGTTTGTGCATCGCTCATGGCCTGCACGGCGTTGCGCGCAACGTTGAGTACCGCTTGGATCATTTGCGCTTCATCACCAGAAAGGTCGGGCAAACTAGGATCATAATCACGGCTAATCATAACGCTGGGATGCTCGGCAATTAGCAGTGCGCGTACGCGCTCCAGCACCCGATGAATATTGACCGGCTCATGCTTGAGCATTCGGTTAGGGCCCAGCATGGAGTCGACCAGATCTCGCAGGCGATCCACCTCTTCCACGATGATATGGGTATATTCACGCAGCGACGGATCGTCTAAATCGCGCTCCAGCAACTGCGCCGCCCCACGAATCCCCCCGAGCGGGTTTTTAACCTCGTGAGCGAGGCCGCGGGCCAAAATTTTGATGGTTTCCTGGCGTGTGGTCAGCGCTTCTTCCCGGGAGATTTGCATTAACCGATCCCGCGGCTCGACCTCTAACAGCAGTTCGTCGTCAGATAAGGGCGTTACCGTATAGTCGACGGTGAGTGGGTCACTATTGAGGGGCGTGATACGCGCCTCGCGCTGGGTATAGGGATGAAAGGCGTCACGCGCTTTGGCCAAGACATCATCGATGCTGACATCACCCCCCAGCAGCGTATCCAGACTGATCCCTTGAACACGGCTTAGGCTGACCGCCAATAAGGCTTCAGCGGCAGGATTCATCCAGCGCACACGCAGCTCGCCGTCTAGCAGCAGCACCGCCGTGGTGAGATGTTCAAGCAAACGCTGATGCATGGTGGTGTCCTGAGAAATTACGTCTTCCATCGCCGTTACCGATCTACAGGTGGATGTTCATTGAGAGAACTGCAAAAAGCGCGCCAATTACGTCTTTATGCCTAGTTGCACGGCTTGCGGGCATAGCAGCCACCGGAGGTGAATCGTTTTAGCGCACTCACGGCGCTAAATGCGCCCACTCATGCACTATTTTAGTGCAGACGATTTTTTTACTAGCCCTTTTAAGGAACTGTAATCGTTACCGCGGGCGTGCGGTGCTGTAAACGCTGGCTGCTATCGAGTAACTCTGCTTGAAGTTCGTGCTGCCCTGCAGGTAGCCCCGTTAACCAGAAAACATCGCTGTGTAGCGCGGTTTGGCTAATTTCACCATTCACTAACAGCCGCACTTGGTGGTCTTCACGCAGGGGGGGCGCAATGGCCACTTCCACCGCGGTGCTTCGCTCTGTCAATCGTGCGCCTTGCTGGGGCACAGCAATCGAAAAGTGGTCATAAGGCATGAAGGGCTGCCCAGGCTTTCCGCGCGGGCGCACCGCCGCGGGCGTGGTTTCTCGGACAGTGGAGATCGCTGTCCTTAAAGCGGGCGGCAGACTAGGCAGTGGCGTCAGTTCTAATGCCTCGCCACCGCGGTCCGGATCATCGGTAAACGTAACGTTGCCGTGCTCATCGGTGACCCGGTAAACCGTTTGCCCGAACGCCGCGCCACCCACCACCCCCACACCTAAAAAAGTGATCAGCACGCTGCTTACCACGACTGCAGTGACCTTGCTCATAGCCTCCCCTTAAAACGTTTCTTAGCTCCCAGTAACAAAAAAACCCCGCCGTAGCGGGGTTCTATTAGCCATCATTGTGACCACCCCTGGCTGATGGTAACAGCCAAGGGCGAGTAACGCTGATTAGCAGCTGTACTTAACAGCTGTAATACATATCAAACTCGATGGGGTGCGTGGTCATACGAATACGCTCCACTTCTTCCATCTTGAGCTCGATGTAGGCATCGATCATTTCGTCGGTGAACACGCCACCTTCGGTCAAGAACGCACGGTCAGCATCGAGTGCTTCCAAGGCTTGATCCAGGCTGTGCGCCACGGTCGGCACGGACTTGCCTTCTTCTGGCGGCAGGTCGTACAGGTTTTTGTCCATGGCATCGCCAGGATGGATCTTGTTCTTAATACCGTCGATACCGGCCATCAACATGGCAGAAAACGCCAGGTAAGGGTTAGCCGTCGGGTCAGGGAAGCGCGTTTCAACACGCTTGCCTTTCGGGCTAGCGGTATAAGGAATACGGATAGAAGCAGAACGGTTGCGGGCGCTGTAGGCCAGCATAACCGGCGCTTCAAAACCTGGCACTAGACGCTTGTACGAGTTGGTAGAGGCGTTAGTAAAAGCGTTTAGGGCACGAGCGTGCTTGATGATACCGCCGATGTAGAAAAGCGCCATTTCAGACAGGCCCGCATACTCGTCACCCGCGAACTGGTTTTGGCCATCTTTCCAGAACGACTGGTGCACGTGCATACCAGAACCGTTGTCGCCGACCAGCGGCTTCGGCATGAAGGTCGCTGTTTTGCCGTACGCGTGTGCCACGTTGTGGATCACGTACTTCATTTCCTGAACTTCGTCAGCTTTCTTCACCAGCGTGTTGAATTTAACGCCGATTTCGTTCTGACCCGCGTTGGCAACTTCGTGGTGGTGAACTTCCACAGTCTGGCCAATCGCTTCTAGCGTGTTACACATAGCGCCACGAATATCGTGGAAGCTGTCAACCGGGGGAACCGGGAAATAGCCGCCTTTAACGCGCGGGCGGTGGCCTAGATTGCCGCCTTCTACCTGATTGCTAGTCGCCCAAGCGCCTTCGTCAGACGTGATTTTATACATGGAGCCCTGAATGTCGGACTTCCAGTGTACTTCGTCAAAAATAAAGAATTCAGGCTCAGGGCCGAAGAACGCAGTATCGCCCAGGCCAGTGGACTCCAGATACGCTTCAGCGCGCTTGGCGATGGAGCGTGGATCACGGTCATAGCCCTGCATAGTGGCAGGCTCAATGATGTCACAGCGCAACACTAGCGTGGCATCTTCGGTGAAGGGGTCAAGGTAACCCGTACCGTCTTCCGGGCTCAGAATCATGTCAGATTCGTTGATACCCTTCCAACCTTCGATTGAAGAGCCATCAAACATTTGGCCATTCTCAAAAAACTCTTCGTTCACATCACGGGCAGGCACGGTCACGTGCTGCTCTTTGCCGCGGGTGTCAGTGAAACGCAGGTCTACCCACTTAACATCATGTTCTTCAATTAGCGCGAGAGTCTTGGCTGACATAGTGTCCTCCGGTATGAGCGTGGCTTAAAGCTAACGACAGTAAGCTACCGATAAAAGTGTTGTTCGACAAAATACGCGCTAAACCGCACGTTTGTCATTCTTGTTCGCTCAACGTTTGCCTGGCATTTGTGAACAAATCGCTCAGCGAGCTTTTCAGACCGGCTATCGTTTTAGCACGACGCAAGGCTTATGCCTACGATCCGCTAGCCGTTTACAAATATAATGCAGAGAGCATGCCAACACTGCACCAATATGGCATAAAAAAACAGCAACTAATTGTTTTAAAAACATTATTAATTGCACATTTATGCCTCTTGATGTTGCATTGACGCATGAATAGGCGTGTTGAAACATTCAAAGCAAGCATTACGCACCAAAAAAGATCAAAAATAAATATAAATGCACCAAACAAGAGCGTTAAAAATACTGAGTCCTCTTTTTTGGCTCACAAGTTTTTTTCCTTGCTACGCAAATAAGCCAGATACTACAATAAATTACAATTTGATAGATTTGCTCACAGTTGGAGTCGGCAAATGGGATCGGTCTGCTTTATCGTTGATGCCATGGTGACGGGTGAAATGTTGCCACGCCATTTGAAATCCATTCGTGAATCCGGCGTCGCCGACCACTTGCTACCCATACTGGTAACGAGCACCCAAACCCATGCGCGCTTGAATTCGATTGAACAGCGTTACCACACCCACTGCTTGGTGACGCCTTCCCTACCGCTAGGCACACGCCTCAATAAAGCGGCATTTGCCAGCCAGGCTGAATGGCTAATCATTGCACTTCAAAAACAGCCACTGCCAGCTAGCCTATGGGGATCGCTTTACCCTCAACTGGACACCTACAGCCTAGACGCTTTAATTGTTGGCTTTGCTCAGCCGTCGTTTTCAGAGCGGATTCTGCGCCGCCTACTAGCGAGCGCGCTGCTGTTACCGCCCTACATTGCGGTAAGACGGGTTTGGCTGGAACGCTTAGGTGGATTTGACCCTGATCTGGATAATGGCAGAGCAATTGAGGACTTCTTACAGCGCTTACATGCCTGCCCCACCCGTCTGAAAACGTTCAGCAGCCACTTACTGAACCAAGTAGAAGTGGAAGAAGACATCACACCGCCGCCTCACACCCCCAACCCGGCCTATACCCCACCGCAGCCTTAAAGGGCCGGTGCCGCGCTTACGGTTACTCTCTTACTTACCTTTTTGTTAATCCTCTTAACGCCCTGTGAGCTGCGTCTTTGCCTGCTATGGTGACCAACTCAAGGCCTAATTTACCTTTAACCGCTTACCAAATAAAATCGCGCCCAGCATAGTGGTATTCGCCACTTTATTCAGCGCCACCGACCCCACCACACCCACCACGATCAATACCAGCGCATACACCCCAATCGGCAACGACAACGGCTCAACCATCAGATCAGCAAGCACAAAGAACATCGGGTGGGCCAAGTAAATACCAAAAGAGTACACATTGATGTGGCGCACCCACCGCGGCGCGGGCAACCCGGCCATAAAGCGCATGGCGCATAGCGTAAACAGCACAAAGAACGGAATCACCCATACCTCTTTAGAGGAAAACTCCAGCCAACCCGCGAAAGTAGCCGCCATGATCAGCGCCACCAGCAGCACTAACCACAACGGGTGCGCCAACTGCTGCAACCAGATAGGCCGCTCAGCGAACACATGCTCAGGATCCAATGGGTAGTAACGTACTAACACCAACGCCAGGAAAAACACATAGATCCAACCCAGAGGGGCAATCCATAGCAAGTAGCCGGGCAAATCGACATCAAACCAGTACGCCAACCCCCAGTACGCCATGCTGATCACACAGGCGCCCCACAGCCACGGCACTGGATTCAACCGCCATAGCTGCCAGCGCGTGAACAGCCAATACGCCACGTAAAACTGCATCGCAATGATCAAAAAATAGCCATGCCAACCCGCATAGACGTAATACTCAACGGCATTGGTCACGAATCCTACCGGCTCCTCGGATGATCGTTGGCGCAACCATTGCGACGTCGAATAAATAAAGCCGTACACGAAGTACGGCACCATCACATATTTGACGCGCTGCGCAAGAAAGCCATCCGGTACGGATTTATCGTAGCGAACAGCAAACACAAAGACTGATATAAACAAGAAGATGGGCGTACCCAACACTAGCGGCAGGCGCATTAAATCGGTAGCGACGTTATCGAGGCGTTGATTGACATGATCTAACAAATGAAACAAAAAAACGGCTATACAGCCGTAAGCTCGCAACCAATAGATCTCTTCAACTCTTCGCATTGGGCCTCCCGCCGCTACCTACTCCTGCGCTTTTTATGCTGCATCATTTTCCGTCATGGCTATATTAATTAACTATTATGAACAACTAACGTCATCGTGCTGTCCGACCTCATTGAACAGTTTTAATTCCTGGAGGAGACGTGTTCGCCCTTAAGCCACCCCTGACGTCCTACCGGTTTCGTGCCTTGCTCACCACATTACTTGGGTGGCTAACACTTAGCGGTCACAGTGTGGCCAGCGAGGTAGAGCACCATTATTTTCCCTCACCAACGCTAGGCCACGACTACCCTTATAGCGTTTATTTACCTGACCATTATGACACCCAGACGACACATACCTATCCGGTCGTCTATATGCTGCACGGCTCTTTTGGCACCGACCGTGATTGGGTTTCGCGTGGCAATTTGCAACAAGTGACCGATAGGTTAATTCGCGCCGGGCATATTCCTCCCGCCGTTTTCATTATGCCCGGTAGCCGCAGTTGGTGGGTAGATGGCCACAACGAACCCGCTCGTAGCGCGTTTTTCAATGATCTCATGCCCCATGTGGAAGCCACTTACCGGGTTGGCCAAGCGCGCCATTATCGGGGCGTAGCGGGGCTCTCCGCCGGGGGTTATGGCGCGCTTAACTTCGCCTTGGAACGGCCCGATTTATTTGCTGCCGTGGCCGCGTTGAGCCCTGCAAGCTACGTGCCTCTGCCGCCGGGCAACTCTTCGGCCTGGCGCCACCCCGCCTTTATCGACGCGCAGGGGCAGTTCGACCGTGAACTATGGGAAACACTTAACTACACCGCCTATTTAGAGGCGTACCGCCTGCGTGTCACGCCGCGCGGCACGGAAGCAGAGGGCGATCTTCCCCCCGTACCGCTGTATATCAGCGCCGGGCGCAGCGACGTTTACGATGCTGAGTTTCATGCCCGCCAACTTCGCCAAGCGATGGAGCGCATCCAACCCAACGATGTACGCCTTGACCTCTACCCCGGCGGCCATACTTGGCAGGTGTGGCGCGCCAGCCTGCCCGCCGCGCTTAACTTTCTCTTTCAGTACGTGGGGCAGCCAAGCGAAGTAGCGGTTCAAGAAACCATTGAACAACAAATCCAGGAAGAGCGAGAAGAAACACAGCGCCCTGGGGAAGAAAGCAGCACAAGCAGTGAGGCAGTAAGCGGTTGAACGCACTACACTTAAACAACATTCCACACGACAAGGAAGATAACGATGCATCAGCACGTAGAATGGGACGAACCCGGTAACGCCAGCGTCGCGGAATACTTCAAAAACGACCCCGACCACCAAGCCCCCGACCCAGGCGACATTATCTCTGCCCGTTACCAAGGCGCAATGGTACGCATCAAAGTAGAAGCCTACCGCGAAGATGACGCCGTCAGCATCGGCGAAGTCGCTGCGATCATCGACGCCAACGGCAGCCGCCATAAAACCCATGGTGAGCTCGAAGTAGGCCACATTGTGCGGGTACCCGACGACAAACGCGCCATGGAAACAGCGCCGAAAGAAGACTAAGCGTTAGCGTTTTGCTGATTTCAGCACCACAAGCCATCCAATGTGATGGCTTTTTTTCAGATCCTGAGTTCTCCAACAGCAGTGCCGATATGGCACTAATCGAGTGTTAAGCACATTTCGAGTAACGCGTGGTAAGCGAAGCGCACCCGCGAAAGCACCGCATAGCGGTGCCACGGGCACATACCTTAAATTTAACCACGATCGTCTCAATGAGACTTTTTTGCACCACTCTGAGTGGTTCATACCTGCCTGAACGGGGATCAGACAAAACAGCAAACAAAGCAGATCTCTGACGATGGTTCATCCCTGCTGGCGCTGGGATCGGAAGCAAAACGGCCTAGCCCAAGCGATCATGGTCGGTTCATCCCCGCAGGTGCGGGGATCGGTCAACGGCACGGCGATACGCGCCTTCCTAACCCGGTTCATCCCCGCTCGTGCGGGGATCGGGATTCGAACCTACGACCTCTGCCTCCCGAAGGCGGTTCATCCCCGCTCGTGCGGGGATCGGTAACAGGCGTTTTTTCCAATGCCTTCTACGCTCGGTTCATCCCCGCTCGTGCGGGGATCGGCAGGATTTCGACAGTCTGTCATCGCTCGATAACGGTTCATCCCCGCTCGTGCGGGGATCGGGGCGGTATTGCGCTGCGGCCTTGCGGTTCGCTTGGTTCATCCCCGCTCGTGCGGGGATCGGACCCATGCCGCCGTCTCTGTTAGGGTTTAAACCGGTTCATCCCCGCTCGTGCGGGGATCGGTCAATGGTTGATTCGTGAAGCCTGGCCGGTAACGGTTCATCCCCGCTCGTGCGGGGATCGGTATTTGAGCCAGGCGTTGAAGATCCGCCAGGGCGGTTCATCCCCGCTCGTGCGGGGATCGGATTGCAGTGGCGGGCATTTTATTGCATATAAACGGTTCATCCCCGCTCGTGCGGGGATCGGTCGCTGCTAGCCTCCCGGTTGGCCAAGAAAATCGGTTCATCCCCGCTCGTGCGGGGATCGGGCCGTCATTGAGCGTTACATTGCCACGTTCAGCGGTTCATCCCCGCTCGTGCGGGGATCGGTGGCGTTCCATTGCGCGGAGCGCTTAACCTGCCGGTTCATCCCCGCTCGTGCGGGGATCGGATGCGCGGCGCTATTCAAGTGCCGTTTTTCGACGGTTCATCCCCGCTCGTGCGGGGATCGGTTTAAAGCACTTGGCCTAGATTAACTAAGCATCGGTTCATCCCCGCTCGTGCGGGGATCGGAATCAAGACAACTTCGACCCACAAGTAGTAGGCGGTTCATCCCCGCTCGTGCGGGGATCGGCCCCACACGCGCCGACAACCGTACAGGCACCGCGGTTCATCCCCGCTCGTGCGGGGATCGGTCTATTTGTAGACAGTTGATCTACAAGGAGAAAATAGCAGATAAAAATTCCACCAGCTATTTTGCTTACTTTTTAACCAGGCTAAATTGTTAAAGAGCAAATAAAATCAGCTAGTTAGCTTGTGTCGGTAAAAAGCGCACCAAACGTAACCCGTCATGATCAACAGGCTCTCTGCGGTTTTCACCATACGTTTGAAATTCAAAACCGGATTCATGGTTGCTGGCCCAGGCCATGGCTACGTTGCCTTCTTCAGCTAACGCTTCGACCTGCTCCCAAATCATTTCTCGAATTCGCCTGCTTACATCACCCACATAAACACCGGCTCTAATCTCTAAAAGCCACACTGCTAATCTGCCCCGTAGGCGTGGAGGCACCGCTTCTGTAATTACTACCAGCATTGCCATTTACCCGCTCCTATGACCAGCATCGCCAACCGAAGGTGGTTCTGGAATAGCAGGTGGAACCGCATCAGGTGCTGGCGGTGGCGGCTGAATATCACCGGCGGCCAGCACATCTTCGATCATGGGGATTAAGCGCTGGAGAATGCGGGATTGCTTGAATGCATCGCGGCAAGCGATACGAACTTCTCTTTCCGGCATAGGCGGATTACGTGCAGCGACTCTAAAGGCCGCTGGTACTACCGTGTCAAACTTCACGATATCGGCAATATCATAAACAAAACTCAGCGGTTTACCGGTGTGTAGATAACCAATAGCAGGGGCGTAACCTGCCGCTAAAATAGCCGCTTCGGTAATCCCATATAGGCAGGCCGTTGCTGCGGATAGACATTGGTTAGCGACATCTGAGGAATCCCACTGTTTTGGGTCATAACGCCGCCCATTCCATTTAACGCCATATTGCTTGGCTAGCAATTGATAGGTTTTGCGCACCCTGGCACCTTCCATACCACGCAGTTGCTCGATGCTGCGACGCGATGGAGGCTCTTCACCAAAACGCAGCTCAAACATTTTGCGCACCACTTTTAGACGCAGCTTTTCATCTAGCGCCAGCTGCGCTTGATAGAGCAATTTATCCGAGCGTGCGCCCCCAGGTTGGCCAGCGCTATATAGTCGAACGCCCGCATCCCCGACCCAAATCAATAAGGTGCCAACGGTGGCGGCCAACTTAACGGCTGCATGCGAAACTCGGGTGCCCGGTTCAAGTAGCAGGCACGCCACTGAACCAACAGGAATGTGCATGCGCTCCCCATTGACCTCGTCAATGACCACAAAAGCGCCGTCGCGCACGTCTATTTGGCCCATCCCGATAAAGATCATCGACATTCGGTCTTTTTCGGGAATGGGCTTTAGCGGGATAAAGCCCATATTGGCCTCCTAAGGTCGTCGCAGTAGTAACAAACCACCGCCAAATGCCTTGGCCCGCCCAATGCCATGGGCCATGGTTTCGATCAGCTTTCCTGGGTTTGTTACTTCCAGCAGGCCTTCGTAATCCACCGTAGAGAATTGAACAGGCTTGCCACCCCCTTTATTCAGCACATTTTGGCGGTAGGCGCCCACCTCTGGCGTAACCGGCAAGCTAAAGCCCCATGTTTCAGCGCGACTTTCGAGCCATTCACGAGCCTTGCCATTCATCGCATCAACACAGGCTTGGCTGGTGCGTTGTCCTGGCGGGAATGGTTTTTTGGCTGCCATTAACACATCGGCGCGCTGGCCGCGTTGCCCTGGCACAGGAACCGCTATCGTGGGGTTAGCGCGCAGGCGAAATGCCAGTGTCTCGCCCACTTTGAGCTCTGGTGCGTAGGGTTTGCTCTCTGCGGAAAGCAAGCCTGGTACTGATGAAGGTTCACGATCTGAAAGAACGTAAAATAGCGGTAACCCTTTAGGGCCTCTGCCCCCTTCGGTTTCTTCCAACTCTTGTCGGAAAATAAATGGCCTTGAGCCTTCGTAGTCGGGAAATAGCTGCCATAAAAGCTGATGCGCCGTATAAGCTTCGGCGTTCATCACATCAAACAGTTTTTCTCGAGAAAGCCCGTTCAGGTCAATACGTACGCGGGAGAGATACATTAGCGCACCTCCTCTGCTGCTATGGCCCGGCGAAACTCTAACCGAGGGCCAAACTGCCAGCGGCGGCGATTGAGTGGTAAATCCCACACATCGTTGTACTCTGCCGCTTTGCCATTGCCGTCTAACCTGCTGGCATCCCCTTCCCAGACGTATAGTGCTTCATCGGGAAAGCGCAGCGCCTTTCTGTCTTCTTGGCAGTTGAACGCCAGCTTAGGGAACGCCGCATCAAGCACCTCTTTAAGCGTGTGGCACTGCCGCACTTGAGGCGCCAATGGCGCGGAGGGCGGGCAGGATTTCCGCCCTAAATATAGCGGGTAATGGGGCGTTTTCAGCGCTTGCTCAAGCTCGGCCAGTGTCAGGGTTGCCGCAGGCGTTAACCATACGGCCACTGTCCATAGGCCATCGCAGCGGTAGTCGCGGCTGGAAAGAATCGTTTTCAGCACATCGCGCGGCGCGCTTAACTCTTCTTTGCGTGTGTGATAGTTCACTTTTGACTGTGCGGCGGGCATCTGCACCGTGTGGTAGTCGCGCATCAGCATACCGGGGGTCGACTGTTTGACGCCCATGGCAATGCTTTCACGCAGTTGCTTTTGGCCTTCATCATCATCCCGGCGAATACCTAGTGCGGCCCCAAGCAACCCCAAAACAGCCCCTTTGCCGGGGTATGTAGCGGTAGGACGCGTTTCACCAACGGCGGCTTCCCCCCAACTGGCAAGCGGAGCATAGAGCCGAAAAATAAGATAGTCGGTCATGCGGCCTCCTTACTGGTCGGCTTTTAAGAACGCGATCAGTTCTGTAAGGCTGCCTTTTTTAACATTGCCTTTTAGCTGCGGTTCTTCATAGCCGGTCTCGGCGCTGGTGACAAAGCGACTGTCAGCGCCTGCGTCATAGGCGCTATCAAACGCGCTAGCCTGCTCTTCAATACGCTTAATAGCATCGAGTGCTTGATCTTGCCCCGCGATCGGGCGCAGATAAGCGGTGGAGAGTGAGCGCGGCTGCTGGTTGCCTTTTTCAGCCAGCACGTAGCTCGCATGGGCACGGGAACCAAAGCTATTTTGCTTGCCTTTGGGCGACGTTTTCGCCGCAGCTTCGACCAATGCAGCAATTGCCTGGTCGGCTAGTTCACTGTTGCCTTGCAGGTTCTCAACCAACTGTTGGCGGTCAATGCAGATATACAAATAGAACAGCCCAGCCCCAAAACCAGATTCACCGATATGTGCCGCACCTCGGTCTTCATCGCCATTGTTTAAGTCATCGACAGCAGTAAAGTAATCATCTTCTACTTCGGCAGCGTGCACGGTAATCGCGTGGGCAACTTGGCAAGCGGCATCGACGTTATACTCAGGGACGGCAGCCAGCATACGGCCAAACAGTGCCACATCGGCGGCGGCAGGTTTGTGGCGTAAGAGTTTTAATTCATCATCGTTTGGTTCACGCGTCTCTGCCACCAGCGTTTCCACCAAAGCGCTGATAGCCTGGCGCTCTTCCAAGCCAACGTGCACTAGCTGCTCAATCTCAAATTCTTTGGCTTCGCCTTTTTCTACTTTACGCAATTTACCAAACACACCGGCTATTTTTTCTGCGCTGACCGCTGCAATTTTTTCATCAAGCCCTTTTTCTTTCAGTGCTTTATAAGCTTCAGAGCCTAGGCGTTTGGTGCGAGTGCCAACATGCCCAGCCAGTGCTTCTTCAAAGAGCGTAGAAGTACGCCAAGTGCGCTTAAGGCTTTGTGACGAAACGCGTAGACGCTTAGCACCACCCATCAAGGCAGTTTTGGGGCGGCCTAAATCATCACGGTTCAGGTTGGCAGGCGGATAAGAAGTCAGCAGATGCAGTTGAATAAAGTGACTCATGGATAACTCCGTTAGTGATTTCTATATGAAGCAAGAAAGGTTGATCGTCAGTCGTAAAAGTCAGTCGCCGCGGTGGCTATAGCGTGACGTTGCCGCGAAATAGTCATTCGCCAGGACAAATCCCAGCCGCTGGGTAGGCTTGGCAGATAAACGCCCACGATGCTCACGCCACCAGAGCGAGATAACACTTGCCAGCAGCACGACACTGACATCCTTCTTATCCGCAAGCGCCAGCGCCCGGCGTAAGCGCTGGATAAACTCTTCAGGCGTAGGGCAGGAAAGAAGTTGCTGAAAACGCAGCTCGCTCATCAGCGGTTTACCGGTTTGCTCTTTTTGTTGGCCAAGGCGTAAGGCTAACGATGCGCCCTTCTTTTCTTCGCGCAACTCTGCGGCTATTAGCGCGATGCATGACCACACTTGTAGCTTTTCATCGCGGTAATCTGTTTGCTTCGTCGCCTCTGGCAGCATCGCCCAAAGCTCACGAAAACCTTGGGTTAACATTGCGGCCTCCGCGCTATCACAGCGGCGCAGTACCGCTCGTACACCACGGGGCAGTGGTGGCTGAGGGGTCAATGCTTTCAAAACCTGTGGCGGTAGCGTCAACCGCTGCCACCAACGACGTAAAGCGGCGGCTTCATCCCGTTTCAAAGCAACGAGCGCTTTTTTCTCCGACTCGGTCAACATATCTTCTTTTTCGATTGTTTCCGGCGTCTCCATATCACTCATCAGACGTCTCCTGTCGTTGTTGCAGCAGAGGCCGCATTACGCTTGGCCTTCGCGGAGGGGTCAAAACCACCCTGTTGGATAAAGTCACTCACCACTTTGCTACCTTTGCTCTTACCGCCAAGAAAGCTTCGCAGCTGCCGGTGGGCAGCGGTGGCACGTTCAAGATCCATGCTTTCCTGGGCGCCGCTTAGGGCCAATTCTTCGAATACGCGCATGGCTTCACGCTTAAGGGCGAAGTACCAGCGCTCAGCAATGTCGGGAGGAATATGCGGAGGCGGCGAGTCTTGTTGCAGCACCTGCTGAAGGGCTAGCAGCGCTTTAAAAAACTCAGGCTGGGTTGCATCGTAAAATTGGTTATCAATGGCGCTCATATCGCCCTTGACATCCGATGGCCGCGAGAACCAGGCATTTTTCACCTGGGTGCGTACCATCCAGGCGATATTGCGTGAAAGTTCGGTCACCTGGTAAACCCAGGCGCGAAGCCTCTCCTGCTGGCCTGGGGAAATTTCCACCAGGGGCATTTCGACGCTGTACCAACCACGCGGCTTCATATTGTCCATGTCGTAGCCAAACACCCAAAGACGCGCCTCTTTCAGCAGCTCCGGAATATCTTTATCAAAGCGACGTTCCTGCCTTACCACGTTTTGTTTATCGAAGTAGCTCTTTAAAACTGCTGCCGCTATCGCGCCGCTGTTGTCCTCGTCATTAAGAACAAAACCCGACCAGTGCCTGTAGCCCAGCCCACCCGGCTGCCCCTTACTGGAAAGCGGTAACTCATTGGGTTTTTTAGGGTCGCGTCGGTAGGGTGTTAACGGGTGTAGCCATGGGCCATCGTAGTTGGCCCCCTGCTTTTTAGCGCGCAATTCGCGCACTACCCGCTGCGTTTTTCGTCCGCAAATATCACAAGGGCATTCACCTGCTTCTTCAAATAGCAGCCGGAACCGACGCGGCATTGACCAGTAAGCGTGTAAAGGGTGGGTGTCTGCAGGCAGCACTTCCGTGCCTTTTTTATCGCTTACCCGTGTATTAGCCATCCAGAAAAAGAGCGAAGGCTCTTCTGGATGCGGTGTCGACCACTGCTGTCCTTTCTGAGTCGCTTCTTTCTGGGTAATGACGTTCAGCCACAGCCGCTCCCACAAGCTGGCTGTGGATAACTCAGGCATGGCCAGTGTGGTCAGCGGGCCACCACCACGCAGGCCCACACGGATACCAGCACCGCCCGCAGGCGCGTTGATTTGCATGGTGTAGAGTGCTATCGCCGCACAGGCGTCACACATCACCTCAACACGGCCGCGCTTGACGAAAAAGTCGGTATTGTTTTTGATGCCGTTAGCCCCGGGGGCATCAATTAACAAACCGCTGACGGTGGCGTTTTTTACATCGTCCAGCGGATCGAGATCCTGCATAAAGCGAGGACCGTGGCCATCCAGCTCAAAAGCACTACTGAAAGGCGCAAACGCTTTATCCAACGCGTCAACACTGAGAGGCACCATTAGCAAATCAAGCCAATCGTCGTGAGTTTTCGGCGGTAGTGCGGTTTGCAGCAGGCTTATAAGGAACTGGTAGGCTGCCCCTTGGAAGTCTGCTCGTGGCAGAGCGAGGTTAATTACATCAGGGTCAACTAGCGCTGAAGGAGGGCGGTATTTCACCTCGCCGCTGCGATGGAGAAACGGCAACCAATAGTCGCCACCGATCAAGTTCATACTCTTACCTCCTGTCCAGCATGTGAGCAATTCGCTTAATTAGCTTCAAAAGGAACAGCTATCCCAAACTTCCTCTACAGAGCACTGAAGCCGTTAAAACATGCGCCTTTGTCAACTTTGAGATCAAACATAAATCCAAAAAATCATTAAGTAAACAATGCTAACCGAACATACGTTGTGAAAAGAAAACTATAGGCATGAGCTCATGATCAGTGCAAAATAAACCCCGTGGACGTTCCCCATACTAATGGGGATGAACCGTAAACTAGGCTGACGGAACAGGCAGCCCTCCCATGCTCCCCGCACCTGCGGGGATACATCTGCTTGATGACCAAAGGGTTCAGTGTGTTTACACTCTCTACTCATAAAGTGAATCAGCGGTTGGGGGTGCAGCATGGCGACTCTTTACGAGCAGGATGTCTACGCCTGGGCGCTTGAACAGGCGGAGCTGCTGCGGGCAGGAAAACTGAACAAATTGGATCTTGAGCATCTCGCCGAGGAGATTGAGAGCATGGGAAAAAGCGAGCGGCGCGCTTTGATTCACCAACTTAACCGTTTGCTGATACACCTGCTGAAATGGGATCACCAACCGGAACGGCGCTCGCGCAGTTGGCGGTTGACGATTCAAGATGCTCAAATCAAAGTCAATCGCCTGCTGAAAGACAACCCTAGCTTGAAGGCATCGCTGCCTGAACTGATGAACGAGGCCTATGATGACGCCCGTCGAGCAGCGGCCATCGAAACGGATCGGGAACCCCAAGAGTTCCCTGAGCATTGCCTGTATAACTTTGAAGAAGCCATGAGATTTCAACCCAGCGAACATTGAACACCTCATGGCACTTGCTCCTTACTGCCCAACCTAACTCCCCATTGGTTATCATAACCACAAGCAGCGTCATCACCAGGCAGCCAAGGCTGGGTGTACTTCAATGCTTTATAGCGCTCTTGAAGGGCAAGCCATTGGCTGTCATAGCGGCTCGGAAGCGTTGCCAACTTGGCAGCCTGGCTTTGGCGTAGCCTCACTTGGCTGAGCATATCAGCATGGCGACGCTCTCCCGCCCATAGCGCCAGCTCGTTATCATCGGTGAGTGAAAGCAGCACGACATTGACCGTAGGCTCATCCATCAGCCTTGTGCCTATTTCTTGCTCTTCCTGCCACTGGTCACTTTTTACATAGCCCTCTTCAAGGTTGAGTGCGTTAAAGTTTGCCATTGAGCCTGCCGTTCTCTGCATTCCTTTTTGTTCGTAGCGCGCCGCTTGCAGAGCATCAGGAATATATTCAGATACGGCACCATACACACTTTCAATAAGATCTCTCGCCTCTTCGGGCATACGGATTGCTTCCAGGCGACGCAATACTCGCTGGGTTAACCAACTTAACGAGGTATCGCGATAAACAGCTTGAGTGCCCGGCAGCGTTTTCTTAAGCCAATGTTCATCAGGTTCATCTGCCCAAGGCGGCGCTAGCACCAGCAGACGCGGCAGGCAGCGCTCACCACGCTGATGGCGTTGTAAACGCCCAGCCCGCTGGATAAGCAGATCAATGGGTGCGATATCGCTGATCATCACATCCGCATCGCAATCTAAAGACTCTTGGAAAACTTGTGTACTGATCAACACCTGGCCTTTACGTATTTCAGGCGTTGAGTCTTTACCCAAGCGCTCAATGACCTGGGACTCAATGCGCTGCCTATCCACCATGGCAAAACGGCTATGAAACAGCAGGCAGCACTCGGGATCAGGGTGGCGGGCAGCAATGGCTTCGAACGCACGAATGGCATCATCAACAGTATTGCGCACCCAGGCGATACACTCACCGGCCTCCACTGCTTCCAGCACCGCCTCTATCGCCCGTTCTTCTTCGTTAAGCCAAGCGACTTCAACACTCCTGGACACCTCTTTGCGCGAGCCCAGCGGCAACTCCAACGGTTGCCCTTCGCTCACATGAGTCAGTAACGGAAAGTCATCTTTTTGTGGTTTTGTTGTCGGCTGGCCAAGTCCTGTTTGCCAAGCAGCCATTAAGGCACTGCGCATGGTGCGGGGAAGCGTGGCCGTTAGCAGAATCGCGCTACCGCCCTGGCGGGCATGGTAGGCAAGCAGTTGGCTGAGCAGTGTTTGCATGTAATTGTCGTAGGCGTGCACCTCATCAATCACAAGCACCTTGCGCGCCAGCCCGTATAAACGCATTGACTGGTGGCGAAACGGCAAAATGGCCATTAAGGCTTGATCAATGGTGCCTACACCCACTTCCGCCAGCAGCGCTTTTTTACGCGAGTCTGCTAGCCATTGGTTGCAGCGACTGGTAGCCGATAGTTCGCTGGCGGTGTAATCCAAATCAGCAGGCTGAGGCGCGGCAACGGCGGCGATAAAATCGTCGTTTAAATCCCGCGCACCGTGGGCAAGGACAAAAGAGGGGGAGGAGTCAGCGGTATAAAATCGCCGATGCAAATTTCCCAGCCGTGAAAACATGGCGTTAGAGGTGGCCATGGTGGGCAGTGCAAAATAGAGCCCGTCGCCGTGGCCTGCCGCTAATAGACGTTGCGTCAGAATACAGGCGGCCTCGGTCTTTCCTGACCCGGTGACATCTTCCAAGATAAACAGCTGCGACCCGTCTGAGATCTCTAATGTCTCGGCGGCATGCTGCAAAGGCGTTGGCGTGATGGAGTGTTTGCCAAACCAGTCGGCCATGCCTGCGTAAGGCAACGGTTCGGAAACCTTGTTAAACACTGTTTCTTCCAATGCTTTCTCAGCATTGTGTAACGCAATTTGCCAATAATCGGTGAGTGGAAGCTTCTCTTGAAGATAGGGGAAATGATCCTGGTTCGAGCCTAGCCAGTCACTTAACGTTGCCCACCCGGCGATTGTCCAGCTGAGCGTCTTTAGGGCATAAACCCATTCTTCAGAAAATAGCTGCTCGATAGGCCACTCTGGTGGAACGACGTTGGCCCAATCAGCGATGAACTGACGGGTTGCTTCAATATCATCTGCGTATTCATCACGACAAAAAAACATCTCTATGTCGATATTGCCTGCGCTTACTGGCTGGCCATGATGGCCAAAGAAAGGGGCGCTTATAACGGGGAAGGCCGCGCGAAGCGCTTTGCATGTAGCGCGGCTCAGTTCACCAGGCCAATGCAAGGTGCCGTCTTGACACCAATCTAGCCATTTGGCCCCCCAAACCACTGCACCTAAGCGGTCATGGCGCTCTTTATAAATATATTGCGCAACGGGAGGGACTAAAGCCAAATTTGAGGTTGGTTGAAAAAGCCCCTGAAAAGATCGCGCAAATTTTCCAATATCGTGCAGCCCCAACCAAAAAACCAACAGCTTACGTAACGCTTCCGGCTCAAGGTCTAGCTGCGCTGCTAGGCGTTGCGTTAGCGGTCTATCAGGTGAAAGCAGTAACCAACCCACAGCAGCTACATCTAAGCTGTGATATGGCAATAGATGACACTCTACAGCGCCTCCCTTTGATTGCGCTTTGCCCCAGTAGTGATAGTAAGCCACCGACACTTCTCCACAACGCCCTAAGGCATCCATCTAACCATTCTTCGCCCTGCAACGCTATTCACCTTAGTTCTATTTCGCTCAACCTGAACCCACCCTCACCTTCTGTGATTTGCGTGCTACGCTTAGCGCTACCATTCCCCTTATATAGGCGCTTCTCATGCATCCTTTTCGTCTTCTCACTGCTTTGGTGACTACGCTGGTGATCACTCTGCCTGTGGCGCTACACGCCCAGGCGCAAACCAACGGGCAGTGGGGTGAATATGACGATGTGTTTGAGGACGGCGCGCGCCATGCCAATATTTGGCAGTGGGGCTGGACCGGCATTTACGGCACTAGCCTGGCGGTGAATGCTTACCAATCGAGTGAGGCGAGCGACGAGGATGACCGTTTTGACGCGCGGGTGGGTGTGGTGAAATCCGCCCTGGCGTTGGGCGGCATGTTCATGGATCGCCAGCCGCACCCGGCGGCTTTAGCCGAATATGAGCGTTTGAAAGCCAGCGGAGATTTAAGTGGCGTGCAGGCGCTGGGATTGCAGCTCGCGCAAGCAGAGCATGAACGGCGCGGTTGGGGTGCTCGCGTGGGCTCTTTGGTGGTGAATGGCGTGGCGGGCGCGGTGATTGCGGCCGATGGCCGGGAAAGCGATGGCGCAATCAATTTTGCTACCGGCATGCTGGTCAATGAGTTACAAATTTGGACCCAGCCAAATCAGGCATCGTCTGCGATTAACCGCTTCCAACCCGCCAATCTATCGCTGGGGCCGATTACTATTCCTGGTGAATATGCACTTAACGTGGGGCCACAGCAGTTGGGCGCTACCTGGCGTTACTGATTCACGCCTTCCCCTCTGGTTCTCCTCTAAAGCGATGGCGGCGGTTTGCTGCCAGCGCTTTATCTTTGCCTGCTCGGCTTTAACGCGTAAAATATTCAGCAATTTTTTGGCACTGCCAAACGTTATGTTATAACCTATTTGAAATTATACGAGGCCACTTGATGAGTGAGCATACGCATCGGCATAACAAAGAGGGCCCCTGCCACTTCTCGTTAATGTCGCTATCCGCGGTTAAACGGCTGCTGTTTGTGGCCATGCCGCTATTGGCGCTATGGGGATTAGTGGTGTGGGCTAGCGGGTGGTTGGGATGAGTCAGCGCTCTGTATCTCGCTGCCAGTTGCATAACCTGCATCTGGCGCAGGCGCGCCGCACGGTGCTGGAAAATCTCGAAGGTGACTTTCAGCCGGGAGCGATCACCGCCCTGATTGGCGCGAATGGTGCCGGTAAAAGCACATTGATCCAGGCGATCATGGGCGAACTGCGGCCGATTAGCGGCGAAGTGGTTTGCACGGTAGCGAAAGAGCGCCGGGCGTGGCTGCCTCAGCAGTTGGCGTTAGACCTGACTTTTCCGATGAGCGTGGAAGAGCTGGTCATGACCGGCAGTTGGCCCAGCCACGGCGCGTTAACCGGTTACTGTGCGGGGCACTACCGCAAGGGCCGTGAAATCATGGCGCGGCTGGGCATTTCCCATTTGGCCCACCGCCCGCTGGGCGAGCTTTCCGGTGGCCAGCGCCAGCGGGCACTGATTGGCCGCACGCTCATGCAGGAAGCCGAGCTGCTCCTGCTGGATGAACCGTTCGCCAATGTGGATAGCGAGACCGTGGATATTTTGATCCGCATTCTGCGCCAGATGGCGGATGACGGCGCAACGATCATTGTCGTGCTGCACGATATGGATCATTTACGCCGCCTGGCCGATGAAGTGCTGATGCTTAACGGCGGCCATGGCCGCTGGGTTGCGCCCAGCGCGCTGACGCAGCAACAGGCGCCCGCGCAGGTAGTGCCGTTTACGATGGGAGGGCGGCATGCTGGATCTGCTTAATGCGTGGTTTGTCAGCCCGTTCGACTACGGCTTTATGCGCCGCGCGGTGGTGGGGGGGTTAGCGCTTTCGTTGGCCGCCCCACCGCTAGGGGTGTTTTTGGTGCTGCGCGGCATGAGCCTGATTGGCGACGCCATGGCCCATGCGATTCTGCCCGGCGTCGCGTTAGGCTTTTTGCTGGCAGGGTTTTCGCTGCCGATTATGAGCATTGGCGGGGTGCTGTTTGGCTTAATGGTCGCGCTGCTGGCGGGGGCAGTCTCTAAAATGGGCGGTCAGCGCGAGGATGCCGCCATGGCAAGCTTTTTTATTATTTCGCTGGCCGCTGGCGTGATGTTGATTTCGTTGGGGGGCAGCAGTGTCGATCTCACCCACGTGCTGTTTGGCTCGATTCTGGCGATCAACTCCACCGCGCTGCTGCTGATTGCCGGGATCAGTACGCTGATTGTGTTGACGCTCGCGGTGGTGTTTCGCGCCCTGGTGGTGGAGTGCTTGGACCCGCTGTTTTTACGCGGCCAAAGCCGCCGCAGTGGTTGGGTGCACAGCGTGTTTTTAGGGCTACTGGTGCTGAATCTAACCGCCGGTTTTCAAACCCTGGGCACACTCATGGCGGTGGGCTTAATGATGCTGCCCGCTACCTCGGCACGCTTTTGGAGTAAACGTCTGGAAGGCTTGATCGGCATCGCGATTGTGCTGGCGATGGTATCGAGTACCGGTGGCCTGCTGCTCTCTTTCCATCTGGATATCCCTTCAGGCCCCAGCATTATTCTGTTGGCTGGGTTCGGTTATCTTTTTTCGGCCCTGTTTGGCCGCTACCACAGCTTGGCCGCCAAGCTGCGGCGTAAAACTACGCCGTTGGCCGCAGAACAAGGGCCTTAATCGCCTTTCTACTTACCGTAAGGAATACTGTATGTCGCTTGCCTATTTATCCTCTCGCCCGTCGCGCAGGTTGGTCGGCGTTTCTGCCCTGCTGGCGCTGCCGGCCGCTATCGCCGATGAGCGAGTTCAGGTCGTTACCAGTTTTTCGATCCTGGCGGATATGGTGGAAAACGTAGGCGGCGAGCATGTCGTGGTAACCTCGCTGGTCGCCGCCGATGGCGATGCCCATGTTTATTCGCCCAGCCCTGGCGATGCACGCTCACTGGCGAATGCAGATTTAGTGGTCTTTAACGGCCTGTTGTTTGAAGGCTGGATGGAGCGTTTGATTAGCGCCAGCGACTATTCAGGCGCGTTGGTCACCGCGACCGACGGCGTCGAGCCGCTCGCTTTCGCCGGACATGACGAACATGGGCATGAAGGACACGGGCATGAAGGACACGGCGACCATGCCGATGAGCACACCGGTCATGACCACGGTAATGAAGACCCACACGCCTGGCATGATATGCAGCAGGCCAAGGTCTATGTGGCCAATATCCGCGATGGCTTAATCGCCGCCGATGCCGACAATGAAGATGCTTACCGCGCCAATGCTGAGCAGTACTTACAGGAAATGGCCGAGGTAGATGCTGACATTCGTGCGCTGATTGAAGAGATTCCGGCTTCCACCAGCGTGATTACCGGCCATGACTCGTTTGGCTATTTCTCAAGCGCCTATGGCGTGAACTTCCTCTCCCCGGTAGGGCTTTCCACCGAAGCCGACCCCAGCGGCGCCAGCATGGCAGCGCTGGTGGATGTCATTGAGCAAGAGAACGTGGAAGCGCTGTTTCACGAGAACATGACCAACCAGTCGATCATCACTCAGTTGGCCGAAGAGACCGGACTACCGATTGCAGGCACGCTCTACGCCGATGCCTTGGCCAGCGAAGGCGAGGCAAGCACCTACCTAGGCATGATGCGCCACAACGCGCAGGTGCTGCACGATGCATTGGCCCAGCCTGGGCATGAAGAGGCTGGCCATGGAGAGCATGGTCACGACGACCATGACCACAGTGAGCATAGCCACTAAGTCCCTTTCATCATCCCATTGTTATCTGCCCGCGTGCTGCTCCGCTATTGGCGAATCAACGATTGATAGCCGTGAGCAGCCACTCGCGAAAAGAGGCCATGGCGTGGGTTTCGGGGCGTGTCTGCAGCCGCGTTAGCCAATAGCCTCCCAGGCTGACAGCGGTGTCGAAAGGTTGTACCAGCGCACCGCTGTTCAGTTGCCTTGAGAACATCAGGGGCGGCGCCAATGCAAGGCCCGTGCCTTGCATGGCCGCTTCCACCATGGCGATGGAAGAGTCAAACACAATGCTCTTGGTCATTGGAACGCTACGGGGCAACCCTGCCGCCAAGAGCCACTCGGTCCACTCCTCGGCGCGATAAGAGCGCAGCCAGGTTTCTCCCACGACATCGATAGGCGCTTTGAGCCGCGCAGCGATAGTGGGTGTGCACATGACCGAAAGCGATGCCGGCAGCAGCGGCTGTGCCGCCGTGCCGTGCCAAGCACCGGCGCCGAAGCGGATCGCAAAATCGAGCCCGTCAGCGGCCATCTCGGCGCGGTTATTATGGGTAGAAAGGCGCAAATCAATAAACGGGTAGTGGTGCTGAAAATCATCCAATCGTGGTAATAGCCAGCCAACGGCAAACGTTCCCACCACTCCCACATTGAGCACTTCGCGGTAGCTGTTCTCGCCCACCCGTTCCAGCGTGTGCGCTATCTGATCGAAGGCGCTATTGAGTACCGGCAACAGCCGTTCCCCCTCCTGGGTAAGCATTAACCCGCGCGGCAGGCGCGTGAACAGCGGTACCTTCAGCTGTGTTTCGAGCAACTTAACCTGATGGCTGACCGCCGCCTGGGTAACGTGAAGCTCTTCTGCCGCACGGGTAAAGCTCAAATGCCTGGCCGATGCTTCAAAGGCGCGCAGCGCCTTCAGCGGCAGGTAGGGAAGCACCACGTTGACCCCCAAATTTTTCTAATACCTAGTGCAAAAATTTGCTGTTTGTGAATCCTAACAGCGCGCCTTATGTTAACGCCTGTCACGCTATTCACGGCTGGCGATACGCTTAGCCGTCACCCACCACAGGACTTTGGTATGCGTAAGATTTTAGCAGTAAACATCGGTATTATCATGACAGGCTCACTGCTGATCGGCAGCACTGCCTGGGCGCTTGAAACAGCGGATAGCGAAGCCATTGAGGCGTTGGTGGATAAGACTATCGCCCCGCTCATGGAGGAACACCGCATTCCGGGGATGTCGATTGCCTTGAGTATCGATGGACAGCAGCACTACTTTAATTATGGCCTAGCCAATCAAGCAGCGGGGCTTCCGGTCACCGATGAGACGCTGTTCGAACTCGGCTCTATCAGCAAGATATTCACGGCGGCTCTCGCTGGTTATGCACAGTCGAGAGGTGACCTCGTGCTTTCCGACCCAGCTAGCCAGTACCTGCCGGCCTTGGAAGGCAGTGCTTTCGATGAGATCACGCTACTGGAACTGGGTACCTACACCGCAGGCGAGCTGCCACTGCAGTTCCCCGACGCGGTTCAAAGTGAAGAGCAGATGCTTGACTACTATCGCCAGTGGCAGCCTGAGTCCGCCCCTGGTAGTCATCGGCTCTATTCTAACCCCAGCATAGGTTTGCTGGGTTACCTAACCGCCCAACGCTTTGGCAAACCGTATGACACGCTGATGGAGGAGAAGCTGTTCGCACCGCTCGGGCTTGAGCAGAGCTACTTTCAGGTGCCTGAACAGCAGCAAGCGCACTACGCCTACGGTTACTCTAAAGAGGATGAGCCCATTCGGGTAAGCCCCGGCATGCTGGATGCCCAAGCCTATGGTGTGAAATCAACGGCCGCCGACGTGCTGAGATTTGTAGAAGCGCATATGGGGCTGGCTGAGATTGATGAGTCACTAAGCCAAGCCTTGTCCGCTACGCGCACGGGGTATTTTGAGGTCGGCAATATGACCCAAGGACTGGGCTGGGAAAGCTATGCCTACCCGGTGGCACTCGATCAGTTACTGGCAGGCAACTCGCTTGAGATGATTTTGGAGCCCAACCCCGCCAACCGATTAACCCCGCCGCGATCCCCCAGACAGGAGGCGCTCTATAACAAGACGGGCGCTACCAATGGCTTTGGCGGTTATGTGGCCTTCGTGCCCAGCGAGCAAATCGGCATTGTACTGCTAGCTAACCGCAATTACCCGAATCAGGCGCGCATCGAAACGGCACACCACCTCCTTACCGCACTCACCAGCGCCCGATAAGCAAGACTAGGTAGACATTTTCTTAAGCAGCATTAAGCGTTGCCGCCTTCAGGCGGCATTTTTATGCTAAATGGCCCTTGAAACAGACCGAAAGTTGCATTTTTCGCTGTCGATATGGAGACTAGCACCCCTCCCCGTTACTTTACCTTCACTGCGAAGAGTCCTTTCCCATGCGTCTAAACGCCGATTTTAGCCACTTTGCCTGTGTTACCCCGGAAGCGTATCAGTGGGTCGATTCCCCCAGTGCTGGCGTCGAGCGCATGATGTTTGACCGCATTGGTGATGAAGTGGCCCGCGCTACCAGCCTTGTCCGCTACGCGCCCAACACGCAGTTTGAGCGGCATACTCACGGCGGCGGCGAAGAAATCCTGGTATTGGAAGGGGTATTCGCCGATGAGCATGGGCGCTACGCAGCGGGCAGCTACCTTCGGAACCCCATCGGCACTGGCCATACCCCGCAGATTGGCGAAGAGGGCGCGCTGATTTTCGTCAAGCTACATCAGTTTGACCCTAACGATACGCTTCAGCTTGCCGTGCCTGCCCACCGGCTTCCCTGGCAGCCCGACCGGCGCCCGCGCATTGCCTACAAAATGCTGCATACCTACAAGCAGGAGCGCACCAGCCTGGAACGGTGGTCGGCAGGCACTTCTATTGCTTACCCCACGCTGCTGGGCGGTTTGGAGTTTTTAATTCTGGAAGGCACGCTGAGCGATAGCGAGCAGAGCTACACGGCGGGCACTTGGTGCCGCTACCCCAGCGGCGCCGCACCGGCATTAACCGCGGGCGACGATGGCGTGATGATGTACCTTAAACGCGGCCATCTGCCGCCCGCTTAAAGCTAGGCTTAGACTCAGGTGCGGGCCAAACCCAGAAACGGCAACAGCGTCAGGGCCGCAATCAGCCCCACCGCTATCAGCACTAGCACTACCTGCAGCGGGTGAGCGGCCAAACGGCGCCATAAGGTTTCTGCCTCGCCCCGTTCCACCGCTGCTTGATGCTCACGCTGGGCACGCTCAAGGCGCTCCGCCTGGTAGGCGTTTAACGCCGCAATGGCAGCATCGTGCTGGTGTGGGTTGCGCAGCCAGATGGCATCGACCCCCAGGCGGAAAAAGCCCGCCTGGGTTTCATAGGTGTCAAAGCCGTGGGCAGCGAGCAGGTCGCGCACTTCCATGGCCTCTTCGTCGGTCACATGGCGTAGCCGGAACAGTAGTTTAGCCATTGCTAGGTCTCATGAATCGCTCTTTCCCACCATCAAGTCAGCTTGGATCACTTCGATCCAGTAACCGTCCGGGTCTTTAACGAAGATAACGTCTTGCATCTTGCCCTGGTCTGCGCGCTTGACGAAGGTAACGTCGTGCTGGTCAAACCACGCTTGAGCCGCGGCTAAGTCCGGCACGTTGAAGCAGATATGCCCAAAACCTTGCGGTTCCGCGTTGCCATCGTGATATGAGAAGTCATCTTTGTTTTCGGTGCCCCAATTGTGGGTCAACTCTAACAGGCCTTTCTGACTGAAGGTCCAGGCGGTACGCGCTTGCGCATCTTGTGGCACGTTATCGCTCGGCTCTAGGTTGGCTAAGAAGTAGAGCGAAAACTGCATCTCTTCGAAATCCAGCCGCCGCATTACCTGCATGCCAAATACCTTGGAGTAGAACGCCAGGGCATGCTCGGGGTCCTTCACCCGCAACATGGTGTGATTTAAACGGAATCCTTGGGTTTGCGGGGGCGTATCGACGACACCAGGATGCTGCTCACCTTGAAAACTCATCATGCTCTCCTGTCGCTGATGTGGATCGTTAACTGCTTATACCACTTAACGTGGGGGTTGAGGCGCCCTATTTCCACCTACCTCCCTCACCCTGGGCTTTACAGGGTCAACGCAGCCATGGATAGTAATCGTTCGGCAGGGGCGCTCGCCGTTATTGGCGAGCTGAGAAGAACCCTTTGAACCTGAACCGGATAACACCGGCGTAGGGAGTCGTGGTACCGCTTACCACCTCCCCGCCGGGAGGATGCTATGACCCTACCTCCGCTTGGCGATTATCTTTCGACGCTACGCACAGCGACACCGTTAGTCCATTGCATGACCAATTATGTCGCCATGAACAGTACGGCCAATCTGCTGCTAGCCACTGGTGCGTCACCCGCCATGGTGCATGCGCCAGAGGAAGTGGCTGAGTTCACCGCTATTTCTGCCGGGCTCTCGATCAATATTGGCACCATCTCTGCCCACTGGGCTGACGCAATGCTGACCGCCGCGGACAGTGCTGGCCAGCACTCGATTCCCTGGGTGTTAGATCCTGTCGCCGTTGGCGCGACCCGCTATCGTCAATCGCTGTGTACGCGGTTACTCGCGTTAAAGCCTAGCGTGATTCGCGGCAATGCCTCTGAAATCCTGGCGCTCAATGGGTTAGCCAGCCAAGGCCGCGGCGTGGACTCGACCGCCGCCTCCGACCAAGCCATCGACGCAGCGATAGCACTGGCGCAACAACACGGCTGCATTGTCGCGATGACCGGCGAAAGCGACTGGGTGACGAATGGCACACAGCACTACCGTATTAACGGTGGCCACCCCTTAATGCCCCAGGTAACAACGTTAGGCTGCGGTCTTAGCGCGCTGGTCACCGCGTTTGTAGCGGCTAACCGTGACGCGCCGCTGGAAGCTACCGCCGCTGCGCTCGGCTGCTTTGCCGTTGCTGGCGAGCAGGCGGGTAAAACGGCGCAGGGCCCAGGCAGTTTTCAAGTCGCTCTGCTGGATGCGCTTTATCAACTAACCCCTGACGACCTCACTGCTCATACCCAGTTGGAGTCACGCCATGCCGTTTGACCTATCGCTTTATTTGGTGACCGACGCTGCGCTTTGCGACGCTTATGGCCTAGAGCAGACGGTAGAAGCAGCGGTAAGCGGCGGTGTGACCATCGTGCAGCTACGTGATAAGCGTGCCAGCGATGAACAGATGATTGCTCAAGCCAAGCGGCTAAAAGCAGTGCTGGCAGGCACCGGGGTGCCACTGATCATTAATGACCGGTTACAGGTAGCGCTAGAGAGCCAAGCAGATGGTCTGCATGTCGGTCAGAGTGATGCCGCTGTTGAGGAAGCCCGACGAGTGCTAGGTGAACAGGCGATTATTGGCCTGTCGATCAATACCCTTTCTCAGCTCCAAGCGGCTCCTATGGCGTTACTCGATTACGTGGGTATTGGGCCCGTGTTTGCGACTGGCAGCAAACAGGATCACGCCCAGCCGATTGGCTTTGGCGGCTTAGCGTCATTGGTCAACGCCTGCCCCCTGCCCAGCGTAGCGATTGGCGGGTTGAAAGCGGCGCATGCCATTAGCGTTCAGCGGGCGGGAGCGAACGGTATTGCCGTGATTTCCGCGATCTGTGGCCAGCCCGACCCTCGACAGGCAGCACTCGCCTTTCAGGTCGCTGCGGCGTCATGAACCAATTAGAGCATATCGTGGCGTTCGTGCGGGTGGCCGAGCTGGGTAGCTATACCCGGGCGGCTGAGGCACTCGATCTGTCGCGTACCCGCGTGTCTCGTCAAGTTATGGCATTGGAGGAAGCACTTGGGGCTCGCCTGATACAGCGCACTACGCGTCGTCTCCATCTCACAGAGGCAGGAGAGCGCTACTTAATGCGTGCCCAGGGCGTGCTGCAAGCGCTTGATGAAGCCGCTGCTGAAGTTGGCCAAGGCACCAGCGACGTGCGCGGCCGTTTACGCGTCAATGGGCCCATGAGTTTTGGTACCCGCTACTTAGCGCCACTCGTTACCCAATTTATGCTGGCCCACCCAGCGCTTGACGTGCGCCTGGATCTTAATGACCGTCGCGTTGATCTACTGGAAGAGGGTTATGACGTGGCGATCCGTATCGGCAGCCTGCCCGATTCCAGCCTGGTGGCACGCCGCCTGACTCGCTGCCGTTTGCTGTTTTGTGCCTCCCCTGAATATCTTTCCACCCACGGCGAACCCGGCAGTGTTAGCGCGCTTAATGAGCACTGCTGCCTGCGCTATCGTAGTGGTCAGCAGAGCGCTGACTGGCAAATTGCAACGCAGTCATTAGCGGTCAATGGCCCACTTGAGAGCAATAATGGTGATGTGCTGACCCAAGCCGCGGAAGCGGGCTTAGGCATCGCCCAACAGCCCAGCTTTCTGGTCACGGAGAGTATCGCCAGCGGGCGGTTAGTGCCGATTTTAACCAACGAGCCTGCGGTGCGACTCGACGTTCACGCGCTCTACCCTGCCCGGCGCTACCTGCCCGCCAAGGTGGAGCGCTTTATCGATCTGCTTACCGAGGCGTGGGGAGATCCCCCTATCTGGGAACAGGCGATCGGATTGTCGCCTATTGCGCAACAGTGATGTGCATAACGCGCTGATTATCTCACGCTGGCCCGTCGGTAAAGTAGCTTCATCAACCACACAGATGGAAGCTCCTCCCATGACAACTCAATCATCACTTACGGCCACTCCCTCTCTACAGCCTTATGCTATTACGCTTCTGCGCATCAGTCTGGGCGTTATGGCCCTCGCTCACGGTTTGCTCAAAGTGTTGGTATTTACCCTGCCGGGCACGGTCGGCTATTTTGAATCACTCGGCTTACCAGGGTTTGTGGCGTACCTCACTATTGCGGCTGAAGTGGGTGGCGGGATCGCCCTTCTGCTCGGCGTATATACCCGCTGGGTAAGCCTGGCATTGGTGCCGGTGCTGCTGGGCGCCGCCTGGGTGCATTTGGGTAACGGCTGGATGTTCTCGAATACAGGGGGCGGTTGGGAGTTTCCCGTGTTCTGGACGCTGGCCCTCATTGCGCAAGCGGGCCTGGGAAGTGGTCACTGGGTATTAAACCGTCGCTACGCCTAACCTCATCACCGGCGCTTGCTTCACCGCAAGCGCCGGTACTGCCGTGGAGAGCTACCCATGTTACCTAGTCTATTTATTTCCCATGGTTCACCCATGCTGGCACTGAATAAAACATCCGCCCATAGGTTTCTGCGTGAACTCGGCAGTCAACTCTCACCTAAAGCGGTGGTAGTGGTTTCGGCCCACTGGGAGAGCGACGAGTTACTGGTCAGTAGCAGCGTCGAACCAGAAACGATTCACGATTTTGGTGGGTTTCCGCAGGCGCTTTTCGATATGCAGTATGCCGCGCCTGGCGATCCTGAACTGGCGGAGCGGCTGGACGTGCTGCTGGGCGCCAAACCGGTAGAGCGTGGCTTCGACCATGGCGTTTGGGTGCCGCTCTCGTTAATGTTTCCTGATGCTAATGTACCCGTCGTTTCTTTATCGTTGCCGGTGCGCTGGAGCAATGCGGCGCTTACGGCACTCGGTGAACGGCTGTCGGCACTTCGCGACGAGGGGATATTGGTGATCGGCTCGGGCAGCCTGACCCATAATTTATATGAGCTGATGGCACCAGATAGCGACATGCCCGGCTGGGTAGATGTGTTTGCGCGCTGGGTGCACGATCACTTGGTCGCCAATGACCGTGAGGCGTTGCTACATTGGGAAAACGCCCCTAGCGCGCAGAAAAATCACCCCACGCCGGAGCACTTTCAACCTTTACTGATCGCGATGGGCGCGGGCGGTCATGCTAGTCAACTCCACTACAGCGTTGAACACGGCGTGCTGGCAATGGATATTTACCAGTTTGCTTAAGCATTCTGCTAGGCGGTGGGGCGGCGCTTCAAGGTAGTACGCCGATCGTGATACGCCACCGCTAGCCCGCTGCCCATGATCAAGGCGCTACCGACCCACACCCAGATATCCGGCATTTCACCCCAGAACCACCAGCCCAAGAGCACTGCCCAGAGCATGGCGGTATAGTCGAACGGCGCAGCAATGGCGGCAGGCGCGTAGCGAAAGGCCAGGGTAATGAAGGCGGTCGCCGCCACACCGAAGATACCGGAGGTGAAAAACCCAACCCAGTGCCACGGCTGGGGAGTTTGCCATACCCATGGCAGCGTCAACCCGGTCACCACTAATGGCACAAAGGTCATATAAAACAGCATGGCCCATAAATGCTCCTGGGCACCGTAGCGGCGTGCGGTAATCATCATCAAGGCATAAAAAAGCGCCGCCCCCACCAGCACCAAAGCGCCGACTTGAAATGCATCGCCGTTAGGCCGAACCACAATCAGCACGCCCACAAACCCGACTAACGAGGCAATTAGCACCGGAGGATCGATACGCTCACCCAATAAAGGCACCGACAGAAGCGTGACAAACAGCGGTGCCACGAAGGCGATTGCGGTGGCTTCTGCGAGCGGTAGCAGTGTTAGCCCCCAAACGAAACAGACCATCGTGGCGGTATAGATTAATCCGCGCAGAAAATGGACGCCTGGGCGCTTCGTGCGTAGCTTGCGTAAACCACCCGCAAAATGCGCAAGTAGTGCAATCATCGGCAGCGAAACCAAGGCACGAAAGAAAATAATCTGCAGCGGCGAATGTGTTTCACCCAGCCACTTTGAAACAGCATCCCCCAAGGCAAGAAATAGAACACCCAGACACATACAAAGTATGCCTTTCAGCGAGGTGGTCACCGCGATCTCCTTATTGGATTGTTATTTAATCGTCATCAATGGGCTAAAAGCAAAAACCCCGCCAGTAACAAAGGGCGGGGTGAGGTGAGCCAGCATGAAGGGTCGCCATTTAGGCAGTGCTTGCGATAGCCACTTAAAGGCTGGCATTAACGACCATACAGTCCATACCCTGCGAGTGTAGTTCCCGACACGCCTGGCGAGCGCGCTGCTCATCCAAAGCCACTAAACGGGCACGGTAAACCGGGTTCAGGCCTTCGACAGTGTCCACCGCCACACGCCCGCCTAAATTTTGCGCAATACGCTGGGCTGCCTGCTGCGCCAATTGCCGTGCCTGGGCTTCCTGACTAAAGGCACCCACTTGTACTCCCCAGCCACCACCCGCTTCAGAGACTGAAGCAAGCTGGCGCTCGCGCTCAATAAAAGCCCGTAAAGGGTCAGGCTGCTGCGCTGTGTCATTTACCGCGGGGGGGCGCTGCATACTGGTGATATCGGCCAACTGCTCTTCAAGGTCCACGGCAGGCGCTGACGCGTTTGAGTCCGGTGAAGGTGAAAGCGTGGTGGTCTCCACTACCGCCAGCAGCGGCTGACGCGGCTCAGGCGTTGGCGGAGCTATCGGCTGAGCGGGAGGTGCAAACGCCATGAATTCTTGCGAAAAGTTGGTATCCGCCATCCAGCTGCGCTGATCACGCAGCGACGCACGCAGGAAACTGCGGTCTAACAAGTTGGCCATATGAGTATCACGCGACTGGGATGAAAAACCACCCATGACCACCCCGACCAAACGTCGATTACCACGCATAGCGGTCGTCGCTACGTTAAAGCCGGATGCGCGGATAAAACCGGTTTTCAACCCATCGGCACCGGGATAGTCACGCACTAAGCGATTGTGGCTGGTGTGCCGTGTACCACGATAGGTGAATTCTTGCAGGCCAAAGTAGTGATAGTACTGCGGAAAATCCTGCATCACGCGTACCGAGAGGGTCAGCATATCTCGCGCCGTGGTGATCTGGCCATCATCTGGCAAGCCTGACGCATTGCGAAAGGTGGTCGCGTGCATGCCTAACTCGCGCGCCTTCGTAGTCATCATTTGCGCAAAACGTGCTTCCGTGCCCCCCAATGCTTCGGCGACGACAGCGGCGACATCATTGGCTGAACGCACCGCTAGCGCACGTATTGCCGTATCGACGGGAATAGAACTACCCGCCGCCAACCAGAGTTTAACGGCGGGCTTAGCGGCAGCGTATTGAGAAACGGGCAGCGGCTCGTCGAGGCGCAGCGTTCCCGCTTCCAGCGCTTCAAAGGTTAAATACAGCGTCATCATTTTGGTGAGCGAGGCGGGATAACGCTGGTCATCGATATTTTCAGCATAGAGCACTTCGCCATTATCCAAGTCGACCACAATGCCTGCATAGCGCGGGTTGTCTGCGTGAGCGCTGGACATAACCACCAGCATGATCAGCCAGACGACACTCAGTGACCAAAACGCTGCCACACTGCCAGCGGTGAGCTGTTTTACCCTCGCATACATACCTGCCCCTTGCTTGTTATCAACGCGCTGTGACTTGATCCATTGCCTCACTACCATGCCACACTCAAGGTGCAACGCAAGGCTTTACGTACTCTGCACTACACGGCCTAGTAAGGACCGTCATCAGCTGAGTATATACGGTGTACGGGTTAGAAAAACAAAGCTAAATGCGTTTGAGAAAAAGATAAATATACAATCCAAAAAAAACCGACCTCTGAGAGGTCGGTTTTCGATCGCTACTAAAGAAACCTAGCGCAGAGAATTACTCTTCTGCAGCGGCTTCTTCAACAACCGGACGGTCAACTAACTCAACGAACGCCATAGGTGCGTTGTCGCCGGTGCGGAAACCGCACTTGAGAATACGGACGTAACCGCCCGGACGCTCGGCATAACGCGGACCTAATTCGTTGAACAGTTTGCCGACGGCTTCTTTAGAGCGCGTGCGGGCAAACGCCAAACGACGGTTTGCAACGCTATCCTGCTTAGACAAGGTGATCAGCGGCTCGATAACGCGACGCAACTCCTTGGCTTTCGGCAGGGTTGTCTTGATGACTTCATGCTCGACCAGCGAGACAGACATGTTCTTGAACATGGCCTGACGATGCGAGCTGGTGCGATTCAGATGACGACCACTCTTACGATGACGCATGGTTGTAATTCCTTACCAAACTGGGACTCAAGTCGACGCTCACGCGGAGGCTTTGTCGTCCTTCAGGCTTGCCGGTGGCCAATTTTCCAACCGCATGCCAAGGGACAAGCCGCGAGCCGCCAATACATCTTTGATTTCATTCAAAGACTTTTTACCGAGATTCGGGGTCTTCAACAGCTCAACTTCTGTGCGCTGGATAAGATCACCGATGTAGTAAATATTCTCGGCTTTTAGGCAGTTCGCGCTGCGAACGGTCAACTCAAGATCGTCTACGGGGCGCAATAGAATTGGATCGACATGATCCTCTTCCTCTTCGACTTCCTGTTCTTTATCAGCTTCCAGGTCGACGAAGGCGGCCAGCTGCTCTTGCAGGATGGTCGCACTGCGACGGATAGCCTCTTCCGGATCCAGGGTACCGTCGGTTTCCAGATCGATAATCAACTTATCGAGGTCGGTGCGCTGCTCAACACGAGCGGCTTCAACCGAGTAGGAAACACGGCGGACAGGGCTGAAGGTGGCATCCAGCTGCAGGCGGCCAATGGCACGTGACTCTTCATCAGAGCCGCGCGCGTCAGCCGGTTCGTAGCCACGACCCAGCGCTACCTTAAGCTGAATTTTCAGCTCGGCACCTTCATTGACATGGGCAATGATGTGGTCCGGGTTGACGATTTCGACGCTATGATCAAGCGCAATGTCGCCAGCGGTGACGACGGCTGGGCCCTGCTTGTTCAGCGTGAGCACCGCCTCATCGCGGCTGTGCATCTTGATCGCAACATCTTTCAAGTTCAGGAGGATTTCAATGACATCTTCCTGCACCCCTTCGAGCGCACTGTATTCATGCTCAACGCCGGCAATTTCAGCCTCTACCACGGCACAGCCGGGCATAGACGAAAGCAGAATGCGACGCAGTGCATTCCCCAGGGTGTGACCAAAGCCACGCTCGAACGGTTCGAGCACGATTTTGGCGTGATGTGCGCTGATTTCTTCGACCTTGATGTCGCGAGGACGAAGAAACTCTGTCACTGAACGCTGCATATGAACACCTTTCAGGCTGCCAAACGGATACTTGGTACTCGGTACGATCTGGCGCGGGCGTTATACCCACACCAGATTGACAAGAAACAGAAAACTGCTTACTTGGAGTACAGCTCGACGATCAGGTTTTCGTTGATGTCGGCAGTCAGGTCACCGCGTTCAGGCAGAGCCTTGAAAGTGCCTTCCATCTTCTTGGCGTCGATTTCGATCCAAGCGATATCGCCACGGTTGGCCGCAATGGACAACGCGCTTTGAATACGTGCTTGGTTTTTCGCCTTTTCGCGAATGGAAACAACGTCACCCGGCTTCACTTGGTAGGAAGCTACGTTAACGGTGCGGCCGTTCACGGAAATCGCCTTGTGGCTGACCAGCTGACGCGCTTCAGAGCGAGTCGAGCCGAAGCCCATGCGGTAGACGACATTATCCAGTCGGGATTCGAGCAACTGTAACAATACTTCACCAGTCGCGCCTTTCAGGCGAGCGGCTTCTTTGTAGTAGTTACGGAATTGTTTTTCGAGTACGCCATACATGCGACGTACTTTTTGCTTCTCGCGAAGCTGCAAGCCGTAGTCTGAAAGACGTTGACGACGTTGGCCGTGTACACCCGGGATCTGCTCGGATTTACACTTTTTCTCGAAGGGAGTCACACCGCTCTTCAAAAAGAGGTCTGTGCCTTCACGACGAGACAGTTTGCACTTCGGTCCAATATAACGAGCCATGAATCTGTCTCCTTAAACGCGGCGTTTCTTCGGCGGACGGCAGCCATTATGGGGAATGGGCGTCGCGTCTACGATGCTCTGCACGCGGAAGCCGGCGGCGTTCAATGCGCGCACGGCGGATTCACGACCGGGACCTGGGCCTTTAACCAGTACGTCTACGTTTTTCACACCATACTCGGCTGCAGCAGTTGCTGCACGTTCGCTTGCCACTTGAGCAGCGAACGGGGTGCTCTTGCGAGAACCACGAAAACCCGAACCACCGGCAGTTGCCCATGAAAGAGCATTGCCCTGGCGGTCTGTGATCGTCACGATCGTGTTGTTAAAAGAGGCATGGATATGCGCAATTGCGTCCACTACCTGCTTTTTAACCTTTTTACGGTTACTACGCGGGTTAGCCATGTTGATGTCTATTCCTGTCTTTACGCCAGAACGTGCGTGTTATTTGCGGATCGGCTTACGCGGGCCCTTACGGGTGCGCGCGTTAGTCTTAGTCCGCTGACCACGCAGCGGAAGACTACGACGATGACGCAGACCACGGTAGCAGCCTAAGTCCATGAGACGCTTAATGTTAAGCGTGACATCACGACGAAGGTCGCCTTCTACGGTGTACTTGCCAACTTCAGAACGCAGGGTGTCGACTTCTTCAGAAGACAGATCCTGGATCTTGGCAGTAGGCGCGATACCGGCTGCAGCACAGATGTGCTCAGCACGGGTACGGCCAATCCCGAAGATATAGGTCAGCGAGATCGCCGCATGCTTGTTGTCCGGGATATTGACGCCTGCAATACGGGCCATCAGCTTACTCCGAAATTTGAGCGGCTTGCTCGTTTATTCATCTACAAAAGGCGCAACAGCATACCCCTTTAGTTGCCTTATGGCAAGGGGTATGCTGGCACCCGCTTAATACAACCCAGGCTATTAACCCTGGCGCTGTTTGTGCCGTGGCTCGCTGCAGATGACGCGGACAGCGCCATTGCGACGAATGATCTTGCAGTTACGGCACATTTTCTTTACGGAAGCTCGAACTTTCATCGATCTTTCTCCAAAAACCGGCTCGCGGCGCGCCCCTTCTCTAAAGCGATAGGGGAGACGGCGCCTCAGCGCATGATACCGCCGCTACCGTAGCCTTTCAGGTTGGACTTCTTCATCACTGAGTCATACTGATGCGACATGAGATGCGATTGCACCTGGGCCATGAAGTCCATGATGACCACGACTACGATTAACAACGAGGTACCGCCGAAAAAGAACGGCACGTTCCACGCCACAATCAAGAACTGGGGCATCAAGGAAACCGCAGTGATATACAAGGCACCGAACAGGGTCAGACGTGTCATGACCTTGTCGATATAGCGAGCGGTCTGCTCGCCGGGGCGAATGCCCGGCAGGAAAGCGCCTGACTTTTTAAGATTGTCAGCCACATCCTTGGGGTTGAAGACCAGCGCTGTGTAAAAGAAGCAGAAGAATACCACTGCCGCCGCGAAAAGCAAGATGTAAAGCGGTTGACCTGGGCCTAATGCCTGAGATGCACGCTGCAACCACTCCATACCTTCGCCGGCACCTACCCACTGGCCGATAGAGGCCGGGAAGAGCAGAATACTGGAGGCAAAAATCGCCGGAATTACGCCGGCCATGTTGACCTTCAAAGGCAGGTAGCTACTTTGCCCTGCATACATCTTATTGCCCACTTGACGCCGGGGGTAGTTCACCTTGAGGCGGCGTTGGCCACGCTCGATGAAAACCACGAAGGCGACAGTCGCAATACCTAACGCAGACAACGCTAACAGCGGCAGAACATTCCAGGCCCCTTCATTACGGGCAAGCTCGAACGCTTGACCCACGGCACTGGGTAGTCCAGCGACAATACCGGCAAAGATTAGCAGCGAAATACCGTTGCCAATGCCCTTCTCGGTAATCTGCTCACCTAGCCACATCATAAACACCGCGCCTGATACGAACGTAATCACGGCGGTGAAGTAGAAGCTAAAGTCAGCGCTGTACGCGATGCCTTGGCTAGCCAGGCCGACGGACATACCGGTTGCCTGGACAAATGCCAGTATCACCGTGCCGTAGCGGGTGTACTGGCTAATCTTGCGGCGGCCAGCCTCACCCTCTTTCTTGAGCTGCTCAAGATGAGGGGAGACCGCAGTCATGAGCTGCATGATAATCGACGCCGAAATATAGGGCATGATACCCAGGGCGAGGACACTCATGCGCTCCAGGGCGCCACCCGAGAACATGTTAAACATGCCTAGGATGGTTCCCTGTTGCTCCCTAAACAAGGCAGCAAGCTGGTCAGGATTGATACCGGGAACGGGAATGTGGGCACCAATACGGTACACCACGATGGCGAGGAGCACGAAGCGCAAACGCGCCCACAGTTCACTCAGACCGCTGCCCATCGCCGGCATTTTTCCTGACTTGGCCATTTAGTCCTCTACCTTGCCGCCAGCGGCTTCGATCGCTTCACGGGCACCTTTGGTGACCTTGATTCCGCGAACGGTAACCGCTGTTTTCAATTCGCCAGAAAGGATGATCTTCGCGTGTAGCGTAGCATCCTTCAGCACATTGGCTTCTTTCAAAGATGCCATGGTGACTTCGCCACCGGCAACTTTAGCAAGCTCAGCCAGGCGTACTTCTTCAGAGACCAGCGACTTCGCAGACGTAAAGCCGAATTTCGGCAAACGACGCTGCAAAGGCATCTGACCGCCTTCGAAACCGGGCTTAACACTGCCGCCACTACGTGATTTCTGACCTTTGTGACCACGGCCACCGGTCTTACCAAGACCGGAACCGATGCCACGACCCACACGCTTTGCAGCGTGCTTGGAGCCCGGAGCCGGGCTTAGGTTATTGAGTTTCATGGATTACTCTCCCTCAACGCGCACAAGGTAAGTTACCTTGTGGATCATGCCGCGTACGGCAGGGGTGTCTTCCAGTTCAACCGTATGACCGATGCGACGCAGGCCCAAGCCCTTCATAGTAGCCTTGTGCTTGGGCATGATGCCGATGGTGCTGCGGATCTGGGTAACCTTGATCGTTGCTGCCATGGTGCCTTACCCCGTGATCGCTTCGACAGACAAACCGCGCTTAGCGGCAATGTCTTCCGGTGCTTGCATGGAAGAGAGACCTTTAACAGTCGCTCGAACCACGTTAACCGGGTTGGTGGAACCGTAGCACTTGGCCAGTACGTCGTGGACACCGGCAAGCTCTAGTACAGAGCGCATGGCGCCACCGGCGATGATGCCGGTACCTTCGGAAGCCGGCTGCATGTACACCTTGGAAGCACCGTGACGGGCTTTTACCGGGTACTGCAGCGTTTGGCCAGCGAGGTTCACCTTGACCATGTTGCGACGAGCTTGATCCATCGCTTTCTGGATTGCGACAGGCACTTCACGCGCCTTGCCACGACCGAAACCGACACGACCTTTACCATCACCAACGACGGTCAGTGCGGTGAAGCCGAAAATACGACCACCCTTGACCACCTTGGCGACGCGGTTGACCTGCACTAACTTCTCTTGCAGATCACCGCTTTGCTGTTCGTTCTTCGCCATCGTAAAACCCTTTAGAATTCCAGGCCGCCTTCACGTGCGGCGTCGGCCAGCGCCTTGACGCGGCCGTGATACTTAAAGCCAGCACGGTCGAAGGCCACCTGGGTGATGCCTGCTTCTTTAGCGCGTTCGGCAATCAGAGCACCTACTTTAGAGGCAGCATCTGAGTTACCGGTCGCACCCTCGCGCAGTGCTTTGTCCAGCGTAGAAGCACTGGCTAACACTTTGCCACCATCCGGCGAGATAATCTGCGCATAGATGTGACGCGGGGTACGGTTGACGCACAGGCGATACACGCCCAGCTCGCGGATCTTCGCGCGAGCGCGGCGGGCACGACGGAGACGAGATTCTTTCTTCGCGTTCATAACCCTGCCTTACTTCTTCTTGGCTTCTTTGCGACGCACCTGCTCGTCGGCGTACCGGACACCCTTGCCTTTATACGGCTCGGGCGGACGGAAAGCGCGGATTTCCGCGGCGCACTGACCGAGCTGCTGCTTGTCCGCGCTTTTCAGCACGATCACGGTGTTTTTCGGCGTTTCCGCTGTAACACCTTTCGGCAGTTCGTAGTCGACCGGGTGCGAGAAGCCCAGTGAAAGATTGAGCGTCTGGCCCTTAGCTTGGGCACGATAACCGACGCCAACAATTTCGAGAGTTCGTGTAAAACCCTCGGATACGCCCGTTACCAGGTTCTGAACTAAGGCGCGGGTAGTACCGGCCATTGCCCAGCTCTTGGCAGACTCACTCGGGGCGAAGGTCAGCTGGCCATCTTCTTGATTCACCACTACATCAGAGTGGATGGTCATAGATAGCGTGCCCTGGCCGCCTTTGGCGGTCAGCTGGTCGGCATTGATTTTAATGTCAACGCCGGCAGGCACTTTAACCGGATATTTCGCTATGCGGGACATTCCAGCCTCCTAGAATACGGTGCAGATGACTTCGCCACCGACACCCGCTTGGCGCGCGGCACGATCGGTCATGACACCATTGGATGTGGTGACAATCGCGATACCAAGACCATCGGCGACCTTAGGCAGGTTGTCCTTGCCCATGTAACGGCGCAGGGACGGCTTGGAAACCCGCTGAATGTGCTCTATAACCGGCTTACCCTCAAAATACTTGAGCGTTACAGTTAGCTCAGGCTTAGCGCCCTCCGCGACTGTGAAGTCGGTAATGTAGCCTTCTTCCTTTAGCACTCGGGCCACTTGCACTTTCAGCTTGGAGGACGGCATGGTTGCCGTCTCCTTGGTGGCCATCTGCGCATTGCGGATACGAGTAAACATATCCGCCAGAGTGTCTTGCATGCTCATTTAATGTGCGCTCCTGATGATTCTACGTGGCGTTACCAACTGGACTTTTTGAGTCCAGGAACGTCGCCACGCATGGCGGCTTCACGCAGCTTGTTACGGCCGAGGCCGAACTTGTTGTAAAAACCGTGCGGACGACCGGTGATACGGCAGCGGTTACGCTGACGCACCGGGCTTGAGTCGCGCGGCAGTTGCTGCAGCTTCAGCGTCGCCTCGAAGCGGTCTTCCTCAGACGTGTTAACGTCTGAGATGATCTTCTTGAGTTCAGCGCGCTTGGCCGCATACTTCGCGACCAGCTGAGTACGCTTAAGCTCACGCTCTACCATACTTTTCTTAGCCATGATCTCGCCCCTATTTCTTGAACGGGAAGTTCAGTGCAGCTAATAGCGCACGACCTTCCTCGTCGGTTTTGGCGGTCGTAGTGATAGTGACGTCCAACCCCCGGATGCGATCGATTTTATCATACTCGATCTCCGGGAAGATGATCTGCTCACGCACACCCATGGAGTAATTGCCACGACCGTCGAAAGACTTCGGGTTGAGACCACGGAAGTCACGCACGCGGGGAATCGCGATGTAAACCAAACGGTCCAAGAAGTCCCACATACGCTCAGCGCGCAGTGTTACCTTGATGCCGATAGGCCAACCTTCGCGCACCTTAAAGCCCGCGATGGACTTACGTGCCTTGGTCACCAACGGCTTTTGACCAGAGAGCTTCTCTAGATCGCCGATGGCATTGTCAATCAACTTTTTATCGTTGACTGCTTCGCCGATACCCATGTTCAGAGTCACTTTCGTGATCCGGGGTACCTGCATAACGTTGGCATAGCTGAACTCTTCTTTGAGTTGAGCTGCTACCTCGTTTTGATAACGTTCTTTCAAGTTCGCCATTGTGCTACCCGACTCGCGTTAGGCGTCGATCTGCGTCTGCGTCGACTTGTAGATACGTACCTTGGTACCGTCTTCCTTCACTTGGAAGCCGACGCGATCCGCCTTACCGGTCTCCGAATTGAAGATGGCTACGTTGGACGCGTGAATCGGAGCCTCACGCTCGACGATACCGCCCTGATTACCCGCCATGGGATTTGGCTTGGTGTGACGTTTAATCATGTTCACACCGGACACCAAGAAGCGGTTTTCTAGTACCCGCTTAACGGTGCCACGTTTGCCTTTATCCTTTCCGGCGATGACGATGACTTCATCGTCACGTTTGATCTTTTGCATATCCGCCTCGCTCCTTACAGCACTTCAGGCGCTAAGGAAATGATCTTCATGAACTTTTCATTACGAAGTTCACGAGTCACCGGCCCAAAAATACGGGTACCGATGGGCTGTTCGTTGGTGTTATTCAACAAAACTGCCGCATTTCCATCGAAACGGATGAGCGAACCGTCGGGACGACGGACGCCACTACGGGTCCGGACCACGACCGCTTTTAGCACCTGGCCTTTTTTGACCTTGCCACGCGGAATCGCTTCCTTAACCGTGACCTTGATGATATCACCAACGCGAGCGTAACGACGGTGTGAACCGCCTAACACCTTGATGCACTGCACCCGGCGCGCTCCGCTGTTGTCGGCGACATCCAGCATTGTCTGAGTCTGAATCATCGGTTTTCTCCAAACCTAATCTGACTGCACTGATTGACAAGCCTAGGGATTAACCCTTGGCGTGTTCAACCACCTCGACCAGCGTCCAGGCTTTCTTCTTGGAAAGCGGACGGCACTCCTGAATGGAAACCGTATCGCCTGCCTTCGCCTGGTTCGCCTCATCATGGGCGTGCAGCTTGGTGGAGCGCTTAACGTATTTTCCGTAGATCGGGTGACGCTCGCGCCGCTCGATCATGACGACGATGGACTTGTCCATCTTATCGCTCACCACTTTACCGGTGAGCGTACGCTTTGTGTTTTCTTCGGCCATCTCAATCACCTGCCTTCTCGTTGAGCAAAGTCTTTACGCGGGCGATATCCCGGCGGACCTGCTTGAGCAGATGAGTCTGGCTCAGTTGGCCAGTGGCCTTCTGCATGCGCAGGTTAAACTGCTCGCGGAGGAGTTCGAGGAGTTGCTCCTGGAGCTCTCCTGCGGACTTTTCACGAATTTCCTGGGCTTTCATCACATCACCGTCCGTTTCGCAAAGGTGGTGGATAAGGGCATTTTCTGTGCGGCAAGCTCAAACGCTTCACGAGCGAGCTCTTCCGACACGCCTTCAATTTCATACAGGACCCGACCCGGTTGGATCTGGGCAACCCAGTACTCAACAGAACCTTTACCTTTACCCATACGAACTTCGAGCGGCTTCTTGGAGATCGGCTTATCAGGGAAGACGCGGATCCAGATTTTACCGCCACGCTTTACGTGACGTGTGATCGCACGACGGCCTGCTTCGATCTGACGCGCAGTGATGCGGCCGCGACCAGTAGCTTTAAGGCCGTATTCCCCGAAGCTGATCTTGCTTCCGCGATGCGCCAGGCCACGGTTGCGGCCTTTCATCATCTTGCGGAATTTCATACGCTTGGGCTGTAACATCGACTCGCTCTCCCCTTACCTGGAACCTTTCTTCTTGGGCGCGTTGCCGGCAGGCTGTTGTTTAGCCTTGGCACGTACTTCCTCGATACCGCCGAGGATTTCACCCTTGAAGATCCACACTTTGACGCCGATAACGCCGTAGGTGGTGTGAGCTTCGTAAGTGGCGTAGTCGATATCCGCACGCAACGTGTGCAGCGGAACGCGACCTTCGCGGTACCATTCGGTACGTGCGATTTCAGCGCCACCAAGACGACCTGATAGCTGAATCTTGATGCCACCAGCGCCAAGACGCATTGCGTTCTGTACCGCGCGCTTCATCGCACGACGGAACATGACGCGACGCTCAAGCTGACCCGCTACGTTAGCAGCGACTAGCTTGGCATCCAGCTCCGGCTTGCGAACTTCTTCGATGTTCACATGCACAGGAACACCCATCATCTGGGTAAGATCGCGACGCAGACGGTCGACATCTTCCCCTTTCTTACCAATCACGATACCCGGACGGGCCGTGTGAATGGTGATGCGGGCATTGTTCGCCGGACGCTCGATGTGGATGCGGCTAACAGAGGCGCTTTTAAGACGCTCTTCCAGGAAGCTACGCACTTCGAGATCGTTATTGAGCTTATCGGCGTAAGCGCCGCGCTCAGCATACCAGACAGAAGCATGGTCTTTGACGATGCCCAGTCGAATGCCTGTTGGATTGACTTTCTGACCCATCGGTCGACTCCTACTTCTCGGCTACCTTGACGGTGATGTGGCACGTGCGCTTCAAGATACGATCCGCACGCCCCTTGGCACGCGGCTTGATACGCTTGAGCGTCATGCCCTCATCGACGCAGATGGTCGAGACACGCAGCTCGTCAATATCCATGCCGTTATTTTCTTCCGCATTCGCAATCGCGGATTGCAGCACCTTCTTAACCAGCTTGGCAGCCTTCTTCGGTGAGAAGGTCAGCAGGTCGAGTGCCTCGGCGACAGGTTTACCGCGCACCTGGTCAGCCACCAAACGGGCCTTCTGGGCGGATAAACGAGCGCCAAGCAGCTTAGCTGTGACTTCCATCTCTCAATCCTCTCTGGCTTACCGTTTGGCTTTTTTATCCGCCGCATGCCCACGATAAGTGCGGGTAGCAGCGAATTCGCCCAATTTGTGGCCAACCATTTCCTCGGAGACGTGCACCGGGACGTGTTGACGACCATTATGGACAGCGATAGTGAGGCCTACCATATTTGGCAGGATCATAGAACGACGCGACCAGGTCTTGATCGGTTTACGGTCGTTCTTCTCCACTGCAGCCTCTACCTTCTTCAAAAGATGAAGGTCAATGAAGGGACCTTTCTTTAGTGAACGTGGCACAGCCGTTACCTCTTAATGTCTTGGCAATTTAGATCAGCGCGTCTTATTACGACGACGGATGATCAGCTTGTCGGTGCGCTTGTTCTTACGCGTCTTGTGACCCTTAGTCGGCACGCCCCATGGGGATACCGGGTGACGACCACCACTGGTGCGGCCTTCGCCACCACCGTGCGGGTGATCGACTGGGTTCATCGCGACACCGCGAACAGTCGGACGCACGCCTCTCCAGCGCTTCGCACCGGCCTTGCCAAGTTGACGCAGGCTGTGCTCAGAGTTGCTCACCTCACCCAAGGTCGCGCGGCACTCGGCCAACACTTTACGCATTTCGCCAGAGCGAAGACGCAGGGTGGCATAGTTACCTTCACGAGCAACCAGCTGGGCGCTTGTACCGGCACTGCGAGCAATCTGCGCACCTTTGCCCGGCTTGAGTTCGATGCAGTGCACCGTAGAACCCAACGGGACGTTACGCAGCGGCAAGGCATTGCCTTTCTTGATAGGCGCGTTAACACCAGATTCCAGCACGTCACCCGCGCTGACACCTTTCGGTGCAATGATGTAACGACGCTCACCATCGGCATACTTCAGCAGTGCAATGTGCGCACTGCGGTTGGGATCATGCTCCAGGCGCTCAACGGTGGCAGGAATGCCATCTTTGGTGCGCTTGAAATCGATCAGCCGATAGTGGTGACGATGACCACCGCCCACGTGGCGGGTGGTGATACGACCGTAGTTATTCCGGCCGCCGGACTTGGACTGTTTTTCCAAAAGCGGTGCATAAGCACGACCTTTAAACAGTTCCTCGCCAACGATCTTGACGACGTGGCGACGACCGGCGGAAGTGGGTTTGGTCTTGACGATTGCCATTATCCGTACTCCTGCCCTTATTCGGCGCCAGAGAAGTCTTCGAGCGTTTCACCCGCAGCCAGGGTCACATACGCTTTGCGGTAACCCTTACGCAGGCCAACGCCGTTCGCAGTACGTTTTGTTTTACCCTTCATGTTCAGTACCTGAACACTACCGACCTTTTTGCCGAACAGTGCTTCAACGGCTTTTTTGATCTCGGGCTTGGTAGCATCAGATGCCACCTTGAAAACGTACTGGTTGCGCTCGGCTGCCATCGCGGCCTTTTCGGTCACGTGCGGTCCAAGCAGAACCTTAAATACGCGTTCCTGGTTCATGCCAGCTTCTCCTCGAATTTACGCAGGGCGGAGACGGTAATCAGGACCTTATCAAAGGCTACCAGACTTACCGGGTCAGCTGCCGCGACATCCACCACGTCAACGTGGGGAAGGTTGCGTGCGGCCAAATAGAGCTTCTCGTCAATTTCTTCAGTGACGATCAACACTTTTTCAAGGTTGAGCTCTTTCAGCTTGGCAGCTACCTGCTTGGTCTTAGGCGCATCGACGATGAACTCTTCAATCGCGACTAAGCGCTCTTGACGTACCAGCTCAGACAAGATGGAGCGCATCGCTGCACGGTACATCTTGCGGTTAACCTTCTGGGTATAGTCTTGCGGACGTGCCGCGAAGGTTACGCCGCCGCTACGCCATAGCGGAGAGCGGATAGTACCGGCACGTGCACGACCGGTGCCTTTCTGACGCCAAGGCTTCTTACCACCGCCACGAACGTCGGAACGACTCTTTTGTGCGCGAGTTCCCTGGCGTCCAGCTGCTAAGTAAGCAGTAACGACCTGGTGAACGAGCGCTTCGTTGAATTCTTTGCCAAAAGTGGCGTCGGCTACTTCAACGGTACCCGCGCCTGCAGCAAGATTCAGATTCATTGGTAATTATCCCCTTCAGCCTGCTTTCACGGCGCTGCGAACGATAACGTCACTACCGGGAGCACCCGGTACGGCGCCTTTGATAAGCAGCAGGTTACGCTCGGCGTCGACACGGACGATCTCAAGGCTCTGCACGGTGCAACGGGCATTACCCATTTGACCGGCCATTTTTTTGCCTTTAAAAACGCGACCCGGTGTCTGACACATGCCGATAGAACCCGGCGCGCGATGCGACAAAGAGTTACCGTGAGTCATGTCTTGGGTACGGAAGTTCCAGCGCTTAACAGCACCCTGGAAGCCTTTACCCTTAGAGGTGCCAGTCACGTCTACCATTTGACCAGCTTCGAAGAGGGATACGGTGAGTTCGCCGCCCACTTCAGGAATCTCTTCGCCTTCTGCAAGACGAAATTCCATCAGTGCACGACCAGCTTCAACACCCGCCTTGGCAAACTGACCTGCTTGCGCTTTGGTGAGGTGCTTAGCTTTGCGAGAGCCAGATGTGACCTGAATCGCTGCGTAACCGTCAGAATCGACAGATTTAACGCGAGTAACACGATTAGGATCAACTTCAATAACGGTTACGGGCACGGATGCGCCGTCTTCGGTAAAGACACGGGTCATCCCGGCCTTTTTACCGACTAAACCGATAGTCATACTCAGTCTCCTATAGTGTACGGGGCTATCACCCGCTATGGCTGCCCTTTCCAGAGCATTCCACTAGCACATTGTATGGCGCCTCACGGCGCGGCGGCTGCTGCTCATGCTAGCTTCTTATGAAGCGATGAGCGCTGGGCCGCAAAGTGACTAGTGTAATTAGTTGAGCTTGATTTGCACGTCAACGCCTGCGGCGAGATCGAGCTTCATCAATGCATCAACAGTTTTCTCGGTCGGCTCAACGATGTCGAGCACACGCTTGTGCGTACGAATCTCATACTGGTCACGCGCATCTTTGTTGACGTGCGGCGAGATCAGAATGGTGTAACGCTCGCGGTTGGTCGGCAGCGGAATCGGTCCACGAACCTGAGCACCAGTACGCTTAGCGGTTTCAACAATCTCCGCTGTGGACTGATCGATCAGGCGATGGTCGAATGCTTTCAACCGAATGCGAATTTTTTGGTTCTGCATTTGCCCTAAACTCCAATGGATGTCGACGGCGCGAGCCGCCTACCCACGCATTCAAAGGATGCGCATTATAGGCACGCCATCATCACATGTCAAACATTTGCTGATGGTGCGCAGAAAAGGGGGCTCCTCAGAGCCCCCTTCATCATTCAAGCATCTAGCTTACTTGACGATCTTGGCGACAACGCCAGCACCGACAGTACGGCCGCCTTCACGAATAGCGAAGCGCAAACCTTCGTCCATTGCGATCGGAGCGATCAAGGTAACAACCATTTGCACGTTGTCACCCGGCATGACCATTTCAACACCTTCCGGCAGTTCACAGGTACCCGTTACGTCGGTGGTACGGAAGTAGAACTGCGGACGGTAGCCCTTGAAGAAAGGCGTGTGACGACCACCTTCTTCTTTGGACAGTACGTACACTTCTGCTTCGAAGGTAGTGTGCGGGTTGATGGTGCCCGGCTTGGCCAATACTTGACCACGCTCGACGTCATCACGCTTAGTACCACGCAGCAGGGCGCCAACGTTCTCACCAGCACGACCTTCGTCGAGCAGCTTACGGAACATCTCAACACCGGTAACGATCGTTTTGGTGGTGTCGCGGATACCCACGATTTCCACTTCTTCGCCCGCTTTAACGATACCGCGCTCTACACGACCGGTAACAACAGTACCGCGGCCAGAGATAGAGAACACGTCTTCGATCGGCATCAGGAACGGCTGGTCGATAGCACGCTCCGGCTCAGGGATGTACTCATCCAGAGCTTTGATCAGGTTAGCTACCGCAGTAGTACCCATGCCGTTCTCGTCTTCACCATTCAACGCCATTAGCGCAGAACCAGTGATGATCGGTGTGTCGTCACCCGGGAAGTCGTACTGGTCGAGAAGTTCACGAACTTCCATTTCTACCAGTTCGAGCAGCTCTTCGTCATCGACCATGTCCGCTTTGTTCAGGAACACAACGATAAACGGTACGCCAACCTGACGAGACAGCAGGATGTGCTCGCGCGTTTGCGGCATCGGGCCGTCTGCGGCAGAACACACCAGGATCGCGCCGTCCATCTGCGCAGCACCGGTGATCATGTTCTTGACGTAGTCAGCGTGTCCTGGGCAATCAACGTGAGCGTAGTGACGCTCTTCAGACTGATATTCCACGTGAGAAGTAGCGATGGTGATACCGCGCTCGCGCTCTTCAGGAGCGTTATCGATGGTATCAAACTCACGCCAGTCGCCGCCGAAAACCTCAGCAGACACGCGGGTCAGGGCCGCCGTCAGAGTCGTTTTACCGTGGTCGACGTGACCAATGGTGCCGACGTTGACGTGCGGTTTGGAACGTTCAAATTTTTCCTTAGCCACTGCTATAACCTCTTTACGTTAGCTAACGGTTAACCGTTTTGATTGATGACGGCTTCAACGACGCTGGAGGGCGCCTCGTCGTACTTCGAGAACTCCATAGAGTAGCTCGCACGGCCCTGGGTTTGTGAGCGCAGATCGGTTGCATAACCGAACATCTCGCCCAGCGGCACCGTTGCACGAATGACTTTACCAGAAGAAGAGTCATCCATGCCCTGCACCAGGCCGCGACGACGACTCAGGTCACCCATGACGTCACCCATAAATTCTTCGGGTGTCACGATTTCGACCTTCATCACCGGCTCCAGCAGCACGGCCTTGGCCTTCCTGGCACCTTCTTTCACTGCCATAGAAGAAGCAATCTTAAACGCAGTCTCGTTTGAGTCCACGTCGTGGAAGGAGCCGTCGAACAGCGATACTTTAACATCAATCATCGGGTAACCCGCGATGACGCCGTTTTTAAGCTGCTCGTAAGCACCCTTCTCAACCGCAGGCACGTACTCCTTAGGAACCGCGCCACCTACGATCTCAGAGTTGAATTTGAAGAAAATTTCATCTTCGCCTTCACCCTTCTCTTCTTTAGTCAGCGGCTCGATACGTAGCCAAACGTGACCGTATTGACCACGACCACCCGACTGACGTACGAACTTGCCTTCTTGCTCAATGCTGCCGCGAATCGTTTCACGATAGGCAACCTGAGGCTTACCGATATTGGCTTCAACCTTGAACTCGCGACGCATACGGTCAACAAGGATATCCAAGTGAAGCTCACCCATACCAGAAATAATCGTCTGGCCGGTTTCTTCGTCGGTTTTAACCTGGAAGGAAGGGTCTTCTTGAGCAAGCTTGCCCAGCGCAACACCCATCTTCTCTTGGTCAGCCTTGGATTTAGGCTCTACGGCAACCGAGATAACCGGATCCGGGAACTCCATGCGCTCGAGAACGATCTTGTTATCGATGTCACACAGGGTGTCACCCGTAGTAACGTCTTTAAGACCGATACAAGCAGCGATGTCGCCCGCCAGTACTTCTTTGATCTCTTCACGAGAGTTGGCGTGCATCTGAACGATACGACCAACGCGCTCTTTCTTCTGTTTAACGGAGTTATACACACCGTCGCCAGATTTCAGAACACCGGAATAGACGCGGATAAAGGTCAGCGTGCCAACAAAGGGGTCGGTTGCGATCTTAAACGCCAGCGCTGCGAATGGCGCACTGTCGTCAGCCTCACGGGTATCAACGGTACCGTCTTTGTCATCAAGCTCACCTTCGATCGCCTTAACTTCCGTCGGCGAAGGCATGTATTCGATAACGCCGTCCAGCACTGCTTGAACGCCTTTGTTCTTAAAGGCCGAACCACAGGTTACCAGAACGATATCGTTAGCCAGTGTGCGAGCACGTAAGCCAGCCTTGATCTCTTCAATGGTGAGCTCACCACCTTCAAGATACTTCTCCATCAGCTCGTCAGAGCCTTCGGCAGCTGCTTCGACCATCTGCTCGCGATAGGTTTCGGCGGTTTCTTGCAATTCCGCCGGAATATCTACGAGGTCATAATTCATACCCAGGCTTTCCTCATCCCACAGGATAGCCTTCATCTGAATCAGGTCGATAACGCCTTTAAACTCTTCTTCCGTACCCCAGTTAATCTGGATCGGCACGGCATTAGCACCCAGACGCTCTTTCAACTGATCAACGACCATGAAGAAGTCAGCACCGGTACGGTCCATCTTGTTGACGAAAACCATACGCGGTACTTCGTACTTATTCGCCTGGCGCCATACGGTTTCAGTCTGGGGCTGAACGCCGGAAGAACCACACAGCACAACGACGGCACCATCAAGTACGCGCAAAGAACGCTCAACTTCAATGGTAAAGTCAACGTGCCCTGGGGTATCGATAATGTTGATACGGTGCTCAGGAAACTGCTTGCTCATGCCCTGCCAGAAACAGGTAGTTGCAGCTGAGGTGATAGTGATACCACGCTCCTGCTCCTGCTCCATCCAGTCCATGGTCGCAGCACCATCGTGCACTTCACCCACTTTGTGGGAAAGGCCGGTATAGAACAGTACACGCTCGGTTGTCGTGGTTTTACCCGCGTCAACGTGAGCGACGATACCGATATTACGGTAGCGATTTAGTGGAGTCTTGCGTGCCACGGTGAAACTCCCGTTTGTTGGCGATGCTCGTTAATTTAGCGACGTATGCAAGCGAGGCTTATGCGACCGCCGCCACCCCTGCAGGGTAGCGGTTAGGTATTACAACTAATCTGTTGCAACGACGCGACTCAGCAAACACTTCGCCATGCTGAACAACGTGCATATAAAAACCATAAAGCCGTACTTAAAAACGCCGTACTCAGAAACGCCGATCTTAGAAACGCTGATCTTAGAAACGGTAGTGCGAGAAGGCCTTGTTGGCTTCTGCCATACGATGCACGTCTTCGCGCTTCTTAACGGCAGAACCTTTACCTTCAGCGGCATCCAGCATTTCACCAGCCAGACGCTGCACCATGGTTTTCTCACCGCGACGACGCGCCGCGTCTACCAGCCAGCGCATGGCCAGCGCTTGACGGCGAGACGGACGTACTTCTACTGGCACCTGATAGGTCGCCCCACCTACGCGGCGCGACTTCACTTCGACCATGGGCTGGATAGCTTCCAGCGCCTTGTCAAAGATCTCCAGCGGATCTTCTTTACTACGCTCGGCAACCTTGTCCAACGCACCGTAGACGATACGCTCAGCTATGGACTTTTTGCCGCTGACCATCAGGTGGTTCATGAACTTCGCCAGACGCTCACTTCCGAACTTAGGATCCGGCAGGATTTCGCGTTTAGCTACTACTCTTCTTCTAGGCATGATAAGCCCTCAATTAAGGATCTTTCAGGTAAACCCGAGACTTTTGCGACTCAAATTAAGCTAAGCGCCGCTCGACCTTACTCTTATCAGACCGTCAAATTCGTGATAATCGCTACTCAGCAACCGGCTGACCGGTGATGCTGTCAAGCCACCCAAAGTCGATTAGGACTTAGGACGCTTAGTACCGTATTTAGAACGACCCTGACGACGATTTTGAACGCCAGAGGTGTCAAGGGCGCCACGTACGGTGTGATAACGCACACCTGGCAAATCCTTTACACGACCGCCACGAATCAAAACGACAGAGTGTTCTTGAAGGTTGTGACCTTCACCACCGATGTAAGAAGACACTTCAAAGCCGTTGGTCAGGCGCACACGGCAAACCTTACGCAGGGCTGAGTTAGGCTTCTTCGGGGTGGTGGTGTAAACGCGCGTACAAACGCCACGTTTTTGCGGACAGGCCTGCAGCGCTGGCACGTCACTTTTAGTGACGGGGCGCTTGCGCGGCTTGCGCACTAGCTGATTAATCGTTGCCATGGTGTTTAGCTGACTCCAATGGTTGCCTTAGCCTTTTAACAAATACAAGCAGCGGATGCGGGCGCACCCACCCCACTATTAAAGGCTGCGCATTCTAAAGGCTGACCTTAGGTGACGTCAAGCCTTGCCGGCGGTTTTACCGACAAGGTGACGTTTTTAGGTCAGCAATTCGTTTTCTTTCTCTTTTACCGATGGTTCAAAACCAATGGTTCAAGCACCTGGCTTACAGCTCGTCGTCTGAATCGAGAGCGGTTAGCTGGGCACCGAGCTCCTGCTCTACTTCGGTGGCCGAAGGATTGAACAGTTGCTCTACGTCTTCGCGCTTGCGACGACGCTCTGCGTGGTGAGTCAGGCCCGTACCTGCCGGTATGAGTCGACCAACGACCACGTTTTCTTTCAGGCCGCGCAGATAATCGCGCTTGCCGGTCACCGCTGCTTCGGTCAATACGCGGGTGGTCTCCTGGAAGGAGGCCGCGGAAATGAACGACTCAGTAGCCAAGCTGGCCTTGGTGATACCCAGCAGCATACGTTGGTACTTGGCTGGGAATTTCTTCTCTTTTTCCAGACGCTCGTTCTGTTCCAACACACGCACCAGTTCCGCTTGGTCGCCCGTGATGAAATCAGAGTCGCCCGAATCAGTGATTTCAACCTTACGTAGCATCTGACGAACAATGACTTCGATGTGCTTATCATTGATGCCGACACCCTGAAGACGATAAACGTCTTGTACTTCAGCAGTGATGTACTTGGCGAGCTCCTCAACACCCAGCAAGCGCAAGATGTCGTGCGGGTTGCTCGGGCCATCCGAAATCACTTCGCCTTTCTCGACGGTTTCACCTTCAAAGACGGCAATTTGACGCCATTTCGGGATCAAGGCCTCGAACGGATCGCCTGACTCTGGCGTAATCATCAGGCGACGCTTGCCTTTGGTCTCTTTACCAAAGCTCACGACACCGCTGATTTCAGCCAGAATAGACGATTCTTTCGGCTTACGTGCTTCGAACAAGTCAGCCACCCGCGGCAGACCACCGGTAATATCTTTGTTCGCCGACGCCTCTACCGGGATACGGGCAACCACCTCACCCACACCGATGGTGACGCCATCGTCTACCGAAATAATCGAGTTGCCCGGCAATAGGTACTGTACCGGCGTGTTAGAGCCCGATACAGATACGTACTCACCTGCCGCGTCTTGCAGCATGACCATCGGACGCTTGTCGCGACCCGCCATCGGGCGAGCTGCCGATTCGATAACCTCAATAGAGGACAGGCCGGTCATCTCATCAACGCTGCGGTGCATGGTGACACCTTCGTCAAGATCGATGAACTGCGCCTTACCTTCTACTTCAGCAACAATGGGGTGAGTGTGCGGATCCCACTTGGCGACAATGGCACCTGCATCCACAACGTCGCCGTCGCGTACAGAGAGCTCAGCACCGTAAGGCAGCTTGTAATACTCACGCTCACGGCCGTGATCATCGGCAACGGCCAGGGCGCTCGAACGCGAGACCACTACCAATTTGCCGTCAGCACGTTCAACGTGCTTGATGTTGTGCAAACGCACCTTACCGCCGTGTTTGACCTGTACGCTGTCCACAGCAGATGAACGCGATGCCGCGCCACCGATGTGGAAGGTACGCATGGTCAACTGGGTACCCGGCTCACCAATCGACTGTGCCGCGATAACGCCGACAGCTTCACCGATGTTGACCTGGTGGCCACGGGCCAAGTCACGGCCGTAACAGGAAGCACATACGCCATGCGGCGTTTCACAGGTAATCGTAGAGCGTACGATGATCTCATCGACACCCATGGTGTCGAGCTCGGCACACCACTTCTCGTCGAGCAAGGTGCCTTTAGCGATCAACACTTCACCGCTGCCCGGATGCACGACATCCTGAGCGACCACACGACCCAATACGCGCTGTGACAGCGGTACGATGATATCGCCGCCTTCGATGATCGGATGAAGCGTCAAACCGTTTTCAGTGCCACAGTCCACTTCGGTGATCACCAAGTCTTGCGCTACGTCGACCAAGCGACGCGTCAGGTAACCAGAGTTGGCCGTTTTCAGGGCCGTATCCGCCAGACCTTTACGTGCACCGTGGGTCGAGATGAAGTACTGCAGTACGTTCAGACCTTCACGGAAGTTGGCAACGATCGGCGTTTCAATGATCGATCCATCCGGCTTGGCCATCAGGCCACGCATACCGGCCAACTGACGAATCTGGGCAGCACTACCACGGGCACCGGAGTCGGCCATGATGAAGACGCTGTTGAAAGAATCCTGCTCAACCTCGTTGCCATCACGATCAATGACGGTCTCTTTCGAGATACCAACCATCATCGCCTTGGCGACTTTGTCGTTGGCTTTCGACCAGATATCGATAACCTTGTTGTACTTCTCGCCGGCAGTTACCAGACCAGAAGAGAACTGGTCTTCGATCTCTTTAACTTCGGCTTCCGCCGCGTCAACGATTTCGGTTTTGGCTTCGGGGATAACGAAGTCGTTAACACCGATTGAGGCGCCGGACCAAGTAGCCAGACGGAAGCCGGTATACATCAGCTGATCAGCAAAGATGACGGTCGGCTTTAGACCAGCACGACGATACACTTCGTTGATCAGGCTGGAGATCGCCTTCTTCTTCATCGGCTGATCGATCAGCTCGAAGGGCACGCCTTCGGGCAGAATACGGAACAGCAGCGCACGGCCTACCGTCGTATCGTAAATACGGCGGTGGAAGCTACGCTCGCCGCTCTCTTCTTCGATATCGATTTCGTCCAGACGCACTTTGACCCGCGCGTGAAGCGATACTGACTGAGTACCAAAAGCGCGCTCGACCTCATTGAGGTCAGAGAACACCATGCCCTCGCCTTTGGCGTTGATCTTTTCACGGGTCATGTAATACAGACCCAGAACAACGTCTTGCGACGGTACGATGATCGGCTCGCCATTAGCGGGCGACAACACGTTGTTGGTAGCCATCATCAGCGCACGCGCTTCAAGCTGGGCTTCAAGGGTCAGCGGTACGTGTACCGCCATCTGGTCACCGTCGAAGTCGGCGTTGTAAGCAGCACACACCAGCGGGTGCAGTTGGATCGCTTTACCTTCGATCAATAGCGGCTCAAACGCCTGGATACCCAGACGGTGAAGCGTCGGCGCACGGTTCAGCAGTACCGGGTGTTCGCGGATAACATCGGCGAGGATGTCCCACACTTCCGGCAGCTCGCGCTCGACCATCTTCTTGGCGGCTTTGATCGTTGAGGCGTAGCCCAGCGACTGCAGCTTGGAGTAGATGAACGGCTTGAACAGCTCCAGCGCCATTTTCTTGGGCAGACCACACTGGTGCAGGCGCAGCGTCGGACCTACGGTAATCACCGAACGGCCCGAGTAGTCGACACGCTTACCCAGCAGGTTCTGACGGAAACGCCCCTGCTTACCTTTGATCATGTCGGCGAGCGATTTCAGCGGACGCTTGTTAGAGCCCGTGATCGCACGGCCACGACGGCCGTTATCCAGCAGCGCATCGACCGCTTCCTGCAGCATCCGCTTCTCGTTGCGCACGATGATGTCCGGCGCATTAAGATCGAGCAGACGCTTCAGGCGGTTGTTACGGTTGATCACACGACGGTAAAGGTCGTTGAGATCGGAGGTCGCGAAGCGACCGCCATCCAGCGGCACCAGCGGACGCAGATCCGGCGGCAGCACGGGCAGCACTTCCATGACCATCCACGCCGGCGCATTGCCGGAGTGGTAGAACGCTTCCAGTAGTTTCAAGCGCTTGGAAAGCTTCTTGATCTTGGTTTCAGAGTTGGTCTGCGGAATCTCTTCACGCAGATGATTGATCTCTTCTTCCAGATCGATATCTTTGAGCAGCTCCTGAACCGCTTCGGCACCCATACGGGCATCGAAGTCGTCGCCGAACTCTTCCAGCGCTTCGAAGTACTGTTCGTCGTTGAGCAGCTGGCCACGCTCAAGCGTGGTCATGCCCGGGTCGATGACGACAAAGCTTTCGAAATACAGCACGCGCTCGATATCACGCAGGGTCATATCGAGGAACATGCCAATCCGCGACGGCAGTGACTTCAGAAACCAGATGTGAGCGACCGGCGAGGCCAGCTCAATGTGCCCCATGCGCTCACGGCGCACGGCGGCTTTGGTCACTTCTACGCCACACTTTTCGCAGATAATACCGCGGTGCTTCATGCGCTTATACTTGCCGCACAAACACTCGTAGTCTTTCACCGGGCCAAAAATTTTGGCGCAGAACAGGCCGTCCCGCTCCGGTTTAAAGGTACGGTAGTTGATGGTCTCAGGCTTCTTCACCTCGCCAAACGACCAGGAGCGAATCATGTCCGGCGACGCCAGGGTAATCTTGATCGCGTCAAACTCTTCGGACTGAGACTGCGATTTGAGTACTTTCACCAAATCTTTCATGTGACGGCTCCTAGCTCTCTAACTCGATATCGATGCCCAGCGAGCGGATTTCCTTCACGAGTACGTTGAAGGATTCCGGCATGCCTGCCTGCATGGTGTGGTCGCCATCCACGATGTTTTTATACATCTTGGTGCGGCCTTCGACGTCGTCCGACTTGACGGTGAGCATTTCTTGTAGCGTGTACGCGGCGCCGTATGCTTCCAACGCCCACACTTCCATCTCACCGAAGCGCTGACCACCGAATTGCGCCTTACCACCCAAGGGCTGCTGGGTAACCAGCGAGTAAGAACCGGTAGAACGCGCGTGCATCTTGTCGTCTACCAAGTGGTTAAGCTTCAGCATGTACATGTAGCCGACGGTAACCGGACGGTCAAAAGCGTCACCGGTACGGCCATCGAACAGGGCCATCTGGCCCGATTCAGGAATGTCCGCCAGCTTCAGCAGATGCTTGATTTCGTGCTCTTTGGCACCGTCAAACACCGGCGTAGCCATCGGTACACCCCCTTTGAGGTTCTTCGCCAGGGCAATGACCTCATCGTCAGTCAGAGAATCGAGATCTTCAACGCGCGTACCTTGCGTGTTGTAGATCTGTCCCAGGAAGTCACGAATCTCGGCGACTTGCTGTCCGCGTGCATCGCGCAGCATGGCTTCGATCTTGACCCCTAGACCACGGGCGGCCATGCCCAGGTGGGTTTCCAAAATCTGACCGACGTTCATGCGCGACGGTACACCCAGCGGGTTCAGTACCACATCGACCGGCTCGCCTTTTTCGTCGAACGGCATGTCTTCGATCGGCATGATCGCGGAGATAACACCCTTGTTACCGTGACGACCGGCCATTTTGTCGCCTGGCTGGATGCGACGCTTGACCGCCATGTAAACCTTGACGATTTTCAGCACGCCCGGCGCGAGATCGTCGCCCTGGGTCAGCTTGCGCTTCTTATCTTCAAAGCGCTCGTCCATCTCTTTACGACGGTTTTCAAGCTGCTCGTCGGCCTGGGCCAACAGCTCGTTGTAAGACTCATCCTGCATGCGCAGTTTGAACCACTGCTGCCGCGGCAACTCGTCAAGGTACGCCTCGTCTAGCACGTCGCCTTTCTTAAGGTTCGGGCCACCGTTAACGGCTTGGCCGTCAAGGGTACGCTTGAGACGCTCAAACGTTGCGTCTTCAGCGATACGATAGGTCTCTTGCAGATCCTTACGAACTTCATCAAGCTGCGTACGCTCGATAGAGAGTGCGCGAGAGTCTTTATCGACGCCGTCACGAGTAAACACCTGAACGTCGATGACCGTTCCCTTCATGCCGGTGGGAGCACGCAGAGAAGTATCTTTAACGTCCGACGCTTTCTCACCGAAGATGGCACGCAGCAGCTTCTCTTCTGGCGTCAGCTGGGTTTCACCTTTCGGCGTTACCTTACCGACCAGAATGTCGCCGGGGCCAACTTCAGCACCGATGTAAACAACGCCCGCCTCATCCAGCTTGGAGAGCGCCGACTCACCCACGTTGGGAATATCGGAGGTAATCTCTTCCGAGCCCAACTTGGTGTCGCGAGACACACAGGTCAGTTCCTGAATGTGAATCGTGGTGAAACGGTCTTCTTGAACGACTCGCTCGGAAAGCAGGATCGAGTCTTCGAAGTTGTAGCCGTTCCAGGGCATAAACGCGATGCGCATGTTCTGACCCAGCGCCAGATCACCCATATCGACAGACGGGCCGTCAGCGAGAATATCGCCGCGCGCCACGTTGTCACCAGGCCGTACGATGGGGCGCTGGTTCATACAAGTGTTCTGGTTCGAACGGGTGTACTTGGTCAGGTTGTAGATATCAACACCGGCTTCACCGCCGATAATTTCATCTTCATTGACCCGTACCACGACACGACGCGCATCAACGGAATCAATCACGCCGCCGCGATTGGCTACCGCACAGACACCGGAGTCACGGGCAACAAAGCGCTCCATGCCCGTACCTACCAGCGGCTTATCGGCACGCAGGGTCGGCACCGCCTGACGCTGCATGTTCGAACCCATCAGGGCGCGGTTGGCGTCATCGTGCTCAAGGAACGGAATCAACGCCGCTGCGACGGAGACGACCTGGCGTGGCGATACGTCCATCAGCGTCACTTGCTCAGGACGCATAAAGGTCGTTTCACCGCGGTGACGTACCTGAACCAGGTCATCACTCAGCTTGTTGGACTCATCCACCGCTGCCGACGCCTGGGCGATAACGAAATCGCCCTCTTCGATCGCCGAAAGGTGGACGATGTCGTCGGTCAACTGACGGTCAACCACTTTACGGTACGGCGTTTCAAGGAAGCCGTAGCTGTTAGTGTGGCTGTAAGTCGCCAGCGAGTTGATCAGACCGATGTTCGGGCCTTCCGGCGTTTCGATCGGGCAGAGGCGCCCGTAGTGCGTGGCGTGAACGTCACGTACTTCGAAGCCAGCACGCTCACGGGTCAAACCACCGGGCCCGAGTGCAGAGACACGACGCTTGTGAGTCACTTCCGAAAGCGGGTTGTTCTGGTCCATGAACTGAGAAAGCTGGCTGGAACCGAAGAACTCTTTCACCGCCGCCGCAACCGGCTTGGCGTTGATCAAGTCTTGCGGCATCAGGCCTTCGCTTTCGGCCATGGATAGACGCTCTTTCACCGCGCGCTCAACACGCACCAAGCCAACGCGGAACTGGTTCTCGGCCATTTCGCCAACGCAGCGAATACGACGGTTACCCAGGTGATCGATATCGTCAACGTCACCGAAGCCGTTACGAATGTTGATCAGCTCGCGCAGCACATCAAGGATGTCTTTGCGATCCAGTACGCCGGAGCCGGTGTCAGTATCACGGCGCAGGCGACGGTTGAACTTCATGCGGCCAACGCCAGACAGGTCGTAGCGGTCCTCAGAGAAGAACAGGTTGTTAAACAGCGTTTCGGCAGACTCTTTGGTCGGCGGCTCGCCGGGACGCATCATGCGGTAAATTTCGACCAGCGCCTCAAGTGCTGAATTAGTCGCATCCAGCTTCAGGGTGTCGGAAATAAAGGAACCGCAGTCAAGATCGTTGGTGTAGAGCGTTTCGACCAGGGTAATACCGCCCTGAGCCATGCGCTCGAGTACTTCTGGCGTGATCTCGGTGTTACACGGGCAGATCAGCTCGCCTGTTTTGGCGTCGACTTGATCTTTGGCCAGGGTTTTACCGAACAGGTACTCCATCGGCACATCCAGGCGCTCAAGGCCGGCTTTTTCAAGCTGACGGATGTGCTTCTGGGTAATCCGACGACCTTCTTCGACGATCACATTACCTTCGCCATCTTTGATGTCGAAAGTTGCCGTCTCACCGCGCAGGCGCGACGGTACCAACTCCACAGAGAAACCGGATTTCTCAATGTGGAAAATGCTGGTTTCAAAGAACTCGTCCAGGATCTCTTCGGTGCTCATACCCAGCGCACGCATCAGTACCGACGCCGGCAGTTTGCGGCGACGGTCGATACGTACAAAGACATTGTCTTTGGGATCGAATTCGAAGTCTAACCATGAACCACGGTAAGGAATCACACGCGCCGAGTAGAGTAGTTTACCCGAGGAGTGGCTCTTACCTTTATCGTGATCAAAGAACACACCGGGCGAGCGGTGGAGCTGGGAAACGATAACCCGCTCAGTACCATTAATGACAAAGGTACCGTTCTCGGTCATCAGGGGGATTTCCCCCATGTAGACTTCCTGCTCTTTAATATCTTTGATTGCTTTATTTGAGGAATCGCGATCATAGATGATCAAGCGAACCTTGACGCGCAGCGGGGCGGAGTAAGTCACGCCGCGCAGCTGGCACTCCTTAACATCGAACGCCGGCGTGCCGAAGCGGTAGCTGACATACTCAAGCGCTGCATTGCCGGAGAAGCTCTCAATCGGAAACACGGACTTAAAAGCCGCGTGCAAACCGACTTCGTGACGCTCGTCGGGCGAACGATCTTGCTGGAGGAAGTCGTAATAGGAATCAAGCTGGATCGCCAGCAAGTAAGGCACATCCATCACTTGGGGCAGTTTGCCGAAATCCTTGCGGATGCGTTTTTTCTCAGTATATGAGTAAGCCATCTGTATTCCCCAGCTTGTTCACCATGGGTGACCGATGCGTGGTCATCTGCCCTTCGAGCTTCGTCAGACACAGACAGCAAGCTCCTAAATCGGTAGCTCGCCGTCGAAAATCTAGTTCGATAACTCAGTCGTCGATAACACTGTAGTCGATAACACTATCTTCAATAACGCTTATACATTTCTGTCGTGACTGCTCGTGGTAAAAGCAGTTGCTATTTAACTTAAGCTACAACAGAAAAAGGCCGGCAGCGGGATATCCCGCCGCCAGCCGTGGAAGCTTACGCAGCGCGTAAAGCCGTCCGCACAAGAATTACTTGAGCTCGACGCTTGCGCCCGCTTCTTCCAGCTTAGCTTTTGCTGCTTCTGCGTCGTCTTTAGACAGACCTTCTTTGATGGTCGCCGGAGCGCCGTCAACAGCACCTTTAGCTTCTTTCAAGCCAAGGCCGGTGATCTCACGAACTGCTTTGATCACGTTAACTTTCTTGTCGCCAGCAGCGGTCAGAACAACGTCAAATTCAGTCTGTTCTTCAGCTACTTCGCCGCCAGCAGCCGGGCCAGCCATTACAGCGGCAGCGGCAGAAACGCCGAATTTCTCTTCCATTGCTTCGATTAGCTCAACAACTTCCATAACGGACATGTCGGCTACAGCATTGATGATATCGTCTTTAGACAGTGCCATTGTTTCATTCCTAACTTTGCGGGAGCCTCGGTCAGCCGAGTGCTCAGGGTTCATTGCTCGGTTCAGGCAGCGGACGGGGCAAACCCTTCACGCCACCTGCAAGAAGCGCTGCTTAAGCGGCTTCGGCTTCTTGCTTCTGGTCGCGCAGAGCGGCCAGAGTACGAACCAGCTTGCCAGCGGAGGCTTCTTTCATTACCGACATCAACTTGGCAATTGCTTCGTCGTAAGTCGGTAGGGTTGCCAGACGGTCGATGTCAGCAGCCGGAATCAGCTCACCTTCGTAGGCCAACGCTTTTACTTCGAAGTCCTTGTTCGTTTTAGCAAACTCTTTGAACAAACGAGCGGCAGCGCCCGGATGGTCAGTAGAGAAGGCCAACAACGTAGGACCAACAAAGCTATCGTTCAGGCACTCCCACTGAGTGCCCTCGAGAGCGCGGCGAGCCAGCGTATTACGTACAACACGCAGCTCTACACCATTCTCACGCGCCTGCTTGCGCAGATCGGTCATCTTACCAACCGTAACGCCGCGAGAATCAGCAACTACGACGGAGAGTGCGCCCTTGGCCGCTTCACTGACCTCGGCAACAATCGCTTTCTTGCCTTCAAGTGCTAGTGGCACAGTGATCACTCCTTCGTGCCGGAACCCAAGAAGGTTCCGGTGGTTACCATCTCTTCCCGTTTTGAGCTGCTTAACAATACCAGCAGCGCTGAACGGGAAGCCTTGGGGATGGTGCTCACCAGAAAGCCTTTTAGCTTAACCAACTGGCGGCCACACCATCTGCGCAGGCGCTTTTAGGGCAATTAAGCCGCTACTAAAACGTCAAGCGGCACCTGCGGTCTTTGACGATGCCCCGGCCAGTGTTCATAACTAAACGGGGGACCGCAAAGTTCTTGCTCAGTTCCTACAAAAAAACCAACGACAACTCGCTTTACGCAAAAGCAGAGTGATCGATTGTTAGACCTGGACCCATGGTAGTGGACAGCGTCATTTTTTTGAAGTAAATGCCTTTAGAAGAGCTCGGCTTGAGACGCTTCAGGTCAGCCACCAGAGCTTCCAGGTTGCCGTTAATCGCTGCCACGTCAAAATCCACTTTACCTAACGTCGTGTGGATGATGCCGTTTTTGTCAGTACGGAAACGCACTTGACCCGCTTTGGCATTTTTAACTGCTGTCGCCACATCGGGCGTCACAGTGCCTACTTTCGGGTTAGGCATCAGGCCACGCGGACCTAAGATTTGACCTAACTGGCCGACAACGCGCATAGCGTCAGGCGAAGCGATAACGACGTCAAAATCCATCACGCCTTTTTTCACTTGCTCAGCCAAGTCGTCCATACCCACGATGTCGGCGCCGGCTTCTTTAGCGGCATCGGCATTGGCGCCCTGGGTGAAGACCGCAACGCGTACGTCTTTACCAGTACCATTAGGCATGACAGTAGCGCCACGCACTACTTGGTCTGATTTACGCGGGTCAACGCCAAGGTTGATAGCGACATCAACAGACTCTTTGAATTTAACGGTAGACAGCTCGGAGAGCAGCGCCACCGCTTCTTCAAGTGAGTAAGCTTTGCGTGTATCTACTTTTTCGCGAATAACTTTCGCGCGCTTAGACAGTTTAGCCATGATCAGAGACCCTCCACGTTTAGGCCCATGCTACGAGCACTGCCCGCGATGGTGCGCACAGCGGCATCAAGATTCGCAGCCGTTAAGTCAGGCTCTTTCGTTTTGGCGATCTCTTCAAGTTGCTCACGCGTCACGGTACCAACCTTCTTCTTGTTCGGCTCACCAGAACCGGACTTGATACCAGCAGCTTTTTTCAGCAGCACGGCAGCAGGCGGTGTTTTGGTGACAAACGTGAAGCTACGGTCAGAGTAGACAGTGATCACGACTGGCGTCGGCAGGCCCGGCTCAATTTCTTGAGTCGCCGCATTGAACGCCTTACAGAATTCCATGATATTCACGCCGTGCTGACCCAGTGCTGGGCCTACCGGCGGACTTGGATTGGCTTTACCTGCAGCAACCTGCAGTTTGATGTAAGCCTGTACTTTCTTGGCCATGGTAGTTACTCCGTTTGGGTAATAGCGCCTTTCGGCTCCCCGGGACTAGCGAGACAGCCAATCGCTGTCTCTTACGAAAACATTACTCTTTTTCTACCTGGGAGAACTCAAGTTCAACAGGCGTTGAGCGCCCAAAGATCAGCACACTGACATGCAGGCGACTTTTTTCATAATTGACTTCTTCGACAACCCCGTTGAAGTCGGCAAACGGGCCATCGACAACACGCACTGACTGGCCCGGCTCAAACATGGTTTTAGGCCGCGGCTTGTCAGTGCCATCTTTCACACGCAGCAGAATCGCATCCGCTTCGCGCGATGTAATAGGTGCCGGCTTCTCTTTGGTACCACCGATAAAGCCCATCACTCGGGGCGTCTCGTTAACGAGATGCCAAGTTTCGTCGGCCATTTCCATTTCTACCAGCACGTAGCCAGGATAGAACTTGCGCTCACTCTTACGACGCTTGCCGTCACGCATTTCCACCACTTCTTCGGTCGGCACCAGAATTTCGCCAAAACGATCTTCCATGCCATACATTTTCACACGCTCAATCAATGAGCGCATGACATGCTTTTCGAACCCAGAATAAGCGTGAACGACGTACCAACGTTTGGACATGAAAACTCCTAACCAATGACGCCGGACATCGCCCAGCCAAGAAGAGTGTCGATCAACCACAGCATCAGCCCCACCACCAGAACCGCCACTAACACGATGGCAGTGGTCTGAATGGTTTCGGCACGGGTCGGCCATACAACGCGCTGAATCTCTTTCTTGGCGCTTCTGGCAAGCTCTACCAAATCACGACCTTTGGTAGTGGTTAGTGCGATCAAACCCGCAATCACACACAACACCACCACACCCAGCACGCGGTAGAGCAGGCCAATATCGGCGAAATAGGTATTACCAACGACAGCAACGACAAGCAGCGCTACGACCGCCGCCCATTTGAGCCCGTCATGGCGCGTCTGTTGCACCTCGGCGCCATGTTTTACAGAACCAGGCTTCATAAAAACGAGACTCCTCAAGGGTGCGGCGAACGATAAAAGAATTTCGGAAAAAAGACATACCAACCTGGGGAAGGCTGGCAGGCCAGGAGGGAATCGAACCCCCAACCTGCGGTTTTGGAGACCGCTGCTCTGCCAATTGAGCTACTGGCCTGTATCGTCGTACTGACTTTCTACATCATCTATCTAACCCTATCGATAAGCGCCTTTTCAGCCACCTATACAACAGCGGGCGCCATAGTAGCGAAGTACACCACTTCTGACAACCCCTCCTTTACGCCTAAGCTTATTACACTGACCGAGGCGTAAAGACAAAAAAAGCGAGCTTGGCTCGCTTTATCTGCAACTTTCTACCCACTAACTTCTTGCAAAATATGGAGCTCATGGACGGAATTGAACCGTCGACCTCACCCTTACCAAGGGTGTGCTCTACCCCTGAGCTACATGAGCTAAACACAACAACTGGAGCGGGCGGCGGGAATCGAACCCGCACCATCAGCTTGGAAGGCTGAGGTTCTACCGTTGAACTACGCCCGCAGAACCTGTCGCAGAATGACAACCCGCTACGCGCCGCTTTATAGCTTCCACTTTAACTAGGCTACAAAGCGTAGACTTATGCCCGCTACCGGCTTTTCATTCAGCAGCATCGATGACATCGCTGCTGCTTAAATCTGGTGGAGAGAGAAGGATTCGAACCTTCGAAGCTTTCGCGGCAGATTTACAGTCTGCTCCCTTTGGCCACTCGGGAATCTCTCCAACGTGGCGGCACATTATGCCAGCCTTAAGAAACGTGTCAAGCTTGATAATCGTCTTAGCTATTAAAAGCTTAGCTTACCAACACTTTCTACATTTAAGCTTTCCAACCAGCAAGACGCTTTACGCCTCGCCTTCGAACGCGCTGCATTCTGTCAAAGCAGCATTGAGAATGCAAGTCCCGCCCGAATCTTTTCTAACGACACGGGCTCTGGCACGCGCGGTGCGCCCGACATTTTACCCGCGCGTTCGGCAAAGGTCATCGGAAAGCAGGCTTCTAAACCGCCATAGACCATGTCTGGCCATACCGCGTGAGGTACTTGCACACCACGTGACACCACGCGTGCGTCGCCACCGGTTAGCAGCATCGGTAGCGCGACGCCTTGTTGATCACACACTTCACTATAGATACGGTTAATCGCACTGACCGCTGCCATGAAAATGCCGTGATTGACCGCATCGACAGTGCGTCGGCCAGGCTCGAGCAATTCATCCGCTTCGCTTTCTGGGTCAATGGCCACATTGCGGGTACCTAACTTCAAGCTCTCTTTCATTAGCCGTAAGCCGGGAATAATGAAGCCACCCAAATGGCTACCTCCTGGCAGCACAAAATCAATAGTGATAGCACTGCCACAATCCACCGCACAGCAGCCACCCGCCAGCTGGTAGCCAGCTAGCGCGCCCATCCAACGGTCGACCCCCAGGCGCCCCGGCTCTTCGTAACCGTTGACGACACCTAGCGCTTCGTGGGTAGAGCGTGCCACATGCACATGGCGCACTCGGCGGCGCAGCAGAGCCACGGTTTCCTCCAACACAGCCGCCCTGGCAACACTCGATATGCGCACCGCTTCGACCACATCAAGATCCGGAATATCGGCCCCAGGGCGCCACTCTTCACGGGTCCAGACGGCCCCGCGCGATCGTATCTCGCTACTCTCGGCATCTTTGAGCCGCCATTTCGACAGCGTGTTGCCGATATCAAGATCCAGAATCATAAACGCCTGCGTACGCTGATCTCACCGCCGGCTAGGCGTCGCGAGTGACCACTTTCGGTAACCCATAGGTTACCACTCTCATCTGCTTCTCCGGCGACAGCTTCACTGGTCTGCTGGCCCTGAATTACACGAATAGGCAGCCCGGCGTAAGCGTGACGCTGGTTCCAGGCATCCCGCCAAGCGCCAAACCCGTTTTGCTCAAAGTCAGCCAGCATCGCCAATAAGCCTGCGACGACTTCAGAGGCCAATTGATTGCGTGAGATTGTCGGCAGCCGCTCGAAAAGCGCCGCGACAGGCTGGTCGATGGCGGCCCGCTGAGCTTCCGGCAGCCACAGGTTCATCCCCATGCCGATCACAACCTCACAGGGGCCTGCTGCATCACCGGTGACTTCGATAAGAATGCCGGCCAGCTTGCCGAGCTCGTCGCTGGCGGCGTCACCTTGTTCGGAAAGTAAGATGTCGTTGGGCCACTTCAGCTTAGGTGCCACGCCGTACTGCTCGAGCACTTGGGCAACGACAACCCCCACGGCCAGACTCAAACCTTCGAGCACCGCGATACCGGATTCAAAGCGCCAGCCTAGCGAGAGCATTAAACTTTGCCCCCATGGCGTCGACCAGACACGACCACGCCGCCCACGCCCCGCCGTTTGCAGTTCAACCAGACACACCTCACCGTGCCCTGCGCCTTGTTCAAAGCGTTGGCGCAGATACTCATTGCTGGAAGGCAACTGATCTTCAACAAACAGACGCGCGAGGTGATGGCGCGCCTGGGCAGGCAAACGCTCAACAATTTTGGCGCCCTCTAACGGCTCCAGCCGACGCGCCAATCGGTAACCGCGCCCCTTGACGGCAACTAACTCAACCCCCAGCGCTTCCAGTTTTTTTAACTGCTTCCACACCGCAGCACGAGAAATACCTAGCGCCTCACCCAGCTGCTCGCCAGAGTGAACCTCGCCATCGCTTAACAAACGCATCAGGTTGCCGATGGTCATGCTCCTGCCCCAATGGGAAAAACGCTATTCTAGCGGATGGAGGTTCTCGGCGAAAACTTTCGGGGCGAGACCAAGGTCGATAAACGCTCCAGTAATATCAGCGAAGCCTTCGACATGCTAGAATGTCCGTTGGACGCAAGCCCTGAGCCAAGATGGTCGGCAAATTGCCAGCCCTTGCGACCCGCATTTTCCGACCCGTGGACAAACGGGTGTTCACAAGAGTTCTCTCTCAGCATGCAAAACCAGCAAAACTCCAGCGCGGTTAATAACCTGCGCAACGTCGCGATCATAGCCCACGTTGACCATGGTAAAACCACTCTGGTCGATAAACTCCTGAGCCAGTCCGGCACCCTTGACCGTAAAGCAGAAGGTCAAGAGCGCATCATGGACTCAAACGATCAGGAAAAAGAGCGTGGCATTACCATTTTGGCCAAGAACACGGCCATTCAATGGCAAGACAGCCAAGGTAATGGCTACCACATCAACATTGTGGATACGCCTGGGCACGCCGATTTCGGTGGCGAAGTTGAGCGCGTCATGTCGATGGTCGACTCGGTGCTACTGTTAGTAGACGCCGTTGACGGCCCGATGCCACAAACTCGCTTCGTGACCCAAAAAGCATTCGCCCAAGGCTTGAAGCCCATCGTGGTCGTCAACAAAATTGACCGTCCCGGTGCCCGCCCTGACTGGGTGATCGACCAGATCTTTGACCTGTTCGACAACCTGGGCGCTTCCGACGAACAGCTCGATTTCCCGATCATTTACTGCTCTGCCTTGAACGGCATTGCCGGCATGGATCCTGAAGAGCTGGCGGACAACATGGACCCCATGTTCCAAGCCATCGTCGATATCGTCGAGCCGCCCAAGGTGGAACTCGACGGCCCTTTCCAGATGCAGATTTCGGCACTAGATTACAACAGCTACGTGGGCGTTATCGGTCTAGGCCGCATCAAGCGTGGCTCGGTAAAACCGAACCAGCAGATCTCGGTGATCGGCGTTGACGGCAATGTGCGTAAGGGCAAAATCGGCCAAGTCATGACTCATATGGGCTTGGAGCGCGTTCAGACCAACGAAGCGACCGCTGGCGATATCGTCTGCATCACCGGCATCGACGATCTGGCGATTTCCGATACGCTGTGCGATCCGGCCAATGTGGCAGCGCTCCCCCCGCTGTCCGTCGACGAACCCACCGTGTCGATGACTTTCCAGGTCAACGACTCACCGTTCGCCGGTAAAGATGGCAAGTTCGTGACCAGCCGTAATATCAAGGATCGTCTTGATCAAGAGCTGATTCACAATGTGGCGCTGCGTGTTGAACAGGGCGAAACCCCTGAGAAGTTCAAGGTGTCTGGCCGTGGCGAACTGCACCTGTCGGTGTTGATCGAAACCATGCGCCGTGAAGGCTTTGAGCTGGCCGTCGGCCGCCCAGAAGTCATCATCAAAGAGATTGACGGTGAGAAGCAGGAACCTTACGAAGAAGTCATCATCGACTGTGAAGAGCAGCACCAGGGCTCGATCATGGAAGAGCTGGGCTACCGTAAAGGTGAAATGACCAACATGCTGCCGGACGGTAAAGGACGGGTTCGCCTGGACTTCATCATCCCTGCCCGCGGCCTGATCGGCTTCCGTGGTCAGTTCTTAACCCTGACTTCCGGCACCGGCATTCTCACCAGCCGTTTTGATCACTATGGTCCGCTCAAGCCTGAAGCGTCCATCGAGCGTCGTAATGGCGTGCTGGTCTCCATGGTCGACGGTAAAGCCCTTGCTTATGCACTGTATGCCCTGCAAGAGCGCGGCAAGCTGATCATCGATCACGCCACGGAAGTTTACGAAGGCATGCTGATCGGCATCAACAACCGTGCTAACGACATGGTAGTAAACCCTACCAAGGGTAAGAAGCTCGACAACATGCGTTCTACCGGCAACGATGAAAACATCGTGTTAACCCCGCCGGTTAAGTTCTCTCTTGAGCAAGCGATTGAATTTCTCGATTCCGACGAACTCGTCGAAGTCACGCCTGTGCATATCCGCCTGCGTAAGAAGCTGTTGAAAGAGACCGAGCGTAAGCGTTTTAGCAAAAAGTAATACCGCTAAAAGCCGTAGCTTTCGAAAAACCCGCGCAAGCGGGTTTTTTTGTACCTTAACGCCACGCTCTCCTGCATGATGCGGCCTCATTAAGCTGCCAAGGCACTTCACTAAACGCAGCCTAAACGCTAATACGCTGGAAAGGTGAGGCGTTCTATCGCACAGTAACGCTAACTTCAGCGCGTCCAAGGCACGCTGGCATCTTTATATTCATACGAGTGTTTGGATACCATCCCCATCCTGCACTCAAACACGGACACTCTTACCCATGAGCGGTCAAAACGTCTGGACGCACAAAGGTACGTTTCTACTCGCCGCGGTTGGCTCCGCCGTTGGCTTAGGCAACCTGTGGCGGTTTCCTTACCTTACCGGTGAAAACGGCGGTGGTGCCTTTATTTTAGTCTACGCACTGACCATTTTCGCGGTGGGTATTCCCATTTTGATTGCGGAGATCATGCTGGGGCGTCACAGCCGCCAGAGCCCGATTATGGGCATGCGGCATTTAACCAAAACCCATAAGACATCCCGAGCCTGGGAAACGATCGGCTGGCTGGGCGCCGCCTCGGCTTTTTTGATTTTAAGTTTCTATTCGGTGATTGCCGGTTGGGCAATCCACTACACCGGCCTGATGCTGACGGGTTCGCTGGTGGGTGCCGATGCGCAGACCATTAGTGACGGCTTCGATGCGTTACTGGCTGCCCCAGGACTAATGACGCTTTACCACTCCCTTTTCATTGCAGCCTCGGCGTTGATTGTCGGCATGGGAATACATAAAGGCATCGAATCAGGCCTGCGCATTATGATGCCCGCGCTGTTTGTGATTCTGTTGGTGGTGCTGGTCTACAGCGTAGTGAATGGCGATATAGGCGCTGCAGCCACTTTCCTGTTTACCTTTAATATTGCCGATCTCAGCCTTGAGGGCTGGCTTCAGGCCATGGGGCAATCGTTCTTTACCCTGAGCTTGGGCATGGGGGCCATCATGGCTTACGGCGCCTACATGCCCAGCAACGTGTCGCTGACGCGAACCGCTTTTGCCGTCGCCATTGTCGATACCGCCGTGGCGATGGTCGCTGGCTTGGCTATCTTTGCCCTGGTGTTTGGCGCTGGGTTAGAAACAGGCCAAGGCCCAGGGTTGATGTTTGTCACCCTGCCATTGGCATTTGCCGAAATGCCGTTTGGTGCCTTGGTAGGCGGCGTGTTCTTTATCCTGGTGCTAGGCGCCGCCATCAGCTCCTCCATTTCCCTGATCGAGCCCGTCGCCGCGTTTCTAGTGGAGCGTTTCGATATGACCCGCCCCCAGGCAGTCACTATCATGGTGATTGCCGCCTGGGCGATGGGGCTGTTGACGGTCGTCAGCTTTAACGTGTGGGCCGAGGGGACGATATTCCATAGCCTGTTTGGGCGCAGTGCGTTTGAGTTTATCGAGCTACTCACCAATATCTTTATGCCGGTGGGCGGTCTGCTGATCGCCCTGTTCGCCGGCTGGGCGCTAACACAGAGCGAAGTGATGAAGGAACTGGGCAGCAGCGTCACTTGGTTTAAATACTGGCGGTTGCTGGTGCGCTTTGTGGCACCCGCGGCTGTCGCCTTTGTGTTTTTACGCACAATCCCTCAGGTGGATGGCTATCTTATTCCCACCCTTGGCGCGCTGCTCATCGTTGGCGCCTTTGCTGCCAGCCAATCGTGGCTCAAAAAACCACGCCCAACAACTTAATAAATAATAGTGCACAGGCGGCTTATTAGCCGCCTGTATCGCGTGGAGACACCATGACCTCTCTCATTGATGTACAACGAGTGAATAAAGCGTTCGGCGGCCTGCAGGTAATCAACGACTGCTCCATCCAAGTGGAGAAAGGCTCCATTACGGGCATGATCGGCCCCAACGGCGCCGGTAAATCCACCCTGTTTAACCTTATTGCGGGCGCTCTAGAGCCTGATAGCGGGCACATTCTACTCGATGGAGAAGACATTACCGCGCTCAGCGCCGACCAGCGCTTTCATCGGGGGTTACTGCGCACGTTTCAGATTGCTCACGAGTTCAGCCAGATGAGCGCCCTGGAAAATCTGATGATGGTACCGCCTAAACAAGCCGGTGAAAGCCTTTTTAGCGCTTGGCTAAAGCCTGGCAAGGTGCAGCGAGAAGAGGCTGAAGTACGTCGCCGCGCGCTGGAAGTGATCGACTTCGTTGGCCTGCATCACGTTCGCAACGAGCTGGCAGGCAATTTATCGGGTGGGCAGAAGAAGCTGCTAGAACTTGGTCGCACCATGATGACGGATGCCAAGGTGGTGCTGCTAGATGAGATCGCCGCCGGGGTAAACCGCACCCTGCTGGGCGATTTGATCGGCAATATCGAGCGGCTCAACCGTGAGATGGGCTACACCTTTCTCGTCATCGAGCACGATATGGAAATGATTGCCCGCCTCTGCGACCCGGTGATTGTGCTCGCCCAGGGTAGCGTGATGGTCGAAGGCCATATCAATGAGATTCAGAATAACCCTGAGGTAATCGAAGCCTACTTTGGCACCGATGCCGCTTAAGTGTGACCGTTTCGCTACTCACTAATTAATACAATGATGTCGCTTTAAGTAAGCGACCTTGCTGAGACCCCTTGCTTATGTCATCAACAATCAGGCCATTAATCGACGCACGGGATGTGCATGGAGGCTATGGCGGCATGAATATCCTTAACGGGGTAAACATGACGCTGGAAGCCGATGAGGTCGGGGTAATCGTTGGCCCCAACGGGGCTGGCAAATCCACCATGCTCAAAGCAGTCTTTGGCCTGCTGAAGGTTAATCAGGGCGAGATCCTGCTTAACGGCCAGCCCATCCAAAACTTACCGCCCAACCAGTTGGTGCAGCGTGGCATGGGTTTCGTGCCCCAGGAGAAGAACGTTTTTCCCAGCCTCTCGGTACAGGAAAACCTGGAGATGGGCGCATTCTTAAAGCCACAAAACGTTAAACGCATGCTGGCTCAGGTGTACGAGTTTTTCCCACCGCTGTATGAAAAACGCCGCCAGCCCGCCGGTGAGCTCTCCGGTGGCCAGCGTCAGATGGTCGCCATGGGACGCGCCTTAATGGCCGAGCCGAGCCTTTTGTTACTCGATGAGCCCACCGCGGGACTGTCGCCGCTCTACATGAATGAAATCTTTGACCGCGTCAAACAGATCAACGCCGCCGGCGTGGGTATTTTGATGGTCGAGCAGAACGCCAAACAGGCCTTAGCAATCGCCGACAAGGGCTTTGTGCTGGCCGCCGGACAAAACCGCTTTACCGATACCGGGGCCGCCTTACTGGCCGATCCGGACGTCGCTAAAAGCTTTTTGGGCGGCTAGCCCCAGGGAGAAACGTGTGAACGAACTGGCTTTTTTTATTAATAACGTGGTGATCGCTGGCAGTGTCAGCGGCTCCATTTACGCCATTGGCGCGATTGGCGTAACGCTGATTTTCAGTATTATGCGCTTTGCCCATTTTGCCCACGCCGACATGATGACTTTCGGTGCCTTTATGGTGCTACTGCTTACCACGCTGTTCCCAGCGGCAGGCGCCAGCCTTGGCGTGCCGACAGCGGTTTTAATGCTACCGTTGGCGATGCTGCTGACCGCGGCGCTGGCGGTGGGCATCGATAAAACCTTCTATAAACCGCTACGCGCCCATGGCGTTAAGCCAATCGTGCTGGTGATTGGCTCGCTGGGTGTTACATTGATTCTGCAGGGTTTGATCCGCCTCTTTTCGGGCACCGGCGGGCAGAGTTTGTATGTCGATGACCGCAAAGAAATCTTCCGCCTGGCGCTGCCCTTCGAGGGCGCCCGTGCGCCCATCGTGATCACCGAGCCGCAACTCTATTTGTTTGTAATCACGCTAGTGGCCGTGGTCGCACTGCACCTGTTTCTTAACCGTTCGCGGTTAGGCAAAGCAATGCGCGCCATGTCGGATAACCCGGAACTGGCCCAGGCATCGGGTATCAATACCAATACCATTGTGGCGGTGACGTGGATGATCGCCGGAGCGCTCGCGGCGATTGCCGGTACCCTGCTCTCCCTGGATGTCACCTTCAAACCCGATTTAAGCTTCTTTCTGCTGCTGCCCATCTTTGCCGCCGCAATCGTTGGCGGGGTTGGTCACCCTTATGGCGCCATTGCCGGTGGCTTTGTGGTCGGTTTTGCCGAAACACTGGCCGTGTTTAACTGGAACGTTCTCCTGCGCCCTTTCAGCGATAGCTTGCCTGCTTGGCTGGAGCTGCCGTCGAACCTCGCCTTCGTGGGCACGGAGTACAAGATTGTGGTGCCGTTCTTTATTCTGGTCGCCATTCTGGTGTGGCGCCCAACCGGACTGTTCAAGGGCAAGGTGATCTAATGAGCCATTCAGCCAAAACACGTAATCCTGCCTACACGCCCAAAGACGCTACCCAAGTACGCCGGTTCCCGTTGCGCGAGCTGATCCTGTTTTGGGTTCTGCTCGCGGCCATTTTAGTGGTTTACGCCATGATGGGGGCGGCCTATAGCACGCGCATGCTCGTTGAGGCCGCTTGTTATGCCATCCTCGCGCTGGGCTTAACCATTCAGTGGGGCTATGCAGGTCAGTTCAACGCGGGGGTGATGGGGTTTGTCGCCCTCGGTGGTTTTTGTGCGATGTTCTTCAGCGTACCGGTTAATGATGCCTTCTGGGGCTCTGCACTTCCCGGCGAGCTAGGCCTTGTGCTGCTCTATGGCGTTGCGGCCATCCTGTTGATGGTCGCCGTCAGCAAGCTGGATCGCCTGGGGGTGCCAAAACCGCTGCGAACGTTCCTGGTGATCGTGTTAAGTATCGTGCTTTACCTCGCGGTGATTAGCCAGCTACGTGAAGTGACGGAAGCGATTGAAAGCCAGGCAGGCTTTGTCGGCGGGCTAGGCTTACCCCCCTGGACCGGTTGGATAGTAGGCGGCGCCCTGGCAGGGGGCGTCGGTTATTTTATCGGCCATATCTGCTTGGGCCTGCGTAGCGATTATCTCGCGATTGCCACCCTCGGCATTGCTGAGATCATCAAAGCGTTTCTAAAAAACTCCGACTGGCTGACCCGCGGCACTGCCACAGTCTCACCACTACCCTGGCCAACGCCGGGACCCGCCGAGCTGGGTTTCACCCTTTCACGCGCGATCTATCTCTCGATTACGGCAGTGGTCATTGCGGTGATCTTCTTCCTACTCAACCGTGCCTATAACGCGCCATGGGGGCGTATGATTCGGGCGATTCGCGATAACGAAATGTCCGCGGCCGCCATGGGCAAAGACATCAATAAGCGTCGGCTGGAGATCTTTGTGCTGGGGTGCATTCTGATGGGCTTGGGCGGGGGCATTCTGGGCACCTTCAATAGCCTCTTCGACCCGCAAGGCTACCTGCCGCTTAACCATACCTTTTTGGTACTGGTGATGGTAATACTTGGCGGGCCGGGCAATAACCTAGGCACTATTTTCGGTGCCGTGGCGGTGTATATCATCTGGATTATGTCGGAGCCCCTGGCGCTGTTTTTGATGCAGTTAGCCGTCGCCTTTGGCGAAGGCACGTTTGGCTGGGACGCCCCCAGTAATATAGATAGCCGCGCGCTGCAGGCCAGGGTACTGGTGATTGGGTTGCTGATCACGATGGTGCTGCGCTTCGCGCCCAAAGGGCTACTGCCCGAGAAGATCAAAAGCCACGGCTGATGCTATTAACTGATGGCCTATAAAAAAATGCCCGGCTGGAAACAGCCGGGCATTCTGTTAATACTAAGCCTACAAATTAAAGATCAACCTGACCTTTGCTGGTAAAGGTGCCGTCTTCTACCGCCATCTCGACCACTACGCCAGGTACATCGCCGTTATCATCGAACTCATGCGAGCCAGACGCGCCTTCATAGTTGATATCGGTACCTGCCGCAATCAGCTCAACCGCCTTCTCCCACTCGCCGGGCAGAATGACTTCACCTGGGGCGCTTGAGACACTGCGCAGTGCGTCTGAAAGTCCTTCACGGTCGGCATTGCCGTTTTGCTCAATCGCCAGCGCGATCAGGAAAGCGGCATCGTAGGCCTGGGCTGCAAATACGGCGCTTGGGTCTAGCTCAGCGGCTTCGGCGGCTTCGATAAAGAGTTCAGTGCCGGGCAGGTCAGGGCTGCCGGGGCGCGTGGCAATCATGCCATCAAGCACGTCAGCACCAATGGCTTCAATAAGGCTATCGCCGACCATGCCGTCAGCGCCTACGTACTGGGTAAACATGCCACTTTCGTAAGCTTGGCGCAGTACCGTTTGGCCCGACGTATCGGCGTAGGCCAGCACGACAAGCGTATCCACACCGCTCACCGAGAGCGAACCTAGCTCAGAGCGATAATCTGCCCGGTTGTCTTCGTGTGCCAAATTTTCGGTAATTTCACCGCCGCCCGCTTCAAACGCAGCACTGAAGGCGTCAGAAAGCCCTTGACCGTAATCGTTGTTTACATAGGTAACGGCGACAGCGTCGATGCCTTTTTCCAGCAGCAGTTTGGCCAGCATCTCACCTTGGAAAGCGTCTGACGGTACGGTGCGGAAGACGAGATCGTTATCGTTAAGTTCAGATACTGCCGGTGCCGTAGAGGCAGGTGATACCATCAATACGCCACCGGGAATGGCGGCGTTGTTAGCCGCGGCAATGGTGGCACCGGTGCACAGCGCGCCCACAATCGCCGTCACATTTTCAGAGTTCACCATACGGTCAGCGGCGTTTGAGGCAGCCGATGCATCAGAACAGGTGGTATCACCCGTCGGCATTACCAGCGTTTGACCGTCTAAAATACCGCCCTGCTCATTGATCTGCTCTACGGCTAGCTGAGCACCTTCAAAAATTGGTGGCGTTAAACTTTCGATTCCCCCGGTAAAGCCGCCCAAGAAGCCAACTTTGACCTCTGCCTGTGCGAAACCTGCCACTGCCAGGGTAGAAGCCGCCACGGCGGTGGCTAATGCGCGTTTATTCATCATGTTATTGGTCGCTCCCAGTATCCTAAAAGTTTGTTCAAATTTTTGTGTGCCCCAGCGTACATTCGTTAAGGCTGCTATTAATCTGGAACCGGAACGCCAAAAACACAAGCATCGACTTCTAACGCTACTTCGCCAAATGGTCTATAGCCAGCGCTCCATCTTGAGCGCATGGCTTAACCAGGCGTTGAAATGGCGCCAAAAGCTCCCCGGCTCAGTGGTTAAAATTTCCACGTTGCCATCGCGCTCCAGGTGCCAGTTCAACTCACCCTCTGGGGTAAGTTCGATGCGATAACTCAGCGCAGGTTCTTGCCCTATGGCCACCAGATCGTTAAACGCCTGCGTAAGGGTATCGCTGCGGGCCAGCACGCCAATTTCGGTATTCCAGTAGATCGACCGTGGGTCAGCGTTAAACGAACCCACAAACACCTGATCATCAAAACTCAACGCTTTGATATGTAGCGCTGAAGCAGAGGCGCCGGGCACACGCATATCTTCATTCGGGCCCGCTTCCTGTTCGGGGCGCAGCTCATAGAGGGTGATACCGTGAGCGAGAAGCGTTTTACGCCACGGCGCATAGGCGCCGTGTACGACGGCTGCGTCTGTCGACTCCAGTGAATTGGTAATAATCTCGACAGCGATACCCTGGTCAGCAAGATCGGTTAGGTTTTGCACGCCTTGCTCGGTGGGCACAAAGTAAGCAGAAATAACCACAAGGCGCTGGTTAAGCTCGGTGGCATCAGTTAACTCGCCTAGCAGAGTATCGCGCCATTCAGGCGTACCAGACGCCAGCTTGCCGGGGTTATCCCACATCGCCACGCCTTCCCCCCAATGAAGGGTTTCCCAGGGCGGCGCGCTGCGCGGGTGGCTGCGCAGCTGGGTAAAGTATTCCGAGTCGGCATTAACATCCAGCCAATCTTCCAACGCCGTTTCGAGCGATTGCCAAGCGTTATCGGCGACTTGATGATAGCGTTCAATCGGCTGCGCCAAGCCGTGATTCCAATACAGATCAAAACTGCGCGAAAGATCGGGTACTACCTCGCCAATGGTCGCAAAGTCCAAATCAGCAAAGTTGCGGGAGTCGTTGGCATCAAAATATTCATCGCCCAGATTACGCCCCCCCACAATGGCGACGCTATTATCGGCTACCCACAGCTTGTTATGCATGCGCCGGTGCTGCTGAGCAGGGTTGACCACAGAGGCCAAGACGCGCGTGAATATATGCCCACGCCCCACCGGGAGCGGATTATAAACCCGCACGTGGATACCTGGGTGGCTCGCCAGTGCGGCTAAACGATCACCTTGACCAATAGCGCCGATATCATCGACCAGCAGGCGCACCCGGACGCCTTCCTCGGCGGCTTCCAGCAACTGCGAAAAGATTAGCCGCGTGGTTTGGCCTTCGCCCAGTAAGTAGGTTTGGATATTCAACTCACGCTGGGCTTGGCGAATCAATCCTACCCGAGCAGCAAATGCTTCCCGCCCATTGGCTAGCAATGCAAAACCATCGGGTTGTGTCTGTTCCGCTAACGCCTGATAGGCCTGCTCACCCAACCAGGTCGTGCGTGCACCGTCCAAGGCGAGCGTCGTGTGGTGTTCACGCGTCACAGCGTGGGTGCATCCCGCCATTACGCTGCACAGTGCCACTAAGCTCATCCATTGACGCCAGCCAATGGCATTAGTCATCGTCTTGGTCTTTGTTATGGTCACTGGCTTCAAGGCGTTCGGCCCAGCGCTTGCGGGTAAGATTGCGCTGATAAAGGCGCACTAACGCAATCGTGAGCGCTGCGACCAACATGCCGGCCAGCACTACCCCTTGCCAGGGGCGGGCGGCATTACCCATAACGGTTTCCAAGCCAATGACCAGCATTAAACCAATCGCCTGGGAAACAATAGCAAGCGCGCGCAGCCTATCAAACGCGGGTGGGGGCATAACGTCTCCGTAATTTGCAGCTCGCATGGTATGGTCTGCCAGTGTACCTGTTTCACGAGAAAATCATGAATGCCATTGCTCTCGGTCCGCTACTGATTTCGCTACCACGTCTCTATGCCATTGGCTGCGCCCTGGTGCTGCTACTCTGCGCGCGATGGCTGCTGGGGCTTCCCCAGCGTGATCAGCAGCGCTGGTTTAACGGCCTTATAATTGCCTGGCTGGTTGGCGCTAGGGTCGGCTATATCCTGCTCCATTGGGAAAGCTATAGCGCTGCGCCATGGGAGGCGCTAAAGGTCTGGCAATCTGGCTACCACGGCCTTTGGGGCATGGTCGCCGGGTTAATATGGACAGCCTGGACGCTACGTACACGCCTGTTAGCCATGGGCGGTGCAATGGCCATGCTGGTCGCGACTTCCAGTCTGTGGTTGGTGCTGGTCACCCTGGCCCCCTTGGGCAACGATTTTGCCATTGACTCCCTACCAGCGATCACCTTGGAGGACGTAGACGGCAATCCGGTAGCGCTGTCGTCGCTGACCGAGAGCGGCGACCTGGTTATCGTCAACCTGTGGGCGACCTGGTGCCCACCCTGCCTACGCGAAATGCCGCTGCTCGAGGAGGCCGCCCAACGCGAGGGCGTGAGCGTGGTGGTGGCTAACCAGGGCGAAGACCTGCTGCCCATGGTGCGTTATTTGGATGCGCAGCAGCTTGAATTTCGCTACGCGCTGCGCGATCCCAGCCAACAGCTGATGGCCCTATTTGAAGCGCCAGGGCTACCTACCACGGTACTATTTGATGAACAGGGCAATACGCTGGATGTACACGTGGGCGAGGTGACCCGTGCCCATCTCGACCGCTGGCTAAAAGATTGATGCCGATACACCTTAATCCCCTCGCTGCTTTGCGTTAGAATCCCCCGCCCTGTTGCCGCCGGCGCTCCCCTCCGGCGGCAGTCGACCCGTTTTGCAGACTCCTCCGAGGCATCATGAGCGATTTTTCTCCCGGCCAACGCTGGATTAGCGACGGTGAAGCTGAGCTTGGGCTCGGCACCGTGCTTAACTGCGACGCCCGTAGCGTTACCATTTTGTTCAGTGCCAGTCAGGAAACCCGTACCTACAACACCCGCCAGGCCCCGCTGACCCGCGTCATGTTCGGCAGCGGCGACCGTGTCATCTCCGCCGATGGCTGGCAGATGGTGGTCGATGACAGCAAAGAGACCGACGGCCTGATCACCTATATCGGTGAAGACAAGGAAGGCAACCTGCGCGAGCTGCCCGAAGCCAAGCTCGCCGATACCATGCAGTTCGATCAAGCGCGCGACCGGCTGCTGACCGGCCAAGTCGATCGCAATGACTGGTTTGATTTGCGCTTTCGTACCCTGCACCACTATCAGCGTATCGAGCAGCACAGCGCGCTGGGCTTTTCCGGGCCGCGCATCGATCTGATTCCTCACCAGCTCTATATCGCCAATGAAGTCGCCAACCGCCATGCGCCTCGCGTACTGCTGGCGGATGAAGTGGGCCTGGGCAAAACTATCGAAGCGGGCTTGATTCTGCACCGCCTGCTGCTCAATGGCCGCGTTGAGCGCGCGCTGATTCTGGTTCCCGATAGCCTCACGCATCAGTGGCTGGTCGAGCTACTGCGGCGCTTTTCGCTCAACGTCTCGCTGTTAGACGAGACCCAGAGCCAAGCCCATGGCAGCGCTAATCCGTTTGAGAGCGCCCAGCTGGTGTTAGCCAGCCAAGGCTGGCTATTTGCCAACCCTCAGCGTCAGGAGCAGGCACTGGCGAGCCAGTTCGACCTGCTGATTGTTGATGAAGCGCACCACCTCGACTGGAGCGAAGAAGGCAGCGGCCCCGGCTACCGCTGCGTCGAACAGCTTTCGGCGCTAATCCCCGGCTTGCTGCTGCTCACTGCCACCCCCGAACAGATGGGTATCAAGAGCCACTTTGCCCGCTTGCGGCTGTTGGATGATGAGCGCTATCACGACCTGGAACGCTTCAAAGCCGAAGAGAGCCACTACACCGAAGTAGCCCGCGCCATTGATGCCTTAGCGGCTCTGCCTGACGATGCGAGCGCCCGTACTGCCGTCTCAGCAGTCGCGGATGACCGCGATAGCCAGGCGCTGCTCGACACGCTGTGCAATCCGGAGGCAAGCATTGCGCAGCAGGACGCTGCCCGCGCCCAGCTCAGCGAAGCGCTACTGGACCGCCACGGTACGGGGCGGGTGATGTTCCGCAATAGCCGCCGTCATGTGGGAGGCTTCCCAGAACGACGCCTCAACTTAGCGCCGCTGGCGCTGCCTTCGGCTTACCGTCGCGTCGTGCGCCGCCTAGAGCGTGACGATGATTATCTCGATGAACTGTTGATCGAAACCGGCATGGATCACCCCGACGTGCTGATCTACCCCGACGCGGCCTACCGCGCGCTCAGCAATGACCCGCTCAACGGCGAGGACTGGTGGCACATCGACCCACGCGTGAACTGGCTGCTGGAAAAGCTCAGCGACGACAGTGAGAGCGGCTTCGCCAACGAAAAAGTGCTGGTCATTGCCCATCATCGGGAAACCGCCGAAGGGCTTGCCGAAGGGCTGCGGGTGCTGGGCGGCTATCATGCCCCGGTGTTCCACGAAGATCTCTCTTTAATCGAGCGTGACCGCGCAGCGGCGGCGTTTGCCGATGAGGATGAGGGCGTTCAGGTGCTGGTCTGCTCGGAAATTGGTTCAGAGGGGCGCAACTTTCAGTTCTGCCGCCATCTGGTCATGTTCGATATGCCCCAGCATCCGGATCAGCTCGAACAACGCATCGGCCGCCTGGACCGTATTGGCCAGCGCCACGCTATCGAGCTGCATATTCCCACCTTTGAAGGTAGCCCTGGCGAGCGGCTGCTGCGCTGGTACCACGAAGGTATGGATGCGTTCAGCGCTCCCCATGGGGTCGGCAACGACTTGTTTGATGCGTTTGGTGACGCCCTGGCCGACGCCCTGCTGGATGATGAGGCGCTTGACGAGATCATCACCGAAACCCGCGCCATGTTTAGCGCCAAATTGGCGGAGCACGATGCGGGCCGCAACCGGCTGCTGGAGCTTAACGCCTGCCGCCCTGCGCGTGCACAGCAGGTGATCGACGCGGTGCGCGAATTGGATGACGACGCCGCCTTGCCTCGCTACCTTGAGCGGGCGCTGGATATTTTCGGCGTGGAGAGCCAGGAGATCGGCAAGGGTTTAATGCACCTGCAGCCCAGCCAACATATGCTGGATGGCCTGCCGGGCCTGATCAAAGGCGAAGAGGGCTTCACCGCCACCTACAGCCGCACCCAGGCGCTGGCCCGTGACGATGTGCAGCGACTCTCCTGGGAGCATCCGCTGCTACGGGAAATGATGGGCCGAGTGCTGGATGGCACCATGGGCAATTCGGCGCTCGCTCTGCTCCGGCACGACGCCATCCCCGCCGGCCGATTAATGGCTGAACTGGTGTTTCGCACCCACTGTCCGGCGCCCAAGAAGCTGCACCTTAACCGCTTCTTACCGCCCACCGCCGTGCGCCTGTTGCTGGATGAATCGGGCGCCAACCTGACCAGCAAAATCTCCTTTACTGGCCTGGGTAAGAACCTACAGAAGGTCAATAAATCCCTGGCGCGGGACTTAATCAAGAGCCGCCACGATCAGTTGCGCGGGCTGCTGACCCAGGGTGAAGGCGAAGCCGAACGTCAGTTGCCTAGCATCGTGGAGAACGCCGAGGCCCGTATGCGCTCGCAGCTGGATGCCGAAATTGCTCGTTTGACCGCGCTGGCCGAACACAACCCAGCGGTGCGTAGCGCCGAAATCGACACACTAAAAGATGAGCGTAAAGCGCTTAGCGACGCTATTGAGAACACCCGCCTGCGGCTTGATTCCGTGCGGGTAATCATCACCGTCGATGCTGACCGCTAAGCGTTAAAGAATCGCCTCCAGCGCCTTGTCCAGGGTGGGATAGAGAAAGGTAAATCCCGCCGCTTCAAGGCGCGTGGGGCGCATATCCGCCCCGGTCAACAGCAACCGCGACATCTCCCCAAGCCCTGCTTTCAAGGCAAATGCGGGCACCGGGAATATGGCCGGACGGTTGAGCTGCTTGGCCAGGGTTTTAGTAAAGGTCGCATTGGTCACCGGATGGGGCGCACTGCCGTTGAAGGGGCCACTCAAGGTCTCGTGATTAACGAGAAACAGAATTGCCGCGACCAGGTCGTCGCGGTGAATCCAGGGCATAAACTGCTCACCACTGCCAAAGCGGCCGCCTAATCCGAGCTTAAATGGCGGCAGCATTTTCTGCAGACTACCGCCACCCGCCGCTAACACTAACCCCGTACGCAGAATCGCTAACCGCACCCCCAGGCCCTCTATCGGCTGGGCGGCGGCCTCCCACTGTTTACATAGCCGGTAGGCGAACTCATCGTTAGGCATCGTCTCTTCGGTCACCACGCGCTTTCCCTGATCGCCGTAGTAACCCATCGCTGAACCGGAGACCATCACCTTTGGCAACGGCTGTCCGTTAGCGTTTAACTGTTCGCATAACGCCACCAGTTGCTCGGTCGCCGCCACCCGAGAGTTAATCAGCTTGGCTTTCTGCTCATCGCTCCAGCGTTTGGCGGCAATCGGCTCACCCGCCAGGTTAATCAACGCGTCCGGCGGCGACTCGATAAACGCCTGGGCGCTATCACGAATATCGCATCCGCTAGGCAAGCGATCACGCACTTGATGAGGGCGGCGAGAAACTACCTGCACCTCGTGGCCCTGCTCTATCAGCTGCTGGCACAGCCGCTGGCCGACAAACCCACTGCCTCCGGTCACTAATACGCGCATGCAATTACTCCTGTTGGTGTCACCGTTAGGTGCCAGCTTGGCGAGATGAATCAATCGGCAACTAAATTGTACGTAATTTATACAAAACTGCTACAATAGGTTTCCAATTCAGTTACTTAATCACTTTTATATGGCGTGATTTTATTGAGTGCCTTTAAACGCCGCGAGGAATCCATGGCTACACTGCCGCTAACGGCGACACACAGGGTCGCTATCATCGGGGCAGGCATTTCAGGACTTGCCTGCGCAAAAGTGCTCGCCAACAGCGGCGCCAGCGTCACACTCTTTGATAAAGCCCGCGGCCCCGGTGGGCGTATGTCGAGTAAACGCAGGCCGGGCGCCACACTGGATTTAGGTGCTCAGGCATTCACCGCTCGCGACGTAGATTTTCAACGTGCTGTCGATGAATGGCTTGCTGCGGGCTGCATAACGCTTTGGCCTAAACGTACTTATCAGGCTAGCTCAAGTGGCTGGCAGGCGCACAACGATCATCAAAAGCGCTATACCGGCGCTCCGAGAATGAGCGCCTTGACGCGCTATATGGCCGATGCCTTAACGGCCCAGCCGGGTAATGAGTTGCATGCGGACACGCGTATTACAGCGCTTAACTTGACCGCCAAAGGTTGGCAGTTGATAGCCGCTGACCACACAACATACAGTCCTTTTGAACAGGTTGTTATCAGCACGCCTCCGCCCCAAGCTCATGCATTGCTAGCTGAGTGGGACACCGAGTTGGGGGCGGCGTGTCAAGCAGGGGAGCAGCGCGCCTGCTGGGCGGGGTGGGCGATTTTTGCCGAACCGCTTCCCGCCCTACCCGGTGTTGACCCGGACTGGCAGATGGCGCGGGTAGCGCACCCAGCGCTACACATTGTGTCGCGGAATCAAACCAAGCCGGGGCGCCGTGAGCAAATGGAAAGCCTGAGCTTGCTGGCGCAGCTTGATTGGAGCGAAGCGCACTTAGAGCAACCGGCCGACCAAGTGGCTCACCAACTGCTGGCCGCCCTGCAAAGTCTTTACCCGACCACATCCCCCCTGCCTACACCCATTGAAATCGGCGCACACCGGTGGCGTTATGCGCAGCCAGCGAGCTCGTATGGGCTTGAATACTTATACAGTGAAAGCGGATTGGCCCTATGTGGCGACAGCTTTCGTGGCGGGCGTGTAGAAGATGCTTGGCTATCGGGCCACCGCTTGGGTGAAGCACTAATAGGCCGGTCGGTCTAACCGTTACAATACTTTACTAGCTAAGAAGCCTTCTTATAAAGGTTGTACCGAATAGCGACAAGTTGTACAAATGAGCATACAGTATCGCCCTAGGAAGCCTCAGGTTTAGGTAATGTGTGCAGGCTAGACTTGGCTATTTTCAACGTCGTATGGCCGAGCACCCGCGTCAATCCGTGGTTTTCCACTGTTCAGATCTTTGATTAGGCAACCTTTACATGGAACAAGTTACACCTTCGCCACGGCGAACACTGACAGGCCACTGCAGCGCCGTGCTGCCGTCAACCAAGAGGTACTGGCGCCCATGAGCCTCAAGGCGACCCATCCCCCCGATACGCCTCTCTATCCGATACGCGAAGTATCTCGCTTAACGGGCGTCAACTCGGTCACGCTGCGCGCTTGGGAACGACGCTATGGGTTAATTCGCCCTCAGCGTACCCCAAAAGGCCATCGGCTTTATGCCCAGGATGACATCACTCGCATTGAACGCATTTTGCAGTGGCTCAATCGTGGTGTGCCGGTCAGTCAAGTCGCCGACTTGCTTGACCAGCCAGAAACAATTGAGACACCGTCGCCGGATGCCGGCGATTGGTCCAGTCAGCGCCAACAGTTACAAGCCATCATCGAAGCACTCGATCTACCCAAGCTAGAGGCGTTTTACCATCAGAGCTTGGCGATCTATCCACTGAGTATTGCTATCAATGAGCTGTGGCAGCCGGTCATTTTAAGCTTAGAGGCGAAGTGGGCCCTTCAGACCGATCATTTAGTACGACGCACTCTGGAGTCGTTTTTGCGCAGCCAGGTGGGCATTCGGCTGCATTACGCCAACCAAGCTACCCGTGGTCCGCTGATTTTGCTCAATGCCATGCCCGATGACCCAGGCCCCCTCTGGGTGTTGATGTCAGCGCTGATGGCGAGCGAGCAAGGCTACCGAGTACAGATGCTCGATCACTCGCTGCCACTTGAGGACCTCCCGCAAGCAGTGGCGCGCCTGCACTCGTCAATGGTGCTGCTTTCTAGCGGACAGCGGGAAAGCGATCGCTATATTCACCAAGCGCTGCCTAAAGCGGCGGAGTCGCTCAATGTGCCTATTGGCGTGTGTGGTGAAGTGGCTCGCCTGCGTGAAGCCGACCTGCTCGATAGCCCGGTGCACCTTCTAGGTGATGACTTACCCCAGGCAATCGCTCGCTTGCGGCCGCTGTTACGCGAGTCTGGCGTTCTATAGTTCCTATCGTATGTCGTTCATATGTCACCCTATTGGCCGTTCGCCGCCCGGCGACCGGCCATTTTTTGTGTCGCAGGAGACCCTATGAAATGTCAATTGGTTTGGCTGCGCAGCGACCTGCGCATTGATGACAACAGCGCCCTGGCTGCCGCCGCGGCTAAAGGGCCTGTGATAGCGGTATTTTTGCGTAGTATTTCCCAGTGGCAAGCGCACGGCCATGGCGCTAACAAGCTGGATTTTTGGGCACGCGGCGTGGCAGCCGTTAAAGCAGCCCTCAACGGCTTGAATATTCCGCTACTTCACCGTGATATCGAACGCTATGACCAAGCGCCGAAAGCGCTGCTTGAAATCGCTCGTGACTATGACATTGAACAGCTGCACTTCAACCACGAATACGCGCTCAATGAGCGTCACCGCGACCAAGCGGTGCAGGATGCTTTCAAGCAGGCCGGGGTTGCCGCTCACGGCTACCACGACGCCCTCGCGTTTGCCCCAGGCAGCCTATTGACCGGAAAAGGCGATTTTTACGGCGTTTTCACCCCGTTCTCCAAAGCGTGGCACAAGCAGATCACCGCCGACCAATTGGCGCTACGCGATACACCGCCGGTGCAAACAGCACTGGATATCGACAGTGACCCACTGCCTGCCTTACCAGAGCTGGATAGCATGCCGATCGACGGGCGACTTTGGCCGGCGGGTGAAAAGGCAGCGGCTGATAATTTAGCGCGCTTTCTGCGCTTTCGTGGTCGCCATTATAAGGAGCAGCGCGATCTGCCCAAGGTGCGCGGCACCAGCGAACTCTCGCCCTATCTGGCGCTAGGCATGATCTCCCATCGCCAGTGCTTGCAGGCAGCGATGGCTGAAAATAGCGGACATTTAGGCGATGGTGACCTCGGTCTGACGACATGGATCAATGAACTGGTCTGGCGGGAGTTTTACCAGCACGTGGCGTTTGGCTTTCCTGAGGTATGCCGCTATCAGCCTTTTCAGGCGCATACCAAGCAATTGCCGTGGCGCGACGATGATGAAGGCTTCCAAGCGTGGTGTGAGGGGCGCACCGGGTATCCCATTGTCGATGCCGCCATGCGCCAATTAGTGGCCACCGGCTGGATGCATAACCGGCTGCGTATGATCACGGCGATGTTTTTAAGCAAGCACCTGCTCATTGATTGGCGACGCGGTGAAGCTTTCTTTATGCGCCACTTGGTTGACGGCGAATTTTGCGCTAATAACGGCGGTTGGCAATGGGCTGCCTCGACAGGGACCGATGCCGCCCCCTACTTCCGAATTTTTAATCCCACCACACAGTCCACTCGTTTTGATGCCGACGGTGAGTTTATTGCCCACTGGCTGCCTGAGCTTGCTAATCTTCCTGCGAAAGCACGCCACGCACCGCCCCAGGACCTGCTTACCGATGTGCCGTATCCCGCGCCGATTGTCGATCACAAGGCGGCACGACAACGCGCTCTGGACGCGTTTAAATCGCTCACTAAAGAGTAGTAGCAGTCCATAAAACGCTTTTTTCCTAAACCACTCTGTTCACAACGCTAATAGGGAGTCCGCCATGGCTGAGCCTGCGGCGCTGGAGGCGTTCTGCGCCTTTTTTAACAAACTAGACAATACCTGTACAGAAAAGCTATACGAGGTATATACTGAAAATATAATTTTTAGCGACCCTTTACATCATATTGAAGGTCGTGAAGCGCTGGAACGTTATTTTTCAACCATGTACGAGAATGTCGAACAGTGCAGTTTTACTTATCGCACTCGACAGCTGCAGGGTCAGCAGGCATTTGTTACCTGGACCATGTCTTTCGTGCATCCAAAGCTAGCTTCCGGACGTAGGATAGAAGTAGAGGGATGCAGCTCATTAACATTTGCCGATGATGGGCGCGTCTCACAGCACCACGACTACTTCGATGCCGGTGCCATGCTCTACGAACACTTACCGCTGATGGGAAGCGTCATTCGCTGGTTAAAAAAACGCCTTGCCTAATCCTTCACGAATTGGCGGGGCGCACGAGGAGGCTCGATGAGTACATGGAAAACACCCCAACGCATTTGGTTAACCGGTGCCACCTCCGGCATTGGTGAAGCCCTTGCGCGTAAACTCATCGCCCAAGGCCATCAGGTGGTACTTAGCGCACGCAACGCCGAAGCACTGGACGCTCTATGTCAGCACCAACCCAATGCTCACCCACTCCCGCTTGATATCAGTGACCATCAAGCCGTGCTTGACGCTGGCGAGACCATTCGTGAACGCCTGGGCGCGCTGGATTTAGCGATATTTAACGCCGGCACCTGCGAGTATCTGGATGCCCAACACTTTGACATGGCGTTGGTCGAGCGCGTTTTTACACCTAATTTGTTTGGCACTTTGTACGGGGTCGAAGCCGCCCTACCGCTGCTGCGGGCAGCACGACGCGAGGGCCTGCCTGCCCGTTTAGCGGCTACCTCCAGCGCATCGGCTTATTTGCCGCTGCCCCGCGCGGAAGCCTATGGGGCTTCGAAAGCGGCCATTAGCTACTTTCTAGAATCACTACGCCTAGACCTTGATCAGGAGGGGATTGACGTCAGCCTCATTCATCCAGGTTTTGTCAAAACGCCCCTGACCGAGCGCAACGATTTTCCCATGCCCATGCAGGTAACCGCCGAGCAAGCGGCCGACGCCATTATCGAAGGATTGGCGAAGGGTCGGCTGGATATCCACTTCCCACGCCGATTCACCTATATCGTCAAACTGCTGGGTATTTTACCCACCGCTCTACGTCGTCAGGTGGGCCTGCGTATGACCCGGGCTCAAAAGGAGTCGTCATGAGCAACGCGTCCTCGCCATCGGGATCGCAGCGTATTGCGATTATTGGCAGCGGCATCAGTGGGATGGCCGCTGGCTGGTACCTCTCCGCGCAGCACGAGGTGACGCTGTTCGAGGCAGATTCGCGCCTGGGGGGCCACACTGCCACTATGGAGGTGATGGTCGATGGACAGACGTTCGCTATCGACACCGGTTTCATCGTCTTTAACGACTGGACCTACCCTCATTTTCAGCGTTTGATGGCGACGCTTGGCATAGCGTCACAAGCCACCGAAATGAGTTTTTCGGTGCACGAAACGGCGCGTGACTTTGAGTACAACGGCCATACGCTTGGCTCCTTGTTTGCCCAACGGCGGAACCTGTTCAACCCCTCTTTTTATCGTCTATTGAAAGACATCCTGCGCTTTAATAAACAGGCGACCAACGCGTTGGAGAACAATGCGTTACCCGAGGAGATGACGCTGGGTGACTACCTCGACCAGAACCACTATAACCACGCCTTTCAGCAGTACTATTTACTGCCCATGGGGGCAGCCATCTGGTCAGCTAGCATTAGCGATTTACGCGCCTTTCCGCTGGTATTCTTGGTGCGTTTTTTCCGTAACCATGGTCTGCTATCGGTTAATCATCGCCCCCAGTGGCACACGCTGGTGGGCGGTTCCAAAAGCTACATTCCCGACCTAACAGCCCCCTACGCCTCGCGTATTCATCTTAATTCACCGGTCACACAAATCACCCGTGACAGCACTGGGGTCAACATCACCACCCCCACCGGGACACAGCGATTTGATCAGGTGGTGTTGGCCTGCCACGCCGACCAGGCCCTGGCCATGCTGAGCGATGCCAGCGAGACCGAAAAAGCGGTGCTTGGCGCCATGCCTTATCAGGATAACGAGGTGGTGCTGCATACCGACACTTCGCTGCTACCGCGCCGCAAACGCGCCTGGGCAAGCTGGAATTACCGCTTGGATCAGCGCGATAGCGAAGCACGGGTATCGGTCACTTACGCTATGAATATCCTTCAACGAATCGAAAGCGACACTACGTTTTGCGTAACGTTGAACGATAGTGCAAGCATCGATTCTAGCAAGGTGCTGGGCCGCTACACTTACGCCCACCCGCAGTTCACGCTTGGCGGTCAGGCCGCACAGGCGCGCCATGCGGAGATATCATCACGGGCACATCGCACACACTTTTGCGGCGCCTATTGGCGTAACGGTTTTCATGAAGATGGGGTTTGGAGCGCATTACGCGTCGCTCAGGCATTGGGTTGTGATGAAGCAGCCCAGCCGCCAGCGTCGCCTTCTGCGCTGCCGGCTCAGGACCTGTTGACGCCGCAGGGTGTCGAGGGCCTGGGATGATCGCCACCCCGCGTTCACGCATCTACCGTGGCACCTTACGCCACCGGCGTTTCACGCCCGCCTCGCACACTTTTAGCTATCAGCTATGGATGGCGTGGCTGGATCTGGATGAGCTGCCGGGCGTGTTTGATAACGTGCCTGGCTTTAGCGCCCGGCGACCGGCGTTGGCACGCTTTCGCCGTGAGGATTACCTCGGCCCAACCGACCGGCCGCTTAAAACCGCGGTGAGAGAAGAGCTGGCTCGCCAGTTAGGGAGCGCGCCGAATGGCCGGATTTATGTACTCACCCAGCTGCGCACGTTGGGCTGTATGTTTAACCCTATCTCCGTCTACTACGCCTATGACCATTTAGGCAGATTGGCAGCGGTGTTGAGCGAAGTGACCAATATGCCCTGGCGCGAGCGTACCCGTTACGCCAGCAAGGTGGACCCATCACGGCATAGCCATCAGGCGCATTTTGCTAAAGACCTTCATGTCTCGCCGTTTAATCCGATGGAAATGACCTATCGCTGGAAGTTTAATGCCCCCGGCGAAACCCTCTTTCTGCATATGGAGAACTGGCAGGATCAGCAATGCCATTTTGATGCCACTCTGACGCTGTCCGCCTCCCCCGCTACCCGTGGCGCGCTGATTAAAACCCTGGTGCGCCAGCCATGGATGAGCCTTAAAACCATCGCGGGCATTCATTTTGAAGCGCTACGCCTGTGGCTGAAGCGCGTCCCCGTTCATAACCATCCCAAGCGCAAGGAGACTTCAAAATGACCACCCTGCGTTCTACGCCGCCTACCATCCAACCTGCCAGGCAAGACCGTTTAACCAAATGGCTCAAACCGCGCCTCATGGCACAGTTAGATACCTTTCGCGGTGGCCGCATTACGCTCATCGAAAGCGACCAGTGCCATCATTTAGGCCAAGAGGGCCCGCTGCAAGTGACCGTGGTCATCCGCCACTCCCGCGCCTGGAAACGGCTTGCCTTTGGCGGCACCGTAGGCGCCGCGGAGTCGTATATGGATGGCGATTGGGATGCTGACGACCTGGTTGCTCTGGTGCGGCTATTCGCTGCCAACCTGGAGCATGTCAACGGCAAAATGGAGAACGGCAGTGCTCGCATCGCCCGCTGGCTACTAGGCGCCGCCTACCGTTTTCAGCGTAACAGCGTTAGCGGCGCCAAACGCAATATTGCGGCCCACTACGATATCGGCAACGACCTGTTCTCCACCTTTCTAGATCGCCACCACTGGATGTACTCCAGCGCCGTTTTTCCCTATCCAGACGCCAGTTTGGAAGAGGCATCCACGTATAAACTTGACCTGATGCTGGAAAAGCTCGACGTGCGCCCTGAGCACCATTTGTTAGAGATTGGTACTGGCTGGGGTGGGCTGGCCATTCATGCGGCGAAAACCCGTGGCTGCCGCGTCACGACCACGACAATCTCCGACGAGCAGCACGCCCATACGGCTAAACGCATCGAGGAAGAAGGGTTAGAAGACAGGATTACCCTGCTCAAACAGGATTATCGTGAATTGACCGGCCGCTATGACCGACTTATTTCGGTCGAGATGATAGAGGCAGTAGGGCATCAGTATCTCGACACCTACCTCACGAAGCTGGATAGCTTGCTGCTCGATGACGGGCAAGCCATGCTGCAGGCCATCACCATTCGTGATCAGCGCTTTGAAGACGCTAAGCGCGATATGGATTTCATCAAGCGGTACATCTTCCCCGGCGGTTTTTTACCATCACACCATGCCATGTTAAGTAGCGTGATGCGCAAAACGTCGCTTAACGTCGTCGCTTTAGACGAAATTGGCCCGCATTATGCGCGCACCTTGCGCGAATGGCGCCACCGCTTTGAAGCCAGCCTGGAGCAGGTGCGCACCCTGGGCTACGACGAGCGCTTTATCCGTATGTGGCGCTACTATTTGTGCTACTGCGAGGGCGGCTTTATCGAGCGCTCAATTGGCACCTGCCATCTGCTACTGGCCAAGCCTGCGGCAAAACCCGTTCCGCTGACGGGTGCGCTGTAAATGGCCTCTCGCCCCTGGCAGTCACTGGTCGCCAATGCGCTGCTTTTTGAAGCTGGCTGGCTATTGTGCGTACTGGGGGGATCATGGGTCGCTGCCATAGCGGGGAGCGGCTTGCTAGCCTGGCATTTATGGCGCTGCGCGCTACCCGGTGAGGCGCGGTTTATCGCTGGCTTTGCACTGCTCGGTTTGGTGATTGATGGCAGTTTAAAGCGGTTGGGAGGCTTTGATTTTAACGATCAGACACTGGTACTCGGGCTTTTGCCACTCTGGCTGTGGATGCTGTGGCCATTGTTCGCTACGCTAGTTTATCACTCGTTGGCGTGGCTATGGCGCTATCCACTGCTGGCGGCAACGGCTGGCGCGATTAGCGGCCCACTCTCGTATTACGGCGGCGCGCTATTGGCGGAAGTGACGCTTGCTCCTTGGCTCCTCCCCATTCAGGCCCTGATATGGGCGGTACTCTGCGTGGGAATCAGCCGCGTATATAGAGCTTAAGAAGCAGCGGCAGCTACTGACACCAAACGCTTTTCCAATTCCGCCGCGGAGAGTGGCCGAGAGAAGTAAAACCCCTGCACAGACGTGCAGCCAGCAGTCACCAAAAATTGACACTGCTCTTTAGTCTCTACCCCTTCCGCGATCACCCCGAGCCCCATCCCCTGCGCCATTGCCAGGACCGCCTTGACGATCGAGGCATCGGCCTGGTCGTGCGGTAACTCTTTGATAAAAGCCCGGTCGAGCTTGATTTTATCCACCGGCAAACGCTTCAAATAGCCAAGCGACGAATAGCCGGTGCCAAAATCATCAATCGCAATCGCAAAACCTTGGTCACGCAGTGCCTGTAGTCGCGGAGCCATATTACCTGCACGCTCATCAAGCAGCACCGACTCGGTTAACTCCAGACCAATTTGCGATGGCTTCAATTGGTAACGCTTAAGGCAGGTAGCCAGCTGGCTTTCAAGATCTCCTTGAAAAAGCTGTAGCGCCGAAATATTGACCCAAATGGTTAGCTTGGGCATCGCACTGTTACGCCAATGAGCCTGCTGAGCGCACGCTTTTTCGATCACCCAGGTACCCAGTTGCGTCATCAGGCCGTGTCGCTCTGCCAGCGGTATGAAATCGCCTGGGGAAACCATGCCATCCTGAGGGTGGCGCCAGCGCAGTAGCGCTTCCATGCCCACCAACTCACCGCTACTGGGTTCATGCTGCGTTTGATAATGCAGCTCCAACTGGTCACCCGAAATAAGCGCGGCACGCAGATCGCTCACCAGCGCCAGTTGAGGATTATCCTGTTTATCGAGCGCGGGCCGAAACCGCTGGTTATGATTACGTCCCAGCCGTTTGGCGCTATACAACGCTGATTCCAAACGCTGAAAAAGCACCCCAGAATCACTGCCATCTTCCGGTGCTCGGCAGCTTCCAATTGTCAGCCCCAATCGCAACGATTGATCATTGATTTCAAAAGGTCGCGACATATGATCGCGCAGCGTCGCTATCCATTGGTCATGGTCGTCAAAGGTGGTGGTACGAAACACCATAAACTCATCGCCACCCAGGCGACCCACAACACTGCCGGCGACATAACTCTCTAAACGTTGAGCGAAACGCGCCAACAGGCGATCCCCCTGCTCAACCCCTAGGCTATCGTTAACTGATTTCAGACCGTCAATATCAATCAGGGCGATATCGAGGCTCTCACCTGCGCGTAGATGGCGCAGCCGAGAAGCCAACAGGTCGTGCAGGCGACGGCGATTGGGCAGTCCTGTTAATGGATCCTCGTAGCCAATACGGCGCAAATCACGCTCGCGATCTTTTTGTGCTGAAATATCGGTAAACAAGTTTATAAAATGGGTGACCTTGCCCTTTTTGTCCGTCACCGCGCGCACTTTTAACCACTCGGGATACTCATCGCCGTGCTTACGCCGATTCCATAACTCACCCTCCCACTGACCGGTGCTTTCCAGCGTGCTCCAAAATGTTTCATAGAACGCTTTATCGTGGCGAGGGGCCGCCAATGTTTCTAATTTAAGGCCTAAGATTTCCGTGCTGTTATAGCCTGTCACCTCCGTGAATGCCGGATTTGTAGCAATAACTCGATTTTGAGAATCACTAACCACCATGGCATCGCTTGTAAGACTTAATGCATCTTGAGCCAGTCGCAGGCGAAGCCGCTGCTGACGAACTTGGTTCCACGCATCCCAAAGGCCAAGCAACACAAATGCCGCCGCCACTAAACGTAACATGGGGTCAGGGAGCCAGACGCAACCAGGTAGCGCGACTAGCGCCACCCAAACTAACGGACGATTGAGAGAAACAGGAAGCCACATGGCGGTTTGCGTTATCCTATGCAAATTGATCTAGATAAAAATGAACGTTGGCTGCCACATTAATTATGCCGTCCAATAAAAAATTTGGTTAGGCTATATTACGGTAACAGAACACCAATTGTGCCTAATCGACAGCCAAGGCATTAAACTTCCCAGCAATAGTGCTATCGGCCAAACGGCTAAAATCTTAAGATAGAGGCGATAAATAGCCAGTTACGTGCATTCAGCGGTTTCGGGAAGTAGACTAGCCCAACAACCAATTTGATATTCGGAACGATTCAGTGACCAAGCAACACTCCTTTGATCGCGAAGAACTGCTGGCCTGCTCCCGCGGCGAGCTATTCGGCCCCGGCAATGCCCAGCTTCCAGCTCCCAATATGCTGATGCTTGATCGCATCAAGCACATTCATGAAGAAGGCGGCGAGCATGGCAAGGGCGAACTGATCGCTGAGCTGGATATCAGCTCTAACTTGTGGTTTTTTGACTGCCACTTCCCTGGTGATCCTGTCATGCCTGGCTGCTTAGGCTTGGACGCTATGTGGCAGTTAGTCGGCTTCTACCTGGGCTGGTTAGGCCATCCTGGCCGTGGCCGTGCACTTGGCTGCGGCGAGGTCAAGTTCAGCGGACAGATCCTGCCGGATGCACAAAAAGTGACCTATAGCATTAATATTAAGCGTATTATTACCCGCCGCCTTATCTTGGGTATCGCCGACGGTACCGTATCCGTCGACGGACGCGACATTTATCAGGCTAACGATCTGCGCGTTGGCCTATTCACCTCCACTGCGAATTTCTGAACAGGAGGCTCCCATGCGACGAGTGGTAGTCACCGGCCTTGGCATCGTATCGTGCCTTGGCAACGACCAACGACAGGTCCTGGACGCGCTCAAAACTGGGCGTAGCGGTATTCGTTTTAAGGAAGAGTATGCCGAGCATGGCTTCCGTAGCCATGTCGCCGGTAGCGTCGATATCGATCTTGACGCACTCATCGACCGCAAGCTGCGCCGCTTTATGGGCGATGCTGCTGCCTATGCGTATGTGTCCATGGCCCAAGCCATTGAAGACGCGGGACTCTCTGAGGAGCAGGTCTCCAACGAACGTACCGGTCTTATTGCTGGCTCTGGCGGTGCTTCAAGCGCAAACCAAGTTGAAGCAGCGGATGTGTTGCGTGAAAAAGGTCTACGCCGTGTTGGCCCTTATCGCGTCACGCGAACCATGGGCAGTACGGTTTCTGCATGCTTGGCGACGCCTTTTAAAATTAAGGGCGTGAATTACTCCATTTCCTCTGCTTGTGCAACCTCAGCACACTGTATCGGTAGTGCCATGGAGCAAATCCAGCTGAATAAGCAGGATGTAGTGTTTGCTGGCGGCGGGGAAGAGGAGCACTGGACGCTCTCTTGCTTGTTTGATGCCATGGGCGCGCTCTCCACCCACTATAATGATAACCCTGAGCAAGCCTCGCGCCCTTATGATAACGCCCGCGACGGGTTCGTTATCGCTGGAGGCGGCGGCATGCTGGTGTTGGAAGAGCTCGAGCACGCCAAAGCGCGCGGCGCTAAGATTTATGGCGAACTGGTAGGTTATGGCGCGACCTCTGACGGCCATGACATGGTCGCCCCTTCAGGCGAAGGCGCGATGCGCTGCATGCATCAAGCGATGGCAACGGTGGATGGCGCTATTGATTATATCAATACCCATGGCACCTCTACCCCGGTGGGCGATGTGGCTGAGCTAAAAGCCATTCGCGCGGTGTTCGGTAATACGACCCCAGCCATGAGCTCAACCAAATCGCTGACGGGTCATTCGCTGGGTGCAACCGGCGTTCAGGAAGCGATCTATTCGCTGCTGATGATGCAACATAACTTTGTGGCCGCATCGGCGAATATCGCTACCCTGGACGAGCAGGCCGATGGCTTTGATATTGTCACTGCACGTCGTGATAACGTGACGATAGAGCGAGCTTTATCCAACAGCTTCGGCTTTGGCGGCACCAATGCGTGCTTAGTCTTCCAGCGTTTTAACGACTAACGCGTCATCAATCAGCATCGATAGTAAAAACGGCGCCCCAGGGCGCCGTTTTTATGGAAAAAGAGACAAGCCGTTAACGTGTGGTAGGCCGCGGTACGTCAGAAATTTCCTGTAGCTGTGCTTCGATCCACGCTTCAACATCAGTGAGCACCTCATCGGGCATACGGCCTGCCGTCTCAATAGGCTTACCAATGCGCACACGCAGCACGCCTGGCCGCTTAACCCAGTGGCGCCCTGGCCAACGCTCGCCAGCGTTATGCGCAACCGGCAGCACCGGCACCCCCGCACGACACGCCACCACGCTGCCGCTTTTGTTATAGCGTTTGCGGATACCGGGATCGACACGCGTGCCTTCTGGAAAAATAAGCACCGACAAGCCGGTGCCGAGACGCTCGACGCCTTGCGTCAGTACTTGCTTCATGGCCCGCGCTGGCTTGGAACGGTCCAGGCTAATCGGGCGCAGCAGACGCAACCCCCAACCGAAGATGGGCAGACGCAGTAATTCTCGCTTCAGTACCGTACATACAGGCGGCTTCATCACCTGAAGAAATACCGTTTCCCACTCACACTGGTGATTGGCCTGAATGACACAGGGCCCGCTGGGCAGGTTTTCACGCCCCTGAATGTCATAGCGAACGCCGCAGGCGATACGAAACCACACCATCAAAAAGTAGTTATACAAATTGAGTAAGCGGTAGCGACCCGCGAGTGGGAGAAAGGGTGCAATGGGTAGAAACAGAATGCCAATCATCAGCATGGCGAAGAAATAGCCAGCGTAAAATACCAGGCTGCGAACCACATTTATCAAGCCGATGCTCCTGTATCGCTGGCACGGTTGCTCTCACGGGTTAAACACCACGCATCCAGCATGCGCCCAGCCTCTAACCGCCACGGCTTTTGATGAACCCCAAATACGTCTAACACACGACGACAGTTCAAGACGCGCCGCAGCTTGGCATCATGATGATGTTTAAGCGGCTGCACCTCACCGAGGGTAATCTGCTCACCGCGGCCTTCAAGATGAGTTAACAGTTGAGTACGCACCATGGAAGTAAAGGTAAACGCGCTGACCGGCTCAGTGCCAGCAAGGTGATAAGCACCCCATGCATCGGCACCGCTGCCCTGTTGCTGCAGCATACCAATCAGCGCCATGGCGACGGCATCCGCCGATGTCGGACAAAAAATCACATCTTCTGCCGCCCGCACTGGCTTGCCAAGCACTAAGTTATCAATGATGTCATTCAGCCATGCGTGGCTGCCCTCTAGCGCAAACAACGGCCCCAAACGGACAATCAAATGACGCTGAACGTCGGCGCGAATACGGTTACCGGTCTGCACCAAACGGCGCAGACTGTCGTCGCGCGGCGCAGGGACGACATGCTCATCGATAGGCACTTCCAAACCATCTTCGTAGAGCTGATCGGACACACACCATACCAGCGCCACATCGTGCGATAAGCAGGCCTCCAAACAACGATCTACCGCATCGGCATGCGCGGTGACATCAGCTGGCGCCATATTCAAAGGGTGGGCCAATGGCGGGATAATCACCGCGTCAGGCGCAATCGCTTCAAGGCGCGACGGCGTGATGACGGTCCCTTGTTCAATGACTAGTTCAGTATCGGCGCGACGGCTTGCTTCCCGGGCCAGTGCCAAGCTTAAGCAGTGTCCGGCATCCAGTATCAAAAGTTTCAAGCAACATTCCCCTTACTCACGCCCAGCTAGACACTGATGAACGAACAGCGCACTTAAAACGGTATCTCATCGTCAAAGTCGTCGAAGTTGCTTGGATCCGGCGCACCGTAGCTGCTGTTCTGCTGGTTGGGCGGCGGTGCTTGGTTGCCCTGCTGCGGTGCTGGCTGGGGGGGGCGAGGCTGTTGTGAGCCCTGCCCGCCGTAGTTGCCACCCTGAGGCGCACCGCCCTGCTGAGGGTAACCACCGCCTTGATGGGGGGCCGGTGCGTTTTGGGGCGCACTTTGCGGATAGTTATTCTGGCCTGCGCCGCCGCCCTGGAAATCACCGCCTCGACCGTCCAGCATCTGCATATCGTTAGCGACGATTTCTGTCGAGTAACGATCCTGTCCGTTCTGGTCCTGCCACTTACGGGTTTGCAGACGCCCTTCGATATATACTTTGGAGCCTTTTTTCAGATACTGCTGCGCGATTTCGGCGGTTTTATTGAACATCACCACGCGGTGCCACTCGGTACGCTCTTGGCGCTGGCCGCTCTGACGATCCATCCAGGTATCGGTGGTCGCTAGGTTCAAATTCGCTACCGCGGTACCGCTGGGGGTGAAACGCACCTCTGGATCCTGCCCGAGGTTACCAATCAAAATGACCTTGTTAATGCCGCGAGCCATAAGGCGCTCCTTTAATAGCTGTCGTGTAAGGTTTACTGCCAACCGCCGTCATACGTTTATCGGCCGGGCTGGATTATGATTTGGGTGGCGCCATTAGCCGAGTCAACGCTGCCTGATCCAGCTGTTGGCGGTTTACTTTTAGATAGACCAACCGCTCTTCAGGTACCACCATGACGTCTTCCACGCCGACCACATCGGCCAAGTGCTCCATCAACACGTCGAGCGCGTCTGGCTGGGTTTCGTGCAGCGCCACCACTTCGCTGGAGAGCGGCGGCGGTGAAGGCATTCGCCACATAGCGGCCCACCAGCATAACGCAAGCACGGCACAACCGATAAAGACCGCGTTGAGACCGCCATAATTGGCTAACAAACCGCCGAGGGTACCGCCTAAGAACGCGCCTAAAAACTGGCTGGTCGAATACACCCCCATGGCCGTTCCCTTTGCGCCCGCTGGGGCCAGTTTACTGAGCATGGAGGGTAGCGTGGCTTCCAGCAAGTTAAAGCCAGTGAAGAACACAAACAGCCACATGAACAGCCAGTAGCCTGACGATAATGGCAGCCCAAGCCCCGCCAAGCTAATCACAATAGCGCCGATCGCTACCAGGCACATCAAGCGCATACGCTGCTGCTTCTCAGCCACAATAATTAGCGGCACCATGGCAACAAACGATAACGCCATAATGCCAAGATACGCCAGCCCGTGATACTCAATCGCCACGCCAGCGTTCAACAGGCGAAAGGGAACCGCCACAAAGATCGCCATGAGTACTAAATGCAGGGCAAAGATCGACACATCCAAGCGCCATAAATCAGGGCGAGTGATCACGCTATTGAACTGCTGGCGATCCATGCCTACATCACGATGACGCCGCCGCCTGGGCGCTGCTGGCACCCAGCGCCACAGTACCAGCAAACCTACCAGTGTCAGCAGCGCAGTAAACCAAAACACGCCGGCTAACCCCGCCCAGGCGGCAAGCCATGGCCCCAGCACCATTGCAATGGCAAACGATACGCCAATGGAGAGTCCGATGATGGCCATGGCCGCGGTGCGAATTTCCTCACGGGTTTGATCCGCCAGTAGCGCCATGATGGCGGCGGCCACGGCCCCCCCACCCTGCAACGCTCGCCCGGCAATCACCCCGGCAATGGTATCGGAGAGCGCGGCAACGACGCTGCCGAGCGCAAAAATCACCAGCCCCATGGCGATTACCCGCTTTCGGCCAATGCGGTCAGAGAGTAAGCCAAACGGAATTTGCAGCGTCGCCTGGGTTAATCCATAAATGCCGAGCGCGACACCCACCAACAGGGGCGTTGCCCCGGCTAGCGTATCGGCATAAAGCGCCAGCACGGGCAGCACCATGAACAGCCCCAGCATACGAGACGCATAGAGCCCGGCCAAACCGCTGATCGCACGACGTTCAGAGGCCAGCAATAGTGCGGAAACCTTGCGCATAGTGCCCTTTTTGATGAGAGAGAAACATGACGGCTTGAGATAAACCACTATTCTAGCGGTTTGCACTGGCGCTGGAAACGGCACGAGTTGACGCATGTTATCAAAGCGGTTTTGCCGGGAGGGGCTCCGCAAACGTATAATCACGCTTTTGCCGCGCGATTCGAGGTGTTGATGGACAGCATTCTGGTCAGGGGTGCACGCACCCACAACCTCAAGCAGATCGATGTGGAACTGCCCCGTAACAAGCTGATTGTGATTACCGGCCTATCCGGCTCGGGTAAATCGTCATTAGCGTTTGACACCCTATACGCCGAGGGGCAGCGCCGCTATGTGGAATCACTTTCCACCTATGCGCGCCAGTTCCTGTCGATGATGGAAAAGCCCGATGTGGATCACATCGAAGGGCTTTCGCCTGCGATCTCTATTGAGCAAAAGTCTACCTCTCACAACCCGCGCTCGACCGTGGGCACCATTACCGAAATTTACGACTACCTGCGCCTGCTCTTCGCTCGTGCCGGGACGCCGCGCTGCCCCGAGCATGGCGAAGATTTGGAAGCTCAGACGATCTCGCAGATGGTCGACCAGGTCATGAACCTCGCCGAAGGCACCAAGTTGATGCTGCTGGCCCCGGTAGTCAAAGGGCGCAAAGGCGAGCACCTGCAGCTATTGGCAGAGCTGCGTGCCCAGGGTTTTGTGCGCGCCTTGATCGACGGCCAAGTGCTGGAACTGGACGACATCGCCCCGCTGGATAAGCGCAAAAAACACGACATCAGCGTAGTGGTCGACCGCTTCAAGGTGCGCGACGACCTTGCCCAGCGCTTGGCAGAGTCATTTGAAACCGCGCTCAACCTCGCCGACGGCACCGCCATGATTCACTTCATGGATGGCGAGCGCGACGATATTGCCTTTTCTTCGCGCTTTGCCTGCCCGGTATGTGGCTACTCACTGGCGGAGCTCGAGCCGCGCATGTTTTCGTTCAATAACCCCGCGGGCGCCTGTCCTACCTGCGATGGGCTGGGCGTACAGCAGTACTTCGACCCTGACAAGTTAATCAGCCATCCAGAGCTCTCCCTTGCCGAAGGCGTAATCAAAGGCTGGGATCGCCGCAACATTTACTATTTTACTCAACTCCAGGCGCTGGCAAAGCATTACCGCTTTGAGTTGGAAACGCCCTGGCAAGAGCTCGCGCGGCATGAACGCGAGATTATCTTAAACGGTAGCGGCGACGAGCGAATTCCATTTGCCTATGTGGGTGACCGTGGCCGCAAAGTCACTCGCGAACACGCCTTTGAAGGCGTGCTGCCCAATATGCAGCGCCGTTATCGGGAAACCGAGTCCAACATGGTGCGCGACGACCTGGTCAAATACATCGCGGTCCAGCCCTGTGCTACCTGTAACGGCTCGCGGCTGCGTAAGGAATCACGCCATGTGTATGTGGATGATCACAATATCGCCGAGATTGTCCGTTTCCCCATTGGCGACGCATGGCGCTACTTTGCCGATTTAACGCTGCCCGGTCGTAAAGGCGAAATTGCCGATAAAATCGTTCATGAAATCCATGCCCGGCTAGAATTCCTGGTTAACGTGGGGCTGGACTATCTCAACCTTGAGCGTAGTGCCGACACGCTTTCTGGTGGCGAGGCCCAGCGAATCCGCCTTGCCAGCCAGATTGGCGCGGGCCTCGTCGGCGTCATGTATATACTTGATGAGCCGTCGATTGGTTTGCACCAGCGCGACAATGACCGGCTGCTGAAAACCCTTGAACGTCTGCGCGATTTGGGTAATACCGTGATCGTAGTGGAACACGATGAAGACGCTATCCGCGCCGCCGACCACGTCTTGGATATCGGCCCCGGCGCAGGTGTGCATGGCGGTGAAATTGTCGCACAGGGCACGCCCCAAGACATCATGGACAATACCAGCTCGCTGACCGGCCAGTATCTGTCAGGAACACGGGAAATCGCCGTGCCGCCTTACCGCATTCCTGGCAATCCTGAAAAGCAATTGGTGTTACGCGGGGCCACCGGCAATAATCTGCAGGATGTCACGCTAACGTTGCCATTGGGGCTGTTTATTGCCATTACCGGCGTCTCGGGGTCAGGCAAGTCGACGTTGATTAACGGCACACTCATGCCGATTGCGGCTCGGGAGCTCAACCGTGCGACCACACTGACACCTGCGCCTTTCCAAAAAATCGAAGGACTCGATCAGCTCGATAAAGTGATCGACATTGACCAGAGTCCCATTGGGCGAACGCCGCGCTCCAACCCGGCCACCTATACCGGTATTTTCACGCCGATTCGCGAACTGTTTGCAGGCACCCAGGAAGCGCGTTCGCGGGGTTACAAGCCCGGCCGTTTCAGCTTTAATGTGAAGGGCGGGCGCTGTGAAGCGTGCCAGGGTGAAGGCATGATCAAGGTAGAAATGCACTTCCTGCCCGATATTTACGTGCCCTGCGATGTCTGTAAAGGCAAGCGCTATAACCGTGAAACGCTGGACATACATTACAAAGGCAAAACGATTCACGAAGTACTGACCATGACCGTGGAGGACGCACTAGAGTTTTTCAGCCCGGTACCAGCAATCGCGCGCCGCTTACAAACTCTGCTCGATGTGGGTCTTTCCTATATTCGACTGGGCCAGAGCGCCACAACGCTGTCAGGGGGGGAAGCGCAACGGGTTAAGCTGGCGCGTGAATTGGCCAAGCGCGATACTGGCAAAACGCTGTATATTCTGGATGAGCCGACGACCGGTTTACATTTTGAGGATATTCGCCAGCTGTTGACGGTGCTCCACCGTCTGCGTGATCACGGCAATACCATTGTGGTGATTGAGCACAATCTGGATGTTATTAAGACGGCCGACTGGATTGTCGATCTGGGGCCTGAAGGGGGATCCGGCGGCGGGCAAATCATTGCTGAAGGCACGCCTGAGCAGGTCGTTAAACAAGACGTCTCGCATACGGGGCACTTTTTAGGACCCCTGCTATCAAGGCATAAACGTGCCTAAGCGTCACGATGGTTAACAGGTAGGCACTGGCGATCTGTAAGTGGTCGCGCTCGTGTCTATCATTATCGATAATATTACTTTCAGAAGATCGCTAGCAATCTGAGTACGCTATTGAATTGCTTACGCTAATTAGCAATATTACTCGATATTTGTTGAGCAATGTTCTTGGAGAAAGCACGGTGAGCCAAACCCAAAGCTGCATTATTAAGCACTTCAGCCATTACTGTTCGTTAACTGAGGATGAAAAACAGCTACTGACCACGCTTGAGCAAAGCCCAACCGACATAAAAGCGGGTTCATTGCTGTGGGAAATGGGGGATCCGGCCAATGAATTTTGTACCCTGAAAAGCGGCTGGGCCTACTCTTATCGGCATCTGGAAAACGGTGACCGGCAAATACTTGAAGTGTTTTTGCCGGGCGATATCATCGGCCTACGCGAGTTTGCTTTTTCTGAGCGACTTGAGAACGTACGCATGATTGACGATGGGGTGGTCTGCCATTTTCCCCATAAGCGAATGTTGAACCTTTTCCGTAACTCGCTCACGCTTACCTCGGTCATGTTTGCCATCGGCAGCCGACAGCAGGCACTGCTGACCGAGCGTCTAGTGACCCTGGCGCGACGTACCGCTCGGCAAAAAATGGCGCACTTCCTGTACGAGATGTACTTGAGACTGCGGCAAACCAACCCAGACATTAGCAACCAATTCCGTTTGCCGCTCTCTCAAGAGCAGTTAGCTGATGTGTTGGGCCTTAGCCCTGTACACGTAAGCCGCACTTTTACCGCACTAAGCGAAGATGAGCTGGTATTTCGCGATCGTCACCACCTAACGATTCCTGATCTTGCACTGCTGTGCGAAGAAGGAGGGTTCGATGACTGTTATCTCAACGACAGCGTGCGCCCCCTGCTGGAAGATTCCGCATAACCACCGTGGACATGCCCAAGCGGTTTAAGCACCACTGAGAGTAAGAGGCAAAAGTAGCGGTTAGCTTCTTAAGCGGATATGGCTAGGCCGTGGCTAGTAACACCTACTAGCCACATTTGGACCAGCCGCAGCCAGCGTAGCAAGTGGGGCAGCCATCCATCATGATCAGCTCGCCGCGGCATTCTGGGCAGTTACCCACAACAGCAGGCCCGCCACCTTCAGACTTTTTTCCTGTGCTACTTCCATCGATCGGTTCTACCGCGCCCGCTTCCACCGGTGCCTCAAGCGACTCTTCTTCCGGCTGCCAAGCATGGCCATGGGTCATACGGTGCGCGTAGCGCTCGACAAGCTGCTCCACCGGTACTTGATTGCCATCTCGATCCAGGAAACCGCGACGATAAAGAATTTGCTGTATCGACCAGGCAATCGCAGCGACTTCTGAATCGTGAAACATCGGTTTTTTCCAGCGGTTCATACCACAACGCACCAAGCCTTTATCCCACGCCACTTTACGCAAATCCGCTACTGCCTGGGTGACGTAACCACCTCGCGCCGCCAGCGAAAGACTGCGCATAGTGGCCGTAATCCATTGGTGCTCGCTAGAGAGCTGACCCGATGGGAAAAAGAACTCTACCGGGCGCTCGATCACCACACGCTTACCGCCAATCACACCTTCCACCGGCATGAATGACACCAATAAGTAGACTTTCTTACGCCCTTCCGCACCCACGTAAGAAATCTTTTCTGACACCGCTTCCAAGGTGCCTTCCGGGCGTGACGGAATGCGCACCGTCAGCGGGCTTTCATCCTGTAGCTCAGGAACGGGCGCAGCCTGCTCCTGCTGCTTGATGCGATAACCAACGATTTTTGAGGTAATTTCTACAGCCATGGTGTTCTCCACTTAGCCTAGGTAATCGGGCGGTTCTTTACATGGACGCTGTTAGCAAGGGCGCAGCCCCCGCCGCTACCATTTGCCGTAGGTGCCCTCTTTTAAACCATCAAACAGGTTGGCAGCGTTATGCTCTTCGCCGTCATAGACCACCTTCTCATCCCCGGTCAATTCCAGGGTTTCGCCGTTTTCGAGCTCAAACACATAGGTGGTGTTTTTCAGATCATCCTCACGCACGAGAACACCCTGGAAGGCTTCAGGGTTAAAGCGGAAGGTCGTACAACCTTTTAAGCGGCTTTCATAGGCCTGCAAATAGAGATCTTGGAACTGTTCGAACGGAAAATCGGTGGGAACGTTGACCGTTTTCGAGATGGCTGAATCCACCCAATGCTGGGCGGCGGCCTGAACCGCAACGTGCTGCTCGGGCGAAATCGCATCAGCGGTAACGAAGTAGTCAGGCAGGTCGCTGTCCACCGCATCGGCAGCAATAAAGTGCCGGTAGGCCGCTAACTCGAAAGAGACCACTTCGACCTGCTCTTTGGTCTTCTTACCCGATTGGATGATGTTACGGAAATAGCGGTGCGAGAAGGAAGGCTCAATCCCATTAGAGGCGTTGTTGCCCATCGACAGGCTGATCGTTCCGGTCGGCGCGATCGAGCTGTGGTGGGTGAAACGGGCGCCATGCTCAGCCAGTTGTGCGACTAATTCGGGCTCGAGCTCAGCCACTTGGGCCATGTATTGGCTGTAACGGGCGTGCAGGATACGCCCGGGTACACGATCCCCCACTTCATAACCATCTTTGGCCAACTGCGGGCGCTCACGCAGCATCTTAGGGGTAATGGTGTGCTCCTGTTCAAGCACGGGAGCCATGCCCTTTTCGTGAGAAAGCTCAAGCGCCTGCTTCCAGCCTTCGATCGCCAAGTGACGGCTGACTTCGTCGGTAAACACCAGCGACTGCTTTGAACCATAAGGAATTTTGAGCATGGTGAGCGTCGACCCCAAGCCCAAGAACCCCATGCCGTGACGGCGCTTGGCTTCGATTTCACGCTGCTGTTGCGGCAGCGGCAGCCCGGCAATCTCAACCACGTTATCAAGCATGCGGGTAAAGATGGCAACGACCTTGCGGTAGCGCTCCCAATCAAAACGCGGTTCGGCGCCGAAGGGGTCGATCACGAACTTGGTCAGGTTGACCGAGCCCAGCAGGCAGGCGCCCTCTGGCGGCAGCGGCTGCTCTCCGCAGGGGTTGGTAGCGCGAATATCTTCACAGAACCAGTTATTGTTCATGCGATTGACTTGATCAATCAGGATGAAGCCTGGCTCGGCGTAGTCATAGGTGGAGGACATGATGGTGTCCCACAACTCCCGCGCTTTGATCACCTCCACAATGCGGCAGGCGACGCGGCCTTCGGCGTCCACCGTGTAGCCCTCTTCCACCACCGGCCAGTCACGATAGATCAAATCATCCGCGTTGACGTCCTCTTTCTCGCCGGGATGCAACGGAAAGGCCAGCGGCCAATCGGTATTGTTTTTCACCGCTTCCATGAACTCGTCGGTGATCAGCAAGCTAAGGTTAAACTGACGCAGGCGCCCCGCTTCACGCTTCGCCTGGATAAATTCACGCACGTCCGGGTGACCCACATCGAAGGTGCCCATCTGGGCACCACGGCGGCCACCGGCAGAAGCCACGGTGAAACACATCTTGTCGTAGATATCCATAAACGCCAGTGGGCCATTGGTGCCCGCACCAGCGCCAAATACAAACGCCCCTTTATGGCGCAGCGTCGAGAAGTCGTAGCCAATACCGGCCCCCGATTTCAGCGTCATGCCCGCATCGACGACGGAGTCGAGAATATCGCGCATGGAGTCGCGAATGGTGCGTGAAACGGTGCAATTGATCAGGCTCACCGCTGGCTTAAAAGCCTCAGCCCCCGCATTGGAGAGAATGCGCCCGGCAGGAATAGCACCGTTTTCCAGCGCCCAGCGAAATTTCGGCAGCCACTCTTGTGCTTTGTCACCTTCCACCGCTGCGAGGGCGCGGGCAACACGCTCAAACGTAGCACCAACATCTTGATCGACGGGCTGGCTATGACGATCCTTGAGACGGTATTTGGCATCCCAAATCTCTCGAGAGGGAGCCTGCATCGGAACGTCGTTTGAGGTTTTGATAGCCTTTGCAGCGGTACTCATGTCGCAAAACTCCTTCACGGCGGGGTGACAATAGCGCTCAAATGGAGCGATTATACGTAGCATCGGAGTGAAGTATAGACTTGACTTTCCACTATATGGTGCGCTTTTTTGACTATTTTCTACCATATATAGAAAAATCAGCGCGTTACTCTTTTGCCAGACATCGACACGCTATAGGCTAGTAATTTTGGCTAAATGGCTTCGATTATGCTCGCACTTCACGCCCCGCGTTTCTTTGCGCTCACCTTCATGTCTTCGGTAGCCGCTCTGTTGGCAGCCGCCATGCCCGGCGCCAGTGCAGCCACGTTCAACGTGGATGACGTGGCTTCGCACGGCCATTGGCAGTCGATGAGACTTTCACTAGGAGGGGAGCACCATTACCGCGCGGTAGAAACCCACAGCTATTCAGACGCCACCCTAAGCCTGAACACCACTGCTGGCGTGTGTGATTTGCCGTGGCTGGAGATGCGCGTCACCCTTGATCACCAGCAGGGAGAAAGCCGCACGGTGAATTTAGTGCCCGCCAGGCTGCGTATTGATGAACAGCCCGTCATCGACACCATGGCAGAATTTATTACCGAACGCGGCGATGATGGCTTTTATAGTCACTTTTACTTAAGTGACATGGCAACCCTGATGACCGCCATGCGACAAGGCGAGCAGCTGTTTCTCGGCTTTGACCAGCAGGAGCAAGAACCTTGGTACATGACCTTTAGCCTGCAAGGGGCCGACGCTGCCATTAATCGGATGCTGGCTGAATGTAGGGAAACAGCGCCTAGGCAAGGTTGACGCAGCCTCTCAGTAGAGTGAAGGAACGGGCTCGGGCGCCCTTTCCACCCGATTGCGTCCGCCGTGCTTGGCACGGTACATAGCGTCGTCTGCTCGCGAGATAAGGGTTTTACAGCTATCTCCCGGCTGCCAAACAGCCACGCCGATGCTGACGGTGATCGACAGTTCAAGCCCGACGATGGGCAGCTCAGCCACCAGCGACCGAAGCCGTTCGGCTAGCCCCATGACAGCATCGACATCGGAGTGTGTCGCCAGCACGATAAATTCTTCGCCGCCCCAGCGGCCTAGGCGATCACAGCCCCGCAGTGAGCTTTCCACCAAACGCGCTAATGCCACCAGCACGTCATCACCCACGCTATGGCCATGTGTATCGTTAATCTGTTTGAAGTTATCGACATCAAATAGCAGCAGAGCAAAGGCGGCCGCATAGCGCTTCGCCGCCACCATCTCGGCATTGATCGCCTCTTCAATACGATAACGGTTCCACACGTTGGTTAAGGGATCAAAGTGAGCCAATTGCTTAAGACGCTGGTTGGCCTCAGCGAGGGCTTGGCGCTCACGCTCTAGGTGCATATTCAGGGAGCTGATTTCATAAGCTGAAATGGCCAGCGTTAGATCTTCTCCTAAATCCACCGCGGCTAACCGCTCTACCCGTTGCCACGCTTCGCTCCTGCCCACGACTTCTTCATGCCAAGCAAGCGAAGAGGCCGGTACCGACACCGGTTGGGGAGCAGTGGCCGGCTGCATTGCCCAATACAAAGTTTCCACCTGCTCAGGACGAAAAAAGAGTAACCACGCGCGCTGGGTTGAGTTCATGGGCAGCGGCACGGCTAACGCACCGCACTGGCCGGGCATGGCTAGCGAGCAGGTTAATGGCTCTGTGGCTAACTCACGCGTACACCAAGGCCCGCTATGTACATGAGCTCGTTCCAAACGAAGCACCAACTGGCTAAGAGCCCCCGGTGAGGGCGTGACACCCGCTTGATAAGCCCCCCCATTCACCCACAGCACAATGCCATGGGCGCGAAACAGCTTCATCCAAGTAGCCGCCTGCTCATGCAGGAGTTGTTGTGGGCTCTGTGGCTCTCTGCGCACTCCCACACTCAATACCAAGCTATCCTGAACGCGCTGCAGGTAGCGTGCTTCCTGGCGAGCCCGTAGCAGCAGCATACGTTGCGTGGCCATCTGCACCAGCGTACGCACAGCATCGCGCACAGGCGGTTCAACCGCCTGTGGTGTGGCGGAGTGGCAAAAGACTAACCCCCATAGGCCGGTATCTCCCTGCATGGCTAAACTGAGTGAGCCACACACGCCGAGGCGCTTTAAGTAGCGCTGCCTTTCGGGCGCTGGGGCACGTAAAAAACTGCCGCCAAGGTTCACCGTCATCTGCCCGGGCACAAGCGTCTCAGGAGCAGAATGAACGTCTTCAATCAGCCGCACGGGGTAATTTTCATAACTTTGTCGCAGCGCAGGGGGAAAATCACTGGCGGGGAAGCGCTGCCCTCTTAGCGAAGGCAACTGCTCGCCTAGCGCTTCAGCCACCATCAAACCATGCCAATCACTATCGAAATGACACACGGTGACACGATCATGACCGGTAAGCTGTTGAATAGTATTCACTAAGTAGTCGAGCAGTTCTTCCTGATGCGTCGCTTCGGCCAAGTGCATCAACCGCTCATTCACGGTGCCCAGCAGGCGACGTTTACCAAGCGGATTTAACGGCTCAATCTCAACAATGACCTGCTCATTGGCGCGGTAGGCATGAAGTTGAAAACGCACACTGCTGTGTTTAGCGCGAATAAACGCCAACGGGCCGGGGAGCCGCTGCTGCCCCTGGAGCTCACGCCGCACGCGCTGGCTCAGGCGCTTTCCCAACACACAGGCAAGGCTAAGCTCACCATTACTGGGGCATTCAATACCCGTCAGGCGGGTTAAGTTCGTGCTCGCCGATTGAACGCGCCGACAGTCAGCATCGACGACCAGCAGGGCACCAAACGACTGCAATAGCGGGTGATACTTGGACACGGTGGTGGCCTCGACAGTCTATTCACCCTTTAAGCGGCTGCCGCAGCAACAGCTCTACGCGTCGGTTGGCCGCACGACCATCCGCGGTTGCGTTCGGTTCCATGGGTTGGGTGTCAGCATAGCCGACGGCCCGCATACGAGAAATATTGAAACCTTGGCGCTCTAAATGCCGCACAACGGCAATCGCCCGCGCAGACGAGAGTTCCCAGTTGGAGGGGAAGCGTGCTGTCGCAATAGGCACGCTGTCGGTATGGCCTTCCACCGAAATCTGGCCGTCAAAACGAGCCAAAACATCCATCAGACTTTCAATCACGCCACGTCCCTGAGGTGTCAGTACGGCTTGGCCGCTGGGAAATAACAGGCTGGTATCAATCCGCAGCGTAACCCCTTCGCGCCCTTGCGACACGCTCACGCCGGGAATATCAAGCCCGGCATACTCGGGTTGCAGCCCATCGTGGCGAGGCTGTATGCCAGTGGCGAGGGAAGCTAGTGGTAGCGATGATACCGCGCTAGCCGAACGCATGAAAGCAGTATCAGCGCCCTCTCCGCCACCTGGCGGTGAGAGTGAAAGCAGTAGTACGAAGAGGGTAATGAGCAGCGTTAATACATCGAGATAGCTGGTTAACCACCCCTCATCCCCCTCGCCAGCCGTGACCGGGATTTCCAGCGCATGGCGTGTATCACGGTCTAACATGGTGGCTATCTCATCGCCGAACTAACCGACGTGTCAGGGCGTGGTTTAACGCTGTTATCACGAATCTCATCGTGGTAATTAGCCACAAACGAATGAAGGGTCTCTTCAATAAACGACGGCAGGCGGCGCTTAGTGATCAGTGAAATACCTTCTAGCACCATATTCATGGTTATCAGCCGCTCTTCGGTGCGGCGTTCAAGTTTCACTGCAATCGGTTTGAAAACGAGGTTGGCGAGTAAAATACCGTAGAACGTCGTCAGCAGCGCCACCGCCATGCGAGGGCCAATGACCTGCAGATCGCCTGCGTCCATGACTTCCAGCATATTGACTAGGCCGACCAGGGTACCGATCATGCCAAACGCAGGGGCATAGGTAGCCATGGTGCGAAATATTTGCGCCTCGGCATGCTCACGCGCTTTTAAGCGGGCAATTCGCCAGCGCAGCATGTCGAAAATTTCGTCCTCTTTGGTATTGGCAATTACTAGTTGGATACCGGTGCGTAAAAAGGGGTTGCGCGTATGCTCCAGCTCGCGCTCGACCGCACGCACATCGCCTTTAAACCATAGCCGCGACATGTCGACCAGCTCGCGGATATCGTCGCGCATATAAGTATTTTCGCGCCGGAACACCAACCCCACCAACCGCACTACACGCACTACTTCTTTCAGCGGGTAGCTAATAAACGTCGCCGCTAACGTCCCGGTCACTACGATGGCCAATCCCGGTAAATTGATAAAGCTTGCAGGGGACTCTGCGGTAAAAAAAAGCACACTTACCAACAGCAGTATGCTGGCAAATATGCCTATCAGCGTCGAAGGATTCATCCACGGCTCCTTGCCGGTCACAAGTGAGTTAACAGGCGGTGTTACGCCGAGTCGTGTAAGCGTGCGCGTAGACGACTGACGGCTTGACTGTGCAGTTGAGAAACGCGGGACTCCGTCACGCCCAACACAGCCCCGACTTCCTTGAGGTTGAGCTCTTCCTGGTAATACAGCGCCATGAGGAGTTTTTCACGTTCTGGCAGCGCTTCAATCGCGTCAATCAGCGTTTGCCGCTGCTGGCCGTCCAGCAGTTGTTCAAACGGTGAGTTGCTCGGTTCATTGTTGACCGGCTCACCACCATCGGCGACTAGCTCCTCAAACGGCAGCAGTTGACCACTGTTGGTATCGTTTAGGAGTTGCTGATACTCATTCAGTGGCATCTCAAGGTGATGGGCGATTTCGCTCTCTTCTGGTGCTCGACCCAGCTGTTGCTCTAACTGGCGAACGGCACTGTCCACTGCTCGCGCCGAACGGCGCACGCTGCGGGGCAGCCAATCGCGGGTGCGCAATTCATCCATCATCGCACCACGAATTCGTTGACTGGCAAACGTCGCAAAGGTCGCCCCCTGAGTAGCATCGAAGCGTCCGAGCGCCTCAAGCAGCCCGACCATCCCGGCTTGAATAAGATCGTCGAGCTCAATGCTGGCTGGCAAACGGACCTGAAGCGTCAAGGCCTGGCGTCGCACCAGTGGCATGTATTGCGTCAACAGCTCATTCTGTTTGATCCTGCCTTGTGCTGTGTACATCCTCTCGCCTCGCGGCTATACAGCCTTCACTGATAATTCACAATCATTTGCAGTCCCTGCACTCGAACCGGCCGCTGGCCTGGACGTAAGGCGAAGCGAAAATGCAACGGCGCTTCTGCCCTTTGACCGGCCAATGCGATGGTAGAACCCCGCATACCTGTTAGCGCAACACACTGCTCAGGATGGCACAACCAAGCGTTTAATAGCGCATTGGGAGGATAGTGGAACTGCCACTGAATACGGCCGAGTTGCCCTAAACGAAGATTTGCCGAGGCCGGTGGAGAGGTCTCCTGGCTAGCGCTTGCCCGGTCACTCATCGCCACCATTAGCCCAGGGAGCTGGGCGCTCCAGCTTCCGTTCGCCGCTTGGGCACTCTGCGTCATTCCTGACAGCCATAACCCTGTTAACAGTAACGCACTCAGCGACACTGCCTTTCTCAATGGCCAGCTTAGCATGCTTGTTCTCCTTGGCGGAGTCCACTCATCGTGCAAGTACCAGTAGCTCCATATTTAAGTAGTAATCAGCGGCGCCACGCAAGTTATCGAGCAATCCCTGGCGCGGCAAGTGCGGCTCGTGAAGCGCCAATAAACGACGCGGCCCGCCTCGTTCATGAAGCTCAAGCAACGTACGGTACATCGCAGCAAAAGCCTCGGCATCGCTACTGATCCACAGCGCCCAGCGGCTGTATTGATTGCGTAACTGAGCAAAATCAGCCGTGCCTGCCATCACGATGTGGATGTCCCAATCTTCTGGTTCACCGGCCCAACTGCGGCCTAATGTCGACCACTGGCCTAGCCGTGCTTTGACCTTATTGACCTGGGCGGCGCCACCACTCGGTAGGCCAACCACTACTAATGGCGTCTTAGTCTTCGGCTTGGGCGACGCTGGCGTCTCTGTTTCATCTATCCCTGCTTCGTCTATTGTGCTGGCCATCGGCACTAACAACGACGCACTTTGTTCTTTTACTGGCACATGCTCGGCAACCGCGATATCCATTGCCCCGTCAGCCTGCTGCTGTTGGCGCTGCAGGCTCGCCCACTTGCGCAGCCCTGAGGCTTGGTCTTGATCGCTCACACCACGCCCTCTCGACTGACACTACCTAGTTGGCGAATCGCATCTCGGGCCATAAACGCGTAAACCAGCGCATCGAGCATGCCGGTATCGCGACGCCGACGGCTGGTGCCCGACAAATTGAGCACGTCACCACGCAGTGTTTGTGCCTCTTCATCCTCAGCAACATCCAGATGCCCGGCGACGGCGGCTAGGCCGCTAGCCATGAGCAGGCGTACCTCGGCATTAACCTCACCGCTGTCAGCCTCTTTTAGCTGCTGCCATGCGCGGCGCGTCAAGGTGGCCAGCCCATCGCTTTGGAGTTGTGTCAGCAGTAACGAAAGTACCTCTGTTCCCAGCCGGGCAGGCGTCAGCCAATAGCGACGCGCGACTACTTTCGCGCTTTCCGGGTCACGTACTTCTCCATACCAGGCGAGTAGAGCTAGACCGGTAGCGTCATCTACTTCGGCATGGGCCGTCCAGAGCTGCATGGACTGCCCTCGAAAGCGTACGCCCACATGGTGAGTTAGCACACTGTCATTAAATAACTGACGAAGGGGCTGGCGCTCGTGATGAGAGACTATTCGATGACTGGAAGCCACTTGGCTGACCCAGGTCAAATGTTCGGTTTCTAGCCATGCCAGCGCCTCAGGCTCGGGCAGGCGAGGCAGTAAATGTACGGCGACACCGCTTGCTTGTGTCAGCGCCGCTAGGCGCGGTTGCCAGCCAGCTGGGTGGCGATGCTGCAGCCACGGTAGTGCCAGCCATGCACCCTCGGCATCCAGGCCAATATCGGGCATTGCCCAGTCACAGCCGCGCTCATTGCGGCGCGCCGACCATGCCATGCCCAGCGTTGTCTGCGCGGCGGGATAACGCGCGAGCAATGCATCCAAGCGCTCTTCCTGTAGACGGCTCGGTAGTGAGGCTAAATCCCACATTGCCTCCAGTTCTGCAAACCCGGTCACCCGCTGACGCAGCCGCGCCAGCAATGACGACAAGCGACGTCCTTGCCCCAGTACATCCCGCGACCAGCGTGGCATACCCATCGGCACGTCAGCACGTTGTGCCTGTTCGCGCTGCGGCGTTGCCGTGCTTAGCGCCTGATCCACGAGTGTCGCCGGGGTCGCAATGGCCATATCTTCAGGTACCTGCTGACCATTTGAACCAAACAGCACGCGCAGCCCGTGACGCATGACAATGTCGAGCACCGGCGCTAGGCGCCCCGCTTCGTCCTGTTTGGTAATAATGCAGTCGTCTAGCTCTGCGCCCGCCGCCCGCGCCGCCTGACGATAACGCAGCACGACCTCTTCAAGGGTTTCCGGCTGGCTGGCGGCGTTGAGCAATAGCACCAAGCGCACTCGCGAACGCCCCCCTTGAAGGTGAGCAATCTGCTCAATTACCCGCTGGTCACGCTGGCTCATACCGACGGTGTCGATAATCACCCACTGCTTGCCTTGCAAGCGCCCCAGCAAGTCATCAATGGGTTGCTCCGCATCCAACGCATACATGGGCGTATCCAGCAGGCGCGCATAAATGCGTAGCTGCTCATGGGCGCCGATTCTGAAGCTGTCGGTGGTTACCAGTGCGACCGGCCGTGTGCCGTGACGCATAACAAAACGGGCGGCCAGCTTTGCCGTGGTGGTGGTTTTCCCCACCCCGGTCGGGCCTACCAGCGCCACAATACCGGTTTGATCGAAGAAGCTCGGCTCATCGCTGAGTACGCAAAGACGCGCCATTAACTGCTGACGCAGCCATTGCAACGGCGCGTCACTATCACTGCTTGATGCCTTTAACGGCTCGGGCAATCCTGCCAGCAACTCATCGGCGAGTTCACTGCCAAAGCCAACGCTCCAGAGCATTTGACGCAGCCGTGCAGCGGTATCCGCTGGTGCTCCCTGGGGCGCGGACACCGCACCAGCCGCTTGATTGCTGGCCAGCAGCGCGCGCATATCCTGCATTTCTTGCAACAAGCGCTCACTCATCGCCTGCAGGGGGTCTTGTACCGGTGGCGTTACCGGTGTTTCGGGGGCAGGGGGCTCCGGCGAAGGCTCGAAATGGTCGATGGCTTCGTCCGCCATGGCCAGGATTTCAACGCCCCCTTCGGTACGTCGATTAGCCACGATCAGGGCATCTTCACCGAGAGCTTCACGCACTTGGCGCATTACATCACGACTGTTGGCCCCCACGAAACGTCTAACACTCATGACTTACCCTTAGCCTATACTGGAAATGGATGACGCTAGCCTATCACGGCATGGGAGGATTAGCGTCCGCCTACCAGTGTAGCCACTCTTAATGTACGGTCATCGGGAATCTCTGCCTGAGACAGCACTGACATATGGCGTAACCGGCGGCGCAAGAAACGCGACATTACGGCTCGCAACGAGTGCTGCACGACAAGTACCGGTGGCTCACCCGAGCTTTCATGACGCTCTAACGCCTGCTGCGCTTGGGTCATCAGCGTTTCTGCCAAGCCAGGCTCCATCGCACCGTTACCGTTCATGGCCTGAACCAGCACTTGTTCCAGCTGGGCATCCAGCCCCATCACGTTGAGGGTCTCTTGCCCTGCGAACCACTGCTGGACAATCGCGCGACCCAATGAGACCCGCACCAGCGCCGTCAGCTCGTTGGGATCTTTTTGTTGGGCGGCATACTCCGCGAGCGTATCCAAAATAGTGCGCATATCGCGAATGGAGACATCTTCATCAAGCAAATTTTGCAAAATACGCTGTAGGACCGTCAACGAAATCGCTTTCGGAATCACTTCTTCGACGAGTGCCTTCTGATCGTCGCCCATCTTGTCGAGTAGCTTCTGGACTTCCTGACGACCCAGCATTTCGGGGGAATGACGGTGCAGCAGATGGTTCAAATGCGTCGCAATCACCGTACTGGCATCCACGACGGTGTAACCATATACCTGAGCATGTTCGCGCTGATGGCTATCAATCCAGACAGCAGGCAAGCCAAAGGCTGGGTCCTGTGTAGGCGTGCCCTGCAGCTCGCCAGAGACTTGCCCCGGATTAATCGCCAGCCATTTACCCGGCTGTGCCTCGGCACGGCCAATTTCAGCACCTTTCATTGAAAGCACGTAAGCGTTAGGCGGCAGTTCCAAATTATCGCGGATATGCACGACCGGCGGCAGAAAGCCGACTTCCTGAGCAAACTTCTTCCGCACGCTTTTGATCCGTCCTAGCAGCTCGCCTTTTTGACGCGAATCGACCAGCGGTATTAAACGATGGCCCACTTCCAAACCGAGGGTATCGACCAGTTGCACGTCTTCCCAACTCGCTTCTGGGGTCTCCTGTAAAGGCACCGGCTCAGTGGCAATTTCGTTTTTAACCAGCGTCTGTTCCTTTTGGCGCATGATGAACCACGCCAACCCCGCCAGCAGCGCCGTGAAGAAGAGAAAGACAAGATTGGGCATGCCTGGCACCATGCCCAGCAGCCCCATCACGACGGCGGCTAGGATTAGCACCTGTGGATTCACGAATAGCTGGCTGAGCATTTGCTGCCCAATGTCTTCGTTCGTGTCGGTACTTACCCGAGATACCGTGACACCCGCTGCGGTCGAGATGACCAGAGCGGGGATTTGTGCCACCAAACCATCACCGATCGCCAGCAGCATGTAGGTCTGGCCTGCGGCGGCAAAACTCATATCGTGCTGCAGCATCCCAATCATCAGCCCGCCGATGATATTGACCACCATGATCACCAGGCCCGCAATGGCATCACCGCGGACAAACTTACTCGCCCCGTCCATCGAACCAAAAAAGTCAGCTTCTTGGGCAACTTCCGCACGGCGCTTTTTGGCGTCTTCTTCGCCAATCAAGCCAGCGTTCAAGTCGGCATCGATCGCCATTTGTTTGCCGGGCATCGCATCTAGAGTAAAGCGCGCCCCCACTTCGGCAATACGGCCAGCACCTTTGGTAATGACCATAAAGTTGATGATCACCAGAATCAGGAAGACCACCAGACCAACGGCGAAATTGCCGCCGACCAGAAACGCCCCAAACGCTTCGATAACCTTACCGGCGGATGCTCCGCCTTGGTGGCCTTCCATTAATACGACGCGGGTAGAGGCGACATTGAGCGATAGGCGCAGCAGCGTCGTGAACAACAGCACAGCGGGAAAGGCCGCAAAATCGAGCGGTTTTTGCGTAAACATGCTGACCATTAACACCATAATGGCCAGCGCAATATTAAAGGTGAAGAGTAAATCGAGTGCAAAAGGGGGCAAGGGCACAATCATCATGCCCAAAATCATTAGGATGAGCAGCGGCCCGACCAGCAGCTTCATACGCACATCGCCCATCCAATCGCGCCGACCGATTAACTGACTCAAGCCTTTCATGGTTGTGCCTCATTGCCACCGGCACCATGCCTGGGGCTTTCCATATCCGGAGGAACCGGCAGGTTATCAGGGGTTGGGGGCATCTCGCCTCCTTGTTGGGCTACTTGCTTAAGCCGATAGGCCCAAGCCATGACTTCGGCCACCGCGGTATACAATTCTGCCGGCACCTCCGCCTCTAAATCCACGTGATGATACAGTGCGCGCGCCAATGGCGCTGCCTCCAAGCGTGGTATGCCAGCCTCTGCGCCAATTTCACGGATACGCGCAGCCACTGCATCAGCGCCTTTAGCCACCAACCGCGGAGCGCCCATGCTGCCTTCCTGGTAAACCAGTGCGATCGCGTAGTGAGTTGGGTTGGTAATGATCACGTCCGCCTGGGGCACTTTGCTCATCATCCGCCCACGTGCCATGGCTTGCTGCTGCTGACGAATACGTGCTTTCACATGCGGGTCGCCTTCAGACTCTTTGTGCTCGCGCTTGACCTCTTCCTGACTCATGCGCAGCTTCTTGGCATTATCCCAGAGCTGAAAAGGGACATCGATCAAAATGACCACGATCAATGCCATCACCATGATTCCTGCCGCTTGGGCCGCCATACGAAGCGCATTGGCAAGCGCTTGCTGGATAGGTTGGTCCATCAGCGCCATGAATTTACCAATGTTGTAGTACAAAAATACGGCGGCAACGCCGCCTACCAGCACCGACTTGGCGATAGCTTTTGCCAACTCCACCAACGCCTGAGGGGATAAAATACGTTTGGCGCCTTTAATAGGGTCTAATTTGGACAATTTGGGCTGCATCGATTTTGCCGATATCAGCCAGCCCCCCATCAACCCAGGTGCTACTAACGCAATAACGGTTAACAGCAAAAACAATGGTGTCAAAGCCATTAACGTACGCTGACCAAGGTCAAGCGCGTTAACCAGCATGGGGGTACTTTCCATTGCCTGGCGGCGTTCAAACAAAAACGCTTGCTCCATCACAATGCCTAGCTGGTCATAGAGCATATTTCCCATGCTCCATAGCCCAATGACACCGCCCAACAGGAGTAAGAAAGTATTTAACTCACGGGAACGGGGGACCTGCCCCTCTTCGCGTGCCTTTTCTCTTCGCCTGGGGGTGGCCTCTTCTGTCTTTTCCTGGTCGCTATCGTTATCTGCCATTCGGGTATCCGGCCAGGTGAAGCGAAGCTTAACACGTATTCAGCCGCCCATAGGGACGGCTGAATAGCGTGCTTGCGTGCCCAGAGGGCGTTTAATAACGCGCTTTAAAAGCCTAATTCATCCAACAAGTCGTCTACTTGGTCTTGCCCAGAGACGGTATCGGGAACATTATCCTTCACTTGTGGCCCGTTCAAAAGCTCTTCGTTACGCCGTGCATTGTCGCTTTTCCACTGATCCTCGGCCTTGCGCTGCAGTGTTTCTCGTGCATGGGCACCCGGCGCGTTATCGATAAGCACCTGAACCAGCTGATGCTCGATCTCATGGATCACGTCCATCATCTTCTTGATCACTTGGCCGGTCAGGTCTTGAAAGTCCTGGGCCATCATGATTTCCATCAGCTCTTTGTTGGTCGCTGACACCACATCGGGCACGTCGCTGAGGTAAGTGCGTGTCTCGACGACGAGTGCCTTGGCCTCGTCCAGCTCTTTTGGCGCTTCAAACCACTCGGCCCAGCGCTTATCTAACGCTTCCGCTCGGTCTGACAACTGATCCTGCAGCGGCTGTGCACGGTCAACGGCATTGAGCGCTCGATCTGCTGCCTGCTCCGTCATGGTGGCGACATAGTGCAAGCGGTCGCGTGCATCGGGAATGGCTACTGCCGCTTTCTCAATCTCTTTATCCAGCCCTAGCTCACGCATGTTCTCGCGCAACATGCGCGTCAACTTACCGATGCGATGAATTAGGTCTTCAGCGGCTTGCTCGGACAGCTGGGCAGAATCGGACTGCTCATTCTGGCTCATCATGTTGTCTCCTCATTAACCAAGCCCATAGGCTCAGTCGCTCACATACCCAGTTTGTCGAAGATCTTATTGAGCTTCTCTTCCAGGGTGGCGGCAGTGAACGGCTTAACGACATAGCCGTTCGCACCCGCCTGAGCTGCCGCTATAATGTTTTCTTTCTTCGCTTCTGCGGTCACCATTAGCACGGGAAGACTTTTCAAAGCGTCATCCTGACGGATCTCCTTGAGCATCTCCAAGCCATCCAGATTGGGCATATTCCAATCCGAAACGACAAAATCAAAATTGCCAGCACGCAGCTTATTGAGCGCATCCTGACCATCCTCTGCTTCATCCACATTAGTGAAACCTAGTTCCTTAAGCAGACTACGCACGATCCGACGCATGGTGGGAAAGTCGTCTACGACCAGGAAACTCATATTCTTATCTGCCATCGGTCATCCTCTCGTCAGTACATGGCACAGGGGCGACTGGAAAGTACAGTCAGGGGTTTAAAATGCTTGCTTAAAAACTCTTGCTTAAAATTCTTCCCACTCTTCGTGGTCGCTACGCTGCGTCACGGGCCGACGCGCTGCCGGTTCGGTTCTGGCAGCCAGCATTGCATTCGCGGGTGAAGAAGACGCAGACGGTAGCGACTGATGGGCGGCCGCTTGCGTACCCAGCAGTTTGAAAACGTCGACTGCCTGCTCTAAGCGATTGGCCTGCTCTTCCAGCGAAGCCGCAGCGGCAGACGCCTCTTGCACGAGCGCAGCGTTTTGTTGAGTGACTTGATCCATCTGGCCAACGGCTTGACTCACCTGCTCGATACCGTCGCTCTGCTCCTGGGAGGCCGCCGAGATTTCATCCATGATATCGGTCACGCGGCGTACCGCGGTAACCACATCCGACATCGTGGTACCCGCCTGCTCGACCAGAGTAGAACCCTGTTGGATTTGCGTTACCGACGCATCAATTAGCGTCTTGATCTCTTTGGCAGCATCCGCACTGCGGCTGGCCAGGTTACGCACTTCCCCCGCCACGACCGCAAATCCCCGGCCTTGCTCGCCCGCACGGGCAGCTTCTACCGAGGCGTTCAGCGCCAGGATATTGGTTTGAAAAGCAATTGAATCAATAACGCTGGTGATATCAGCGACTTTTTTCGAGCTTGTAGAGATGCCATGCATGGTTTGAACCACTTGCGCCACGACGTCTCCGCCATGCTCAGCAGTGGTTGAAGCATCAGCTGCCAGCGTGCTGGCTTGGCGCGCGTTGTCGGCATTCTGTTTTACCGTCGCCGTCATCTCTTCCATGCTGGCGGCAGTTTCTTGAATCGACGCCGCCTGCTGTTCAGTGCGCGAAGAGAGATCCGCATTACCGCTGGCGATTTCACGCGTACCGTGGTGAATCTCGTTACTGCCTTCACGCACGCGGCCAACGATATTGGTCAGGTTCTGCTGCATAGTGGCCATTGCGCCAAACAGACGACCAATTTCATTTTTACCCGCCTCCGGTAGCGGGTCGGTTAGATCCGCATCGGCGATAGCGTCCAGGCGCTTCACAGCACCTCTGAGTGGCGCAATTACTGTACGACGTAAGCCGAGGTAAATAACCAACGTCATCAACAGGGCAAAGATCACTACGCCCGCATTGATCATCATAAACAAGTTGCCCTGATCCGCCGCGTCCGTACGGATAGTATCCACACGGTCAAAGCCGTAGGTGACAAACGCAGTCATGCTAGTCGCCAAGCTGCTTAAGGGCTCAACCAATTCGTCGCGCAAATTGTTGTAGCGGGTTAAATCCATATACTCGAACGTTTCATGCTGCTGCTTAACCAGGCCTATTACCGTATTAAAATCTTCGATTAGCGCATTGGCCAGTGCCTCGCCTTGCGGGGAAAATGGGCTCTTCGCAAAAAGTTCAAATCGTTGCTCGGCGCGCTCGATACGATCGCCAGCGATATCGACCTGGGCATTGGACTGCTGGGTCTGGCCGACCATTAAATAGTTTGAGGCCGTTTCCATTGCCAACATGGCCTGGTTTAACAGCGAGTCGGCGCGGTTAATCTCATTTAACTGCGAATCGCTGATCCGGCTTAGCGTCGATAAGTTATTTTGTGCATTGCGGTCAGACACGACACCTAAGCCTGCAATCACTAAAATTAGAGCGACGAAGCAGACGAGCGCTGTGATCACAGCGGCGTGGATACTCAAATTGCGCAGTAAACGATTCATTAGGAGATCCCTTGCGAGCTTATTAATTTTTATGCCACGTTTTTTTGAAAATTTCCAAGCTAAGCTATTAACCAAAACTAGTTTTTATTCCAAACTCAGTTCTTAAGCTAAGTTTTATAAACGGCCCTACACACGCTGCGCGCGACCAGAGGCTGCGATCAGCGCCATCATCCGCGTGGGGACATCATCTAACGCCACCACTTCCACCGCACCGCCCATCGCAATCGCCTCCCGGGGCATACCAAACACCACGCAGGATTGTTCATTCTGAGCAATGGTAGGGGCTCCCGCTTGGCGCATCTCAAGCAGGCCTGCCGCGCCATCTTTACCCATGCCGGTCAGAATCACCCCAACAGAGTTTTTGCCTGCGTGCTGTGCGGCTGAATGGAACAGCACATCGACCGAAGGCCGGTGGCGGTTGACCGGCGGGCCGCTGTCCAGCCGCGCGACGTAGTTTGCGCCACTGCGCGCTAATTTGAGGTGCTGATCCCCTGGGGCAATATAGGCGTGCCCCGGTAGAATCCGCTCGCCATCGGTCGCCTCCTTGACGGTAATCCGGCACAGACGATCTAAGCGCTCAGCAAAGGAGCGGGTAAAACCGCCGGGCATATGCTGAGTAATCAAGATAGCGGGGGCGTTCGCTGGCAACGGCTCAAGCACTGCGCGGATCGCTTCGGTACCACCAGTCGAGGCGCCAATAATAATCAGCTTTTCACTTGAAACGAGCGGGGCTTTCAAAGCTTCAGGGGGAGGGGTATTTTTATGCCGCGCCTGACGAGGCCTTGAACGTGCAGCGGCGCGCAATTTTTCGGCGATCTCGTCGGCATACTCCATCATGCCATTGCGAATACCCAGGCTTGGCTTAGCGACAAAATCAAGCGCACCAAGCTCAAGCGCGCGCAGGGTAATTTCCGAACCGCTTTGGGTTAGCGACGACACCATAAGCACCGGCATAGGCCGCAGACGCATCAAGCGTTCGAGAAAGTCCAGGCCGTCCATACGCGGCATTTCTACATCGAGGGTTAACACATCAGGATTGTGCTGCTTGATCAAATCCCGGGCAGCGATAGGATCCGGCGCTACCGCCACAACTTCCATGTCAGGCTGGGAATTAATGATTTCCGTTAATAAATCGCGAATTAGCGCCGAATCATCGACGCAAAGTACTTTGATCTTGGCTGCGCTCAAAGCACGCCTCCTCTTGCTATAGACGCCTGATGTGTGATTGCAACCGCTGGAGCGACAGCGCCTAAAGCGATCATAAAGACACGACAATGGTTCATTTTTTGGCTAGGGTATAAACGGTCTGCCCACGCAGTTTGAAAGCGTCACTGATATAGGAAAAATTTTCAGAGTGGCCGGCAAACAGCAACCCATCAGGCTTCATGAGCGGTGCAAATCGCTTAAGTATTTTTGACTGTGTATCTTTATCAAAATAAATCATGATGTTCCGGCAAAATACCGCATCAAAAGCACCCTTAATCGGCCATTGCGGCGCCAGCAGGTTGAGCGGCAAAAACTCGACGAGGGCCGACACTTCGGGCCGTACCCGCGCGAAACCCGCATGATTACCGGTTCCTTTCTGGAAAAAGCGTTTTACCCGCACGTCATCAAGCTTGCGCACCTGCTCAAGGGGGTAGACGCCTGCGCGAGCCCTGGCCAACGCATCGGTGTCGATATCGGTGGCAATGACTTTGGCTTGCGACGCTTTAGCGCCTAGGGTTTCTAATAGCGTCATGGCCAGTGAGTAAGGCTCTTCACCCGTAGAGGAGGCCGAACACCAAATAGTAACCGGCTCTTGCTTATTCTTAATATGTTCCGCCAGCAAGGGGAAATGGTGCGCTTCACGAAAAAAAGCCGTGAGGTTGGTGGTCAGTGCGTTGGTAAACGCCTCCCACTCCTTCGCTTCTGGCTGACGCTCCAAACGCACCAAATAATCGGTAAAACGCGTCATGCCATGGTGGCGTAGCCGCTTTGCTAGGCGGCTATAGACCATTTCCCGCTTATGCTCTGCCAACACGATACCGGCGCGCTGATAAATCAGTTCGCGAATACGCGTAAAGTCCGCATCAGTGAGCACCAGATCGCGCTCAATCTGATTGCCGGATGCCCACTGGCCAGCATCTATCGCCCGTTCACGTTGTTCGGTCAAAACGCTTCCCACTCCTCTACTGAGGCTGTTTGCCGTTTAACGGGCGGGGTAGGCGACGTCGCGCCAGATGGCTGAACAGCCAGTACGCGGGGCTGCTGCGCAAAGGGTTTGTTCGCCGTTAGCGCTGGCGCCCGTGAGGTGCCGGTACTATTTAAACGAAAGGCTTCTACCGATAGTGCTAGCAGCCCCGCCTGCTTTTCTAACGAGACCGCTGCACGAGCCGTTTCTTGAACGCGTAAGGCATTACGTTGCGTTGCTTGGTCCATTTCCGCCACCGCTTGGTTGACCTGTGTAATCCCATTACTCTGCTCTTCTGACGCGGCCGAAATCTCATGCATAATTTGAGTCACGCTGCGTGCTGCTTCAGCCACTTCGCTGATCGCCGCTTCAGCTTTAGTCACCAAACTAGCGCCCGCGTTAACCTCGCGATTTGAACCATCAATCAGGCCACGAATTTCTTGTGCCGCGCCTGCGCTACGGCCGGCCAGATTGCGCACTTCTTCAGCCACAACGGCGAAACCACGCCCATGTTCACCGGCTCGCGCTGCTTCTACCGATGCATTCAGTGCCAAGATATTGGTCTGGAACGCAATGGAATCGATGACGTTGATAATATCGGCCATTTGCTGCGAGCTTTGTGTAATCCGCTGCATGTTCTCTACCAACTGCGCCATCAAGTCGCCGGTGTTTGTCACCTGGATAGCATTGTTATCGGCTAGGCGACGGGCTTCTTGAGCGTTTTCGCTGTTTTGCCGCACTGTCGAGGTCATTTCTTCCATGCTGGACGCGGTTTGCTGCAAGGAAGCGGCCTGCTGTTCCGTGCGTGAGGATAGCTCTTCGTTACCGCTGGCTATCTCCTGAGCAGCAGGCGTCACCACATCGATACCGCCTTTTACGTCGGCGATAATGCTACTGAGGCTCTTACGCATCGTATTGAGCGAGTCCATTAATTGTCCCACTTCGTCACGCCGCGGCGGGGGCACTTTTGTGGCCAAATTTCCGCCAGCAATTTGCAACGTAAAGCGCGTGGCACTTTTTAACGGACGAACAATCGCCCGTAATGTCATTACACCGATCAAAATGAGCAACAGTAAACCGACGCCAAGCACAATGGCTTGCGCGCCAACCATGGTAGTTTGCTCTTGCTGCGCATCGGTGGCCATTACCGCAGCCATCTGCTGCTTCTGAGCAATGAGTTGATTTACCATGCCTGACAAGACGCGCCCATCATTCGTCATCACGCTAATGACGGCATCCAGACCGGTAAAGGCTTGATAGGTCTCTTCCGCTTGCAACACACTGGCGGCTTGGCCCATGCCATTTTCTAAAAAGGCCTGGAGCTGTTGATCAAACTCACCGGCGAGTTCGGTTTTATTGACGTCGCGAAAGAAGTATTCCTGCCACACGGTAGCGACACCGTTAGCGCTTTCTTCGATACTCTCGCCCATCTCAAAACGCTGATTGATAAGATCCATACGTTCTGGCTCTATCATTGCCTGACGGGTTTGAGCAATGGTTTGATCGATTTGCTGCAGGCGAATCACATCGCGCAGTCCATCATTATTTAGCTGTTCCAAACGCTCGCCCGAAGCGCTTAAGCCATAAAGCCCTAAACCACCACTCACAAGCAGTAGCACACCCGCGACAATAATCATGCCTGCCAATTTTGCTCGGATGGTATCAAGGCGCACCCGGGCTAAACGCTTCAGTATGCCTTTCTGGCGTAGACGCCCCCTTTCCAGGTAGAGCCGCTTATTACGTCCTTCGCGCATGTCAGCATACGCCCGCTCTGCCTGCTCAATGGTGCTCCGTGCGGCTTGGACGCGTACCGAGGTGAACCCCACTAATTGCTCATCTTCAATAATCGGCGTCACGCTGGCATCCACCCAGTAGTGATCACCATTTTTGCAGCGATTTTTAACTAGTCCGCGCCACGTTTCTCCTGCCTGAACGGTTTGCCAAAGATTGGCAAAGGCCGCTGGCGGCATATCGGGGTGACGTATTAAGTTATGTGGCGCACCTATCAGCTCTGCCTGTTCAAAACCACTAATAGCGATAAACGCGGGGTTCGCATAGGTAATGCGCCCTTTGGTATCGGTACGCGAAACTAAGAAGTCGTCCTCTTTCAGCTCAATTTCCCGCTGAGAGACAGGCTGGTTATTACGCATGGTCTACCTTTTTTTAGTGTTTATTGTTAAGAAAGAGCGTGCCTGCCCTACCAGGCACATTAAAACGATGCCCACTCTTCAGACTGCTTTACTGGCGGCTTAGGTATTGCTGAAGACGAGCGCGCCACCCCAGGCAGGCTAGACGCGGGGAAAGAGGAAGTAGGCGACGAATTAATGGTTCAGCGACACGGAAGCGCTCCACTGCCTCATGTAAACGAGCCGCTTCACTTTCAAGCTCATTAGCATTGCGCGCCGCCTGTTGAACCACTTAATCCATTTGCGCAACGACGGCGCCACAGTTGGCGTGCGTACTTCCTGCGCCATCACAGCGAATCCTTTAACTTCTTCGACAGCACGAGCAGCCTCCACAAAGGCATTGAGTGCCAAAATATAGGGCTGAAACGCAATATTATCGGTAACTGTAATAATATCCGTCACCTAGTGCGAACTAGCGTTAATTTCCTGCATGGTAAAAAACGATTGGTCCGGCTACTTCGCCACTCCAAACTGCAACGTCATACCATTTATACTGCTATATCTTTTGACTACTAATGACTACTGGTGCTGTCTACCAGCGCCATCTCTTCGCTGGTTAGCAGCTTGTCGATATCCACCAGCACCAACATGCGGTCATCTAGACTGCCTAGGCCGCTTAGGAAATCAGACGAGAGCGTGACACCAAACTCAGGGGCCGGCTTGATTTGGTCAGGCGTGAGTGTCATTACATCAGAAACGCCATCGACCACGATGCCGACCACGCGGTCTGCGACATTGACCACGATCACCACCGTTTGGCCGCCGTATTCGACGTTATCAAGGTGAAACTTAATACGGAGGTCGACGATCGGCACGATCACGCCACGCAGATTGGTCACCCCTTTGATGAAATCCGGCGCATTGGCAATGCGGGTGACATTTTCGTACCCACGAATTTCCTGCACTTTCAAAATATCGATGGCGTACTCTTCTTCGCCCAATGAAAACACCAGAAATTCGCGGTTTTCGGCTTCTGCGGCTAAGACCGCCCCACTATTGGCTTGGCTCATGACGGCTCAGCCTCCTTGAAAAATGATAGGTTTTGATTGTTCACTACTTTTTTGCCTGCTTCTTTCTTGTACCGGCTCAAGCGATGTAAACCGGTAATATCGAGGATTAACGCAACGCTACCATCCCCTAAAATAGTAGCGGCCGAGATGCCTGGCACTTTGCGGTAATTGTCTTCCAAGTTCTTGACCACAACTTGCTGTTGGCCAATCAGTTCGTCCACCAGCATGGCGTAACGTCGACCTTCGCCCTGGACAATAACGGCGATGCTTTTGGTGGGGTCAGTAATCGCACTGGCAACATCAAGCACTTCATGAATCGCGATCACCGGCAGGTATTCATCACGCACTTTAATGACCACATCATCCCCGGCCATCGCGTACATATCGTCTTTAGAAGGCTGGAGCGACTCCAGCACAGTGGAAAGCGGAAGAATGAACGTCTCGCCACCCACTTTAATCGACATACCGTCCAAAATGGCCAGCGTAAGCGGCAACACGATGCGTGTATTAGTGCCTTCGCCTAGCTTCGACTGGATTTCAACGCGCCCGCCCATGCTTTGGATATTGCGCTTCACGACATCCATGCCCACGCCTCGGCCGGAAACGTCGGTGACTTCTTTGGCAGTGGAAAAGCCAGGGGCGAAAATAAGCTGGAAAACCTCTTCGTCCGACATGGTTTCGGAGACGTTAAGGCCATTTTCACGCGCTTTCGCAAGCAAGCGATCACGATCCATACCTGCACCATCGTCACGCACTTCGATCAGGATATTACCGCCCTGATGGCGCGCCGATAGCGTTAACTTACCCATACGCGGCTTGCCAATGGCTTCGCGTACATCCGGCATTTCAACACCGTGATCAAGGCTATTGCGCACTAGATGGGTTAACGGATCGGTGATCCTTTCCACCAGACTTTTATCCAGCTCGGTCGACTTGCCTTCGGTAACCAGTTCAATCTCTTTACCCAATTTGCCAGCGGTGTCGCGGACCACGCGAGGGAAGCGACTGAAGACAAACTCCATGGGAATCATACGGATCGACATGACCGCCTCTTGGAGGTCACGCGCGTTGCGCTGTAAAAGGCTCATGCCATTTTGCAATGAGCTGTTACCCACGGACTGGTCTTCTAAATCGCTCACCGTCTGATCAAGCATCGACTGGGTGATAATCAGCTCACCCACCAAATTGATAATTTGATCGACTTTATCCACGGAGACCCGTATGGACGACGATTCAGCAGCGGCTTTTTTAGGTTTCTCTTTAGCGGCGGATGCCGCTGACTGCCCTTTAGGGGCTGCGGGTGGTGCAGGTGCCTTGGGCGCTGGCGCAGCGGGGGCCGACACTGCTGGGGGAGTAGTAACCGATTCAGCCACCTTCCCCTCGACGGCCGTTATGGCTATCTGCTCCGGCTCGATAATAAAACACATGACGGCTTCAATATCGTCAGCGCTGTCACTGCTTTTAAGAACGACTTCATAGCGCTTCGCGTCACCCGATTGGGAGAGCACTTCACCTAGCTGCTCTAGCTCCTCAACCAGTAAAATGCGGTCTTTATCCTCAACATTAAGCAGCGCAACTAACAGATGACCGCCTGCGTCCGGCTCTTCGCTATTGTTTGCTTCTACGTTGCTTTCGATAGTGGCAGGCGAGGCTTTGGGTGCAGCGGCGGGGGGCGGCCCATCCAACTGTTCACCGATTTCATCCAAGGCAATTTGTTGCAGCGTTTGGCAAATGCGTTCAAATGCCTCCTGGTTTGGCTCCTCTTCACTGCGGTAGGCATCGAGTTGCTCATGCATGATGTCTTTAGCCTCTAAAAAGGTATCCACGAGGTCGGCGCGCAGCGTCAGCTCACCCTTACGTGCGTAATCAAGAAGGTTTTCCAAAATATGCGTGGTTTTCTGCAACACGACAAAACCAAAGGTTCCTGCGCCCCCTTTGATCGAGTGGGCGGCACGGAAAATAGCATTGAGCTGCTCGCTGTCCGGATCATCTACATCCAGCTCCAACAAGTGCTGTTCCATATCGGATAACAGCTCTTCTGCCTCTTCAAAAAAGGTGTCAAAAAAATCCGCTATATCCATTCACCGCTCCACCCTTAACGTCGCTTTTTTATGAAAGGCTATGACAGGCTCAGGTCACTCTGGTGCTTGCGACTGAGGCTCGTCTTGTTGTGGTAATTCTCTTAACGCCTCGATTGAAGCGTCTGGCAATGAAGCCTCCGAGCTCATAACAGTTGGATTAAGGATCGCTTCCGCTATTTCGGGCAGCAACACCACCAACTCTATACGGCGATTAATAGGGTCTGTTGGTTCAGTCTCCGGCAACAGTACCCGGTCTGCAAAGCCCGATACACGGAGTAACTGATCTGGATCAAACCCACCTGCAATAAGCTCACGACGCGACGCATTAGCTCGGTCGTTGGAAAGTTCCCAGTTGCTATAGCCGCGATAGCCTCCCGCATAGGGCACGCTGTCAGTGTGGCCACTGATACTTAGTTCATTTGGTAGCTCGTTAAGCAGTGGCGCGATGGTACGTAACAGGCTGCGCATGTACGGCACTACTTGGTCGCTACCCAACTCAAACATGGGCCGCTGGTCAGTATCGAGTAGCTGTATACGTAACCCCTCACGGGTCAAATCAAAGCGCATCTGATTGCGCAGCTGGCGAAGCTCGGGATCGCGCTCAATCGCTCGCTCAATGCGTTCTTGTACGTTTATTAACCTGCGTCGGTCTTCAGCGCTGGGGCGAGTGCGCTGCAACGTGTCAATACGCGCTCGTTCCCCGTCACTATGGGTCGGATCAGGGCCACCGCCAGGAATGACACTCGTACTACCAGAGCGATCCCCACCCGTCATAGCGGTGACGAGGGGTGTGCTGAAGTACTCAGCAACACCTCTGCGTGTCTCTTCACTGGAAACACTTAATAGCCAGAGCACTAAAAAAAAAGCCATCAAAGCGGTCATGAAATCCGCTAGAGCAATTTTCCAAGCTCCACCATGGTGGGCGTGAACGACTTTTTTGCGCCGAATAACGATAGGACGCTTGTCACCACCCTTGCTCATGCGCTACCGGCCTTTTTTGCATCTCTAACATATTCCTCGAGCTCTACAAAACTCGGACGCTCAGCAGCAAATAGCGCTTTGCGACCAAATTCTACTGCTAACTGAGGTGCATAACCGTGCAGGCTGGCGAGCAGCGTGATACGGATACACTGCAACATTTTTTCTGCTTCTTTCGCTTGACGGTCGATATAACTTGCCAGCGGACTGATGAACCCGTAGCCCAGCAAGATACCTAAAAAAGTACCCACCAATGCTTGCCCAATCATGATGCCCATCTGGGCCGGTGTAGCATCTGCATAGGTAAGCGTTTTTACGACCCCCATGACCGCCGCGACAATACCAAAGGCGGGCATGGCATCGCCTACTTTGGCGATGGCGTCAATAGGTATATGCGCCTCTTGCTCAAAGACCTCAATCTCATGCAGCATCAGCTCATCAATTTCCATCGGCTCCATACCACCACTGACCATTAAACGCAGGTAATCCGTTAAAAAATTCATGATATGGGGATCTGACAGCACCGTAGGATGTTCCTGGAAAAGCGGGCTCTCCTGAGGATTATCAATATCACGCTCAATACCTAGCATGCCCTCACGACGGATTTTGGTCAGCAGCTTGTACTGCAGCGCCATTAGCTCCATATACAACGCTTTATTATATTTTTTCGCCCGTTTGAGCCTGGGCAAGATTTTAAACGTCGCTTTAATCGCCTTGCCGTTATTGGCAGCAATGAATGCGCCAACACCTGCCCCCCCGATAATCAATAGCTCTAGTGGTTGATAGAGAGGGCCTAACTTGCCGCCTGCCAACACATAGCCACCAAACACAGAAAGCAATACGATCACATAGCCTAGAGGTATCAGCACAAGCAAGGTCCTTGCGGTATTCAATATTAAGTAAGGGAACCAAAACTTAGCCACCTGTTCTGATGTTTAAGCGATGTTCCATCCCAAGCACAATCTAGCCTCATCATACTAGGGCTAAGCTGCCGTTTAATGAAAAAGTATCACCGTCTTTTACAGCTATCTACGTCAATAAGCTGGCCTTTTATTGCTACCAAGCGATCAGCATTATGTCTTATACCTCAAACACCGTTCATTGGCGCGAGGCAGCTGGTGTTGTTACATTTTTTCACTATTCTCCTGCTGCGACTTGCGTGTTTTACCTGCCCTGGAAGGAGGTTGGCAGATACCGCACACATAGTACTGAGCAGGGCTATGCGCATGAGCCACGAACTGCCCTGTACAGCGCGTACACTGATTGAGCTGCAGCAGGTCACTTTCAAAAAACCGTACTAGCGTCCAGGCGCGCGTCAACCCCAGTACCGGCTCCACCTTTTCCAATGACATTTGCTCATCATAAAGTCGGTACGCTTTAACAAAGGCATCAATTCGCTCGCAGCCTGCCGCCTCTTTTAGGCTTAGATAAATATTGAAAAACAGTGATGAGTGAACGTTAGGTAGCCACGTTATAAACCAGTCAGTGGAAAAAGGTAGCATGCCTTTAGGCGGCGACATGCCCCGCACTTCCTTGTATAGCTTGATCAAACGCGTGCGGCTTAATTCCGTTTCTGTCTCCAGCACCTGCAAGCGCGCCCCAAGTTCAATTAGCTCAATCGCCAACTGCACTTGGTGCATTTCATCGACCAAGCTTTTCTGGCTCACTTCTCTTCTCCTGAGGGCATGGACTCAAAAGATTCGCTCGCCAGCAGTAGCGAAGCATGAAGCCCTGCCAACCCCTGATCACGTGGATTCTCAGTGAGCTGGCGCAGCCGCTCAGCGCTCGTTTGACTAAACCGGCACAGCAGTTGGCTAGTACGTGCCAACTTGGTGAGTTGACGAGCATTGAGGGAGACAAGAAGCTCGGCAACATCACTATTTATTTTCAAGCGAAACATAGCGGCCTCGCGATCTTCATCAAGCAAGCGCTGCGCCAGAAGTAAATACGCTAAATTTATTTCCTGAATTTCATCGAGAAAGTTGGTTTGACTCATGATGTCCCATTAAACGACTCAGGCGCGATATTGTGACCATTATACTGGCGCCATTAATGACTTTTTATTACCTATCCTCATGGTTGCATACAACGTCTGTGATTGGCTACTAAGGCATGTCACGATGACTTAGCCCGCCTTCCGACAATTCGAACACCCATACCAAAAGTTCTGCGACAATTTGGTAGAGTCCTGCAGGGATTTCTGCGTCCAAATCTAGCTGCATTAATAGCGCCACTAGTTCGGGCGCATCGTGCACATAAATACCCTGCCGCTGAGCTTCTGCCATAATGCGCTCGGCTAAATCACCATAGCCCTTTGCCACAACGCGAGGGGCGCGATCATTTTCTTGATAAGCCAGTGCCACGGCTTGGCGACGACGCTCACCCGGCGTGGTCATGGGCTGCCTCCGCTTCGACATAGCGTGCACGAAGCTGCACTTTTTGAAGATCTAAAGCTTCCAGTCGCTTTTCCAAGGCCGGCAACCCCGCATCGATTCGTTGATACGCCGCTGTGTTTTCAGTGGTGAAATCGATGCTTAGCACACTTCGATAGAGCCACAGCGAAGCATTGAACGCCCCCAAATTAGGAACGTCTAACTGCATATCAGAGCGCCAACCGTCCTTGGGCTCACCCTCTTTCTGACTACTCTCCTGCCCCTCTTCACGCGCTGGCACATTGATCACCAAAGCCATAAAAATGCCTGCCCATACATCACCTTCCCAGCGAATAGTCGGCATCACCAGCATTTCAAGTTGCTGGCGGACTAGACTCTGAAGACTTTCATGCACTACCTCTCGCGTCGAGCGCTGAGCCATCAGCTCGGTCACTTCCCTTGCATGACTCAAGTCAGCTCTTGCTTGGCCACTCTCAGACGTTACCCCGTTCATAGTGGCAGAAGGCGTTGAAACGGACCCAGGGGTTGAAGCCGGCGGCGGCGTGACGGCGACGACACCCTGGCCAGGGAGTAAGCCTTGCCCCGGCGCCGAACTATGTCCATGAGTGATGGGCACAAACGGCCCATTAGGTAAGAGCGCGAGCCCTTGCCCAGCGGCATTGGGTGTCGCCAGTGGCGACAATCCCGTCAGTGCTTGCGAAACACCCGGCCCCGTGGGCAACAAAGGTGCTAAAGGTCGTGGCCCAGCCTGCATTTGTGGCTCATTGAGCAATTGTTGGCGATTACCCTCGCCCTGAAACCAACGCTTTAAATGCGATTCATAAAACAGCCCACTATCTCGGACACTGGCTTCTAAACGCGCCGCTACTGTACTAGCCCCAGGCGTTTCATGACCGGCGACAAGAGGCGCCTCGGGGCGCATGACGGAGGGAGGCGCTGGAAAACGCAATAAAACATCAGCAATAGTCCGGGCAGCGGGGCTAAAGTGGGTCTGGGTGGATCCAGGCGAAGAAGGCAGTGGCTCTCCGCCCGGGAGCGCTCTATCACCACCAAGCGGATGGGGTAAACGTTTTAAATCATTTAGCGGGGAAGCCGGTGCTCGACCATCTAAATTAGCATCACGCATCACAGCGCGAGGCCCTTCGCCAGGCGGTATTGGCTTCACTGGCGGATCCAGTGCCCGCTGCAGCGATACTTCTCCCTGTCGCCCTAATACTTGATGCAAGAGCGTATCAATGAGGGGATTAATGCCGCTCACGACGACCTCTTGGTATCAGCATCGTCTGCTAAATAGGGAGACGGCACGCCCTGCTGGGGCGCATAAGCACGATGAAGGTCGCGCTGTCGTTGAGACACCCCAATCAGCTTACCCAACTCGTCTCGGCGAGCGACCAAACGACGCCGAATATCAACGTCATGCTCAAGTATGCTTTCAAGTAGTTCTGCTTTACGCTGTTGAGCGGCAGCGTCAAGCAACACCGTTGCGTCCAGCTCACGCAATTGCTCTACTAACACAACATAGTTGGTGCGTTGCTCAATGAGGTCTGCCCACTTCTCAGCATTGGCAAGTTCATGCATATGTTCAACGCTGCTCAGTAGCGCTTCATAGCTAGCGAGTAGTGACTGTTGAGCATTTTGATCACGAGCGGTTGTAAAAGCTGACATTATTGCCTCACGCGCTCTGCCGCTGGCCGATATCACGCCACGCTGAGCCAATATCATCAAGCAAACGTTCAGCCTGATTCAAGCTCTCTTCATCGTTACGCAGATTAGCCGTCAAGAGCAGCCGAGCAATGTAGTCATATAAGGAGGCTAAGCGCTCGGCAATTTCTCCACCCTTCTCCTGATCGAGCGCGGCGGCGAGACCGTTGTTAACGATATCCAGCGCTTTTGAGATCGACTTACCTTTCTCAGCCGTATTACCAGCCTGCATGTGAATACGTGCAGCACGAATAGCGGCTTTAGCACCATCAAATAGCATCACAATTAGCTGATGCGGGTCTGCCGACATCACTCCGCTTTCTACGCCGACACGCGCATAAGCGTTAGCTCCACGCCCATAAGCGGCGCCACCGCGAGAGTAAGTCATAAGCGGAACTCCTGTACGTGGTTTTGTGTTCGCTTAAAGCGGGAAACCACGAAAAATTAAAAATTATAAAAACAGCAAACTACACGCTGCTACTGTTATCTATCGGCGCAAGCCTTAGCGACTTTAACGTCTAACGCGGCTTTTTTTGCCTAACGCTGTACGTAGTATTAACTGCCTATCATTCCCTATGAACTTTTCTTTCAGGTAGAAACCGCCACCTCACCTACGGATCGCCCGAGCCGCTCAACAATGCCGTCTCTCACCACCGTGCCTACATTATCCCGCATGGGAGGCTCAGCTTGTGGCGCAAGCAAGACCTCGGTGGGGTTGCCTTTTGCATCGATGCGTAAGATCCAGCCCTGCTGCTGGCTGGAAAAAAGTGCCAATGACCCTACAGGCAGGCCCTTGAAGTGTTCGATGTAGCGCTTGATCCAACGCATATCAAATTGATGGGGGTGGTGTAATAAATGGCGATAAATTTGCTGAGCCGTTTTGGCAGGCCGATCGGCCCGGTCGCGCCGCATTGCTTCTACCACATCGACCACAGCGCTGGCTTTCGCTAACTCGTTAAGATCATTACCACTCAGGCCATCAGGATAACCGCTACCATCCATGCGCTCGTTAATGCCACCAATCACCGCCTGGACAATAGCTGGGGCCAACCATTGGCAGTTATTTAAGCGATCCAACAACAATTGCACATGTTCGCTAATGGCCTCTCGGTGACTCGCTTCGAAATGCGGGGCCTTGAACAGCACTTGGGGAACCAGCGCTTTGCCCAAATCATGAATAAGTCCGCTGGCGACAATCGCTTTGCGCAAATCCCGCGGCATGCTGCCACCCACAAAATCCAGCAAATGAATAGCTACCGCAATACCATGGCGTACCACCAAAGGTTCTGGAAACAAGCACCGAGAGGCGAACAGCAAGGCTTCACGATCCTCTTCGTGAAGCTCCAAAATACGATCAGCATAACGCGAGAGTTGACGCCCATTGATATCACTGCCTTGCTGCAATGCAAGGAGCTGTGTGTCTAAATAGGCCGCCACTTTCACCAAACGACGCGCCATCGGGGTGGCGTAGCGCTGAATATCCCGGCGACCCAGCAGCTCCTCGGCACCCGTGCGCTTGCTTGGCATTGTGAACAGTGGTGAAGGTTGACGATCGCCCGGCTGTTCTTTTTTATAGCGCGCGGCTTCACGCTCAATTTCACAGACAAAATACCAAATCTGCCGCTCTTGCTCCGCACTGCACTCAACGAAGTTAAAGCCAACGCGCAGCAGGTGTCGTTCTGCATCGGCCTGCTGGTGGCGGGCACAGCCAAGCACCTCAAAATAAGTGCCATCAGGAAAAGTAAACGCCAACTTGAGGGGACTAGACGATTCTGCCAACAGCCCGCTAGCCGCCAAGGGTAACTCGAGCTGGCAGCCATCCTGAGAAAGATCTTTTAATTCACCCGCCGCTTGGGCCTCGCCGCTTCCCAAAACAGCTGTCACCACCATCCCCATTCGCAGCTCGGCACGAAAGGAGTCACGACGCTGAAGCACATCCAACGTTGCAGGGTAATCACTGCAACATAAAAAACGCCCCCCCGCATGACGCGTTTCCGTCAAGTGCAAAAAGGGAGTTTTAACTACCTTGCCTTGCGCTTGGCCACGCAAATAGAAAGCAGTACCTCCCTGCAAGTGGTGTAGTAGATAATCAACCGAGGAGAGATCCATCACCAAGGTTTGTTTCAGATGCTGCTCCATTAAGACAATGGGCTCTGGACGTGCATCCGCACTAGCAAGGCATAGTGTTACGCCACCCGTTTCAATGAGCGTGTTCAGCAGAGACTCGATCACTGTTGTGTTTGCTATTGTTTCAAACTCATCCTGCTGGATTACCATGCTTGCCTCGCTCACTTTTATGCGTTAATTGGTTCCCGCAAGGCGAAGAAGCATATCAGATGCTAATTAGGCGGCGTATGCACAAAAAGCCACCATTCCTACGCCTATTAAGTGGGCTATAGTAAGCAAAGAGTAAAAAAACATAGCGTCGACGCGCTCAGCGCCCATCCGCCTTAGCACAACATAAAGTTTTTCTGTGCCGTGCCGACAAAAGGAATAGCGACACCCAAAAAACCAAGCTAGAGCCGCTACTTTTCATTGTTGCACTATCAACTGGCTATCAGAGCTGACTTTCAAGAGGAATGTACCCATGAGTTCATTACCCACTGAAGCAACGACACCGCTAACCTCGCCGTTCAGCAATTTAAACCCAAGACAGCGACTAGAGAGCACGTTGGCCCAACTAGCGCCGACCAATATCCAGCTTAAGAATAACGGCAATGACGAACGAGAGATAAAGACAGGGGAACTCGTCGAACCTATCCAGCGTATCAATGAGACAATGCGCCCACGAGGCCTGGAGTTCGAACTAAGCGAAAATTCATCGCGTGTTATTACCCGAGTCATTGACCGGGAATCTGGAGACGTAATCCGTCAAATACCCGCTGAAGAAGTGCTAAAAATCGCAGAGAGACTAGAAGAAATGCAAGGACAGTTAATCTCACTTGAAGCCTAAGGATTTACACAGACAAGCATTTATAATCAGCGAAATCGCTATACTTGCATGTTCATCACATCACGATATGCAGAGACTAACCTGTTGCGAACCTGAAGCCCCATTTGAAAAGCAACACTGGATTTTTGCATATCGACCATCACATCGTTTAGCTGCAAATTTGGGTCACCCGCCTGAAAAGCCATGGCTTGACTGTTAGCTGCCTGCTGAAGTCGATTAATGCGCTGAATAGAAGCTTGAAGCTCGCCCCCAAACCCGCCATGACCAACCGCTGTAGAAGCCTGAGCGCCATTAAGCGGCTGCGTGGACGCCGCCTGGGTTGCCAAGCCCTGCATCTGCTGAAGGGCAGCCTGTATTGCGGGAGTGCTCATACGCATACCTCGATTCGCAAAAAACCTAATGCAAAAAGCCTAACACTGAAGCTAGTTATCTCATACGGACAAATACGCATAAAAAGCGAAGCTTATCGTTCCTTTAGGCTGGACAGGCCACCGGATAATGGCGTCCATCACAATTCCGCCTCACCTTTTTGGCGGATAACCGCGATTGACGGATATAGCCTATGCCTTCTTTGGTGATGCGCCTGGGCCGACACCAGTTTTGCCTGCCCCTTTGGAGGGAAGCATGAGCGAAACCGGTGCAACGGCAGGCCGTCAAAACAGTACGAATCAAGCCGCTCCCCGTAGCGGCACCACCGCCAATGGAAATACCGCACGCGATGCTGGCAGCGACTCGGCCTTCGGGCGAGCGCTTAAGCAATTGCGCGGTAACCCGCTGGTCGCACTGCTCATCGCCGGTGCTGCGTCTATTGCTATTGTGGCGGCACTCTTCATGTGGGCAAGCAGCCCAGAGTACCGCGTGCTTTACAGCAATCTTAGCGAAACCGATGGTGGTAGTATCATCAATGAGCTGGATACGCGCGGCATTGCCTATCAGTTCAGTGAAAGCGGCCAAGCACTGATGGTGCCAAGCGACCAGGTTCACACCTTGCGGCTACAACTCGCCGAGCAGGGTTTGCCGCGTGGCGGCAATTTGGGCCTGGAATTAATGGATAGCCAGGCGTTTGGCATCAGCCAATTTGCCGAGCAAATTAATTACCAACGCGGCCTAGAGGGCGAACTCGCACGTTCGATTGAGTCACTGGGTCCGGTAGAAGGCGTTCGTGTCCACCTCTCGATGGCTAAACCGTCGGTCTTTATTCGCGATCGTGAGCCCGCTAAGGCGTCTGTCGTGCTCACCCTTTTACCCGGCCGAGTACTTGGCGAAGGGCAAGTTAGCGCTATCGTGCACATGGTTTCAGGTAGCGTCCCAGACCTTGCCGCTGAAGACGTCACCGTGGTCAACCAGGATGGGCGATTGCTGTCTGCTGAAACGAGTAGCGGCAACGACCTGGATGGATCGCAGCTAGAGTACATTGTCGAGGTAGAGCGCTCTTATCAGCAGCGTATTGAAAATATTTTAACGCCCATCTTAGGTCGCGATAACGTACGCGCCCAAGTGGCTGCACAAATCGATTTTTCACGGCGCGAGCAAACGTCAGAACGATACGGCCCGAACCAGCCGCCCAACGAGGCAGCCGTGCGTAGCCGTCAGCTCAGCCTTGCCTTTGATGGTGAAGACCCATTGGCCACAGGCATTCCTGGTGCGCTAAGCAATACCCCGCCAGGCACCCTGCCCTCCCCGATCAACCAGCCAGAAGGTGACCAAGAGGGAGACGAAGGTGGCGAAGAGCAACAAGATAATGTCGCGCCTGAAGCATTACGCAATTTGCGCCAAGACGATGTTATTAACTATGAAGTCGATCGCAGCATCGAGCATGTACAACATCGGCTGGGCCAAATAGAGCGGTTATCAGCGGCGGTGGTAGTCAACTACCGCACAGAGATGAATGACGAAGGTGAATGGGTTGATGTCGCCCTAACCGAGATTGAAGTTGCCCAGATTGAGCGCTTGGTGCGCCAAGCGATGGGGTTTTCACAGCTGCGTGGCGATGAAGTCGAAGTCGTTAATTCGCCATTCGCGCGCAGTGAAGATGAAACCCCAGATGTGGAATGGTGGCAACAACCAAGCACCCTTTCGATGGCCGCCAGCCTGGGCCGCTATCTGCTGGTTGCGCTGGCCATCTTGCTACTTTACCTGCTGATATTACGTCCCTTAATAAAGCGCTATACCCAACCACCGGTCATGGCCACTGCGTTTCCTGGCGGCACATTAGCCACGAGCGTAGGTAGCGACGATGATTACGAAGAGGGCGAAACGTCTTCTGACGATAACGATGAGACCTACGCCAAGCCGAAGCGGCGGCGTAAAACCTCACTTTATGAGCATAACCTCAACGACCTGCGTGAAATGGCTCAAGAAGACCCCCGCATGGTCGCGATGATCATTCGTAGCTGGATGAATGCTAATGAGTAGTTCAATTGCTGAAATGAGTGGCGCCCGCAAGAGCGCCATCTTATTGCTTGCGCTCGATGAAGACAGCGCCGCCGAGATATTTAAATACCTTAGCGCCGCGGAAGTGCAAGAAATTAGTATGGAAATGGCCAAACTGAACCAAGTCTCCCATGACGACATGAAGGCCGTGCTCGAAGCATTCCATAAAGAGACGGAAGAGTTCGTAGCACTGAACCTTAACTCCAGCGACCATATCCGCTCGGTGTTGACGAAAGCGTTGGGCAGCGAACGTGCAACCAGCCTGATTGAAGACATTCTCGAGACGACGGGCAATAATTCGGGAATCGATGCTCTCAATCTTATGGAAGCGTCGATGGTGTCTGAGCTTATCCGGGACGAACATCCGCAAATTATAGCTACCATTTTGGTTCATCTGGATCGCCATCAAGCATCCGATATTCTTGAGCTATTCGAAGAAAAGCTGCGTAACGATGTCGTGCTTCGTATTGCTACCTTCAGCGGTGTTCAGCCCGCCGCCTTACAAGAGCTGACCGAAGTACTGACCAGCATGCTCGACGGCCAAAATCTCAAGCGCAGCAAAATGGGCGGCGTAAGAACGGCTGCTGAGATCCTCAACCTAATGAACTCTTCCCAGGAAGAGACCGCTATCGAGACCGTGCGTGCGCACAGCGAAGATTTGGCGCAAAAAATTATCGACGAAATGTTCTTGTTCGAGAATCTGCTTGATCTCGATAACCGCGCCATTCAAATGGTACTACAAGAAGTGGATACCAACTCGCTGGTGGTAGCACTTAAAGGCGCGCAGGACGCCTTGGTTGACAAATTCCTGCGTAACATGTCACAGCGCGCCGCCGATCTGGTTCGTGAAGATATGGAAGCTCGGGGTCCTATCCGCGTTTCTCAAGTCGAAACCGAACAGAAAGCTATTTTGCAGGTTGTCCGACGTTTAGCTGATTCAGGTGAAATCGTTCTGGCCGGAGGAGATGATGAGTATGTCTAGTACTCAATCGCCCAAATTTGACCGCCATGGCGATTGGCGCCGCTGGCAAATGGAAGAGCTAGCGACCAAGTCCAGCGAGCAAACCCACGAGCACAATGTGCCAACGGCTCATCAGCGCAAAGTGCAAGCGGCAGAAAAAGCAGCCGAACTGGCGCACCAACGTGAGGAGCAAGAGCGTCAGGAACTCCATGACCGCATTCGTCAGCAAGCTGAAGAAGAAGGCTATAAAGCGGGCTTTCAGCGGGGGTATGAAGAGGGAATGGAAAAAGGCTTAGCAGAGGCCGCCGAGCAAACCCAAGCAGCCCTGCAAGAAGAAATACGATCAACCGTTACTCCATTGAAAAGTTTGGCAAAACAGTTCTCTGATGCACTAGAGCGTATTGATGAAACCATTGCCCACGACCTCGTTGAGCTAGCCCTGGCAACAGGTAAACAGCTGGCCAGCAATGCGCTACAGGAAACCCCTGAGCAAATACTCGAGATCGTGCGCGAGCTTCTACACACGGAGCCACCCTTGGTAGGTCAACAGCGCCTATGGCTCAATCCTAATGACCATACTTTGGTAGAAGAGCATTTAGGCAATGAGCTCAGGGCCGCTAACTGGAAACTCCAACCCGATGATCAACTGGCCCGGGGCGGCTGCCGTGTTACCAGTGCTCAAGGAGAAATAGACGCGACATTCGAAAGCCGCTGGCAGGCTATTCAGGCCCAATCACGTAAGCGCGGCCTCAATTCACCACCACCTACTAACGTCACTTCATCCTAGGCGGATACGTTATGGCAGATACCACCTGTCCCCATCGACATCGCTGGAATAAGGCTCTGCGACGCACGCAACAGCGCGTTAGCCATTTGCCGCGTTACCGCAATAGCGGTCGCGTTATTCGTGCCACGGGGATGGTGATCGAGGTGGTTGGGTTACGGGTGGCGGTCGGTAGCGCATGCCGTATTGAGCTGCCGGGCAGTGACGGCAGACTAGCCGATAGCGATAAGCACGCCGAAGCCGAAGTCGTCGGCTTTGCCGGTGATAAGCTGTTTTTAATGCCATTGGAAGAAGTCGCCGGGCTAATGCCGGGTGCACGTGTTTCACCGCTGGATGAAGGTGGTAGCAACAGCGCGCGTCGATTCCCCATTGGTGAGGATTTGCTAGGTCGCGTACTGGATGGCAATGGCAATGCGCTTGATAATCGCGAGAACATTGAAGAAACACCGCGCGCAACCCTCAGCACCCCCTCTCTTAACCCCCTTTCGCGCGCCCCGATTGAGGCGCAAATCGATGTTGGCATCCGCGCTATTAACGCACTTTTAAGCGTCGGGCGGGGGCAACGAATGGGGCTATTTGCAGGTTCTGGCGTGGGTAAATCGGTACTGCTGGGTATGATGGCACGCTACACCAAGGCCGATGTCATTGTGGTTGGCTTAATCGGTGAGCGGGGGCGTGAAGTACAGGACTTTATCGACAATATTTTAGGCCCAGAGGGCCGGCGGCGTGCCGTCGTGGTGGCGGCTCCCGCCGATACGTCCCCTCTTCAACGCTTACAGGGCGCTGCTTATGCAACCCGTCTCGCCGAAGGCTTTCGCGATGAGGGCCGCAATGTCCTATTGATAATGGATTCGCTCACCCGCTACGCCATGGCGCAACGGGAAATTGCCCTGGCGATAGGTGAACCGCCTGCCACCAAAGGGTACCCGCCGTCAGTGTTTGCCAAATTACCCGGCCTAGTAGAACGCGCAGGTAACGCTGAGCGGGGCGGTGGCTCGATAACGGCCTTTTATACCGTTCTAACTGAAGGCGATGATCAGCAGGATCCGATTGCGGATGCTGCTCGTGCCATTCTGGATGGTCACATTGTTTTGTCGAGAACGTTAGCGGAAGCGGGACATTACCCTGCCATCGATATTGAGGCCTCTATCAGCCGGGCGATGACCGCGATCACTTCTCCTGAGCAACTTCAAGAAGCGCGTATTTTCAAACAGTTATTCTCGCGCTACCAGCGCAATCGCGACCTTATCAGCGTCGGGGCCTACAGTCCTGGTCATGATCCGCAGCTCGACGAGGCGGTGAACCGTTTCCCATCGCTGGAACGTTTCCTACAACAAAATATTAATGAAAGCGCAACGCTTGCAGATTCTCGCCAAGCGCTGCACACACTGGTTGGAGGGCGTACATGAGTACATCACAACTCGAAATGCTAACCGACTTAGCCAGAGGCGCACGCGATCAAGCGGGCAAAGTGCTGGCGCAAGAGCGACAATCAGAACAACAAACCACTGCGCAGCTACAATCGCTGCTAAACTACCGAGCCGAGTATGCCGAGCGTTTACAAAAAGCGATGCGCGATGGCATTGACCCTGCCACCATGTATAACTACCAACAATTTCTAGCCTCGCTGGACGCCGCATTAAGCCGTGCCCGCCAAGCATTAGCGGCGCAGCAGGCAAGCGTTCAACAGAGCCAAAAGAACTGGCAACAAGAGCAGCGCAAGCTCTCTTCCTACGATACACTGGCGTCGCGTCGACTGTTAGAAGAGCACCGCCGCAGCGAGCGTCATGAACAAAAAACTAACGATGACTTGGTGACGAGCCGCTTGGCCCGTCAGCATAACGACACTCCGCATTAGCGGTGCCAGGGAACTGACTATGAATATCCACCAGTTGCTTTCGGCCAGCCAAAGTTCGCCTCAGACTCAGCCTCATGGCGCTTTCGGCCGGCAAGACTCACCTAACGGTTTTTTCCAGAAGGCGCTTTCACAAGCTTCTGCGGCACAACGTTTGCCGACATCTGAGATTAGTGGGCCTGGCTCGTTAAAGACACCATCACAACACACACAGCTCGATGAACTTAGTGGCCTTTTGTCAGCAGCATTGGGAATTGATGCCGAGAAGTTGCACACCGCCCTTGAGTCACTGAGTCTAGATGTCAGTGAAGGTGATCTATCGCAGCTATTGGCTCAGCTTCAATTAACCAATTCGGAGACCCCGCTGGATTCGCTAACGCTTGATAACGCACAGGCCTCAACGCGCTTAGATGAAATTGCTGCTCGGCTAAATTTAATGGCATCTTTCTCCGAAGACATACCACTGGCTCAGCCTGACTCATCACTCGATCCAGCAGTAATCGACCCAGCAGTGCTAGAAGCCATTACCCAGCACCTAAACATTAATCAGACGGAAGCGGCGCAGCTTGTCTCTACGCTAAATGTCGTCGTCAGCCAGCAACTACCTGCTCACTCGTTACCTGCTGACAATGCACGCTTGTTCAGCACGCGCTCGCCCTCTATTGGAATCCAGGCCGCTTCAGGAGCGCAGCCAGATAATTTCTTTGCGCAGATCAATACCAGTGCTGCCCTCTCACAGATCAGCAGTGACGCCTTGATGGGTGCTTTAATGACGGTGGAAGGCGCGCCCAAAGGAGGCCAGCTTGGTGAGCACTTACTTACTGGCTTCTCCTTAACTAACGGCAGCAATCCACTTGCTTCGGCGCAAACGGTCCAGGGTTTTGCTCCCAGCGTCACGCCGACTCCCACCGCTTTACCAACGCCCTTAACAAGCCCGGCTTGGCCACAACAACTAGGCCAACAGCTGGTGCAGATTTCTCAACGTGGGGGTGAGCAGCATGTCCAAATGCAGTTGAACCCAGCAGAGTTAGGTCCGCTGTCTATCTCATTGAAATTTGGCGAACAGGGAGCTCAGGCACATTTTTTATCTGCCCATGCCCAGGTACGCCAAGTTCTTGAGCAGGCGATTCCTCAGTTGAGGGAAGCATTGGCCGAGCAGGGTATCTCGCTAGGCGAGACATCGGTAGGCGAGCAGCGAGATCCTAATGCTCAGGCATTTGCCCAGTCCGGTGGAAACCGGGGCAGTGGAATGGGTGATGACAGTGGCGGTGATGGCTCTGAGGAAAAATCTGCCTTAGGGGCTGAAAGTAGTCCACTGGTCATAGATGGGCGTGTCGACCTTTACGCTTAGCCGTTGCCGGCTGACACTGCATGAATATTCTGGTTCCCCACAGACCAGATAACTAAACCAAAAGATAGGCTTGCCAATCGAGCCTGTTCATTTCATCACCAGCATGCGCTTTTGGCATAATACACGGCTAGTGATACGCATGGAGTTCACAGGAATCACAAATGGCAGAGAAAAGCGGCGGGTCAAAGAAACTGCTTTGGATAATGGTTATCCTGGTACTGCTGTCCTCAGCAGGCGCAGCGGCAGCTATTTATATGGTAATGGATCAGCGCGATGGCGATGCGCAAGTCGCAGAAGAGCAGCAATCAATGGAGCGCGAGCCGCCCATTTTTATGCGCATTGAACCCTTCACCGTCAACCTTGCCGATGACAGTTATGGCTCACGCTTACTTTATACTGGCGTGACGCTTCGGGTTGGAAATGACGAAAGCAGGATTATCCTTGAAGAGCATATGCCCCAAGTGCGCAGCCGTTTGCTAATGTTGCTTTCCGGCAAACAGGCTGATGAGCTCACCTCAACGGAGGGTAAGCAGCAGCTTGCCCAGGCGATTGTAGATCGTTTGAATGTTCCGTTAACAGAGAATCAGCCGCCGCTTGATTTGCGCGAAGTTTTATTCACTGACTTTATTGTGCAATAACCTCGGGAACTGGAGCCGTTCATGTCACAGGACGATCTACTGTCCCAGGAAGAAATTGATGCCCTTCTAAAGGGCGTTAGCGGAGACGATGAACCATCGCCGTCCTCTTCCCAAGTGCCTGATGAAGCGCGTATTCGCGCTTATGATCCGGCCACTCAGCATCGCGTAATCCGTGAGCGTTTACATGCGCTGGATTTCATCAATGAACGTTTCGCGCGTTATTTCCGTAACGGGCTATTCAATTTATTGCGCCGTAGTGCAGACATCACGGTTGAGTCGGTACGCTATCAAAGCTTTAGCGAATTTTCACGTAATGTGCCAGTACCGACCAACCTGAATATAGTGGCCATGAAGCCGTTACGCGGTTCCGCCCTGGTGGTGTTCCCACCTAATCTCGTTTTTATGGTGGTTGACAACCTTTTCGGTGGTGATGGGCGTTTTGTCACGAAATCGGACGGTCGCGAGTTTACCAACACCGAACAGCGCATAATTCAGCGCCTGCTCAATCTTGCGATTGATGCTTATCAAGAAGCCTGGAAAGTTGTGTATCCGCTTGATGTCAGTTTTTTGCGTTCAGAAGTGCAGTCAAAGTTTGCCAACATCACAAACTCACCTAATGAAATCGTGGTGAATACTAAATTTAATATTGAAGTGGGTAACCTATCGAGCAATTTTCAGATATGTATGCCTTACGCCATGATCGAGCCGTTGCGTGATTTATTAGCCAACCCGATCAATGATAGCAACCATGATCAAGATGGCAGTTGGTCGCGCCGTATGGCTAGCGAGCTACGTCAATCCGAAGTTGAGCTTGTCGCTGAGTTTGCGCAGATACCGAGCCGTATCGCTCATGTAATGGGGCTCAAGAAGGGCGATGTGCTTCCGATAGATATACCACGTTCTATCACAGCCAGTGTAGATGGCGTGCCGGTTATGCAGTGCGAGTACGGCAGCCAGCGACAACAGCATGCGCTGCGTGTATTACATTTGATCGACCACGCGGCGATGAATAACGCCTCGTCCAAAGACTTTATTAAAATGCCTACGCGACAGAAAGCCAAGGAATCCAAAGCATGACTGATCCCAATAAGCCTAATCAGAATGTCTCTGAAGACGATTGGGCGGATGCCATGTCCGAGCAAGAAGAGACCTCTTCAGACGCCGCCAGTGAAGAAGAAGATCCATGGGCCGCTGCCATGGCAGAGCAAGGAGCGGCAGAAGAGAGTGAGGAAGATAGAGGAGAAGCGACTGCAGCTTCCGAGCAGACGTCTAAAGCATCCGCTGCAAAGCCCGCCAGTGATGATGTGTTCCGCCCATTAAGCCCGGATAGCGGCTCATCACAAGCGCGAGAGCTTGAGATGATCATGGATATCCCGGTGAAACTCACCGTGGAGTTAGGGCGTACCAAGCTCACTATCAAGCAATTGCTTGAGTTAGCGCAGGGCTCGGTTATCGAGCTTGAGGGGCTGGCTGGGGAGCCAATGGATATCTTGATTAATGGATATTTAATCGCTCAAGGGGAAGTGGTTGTTATTGAAGACAAATACGGAATTCGTATCACTGAAATCGTCACCCCCTCTGAACGTATTCACAAATTGAATCGATGAGCGTTGCAACCTCCACGGCGCAGAACGGCTCGCTTGATGCACTGGGTAACAGTGGTGAAGCGCTGGTAGGCATGGCTGTTCTGGGCAAGACAGCCGCTGCGCTGGCCCTCGTTATTGCCATCATTTTAATTTGTACGTGGCTTTTAAAGCGCTGGAGCAACCACACTACTCGTCATGGCGCTCACTTACATGTCGTAGGCAGCACTGCCGTGGGTAATCGTGAACGTGTTGTCATCGTTGAAGTGGAAGATACGTGGTTAGTCATTGGCGTTGGAGGAGGCCGTATTACTAAGTTACACGAACGCCCTGCCCCGGAAGAGCGCACGCCAACGGTTACGCCACCCTCCTCCTCGCGCTTTGCACGGCGCTTGTCTAAAGCACTCGCCACTAGTCAGCGAAAAGGGACATCCCCTTCTTCCGATCCACATAAGACGCCATGAGGCACTGGATGCACCTTTCTTGGCCCTGTTTTATAAAGCAGTCGGTTTTTAAGCCTCTTATAGCTAACCGCAATAGTCAGTGCTGGCGATGGTTGATTAGCGCACTGGCTATTTGCTTACTCGCCGCGCCGGCGCATGCTCAGCAAATACCCGGGGTTATTTCCCAACCGTTAGAGAATGGTGGGCAACAGTGGTCGCTATCGCTGCAAACCCTGCTCTTTCTAAGCTCGCTAGCGTTTTTACCATCGATGCTGCTGATGATGACCAGCTTCACACGCATCATCATTGTGCTGAGCCTGCTACGCACAGCAATGGGCACACAGGCAACGCCACCTAACCAAGTGCTGTTAGGGATTGCTCTCTTTTTGACTTTTTTCATTATGTCGCCGGTATTGGCGCAGGTATATGATAACGCCTGGGTACCGCTGACCAACGAATCGATTAATTTTGAAGAATTTTTGCTGCTTGCCCAAGACCCATTTCGCGAGTTTATGCTTGCACAAACCCGCGAGCCGGATTTAGCACTGTTCGTTCGCCTAGCGGACGTAGGGCCAATGCAAGGTCCCGAAGAGCTTCCTATGCGCGTTTTGCTGCCCGCCTTTGTCACTAGTGAGTTAAAAACAGCGTTTCAAATTGGGTTTACGATATTCATACCTTTCTTAATTATCGACCTGGTCGTAGCCAGTACCCTAATGGCGCTAGGGATGATGATGGTACCGCCCATCACCATTTCGCTCCCTTTTAAACTGATGTTATTCATTTTAGTGGATGGCTGGCAGCTGATCATTGGCTCGATGGCCGAAAGCTTTTACATGATATAGCGCGTTATTGAAGTAGCTTTTACCTAAAATGGGCAGTGCCGTTTTATACGGCCCAAAGGATTTACGCGATGACCCCTGAAATGGTGATGAGCATTGCTTATCAAGGGATGCGAGTAACACTTCTGCTTGCCGGCCCTATACTGTTGGCAGCACTATTCACCGGCCTTATCATTAGTCTGTTTCAAGCGGCAACACAGATTAACGAAATGACGCTGACTTTTATTCCTAAAATTCTGGCCGTCTTTGCGGTACTGGTCTTTGCTGGCCCATGGCTGATTGGCTTGATTACCGACTTCACCCATCGCCTATTTACTAATATTCCCAATATGGTGATGTAACCAAATGGTCGAGGTCACTTTCGCACAGCTACAAGGGTGGTTAGTGGCTTTTTTATGGCCGTTTGCACGTATTACTGCCTTTATGGCCGCCTCGCCTCTTTGGGGGCACTCCAGTGTGCCCAATCAAGCCAAAGTTGGCCTGGCTGCCCTTATTGCCATTGTAATTGCCCCAATACTGCCGGCCATGCCAGATATCGCGGTGATGTCCTGGGCTGGCATCGGCATTATTATCGAACAAATACTGGTAGGCTTGGCGATGGGCCTCGTTATGCATATCATTTTTGCGGTCGTGCAAGCGGCGGGGGATTTTATCGGTCTGCAAATGGGCCTAGCATTTGCGAGCTTTTTTGATACATCAAGCGGTACCAATATCATGGTGCTTTCCCGCATCCTCTACATGATTACGCTACTTATGTTTCTGGCGATGAATGGGCACCTAATGGTGCTTGAAACGCTGATTATGAGTTTCCAAACATTGCCCATTGGCATTGGGACATTCAATCCAGATGCGTTTATTTTGCTGGCTCGCTATGCGGGGACGATTTTTGCTGCGGGTATGCTACTGGCGCTGCCGCTGGTGGGCTCTCTGCTGACTATCAACTTGGCCCTGGGTATATTGAATCGCTCCGCGCCTCAGCTCACGGTCTTCAATATCGGCTTCCCTACTTCCCTCATCGTCGGCCTCATATTAATGATGGTACTGATGACCGATATCAACCGTTTTTTAGAACGTTTGTTTACTCAAGGGCTGGGCTTTCTGCAAAATTTAATCGAAACAATGGCGCCATTAACCTAAAAACCCCAGGCTTTAAAAAAGCCTGGGGTTTTTAGTGCATCGTGTAAAAGTTAATTATTTCTACATATAGTTAAACAGGGATAAGCCTTTGATATCCACGAATGCCTTTTGGGCCGCCTGCATACCTACTTGGCGCAAGCTGTATTCTGAGATTGCTTCAGCGTAGTCAAGATCCACCAAATCAGACAGAGTTTGCTCGTAGTTTAGCGTTCGGTTACTACTAACAGCATCAATCACGTCAAGTTCATTGAGCCGAGCCCCAGCCGAAGCGCGCACCGTTAGAACGTTATCTAGGCTATTATCCAGGTCTCGCATAGCCGTATTCAGGGTATTGCGCTGATCGGCTTTCTTTGTAGCGTCATCAGCGGGATTCTCCAAAACACGGATAGCTTCTTCCATGGTACGGAAGAGATCAGCACCGCGAACATCGCCACCTGATTTGGCAACTAGTATTTCATCTCCTGCCGCTGGCGTACCTTCTAAAGTAATTGACATACCCCCAACGGTGATCTGTTGAGAGGAATCGCCACCGCTATAAGCTTGATCAGTAGGGCCAGGAGTCCAGCTATTGCTATCATTGTCGTATGTTTCGATTCGGAACAAACTTTCACTGGTAAAAGTGATGCGGAAGTCTTTGGCATCTTTTACATCGTTAACCTGAGGCCCGCGAAATGTCACGTTTCCCTGGTTAAGCTCGCCATTATCTTTCTTTGCTTCAGCTACATAACCTGCACCGCTAGGTACGCTTTTGAAGATAGTCTCACCATTGTCGGCTATCGGCATTAAACGCGTTGCGTCGACACGCTGCTCGCGAGCATTGCTGTCGCCTTTATACTGTACGCTGCCAGCGGCGTCTTTAGCGAACGGCGGTTCGCTGTCGTTATAACCGCCAAACAAATAACGGCCGCTGCCATCGGTGGCGTTGGCTTGGCCCAGCATCGTTTCATAAACGCCTTTAAGCTCGCTGGCGATTGATTCGCGATTTTCATTAGTCAGGGTGTCGCTAGATGCTTGGATTAACAATCCTTTTGCACTTGTAATTGCATCACTGACGCTATTAATAATACTTTCCGTTTGTGCTAACGAATTACGCGCCGATACGCGAGAATCTGAATATTGCTCGGTCACCGCCTTGGCTTGGTCAACGCCAACCGCACGCGAGGCTGCCTGGGGGTCGTCGGAGGGGTTAACCACGCGGCGACCACTTGCGATCTGCTGACTAACTCGCATCAAGTCGCTCTGCTGGCGGTTCATCGATGCCGTGCTTTGCTCAAACATGGTTACGGTACTAATACGCATCACTTAAGCTCCCGAATTAACCGCGCAGGTTCAAGATGGTGTCCATCAGCGTTCCCGCGGTGTCGATCACACGCGCATTGGCCTGATAGTACTGCTGATAACGGATTAAGTTAGCGGCTTCCTCATCTAAATTGACCCCAGACTCGGACTGTTGCACAGCGGTCAGCTGATCCGTAAGCCCCTGCCTAGCATCCAAGTTTACCTGTGTAATATTAGTGCGATTACCGACATCGCTGACCATGGATGCATAGGCACCGGTAACCGTCGCACTAGCGCCAACAATGGATTGGGATTGCAAGTCTTGCATCGCCAAAGCGTTACGGTTATCACCGGTGCTTGCATTGCTCAAGGTAATAGATAAATTCGTTTCACCTGCTTCAGGTAGTTCGTTTAGAGTAAAGGCAATATCACCGATCTGAATACGGTCTTCTGCATTCAGTGTTTGACCAGCAGTGTATGCATTACCATTTACTGTCATCGTCGTCGTAGCAGGCCCTGGCTCTACCTCGGTGACGTTACCTTCATTGTCGACTGTAATTGTGTACTCTGCGTTTACATCAGCAAAAGCCCCATCGGCGATGGTGACTTTGCCTATATCCAAATTACCTTCAACGTCAGCGAAGCTAGCCGCCGCAATCTTATCAACATCAGCAATATTGACTTCCATGCCTGCGCCCGCGCGGCGCACCGGCTGGATTTCAAAGCTGTCACCATTGCTAGGTGTACCGCTGATAGTAAGTGCCACCCCACCAAAAGTGAGCTCTCCTGAACCAGCATCCCATTCAACAGCTTCATCTTCTAAGGCTACGCCGTTGTCGTTACGTGTGACCGTAGGCGCGCCACCTTCAAAACGCACGGTGTAATCTGTCGCGCGTAACTGGTCAATAGTTTCAGTATCAAACTCCGCAGACTCAATGATGGCAGTGCCTACATTGTTTTCATTGCCAAAAGTCTGAGGCGAGCGCACTGCAAAGAAATCTTCACCCTGGTCACCGTTAAGATCCACACCGAGTTTGTGCTGCTCGTTGAAAGCAGTAGACAGAGATACGGCTAGCTGGCCAATCTGGTTCTGTGTTTTATCCAAGGTTTCTGAACGGAAGGTCATCAATCCACCTAATGCCCCACCCGTAATCGTCGATTCGTCTAACTGAACTAAATTGCCACCGCCATCGCGATAACCGACCACTGTGCGCTGGGGATCATAATCGGCTTGCATCGCTTCCAACTGAAACGAATTAGTACCGGTTACTAGCGGCTGCCCATTAGGCAAGCTGATGTTATAGGTTTTACCATCCTGCACATTCAAGCGTAGATTCATACGCTCATTGAGCTCAGATACCATATGGTCACGCTGATTGAGCAGGCTGTTAGGTGCTTCGCCAGTCCGGGCACGGGCTAATGCTATCTCTTTGTTTAAGCCTGCGATTTGCTCAGTCGTATTATTGATCTGGGTTATTTCATCTTTAATCTGGCTATTAATATTTCCCTGCATATCCTGCAGATAGCCATCGAAAGAGCGGAACTGTGAACTCAGCGTGTTGGCGGTGCCAAGCACGCCCTGGCGAGCGGCCGGATCAGATGGCGAGCTGGCTAGATCTTCTAATGATGAGAAGAATCCCTGCATCAGCGGTGCTAACCCTGCCTCGCGATCTGCTAACAGGTTATCGATTTGCGATACCTGGTTATAATACGTTTCTAATGCACTCGACTGGGTCTTTGCGCTGTTTAGCTGGTCAGCCACGTAAGTATTGAACTGACGTTCAATATCGTTGACTCGAACGCCCCCGCCTACACGGCCCTCACCCAACTGGGCTAACTCCCGGTTATAGCCAGGCGTGTAGACATTACTAATGTTGTTGCTGCTTGTATTAAGGGCGTTTTGTGCCGCGTTAAGGCCGCTTAACCCAATCGAAAACATGCTCATGGTTCAATTCCTTAGGCCGATACCTCTATCTTTTATAAATATCGGCACTGCGCAGAAAAACTTGAATAAGGGGCTAGCGGGAATCTGCCAGAAAATTACCACCAGCTTCAATCGGGCCCAGAGATTTCATGACGGCGACTAGTTTGTCCGCATAGAGAGGGTCTGTCGCGTACCCTCCTCGCTGCAACTCGCGCGCAGCCTGCTCGGCACTAGGCGCCTGGATGACACCGGCGTAGCGGGGGTTATTGCTAATCAAGCTGGCATAGTCGGTAAATGCGTGCTCAAACGAATCGTAAACGCGGAAAGTGTCGACAACTTGGGTACGTCGCCCATTGATATACTCATGGGTCACAATATCCGTTGTTTCGCCCTGCCAATGGCTACCGGCTTTAATCCCAAACAGGTTATGACTATTACTGCCATTGCGTGTGGTGATTTCGTGCCGCCCCCAGCCTGTTTCTAGCGCCGCTTGCGCCAAAATTAACTCGGCTGGAACACCCGTAGTGGCGCTGGCCGCCTGCGCGGGTTCAGCAAGCGTTTGGATAAACTGATCGACATGGGCTAATGCATTTTGTTCTCGCCGGGCTAACGTAGAATCATCAGGCGCACTGCTGCTCCTTTGCATCCCTTGGCGGATCGCCTCAAGCTCATCTAAGAACCTGCCACTACCCTGAGGGGGCGCTTCAGCAATGGAAACTTGATCGGCCGAGAAGGATCCATCCAGCATCCGAGGCGTACCCCGAGGAATACCCGCGATTAACGCCTGAAGTTCGCGATCTGCGCTTGCTGACGATTCTGCTTTTGGAATGGCCCCTTGCCGCTCTAACTGCTCAACGAGCATTTCTGCAAGACCCATTCCACGCGAAGCCATCACTTGCGACCACTGCTGATCTAGCATTGATTGATAGGTATCTGTCGCGCTGCTGTTCATCAGGCCTGAACTAGGAGTCGCATCACGCATACTTTTCATCATCATCTGAATAAAAAGCGCTTCAAACTGCTGGGCTGCTCCATTCACACCGGCCTCAGGATCGATTCGTGCCGTGTGTTGAAGCCGCTGAAAGCCCGTCATATCGAGGGCAAACTGGCTGGTCATATCACTCGCGCTCATCAAATAACCTCCAGCTCAGCGCGCAGCGAACCCGACGCTTTTAATGCTTCTAAGATTGACATTAAGTCTTGAGGCGTCGCGCCTAATGCATTCAACGCATTGACTACCTCGTTAAGCTGCGCACCCTCTACGATTTGCAGGTAGGCCTCTTGCTGATTAATTTCAATATCCGCATCGGGCACCACGACCGTTTCGCCCTGTCCAAAGGGATTAGGCTGGCTCACCCCAAACTGGGTATCGATCATGATCGATAGGCTACCGTGGGCTACCGCTGCTTGTCGTAACGTGACAGCACTGTTCATCACGACTGAGCCTGTGCGTGAATTCAACACGACCCGCGCCGGTGCTTCCGTAGGCGTCACCTGCACATTTTCAATACGCGCCATAAAATTGACGCGTGCATTGTCGTCGACAGGCCCATCAAGGGCGATCACTCGACCATTACGCGCATAGGCAACCGACTGGCCAAATTCATTATTAATAGCCGTTACCATACGCTGTACGGTGCCAAAATCGGAGTCGTTAAGCTGTAATTCAAGCATACCGCCGTTGCCACCCAAATTGAGCGGCACTTCTCTTTCAACCAAGGCGCCGTTGGGAATACGTCCCGATGCTTGCTGATTAATTTGTACGCTACTGCCCCCTGCCTGCGCGCCTGCTCCTCCCACTAGCATATTGCCTTGAGCAATGGCGTAGGTGTCACCATCGGCTCCTTTTAACGGGGTCATTAGCAGCGTACCGCCTCGCAAACTGCGAGCGTTAGCTATCGAAGACACGACAATGTCTAAGCGCTGGCCCGGCCTTGAAAAAGGGGGTAAGTCCGTGGTTACCATTACCGCCGCCACGTTACGTAGCTGTAAGTTTGTGCCAGCCGGTACGGTCACTCCTAGCTGAGAGAGCATGTTTGTTAGGCTTTGACTGGTAAAAGGTGCTTGCGTCGTTTGGTCGCCAGTACTGTCAAGTCCAACGACTAAACCATAGCCGACCAATTGGTTGTCGCGCACGCCAGCAAAGCTCGCTAACTCCCGGACGCTCTCTGCCTGAGCGGGTAGAGCCAGTCCACCCATCAGGATCAAGGCCACTAGCCGGAAAAGCCAAACGTCGGACGCCCGACGAAAATATAGCCATAAATTACTTAACCGCATCGCTATTGCCTGCTGTCGCTCATTCATTGGTCGACCCGCCCGTTAATGGGCCTATCAAGAGTTGCTCTGTCATTTGAGGCTCCCATAGCGCTAGAACGGCGAGACGTTTAGGAAGAAGCGTTGTAGCCACCCCATGTGCTGCGCTTCGTTGATATAACCGTCACCTACATACTCAATCCGCGCATCCGCCACCTGAGTGGAAGGGACGGTATTTTGGGCAGTAATCGTACGCGGGTTAACCACACCCGAGAAACGAATAAACTCAGTACCTTGGTTGATGGCAATTTGCTTTTCACCACGCACGCGTAAGTTGCCGTTATTCATGACCTCTAAGACCGATACGGTGATCGTACCAGTAAAGGAGTTATTGGCCTGAGACCCACCACTGCCCGAAAAATCATTTTCACCAGACACATCGAAGCCATACTCGGCCAGCACATCAAGAACGTCAGGTAGTTGTGCAAGCTCAAGGCTGGCGCTACCACTACGCCCCGCATTGGATTGCGAATTCTTACTCGCACTGACCTCTTCATCCAAGACTATCGTCAAAATGTCGCCCATCGCCCTTGGGCGACGATCTTCAAATAGCGGCTGATAGCCTTGCCTCGCTTGATAAATAGAGCCATTGGGAATAGGGGGAGGGCGATCCACAATGCTTATTTGCTCTTGCTCGCCTACCACCGAAGCGCGGGGAACTTGGGCGCATCCGGCAATAACCAGTATTAAAAGCGCCAGGCAGGCTAGCGCAATACGACGTGACATGTGGTGCAACTCCAGCATAACGCAACCTATTATTAAGCCCAGTGATTAACCATGGTTACATTTGGCTCAAGCGTGCCAACATTTCATCACTGGTTGACACCGCTTTGCTATTAATCTCATAGGCGCGCTGTGTCTGAATCATATTGACCATCTCTTCAACGACATTAACGTTGGAGGTTTCCACATAGCCCTGGAACAGTCGGCCAGCACCGTTCATACCAGGCATGTTTTCATTGGGTGCACCTGAAGCGCCTGTTTCTAAGTAGAGGTTGCCACCAATACTCTGAAGGCCAGCTGGGTTAATAAAGGTGCTGACGGTGATTTGCCCTACCTCATTATCAAGCGCAACACCTGGCTGCCGGACGCTTACAGTGCCATCTTCACCCACGTTCACTGACAGTGAATTAGCGGGTAAAAAAATAGCCGGCTCGACGGGGTAACCATTGGCGGTGACCATTTGGCCATTTTCATTTAACTGAAAACTGCCGTCACGCGTGTACGCCGTCGTTCCATCCGGCATTAACACCTGAAAAAACCCTTGGCCGTTAATCGCTAGGTCGCGTGAATTCTCAGTCTGCTCTAGACCACCCTGGGTATGCAGACGCTCAGTAGCGACGGCGCGCACACCGGTGCCCACCTGCATACCAGACGGCAGCCGATCCTGGATATTATTCTGGGCACCGGGCTGACGCATGTTCTGGTACAGCAGATCTTCAAATACTGGGCGTGAGCGCTTGAAGCCATTGGTACTCACGTTAGCTAGGTTATTTGAAATGACATCTAGCTTGGTTTGCTGAGATTCCAGACCGGTTTTAGCTGTCCATAATGACTTAATCATAACTCTGCTCCCTTGGCCGGCTGACATACATCAGCACTGGATGGCCAACATCAACCTTGAATAGATAGAATGCCATTGGCGCGCTGGGCATTTTCGTCGGCGCTACTAAGCACCTTCATCTGCATATCGTAACGGCGCGCAACATCAATCATTGAAACCATGGCATCGACGGCGCTAACGTTGCTGCCTTCAAGCGCACCGCTCACTAACTTGGCATTCTCATCAGCGGGTAAGGCGCCCGGTTCCCCTTCATCATTGGGAGGAGCACGAAACAACCCGTCTTCACCTCGCGTTAATGCACCTGCTTCCGGCGTCACCAGCTTAATACGCCCAACTTCAACCAACGCTTCTGGCCCTACGCCCTCGGGAATAGCACTAATTGTGCCGTCAGCACCGATAGACACTTGTGCACCCTGCGGTATCGCAATAGGGCCACCTTCTCCCATCACGGGACGGCCTACATTAAGTAGGACGCCATCGCTGTCGATCTGAAGATCGCCACGTCGTGTATAGGTTTCGGTACCATCATCCGCCTGCACCGCCATCCATGCGTCGTCTTGCATAGCGACATCAAGCGTGCGCCCCGTATATTCCACCGGGCCCTGTGAGAAATCACTTCCAGGCGTTGTTGTTACCGCGGAGGTGCGCGTCGCTAGCAATGCCTCTCCCTGCACAGGCACGGAACGGGCGGCGTGTAGCTGCGCGCGAAAGCCTGTAGTGCTCACATTCGATAGGTTATTACTCACTATCGACTGTTGATCCATACTGTTTTTGGCACCACTCATGGCGGTATAGAGCATTCGATCCACGCTACTTACTCCTTAACCAAGTGACCGATTATTAAAGGTTAATAATGGTCTGCAGGAGCTCGTCCTGAGTACTGATCGTTTGCGAGTTGGCCTGATAGGCACGCTGGGCAATTATCATATCCACAAGCTCTCGAGCCATATCAACATTGGATGTTTCGACCGCACTCGGCTCAATTAAACCACGCTGCCCGGTACCCGGCGCACCCACCAACTCTTGGCCAGACGCACCGGTAGCAGTCCACAGGTTATCTCCATCAGGCTTTAAACCTTCGGGGTTACGGAAACTAACCAGCGCTATTTGTCCGGCGGCACGTGACTCCTCGTTCGAGTAGTTACGCATAACGGTGCCATCGTCTTCGATAGTTACGCCTACCAGTGAGCCTGAAGTGTAACCGTCTTGAGAAATGTCACTAACAGAGGAGCTTTCTGCGAACTGAGTAGAGCCCAGAAAATTCAACTCAATATTTAGCTCTTCAAAAACACTCCCAGCACCAAACTCACCATTAGCTATTGCAATTGGGTTTGAGGCGTCGGTTTGAAGCGTACCATTTTGATTAAAGGTCAAAGAACCTAGAGCAGGAATATCGTAGGTCTGAGCGTCATTGGGCCCTCCACTCAGTCGACCACGTAATTGCCATTCATTAGTCGCGCCTTGGTCTTTAATAAAATACATGGTCAAATTACGACCATTACCCTGCGAGTCATAAACCGTGGCGTTAGTGGAATAGTTATAGGTAGTTGAATCGGCAGCATCGAAAGCAGTTGGATCTAGCCCCGCCTCACCTGAATCCAGGTTTAATTCAGCGGCAAGCTGTGTCGTAGCACTGGCAGCTAAGCCACCTGAATCTACTTGCAACGCAGCCACATCACCCCCCGCTTGCACATTACCATCGGCATCGGCTGCATAACCCATAATTTGTGCGCCCTGGGCGTTCACCAAGCGCCCATCAGCCGTCATGGTCAGTTGGCCGTTACGCGAATAACCTACTTCGCCATTAGGCTGCTGAAAGCGGAAGAAACCTTCACCTGCAATGGCTAAGTCCATATTGCGATTCGTGGACTCAACATTACCTTGGCTAAAGTTCTGTAATACAGTCGAAGTGCGGACTCCAAGTCCTATGCGAGACTCTGCATACACATCAGCGAACTGTACGTTAGAACTTTTAAAACCAACTGTTTGCGAGTTGGCAATATTATTACCAACGGCGCCTAATTTTTGCTGCTGAGCGTTTAGACCACTAAGTGCTTGTGAAAAACTCATGATGTTCCCCTAAGAAAGCTGTGTTTAGTTAAAGACTGTTTTTTAATTAACAATTAAAGAATTTGTTTAACGTCATTCAGGCCGATTTGGCCGTAAATAGCGCCTAAATCCAACCGAACGCTGCCACTGCTATCATTAGGCGTTACGCTATTGACTACTGCGTATTGCAAGGCCGTGTGTTCGATTTTTTCACCTTCAGCGTCGGTCACCTCTAACTGAACCGAATAGCGACCGCTGGCAACCGATTCTTTCTGCTCATTGAGGCCGTCCCACTGGAAGGATTGAACCCCGGCATCTAGCGCTCCAAGGTCAAGCGTTCTAATAACTTGGCCACCCTCACCCACGATCGTCGCTTTAACATTTGCTGCCGGCTCGGCCATTTCTATGCCGAAGGGCGTGGTATAAGCGCTTCCTTCGTCATCTTGCCCTACTAAAACGTCTTTACCGGAGACCATAACGCCTTTGCCAATAAGGCCACTCGCCTGCAGAGCCTGATTGGCATCCATTTGGCTGGTAATGCCTTCGAGCGTGCTATTTAGCTCTTCAATACCGCTGACCGTGTTAATTTGCGCTAACTGCGAGGTCATTTCCGAATTTTCCATCGGATTTAGCGGATCTTGATTTTGTAATTGGGTAATCAGCAACGTCATGAAGCTTTCACGCAGCTCATCGGATTGGCGTCCAGAAAGACCATTGGCGCCACCGCTATTGACGTTACTTAATACGCTAGTGTCGATATTCATGGTTTAGCCCTCACCCAGCGACAGCGTCTGCATCAGCATTTGCTTGCTGGTGTTAAATACTTCGATATTGGCTTGGTAGGAACGGGAAGCTGAAATCATATTGACCATTTCATGTACGGGCTCGACATTGGGCTTTGCCACGTACCCCTCTTCATCCGCTGCGGGGTGGCTGGGCATGTACTCCATGCGCAGCGGTGAATCGTCTTCCACCACTTCGGTAACTCGCACGCCGCCAACCCCATAACGCGAAGCGTGTGCTTGGGTCTCAAACATGACCTGCTTCGCTCGATAGGTTTCACCGTCAGGTCCGGCAACACTGTCAGCGTTTGCCATATTGCTAGCGGTAACGTTCATGCGTTGAGCCTGTGCACTCATGGCTGAGCCTGCAATATCAAACGCGGAAAACATCGACATAACGTATTAACTCCTCACGAATCAGGCCTAGATTATTCAGGCTGCATGGCATTTTTCAGCCCCTGAATACGACTGTTGAGCATAGTGAGACCGACCTGATAACGGACAGCGTTATCAGCAAATTGCGTCCGCTCACGATCCATATCAACCGTATTGCCATCTAAGCTAGGCTGATCGGGAATGCGGTAAAGTAAATCGGTGTTGCCAGTGCCTCGCCATGCGGGGCCTTCGCCAGCAATATGGTTTCCAGCGGTACGTGCCAATGCCAGTCCACCGCCGGTATCGCTTGATGCATTCTGAGTACCGTCTACTGCTTTTTTTAACTCACTAGCAAAATCGATATCACGCGCTTTATAGTTGGGCGTATCGGCATTAGCGATATTTGCGGCCAACACTTCGTGACGAGCTTGCCGTAAACTGACCGCTTGCTGGTGAAAATTAAAGGCAGATTCCAGTTGATCAATCATGCCGACCCTCGCGTTGAGGCAAAAAATAAAATGGATTTTGTTGATGATGAAGAATACGTCTGTCTCTGTCAGCCTAAAGCATGGAACAGCTTGCGTTTCTGCCAGTATTTCGCGTGATGCTGCTACCACCTTTTCACTACACTGATTCTGCAGTTACTCTACCCTTGTTTATTTCAGTCCTTCATCAAGTGGCCCCTCCATGCTACGAAAGCACGTGATTTCGCTAAGTAGGCCTTGCTACTGGCAAATGTTTATTTTATTGGCAATTCTGGTCATGGTCGCCATTAACAAGGTGCAGGCTGATGACGACAAATTACTCCAGCAAGTGCATCAGTTCTTGTATGAGGAAACACAGGCATTAGGTGAGGAAGTCGTGATTGAGCTGCGGCCGCCGTCACCACACCTCCCTGAATGTATCCAACCAGAACCCTTTTTACCCAATGCGAATCAAGCGCCATTAGGCCGCGTTTCAGTCGGTGTGCGTTGCGGCGAGAACAGCCGTCAAGTTCGCTACTTACAGGCCCAAGTCGATGTCATCGGTACCTATTTAGTGGCCGCTGGCGATATCGAACGAGGCACACTGATCACATCCGATATGCTCAGCGAACGCGGTGGTAACTTGGGCGATCTCTCAGCACAAGCTTTGACAGCAGAAGCTGACATCGTGGGCAAAGTCGCACAGCGCCCGATCCGCAACGGCAGCACTTTTTTAGCACATTACTTACAAGCACCTGACTTAGTTGAACGCGGTCAGCGCGTTACTGTCATAGTACAAGGTTCGGCTTTTCGGGTTTCACGCGAAGGCGAGGCCCTTGAAAACGGCGCTCTTGGTGAGCAAGTACGCGTCCGTTTTGAGTCACGGGAAATTCTGACTGCACGGGTTGCTGATCACGGTACTTTGATAGTGGATTTTTAATTCTCTACCTAAAGTTATACTCAGCACTGCCGATAGTTACTACACTAAGCGCCAAGCGCATCGACGTTGACGATGAGGCAGACAACGTGAAAATTGATAACATTAATTCGCTATTACGCTCGAACCAAACTCAGCAGCGGGATGAAACCCAAAAAGCTGAGAGCGTATCGCCAGTCGCACCGAGCACGGCGACTCGCGAATCAACCCAACTGAGCCAGTCAAACATTGATGAATCTCAGGATATCGACACTGCAAAAGTGGAAGAGATTCGCGATGCTATTCGTGAAGGGCGACTGGAAATGCGCGCTGATCGGATCGCTGAAGGCCTGATTGCTAATCTCAAAGAACTATAGGAAGCCTTTCATATGAGCCTTGCAACCTTGCTTACCGATCAACAGCAGCGCCTTGATACGCTTATTACGTTGTTGTCCAGCGAGCAAAACTTATTGACGCAAGGTGATATTGACGGTGATGCGCTAACGAAAGTGGCATTAGAAAAGCAGTCATTGCTGACCGAGCTTGAGGGCATCGAATCTGTGCGTCGCAATGTACAGCAACGTCTCGGTTATGCGGATGGCGCCAAAGGCGCTAGAGAGGCAGCTGCCAATGCTGGCTGCCAAACAGCCTGGGACAGCTTGTTAGAAAAGAGTGAACGTGCCTCGCGCATGAATGAATTAACGGGGCAAATGCTGTCAGTTCGCATGAAGCATAATCAAGCAATGCTGGATTACATCAGGCAGATCGCTGAAAAAACACTGTATAAACCAGATGGCCGAAACAGCGCTCAACCCGGTCGAATTAACGCTTCTGCCTAGTATATTCCTCGTTAGATTCCCTTGCTTGCACGTCGTTGTGTCAATCCGCCTGCTAATCGGCGGATATTAAGAGGCCTCTCATGTTTCACTTATTGCCTCATCGGTATACCGCTCTTGTCGTTGGTGCATCGGGAGGAATAGGGTCGGCTGTTATTGAGCAGTTACTCTCGTCGTCTCAAGTCGGTCATGTCATGACGGTTAGCCGTCAACCACTTGTCTTTGATGACCCTCGCATTACCCATTTTGTACTCGATATTTCCCAAGAGCAGGATAGACAAGCGCTTAAAGCCGAATTGGCTGCCCGCCCGGTTCACCTCTTCTTCAATGCCATCGGCATCCTTCATGATAAGGCTCAACAGCTGAAGCCTGAAAAACGCCTGGACCAGCTCAGTGTAGAAAATCTAGCGCAGACAATGAGTATCAATGCCTTTACACCTATTTTACTAATAGCGGCTCTACAAGACTCTTTTAAAGGATCGCACCCTGCAGTTATCGCCAGCCTTTCTGCTAGGGTTGGCTCCATCGGGGATAATCGGTTAGGCGGGTGGTATAGCTATCGTGCCAGTAAAGCAGCTCATAACATGTTGCTTAAGACAGCATCGATAGAGCTAAAGCGACTCAACAAGCAGTCAGTCGTGCTCTGCTTACATCCAGGAACAACCGACACATCGCTTTCTAAGCCTTTTCAAGCAAGAGTGCCTGACGAGAAGCTATTTACGCCTTCATTCGTAGCCGAGCAATTGCTTGCTGTCATCGCTAAGCGCACGCCTGAGGACAGTGGTAGCTTTTGGGATTGGAACGGCCAACCAATCGATTGGTAGTTTTGCTTTTCAATATCATACCGCTATTAGGAGTAGACAGGTTCCTTTCGCGGCGGCGTCATGTCATCAAGCGCCCTCCCGATGCCCACCCAAACCCGAGATGGCCACGTCGCTGCGCTCCTCGCCATGACATAGTTTTTTCTTTCTTTCAGGCAACAAAAAACCCAGCCGGTTGGCTGGGTTTTCTGCGGTATAAGTGCCTGACGATGACCTACTCTCGCATGGGGAGACCCCACACTACCATCGGCGCTAAGCGGTTTCACTTCTGAGTTCGGCAA
>NZ_JBQXYA010000003.1:0-524309 GCF_052645115.1 Vreelandella sp. V005 | reverse complement strand
GGGCACGCCCGACGACCTCGAAGAGTTCCGCGCCTGCCAGGAAGGTTACAACGGCGCGCTGGCCGAGTGGAACGACCTCTCCCGTGGGGCCCAGCAATGGATCGAAGGCGCCGATGAAGACGCTCAGGCGATCGACATGAAACCCCTGCTCAGCGGTGCCTCGCCGGAAGACGAAGGGCTCTATGTGCTGCACCACAAGCACTGGGTCGACGAAATGCTGCGCGCCATCGACAAAGAGCGCGGCCAGTTTATCGCCACCGCGTCCGCCTAAGCGTCCCGCGCCTGCCAAGAGGAGAGAAGTGCCATGAGCATTAGCTATCACGACATCCAAGCGTTTTTGTACCGCGAAGGGCGGCTACTGGATGACCGGGAGTGGGACGAATGGCTCACGCTGTACCGTAAAGATGCCGAGTTCTGGATGCCCGCCTGGGACGACGACGACCAGCTCACCCGCGACCCGCACAGCGAAATCTCGCTCATCTACTACCCCAACCGCGACGGGCTGGAAGACCGGGTCTACCGGATCAAGACCGAGCGCAGCGGGGCGAGCACGCCGGAACCGCGCACCACCCACCAGGTGACCAACCTGGAGATCCTGTCCCAAGACGGTGACACGGTGGAACTGCGCTTCAACTGGCATACGCTCAACCACCGCTACAAGAAGACCGACAGCTTCTTCGGCACCTGCTTTTACACCCTGGACGTGTCGGGTGAGCACCCCTTAATCACAAGAAAAGTCGTGCAGCTGAATAACGACTATATCCATCAGGTTATTGACGTATATCACGTGTGATTTAGCTCTGATGAGACAGGGATGTCGCTTACTTCTGCAAATGTAGCCAACACAACTTCATAACAACTGAACCCTGGTGAAAATATAATGAAAACATTTAAAAAGACCTCCCTAGCCACGCTCCTTAGTGCCACTGCCATGCTGTCAGCAGGCAGTGTCTTCGCCAATGAAGATCCGGTGAAACTTGGTTTGATGCTTCCTTATTCAGGTACTTACACCGCCCTGGGAGAGGCCATCACTAATGGGCTGAAATTGGCCATTGAGGAAGAGGGCGGTCAGTTGGGCGGCCGCGATGTGGAATACATTGAGCTAGATTCTGAAGCTGATCCGTCTAAAGCGCCTCAAAACATGAGTCGTTTGGTCAATGGCGACGGTGTGGATTTCGTCATTGGGCCCGTTCACTCGGGTGTTGCCATGGGCATGCTGCGAGTGGCCAAACAGACCGGTGCCATCACCATCATTCCTAATGCGGGGTTGGGAGCCGCTACTAATGAGCTATGCATGCCAAACGTATTCCGCACCTCGTTCAGCATGTGGCAAGACAGCTACCCCATGGGCAAAGTGGCTTACGATCAAGGGCATCGCAAGATTGTAACCATTACCTGGGATTACGCTGGAGGCAAGGAAGATCTGGCAGGCTTTGAGGAGGCATTTACCGCTGAAGGTGGTGAAATCGTCGAGCAAATTTTAGTGCCATTCCCCAGTACGGAATTTCAGAGTTACCTGACGCAAATTGCCAGTCTTGAGCCTGACGCGGTTTACACCTTCTTTGCGGGCGGTGGCGGCGTTAGCTTTGTTCGGGATTATGCGGCAGCCGGACTAAAAGAAAGCATACCGTTGTTAGGTTCCGGCTTCCTTACCGAGGGCAATTTAACCGCCCTGGGCGATGCAGGTGAGGGCGTAATGACCACGCTGCACTACGCGGAGACCCTCGAAAATGACGCCAATAAGTCTTTCGTGTCAGCCTACGAGAATGCCTACGGGGAAACTCCTGACACCTACGCTGTACAAGGTTACGACACGGGCATGATGCTGGTTCAGGCACTTGAAGTGCTTGGTGGTGATACGTCGGATCGAGAGCGTTTGATCGATGTGTTAGCCAATGTACAACTGGCGAGTCCCCGTGGGCCGCTCAGCTTCTCTGATTCCCACCACCCTATCCAGAATGTGTACCTACGCGAGATTCGCGACGGCAAACATGAGGTCGTCAGTATCGCTTCCGAGAATCTTGAAGTCCCTGATGACGCTTGCCAGATATAACGGCATCTTGCATCACACTGGGGCGGGGGAACCCCGCCCCTCATTCTGATTCTCGGAGGGATCTTATGGATCTCGCATTTTTCAGCGTACAGCTCCTTAACGGTTTGCAGTACGGCCTGCTGCTCTTCTTAATTGCCAGCGGTTTGACGTTGATTTTCGGCATCATGGGCATCATCAACCTGGCCCACGGCGCCATGTATATGATTGGTGCCTATCTGGTTTACGACCTAACCCTGCGGTTGGGTAATTTTTGGCTGGCCATGCTGGCGGCCATCCCCATCGCTATTGTTCTGGGGCTCATCATTGAGCGCCTGTTTCTCGATACGCTTTATAAGCGTGACCATCTGTATCAGGTGCTGCTGACCTTCGGGCTGATTTTAGTGCTCAACGAAGCGCAACGGATCATTTGGGGGGGCGACGTGCATCGCGTAGCAGTGCCCGCACCGTTCGATGCCAGTATTCAGTTAACTGATAACCTGCAGTACTCGGTCTACCGCCTCTTTGTGATGGGCGTCTGCCTGGCCTTGGCAGGGGTAATCTATTGGGTGATGCGCCATACGCGGCTGGGCATCATCATTCGCGCCGGTGCCGTCAACCGCGACATGGTGGAAGGGCTGGGGATCAACGTCCGTACCCTCTTTACGCTGATTTTCAGCGTCGGTGTAGCGCTCACCGCCTTCGCGGGCATGATCGCCGCGCCGCTCACCTCCATCGCGCCTGGCATGGGCGATAGCATTCTTATTACCTGCTTTGTGGTCGTCGTCATCGGCGGTATTGGTTCCATCAAAGGAGCCTTTTGGGGCGCCATTATCATTGGCATGGCCACTACCTTTGGGGCGGTGCTGATCCCCAGCCTCGCCAGCATGGTGATCTACCTGATTATGGCCGCGGTACTGCTGGTGAAACCGCGCGGCCTGTTCGCGTGAGGAGAGTAAGCAATGTTACATAGATATCCCAAGCGCGTTGCGTTGATTATGTTGATGTTAACGGCGTTGGTAGCCGCTTTTCCTCTCTGGGGAGAGGCCGTATTCGGTAATCAGGCCAACTTCATGTTGGAGAAACTGACGCTGATGTTAATCCTGGCCCTGTTTGCCATGAGCTTGGATCTATTGGTAGGCATCGTGGGTTTGGTCAGTCTGGGGCATGCGCTCTTCTTCGGTTTGGGGGCGTATACGCTGGCATTAGCTAGTCCTGATTTTAGTCCAGCGTCAATGTGGTGGATGTTGCCTCTCGTGATGGGCGTCTCTGCCTGTGTGGGGTTAGTAATAGGCATCTTAGTGATCCGTACTAAGGGCATCTTCTTCATCATGACCACCCTGGCATTTGGCCAGATGCTTTACTACTTCATTAGTACGTCCCAGTTCGCGGGGGGCACTGACGGTGTCTTTATCATGTTCCGACCGAGCTTGGCGTTAGGCGAGCGTACGCTAGTAGATCTTGATAACCCTTACAGCTTCTTCTACTTCTGCTTGGGCATGCTGCTGATTGGATTCTTATTTCTACGCTGGCTGACGCGCTCTTACTTCGGCCAAGTACTCGATGGTATTCATGATAACGAGCACCGTATGCAGGCATTAGGCTATGCCACTAACGGCTACAAGCTGGTGGCCTTTGTTATCGCAGGGGTGATGGCAGCGATCGCAGGCATGTTAGCGGCGATGCAGTATGGCTTCGCTAATCCGGCTCAGTTGGGCTGGCACACCTCTGGTGAAGTGCTAATGATGCTCATTTTAGGCGGTATGGGCACTATCTTTGGACCCATCTTAGGCGCCTTCGCTTACGAAATTCTGCTCTATGTCTACGAGCATGCCACGACGCACTGGCCCATTCTGATGGGGCTGACCATTATCGTTGCGGTACTGGTGCTTCCTCGCGGGATTGCTGGTTTGATTATCGCGCCTCCTTGGCAGCGTAAACGTCAAGCAGCCTCTGAAACTGTGTCTGAACAAGAGAAGGCAGCAGTGTCTCTCTCCGCTCAACCCGTTACCCCGCGTAAGGAGAACTAAGCCATGAACGACGACATTGTCTTAGCCACCCACGGTTTGACCCGGCGTTTTGGTGGTTTAGTGGCGGTTCAAGAGGTGGATTTTGATGTTAAGGCCCATGAGATACACGCCATTTTGGGCCCCAATGGGGCGGGTAAAAGCACGCTGATCAATCTGCTCTCTGGGGAGATCCCTCCTTCTGAAGGCCAGGTGATCTATCGCGGTCAGCCGATTCAAGGCAAAAGTGCGCGCCAGATCGCACGCCTGGGGATCGGCCGTAGCCACCAGAAGACCAATATCTTCCCCCGCCTCAACTGCCTGCAGAACTGCGAGTTGGCGGCGCGTATCCATATGGGCGGTGTATTTGGCAGTTGGCGTTCCCGCCAAACTGCACGGCAGGTGAGCGAACGGGCTCAGGAAGTCCTGGAGACCTGTCAATTGAACCATCGCGCGTATACGACCGCATCAGCGATGAGCTATGGCGAACAGCGCCAGTTGCAGATCGCGATGGTGTTGGCGACGGCGCCGACGCTGATGCTACTCGACGAGCCGATGGCGGGCATGGGACGTGAAGAGACTGTTCAAGTCACCGAGTTGCTCGCAAGCCTAACGGATCGCTACACCCTGGTGCTAATCGAACACGATATGGACTCGGTCTTCCGCTTGGCTGACCGCATTACCGTCATGGTCGATGGCTGTGTGTTGGAGAGCGGTCCGACCGAGCAGATACGCACCAGCGAAAAAGTAAGGGATGTCTACCTGGGGCGTCATGAAGAGGGGGCAGCCGCATGAGCGCAGAGCAAACCAATACACCATTGATTGATGCCCGAGGGCTGCATACTTACTACGGTGAGAGCCATATTTTGCATGGGGTAGATTTGACTCTAATGCCTGGCGAAACGCTGAGTCTTCTGGGGCGTAACGGGATGGGCAAAACCACCACGCTGAAGTCGATACTGGGCTTTGTTCCACCGCGGCGCGGCGAGGTCTTTATTAAGGGGGTCTCTGCGGCCAAACGGCGCCCTTGGCAACTGATTCGCCAAGGCATCGGCTATGTGCCAGAAGGTCGCGGTATTTTCCCGGGTATTAGTGTGCGTGAGCACCTAATTATGGCGGCTCGCCCCAATGAGCGAGGGGAGTCACCCTGGACGCTGGAGCGCGTCCTGGACACGTTTCCGCGCTTGGGCCAACGCATCAACCATGATGGCTCTTTCCTCTCGGGCGGTGAGCAGCAGATGCTCTCCATTGGCCGAGCGCTAACCACAAACCCTGATCTGATGATTCTTGACGAGGCCACTGAAGGGCTCGCCCCGCTGATCCGCGATGAAATCTGGAAGATCATAGGTGAGATAAAGGCGACCGGTATTTCTACCATTATTGTTGATAAAAATATCGATAACCTGCTGAAGATAGCGGAAAAACATCTGCTGCTGGTCAAGGGGGAAGTAGTCTATAGCGGTGATTCCCAGGGGTTAAAAGATAATCCCGCCATTCTTGAAACCCACCTCGGCGTTGCTTGATACGGCCCCGGCAAGTAGCTGCTTGTCGGAGCCGTTGGCTACTCGTTAAATACTGACATGGAGAAGTGTGTTGCATGCTATCTCATAAGCAATTGCACAAGGATCTGTCGATTCCAGCCATCACGGCTGGCTTTGTAGCGGTACTGGTCTCTTACTCCGGGCCCCTGGCCATTTTTTTCCAGGCGGCTCAGAGCGCCGAAATATCCAGCACCATGATGACGTCATGGGTCTGGGCCATTTCTATCGGCGCAGCAGTCTCGGGTATCTTTTTAAGCCTGTGGTTAAAAGTGCCGGTGGTGACCGCCTGGTCGGCGCCGGGGACTGCGCTGTTGGTAACGCTGTTCCCTGGATTGACGCTCAATGAGGCGGTGGGCGCCTACCTAACCGCCGCCGTGATCATCTTTCTGATCGGCGTTACGGGCTCTTTTGACCGTATTATCCGGATGATACCGCCAGGCATTGCCAGCGCGATGATGGCAGGCATTCTATTCCAGTTCGGGGTGGGTGTCTTCGACTCCGTAGCGAGTGTACCGGCGCTGGCTATTGGCATGATTATCGCGTATCTGCTCTTTAAGCGACTTACCCCGCGCTACAGCTTGGTACTGCTATTAATAGCCGGTATCACATTAGCAGTCTTATTGGAGGGTGCGAGCCTGGAGGGAGTGTCACTCCAGTTAGCCGAGCCCCAGTTTATCCGTCCCGAATGGTCCTGGAACGCGACCCTGAGCTTGGCCATTCCCCTGGTACTGGTGAGTTTGACGGGCCAGTTCTTACCTGGCATGGCCATTCTGCGTACCTCTGGCTACTCAACCCCGGCCAAGCCAATCGTTATCGTGGCTAGCGTAACGTCCTTTTTTACCGCATTTTTTGGCGGTATCACCACGGTCATCGCAGCAATTACAGCGGCAATCTGTACCAGTAAGGAAGCTCACGAAGATCCTGCTAAGCGCTATGTTGCCGGGGTGGCAAATGGGGTTTTCTACCTGCTTGGAGCGATTTTTGCGGGCACTATCGTCGCGCTATTTACCTCGTTACCAGGGGAGTTTGTGGCGGTACTTGCAGGTCTTGCACTGCTGGGGGCCATCACTAGCAATATCAATGCGTTCGCAGCCGAAAAGAGCCATCTGGAAGCCTCTGTCATTACGTTCATTGCCACCGCTTCAGGCATTAGCTTTCTAGGCTTAGGCTCCGCCTTCTGGGGCGTTGTCGTTGGGGCGCTTGCCTATAACCTGCTGCATCGACGTTTTAACTCGCTTAACCATAAAACCTAATAACAGTGATACTACTTAAGCGGTAGTGGGAGTGGCACCATGGAAAAGATCGTTGTGGCGGTTGATGACAGTGAAAGTGCTTTGCATGCCCTGGCGTTTGGGCAAATATTTGCGGCCCAGCTGGGGATAGAGGTGAGCGCTATTTCGGTGGTGTTGACGCAAGATGAGATCGCCCCACAGCGCACTAAACTGCAGGGGCGCTTGGCGGCCCACCGCTTTGAAACAGTAACCATTGATGTCGTTGCTCATGACAGCGCCAAGGGATATCTGGGTGAACTTGCCAGTCGCGAGGATACCGGGCTATGTATGATGGCTCACGGTCGACGCCCAGTGCCGGAGATGCTGATAGGCAGCGTAACCGCAGGAGTTGTGCGAAGATCGCAGCGCCCGGTTTACCTGTGTGGCCCTCGCTACGACAGCCGTGCTCACCAGCGAATTGAAGTATTAGCGGTTTGTGTCGATGGTTCTAAGCTATCCGAGCAAATCTTGCCCTATGCTTCAGCCTTGGTGAAGCGGTTGGGTGCTCGGTTGCAGCTACTGCAGGTGGTTGAGGCCAGCAGCAATAGAAAACCCACGACGCTAGGCCATACCGATGTCATGGAGTCAGCCTATCTGAACGCTCTGGCTCGCCGTGTCGAGAGTGAGCAGGCGTTAGAAGTTGATTGGGAGGTACTGCATGGCGACCCCGCGGACTCTATCGTCAGCTATTTAGCGGGAAGCCATAATACGATGCTGGCCATGACCACCCATGGACGTAGTGGTCTCTCGCAAGTAGTGGCCGGCAGCGTTAGCCATGAAGTGCTACACGAGACGACTTGCCCCGTGGCCGTGCTGCGTCCTTAAAAGGGGTCTTCATGGATAACGGCCAGAGCGGCGATTTTCCACGAGTACCTCTAGGATGGCGTTGGCTTCTTGCATTAGAGGCGAGGGTTTTTCTCCTCGTCGACGGCTGCAGATAACGGGGGAGGTGATGGACTTGTCAGCCAACGCGACGTAGGCAATGCCATCCCGCTGAACACGCTTAACCTGTTCAGGCACCAGGGTAATACCGATGCCTGAGGCGACAAGGCTTAGCGCCGTTTGTATCTCGTTTGCCTCCTGTACTACCTCCACTTTCAAGCCTTGGCGGCGGAAAATGCCAAGCACCATGTCTGCCAGGCTAGGGCGTGGCTTGGCGGGAAAGAGAATGAGCGGGTAGCGGGCAAGCTCCTCGCAGGTAGGGGTAGTGCCCTCTAGCGGATGACCGCTCGACAGGGCGGCAATCAGTGGTTCATCAAAGAGAATCTCCTGTTCGACGTCGGGGTCATCAATACGTAAACGCCCGAAACCCATGTCGATACGACCCGCTTTGAGCGCCTGAATCTGTTGTACCGTCGTAAGCTCTGCCAGCGAGAGCTCAACATTATCCATACGGCGCAAATCACGCACGAGCATAGGGAGCTGCCCGTAAAAAACGGACGGTACAAAGCCAATGCCGAACAGTGCACGCTTGCTACGCGCCATGTGCCGGGTGGCGTCGATGGTAACTTCTACTTTCTCTAAAATCTGCAGAGCATGCTGCTGAAAAAACACGCCTGGTGGCGTCAAGCGAAGTCCTCTTGAGCTTCGCTCAAACAGCTCAGCCCCCACCTCTTGCTCTAATTGTTTGATTTGTCGGGAAAGAGGTGGCTGTGACATATGCAATCGTTCAGCCGCGCAGGTAAAGTTAAGCTCTTCGGCAACAACGCAGAAATACCTCAGGTGGCGTAGTTCCATGATATCTCCAAGGTATGAGCGGCTACTTAAACAATATTATTGGCTTTGTCATTCGGTTGCTAACAAACTGGCGCTGCTCTTCACTTATTCAGGCGACGTTTAGACCAGCCTAACCAGGCGTTACAACGCTACCAGTATTTAAACGTTTAAAAGCGAAATATCGACTACGACTTTAGTAATGAACGCTAAAATAAAAGAGGGAAAACCAGTCATGTATGCGCGCATTTTAGTTCCTGTCGACGGCTCTGAGAGCGCTAAACAAGCCTTGAAAGTGGCTTGTAAGCTATTTAGATAGCGAGGACTCAACGCTCTTCTTATTACATGTGTCCGAAGTGCTCTCCTATGCCACCACGCTGGTATGGGATATTGGTGCTATGGATGCTGGCACTACGCTTGCTGAGCGTGAGAAAGTGGGTAAACAGCTACTGGTCCAGGCGGAGAGCACCGCACGGGCAGAGGGAGCTCCACATATCAAAGAGCTGTTGCTACAAGGTAATCCCGCTCGGACGATTGTTGAGACTGCTAACGCCAATAATGCCGATACCATTGTGATGGGAAGCCGCGGATTAAGCGACTTGGCGGGTGTGGCGATGGGTAGCGTATCGCACAAAGTGAGCCACTCCGCCAAGTGCCCTGTAATGACGGTGTGCCAATAGTCCGCAACGCCGATATCTGACCCGGTCTCGCTCGACAGCGTTCGGCCTGCAGAAATTTACTTGCCGCCTAACACACCTTAGCCCATGCTTTTAGCAAGACGCTATAACTCCGGGTATTGGCTAAACGAAACGTTAGGACGTTTGAAAATGGCAAAATTCTTCCAGGAATTTCGAGAGTTTGCAGTAAAAGGCAATGTGGTTGATATGGCGGTAGGCATCATCATCGGCGGGGCGTTTACGCTGATTGTGCAGAGCTTGGTCGCGGATGTGATGAACCCATTGATTGGGTTGCTGGTAGGCGGTGTCGATTTTTCTAATCTGTTTGTGGTGTTACGCCAAGGCGTGGTTGCCGGGCCTTACGCGACACTTGGTGATGCCCAAGCCGCTGGCGCGGTGACTTTGAACGTGGGGTTATTCATTAATGCCGTGGTCAGCTTTACGATTGTCGCGTTCGTGGTGTTTTTGTTGGTGCGTACCATTAATCGGTTAAAGCGAGAAGAAGCCGTGGCGCCTGCGAGCCCTACGGAGCAACCTTGCCCGTATTGTTTAATGGTGGTGCCGATTAAAGCCACTCGGTGCGGACACTGCACTGCGGCCTTGCCCTCCTCAGAAGCCTCGGCTGAACCTTTGTCTTCCCAGGCCACTGAAACGCCGGTTGCCAAGTAATCATCTAACGCAAAAAGGTGCCTGTTCAGGCACCTTTTTGCGTGTTCTAAAGCCGCTTTTTCAATGACAAAAACGCTAGGTTACGCACGTTTTTTGGCCACTTTCCCATCCGGCTTTTTGCTATCGTTAGCATCGCTGGGTTGAGGCAGCGAGGGTAGCGATTTAGCCAGCATTTCGACGCTGTGGCGGTAATAGAGTTGGCTTTTGTTATGCTCGCCAAGGCTGGCATAAAGGCGGGCAAGTTCAGCACATACCACGCCGTTGGGACGTTGACGCTGGCTGGCTTCAAAGTACTCTTGCGCTTTTGCCCACTGGCCAACACGCAGCGAGAGGCGCCCACAGGCGAGCAGCAGCTCGGGGTCGTTGGGGCGTTCCTGCAGCCACTTCTCCGCTTTCGCCAGTTGGCGACCTGCGTCCACGTTGAGCAGGCCGTAGCGTTTTACTAAGCGTGCATCCCAGTGGTGATCCAGTGAGTGGTTGAGCAAACGTTCGGCAATCGGCTCTTCATTGGCTTGGATCAGCGCTTCGGAATAGAGCACGATTAACTCAGTATTGCCGCGCAGGTAGTCAGGCATATCGGCCCACAACCCACGTACCCGTTCAATGTTGGTGGGGTTTTGCGCTTCAAATATGATCAGCTCACGATAGGCTTTGAATTCCAATTGCTCACGCTCTTGCTGAGTAATGAGCTTTTGCGCGGCTAGCCGGGGAATCAAACGCCGTAAGCCTTCCCAGTCATTAACACTTAAATGTACTTGCTTGAGTAGCTTGAGTACCTGGGGGTGGTTCGAGAGTTTTTTATCCAACCGGTTTAGGATCGCCAACGCCTCTTCTGGCTGCTGGCGCTCAATCATCATTTGCGCCTGCATCAAGCCCACCGCTGTATCAGCGCCGTCGGTGGTGAGCTGCGCCTGATTGAGATGCTCCTGAGATTTCGCGTGATGACCCTGGTAATGCGCGGCCAGCGCTGCCGAAAGGTAGTTAACCAGCGGTGTGCTGGAGTCGTCGGCGGCATTGACCAGGGTTTTTTCGGCTTTTTTCCAGCGGCCTTCGGTCAGCGCTACCAATCCCCGCTGAGTGCGCTGCATGGCACGACGGTTACGGGCGCGGCTGTTCCAGCTGCGAAAACGCCCCATCGGGCGAATAATGCCGCTGAGTAGACGCAATACAAAGTGCAGCACGATAAACGCAGCGAAGAGGAGCACCAAGCCAAACCAGAACGAGGTTTGGATGGAGGAGTCGCCCACGCGGATCAGCCAGTAGCCGGGTACCGACATCATCAGGTGCCCAAACAGAGCGCCGACGGCCAGCCCGGCGACAATGAGGAGTACGAGCTTTCTCATGCATCACCTCCGCTTTGGCCACGCGTCTCATAACGGTTGTCGATAAAGCGTGCCAACGCCTGCTGTGAGGCGCTGATATCGGGCAGCTCGGGTTTTACTTCAGCTTCTTTGAGTTCTTGAAGGCGCGTAATGACGCTTTGTGTCTCTTCGCGAGAGGTGTCGTAGTAGTCGTTTAGCAGCTGTAGCGCTTTGTCGATACTCGCGTCATAAAGCGCTTTCTCTTCGTTGAGCAGGGCTAGCTGCGTCTGTTCCAGCACCAGGCGCAGGCTCTGACGTAGGTAAGACTCCTGCTCCGGGGTGATCAATGCTTCCAGGGCTTCGTCGTGATGGCGAACCACCACCAAGTCTTTAAGCTCTTCACCGAAGCGCGCCAGCTGACGTTGGAAAGTACCGGTAGGTGGCTCCTCGATGCCCGAGGTAACCGGCTGTTGCTCAATTTCTTGCGAGAGGCGCAGGTCGGAAATGCGCTCTTGCTGGGCATTAAGCGCTAAATAAAGGCCGGTGCGGTCTACCTGTGGCACTGCGTCTAGTGCGGCTAGCTCATTGGCAATTGCTTCACGCACGGGGGTCAACGCTGGGTTGTCAGCATCCGCGAGGCGGGCATCGGCAGTACGCAACAAGGCAGCGGCGCCTTCAACGTCGCCTTCGAGTTGCAGGCGCTGGTTGGCTAGGCGAAGCAGATAAGCGGCTTCAGCATGCAGCCATTCATGCTCGTCGGTATCCTGCTCTTGAGAGAGCTGGTCAAGTACGTCGCTCAACGTCTCGTCGACATCGCTGCGGTAGCTGTCGAATTCGCTACGCAGGTCACTCAACGCGCTCTGCAGCGCTTCATCGCGTTCCGCTTCGCCGCTGTCTAGACGCGACTCCAACTCGCTGACCGCCTGTTGCGAAGCGCTACCTTCCGTCTGTTGAGCCAGCTCGTCGATGCGCTGCTGCTGGCTATCCAGGCGCTGCCACCCTTGCCAAGCAACGAGTGCTAAGGCAATGGCCAGGATAAGCACCAAAGCAATGGCGAGACCGCTGCCCTTTTTACCGCCATTCCCGCCGCCACCATGGCCCGTGCCGCCGCCGCTTTTGGGGGTGGCTGAAGAGGGGGTAGCAGAGGAGGAGGTGCTGCCAGTTTTGTTGGCAGTGGGTTTCGTAGCACTCGCGCCGGTGCTCAAGGTACTGCTGGGCGAAGCTGCGCTTGGTGAAGTCGCTGCCGTGCTGCTGCTTTTAGACGCGCTGGAAGCAGTCGATGACGATTTATCGGCCGGTTTCGCATCCGCCTGCGTGCCGGTCGTAGCAGTGCTCTTTTCTGAACTCTTTTCTGAGTGGCTATCTGGTGAGCTAGCAGCAGGTGAGCCGGTACTCTGAGAACCTTTTCCACGCCGCCGCGAACGACTATTTTTTGCCCCACTGTGTGACGTTGTGGCTGAGCTCGGCGGGGGCGTCGGCGTGCTAGGCTCAGTGGCGTCGGTCGTGGACGCTGTTTTGTCAGTCGTCTTGGGGACACCTTGAGAGGCATCAGTGGACGTCGGTTGTACATCGTCCTGATCGTTTACTTGTTTGCTCATCTGTCGCTAGCCCTTAGTAAGTTCCTTGATCGACATCGGCACCCTGTGGGTCGCAGGTCTCCAACGCCGCTATCAATGCAGCTGGCGTTGCTCCGGACGCCACCTTGAGGTCGCAAAACCCCAGTATGCCAGCCAGTGTAGCCAAACGGCGACTGGAAACGATTAGCGGTTGGTTCAAGGCCGCCTGATTGCACCATTTTGCCAGATGTTCCAGCAGTTCGCTGCTGGTGACGATCAACGCCCGATAATTACCTGAAAAAAGGCGTGCCTGCTGAGCAGGTACCAAGGGACGAAATGTGCGCCGATAAACGGCAACGCGTGTCACCTGTGCTCCTCTCTCGGTCAGCGTTTCAGCGAGCAGAGGTCGACCGCCTTCTCCTGCCACCAGTAGAACACGCTGGTGGTGCAATTGCTGCAGTGATGCTAGCGCCAGTAGTGCTTCACTCGTGTCTTCGCCCGCGGCGGGAGAAGGCACGCGTACGCGAACCCCCAGTTGATCGTAAAGCGTTCCCGCAGTGGCACTACCTACACTGTAGTAGTCATTTCCCACCGGCAATTGTGGCCAGTAGCGATCCAGCGCCTCACCTAAGCAGGTGGCAGCAAAAGGGCTGATGACAATTATTTTTTGGTACTGATCGATATCCAGCCAGATGCGCCGCATCGAGGGGTCTTCAGGTATCGCTTCGAGTTGCATCACATTGAGCGATTCAACGCACTCTCCTTGACCACGTAGCGCCGCCGCTAACGCTTCCCCGCGTACTCCTGGGCGGCAGATCAGTACCGGTTGGCTCATAGTTCGCGGCCGTACACCTCTGCCAGAATATCGCCAGCGCCCTGGTCAAGCAGCTCTTCTGCAATGCGAATACCCAGCGCTTCAGGTTCATGCATCGAGCCTCGCCCTTCGGCGCGCAGAACTTCAGTACCTTCTGGATTGCCGACTAAACCGCGCAACCATAAGGTTTCATTGTCAAGATCCAGCACCGCATGGCCTGCAATCGGTACTTGGCAGCCGCCTTCTAAGCGCGTATTCATGGCCCGCTCTGCACGCACGCGCGTGGCGGTATCCGCATCATCCAGTGGTGCCAGCAGTGCGATGAGTTCCGGGTCATGCAAACGGCACTCAATACCTAATGCGCCTTGTCCGCAGGCGGGCAAGCACACTTCCGGTGGGAGTGCCTGGGCAATCCGCTCATCCAAGCCTAAGCGTTTAAGGCCAGACGTGGCCAGAATGATGGCGTCGAATTCGCCCGCATCCAGCTTGGCCAATCGCGTTTGTACGTTGCCGCGTAGATTAAGAATTTGCAGATCCGGGCGGGCTTCGCGCATTTGCAGGCCGCGGCGGAGACTGGCAGTGCCAATGCGCGCTCCTTCTGGAAGCTCATCAATGCTAGCGTAGTGGTTAGAGACAAACGCATCGGTCGGGTCGGCACCTTCTAAAATAACTGACAAGCCGAGCCCTTCCGGAAAATGCATCGGCACATCCTTCATGGAGTGCACGGCAATGTCGGCGCGGCCATCCAGCATGGCGTCTTCCAGCTCTTTAACGAACAGTCCCTTTCCGCCAATCTTTGAAAGCGGGGTATCGAGAATTTTATCGCCCTTCGTGGAAAGTGCTACAAGCTCGACTTCCAGACCGCTGTGTTCCGCCATCAAGCGGTCGCGAACGTACTCAGCCTGCCACATGGCCAGTTGGCTTTTTCGCGTGGCAATGCGCAGTTTTGTGATCGATAGCACGTTATTCTCCCTATACCGCAGACACGGCGAGTCAAACTATGGTAAACCTCATCATAAAGCACCGAGCGTCACAGTAAAAATAACGGAGCTAATGATGCGCACGCAACGGGTCTTTTTATGCCCTAGGAAATCGTATGCCCTCTGTGCTTGCTAACGGTCAGTTGGATCAGTTCTTCCGGCTCTCGCAGGACCTGTTCTGCTGCATCGACTTCGAAGGCAGGTTGCTCCAGGTCAACCCCGCGTTTGAGACACTACTAGGTTATTCCGCCGAGGCATTAGTGGGGCGGCGTTGCGGAGTAGTGGTAGACCCGCAGGATCATAGCCAGATCGAAGCAGCCCTAGTACGTATGCAGCAAGGGAAGATTGTGGCCGCCTTTGAAGTGCGCGCCATTGCTGTGTCTGGTCAGATGCATTGGATTGAAATCACCCCGACCGCTGGCGGCGATATTATTTATATTATTGCCCGAGAAGTTACCCAGCAGAAATTGGCACAAGCGCAACTGATGAGCAACCAGCGGCTGTTTCAAATAGCCGGGGAAGCCGCGTTGATTGGGGGCTGGTATGTTGATATGGCAGATGGCTTGCCTATCTGGTCAGACGAGCTCAGCCATATTCATGGTATGCCTTCTGGTTTCCAGCCGTCTGTTGAAGAAGCTTTCAGCTTTTATGCACCTGATTCTCGCGGACGCCTACTGGCGGCGTTTAACGCCTGCTGTGAAAGAGGGGTTAGTTTTGATGACGAGTACGAGATAATAACTCCCCAGGGTAAGCGCTTATGGGTCAGGGCTATTGGCAAAGCAGTACGTGATGCAGAGGGCACCATTATTCAGGTGCAGGGGGCCTCGCAAGACATTACCGAACAAAAACAGCTGCGTGAAAATTTATCCAAACTAGCGAAACGGCTCACCATCACCCTCGACAGTATCACCGATGGTTTCTTTACTTTAGATACTCAATGGCGTTTTACCTACGTCAACCGCGAGGCGGAACGCATCTTAAAGCGCCGTAAAGGCGAACTGTTGGGCCAGCATATTTGGGAGAGCTTTCCTGATGCAAAAGGCAGCCGTTTTGACGACGAGTACCAGCGAGCTGCCCTTCAGCAAAAAGCGGTGCATTTCGAAGATTTTAACTCGCGATTAGGGTTATGGGTGGAAGTGCATGCCTATCCATCAACTGAAGGTCTGACGGTCTATTTCCGTGATGTGAGTGAGCACAAAGCAAGTGAGCACCAACTTATTCTGCTGGAGCGTAGCGTAGAGTCCAGTACCAATGGGGTGATTATCGTCGATGCACAGAGCAGCGATTTGCCCATGGTTTATGTCAATGCTGCCTTTGAACACATTACCGGCTATTCGCGCAGTGAAGCGCTAGGCCGCAACTGCCGCTTTCTGCAGGGCGAAGACACGGACCCTGCCACCGTTAAACTGCTAAGAGAAGCCGTTGCCGAACAGCGTGATGTGCACGTCGTAATTCGCAACTATCGGCGTGACGGAAAAATTTTCTGGAACGACCTCTACATCTCGCCAGTACGTGATGAGACCGGTGATGTAACTCACTACTTAGGTGTTCAGAACGATGTAACGGAGCAGCGCGAATATCAAGCCCAACTGACGTATAACGCCAATCACGATGCGCTGACGGGGCTACCTAATCGGGTTCTGCTTGGCCAGCGCCTGGAAGAAGGCTGCTTGCTGGCGCGCCGCTACCAGCGCTTTGTCGCCGTTCTGTTTATCGATTTAGATGATTTCAAGCCGATTAATGACACGCTGGGGCATGAAGTGGGCGACTTTATCTTGGTCGAGGTCGCCAAACGCATTGAAGATGAACTGCGACCCTGGGATACCGTGGCGCGTTTTGGTAGCGACGAGTTTGTGGTGCTATTGCCCGATTTAGCGCATGAAAAAGATGTCGTGCAGGTCGTCGAGCGCCTGCTGCAACGGCTTACGCCACCTTACTGGTATCGTGGCAGTGAACTGCGCATCACTGCCAGTATTGGCATCGCCATTAATGATGGCAGTACCGACAATCCCCGCCAGTTGGTTCAGCAGGCAGATTTGGCGATGTATAAAGCCAAGCGCCGAGGGCGCAATACCTACCACTGGTATACCGAAGACTTGAATCGCAAGGTGAGCGAACGCGTAAGCTTACGTAGCGCCCTTCAGCAAGCTATTGAGCAGCAGCAGTTTACACTCTATTACCAGCCACAAATCCATGCCCCGAGTGGCCGCGTAGTCGGTGTGGAGGCATTGATCCGTTGGCAGCACCCTGAGCGCGGTAATATTCCGCCGTCTGATTTCATCAGCCTGGCAGAAGATACCGGACAGATTATACCCATCAGCGACTGGGTACTCAGCACCGCTTGTCGGGACGCTAAGCACCTTAACACCATGGGCGTTGGCCCAATCACCATGGCGGTCAACGTCTCCCCGATGCAGTTTCAGCGGCCGGGTTTTCTCGCCTCCATTGAGCAGGCATTGACCGACAGTGGTCTTATGCCACTGCTGTTAGAGCTCGAGATTACCGAGGGCGTGCTAATGGATAGCGCCGAGCAGGCGATTGAGGCATTACAGGGTTTACGTGCGCTGGGCGTCCATGTTGCGCTCGATGACTTTGGGACGGGCTTCTCTAGTTTGAGCTATCTCAAGCGCCTACCGATTAATAAAATCAAAATCGACCGTTCGTTTGTCCGCGATGTGATTACCGACCACAAAGATGCCGCGATCATCAATGGCGTTGTCGCCATGGCGGACAAAATGGGGCTAGAAGTTCTGGTAGAAGGCGTAGAGACAGTGGAGCAGTTTGGCTATTTGACGCAATGTCACTGCGACTACTTCCAAGGCTACTACTTTGCTCGTCCTATGCCCTTAGATGCCCTGTGTGCATTTTTGGCATCCCCCCCTGCGTTTACTGCTCGCTGACCGGGGACTCTGGTACACTTTCCGCAACGACTCCCACTTTCCGTAACGACTTTTACGTTTTGTCAGCAGGATATACCTTCGATGAGCCAAGCTACGAATCAATCTTGGGGCGGCCGCTTTAGCGAGCCCACCGATGCCTTTGTTGCACGCTTTACTGCGTCTGTGAATTTCGACCAGCGCCTGGCGCGCCAGGATATTCAGGGCTCCATCGCCCACGCTACCATGTTAGCCCGGGTGGGCGTGCTGACCGATGACGAGCGCGATGCCATCATTAATGGCCTGAGTGAGATTCAGGGCGAAATCGAGCGGGGCGAGTTTAACTGGTCAGTGCCGTTAGAAGACGTGCACATGAATATCGAGGCGCGGTTGACCGAAAAGATCGGCATTACCGGTAAAAAGCTGCACACCGGGCGTTCGCGTAACGATCAGGTGGCCACCGACATTCGGCTGTTTATGCGCGACGAGATCGACGTGATCGAAGTAGAGCTAACACGCCTGCGTGAAGGCATGATTGAGCTGGCTGACCGCGAAGCCGAGACCATCATGCCGGGCTTTACCCACCTTCAAACCGCTCAGCCGGTTACCTTCGGCCACCACCTTCTGGCCTGGCAAGAGATGTTGGCGCGTGATCATGAGCGCCTGCTGGACTGCCGCAAGCGCGTCAACGTGATGCCGCTGGGCGCCGCTGCCCTAGCGGGCACGACGTACCCGATCGACCGCCATGTCACTGCCGAGCTGCTGGGGTTTGATCGCCCGTCAGAAAACTCTCTAGATGCGGTGTCAGATCGCGACTTTGCGATTGAATTTACCAGTTTTGCCAGCATCCTGTTGATGCACCTGTCACGCATGAGTGAGGAATTGGTGTTGTGGACCAGCGCCCAGTTCAACTTTATCGATCTGCCTGATCGCTTCTGCACGGGCTCTTCGATCATGCCGCAGAAGAAGAATCCCGATGTGCCAGAGTTGGTGCGTGGCAAAACCGGCCGCGTATACGGCCACTTAATGGCACTGCTGACGCTGATGAAGTCGCAGCCGTTGGCCTATAACAAAGATAACCAGGAAGATAAAGAGCCGCTATTCGATGCGGTGGATACCGTGCGCGACTGCCTGAAAGCGTTCGCCGACATGGTGCCTGCGATTGAACCCAAAAAAGCCAGCATGTATGAAGCGGCGCGGCGCGGTTTCTCCACCGCGACCGACTTGGCCGACTACCTTGTGCGCAAAGGCGTCGCCTTCCGCGATGCGCATGAAATCGTTGGGCAATCCGTGGCTTACGGCCTAAAAACTGAAAAAGACCTGTCCGAAATGAGTTTGGATGAGCTCAAGCAGTTTTCGGCGACTATCGAGCAAGATGTGTTCGAGGTGCTCACCTTGGAAGGTTCAGTCGCTGCGCGTAACCATATCGGTGGCACAGCACCGAACCAAGTACGCGCTGCCGCGCAGCGTGCGCGTGAAGCACTCAGTGCGCTTAAGGTGAGCGCATGAAAGCATTGGCAATTGTCACCCTTAGCGCACTGCTGTTGACCGGTTTGGCAGGTTGCGGACAAAAAGGGCCGCTTTATCTGCCGGACGATGCACCGGCGGATGAACAGGCTAGCCAGGCGACTGAATAGGCCGCTGCAGGCCCAGAAGAAGGGAAGATCAACATGGATCATTTTAACTACCGCGATGGCGTGCTTTACGCCGAAGACGTACCGCTGTCGCGGATTGCTGATGAGTACGGCACGCCCTGCTACGTTTACTCGAAAGCCACTTTTGAGCGTCACTTTCGCGCCTATACCGAAGCGCTGGGTAGCCATCCGCACCTGATTTGTTACGCCGTAAAGGCTAATTCAAACCTGGCGGTACTGGGCCTGTTGGCCAAGCTTGGGGCAGGGTTCGATATTGTCTCCCTCGGTGAGCTTGAACGCGTGCTCCAGGCGGGTGGCGACCCGGCCAAGGTGGTGTTTTCCGGTGTTGCCAAGCAGGCCCACGAAATGACCCGGGCCCTGGAAGTGGGCATCAAATGTTTTAACGTTGAATCGCGCCCTGAGCTTGAGCGCTTGAATCGCGTGGCGGGTGAGCTGGGTAAAATGGCTCCGGTCTCACTGCGGGTCAATCCCGATGTCGATGCAGGTACCCACCCGTATATCTCTACCGGCCTGAAAGATAACAAGTTCGGTATCCCGGTAGACGAAGCGTTGGCGGTCTACGAACTGGCGGCAAGCCTGCCCAATCTGCAGGTGAAAGGGCTCGATTGCCATATAGGCTCCCAGCTAACCGAAACCGCTCCTTTCCTGGATGCACTGGAACGCCTGCTGATGTTAATGGAGCGCCTGCGCGAGCGGGGGATTGAAATCGAGCACCTCGACCTGGGCGGCGGTCTAGGCGTTCCTTATCGCGATGAAAAGCCACCCCAGCCGTTCGATTACGCCAGCCAATTGCTGGCGCGGTTATCGCGCTGGGAAGGCGGTGAAGCGCTCACCCTGCTATTTGAACCCGGTCGCTCAATCGCCGCTAACGCTGGTGTCATGCTGACGCGGGTAGAATTCCTCAAGCCCGGTGAAACCAAGAATTTCGCGATTGTCGATGCGGCCATGAACGACCTGATTCGGCCGGCGCTGTATCAGGCATGGCAGGCAATTGTGCCCGTTGATACCCGCGACGTACGCGAAAGCGCCCTTTACGATGTGGTTGGCCCGGTATGCGAAACCGGTGACTTTCTGGGCAAGGAGCGCGAGCTGGCCATTGCCGAAGGGGATCTGCTGGCGGTGCGTTCGGCAGGCGCCTACGGCTTTGTCATGGCCTCGAATTACAATAGCCGACCGCGCGCCGCCGAGTTAATGGTCGATGGCGACAATTGCCACGTGGTGCGTGCACGGGAAACGTTGGCCAGCCTATGGGCAGGTGAGGCGCTGTTGCCCGAAGGGGAGCGCTGATGCTCTTACACTTCACCAAAATGCACGGCCTGGGTAATGACTTTGTCATGGTGGATCTGGTCACTCAGCGTGCCCGGCTGGATGAGGCGCAAATTCGCGCACTGGCCGATCGGCGCTTTGGTATTGGCTTCGACCAACTGCTCGTGGTGGAACCACCCCGTGATCCCGAGATGGATTTTCGCTACCGCATTTACAACGCTGATGGCAGTGAAGTGGAAAACTGCGGTAATGGTGCGCGCTGTTTTGCCCGCTTCGTACGGGATCAGCGGCTAACCCATAAGCATGAAATCCATGTGGAGACGGCGGGCGGTCCGCTGGTACTCACCGTGCAGCACGACGGCATGGTGCGGGTGGATATGGGCCGCCCACGGTTTAGCCCTTTGGCACTGCCGTTCGAAGCCCCCGGCGACCAGCCCCTGCATCCGCTCGAAGTAGGCGGTGAAACGCTGCAGATCGGCGTGGTCTCCATGGGCAACCCCCACGCGGTGCTGCAGGTTGAGAGCGTTGATAGCGCCCCGGTGGCGCGACTGGGACCGTTGGTAGAAGCACATCCCCGTTTTCCCAAGCGTGTTAACGTGGGGTTTATGCAGGTACTCTCGCCCAGTGAAATACGTCTGCGCGTGTACGAACGTGGTAGTGGAGAAACGCTGGCGTGCGGCACCGGGGCCTGCGCTGCCGTGGCCAGCGGGATTCGCCAGGGGCTTTTGAAAAGCCCCGTGAAGGTTCACTTGCCCGGTGGAGAGCTCAGCATTGAGTGGCCCGATCCTGAAGGGGCGCTGACAATGGTGGGGCCCGCTACACGCGTCTTCGATGGCCGCGTAGCACTTAATTAATTCGAGGAGAACGGCGATGTCACAAGCCCCCGAACCCCGCAAAACGCTCGATCCTGATCAAGTGGCGTTCTGGCTGGCGCGTCATCCCGATTTTTTCGTCGGTCGCGAAGGACTTCTGCAACAGCTGCAGGTGCCTCACCCGCATATCGACGGGGCGGTATCCCTACTGGAGCGCTTGGTATTTGATTTGCGCAAGCGCGCGGAAACTGCTGAAGGCCGCCTTGAGCACTTGCTGGAAACCGCCCGCCATAACGAATCCCAGTATCGTCGGTTGCGCGAAACGCTAATCGCACTGGTGGAAGCCCAGGATCGCGATGCGCTGGCGCAAGCGCTGGCTATCCAACTCAGTGAGCGTTTTGAAACCCCCGCCATGGCGCTGTGGTGCCCGGCCACGCTAAGTGATACTGAACCTACGCCACCCCAGCCGCCACGCCACGTGTTAGACCAGCATGCCAGTGCACGGCTGTCCGCGTTGCTGGATGGCCGCACCAGCCGCTGCGTTAAGCTCAGCGTTAGCGACTGGAAATGCCTGCTGCCGCATGTCAAAGCGCCCCGTAAGGCGGGCTCTTGTGCTATTTCGCGCCTTTCGGCGGGCGACCCACTGGGTTATCTGCTGCTGGCAAGCCCCAGCCCGGACGCCTATCGCGCCAGTATGGACACGCTCTTTACCGAGTATCTGGGCGATATCGTGGCGCGTTTGCTGGTGCGTCTGGGCGACCATGGCTGAGGCTACCTCTGAAACATCGATCGCTCAGCACATTGAGGGCTTTTTAGCGCTGCTGGCGTCTCATGCCAGTCCGGCAACGGTGGATGCTTATCGGCATGATTTGGTCGCGTTATGTGCCTTTACCGAGCGCCGCGATGTGACGAATCCGGCAGCGTTAGACACGGTGCTACTACGCACCTTTCTAGGCGCTGAGCGTAGCCGCGGCTTGGCGCCGCGAAGTCTTGCCCGCCGTCGCGCGGCGCTATCACGCTTTGCCGACTATTTAGTCAAGCAGGGCGTGTTGGCCGATAACCCGGTGGGGTTACTGCGCACGCCCAAGCAGCCGAGCCACCTGCCTCGCCCAGTTGATGTCGATGCACTGGCGCGCTTTCTCGATACGCCCCACGACGGCACGCCGCTGGGGGTGCGGGATCAGGCGATTCTTGAGCTGTTTTACTCTAGCGGCCTGCGGTTAGCGGAACTGGCCGCCCTGGATCTGGGCGATTTACAAAACAGCCGGGTGAGGGTGATCGGTAAAGGCAGTAAACCGCGCCAGGTGCCAGTCGGGCGTCGCGCTCAGCAGGCAATGGCCGAGTGGTTAGGCTGTCGTTCAGCGCTTGCACCGGCTGATGAGCTGGCGCTGTTCATAGGGCAGCGTGGCACTCGGTTAGGCCATCGGGCCATTCAAAAGCGCCTAGCAGAGCTGTCGGTAGCCCGAGGTTTGCCGGAGCATTTGCATCCTCACCGTTTGCGCCACTCCTTTGCTAGCCATCTGCTGGAATCGAGCCAGGATCTTCGTGCGGTGCAGGAGCTATTGGGCCACGCCAATCTTTCGACCACTCAAATCTATACCCGGCTTGACTGGCAGCACCTAGCGACGAGTTACGATGCGGCCCACCCGCGTGCAAAGCGCAGCCCAGGGAGTAAACCATGACCCTACTGAAGGCGATTACCTTCGATTTGGATGACACGCTGTGGGACAACCACGGCGTGATGGCGCGTACCGAAGCGGGCCATTACCGCTGGTTGTTGGAGGCGCTTGAAGCTTGGCGAGCGGCACGTCAGGAGCCTGCACTGGCGTTAACCGAAGAGGCGGGCGGGCTTGACTACCTTCAGCGTCGCCAGCAGTTAGCCAAGCAGGTGCCCGAACGGCGCGGAGATTTTACTTGGCTGCGCTTGCGCGCCCTGGAAGCCCAGTTAGAGACTGCCGGGCTGCCCCGCAGCGCCGCGTTGATGTGGGCGGCCGCGGCCATGAATGAGTTTCATCGTCTGCGTGTGCAAGTCACGCCACACCCTGAAGCGGCCGGTTTGCTGGCAGTGTTGACCGAGCGTTATCAGCTGGCAGCCATCACCAATGGCAATATCCACTTGGCGCGTCAGCCGCTGGCCGCCTATTTTCCGGTAGCGATAGCCGCAGGCGAGCTATTGGCACCTAAGCCCGACCCAATGCCATTTCTGAAGGCGCTTTCACGCTTAAATGTGGCCCCTGAACATGCCATGCATGTCGGCGATTCGTGGCAAGAGGATGTGTTGCCCGCCCAGCAACTGGGCATGCATGCGGTATGGATCTCTGAAACGGAAGAGCAGTCGCTCCCCCCGCGTGTTCACCGGATTGCCCATATCAAAGAGCTACCCGGTGTGCTCGAAATGTTAGAGACGCATTATTCAGGCGGTGTATACAGCCACTGATTGAGCTTCTGGGATAGCGTATCGACGCCATCACGCTTGAGGGAGGAAAAGAGCTGAACCGACACCAGGTCTTCCCACTCTTTTAAACGCGAGCGCACTTTTTGTAGCGCAGCGCTAGCAGGCCCTTTCTTGAGTTTGTCGGCTTTGGTCAGCAGGATGTGCACGGGCATTCCGCGCTGATCGGCATAGTCGAGCATCATCTGGTCGAATTCGGTGAGCGGATGGCGCACGTCCATTAGCAGCACCAAACCACGCAGGCTAAAGCGGTTGCGTAGGTATTCGGCCAAATGCTTTTGCCACTCTAACTTAACTGCCTCAGGCACTTTGGCGTAGCCGTAACCAGGTAGGTCGACCAAGCGCCGCGACTCGTCGTTCATAACGCTGAAGAAGTTGATCAATTGGGTGCGGCCTGGCGTGCGTGACGTGCGCGCCAACGCATTCTGTTGCGTTAAGGCGTTGATAGCGCTTGATTTGCCCGCATTAGAACGCCCGGCAAAGGCCACTTCAGCGCCGGTGTCATCGGGGCATAAAGCCAAGGTAGGCGCGCTGATCATAAAGCTTGCTGTCGGGTAGTTCAGCCGAGGGACTGGGCTATCGGGGGAGGTAGTCATGAACTTAATCCTGAAAAACGAACATAAAAGCGGCCTGCTCAACGCGCTGTATCAACGTGCTATGTCAACGAGCTATCAACCCATGATGGCTGCTGCAGCGCGTAGAGTAGAATGCTTGATAGCGACGCATAATAGAGAAGAGAGAACGATAGTGCGACGAATTAACCCTAAAGCAGACCAGGACTTGCATTCCCGCCGCTGGGGTGATTCGTTATAATGCAGGTGGTTTATATCTGCGACCTGGGGCGCTAGTGTACCATCGCCCTTTAGCCGACAGCGACCAGCACGACATGTTGTTCGTTTTGGCGGAGCTAACACTGGTAATTTGTGGAGCCTGGGAAGCGCCCAGGGTGCGTACCAGTCAAACATAAAACGGCATAGTGGAATAGCAATGAGAAAGTTACTGGCAAGCCTAGCAATTACCATGGGCACCGTTGGCATCGCCCACGCTCAAACGGACTATCAGGCCGACGCGGACGCATCGGCTGGCCAAGAAATGTCCCAAGTCTGCGCCGCCTGCCATGGGCAGCAAGGTATTAGCCCATCGGGCGCTTTTCCTAATCTGGCGGGGCAGCAAATGTCCTATTTGGCTAAACAGATTATGGATATCCGTGATGGTAACCGCGTGGTTCCGCAAATGGCGGGGATCGTCGACGACTACTCTGACCAAGATGCCTGGGATGCTGCGGCTTATTTTGCGGGCCAAGACGCTAACCTAGGGCAAACCAGCGACGAAGACGCTGAATTGTTGGCGCGCGGTGAAACGCTTTATCGCGCAGGTGATATGTCCAAGGGCATCCCTGCTTGCTCCGCTTGCCATACGCCTACGGGGATAGGTATTGGAAGTGCTGTTTATCCTGCGCTTTCCGGCCAACACGCTCAATATACCGTGTCTACGTTGCAGGCCTTTGCGTCCGGTGATCGGACCAACAGTCCCAACAATGTGATGGGCGACATTGCTTCAAAAATGAGCGACAACGATATGGAAGCAGTGGCGAACTACGTATTGGGTCTAAATTAAGGCTGCAAAACGTTATGCCGCTTGGTGCCGTTTGGTTCCCTCGTTGTGTGATGTGCCTGAAATGAGGGAACCCACTCCCATAACCACGGTCTGAATTTTCGCTTACCCATGGAGAATTGTTACGATGTTTAAAACGCTAATGGTCGCGATGGCCGGTCTTGGTTTTTCTGCGCTAGTGAGTGCCCAGGAAGTGGTGGAAGGCCAGCATTATGAGCTGCTTGAGTCACCGGTAGAAACCCACGCTGAAGACGACCAAATTGGCGTCACAGAAGTATTCTGGTTTGGTTGCCCGCATTGCTATCGTCTCCAGACACCCGTCAGTGAATGGTACGAGACGCTAGAAGACGACGTTAGCGTAGAGCATATGCCGGCCACCATGGGCGGGGATTGGAATACTCACGCCACCGCTTTTTATGCGGCGGAGTCATTGGGCATCGAAGAGGAGTTGCACGCCGACTTCTTTAACGCTATCCATCAGGATAATCAGTCACTTACAGAACCCGATGAGATCGCTGCTTTCTTCGCCAATTACGGCGTGAGTGAAGAAGAAGCCAAGCAAGCGCTGACAGCCTTTAGTGTGCGCAGTGAGGTCAATGAAGCCAATAACCGCATGCGTGAAATGAAATTGATGGGTGTGCCTGCGTTAGTGGTTGATGGTCGTTATGTGGTGACTCCAAGCTCAGCCGGTAGCTTGGAAAACATGCCAAAAATCGCTGAAGCATTGATTGAACAGGTGCGTACAGAGCGCGCAGAATAACCGTGTTGCGTGAAGCGACGGAGCGGGATGAGTCGGCTTCCAGTAGCCATCGCGCAGCGCTGCTGGAAGATGGCCATTTGCGGCTACTGACGTTTAATTTGCAGGTGGGCATCCAGACGTCGGCCTATCATCACTATTTCACCCGCAGTTGGCAGCACTTGCTGCCGCATCCACGCCGTCAGCAGCGGCTCGATATGATGGGTGACGTGCTGAGTAAGTTCGACGTCGTCGGGCTGCAAGAAGTGGATGGTGGCAGCTTTCGCTCTAGCCGCGTCAACCAAGTGGAATACCTCGCGACCAAAGCGGGGTTTCCCCATCACGTGCAACAGTTAAATCGCAACCTGGGGCGGATTGCCCAGCACAGCAATGGTTTACTGTCGCGCTTAGTGCCTAGCCAAATAGAAGAGCACCGTTTGCCAGGCGCCATGCCGGGCCGTGGCGCTATTCACGCTCGTTTTGGTGAGGGCGCTGATGCGCTGCACGTGTTCGTTGCTCATTTGGCGCTTAGCCACCGTGGTCGTGTTCGTCAGCTTAACTATTTAAGCGAGATCATTCAGCCATTGCGCCACGTGGTGGTGATGGGCGACCTCAACTGTACCCCTGATCAACTGCATGCTCATGAGCGTTTTAGTACCTCGCTGCCGCTACATCCGGTGAAGCCGCTGCTTAGCTACCCTTCTTGGCAGCCACGTCGCGCACTGGACCATATTCTTTTGTCGCAATCATTAGAAGCCGCTGAAGTGCGCGTGCTGGATCACCTCTTCTCGGATCACCTGCCCATTGCTGTCGATTTACCGCTGCCAGAGGCCTGCTTAGCGGCTATTCGCGCTAGCGCTTAGCCTAAGTGATTAGTGCGACAGGCATGCCTTATGGCCTATGGGCGCTGCATTGTGCGCGTATATGCGCTATTGTCTGGGGCGCTGACCCTCCTTAGCCGTTTTACGCGAGACACTTCCATGTCGGACACAACACAACTACCTGCGTTTATCGGTGCGCTGGACCGCGCTTCAGAGTGGTTCGGGCGTACCCTTGCGTGGCTGATCATCATCATGATGTTGATTCAGTTCGCGATTGTACTGCTTCGCTATATGTTCAGTATCAACAGCATTTTCATGCAAGAGCTAGTGATGTACATGCATGCTAGCGTTTTCATGCTTGCCGCTGCCTATACCTTTCGCCACGACGGCCATGTGCGGGTTGATATCTTCTATCGAGGAATGACGCCACGCCGCCAAGCGCTAATCAATGTGGTGGGTATTATTACGCTATTGATTCCGGTAATGATCTTCATTATCGCTTCCAGCCTGGGTTACGTCGCTAACTCGTGGCGCATTTTGGAAACGTCCTCTGACTACGGTGGCATTCCGGCTGTGTATGCACTGAAAACCTTAATACCGCTGTTTGCCGTGCTGATGATCGTGCAGGGCGTGATTGAGGTTGTGCGCAACGGCTATGTCATGGCGGGACGGATAGTGCCTTCTGCCAAGGGCGGGAACCATCTTGAGGAGCGAGTTTAATGCTGGAATTTATGCCGCTTATTCTGTTTGTTGTCATCTGTATCGTCTTGATGTTCGGCTTTCCTGTGGCCCTCTCGCTGGCGGGCACGGCGCTGGCGTTTGCTGGTATGGGACTGGGGCTGGAAGCGATTGGTATTGATGCCAATTTTGACAGCGGCTATCTGGCCGCCTTGCCCAACCGGCTCTACGGCATCATGACCAACCAAACCCTGTTGGCGGTGCCGCTGTTCGTTTTAATGGGCGTGCTGTTGGAAAAATCCAAAGTGGCGGAAACGCTGCTGGACGCCATGGCCCTGCTGTTTGGCTCACTGCGCGGTGGCTTGGGGATTTCGGTGACCCTGGTAGGCATGCTGATGGCTGCCTCTACCGGCATTGTGGGTGCCACGGTGGTCACTATGGGACTGATGTCGCTACCGACGATGCTCAAGCGTGGCTACAGCACCTCCTTGGCGACGGGAACCATTTGCGCAACCGGCACCTTGGGCCAGATTATTCCGCCTTCCATCGCCCTGGTGTTACTGGGTGATGTGCTGTCTTCTGCCTATCAACAAGCACAGCTGGAAATGGGGATATTCAGCCCTAAAACGGTGTCAGTGGGTGATCTGTTTATGGGTGCGCTGGTGCCAGGGTTGTTGCTGGTCGTCATGTATATGATTTATGTGGCTATGGTGGCGTGGTTGCGGCCTCACATGGCGCCTGCTGCTGACCGTGAAGAGTTGATGGCCGAGCTGGGGCACACTTCGGGTATCGGCATGCTGCTGCTGAAAGGCTTGGTGCCACCCGTGGTGCTCATCGTGGCAGTGCTGGGGTCGATACTTAGCGGTTTTGCAACGCCGACGGAAGCCTCGGCAGTCGGTGCCTTCGGTGCCTTGGTGTTGGCGCTGGCTTATCGCCAGCTCGACTGGGCGACCCTGAAAGATGTGCTGCGCTCGACCACTCACGTTACCACCATGGTGTTTCTAATCTTAATCGGTGCCGCGCTGTTTTCGCTGGTCTTCCGCGCTTATGGCGGTGAACACATGGTGACTGAGCTATTTGAGGGGATGCCCGGCGGGGTAGTGGGCGCGACGATTATTGTCATGCTGGTTATCTTCTTGCTCGGTTTTATCCTCGACTTTATCGAAATCACTTTTGTGGTGGTGCCGATTGTCGGGCCGATTTTATTGGCCATGGGGCTTGACCCGATTTGGCTGGGCATCATGATCGCGATCAACCTGCAGACATCGTTCTTAACGCCACCGTTTGGCTTCGCACTATTCTACCTTCGCGGTGTAGCGCCGCCGTCAGTATCCACATCGGCCATCTACCGCGGTGTTATTCCGTTTATCTTGATGCAGCTGGGTATGCTGCTGCTGTTGACCTTCTTCCCCCAGTTGGCAACATGGCTCCCCGATCAGTTTTAATGAAGCGCCGATGAGTTGAATAACATCGCTGCTATCAACGCAAGGAAGTGGCAACCTAACTAAAAGCAATTAAGCTACTTACCAACGGCTTGTAACAAACCGTTTAGCGCACTGCGCTAGACGGTGTTTTCCCTAACCATAATAGTAATAATAGAAAGTAAGAGGGTTATCGTATGAAAGCCAAAGCACTACCTGTCGCCATTGCCATGACGACCGCTTTTTCTGCCAGCTTGCTGGTGGTATCGAGTTTTAATAATCACGCCCAGGCCCAAGAGGACGAATTCCGTTGGAAAATGGTCACGTCCTGGCCGAAGAATTTCCCCGGCGTTGGCCAAGGCCCTGAGCGTTTGTCGCAGTTGGTCGATGAAATGTCGGATGGCCGACTGACCATCGAAGTGTTTGGTGCTGGTCAATTAGTACCGGGCTTTGAAGTATTTGACGCTGTCTCCGACGGCACGGCGGAACTCGGCCACTCCGCTTCCTACTACTGGAAAGGCAAAGCCCCGGCGGCTCAGTTCTTTGCCGCCGTGCCCTTTGGCATGAACGCACAGGAAATGAACGCCTGGTTGAGCTTCGGTGGCGGTATGGAGCTGTGGAACGAGCTTTATGATGATTTCGGCGTTGACGTGTTGGTGGCCGGAGCATCGGGCGTCCAGATGGGCGGCTGGTACAACAAAGAGATCAACTCGGTCGATGATCTCGATGGTTTGAAAATGCGTATGCCCGGCCTGGGTGGCGAAGTAATGAGCCGCATGGGCGTGGCGATCGTCAACATGCCGGGCGGCGAAATCTTTACTTCGTTACAGTCGGGGGCGATTGATGCCACTGAGTGGATCGGTCCTTATAACGATCTGGCCTTCGGTTTGCACCAAGCCGCCGACTATTACTATTACCCAGGCTGGCACGAGCCGACGGTAATGTTCGAAGCGATCGTTAATGAAGAGGCCTGGGCCGAACTGCCAGCCGATCTGCAGGCCATCCTGCGCACCGCCATCAGCGACGTCAACCAAAGCGTACTGGATGAGTACACCGCGCGAAACAACGATGCGCTGGAAACGCTGGTGAACGAGCACGACGTTGAGCTGCGCCGTATTCCTGACGATGTGCTTGCACAAGCCCGCGAGTATTCTGATGAAGTCGTGGGTGAGCTGGCGGCTTCAAGCGAGCTCGCCACGCGGATCTACGACTCCTACCGCGCTTTCCAGGATAAGGTCGAGGATTACCACGCCATCTCCGAACAGGCGTATTACAACGCCCGTAACCCAGAAGGCGACACGGCCCAATAGAGCTGTAGTAATCATCACATAGTAGTAAACAAGCATGACAAAGCCGCCTTCGGGCGGCTTTTGTGTGTCTGGAGTGAATGTTTTCGGCAGCACAATACACGCAGCTTGGGTATCCTAGATATCGAGTGACTGTTTAGCTGCTGATTTTGCCAAAAGGAGCCCCATGTCTAATCGTCCCCGTCTTCGCAATGTGCTTACCATCGCTGGCTCCGACCCTTCCGGCGGTGCGGGCCTTCAGGGCGATTTGAAGACCTTTTCTGCGCTTGGCGTGTATGGCACTAACGTCATCACCGCGGTCATTGCCCAAAACACCTGCGGGGTGGCTTCGGTGTATCCCGTTTCTCCGCAGGCTATTCGCGAGCAGTTGGAGCATCTGCTGGAGGACGTGACGCTGGATGCCGTCAAAATTGGCATGGTTGCCAGCCGCGAAGTCGCTGAGGTCATCGCCGACGTGCTGCGCCAGCATCGGCCGCGTTGGATCGTGCTCGACCCTGTCATGGTTGCCAAGAGCGGTGACATATTGGTCGACGACGCTGGCATTCGCGCCGTGCGCGATATTTTAGTGCCGCTTGCCGATGTGATTACCCCCAATTTACCGGAAGCCGCCGTGTTGCTCGACGCACCATCGCCCACGAGCCTCGACGAGATGGAGGCGATGCTGCCGGGGCTCACGCAATTAGGCGCACCGTACGTGGTGTTGAAAGGCGGACATTTACGCGGGGCTACCTGTCCGGATCTGCTGGCCACCCCCTGCGGTCATGAGTGGCTGCCTGCTTCACGCATCGATACCGACAATTTACACGGCACTGGCTGTGCACTCTCCTCGGCGATTGCCGCCTGCCTTGCGAAGCTACCAGAACACGCCGCGCCCGATGCGCCGGTGGCAGCGATTGGCGATGCCAAGCGTTGGTTGCATGCCGCGCTGGAGGCAAGCGAGCGCTTGGACGTGGGCAAGGGGCGTGGACCGGTTCACCATTTTCACGCCTGGTGGTAAGCCGGCGTTAGGTGCTGCGAGAGCGGTGTAATGGGCAACTTGCGAGAATGCGCAATGCCCACCATGCTAAGGAGTGTTTGCTTAACGGCTTGTAAGGCTGGGCTGCCCAGCCGAGGAGCGTTTCGTTATGCCACGCACCGTCTCAAATACTATTCTATTTGCCACGGATCTTTCCGCTGAAAATCGCGCTGCTTTTGCGCGAGCGCTGCGTTTAGCCTATGCCCAAGGGATTCAGCTTGACGTGCTGCACGTGCTGGATCCCTATCTACCACGACGCGTCTTGCTTGATATGGAGAGCGCGATAGTGGAGGACATTGCCCACACGCTGACCGATTTACGTGAAGATTACGCTCTTGAGGCGCCGAAGACGCTGATCCAAACCGTCACGGGATCAGCCTACGTTGAGATTGTGCGCGAAGCGCATGAGCGTAACGCTGAGCTGGTGGTACTGGGTATGCATCGCAAACGCGGCCAAAAAGACCTGTTGATGGGGACCACGCTGATGCGCGTGCTGCGCAGTGCGCCTTGCCCCGTGGTGGTCGCGTCCTATCAACCTATCCAGCCTTGGCAGCATATTTTATTGCCTATCGACTTTTCACTGACGGCACGACACACCTTGAAAGAGGCGCTGATTCGCTTTCCCGACGCGACGCTGACGCTGTTGCACGCCTGGACGCTACCCGGCGAGTACGAGTTGGGTTCGCAAGCCTATTACGCCCATTGGCGTGAAAAAGAAGTTCAGCGCCTACGTGCTCAGCTAAATAACGAGGTCGAAAGTTTAATGCGTGAGTTAGATGGCGTGCCTGATGTAGAGCTGGTGCTAGAGCAAGGCGCACCCAGCGATGTTCTACAAGCGTATATGAAGCGCCACTCCCCTGACTTGGTGATGATCGGCAGCCGTGGACAGCCTCACCACGTCAGCCAACTCACCGAAATGCTGCTCTGCGAACCGCACTGCGACCTGATGCTGTGCCGCGCTTGGTAGGCAGTGCAAAGAGGGGTAAATATTGTACGAAAATTTTATATGGTGTATTGGTGTGTATAGTTGTTTCTTCATAAAGAGGTTCACGTCATGTTGATACACCACAAGCGCAGGGGGCACTTCTTGCGGCCCATCTTGCTGGTTGCTGGCTTATTGCTGTTGCCTTGGGCGGTGGCCAGTAGTGTGACAGAAAACGGCGAGTCGTTTGCGCGCAGCGTCGAAGAGGAGGGGCAACGCTACACGCTGATCGGTAGTGACGTGTTTCGTTACATGATCTGGACCGCTTATGCGGGGGCCTACTACCAGCTTGAAGGCGAAACCCAGCCGCAGCCGTTAAACAATACGCCCCGGCGTCTTGAGCTCGCCTACTTTCATGCCATTGAAGCCAGCGATTTTGCCGAGGCGACAGAGAAAACGCTTCAAGATACGCTCACGCTGTATGAATTTAACCAGATTGAAGCTCCCTTGGAGCGCCTCAATCAGCGTTTTCGCGATGTAGTCCCCGGTGATCGATACCTGCTTAGCTGGAACGGTGAGCAGCTGCGCCTAGCGCTCAATGGTGAAGTGCTGTTCGAAGAGGAGAGCGCCGAGTTTGCCAGCGCAATGTTTAGTATTTGGCTGGGCGAGCGGCCATTGGACGACGACTTTCGCGATGCACTATTAGGAAAAAACTGACGCGATAAAGGAAACGCTAATGAGCGGGGGTTACAATAGCCGTTTGTTTGCCGTGGAGGAGCGTTTTGAAAGCTCTCATTCAGCGCGTGAAGCGCGCCAGTGTGGAAGTAGATGGTGACATCATCGGCAGTATCGATCACGGGCTGCTGGCGCTGGTAGGGGTGGAGAAGCACGATGACGTGGCTAGCGTAGAAAAACTGCTGCACAAGCTCCTCCATTACCGGGTATTCAGCGACGCCGGTGGCAAGATGAATCAAAACCTCCAGCAGGTGAACGGTGGCCTGCTGCTTGTTTCCCAGTTCACCCTGGCGGCGGATACCCGCAAAGGGCTGCGGCCTAGCTTCTCCAGCGCCGCTCCCCCCGCCCAGGGGAAGGCGTTGTTTGATTTGCTGGTTGCCCAGGCCCGCGCTGCCTGGCCGCATGTCGCCACCGGTGAGTTTGGCGCTGATATGCAGGTAGCGCTGATCAACGATGGCCCGGTAACGTTTTTGCTCGAAAGCTAGCCTATTGATGGCGACCAACTTGCCGCTATTGAGTGGTTTCTTCGCTGGCCAGCAGCTCGGCTTCCATTGCCTCCAACGCCTCTTCAGCGCTGAGCCACTGCTGCTCTGACTGGTCCAGACGCGCTTTAATCTCCGCTTGCTGGCTAAGCGTCCTGGTCAGTTCGGCTTTGCGAGCGCTGTCGGTGTAAAGCGCTGGGTCTGCCAGCACTTGCTCGACTTCCTCAAGGGCTTGTTGGGCGTTTTCCATAGCTTTTTCAGCCTGATCACGCTGTTTTTTAAGCGGGCGGAGCTTCTCGCGTAGCTCCGCAGCTGCCTTGCGGGATGCTTTGCGTGCCTCGCGGCTATCGCCGCTGGGTTGTTGGTTTTGGCGCTCGGCCTTTTCGCCACGAGAGTCACGGCGGCTCTCTTCCAGGCGCGCCTTTAGCCAAACGCGGTAATCTTCCAAGTCACCATCGAAAGGCTCGACGCGGTGATCCGCCACGTGCCAAAACTCATCCACCGTTGCCCGCAGCAAGTGACGATCGTGAGATACCAAAATCACCGTGCCCTCAAAGCTTGCCAGTGCCTGGGTCAGCGCCTCGCGCATCTCAAGATCCAGGTGGTTGGTGGGCTCATCGAGCAGCAGGAGGTTGGGTTTTTGCCAAGCGACGAGTGCTAGCGCCAAGCGGGCTTTTTCACCGCCGGAGTAGTTGGCGACTGTGCCAAAGGCGTCATCGCCCTTAAATCCGAAGCCGCCCAGGAAATTGCGAATCTCCTGGTCGCTGGCAGTAGGAGAGAGGCGCTGCACATGGACAAAAGGCGTCGAGGTAACATCCAACCCTTCGAGCTGGTGCTGAGCAAAGTAGCCAATCGCCAAGTGCTCACCAGGAATACGCTTGCCATTAAGTAGTGCCAACTCACCGGTAAGCGACTTGATTAGCGTCGATTTACCCGCGCCGTTGGGACCTAACAGGCCAATGCGACTGCCGGGCAACAGGGTAACGTTGACCTTGTCCAATTGGATGTTGTCGTCACTTCCATCGCCCGCTTTACCGCGATAGCCTAACTGCGCCTGATCCAATACCAGCAGTGGGCGTGAGGTTTTATCGGCAGCCGGTAAGGTGAAGTGGAAAGGGGAGTCCACGTGGGCGACGGCGATATCTTCCATACGCTCCAGCATTTTGACCCGGCTCTGGGCCTGCTTAGCCTTGGTGGCCTGGGCTTTAAAGCGGGCAATAAAGCGCTCGATCTCTTCCCTGCGCGCTTGCTGCTTGGCCGCTTCGGCCTGCTGGAGTGCAAGCTTTTCAGCGCGGGTACGCTCAAACTGTGAATAATTGCCGCGGTAAAGCTCCAACGTTTGGTGGTGCATATGCACGATGTGATCACACACGGCGTCCAAAAAGTCACGGTCGTGGGAAATCAGTAGCAGCGTGCCGGGGTAGCGGGTCAACCACTGTTCCAGCCACAGCAGGGCGTCCAGATCCAGGTGGTTGGTGGGCTCGTCCAGCAGCAGCAGGTCGGAGGGCATAAACAGGGTGCGGGCCAAATTAACGCGCATTCGCCAGCCGCCGGAAAACGCGGAAAGCGGTCGGCTGAGGTCGGCCTGCACAAAGCCTAGCCCCACCAGTAACTGCGCTGCGCGTGATTCCGCACGATAGCCATCCAGTGTTTCGATCAACCCGTGCAACTCGGCTTCGCGGTGGGCCTCACCGGCGTCACGAGCGGCCAATAAGTCGGCTTCTGCCTGGCGTAGCGCCAAGTCGCCATCAAGGACATACTCAATTATCGGGCGGTCGAGGGCGTCGACTTCCTGAGCCATATGCGCAATGCGCTGACCACCGCTCATCTCGACATCGCCCTGATCGGGTGCAAGCTCGCCCAGCAGGAGTTTGAACAGGCTCGATTTGCCGGCGCCGTTTGCTCCGATAATGCCAGCCTTGACCCCGTTGTTCAGGGTAACGTCGGCATTGTCGAGTAGCGTTTGCGTGCCGCGTTGCAGAGCGACTTGGCGCAGTGCGATCATGCTTTCTCCGGAAATTGAGTGGGTCATACGATGCTAGAGTCTATTGCGCTTGATTCTACCCGATTGCAGCGCTTACAGCAGACTCCGTTATGGGATTTTGCGCTGTCGCTCTACGCCAGGCCTGGTGTGGAAGCTGCTTGCCTAACGTTACAAGAGGAGGGTGGCCAGGATGTGTGCGAGGTACTGTTTCACTGCTGGCTCTACGCGAGCGGTTTAGAAGCGCTGCCTGGTGCGGTCGCTCGACAGCGTGAGCAGCGCCTTCAATGGCAAGGGCGTGTCACTGAAGTATTGCGGGCGTTGCGCCGAGATTTAAAAGCCTCTGCAACGACTAGTCAGTCAGTGACAGCACTGCGGGACACTATTAAGCAGGCGGAGCTAATGGCCGAGCGTGAGAATCTTCAACGTTGGCAAACATGGGTTTATGAGTCAGATGGCAGTGAGCAGCGAGTTATCAATATCGTCGAAAATCCGCAAAATTCGGCTATTTGGTTGCGAAATCAACTATTAAATTTAAAAAATGAACGTCACTCTGGCTCGCGCTTAAATGACCAAGCGGCCTTGCTTCAGGCGCTACAAACGCTTACTTGTCAGCTTGACCCTCGTCAAGGAGCGCGCTAGCCTGAATTTAAGCTGATTTTAAAATACCTAGCGTTATTGGCGGGCTAACACAATAAAACTAGCACCTTTGTCTGTTAGTGAACGCTGAATAGCGGATAACAGTGTCGTGTTGAGATACGCGTGGATTATCTAGGTTCTTGCGCACTTGTTATAGCGCGCTTACCACTGAAAGGGGAACACCGTATGAAGGCAAGCAAATCCGTATTTAATCGTTCTGTCACGACCAAACTAGTGACAACGGCAAGTGTAGGTGCACTGTTGATGGGCATGACAGCTGTCGCGCAAGCGGACAACTGGCGTTATGCTCATGAAGAGTATGAAGGCGACGTACAGGATGTCTTTGCCTATGCGTTTAAAGAGCATATCGAAGAAAACTCTGATCACTCGGTTCAGGTTTACCGCTTTGGTGAGCTAGGCGAGTCTGACGATATTATGGAGCAGACTCAAAACGGTATCCTGCAGTTTGTGAATCAGTCGCCAGGCTTTACCGGCGCACTGATTCCTGAAGCGCAGATCTTCTTCATTCCTTACCTACTGCCTACCGACGAAGAAACCGTGCTTGAGTTCTTCGACGAAAGTGAAGCCATCAACGAGATGTTCCCAGAGCTTTATGCCGAGCAAGGCCTAGAGCTACTGAAGATGTATCCAGAAGGCGAAATGGTTATCACAACCAATGAGCCCTTCTCAACACCGGATGAGCTGGATAACAAAAAAATTCGTACCATGACCAACCCGCTATTGACGGAAACTTACGACGCCTTTGGTGCAACGCCGACGCCGTTGCCGTGGGGTGAAGTTTACGGTGGCCTGCAGACTGGCATCATCGATGGTCAAGAGAACCCGATTTTCTGGATCGAGTCTGGTGGTTTGTACGAAGTGTCTCCGCACCTGACGTTTACCGGCCATGGCTGGTTCACTACGGCGATGATGGCTAACCAGGACTTTTACGAAGGTTTGTCTGAAGAAGATCAAACGTTGGTGAACGAAGCTTCTGAAGCCGCGTATGACCACACCATTGAACATATCAAAGGTTTGGCTGAAGAGTCGCTAGCTAAGATTCAGGAAGCCTCCGATGAAGTGACCGTCACACGTCTTGACGAAGAGCAGATCCAAGCCTTCCGTGACCGTGCTCCGCAGGTTGAAGAAGCCTTCCTGGAAATGACCGGTGAAGATGGCAAAGCGCTACTTGAGCAGTTTAAAGCTGACCTTGAAGCCGTCACTAACGAGTAATCTCCCTAAGCCGTTCTGGCATAGGTGATGTATCAAGGGGCAGCAAAGGCTGCCCCTTTTTTGTTGCGCTGGTTAGCGTCAATAGTCGGCGAGGAGATTACCCAGGTTACCGTTAGTTACGTACATCTAGCGTTGAATCACCGGTGGCTGCATGCCGTTACGCTAGAGCAGAAGCCTGTTGAATAGTGCGAGACAGCTTTGCAATCGTAAGGTCTAAGAGAGCGCTGTATTAATTGTGCTGGCGGCATTGAACGGATGCCGTTAAAGCCGTAAGGAAGGAGTCCGGCCATGACCGATGAAGAGATGGAAAAGAGTTACCGCTCCGGTTTGCCGGGGGTATTAGGGGTGATCGACACTGCAATTAGCAAAATAGAAGCCGTGATTCTCGCGATGGGTGTTTTGCTAATGGCGCTGAATACGGTCATTAACGTGGTTGCCCGTTTTGTATTTGGCAACAGCATCATGTTTTCCGGCGAATTAAACCGCATATTGATCATCATGATCACCTTCGCCGGGATTGGTTACGCCGCCCGCCATGGCCGTCATATTCGTATGTCGGCTATTTACGATGCGTTGCCAGTGGGAGGGCGCAAAGTGCTGATGATTGGTATCGCACTGTTTACTTCGCTGGTGATGTTTTTCCTCCTTTATTACTCAGTTGTTTATATAGTTGATTTATATAGTAAAGGGCGCGTTTTGCCCTCTTTGGGGTTGCCAGTGTGGATTATCTACCTATGGGTGCCGATGGGCTTTTTAATCACCGGTATTCAATACCTGCTGACCGCGGTGAAAAATTTCACGTCCCATGATGTCTATCTCTCGACCGGCGTGGTGGATGGTTACAAAGACACGGAAACTGAAGTCTAACGCGGGGCACTGCACCCTAGGGGAACAGCTATGACGACAATAATGGTCACTACCATGATTGCCCTGCTGCTGCTGGGCTTTCCAATGATGATTCCGCTGATTACCGCTGCGATAATCGGCTTCTATATGATGTTTAACGGCTTTGGCCAGATGGATACGCTGATCCAGCAGATGATGGCTGGTATACGTCCCGCCTCACTGATTGCTGTGCCAATGTTTATTCTTGCCGCTGATATTATGACCCGTGGCCAGTCCGCGAACCGATTGATTGAAATGGTCATGTCGTTTATTGGCCATATTAAAGGTGGTTTGGCGGTGAGTACTGCAGCCTCGTGCACATTGTTTGGTGCTGTGTCGGGGTCAACGCAGGCAACGGTGGTCGCTGTTGGTTCACCACTGCGCCCGAAAATGCTTAAAGCGGGTTACTCTGACTCGTTTACGCTGGCGCTGATAATTAACGCCAGCGACATTGCCTTTTTGATTCCGCCCAGTATCGGCATGATTATTTACGGGGTTATCTCGGGCACCTCCATTGGCGAGCTGTTTATTGCCGGTATTGGACCGGGATTAATGATCCTGTTTATGTTTTCTGTTTACTGCATTATCTACGCCATCGTTAAAGATGTACCCACTGAGCCTAAATCGAGCTGGAAAGAGCGCGCCAAAGCCGTTCAGCAAGCGCTATGGCCGCTCGGTTTTCCGGTGATTATTGTAGGCGGTATCTATGGCGGTATTTTTAGCCCGACCGAAGCCGCTGCCGCCTGTGTGCTGTACGCCATCTTGCTTGAGTTTGTGGTGTTCCGCTCACTCAAAATGAACGATATTTACGCCATTGCAAAATCCACCGGTTTAATCACTGCCGTCGTGTTTATTCTGGTGGCCGTCGGTAACGGGTTCTCGTGGATTATCTCTTTTGCCCAGATCCCGCAAATGATTCTGGAAGCAGTGGGTATCAACGAAGCCGGGCCAACGGGCGTCTTGATCGCTATTTGTATCGCTTTTTTCGTTGCCTGTATGTTCGTCGACCCTATTGTGGTCATCCTAGTGTTGACGCCGATCTTTACCCCGGCGATCGAGGCCACCGGACTTGACCCTGTGTTGGTGGGTATCTTGATTACGCTACAGGTGGCGATCGGTTCGGCAACACCCCCCTTCGGGTGCGATATCTTTACCGCGATTGCGATTTTCAAACGCCCTTACTGGGATGTCATCAAAGGGACACCGCCGTTTATTTTCATGCTGATTTTAGCGGCCGCCCTATTGATTATGTTCCCGCAAATTGCGCTGTTCCTACGCGATGTTGCCTTCCGCTAAACAGCCACAAGGAGTACGCGAATGTTTAATCGCATATTAGTCCCGGTGGATGGCTCAAAAGGCGCCTTGAGGGCGCTGGAGAAGGCGGTAGGCCTGCATATGCTAACGGGCGCCGAGCTTTATCTGCTGTGTGTGTTTAAGCACCACAGCCTGTTAGAAGCGTCACTCTCTATGGTACGGCCTAATCAGTTGGATATACCCGACGATGCCTTAAAAGAGTACGCCACCGAGATTGCTGTGCACGCAAAATCACACGCCATTGAGCTAGGCGCTGATGACTCGCGTGTTCGCGCCTTTGTGAAAGGCGGGCGCCCGTCGCGTATTATTGTGCGCTTTGCCCGTAAGCGTGAGTGCGACCTGATTGTGATTGGCGCTCAAGGCACCAACGGTGAAAAGAATCCTCTCTTGGGTAGCGTTTCCCAACGGGTGGCTGGCGCGGCACACTGTCCCACCTTGGTGGTTTAAATCCGCTAAACCTCTCTCCTATTTTATGGTCTTATTAACACCCACCGCGCCAGGGATGCAGCCTGGCGCGGTGGGTGTTAGTCTTCAAGCGATACTGATTGGCGTTCGGCGCCGCGATAAAAAGGATGTTTTATGAAACAACTGCTATCTACAACGGCTCTGACAGGTTTGCTATTGGTTGCCCCTTTTGCAGCAGCAGCCCCCGAAACGGATGAACAGCGCTTAGCGTATAGCCTGGGTGTCACCCTGGGTGAAAGCATGCAGGCCGATATCGAAGACCTCGACTTAGACGCGTTTAACGACGGTATGAGCGATGTATTCGAGGGTAATGAGTTAGCGCTTACTGAAGAAGAGATGACCGAAGCGTTGATGGCGTTCCAAGAGCAGTCCATGCAAGCGCGGGAAGCAGAAGCGGAAGAGATGGCGCAAAACAACCTGGAAGAAGGTGAAACCTTCCTGGCTGAGAACGCTGAGCGCGAAGAAGTTAACGTGACGGATTCTGGCCTACAGTATGAAGTGCTTGAGTCGGGTGATGGTGCGACGCCTGGCCCGGAAGATACCGTCGAAGTGAACTATGAAGGCATGCTTTTAGATGGCACTGTATTCGATAGCTCCTTTGAGCGTGGTGAATCCGTCAGCTTCCAGACTAACCAAGTGATCGAAGGTTGGCAGGAAGCGCTACAGATGATGAGCGTTGGCGATAGCTGGATGCTGTACATCCCCGCTGATATTGCCTATGGCGAAAATGGCCAAGGCCCGATTGGACCTAATGAAGTACTGACTTTCCGCGTTGACCTGTTAGGCGTCGAATAAGCGATGCTCTCAGCTCCTTCCTTTAGGGTAAGCCCGCTTGCTTATGCGCTGATGTGTATAAGCTTGGGGGCGCCACTGTTAGCGCTAAGTGACGACACCCAGGCCGAAACGGCCAGTGAGCCCGATGAGCTACCCGCGTTGGCCGCAGCCAATGAGCAAGCCAGCGTGGTAGGGGTATCGTCTGGCGGCTACATGGCCACCCAGCTAGCGGTCGCTTGGCCCGAACGGTTCAGCGGCCTGGGCGTGCTGGCAGCCGGGCCTTGGAGCTGTGCCCAGGGGGCGCTGAGTTTGGCGCTGAACCAATGCATGATGACGCGCCGCGGTGAACCTTCGTTAGAGGAGCTGGAGAGTCGTCACCAGCGTTACTTGGCGCTTGAGCAGGTCGGTAGTGCAGAAGACCTCAGCCAGCTTCGGGCTTATTTGTGGCACGGTGAAGCCGATGGGGTGGTTGAGCCTGTGCTGGGCGACCTACTGGCCGAGCAGTGGGAGCAGTGGTTAGCTTCTCCCGATCAGTTGCGTGTTGTACGCAGTGAGGGTGTTGGCCATGGCTGGCCGGTGCGCTTGCCAAATGGCACGTCGACGTCGTCTGATACTTGGGGCGATTGCGGTCAGGGAGGCGGCAGTTTTTTATTGGCCTGCGATGAAGATATCGCCGGTGATATGTTGAACTGGCTTTACCCCGAGCGCGAAAGCGCTGAAGCGGGCGGTGAGCTGGCGGGGGAGTTAGTCGCGTTTGATCAGTCGGAATTTGCGGTAAAAGGGTTAGCCGACACGGGCTATTTGTTTATACCGCAAGGCTGTGAAGCGGGTGGCTGCCCAGTCACGCTGGCGTTGCACGGTTGCCAAATGAATGAAGAGGCTATTGGCGAGACGTTTGTGCGTGACACCGGGCTCAATGCTTGGGCGGCAACGCATCAGCAAATCGTGCTTTATCCCCAAGCGGAAAGCAGCATGGCGAACCCGCAAGGCTGTTGGGACTGGTGGGGATTTGCCGAAAGCACGTGGCAGCTCAGTCCTCAGCACGATACCCGTAGCGGTACGCAAATAGATGCGTTGATGGCGATGTTGGATCGCCTGCAAGCGGCTCCAGAGCCAGTTTCTTCGGAACAAGCCACTTCAGAGTGAACCCATTAACGGCCTGCGATTAGCTGTCCAGCTCGCTCTTTAGCGCTGACACTAGCCCATGTGGGGTAGGAGAGTAGAGCACGCGCTGCAGAATATCGCCCTCGCGGTTGACTAAAAAAAGCGAGGCGCTGTGATCGATGGTGTAGGCCATGGCTGAATCCGGTGCCTCAACTTTTCTCCATATGACGCCATAGCGCGACGCCACGTCCTCAAGCTGCTCCTGACTGCCCACTGCACCGATGAACTCTTCGCCAAAAAAGTTCATATACTCCTGCATGCGCTCAACCGTATCGCGCGCAGGGTCAACGGTGATCATGATCGGCACCACGCGCTCACGCTGTTGTTCAGAAAGCTGAGCCAACGCCTGACGCTTGACCGACTGCGTCATCGGGCAAATATCGGGGCAATAGGTATAGCCAAACGAAAGAATCGCAATCTGATCCTCATTCAGTTGGGACAATGAAAACTCCCCCTGGGTGGACGGCATTTCCACAGGGCCGCCCACAGGCTCATCACTGCTGGCGGAGAACGCGTAGTGATAGAGGCCGATGCCACTCACCAGGAGCAATAAAGCAATTACCCCAGCGCCCAGCCATAACGGTTTACGTGCCATGTGCGTTAACTCCGAATCACGTCAAAATCGAACCAACTGCCTACTTTTCCTTCTGCGGTCTCCAGTATGACACGCGCACGCCAAGGCATAACGGTTTGGGTGCAAATCCCTACTTGCCCCTGGCCCTTAAACTGGCCTGGGGTGCTGGAACTCAGCGCAAAGCGGTGCAGGCCTAGATCCATGTCTCGACCCACAAAATCAACATCCACTTGCGTGGCCGTCACGCCATCAACGTCGACTTCCAGTGGTAGTATCTCTAATGCATCAATTTTTCCGCTGGCTTGCACACTCAACGTGATGCGCCCTTTGTCACCCAACGTGGCGGAACACGGAGCAGCATGCAAGTTGCAGCTGGCAGCGGGCGGAAACCAGGTCACATCGCTATCGCGGTGTAGCCAATGGGCAAAGGCATACCATGCACAGGCCGCCAGCGCTAAACCAGTCACGAGTATCAGTACCCTTAAGGCAGGAGAGCCTGCCGGGGGTGCAGGTTTTGGTATCATCTTCATGGCAGAATAATCGCTACGCAAGCCGTGAGGCGGGGTGTTGACGCCATGGTAACAGCAATTGTGCCGATATCGCTGTGCTGGGATGTCGCAGGCAAAAGGGAACGCTATGGAGAGTATTACAGGCGCGTTAGGTCCTCTGTTTTTATTGATTTTATTGGGCGCCGTGCTCGGTTATTGGCGTTGGCCTAGCGATACCTTTTGGCCACAAATGGAGCGGATAATCTATTTTGTGCTGTTCCCTGCCATGCTGGTAGGCACTTTGGCGACGGCCGATGTCAGCCAAGTGCCGGTAGGCCGTTTGGCCTTTGTATTACTGAGTGCGATGGCGTTGTTTGGCTTACTGCTTTGGTGTTTACGCGGTTGGCTTCAGCTAACGCCTGCTGGATTTACCTCGGTTTTTCAAGGGGCGGTGCGCTTTAATACCTATGTGGGTGTGGCGGGTGCCGCTGCCCTGCACGGTAGCCTGGGGGCGACGACGGCAGCGGTTGCTGTGGCGCTGATGGTGCCGGTCGTCAATGTAATGTGTGTGGCCAGTTTCGTTGCCGCTGGGACCCTGGGCGGCGCCAGCGTCGGTAAAAGCGTGATGGCGTTGATCAAAAACCCATTGATCCTGGCCTGCCTGGCGGGCATTGGCCTGAATCTTTCCGGTGTCGGCTTGCCGGGCTGGAGCCAAGATACGGTCGAACTACTGGGGCGCGCAGCGTTGCCGCTGGGGTTGGTAGCCGTAGGCGTGGCGCTGCGCCCCATGGCGCTATTACGCATTGACCGCGGCGTGCTGGCCACCAATAGCGTTAAGCTGCTGTTTATGCCCGCCTTAGTATTGGCGCTGGCCTGGGGGCTGCAACTGGATCCGGTCAGCCGCGATGTGGCACTGCTTTTTGCCGCACTGCCCACCGCCACTTCCGCTTATATTTTAGCTCGCCAGTTGGGTGGCGATGCTGAACTGATGGCCGCCATTATTACCGGTCAAACTCTATTGGCCATGCTGACTCTGCCGTTCTGGCTACGATTGGTAAGTTAACCAACGCCTAGGGCGCCGGTAAATAAAAAATATTCGTATTTGTATTGACGAGGTAAATGAGAATGATTATAGTGTGATTGTCAGCGTTTGATGAGACGCTGGCAACCACGACAGCTGTTGACTTAAGCATCAGCGCCAGTTTGCTGTCATGGTTTCTCCCTCTCATTGCTAGTCACGGTCTTTTTGCCGCTCCCTTGGAGCGGCTTTCTTTTTTCTAATACGCCTTTTATACCTCTGCCCCGCGTCTCCAGCAGCGTTAGAATAAGCGTTACCCTTCCCGACGATAAATCAGATCCCATACGCCGTGGCCGAGCTTTTCACCGCGGGCTTCAAACTTGGTCAGCGGGCGGAAGGTGGGGCGCGGCACGTAAGGCGTGGTCTCGGTCGTGGCGGTGTTGGCGTAACCGCGGGCGGCTTCCATCACTTCCGCCATCCACTCGGCGTAGGCTGCCCAATCGGTGGCCATGTGGAACGTGCCGCCGGGTTTTAGGCGCGTGCGAATCAGCTCGACAAACGCAGGCTGTACGATGCGTCGCTTGTGGTGCTTCTTCTTCGGCCACGGGTCGGGGAAGAAAAGCTGTAGGGTGGTCAACGAGCCTTCGGGTAGGCACTGCTCCAGTACCGCCAGGGCGTCTTCGCGGTAAACGCGCAGGTTAGTCAGGCCGCGTTTGTCCACTTCATCAAGTAGTTTGCCAACGCCGGGGGCGTGCACTTCGATACCGATAAAGTCGGTATCTGGGTGGGTTTCGGCCTGCTCAATCAGCGAGTTACCCATGCCAAAGCCAATTTCCACCACGCGTGGAGCCTGGCGGCCGAACAGGGCATCTAAATCCTGGTGACCATCGGCAATGGTCAGCCCAAGGCGCGGCCACACGTCTTCCAGTCCGCGGTTTTGGGCTGGGGTCATGCGCCCGGCGCGAATCACATAGCTTTTAATGCCACGGCGGTGCAGCGGCGCCTCGTCACTTTCGGGGCCGGTGGTGTTGCTCTCGAGCGCGGTGTCGTTCGTATCGGTCATGGTGTCTCTGTATCAGCCGTTAATCCGGCCTGCAAAAGGCGAAGAGGGGTCGGCGCTTTGGCGGCGCGGCATGCGGCCTGCCAAAAACGCATCGCGGCCAGCTTCTACGGCTAGCTTCATGGCGTTGGCCATACGCAGCGGGTCGCGGGCGTGGGCAATGGCGCTGTTGAGCAGTACCCCGTCGCAGCCTAGCTCCATGGCCATGGCCGCATCAGAGGCCGTGCCGATGCCAGCATCCACTAGCACCGGCACGTTGCTCTGTTCCACGATCAAACGAACGTTGTGCGGGTTTTGAATGCCGTGGCCCGAGCCAATCAGTGAGCCTAGCGGCATGATGGCGCAGCAGCCCATGGCTTCCAGTTCCCGTGCCACAATCGGGTCATCGCTGGTGTACACCATTACGTCAAAACCATCGGCCAGCAGGGTTTCCGCGGCTTTTAGCGTTTCGACCACATTGGGGTAAAGCGTGTGGTCATCGCCGAGCACTTCCAGCTTTACCAGGTTGTGGCCATCCAGCAGCTCGCGGGCCAAGCGGCAGGTGCGCACGGCATCTTTGGCGTTGTAGCAGCCTGCGGTATTGGGCAGCAGGGTATACTGCTTGGGCGAGATGGCATCAAGCAGGTTAGGCGCATCAGCATCTTGGCCAAGATTGGTGCGGCGCACGGCAAAAGTGACGATTTCGGCACCACTCTGGGCAATGGCAGCACCGGTTTCGATAAAGTCTTTGTACTTGCCGGTACCCACTAACAGGCGGGAGCTAAAATCACGTCCGGCAATGGTGAACGGTGTGTCAGTCAGTTTCGTCATAGCGATTCCTTGAAAATGCATCGGCAGCGGTTAGCCGCCGCCAATAGCGTGGACCACTTCGATCTGGTCGCCGGCGGCCAGTGGGGTGGCGGCCAGCTGGCTTTTAGGCACAATCTGTTCGTTGATTTCGACAGCGATACGACGCCCACCCAGGCCAAGCTGTTCGACTAAGTCAGCAGCGGTAAGGCCAGCGGCCATGGCGTAGGGTTCGCCGTTGAGCGTAAGCTGTATCGACTCATTGGGGGTAGACATAAACAGTAAGCTTCCCTGTGGATGAGGCAAAACGACCTCTATTGTAGCGGTTTCGACCCGTGCAAGGTATGCAACGGCGTGAATAACTCAATGATTAACGGCGCGGCGATTCGCCGCCCACATGGGTGAAAAAGGAGCAGAACGTGCAGCGAATCGACAAGCTGTGGTGGTGTGTGGCGGCGCTGTCGGGCGCAGTGATGGTAATGCTGGGGGCTTACGCCGCCCACGGGTTAGCGGCACGCACCAGCGCCGCCGTGGTAGATATCGTGGAAACCGGCGTGCGCTACCAAGCATGGCATACCCTCGCCATGCTGGCGGTGCTCGCCTGGCGCAGCCACCGCCCGCACCCCGGCCAGCAGATTGTGCTGGCACTGTGGGCGTTAGGCATGCTGGCCTTTGCCGGTTCGCTCTACCTGATGGCGCTGGCCGGGTTGAACGTGGGCATCGTGACGCCGATTGGCGGGCTGCTACTGATGGCTGGTTGGCTTTCCCTGGGCGTCACGGCGCTGCTCAGCCGCTCTTAATGCCACGCCAGTTAGCCCAGCAGCATGCGCAGCGGCATCCACAGGCCCATGCCGATCATCACCAGGTTTTCAGTGAGCGAAACAAAGCCTAGCGGTACGTTGCTATTACCGCCCACGCAGGCGCACTTGAGTTCGCGCTTATCGATGTAAACCGCTTTGAAGACCGATACCGCGCCTACAGTGCCGACGAACAGCGCCAGCGGTGCCGCCACCCAAATCAGCGTGCCGGCCAGCATTAAAAGCCCGGCGGCAGTCTCGGCGTAGGGGTACACATAGCTGTAGGGCACATAGCGCTGGGCGAGCAGGTCATAGTTGAGAAACATGGTGCTAAAGCTTTCGATATCCTGCAGTTTTTGTAGGCCCAGCAGCACCATCGCGGTCGCAACGGCGTACTCTGGCATACGCGCCGTGAACAGCGTGCCCTGGGCCGCCCAGCTCACCGCCAAGCCAATCAGCAGCGCAACAGCAAAAATGGCCAGCACCGGGCGGTAGGTGGTCTCTTTGGCATTGGGAACGCTCATCCCCAGGTGTTCGCGCAATTCTTCGTAGCCGCCGATCCGCTCCCCGTCGATATATACCTGCGGCGTGGTATCGACGTTTTCCTGCTCCTTGAACGCGTCGATCTCCTCACGGGAAGTGAGGGTGTGGTCGTCCACCGCGTAGCCTTTGCGTTTGAGCAGGCTGACGGTCTTCAAGCCAAACGGGCACATGTGCGCGGCGGTTTTCATCCGGTACACCTGTGCGGTGTGAGAGGTCGTTGCTGCCATGATCAGCCTCCTTGTCGCCTCATTATCAACGTCCGTCCTTTAGCATAGAACCCGGTGCCGCCCATAGGTCAAACAACAGAGCTGATGGTGTCGTGATGGGCTTGACCTGCGGGTAACCCGTAGGTGATAAGCTTTGGTGAGTGAACGCTTTGATGAAGGTAAACGTTGTTGGAGGTCAATATGAAACGTAACGTCACGGCACTGCTGGTATCCGGTGCACTAATGTTAGGCGCCACAACGGCCCAAGCGGCGCTGCCGGATGAGGCCACGCTGTATAAGAATCCTCAGTGCGGCTGCTGCGATGAGTACGCCCGCCATCTGGAAGCGCTGGGGGTCGAGGTGACAATTATCGATGACGTCGAGCTGGGTGATATTAAGCAGCAGGCGGGCGTGCCTTATGGCATGGGCTCCTGCCACACCATCGAGATAGGCAACTACTGGATCGAAGGGCACGTACCGATGGAAGCGCTCGAGGCGCTGTTTGAGCAGCAGCCGGAGGTGGATGGCATTGGCTTAGCCGGTATGCCGATTGGCACACCGGGCATGCCGGGGCCCCAGAGCGAGCCCTACCACGTTTACACGTTCAGTGATCAAGACGCCCAGCCGTTTATGACGCTGTAAACGAGGAGGCGCGGTTTAGCCGTGTAAACTCTGCCGCTGGCGTTGGCTTGCCGAAGAAGTAGCCTTGGTACACATGGCACCCTAGGCGAGCCAGCACCGTACACTGGTCGGCGGTTTCCACACCCTCGGCAATCACGTCTAATCCCAAGCTCTCTGCCAGCGCGATAATGGTGGCGGCAATCGGCGTTGTCTGCATATCCAGGGTCAAATCCTTCACGAAGGCAATGTCGATCTTGAGCGTGTCCAGCGGCAGCGATTTAAGATACGCCAGCGATGAGTAACCGGTGCCAAAATCATCCAGCGCAAAGCGGATGCCAAGTTGGCGAAGGCGCAGCATCTTCTCGATGGTGCCCTCCGGGTCGCTCATCAGCAGCGATTCGGTGAGTTCCAGCGTCAAGCATTCAGGCGGGGCGCTGGTAGCTTGCAGCGTGGCGGTGACCTGCTCGACAAAATCGGGCTGCTGAAACTGGCGCACGCTGACGTTGAGCGAGAGCTTTAAACCCCTCAGGCTCGGGTCGTGCTGCCACTCACCGAGCAGTCGGCAGCCCTCCTTTAATACCCAGGCACCCAGGGGCAGAATAAGCCCGGTTTGTTCGGCGATGGGAATGAAGCGCCCCGGTGAAATCATGCCTTGCTGCGGGTGGTGCCAGCGCAGCAGGGCTTCTGCGCCGATGGCCTCATGCTGCGCATCCACCTGCGCCTGAAGGTTGAGACTGAGTGCGCCGTTATCAATCGCTAGACGCAGCTCGCGCTCCAGCGTTATATCCTCTTCGAGCTTCTGCTCTAGCGCTATGCAGAAACGCTTTGGTTGACCGTCCCGCTGGCGCTTGGCTTCCAGAAGCGCTAGCCCGGCGCGCTTGAAGAGCTGCCCTACATTGTCGATATCGCGAGGGCAAAAGATCAGCATGCCCGCATTGATTTTGCAGGGGTAGGTGTGACCGTAGAGCTGGTAATCATCCACCAGAGAAGCCAGTACGCCTTCGATATGCTGATGCGCCTGCTGCTCTGCTGCCGCTTGGTCGGTGGCGGTAAGCGTGTTGCAAAGCGCAAACTCATTGCCATCCAAGCGAGCAGCGTAAACCAGTTCGCCTGACGGTTGCTGTAGGCGGCTGCCCAACTGCCGTAAGAGCTCGTCGCCGATATCCTGCCCCATGCTGTCGTTCAGCACCTTGAAGCGATTGATGTCCAAAAGAGCTAAAAACGTGTAGCGACTTATCTGACGAGTGGGTTGGAGCTGGGCGGTTAAGTGCTCCTGAAGAGCTAGCCGATTGGGTAAGCCGGTGAGCATGTCGTGGTAAGCCAGGTAGCGAATCCGCTGCTGCGCGTTTTGTTCGTCGGTGCGGTCGCTGAGCAGGGCCACGTAATCCCTGTCTTTACTATGGGCATAGTGCACGCGGCTGATACTGAGCCATGCAGGATACTCGTCACCATTGGCGCGCAGCGCCGTTACCATGCCGCTCCATTCCCCCTGGGACATCAGCGCTTTTTGAATGGCGGGGGTGAGCGTCTGGCTATCTTTGGCGTAAGGCACCTGGGTAATATCCGAATCAATCAATTGGTCTTGGGTCATTCCCGTTAATTGCTCGAAGGCGCTATTACATAGCCGAATGCGCGCGCCGTCATCAAACAGCACGACACCATCCTGCAGGGCGGCAATCACTTCCAGCAGCCGCCGTTGGGTCATATAGCCGTGGCGCTCGCTGTCCTGCAGGCGGCGCTGAATTTTAATCGCCAGTAAGGTAAGTAGCGCCGCAAAGACCGCGGCCCCGCTGATCACATAAATCAGCCAGTGGGAGGCTTCCATATGACCGTGGGCGGCAGTCGTTTCCATGGGCACGAACCAAGCGGCCAGCATCGCAACATAGTGCATACCGCTAACGGCTAGCGAGATACACAGCGCAGCGAGAAAGGCGTAGCGTTGGTAGTGTGCCGTGCCATTTTCTCGGCGGCAAAGGCGGTAGGCGTAAGCGCTTAAAATACCGAGACCAATGGCCACCACTAGCGAGGCAAGAAACAGATCCAGCGCGTAGTAAAGGGTGGCAGGCATGCGCATCGCGGCCATGCCGCTATAGTGCATCACGCCAATGCCTACGCCTAAACTCGAGCCTGCCACTACCATGGAGCGATGAGGTAATTTTTCACGACATAGCAGCGTCATGGCGGCCAAGCTGCCTAAAGTGGCGGGCAATATAGAAAGCAGCGTGAGCAGGTGGTCATGGCTGACATGGAAATCTAGCCGGTAAGCGTGCATGCCGACAAAATGCATGCTCCAGACGCCAGCACCCATCACGCTGGCGCCAGCGGTGAGCCATGTACTGCGCCATAGCGAAGACGAGGTGCTACCGACCAAACGAATAATTTCCAGGCTTGCGTAAGACGCGGCCAGGGCAACTAGCCAGGATAAAATCACCAGGAGAGCATCGTGCTTTCCTTGCAAAGCACTCAGCGCCTGTGGATCTAGTAAAAGGTTGGGTAGCATCATTAAAAATCGCTATGTGGCAGTGGCATGCATACACTACTTTATAATGACCGTTAAACGATCGATCCCTTAATCAAGGGGTTATTTAAACGTTAAGGCGCTAAAAGCAGTACAGATGCGCCAAGCGACGTCACTCTTTTTTGACTACCTGCCTTGATGCGCTATGTCTTCGGGCGCGTCGATATCCATCAGCGTGCCCGCGTCCTGCACTTCATGCGTGCGGTAATGCGCGGCGTGGCGGTGAATCAATCCTTTAGCACCTACATTACCGCTCAAGGTTGCCAGCTCGGGCCAAAACGCTCGGCCAAAAATTACCGGGTGACCGGGCTGCCCGGCATGGCTTGGCCGCAAGATCGTATCGTGGGTAGCCTGCTGCGTTAACGCTCTTAGCGTCTCTCGCTGAAGGCAGGGCATATCACCTAATAAGATCGCGACGGCAATGGCGCTCTCAAGCTGGGAATCACGGGCAAGTAACGCCATCGCCTCTGCCAAGCTGGCGCCCAGGCCGCGGTGTGCCTGATGAACACGAATGAGTGGTATGTCGGCCGTCAGGCCTAACGAAGCGGGGTCGTCCTCGTCACGGATCACTACCCGCAGTTGGGGGAAAACCAACTGTGCCTGGGCGACCGAGGCGGTGAGTAATGGCCGCCCATCGGCGAGTAGGGCACAGCGTTTGTCTTGCTTACCGAAGCGCCGCGAATAGCCTGCGGCCATCACCAAGGCCACAACGTGGTTAATGGTCATTAAGCGCTATCACCATGGTTAGCAAACGGCATCATTGCTTGTCTTGGCTGAATCAGTCATCTCAAACGTTGTTCAGCAGCTTATCAAGGTTGGAGTACAAATGCTTTTTAAGCAGCTGATGGTCAAGCGTCAAGTAAGGTACGCCAATTATGACTATGCTGAAGTCGTTAGGACATTCATTAAGTGACGACAATGAGCATGGAAGGCACCTATTTATGAACCCACCTAATCATTTTGGTACCCAGCATGACGCTTTGCGTAGTGGAGATTTAGGCGCTGAGGCGCGATCAGCGAACAGTGAGCGCTCGACGGTCACTTTCGTGGTCAATGGGCAACAGCATCAGCTAGAACTGGATAACCGTACAACGCTGCTGGATACCCTGCGTGAACACTTAGCATTAACCGGCTCTAAAAAAGGCTGTGATCATGGCCAGTGTGGCGCCTGCACGGTGTTTGTGAATGGCACGCGTATCAATGCCTGTCTGACACTGGCGGTGATGCATGACGGCGATGATATTTTGACTGTCGAAGGGATGGGTGAGGTTGACCACCTTGATCCGATGCAGCAAGCCTTTGTCGAAAATGACGCATTCCAGTGCGGCTACTGCACGCCGGGCCAAATTTGCTCAGCCAAAGCGGTGCTGGAGGAGATTCGGGCGGGGTTTCCAAGCCATGTAACCCAGGATCTAAGTGCGCCTATTGAGCTCACCGACGCTGAGATTCGCGAGCGGATGTCGGGTAATATCTGCCGCTGCGGCGCCTACGCCAACATTCTCAAGGCCATTAACCAAGTGGCGGAGGCGCGCTCATGAAAGCCTTTTCCTATGAACGCGTAAGCGACCCGGCTCAGGCGGCAGTGCGTGCGGCGGAAGTACCGGGTGCCAAGTTTATTGCAGGCGGTACTAACCTGCTGGACTTAATGAAGCACGAGATCGAAATCCCCGAGCACTTGATTGATGTATCGGGAACCGGCCTTGATGATATTACCCCGACGGATGAGGGCGGCCTGCGCATTGGCGCGCTGGTGAGCAATGCCGCACTCTCGGCAGATGCCCGCGTTCTTAAGGATTATGCGGTATTGAGCCGAGCGCTGGTGTCGGGTGCCTCAGGTCAACTGCGTAATAAAGCGACCACTGGCGGCAACCTGCTTCAGCGCACACGCTGCGCCTACTTCTACGATACCGCTATGCCCTGTAACAAGCGCTCCCCAGGCGCAGGCTGTGGGGCGTTGAGCGAAGGCGCCACCACAAGGCAGTTGGGCATTATCGGCACCTCCGATGCATGTATCGCCACACACCCTTCTGATATGGCCGTTGCCCTGCGCGTGCTGGATGCCGAAGTGGAAACCATGACGTCATCGGGTGAAACACGCCGCCTGACGCTGGATGAATTCTATCAACTGCCCGGTGATACCCCGGAGGTGGAAAGCGCGCTGCAAGCAGGCGAGATGATCACCGCCGTGCTGCTGCCGCCGCCTGTCGAGGGCCGCCACGCCTACTATAAAGTGCGCGACCGGGCCTCTTACGCCTTTGCCCTGGTATCCGTTGCGCTGATTCAAGCCCCTGATGGAACGGGGCGCGTTGCCTTGGGCGGTGTGGCACCCAAGCCCTGGCGCCGTGATGACGCCGACGCGGCGTTGCCGCAGGGCGCATCCGCTGTTATGGCGCGTTTGTTGGACGGCGCCCGTCCAACCCAAGAGAACGCCTACAAGCTTACCCTGGCAGAGCGAACGCTCGCCGCGCTGCTGGCTCAGGAGTGACCCATGGATTTTAATCAATCAACGGAAGATAACCTGTTCGACCGTGCCCGTATTATCGGCAAGCCGCATTTGCGAATCGACGGTCTGCTCAAAGTAACCGGCCGCGCGCCCTATGCCTACGAGCGCCATGACGTAGTGGCCAACCAGTTGGTGGGCTACCCCGTGGGTGCGGGCATTGCTCGGGGCAAGATTGTCCATATGGATGCCTCGGCGGCTCGCGCTGCCCCAGGTGTGGCGGCAGTGATCACGACCGTCGAGTTTGAGCCGCTGGCGCGTGCCGACAGCAACGTGGCCCACCTGTTTGGCGGTGCTAATGTTGAGCACTACCATCAGGCCATTGCCGTAGTGGTCGCCGATACACTGGAGCAGGCGCGTGGTGCCGCGTCCCTGATTGACGTGCGCTATGAAGAAGCGCCGGGGGTGTTTGATCTTGAAGATGCCTGGGCACGCCTGCAGAACACCGGTGAGCCGGTATCCAACGTCGGCGATGTGGATGCGGCGTTTGACGCCGCGCCGGTCACGCTGAATGAAACCTACCGCACCGCCTCGCAAAGCCATGCCATGATGGAGCCCCACGCCTCCATCGTCGACTGGTCGGATGGCGGTCAAATGACGGTATGGACCTCAAACCAGATGATCGAGTGGACGCGCCAGGCGCTCGCTACCACTTTTGATATCGACGCCGATAGAATCCGCCTGGAAAGCCCTTACGTGGGTGGCGGCTTTGGCGGCAAGCTGTGGCTGCGCGCCGATGCGGTACTGGCAGCACTTGGTTCGCGCGAGACCGGTCGGCCAGTCAAGGTGGCTCTGCCGCGTCCAATGATCTTCAACAACGCCACCCACCGCTCCGGCACCATTCAGCGCTTGCGCATCGCGGCGGGGTCAGATGGCAAAATCACCGCCTTCGACCATGCCGCCGTTTCCCATACGCTTCCTGGTGGCAGCGGCGAAGATGCGGTCAACCAGACCCGCTGTTTCTACGCGGGTGAAAATCGTCGCGTGGCGCACCAGCCTATCGATATGGGGCTTCCCGAATCGGCGGACATGCGCGCGCCCGGCGAAGCCTCGGGGCTGGCGGTGCTCGAGATCGCCATGGACGAGATGGCGGAGAAACTCGGCATGGACCCGGTGGAGTTTCGGGTTCTCAACGACACGCAGGTCAATCCGGAGGACCCATCGAAGCCTTTCAGTGATCGCCACTTTGTGGAGTGTCTGCGTAAGGGCGCCGACACCTTCGGCTGGGCCGAACGTAACGTTAAGCCGGGTAGTCGGCGTGAAGGCCAGTGGCTGATTGGCCACGGTATGGCCGGTGCCTATCGCGGCGCGCCCACCCTGACCTCGGGTGCGCGGGTGCGCTTGCAGAACGGGCGGCTGGTCGTGGAAACCGACATGACCGATATCGGCACTGGTTCCTACACCATCCTGACCCAGACAGCGGCAGAAACCATGGGAATGGAGATGCAGGACGTAGAGGTGCGACTTGGCAATAGCGCCTACCCGACTTCATCCGGTTCGGGCGGCCAGTTTGGTGCCACAAGCGCCACCGCTGGCGTTTACGCCGCCTGTGTGGCGCTTCAAGCGCAGATTACTAAGCACCTGAACGTTGACGAGGCGCGCTTTGAAAATGGCCGCGTTGTCGCCGATCAGATAGACCTGGCGCTGTCCGAGCTGGCCGATGGCGAAGAGCTAGTGGCTGAAGATTCGATCAACTTTGGCGACTTTAAAGACAAGCTAGAGATGGGGACCTTCGCTGCGCACTTTGTGGAGGTGGCCGTGCACGCCTATACCGGCGAAACCCGCGTGCGGCGTATGCTGGCCGTATGCGATGTTGGGCGTATCCTCAATCCCATCACGGCGCGTAGTCAGGTGCTTGGTGGTATGACCATGGGCATTGGTGCCGCCTTGACCGAGGGCATGAGCGTGGATACCGGGCGTGGCTTCTTCGTCAACCATGACCTAGCAGGCTACGAAGTGGCGGTGCATGCGGATATACCCGAGCAGGAGGTGATCTTTTTGGATACCACCGATGCTGCTTCATCGCCATTAAAAGCAAAAGGGGTTGGTGAGCTGGGTATCTGTGGCGTAGCGGCGGCGATCGCCAACGCAATCTACAATGCCACCAGTGTTCGGGTTCGTGAGTATCCGATGACACTTGATCGGTTCATTGACCAGCTTCCTGAGGCTACGCCTGCTGCTTGACGCCAGAGAGAGAAACTGACGCCTTAATTAATGCGCTTTTCGTGAAGCTGGGCGTTGAGCGATGTTAAGTGCCGATTAAGGCGTCAAACCGAGGGGATGCAATCAGCAATGACTTCTCGCGGCGAGGCGAAGAGAGCGGGAGTGTGAAGCCACTCACGGCGTTCATCATCTCATCAGCGGTGACCGATAGCTGCTCTGCCATGCTGTGTGAATCTTCTACCGCCGCACGTGAAAGTTCAAGGGCATTGTAAATTTCGTTAACGCTCTGCTCGAGTTCTTCAACCCCTTGATGTTGCTGGCTGATCGCGCTTTCCGAATTGTTTAAGCGCATTGCGACCTGCTCGAAACTTTGAATGAGTGATCGGGTAGTTTCAGCAATGGTTGAGGTTTGTTGTACGCCCAGTAAAACCTGGTCGGTGGTGGCTGCAATAGTTTGGCGGATCTGAGAGGCCGTTGTTTGGGTATTTTTTGACAAGTTACGCACTTCGTTAGCAACGACGGCGAAGCCTCGGCCATGTTCACCGGCTCTCGCCGCTTCAACGGACGCGTTCAGGGCGAGAAGATTGGTTTGAAAGGTGATGTTATCAATTTCGCCAAGCATCTGATGGATTGCTTTGGAGTGCTTATCAAGCAGGTGCATCATTTTACCCATCTCCTCGACCTGATCACCGTTTTCTCGAGCAATTTTCTCAGCATCGTTGGCCAGTTGACGGATGTATTGAGCCTCTCTGGCGGTTTCCCTCGTCGTGGCAGCGAGCTCCGTCGTGCTAGTGGATATGCGCTCGGTTTGGCTACTATTACGGGCCGTTTGCGTGCGTAGTTGCTCTTGAGCAACAAAGAGTTGTTGGCTGTAATTCATAACATGGCTTGCCGCTGTCTGTGTTTTACGCAAGCTATCAGCTACCTGGTCGCGCATGTGTACGATGGCTGATACCGCAGGCAACTGCTGCTCTTTTTTGCTGAAGAGGATGGCTAAGTTACCGTCACCAGCAGCAATGGCAAAGCGAGTGACATGAAGGCCCTCTTGCACCATGCTTTCCAACACTTTGGCTAAGTAACCAAGAATAACCACTTGAACAACGACGGCTCCGCCGTGCATGAGTAGGCAATAGAGTAAATCTACAGGGCCATGGGTGATTGCCCCCTCTTCCATGGCATTAATATCGCCCATACTCACATATAGCTGAACTAGCCCCTGATACTGAAGCCAGGTAAAGAGTGCATGGTGAAGAGCGATGATCAAGCCACCAAACGCAATAACCCGCCAATCGCTATAAAGGAGAAGAACGGATAACAAAATAAAGATGCTGAAGTGCGCTTCGATCATGCCGCCGCTCTGTTCGATCAGTACGGCGGACCAAATCATCATCACTGCGGCTTTGAGGAACCCGTTAGCAATGTGGCCGGGGAGTTTATACTGAAGGATATAAGTCAAAGGCAGAGTAACAACTGCCGCCACGGTGACCAACAGAAGCGTTTGACTGAAAATGCTTATGACTAGGCAAAAAAGAGCGATGAACCCTAGCGGCCACCACATGAGTCTGTCGGTACGCGCAATATGTTTTGAGAATGAGGCGTCTGGCATTCTTATATTTTCCTTGCTTTGCATCGGAAAGGATGGGGGAGGAGGGCACTCTGCTATTAGCATTATTTAAAATAAATTTATGGCGTTTTGCTAACTATAAACAACGTTTTTTTATAGTTAGCACTTCCTCTGTAAGGTTAATGGTATTTTTGTTTATTGAGTAGTTAGTTAACAATTTTTCACTATTCGTTTTTGCTTATATGTTGATATAAAAGTTACTAATAAGTGACCCTCGCTTAGTTGGCTATTTATAAGTTGATGAGCAGATACCCTGAAGGCTTAAGCTTTCGCCGGTAGCGCATAGCTGGCGGTAACATGCACCACGGGGCGTAGGTCATCGCTGGCTGAGAAGATCTGAACCTCGCCCACGGCTAGGCGACGGCCGAGCTTGATCAGTTTGGCGTGGGCGATAATGTCGTGGTCGCCGGAGGCAGCGCGCAGGAAGTGGCAGTTAAGGTCGCTGGTGACGGCCATCGCTTCAGGGCCGATCTGGGCCAAAATAGCGACGTACAGCGCTACATCGGCAAACCCCATCATGGTAGGGCCAGAAACCCGAGGGCCAGGGCGCAGGTGTTCGTGGCCAATCGTTAGGCGCATGGTGGCGCTCATCTCACCCACGCATTCAACTTTTCCCATGCGCTGGGGGAACACCTCATCCAGGAAGTGCTCGATTTGTTCGGCAGTCATGACGGTCATTGTTGTTATTCTCCTTTACGTTAACGTAAATCAGCATAAATAAAAAAGCCCCAAGGCGCGAGCCTTGGGGCTAGTGGGGCCTGTCAGCAGGTTAGCTTACTACGCCTTATGCACCTGGGCCTTATGCACCTGACGCCACTCGTGCAGTAGCGGCTCGGTGTAGCCAGAAGGCTGTACACGGCCTTTGAACACCAGGTCAGAGGCGGCTTTAAAAGCGGTCGAGCCTTCAAAGTCGGCACTCATGGCGGTATAGGTCGGGTCGCCTGCGTTCTGCTCATCGACCACTTTGGCCATCCGCTTGAGGGTCTCTTCCACCCGCGCTGCGTCGACAATGCCGTGGTGTAGCCAGTTAGCAATGTGCTGGCTGGAGATACGCAGCGTCGCACGGTCTTCCATCAGGCCAACGTTGTGGATGTCTGGCACTTTAGAGCAACCTACGCCGTGCTCTACCCAACGCACAACGTAGCCCAGAATCCCCTGGCAGTTGTTATCCAGCTCCTGCTGCTTCTCTTCATCGGACCAGTTGGCGTTTTCCGCCACCGGCACGGTGAGCAGATCATCCAAGTAATCGGGCTCACCCTGCGCTTCCAGTTCACGCTGAACGTCGGTGACGTTGACTTGGTGATAGTGCAGTGCATGGAGCGCGGCCGCCGTCGGCGAGGGCACCCACGCCGTGTTGGCACCGGCTTTCGGATGACCGATTTTTTGCTCTAGCATGTTATGCATTAAATCAGGCATGGCCCACATGCCTTTGCCGATTTGCGCACGCCCGCGTAGGCCGCAAGCAAGGCCCACTTGCACATTGCTCTTCTCATACGCCTGGATCCACGCGGCGCCCTTCATGTCGCCCTTGCGCACCATGGGGCCTGCTTCCATGACGGTATGCATTTCGTCGCCAGTGCGGTCCAGGAAACCGGTGTTGATAAACGCAACGCGGGATGCCGCTTCGGCAATACACGCTTTGAGGTTAACGGTGGTGCGGCGCTCCTCATCCATGATGCCCATTTTCAGGGTGTCGCGGCCCATGCCCAGAAGGTCTTCAACGCGGCCAAACAGTTCATTGGCGAAGGCGACTTCTTTGGGTCCGTGCATTTTCGGCTTGACGATATAAACTGAACCGGTACGTGAGTTACGCGGCTGGCTGTCATCTTTTTTCAGATCATGCAGCGCGAGTAGCGAGGTAATCACCGCATCCAGAATGCCTTCCGGCAGCTCGTTGCCGTTTTCATCCAGAATCGCTGGCGTGGTCATCAGGTGACCCACGTTACGCACGAACATCAGCGAACGTCCAGGTAGCGTCACGCTGCCACCATCGCTGGTTTGCCAAGTACGATCAGCGTTCAGCTTGCGGGTAAACGTCTTGTCGCCTTTCTCGATCTTCTCTTCCAGGTCGCCCTTCATCAGGCCGAGCCAGTTGCTGTAAACACCGACCTTATCTTCTGAATCCACCGCGGCAACGGAGTCTTCACAATCCATAATGGCGGTTAGCGCGGCTTCTACCACCACGTCTTTCACACCAGCCGGGTCGGTTTTACCGATCGAATCGCTGGGGTCGATCTGGATTTCAAGGTGCAGACCGTTGTTGCCGAGCAAAATGGCGTCGGGCTTGACTGCTTCACCGTTAAAGCCAATCAGCTTTCCTGAATCCTTAAGGCCGGTCTCACGGCCGCCTTCCAGGGTGACGACCAAGTGCTCATCGCGAATAGCATATTTTACTGCGTCACGGTGTGAACCTGTCGCCAGCGGCGCAGCGCGGTCAAGCACCCCGCGAGCGTAAGCGATTACCTTGGCGCCGCGTTTCGGGTTGAAGCTGGCGCCTTTCTCCGCGCCATCCTCTTCTGAAATCGCATCGGTACCGTAAAGGGCATCGTAGAGGCTGCCCCAACGAGCATTGGCAGCGTTCAGTGCATAGCGCGCATTGCTCACTGGCACGACCAACTGCGGGCCCGCTTGGACGGCCACTTCGCGATCTACGTTAGCGGTCGTCGCTTTAACATCGGCTGGCGCTTTTGCTAGGTAGCCTGTCTCGGTCAGGAAGCGACGATAGGCAGGCATGTCGGTAACCGGGCCGGGGTTTTCCCGGTGCCATGCGTCAAGCTTCTCCTGCAATGTATCGCGCTCTTCCAGCAGTTGACGGTTTTTAGGAGTCAAATCGTGAAAGAGAGCATCCACGCCGGCCCAAAAAGCATTTTCATCGACGCCCGTTCCCGGTAGCGCTTGCTCATTTATAAAACGATCTAAATCGGCTGCCACCTGTAAACGGTGGCGCGTGATACGCTCGCTCATGGGGTATCTCCTGTGGGGGTGCCCCTAGGCACTCTGTTACTTAGAAAATGTTTCTTAGAACATAGTTTCTTAAAACATAGTTTCTTAGAACAGGGTTTGCCGAGGGCAGGGTAAAATGTATTTATGGAAAATAATTCCACATCTACTCAAGTATGTAAACAGCGTAGACCCTAAAGCGGTAAAATGCTCGACCAAATGATTAGGAATGCTGTTTTTGAGGACGCGACCCCTCTGGCGTGTCTAGGCCAACGGAACATGGCGTTATGGAGAAACAACAATGCGTGATTTCCAACATCTGGAAGGCTTGTTTCGCCATGCCTCGGGCGAGGCTGCCCTTAGCCGCCTGCTGCCCGGGGAAGTATTGACCGTCGCCATGCAGGACTACTTTCAGCATTACGGATTGGAAGCACTGCTACTTGATACCAGTGAAGTACATGCAGGTTTTATTGATACTGGGCGCTTTGCGCTGTGGTGCCAAGTATGGAGTCCCCCTCAGCCGGTAGGCACGGCCTTCGTGGTGCATGGCTATTTTGACCATATGGGGCTTTATCGCCACTTGCTCAAACGCTTACTGACCAAAGGCTGGCGTGTGGTGCTGTGGGATCTGCCAGGCCACGGCCTTTCCAGCGGCGCGCGGGCACAAATTGAGGACTTCGATGATTACCAGCACTGTCTGGCCCATTTACAGACCATTCTGAAGAGCCAAGGCATGGCGCCTGCGCCTTGGTTAGGCGTAGGGCAAAGCACAGGGGCGGCAATACTGGCCACCGATGCACTCACCCGCCGTGAAGAGGCCGGTTGGGCAGGGTTGGTGCTGCTGGCGCCTTTGGTACGCCCCTGGCGCTGGAGTCAAGCCAGTTGGCTGCACTTGATCGCCAGCCCCTTTGTCAAAGAGTTGCCGCGCAAATATCGGCCCAACTCTACCGACGAGCAGTTCACAGAATTCCTGCGCGAGCGCGACCCGCTCCAGCCTGAGCGTTTGAGCGTCGCCTGGATTTCTGCAATGCGCCGCTGGATGCCCCGCCTGCTGGCGCAGCCACCAAGCCAACTGCCCACCTTGATTCTGCAAGGCGAGCAGGATTTGACGGTGGATTGGGAGTGGAACTTAGCGATCCTAGCGGAAAAGTTCCCCAACGCTGAAATCCACCGCCACCCAGAAGCGCGCCATCATTTAGTCAATGAAGCCGACCCCATCCGGGAAGTGTTGTTTGAAGCGCTGGATGGGTTTGTCGATGGTATCGGCACCTAAGCATTGGCGAAATGACTCCTTTAATGTCACAAATACGGCATATTTTTTAGCAAAAGCTTTATTTAAAAGTTGAAAGCGGCTTGGCCGTTTGGATTAGTCAGCAGGATGGCTTTTCCAAAGTGGCGTGCACATCCGCCTAGCTCAGGCTACCCAAAAGCTGTTTTGTTTCAGAACGTGACTAAGCTGCATAAAAAAACAGTTAAAAAGTATGAGTGGGATGGTTTGATTACCCTCGAAGTGAATTGATAGGCTGATTTTCAATATACAGAAAAGTTTTTAACTTTTTGTTTTTATTTATTTTATATGAAAATTAAGCGCTTTTAAGGTTGGGTGAGTACAGATAGACAAATGTTACGCATTGTATCTTTGATGAGTATGAATTAGACTTTTGATACTCAAGGTGCCTGTGCAAACGCTCCCAGAATTAGCCAAGTTCAGCACCGTAAAGGGAAGAAGCAAGCCAGGGTTTGGAGTATGACCAAAGTTAATGACGTGCTGGCAGGTTGCAAGTGAGTTCAATATAGGGAAATCACTATGATGTTTGTCATCAAAACGTTATTTGGCCTCACAAGGCGCCGTAAGCAACTGATCCAGCTTGTTGCTGACTCCTTTCTAATCGTTGCCAGCTTTCTGTTGGCAATGCTTCTGCGATTGGATTCCTTAGATTTTTTGGCTAATGAATCGGTTTGGCTGGCATTGCCTGTCATGGTGCCCGTTAGTCTCTTTATTTTTATAAGACTAGGTTTCTACCATTCAATTGTGCGTTTTATGAATGTTAAAGCATTGCAGGCGCTTTCGGCAGGCGTCCTCGCGTCAGCGCTAACATTATATATTGTCAGCACATTGCTTAATTTACCTGTTCCTCGCTCTGTACCTTTCATTTATACGATGTTGGCATTTATAACCATTGGCGGCATACGGTTAGCATTGCGATTAATGTATCAGCGTGGACAACAGCTTCAGAAAACCCGTGTGCTTATATATGGCGCAGGTGCGGCGGGACGTCAACTGGTAGTCTCGCTTCGGCATGGGCGCGATTATGAGCCCGTTGGCTTCGTTGATTATGCACCGCTATTACAAGGTACCCATGTTCAAGGTTTGAGGGTTTATAGCCCGGAATCTACGCCGCAGTTAATTGAAAATTTTGGGGTAGAGAAATTTTTATTGGCTATCCCTGATGCGACACGGGCAAGGCGTCAAGAAATCATTGAGTCTATCGAGCCATTGTCGATACCGGTACAAACCATACCGGACATGGCAGATATCGTGTCAGGTAAGGCAAAATTCAATGAGCTTCGTGATGTCCGCGTGGAAGACTTGTTAGGCAGAGACCCCGTGCCGCCCGACCCAACATTAATGGGTGCGAATATTACGCATAAATCTGTCATGGTGACGGGCGCTGGGGGGTCTATTGGTAGCGAGCTATGTCGTCAAATCGTAAGACTGCTTCCAGAGCGGCTAATAATCGTCGATTCGTCTGAATATTCCTTATATAAAATTGACCAGGATCTTGCTCACTTAATAGAGAGCGGCAACCTGAGTGTAGACGTCAAGCCAGCGCTAGCCTCCGTTCGAAATGGTGATGTCATTTCACGCCTAATACGAACTTTTGAAGTCGATACGATCTATCATGCGGCCGCTTATAAGCATGTGCCCCTCGTCGAATTTAACCCCTCCGAAGGTGTTTTAAATAACGTTTTTGGGACAATGGAAGTTGCCAAGGCGGCTATCAAAGAGGGCGTCGAGTCGTTTGTTTTAGTTTCAACAGATAAAGCCGTACGCCCAACGAATGTGATGGGCGCCAGCAAGCGAATGGCTGAACTGGTTTGTCAGGCTTACGCTGACGAACAAACGGATACGCGCTTTTCAATGGTGCGTTTTGGCAACGTGCTAGGTTCATCGGGCTCTGTTGTTCCGCTATTTCGCAGACAGATCGAGAAGGGGGGGCCTATCACCGTTACTCACCCCGACATTACGCGTTACTTTATGACGATTCCTGAAGCTGCTCAGCTTGTCATTCAAGCAAGTGGTATGGCGACAGGCGGGGATGTATTTGTCTTGGATATGGGTAAGCCAGTCAAGATCGTTGAGCTTGCTACCCGAATGGTGAAGTTGTCGGGGTTAAGTTATCGGTTTATTTCTGTACCTTCTGATGCAAAAGCCGCCACAGGCATCCAAGAAAAAGACACCCAGGATGATAAAAAAGCGGAAATAGCTATTCGTTTTACAGGCTTGCGTCCAGGCGAAAAGCTGTATGAGGAACTGCTAGCAACGGACAGTGCGAAAAAGACGCGTCATCCTCGAATAATGACGGCCTCCGAAGATTTTTTGCCATGGGTAGAGCTTGAGCCCGTTTTAGCCCGGCTTGAAGCAGCTTGTAAGAACCAAGATGCTGCCACTATACGCGAACTGCTTATCGCTGCGCCGACTGCCTACCAGCCGTTATCAGATATTGTCGATCACTTCTGGCTCTCCAACTCGAATCAGCCTGTGGAGAAGAAAGCCTCCAGCACTACTTCAGCTGTTTCCGCCGCTTCCGATCACAACTACGCTCATCATCATTCAAGCATTCCAATGGCAGAGCAAATGTCGATGGAAGGGGTAGCTTCAATTTCAAGTGCGAGGCTAGTCATGGGTGCAACCGATGTCAGAAAGCCATAAAAAGTAAGAAAGTGTTTTAATAGAAAAATTGCTAGCAGTCGCCAGTATTAATGCCAGTAAAGCGTATAAAGAAGGTTTTGCTGCTTTTAAATGTTAATTTTGCTAAATAGTTTTAATTTTTATTCGGCTGATTCGTAAAATATAAAGCACGAGATTATCAGGCCTCGAGGATGCGTCAAAAAACCTCGGGGCGGTAGCGTGTCTAATTTTTAAGTACGTTACATTGTATCTACTTAGTATGTGCGAAGGTATATGTGAAGGTAGGTGCGAAAGTATGTGTGAAATCGACAGTAAGAAATCGAAGGTAAGATAACAACCGACAGGTGATGCCTGTCACGCAAGGTAAGACATTACCTATTTTGCTCCACCCACGCTCAGGTAGACGTCCTCATGAGAAAACACATTAATTTTTTCCGCATGCTGATTGTGGCCTCAATAGCTTTGCTAATAACAGGGTGTGCTTTATCGCCAGGTGGGGATATTGATTATGATGCACCCGAGCCGCCCGATTTAACACGACTGGTCGATATTATGCCGATCACCCCAGAGTTAATTTGGTCGCAAGAAGAGCAGGAAAGAAAAGTCCACCCGGTGACGGAGGAGCTGCGTCAGGAAATAACACAATATGAGTACACCGTAGGCGTGGGTGATGTACTCAGCATCGTTGTGTATGACCACCCTGAGTTAACTATTCCGACCGGCGGTGAGCGCAGTGCGGTTGAAGCGGGCAATATTGTGCGAGCAGACGGCACTATCTTTTATCCCTTTGTTGGGCGTGTCCAGGTGGAAGGAAAAACCACGGAAGAGATACGCGTTCTACTAACCCGGCAACTAGCGAATTTCCTGACAGAGCCTCAAATAGATGTCTTTATTGCGGCGTATAATTCCAAACGGTTTCATGTCACTGGTGCAGTTGAAACACCCGGGTCTGTATCTGTCACTAACGTACCGTTGACTATATTAGACGCCATTAATGAAGTGGGTGGCCCCACACAAAACGCTTTTTGGCATGAGATGTTGTTATTCCGCAATGGCACCGAAGAAGAGCTGTCGCTTTTTTCTCTTTTAAGTGAAGGTGATCAACGCCAGAATCGGTTGCTGAGAGATGGCGACTTACTGCATATACCGTTTGCCGATAATCAGGGCGTCGCTATGTTAGGGCAGGTCCGCACGCCCGGGAACTTACCGATGAACCGTGAGCGCCTGTCGCTTACTGATGCGCTATCACGAGCGGGCGGTATCAATGAGCAAACGGCTGAGCCGTCGGGCATCTTCGTACTGCGCCGTAATGAACCTGGCGCAGAAAAAATCGCGACGGTTTATCAGTTGGATGTGAGCAATGCCATTGCTTTTGTCATGGCGAGTAATTTCCAGCTCGAACCTAAGGATGTGGTGTATGTCACCACTGCGCCGATAGCACGCTGGAACCGTGTGATCAGTCTTCTTCTACCTACCTTAACCCTGCCGGGTGATATAAGCGGCGGCAATGATGGTCTAAACGATCTTCTTTGATATGACTAAGCGTATTCTCGTCGTATGCACTGGAAATATCTGTAGGAGCCCTGTTGCTGCGGCAATGTTGCAACAGGGTCTTGTCGACATCGAAGTGATGTCGGCAGGGTTGGCGGCAGGCCAAGGCGGCGCAGATCCACGTATAGTGGCGCTTGCACAAGCAGATGGGTACGACATCAGTCAACACCAGGCGCAGCCAGTAGATCGCAATCTACTGGCTAACGCAGACCTCGTGTTAGTGATGAGTGCTAAACAAAGGCAGTTAATCGCGCGTACATGGCCGGACATGTTGAGCAAAACGCTTCTGTTTGGCATGTGGCGAACCGATAAACCTATGAACGAAAGAGATATACCTGATCCCTACCAGCGTAGTGATGAGGTTTGTCAGCTTGTCTACGATACGATCAAAACGGCAAGTTTCGCTTGGCGGGAAAAGCTTAAAAACACCGGCGGTAAAAGCGTGTGGTAGGTAATTTAAGACTTTTTAATCATCCATTTTCGTACGCCACCAAAGCGTATGACTGAGAGCGTAGCGATAGAACCAATGTCAGACTCATCACAGAAAAGCCCCCCGGAAGATACAATAGACTTAAGCCGCTTGTTTGGAGCCCTTTTCCGTAAAAAATGGCTAATCATTGGCATTACATTATTATTTGCTTTTATAGGTATTGTGCAAGGTCTGTTGTCCACGCCTATTTACCGCGCCGATGCGCTAGTACAAGTCGAAAGGCGCAACACAGTGAGTCCTTTCGGTAATGTGGACAACGTTACAGGCTCAGGTTTAGGTGAGTTCAACACATCAGCGGAGCTGCAGATTCTTCAGTCACGTATGGTGCTTGGTCAGGTAGTTGAACGCGTAGGAAGTGATTTCATTATTTCCCCTGTTGAATTACCCATGATCGGCGGTTTTGTATTGCGCAGAGGTATTCCTCGGCCTGACTTTATGGCGGGCTACCCGCATGTCTGGGGCAATGAGAGTATTAACGTAGCGCGCTTCAATACCGATGATAATCGTCGAGGGCAAAGCTTTATCGTTGAACGTGGGCCTGACGATACCTATTTTGTTATGCAAGGCGATAACCGTGAGGTAACAGGCACAATAGGACGTCCTGAATTATTTTATGACGGTGAGCTTGAGCTAACCATAGAAAGCTTTAATGCTGCTGAAGGCGCACAATATGTACTAACACGGCAGCAGAAGACTTCAGCTATACGCGGCATATCTAGCCGGTTACAAGTGTCAGAGGTCGGCGGGGCAGGAACCACCACAGGGATGATTCGCTTAATGATGTACGGAGAAAATCCGAGCGAAATTACCCGCAGTTTAGATGCCGTCGCACAAACGTTCTTAACCCAGAATATCGAGCGTCAATCTGAACAGGCGCAGCAAAGTTTAGAGTTTCTAAAAGAGCAAGCGCCAGAGTTACGCGAGCAGCTTAATCTAGCCGAGCAAAACCTGAACGACTATCGCTCCAACTTGGACAGTGTTGATCTCAGCAGTGAAGCCCAGGCGGCTATTCAGCGCTATATTGAATTAGATACGCGGCTCGATGAGCTAGAATTTCAAGAAGCCGAGCTTGCGCAACGATTCACCCCCAGTCACCCTAACTACCAAGCGCTGCTTCGCCAGCGACGTCAGATCCAGCAAGATCTTGAAGAACTGAATGCCAGGGTCAATGAGTTACCCGCTGCGCAGCAAGAGGTGCTAAGGCGCACGCGTGAGGTAGAGGTCACTCAAGCGATATACGTTAATATCTTGAATAAAGTGCAAGAGCTAGAAGTCGCCCGTGCCGGCACTATCGGTAATATCCGCATTATTGATAGCGCCGTTCTTAATGGCCAAGTTGCTCCTAACGTAGCGCGTATTTTCCTTCTCTATACAGTGTTAGGCATGCTGCTGGTGATCGGTTATGTCGTACTTAAAGAGCTCATGAAACGGGGTATTGAATCACCCGAACAAGTCGAAAGTGCGGGCTTAACCGTCTATGCCTCTGTTCCCCAATCATCAGCTCAGCGGAAACTCAATCGAGCTTTAAAGCGTCGTGGTCAAAAAACATCGAAAAACGTCGTAGGGGGTGTGCTGGCTCAACGCGATCCTATGGATCTATCCCTTGAATCACTAAGGGGTCTGCGTACTAGTCTTCACTTCACCATGATGGATGGGCGTAATAACCGCATTATGCTCACTGGGCCAAGCCCTGGAGTAGGTAAAAGCTTCGTCAGTATTAATCTAGGCGCTATCTCCGCCATGGCGGGTAAAAAAGTACTGATTATTGATGCGGATCTTCGCAAAGGTAATTTGCATCATGCTTTCGGCAAGCCCAGCTCTGGCGGGTTGGTAGAGTTTCTGAGTGAAGAGCTTTCTCTAGAAGATATTATCAAGCCCACGGGTATCCCCCACTACGATGTGATTACTCGCGGTGTTCCTGCGAACAATCCTTCTGAACTACTGATGCGGCCTGGCTTTGAGCAAGCCTTAGAAGATCTGAGCGAAATGTATGACATGGTTATTGTCGATACGCCGCCTGTGCTAGCTGTGACAGACGCGTGTGTGGCAGGTAAGCACTGTGGCACCACGCTATTAGTGACACGGTTCGACAAGAACTCCGTCCGTGAAATTAAGCTGGCTAAGAAGCGGTTAGAAGGAAGCGGCCTGGAGATTCAGGGGGCGATATTGAACGGCGTGAAAATTTCTTCCAGGGGCGCGTCAGGTTATTACGGATACGGTACCTACAAATACCAGTAGGTCACAGACAGGCATTTAAAGGGAGTAAGCATGAAGATTCTTCTAACCGGCGCGGCAGGCTTTATTGGCTTTCACACGGCTACTCGTCTACTAGAAAGGGGCGATGAGGTCGTTGGTTTCGATAGCGTGAATGATTACTACGATGTTCAAATCAAAGAGCGCCGTCTTGAGCAGCTACATGATCTCTCGAAAAAAACAGGAACGCCGTTTCATTTTATTCGTGCTAATTTAGCGGATCAAGCGGCAGTGACAGAGTGTTTCGAGCAGCACCAATTTGACCGTGTCATCCATTTAGCAGCGCAAGCGGGTGTGCGCTACTCGATTGAAAACCCACATAGTTACGTGGAAAGTAACATCATTGCTTTTACCAACGTGCTGGAAGCTTGCCGTTATGCCAAAACGCCTCACCTAACCTACGCCAGCACAAGTTCTGTTTATGGTGCGAACACGCGTATGCCGTTTTCAGAGCACGATGGTGCCAATCACCCCCTTCAATTTTATGCGGCCACGAAAAAAGCCAATGAAATGATGGCGCATAGCTATAGTCACCTGTTCGGATTACCCACCACGGGGCTTCGCTTCTTTACTGTTTATGGCCCTTGGGGCCGCCCAGACATGGCGCTGTTTAAGTTTACGAAAAGTATTTTGGCTGACGAACCGATCACCGTATTTAACCACGGCAACCATACCCGCGATTTCACCTATGTGGCCGATATTGTCGAAGGCGTGATCCGAGCGAGCGACCAAATCGCGACGCCTAATGCAGATTGGAACAGTGACGACCCGGATCCAGCCACCAGTAATGCCCCCTACCGCCTATTCAACATTGGCAATAATAATCCCGTAAAATTGAGTGCTTACATTGAAGCTCTTGAAAAAGCGCTAAATAAAACAGCGAAACAGGATTTACTGCCATTACAGCCAGGCGATGTTCCCGATACCTATGCTGATAGTAGTGAGCTGAAAAAGGCCGTCGATTATCAACCCGCCACGCCAGTTGACGAGGGTGTCGCTAACTTTGTGGCTTGGTATCGCGATTACTATCAGATTTAAAATTGATCAGTACTGTTGATAGACACTGCCAGTAAACGAGCTGGACGCACGGTTTAGCATTTGAACGTAGGGGCGATAATGAAGGTTACTGTATTTGGCACGGGCTATGTGGGGTTGGTACAGGGTGCCATCCTGGCAGATGTAGGCCACCAGGTGGTCTGTGTTGATGTTAATGCTGAAAAGATTGAACGCTTGAAGCAAGGACACATACCGATATTTGAGCCAGGTTTGGACACGCTGGTGAAAGAGAAATTTGCGGCTGGGCGCCTGAATTTCACCACCGATGCTGCCGAAGCGATAAAGCACGGCGATATGCACTTTATCGCCGTGGGCACGCCACCCGACGAAGATGGTTCTGCCGACCTACGCTATGTACTTGCCGTTGCCTCGACAATTGCTGAGCACATGGAAAGCGATAAAATCATCATCAACAAATCGACAGTGCCGGTGGGTACGGCTGATAAGGTCCGCGCTTGCGTAGCCGAGAAGCTAGCCGAACGTGGGCGGAACGATTTAAAGTTTGATGTGGTTTCTAATCCTGAATTCCTGAAAGAAGGCAGCGCCGTTGCGGATTGCCAAAAGCCAGATCGTATTATTATTGGTACAGAATCGGCTGCTACCGTTGAGCTAATGCGTGAACTGTATGCACCCTTTAACCGTAACCATGACAAAGTTATTGTGATGGATGTACGAAGCGCCGAACTTACCAAGTACGCGGCAAACTGCATGCTAGCGACCAAGATTAGTTTTATGAACGAAATCGCCAATCTGTCTGAGCGTCTGGGCGCGGATATTGAAATGGTGCGCCAAGGGATCGGTTCCGACCCGCGTATTGGTTACCACTTTATCTACCCAGGAGTAGGTTATGGCGGCTCTTGCTTCCCTAAAGATGTACAGGCGCTGATTCGTACCTCAGACGCCATTGGTTTTGATGCCAAGGTGCTTAAAGCCGTTGAGGCACGTAACTACGCACAGAAAACGACGCTTTTCGAGAAAGTGGCCAAGCACTACGACAACGATTTAGCGGGCAAAACCTTTGCTGTGTGGGGGCTTTCGTTTAAACCCAATACTGACGACATGCGTGAAGCACCCAGTCGTGTTCTGATGGAAGCCCTATGGGCCGCGGGAGCAAGCGTCAAGGCCTACGATCCTGAGGCCATGGAAGAGACCCAACGCATTTACGGTACGCGTGATGATTTGGCTTTGTGTGGTACAAAAGAGTCCACGCTTAAAGAAGCCGATGCGCTTATTATTGTTACCGAATGGCAGAGCTTCCGTGCACCGGATTTTGATCTCATCAAACAGCAGCTAACGCACCCTGTTGTTTTTGATGGTCGTAATCTTTACGAACCGGAACGGATGGAGCGAAAAGGCTTCACCTATTATTCGGTGGGTAGGCGCGTTGTTTAAGCGTCATAACACATTTAAGCAGTAGTTTTAAAGGGGATCGACAAGCGGATCCCCTTTAATCGCTTGCTAAGCAGTGTAATAATGATGGCAAGTGAAGCCTCTAAAAATAAGGCTATCTCGCAGGTTTTTTAACTTGCCCCTGTTAATATTTATATTTTTTTAACTATTGTATTTTAGGAGTTTTGCGCTCTTTGCCGTAATTGTTGGTTTAATCGTTTTGTCAACCATCTTTTTTATTACCAACATTAACTATTCAAATGCTGCTTTAGTAAAAACATAATTTGTTGTTGATCGAAAAAATGAGCCTTTTAACTGATGCTGTTTTTATGCCAATAAAATCAGCTTGACCTTCTTTTAAAAAACCAAGGCAAATAATGTTAAGCCCAAAAGACAAGTTTTTCTCTGCAGATCATTTAAAATCTGGATTAAAAGAGCGAGCAGTTAAAAGTGCAGGAATTACATTAGCTGCGCAAGCTATTAAGTTAATATTGCAATTAGGTTCAATTGTTATATTAGCTCGTTTGCTCGAACCTGCTGATTTTGGCCTTATTGCTATGGTGACTGTGTTTACAGGTCTCGCTCTTCAGTTCATGGAGGGTGGCCTGTCAATGGCAACGATTCAAAGAGATCAGATAACTCACGGACAGGTATCAAACTTATTTTGGATAAACGCGGGTCTAGGAGCTGGTATGTTTATTTTGGGGGTGCTTGCTGCGCCCCTGGTGGCAAACCTTTATGAAGAACCACGCTTAACATTAATAATGGCAGCGATGAGCCTAACTTTTTTAATCGGTGGGTTCTCAGTCCAACATGATGCCATCTTAAGAAGGCAGATGCGTTTCAGAGCTATATCGATTATTGACATAACTTCAATGGCCTTAGGCATAGTTGCTGGAATAGTAGCCGCCTTTATTGGGTTTGGATACTGGGCCTTGGTTATTAGCACAGTGACCACTTTTTTATCGAAAACTATCTTGCGATGGTTCAGTACTGCTTGGCTACCTTCTTTAATGCGAAGAGGAACTGGTGTTAGGCCTTTATTAAATTTTGGTGTAAATCTTTTGGGGGCGAATTTTGTAGGTTATTTTGCAAATAATATTACACCTTTTGCTGTAGCTTATATCGGTGGTGCCCAATCAATGGGACTTTACAATCGCGCTAATACGTTGACCTCTATACCGTCAAAACAGCTGCTGCCTCCATTAATGAATGTGATGCAGCCTACTCTTGCAAGAGTCGCTCAAAACCCTGAACGCCTAAGAACTACAATCATTTCATTAATGGGAAAGATTGTATTCTTCACAATGTTTTTGACGATTACTATGGCAACTTTAGCCGACTGGATCGTTGAGCTTTTCTTGGGTTCGGGTTGGAATGGGGTCGTCCCAATCTTCAGAATGCTTGCTATATTTTCATTTGTAGAACCAATTGCCGGATTTCTAGCTGTTTCACTGGTAGCTGTTGGTAATTCTAAAGCACTACTCAATTGGAAATTAATCACATTCGGTATATTGATAGTATCTGTAGCAATCGGCTCTTTCTGGGGAACTTTTGGTGTTGTGGCAGCTTATGCACTTTCGGGTGTTTTTATTCGTTTACCATTGTTTCTTTATTATGCTAGCAGGTTCTTGCCTGTAAGTTTTGTCGATTTTACAAAAGCGCTAATCCCAGCGATTGTGTGTGCGGCAGCTACTGTTCTTTTGCTATCTATATTTCGTCATTTTTATACTTTTGAAAATCCGATAATTGGCTTGCTTTACACGCTTCCTATAGCTGCTACCACTTTTATTGCATTAGGTTTATCTATTAAAATAACGCGTGTTGAAATCTTAGGTACAATTAAATTATTGAAGTTATTAAAGATAAAGTTGCGGGGAAGCAATTGAGTATAAGCGATAGTTATCAGGCACTAAACGAAAATGTTATAATCAATGGTTTTTGTATTGGTTGTGCCGTCTTAGAGCAAAGCCCGTTTAAAATTAACATGGATGAATATGGGCAGTATAAAGCTCGCTTGAGCAAGCCTACAGGGTCATTGGAAGCTGAAGTAAACTATGAAAAACTGTGCCCATTTGGTGATGGCTCTCCAAATGAAACCGAGCTTGCAAAAGAGCGGTTTGAATCAGTTTGCAATAACAATATTGAAGTTGGTTATTATAACGGCGTGTTCGCTGGGCATGTATCTGAAGGTAGTTTCCGTAAACTTGGCAGTTCGGGAGGCATGTGCACTTGGATGCTCAATGAATTACTTGAACAAGATCTTGTAGATTATATTGTTCATGTTAAATCTGAAATAGAAATAGGTGACTTTAACAGCCTTTCATTTAGTTACCAAGTTAGCGAATCTCTTAAAGATACAAAGTTAGGCGCTAAATCTAGGTATTATCCTATTGAGATGTCGAAAGTTTTAAGAAAAATTCGTAATTCGCCCGGGCGTTATGCAGTAATTGGTCTGCCATGCTTTATTAAAAGTATAAGGTTGCTACAAAAACAAGAGCCAGTACTTGAAGAGTGCATTAAATTTTGTGTGGGACTAGTATGTGGGCACCAAAAAAGTGCACGTTATGCTGAACGTCTCGCGTGGCAAGTCGATATCGATCTTTCAGAATTGCAATCTATTGACTTTAGAGTCAAAGACTTAAACCAGCCAGTAAATCGTTATAGCACTTCTGTGAAGGGTAATAAAGAAGAGAAGACTGTGCAAACTAATCAATTGATTAGAACAGATTGGGGGGGCGGAGCTTTTAAGTATAAGTTTTGTGATTTTTGTGATGATGTGTTTGCAGAAACCGCAAATGTTGTATTGGGCGACACATGGCTTTCTGAGCACGTTGAAGATAGCGAAGGAACAAATATTGTTATTACTCGTAACAGCGCACTCAATACATTAGTTGAAAATGCATTGAATAATGAGCGTTTGTTACTCGATAGAGTAAGTATCGAACAGGCAATAAAATCTCAAGATGTTGGCTTACGCCATCGCAAAGTAGGTATCGTGCATAGATTGGATCTAGAGCAGCGCACAACAAAGTGGGTACCAAGTAAGCGTGAACCAATCAAAATGGGTATTGAACCCAATTATGAGAGAAAAAAACAAAAGTTGAGGATGAAACTAAGAGCTTTATCTCATGAAAGTTTTTCACAAGCAACAAATAAAAAAGAACTAAATTTTTATTTGAGTCAAATGAAGCCAGTTATTTTAAAATATAAGAGATTAGGGGTTGCTTTAAAAACACGGTTTAAGTCTAAAGATAAAACTTTAATTCGTAAATTTTATAACATAAAAGCTAATAAACTGACATGAAAATAACAATTCTTACCCAACCTCTCGGCCACAATTACGGAGGCCTCCTTCAAGCATATGCTTTGCAATGTTATCTTAAAAGTATTGGCTGTGATGTTGAAACTCTTGACAGGCGAAGCCCCGGTAACACTTCTACCCCTATCAAGACGCAACTTATTAATGTAATGCGTTTATTAGCTGGTCGTATTAAATCGATACCGACAACTAAAAAACAACTTCTAGTGCTGAAAAATCTGGCTGAGTTTCGTGATCAAAGACTGACCATGACAAAAACTGTAACCAGTGAAGAAGAGATTCGTGATTATGCGCGTAACCAAAATATAGATGCATTCATTGTAGGCAGTGATCAAGTCTGGCGGCCTCGTTACTCGCCGAGTATTTTGAATTTTTATCTTGATTTCCTTGATGATGTGTCTTCACCGGCTAAACGTATTTCCTATGCTGCCTCTTTTGGCGTTGATGTGTGGGAGTATCAGGATGATGTTACGAAGCGTTGTAAAACGTTAATTAAAAAATTTGACGCTGTTTCTGTACGTGAGCAGTCAGCTATGGAACTTTGTAAAAGCAAATTAGATACGAATGCAGAATGGGTGGTAGACCCTACGTTGTTACTAGAAGTAGCTGATTACCAAGCGTTAATAGATACATGCGAGATTAACCATAATAAAGATTGTATTATCTCTTATGTGCTTGACTCAGGGGCAGATAAACGATCAATAGCTAATATTGTTAGTAATAGTGTTAATAAGAAAGTGGTTTCAATTAAACCTGAAAATAAAATTTCACAATTCCGTAGCAAGGACATAAATAGATGTGTTTATCCCAAAGTTGAGAAATGGCTGCAATCAATTAAAGACTCAAGTTTTGTTGTAACTGATTCATTCCATGGCACCGTTTTTGCCATTTTTTTTAACAGACCATTTATTGCTATTGGAAACTCTAGAAGAGGAATGGCCAGATTTGAATCCTTGCTTTCTCATTTTGGGCTTGTAAATAGGTTAGTTGAAAATAGCAACGAAGTTACTCAAGAACTAATCAAGCAAAAAATTGATTGGGCGACTGTCAATAAAATCCGCGAACAACAAGCTGAAGTTGGACGTGCTTTTATCCAAAAGAATCTATTTAACGATAAGCTAAATGATTAATTCTCCAAAAGTATCAATAATTGTTCCTGTTTTTAACGCAGGTGAGAGTCTTAGGCAGAGTATTGACTCTCTTTTGAATCAAACCTTGCATGATCTTCAAATAGTAGTGGTTAATGACGCTTCAACAGATAGCTCTGCAGCTATCATTAATGAACTGGCTAGTGAGAATGACAGAATAGTTGCAATACACTTTGACCACAACAAAGGAGTTCATGAAGCTCGTTTGGCTGGTTTGGGGGTGGCATCAGGCTCTTGGATTGGTTTTCTTGATGCAGATGATTATGCACGCCCCGACATGTTTAAAACTATGCTTAACGATGCAATACAACAAAACGTAGACATCGTTATTTGTGGTTCATTTAGAGTGACTAGTGAACGCAAACAAATATCTCCAAAGCTCGTTTTTAAGCATGCAAAGAAAATTGATGCAAAGGTGTTCGAGAAATTCTGTCGGTTTGAATTCGGTACTGGCATGCTTTGGAATAAACTTTATGCTAGGGAGGTAATTATTCCTTATACGGATATGCACTTTCCTTGGCGTCAAAATATTAACGAAGATCTTCTTTTAAATATTGGCTGTTTTCATAATTCGAACTCAGTCTATCTAAGTAATAAAATTCTCCACGAGTATGTCTACAACAAGTCGAGTGTTACTTCGACAGTCGATAATGCTAAATCTTATGTAAATACTTTTCGTGCATTTGCTCTTGCCGTAAAATTTTATAGCTGCTTAGGTAAAGAACCTTTCGAGCATATTGTCGATATGTATCGCACTCAGTTATCATGGGGAGATTATTCGATTAATAAAATAAAAGAAATTTCGGCTTATAAAAATGAACTCGAAGAGGCTTCAATCTTAATCTACTCTGTTTATCCAATAGCACTTTCACTCTTAACGGCTCGCCATCGCTCTGTAAAAATTGGTGCTAAACAGGCTTTAGTAATTATTGCTAATAGCGCGCTTTCTTTTTTTGGCGTTAAATTTAAACGCATTAAAAAATGAATTTTTTGGAGAAGAACCTTGTTAACAGTCAATTTAACGACCACTTATCAGCGGCTTAAGTTATGTAAAATCACACTAGTTTCACTGTTAATGCAGTCTCGTCTTCCTGACCGTATAGTTGTATGGGTATCAAAGGAACCTTACTTAAGGGATGAGGGTATAGCTAACGATGACTTAGTTAATCAGTTAGTTAAATCTCTCCCAGGTATTAATAGTGAAATAATTAGTGTTCGCTGGGTAAAGAATACCGGCCCTTATCGGAAGCTTATTCCAATGCTTAGGGAAGCAGCTCCAGAAGACATTATCGTTACTGCAGATGATGATATTTTTTACGGCGAGAACTGGTTGAAAAATTTAGTTGAAGCTTACGATGCAACATCTAATACATTAGTTGCGGCAAGAGTACGTAAAATAAAGACTAATATTTACGGAGTTAATAAATCTTACCTTTATTGGAAAATAATTACTAAGCCGACTACGGTTGATGATGATTTTGTTGTTACATTCGGTGGCGGTGTTGCGCTCAATCGCAATATGTTCCGTGAGGAAGATATCCATAATGAGGGTTACTTAAAATTAGCGCCGACAGCAGATGATCTATGGTTTTCTAAATTAGTTAGACAAAACAAAGTCAAAGTTAAAGTATTGCCAAGTGCACTTCAGGAAATTAATTTTATCGAGCACAACGATGGCCTTAATAACCATAATATCCCTAGTGTAACATCATTTATACATAGGCTCAGACGTAAGCTGTGGGATCGTCAACTAGGTCACTTAGGCGTGCATGTATGTGGCAATGACCGTGCTTTTAGTCGGATTGAGGCATACTTTAAAGATCAAGGGCATAAAAAAGCATAACATACAATGCTAGTTAGTGTAATTATCCATTGTTTGAAATTCAACACTGACAAAGTAATGTATATGTAATATAAATCCTGAATATCTGATCAAATTAGTTAGTAGTAGTAAGTTTGTAAAATATTTTTGTTTTAAATATATATATTTTACTCTTTTGAATTACAAAGATTTGTGGCTGAATTATTAGCGCAATATTTTCATTATGTTAATCCTGGGATGATATGAAATGGAAGGCGAAGATAAAATTAATATTATTCATTTCGGTTTAAGTGGGAATCCTGGGGGGATCGAAACGTATTTATTAAAAGTGGCTTCGAGAATTGACAGGTCCAAGTTTGTGTTTTCTTTTATTGATACAACGGGCTCCAATGCAGGGCCTTGTTTCTATGATGAATTTGCCGACTTAGGTTGCCATTTTTACACAATTTGTCCAAGAAGAAAAAGTATTTCACAGAATAAAAAAGACTTAAAAAAACTCTTTAATGAAAATATTTTTGATGTGCTGCACTTTCATGTTAATACTTTAAGTTATATAGAGCCTGTTTTAATAGCCTTAAAGCATGGTGTTAAAGTGGTAATACACAGCAGGAATGCGGGAACTCGAGGTTCCTTTATAACTAATGCGTTGCATTTTTTAAACAAAAAGAGAATTGAAGCACTAAATGATACGGTTACCCGCGTTGCCGTAAGTGAACTCGCTGGTAAATGGTTGTTTGGTGATAATCAAAAATTTACCATTTTAAATAATGGTGTTGACACCGAAAAATTTCATTTTGATAAAAACGCTAGAAATGAAGTTAGAAAATCTTTAAAAATTAATGGTGACACAATCGCTTTGGGTTCGATTGCTGCTTTTACTCCTGCCAAGAATCAACAATTTATTCTTGACGTGTTGTTTAAAATGAATAAAAGTGATTTTAAATTTAAGGTTTTTTTTGTTGGCGATGGTTATTTAAAAACTGGCATCGAAGCGCTGGCCAAAAAATATTCACTAGAAAATTGCGTCGAGTTTTTAGGTAAAAAATCAAATATACCGGAATTAATGTCTGCTTTTGATATTTTACTGCTACCCAGCTTTTATGAAGGCTTCCCTAACGTTGTATTAGAAGCTCAATGTTGTGGTCTACCCTGTATCATTTCCAATTATATAACTGAAGAAGTAGTTATTGATAAGTCTTTAGTATGCAGGCTGCCCATTAATGACGATTCTCGCCAGGGCTGGGTGGACGAAATTAATAACGTAGCCAAAATGATTCATAATAGCGATGCTGAATTACGGGAAATGGCATTTAGAATTATTGATGAAAGAGGTTTTTCTACCAAGAATGAAATTGAAAGGCTTGAAAACCTCTACTCATCTGTTGTTGCTTAAATTTAATTCTCTACTGGTTATTTTAATGAAAATTATGCACGTCATTTCTTCCGCGGCGGCTGGTGGAGCGGAAATATATGTAAAAGATTTATCCAAGTCGATGTCTGAAAAAGGCCACTCTCTGTTTGTGGTTTTGCTTGACCGTGCCTCTGAATCTGGTCGCGATGCTGAGTTTGAAGCCTCGTTTCTAGCCGAGCTAGAGCAAAGCGGTGTTGAGTATGGATTTCTCGGTGATGCGTGCAGGAAGAATCCACTCAAAGGTATCCTAGCTCTTAAAAGCTTTTGCCGTCGTTTTAAACCCGATATTGTTCATTCTCATCTGTATTATGGCGCGGTATTTTCTTTATTTCAGTTCGGTATTCCTCACGTATATACCCATCACAATATAAAGTTAAAGGCAAAGCCTCTTTTTTACCGGCTCCTTGATTTTCGTACCACAGCGTATATTGGCATTTGTCGTGCTTGTGAAAAGCTTTTGAAAGGCGTTACATCTAGGGAGGTTGTACATATTGATAATGGTGTCGATAGTGGCAGAATCATTGCTAAGAAAGTTTACACACCCACTAGCCCTCTTAACGTCGTTTCAGTGGGTACCTTGTCCGTTCAGAAAAACCATCAATTACTCTTTCAAGCGATTGCCAGATTAACCCATCTGGATTTTACCCTAACGGTTGCGGGAGAAGGGTCACAGGCTGAAAAATTAAAGCAGTTAGTTAACGAGCTTGGAATAGACAATAAAGTTAATTTTATCGGTAATAGTAATAATGTTAAACAGCTTCTTCATGACTCGGATCTGTTTATTATGTCTTCTGCCTGGGAGGGGCTGCCGATCGTTCAGATCGAAGCATCATTGACAGGGCTACCTGTACTCGTAACCGATGTGGGCGGATGTTCCGAAATTGTCGAGCGTGTTGGAAATGGCCTTATCGCCAACGTGGGGCTCGAAGATTACACTGCAAAATTAAAACAGCTCATCGAAGATGAACCATTGCGCCTGCGTTTTCACTCAAATGCCTTGGAAAATTCTCAACATTATAAAGTTGATAACGCCGTTGATCGCCACCTTGAACTCTACAACCGCTTGAAGCGTCGGCTGCCTTCTCATGCCTGAAGTCTCTTTTATTCTAATTCTGTTTGTGCTTACCGCGGTCTATTGCCTGTGTATGGCACTACGCCACCGTTGGTTACTTTGGCCCTTAGTTTTTGCATATTCTTTTCGCATTTTTTTATTCATACTCGATTATACGCGTATTTTTCGACCGCCTGGGGCGACAGCGGATGGTGCTCGATTCATCAGATACGCTGACATATACGCCAGTATGGAATGGGCAGAAGCTTTTCGAAATATGCCATTATTTTCCTCAGGCTTTTATGCATGGCTCGGTGGTATTGCTCAAAAAGTTGTTGGTGAATCTTCTTTTTTTCTGATTGCGACTAACTTTTTTTTCGGTCACGTCGTGGTCGTCGTAACCTCAGTTATTTGCTATCAGCTCTGGGGAAAGCGTGTTGCCATTTGGGCCGCAATGATCATGGCGCTTTATCCCTTTGCTGCATTTAATTCCATACTGGCTATGCGCGAAGAAATCGCCATTATGTTTTTCTTAATGGGCCTGTATTTTTATATTCGCTGGGTAGCAGGAAAATCTGCACTTGGACTTCTATGGGGAGGTTTGTTGTTTGGAGTGGCGGTCCTCTTCCACCCAGGATGGGTGGCTGCTTTTGTGGGTGTAGCGGCTTATCTTGTTTACTTCCTTTATCGTAGTCTGGTTAAAGATCGACAACGCTTTGTGACGAAACTTCACGCTAGTAAGCTAATACTGGCTGTGGGCATGTTATTGTTTTCGGTAGGGATGGTCACCCTCAGTGGTGGAATCTCGTTGGGTAAAGGCGTCGAGATCGGAGGCGATTCCGAAGGTGGCATCGCTGAGACCATTGAGGATAAGTTTACTGGCGAGGCGTCTGGTGGCTCTGCATACCCAAGCTTCGTCGCGCAAGGCAATCCCTATACACAGCCCTGGTTGATACCCGCCCGAATTATTTATTTCCACTTCTCTCCATTCCCCTGGGATATCCGGAGCCCTCTTCAAATAACAGGTTTGATCTCTTCTGTCCTTTATTGGTTCTTGGCTTGGCGTGTCTACCGCGGTTGGGGGGAACTCAAACATCGGGACGAGTGTGTGGCGATGTTATTTATCTTCGGGGCGATTACTTTTGTGTTTGCCCTCGGTGTTAACAATATCGGTACGGCGATTCGACATAAAACTAAATTACTTGGTTTGTTCGTCATCCTCGCAGCTTCGTCTTTTAACAGTGTTCGAATTCGCATTACAAGGAAATGATCTCTTGGACGTCTTGATACTTGCCGGCAATGCTCGCTCGTTGATCGCCAATCGCGGTGATCTGATTCACGATATGCGTAATGCTGGGTTAGAGGTGGCTGCCGCCGTACCGACGGCGGATTATCTGCCTGAAGTGGAAGAGCTAGGTATCACCATTTATCCAATTGAGATGGGGCGAACCGGTATTAACCCTGTGCACGACCTTAAGACGCTTTGGTCTTTTTACCGCCTCATTCGCAAGGTAAAACCTAAGGTTGTCTTTGGCTATACCATCAAGCCAGTGGTGTACGGTAGCCTCGCTGCCAAAGCCGCAGGCGTGCCTCGTATTTATTCGATGATTACTGGGCTAGGGCATGTATTTACGACCGAGAGCGCTAAAAACCGTCGGCTACAGAAAGTGGTTTCATTGCTCTACCGTGTTGGGCTGGCCTGTAACCGGAAGGTATTTTTTCAGAATCCCGATGATCTTCAAGAGTTCACTGAGCGGGGAATTCTTCGTGATAGGGCGAAGGCCGTACGGACCTATGGCTCAGGTGTGGATATTCAGCGCTTTAATGCTACTCAACTGCCAGAGGGCGGCTTAACATTTTTATTTATTGGCCGTTTGTTAACGGAAAAAGGCGTTGAAGAGTTTTGTGAGGCGGCGGCTCAGTTGCATATTGACCATCCGGCGGTGCGGTTTATCGCCGTCGGTCCGCACGATCCAAATCTACCTCACTCGTGTGCGCTTGAAGATCTAGAGCGCTGGAAGCGCCAAGGTATCGTCGAGTTCATTGGCGGTGTCTCTGATGTGCGTCCCTGGATTGCCGAATGTTCGGTGTTTGTGTTGCCGTCTTATCGTGAGGGGACGCCACGCTCGGTTCTTGAAGCGATGAGTATGCGGCGCCCCATCATTACGAGCGATGCACCGGGCTGTCGGGAAACGGTCGAGGATGGTGTCAACGGGTTTTTAGTGGCTCCCCGTCGCACTGCTCCCTTGCTAGAGGCGATGCGCAAGTTTGCTGAACGGCCCGCGCTCGTACCGCAAATGGCCGAGGCGTCCAGGGTATTAGTTGAGCGGCATTACGACGTACGTAAGGTTAATAAAGTGATTCTTAAAGCAATGGAGTTAGTATGAGGCAGGGAATCAAACGTTTTTTTGACATGGTCGCAAGTGGTCTCGGCTTAATCGTCCTATTTCCGTTGCTGCTGGTGGTCGCGGTATGGATCAAGCTAGACAGTAAAGGGCCGGTTTTTTTTATGCAGCAACGTGCCGGCCAGCAGGCGCGGCCTTTCAAAATTTATAAATTTCGTACCATGCTGCATCGTCCCCCTGAGGCTATTAATCAACATCAAGAGCAGGTGGTCAGTGCTGGGCACGACCCTCGGATTACGCGTGCGGGCCGTTTTATCCGCGCTACCAGCCTTGATGAATTACCCCAATTGATCAATATTTTCAAAGGCGACATGAGTGTAGTGGGCCCTCGCCCTGTGCTGATAGAGCAGACAGAAGTAGTCCCTCCCAGTTATAAAAAACGTTTCAGTGTTCGTCCTGGTTTGACCGGGCTTGCTCAGGTGAGAGGGCGGCGTAGTCTTGGCTGGCTACAACAATTAGCCTATGACGCTGAGTACGTCGATAAACTTAGCCTGGCTTTGGATCTCAGAATTCTATTGTTGACCATTAAGGTAGTGCTGACCGGTGGCGGGATTTACGGCGAACCGGGACTGAACTGGCGTACCTATCGAGATCATTTGAATGGCCAGCCTCCCCAAGATAGCGATGTCGAGGAGGCGATGCGATGAACCAGCTCAATTTTATGATGATCACCGCAAGCCCGGATATTGCAGCGTTCATAGAGCAGCACGGGGTGGCGCGTATATTCATGGATCAAGAAGTGATGGGGAAAGCTGAACGCCAGGGCCATCTTGATACCCATAAAGCTGCCCACTCGGTTGAGCAGATCGAAGCGGTGGCTAACGTGCTTAAACGCGCTGAGCTAATGGTGCGGCTCAACCCCCTGCATGAAATGACGCGCAGTGAAGTCGATGCGGCTATCGCTCATGGGGCTCAGCGGCTGATGTTGCCGATGTTTTCCACGCGTAGCGACGTGGGGCAGTTTCTCGATATGGTGAATAGCCGTGTGCCCGTTACTTTTCTTGCAGAAACTGCAGCATCGCTTGCTCGGCTGCCCGATTGGCTAGGTTTGCTCACGCCTGGGCGGGACGAAGTGCATCTAGGCCTTAACGACCTTTCCTTGAGCATGGGCCTTAACTTCTTATTTGAACCCATGGCGGCGCGTTTATTAGATCCTGCAACAACGGTGCTCAATCAATCCGGTGTCACTTGGGGGGTCGGCGGTGTCGCACGTATCGGCCAAGGGGAATTGCCCGCTGAAACGGTAATCGGCGAGCATGTCCGTTTGGGGTCCCAATGGATTATCTTATCGCGTGCCTTTCACTCAGGCGCCTCGAGCCCAGAAGATCTGCTTAAAATTGTGGATTTTCCTGCCGAAATTAATAAGCTGCGCGAGGCCGAGTCGCATTGGCGCTGTGCTGATGAGGCGTCACTCCTTATAAATCAGCAGCAATTAGCCGAATGTGCCTACCGTCTAGGCCGTAGAGGAGAGGCATAATGCCATTATCGCCTGAGCCAATTCGGCGTGTGCTTTATCTCCAGAAGTCCGATGTACTCGCCCAGCAGCAAGCATCTATCGTTCATACCTTACATTCAGCGATGCCAGGCGTGGAGCTCGTCTTTGCCGATAGTGCAGAGGCCGTGCCCCGGCATGTCCACTTTGATGTAGTGATTACCCCGACGTTGCCGTGGCTACCTGATGCGTTGGCGCAGCTTGCCGGTTACCGCTGGATCCACTTTTTATCAGCCGGTGTCGAAAAGATCTGGGAGATGGACTTCGACAAGTCTACGGTCGTGATGACTAAAAGTAGTGGTGTGCATGGTGCGCCGATGAGCGAGTATGCCATCGGTGCCATGCTTCACTTCACTAAGCAGTTTGGACGCTTTCATGACCAAGCCAAACAAGCGATGTGGCAACGCGCTTGGCTTGACGAGCTGACGGGTAAACAATTGACTGTCTTGGGTTTGGGTCATATTGGTCAGAGCTTAGCGCAACGTGCCAAGGCGTTTGAAATGACGGTGGTCGGTACGCTGAGAAATATGCGCGAGGTGGCGCAGGTAGATCGAGTCGTTTCTCTCAAGAATATTGGTGCTGAGCTGAGCCGCACGGATTTTTTAGTGTGCTGCTTGCCATTGACAGAGGACACTCGCGCCTTGGTCGACGATGCGTTATTGGGCCAGTTAAAGCCAGGTGCCGTATTGATCGATATCTCTCGTGGTGGCGTAGTGAAAGGAGAATCAGTGCTTAAGGCACTCGATGCTGGGCTACTCAAGGGCGCTGCCCTGGATGTGTTCGAACAACAGCCGTTACCGGCTGAATCACCTTTGTGGAAACGCGACGATATTTTAATCACGCCCCACGTATCGGGAACCACTCCGCATTATCTCGAACGGGCGCTCTCAGTGTTCCTTGATAATTACAATGCCATTGTAAAAGGACAAGGCATGGTTACCTTGGTAGACCAAGCGGCGGGATATTAATGAACAGGGGGGTGAAATGACTGGCGACAGTTTAACGATAACCGAAGAGTTACTATTTGCTCGTGGCTTTGCTTTATATCCTAGTCATGCAAGCCTTTCAAATAACGCTTGGGATGAGCTTTCCAGTTGGAAAAAGCAAGATATCAATGGGTATATAGTGCGGTCCCATCCTAATGCAACGGTTTTTATCAGTGCTTGCCAAACCGGCGCTGCTATTCTCGTAGGTAATGCCGTTAACCCTTTTACGGGCGAGATCGAGCAAGAAATAGTAGACCACTTTCTTGAACAAGAAGGTGGAGTATTAGAAAGCGGAAGATTAAGAACCGAGATAATTGATTACGTAGACCAGCTTACAGGCCGTTTTCAACTCTTCTTAATTGAAAATGGTGTCATTTGCGCGCTTTGTGATGCGACGGCGTTGGCACCCCTCTATTACTACCAGCAAGATGAGCATTACTGTTTTGCTTCACACTCTCAGCTGCTAGCAGAGTTAGTGGGCAGTGAACGAGATGAAAACCTTCAAGAAATAATTGATGCTGCCTTTTATACCGTAGGTCGAAGGCATCTACCCGGCTATAAAAGCCCATTTAAAGGTATAGAACTCGTTGGAGCAAACGTATATTTCAGTTCACTGCTCAAAAAACGAATCCGAATCTTCCCGCGCGAACCTCTCGATAGTGACAGCAGAACCTTTTCAGAAGTAGTGGATGATTCTGCCGATATCCTCAAAAAAACAGCAGATCTCTACTTTTCTAGTCGGTCGGTATTGGTCAGCCTTTCGTTGGGTCAGGATAGCCGTATTAATTTGTCGGCATTTCATGAATGGCGCCAGAAGGTGGAAGCGTACTCTTATTGCGGTAACCTGGTTGAAACCGCTGAAGCAAAGCAGGTGCATGAATTTGCACAAAATCTCGGGGTTCAACACCATATTATTGATATTGAAAGCGTAAGCGTGAACGAAGCCAGCGAGCTGGCGGAAGTGTTAAATAGAACAACGGCTTTTTTACGTAAACACAAAACGTCAGAGCTTAAAAAGCTGGTGGCAATGCAGCGATGGTTCCCTCAAGGTGCCTTGGAAATAAAGGGTGAGGCGTCAGAAGTGGGTAGGGCCACGTACTCCAAGCGCTCAGGAATAACGAATTTTCCTAAGCTAGATGCACGTGCCATGAGCAATTTATATAAAAGGGTGCTTTATCCGAGGCACCTTCTTAAGCTTATAGACGGTTATTTTGAAGAGTTCAAGGCTAAAGGCGAATTCGGCTTTTCATCTTTAGGGTATGACGATTATGACCTGTTTTTTTGGGAGCACCGCACGGGTTGCTGCGTTTCTTTAGGAATGCAAGATCATGATATCTACCATGACTCTACCGCAATAATGAATAACAGAATTCTGTTGAAAAACTTTCTGATGCCGAGTTTTGAAGACCGGCTCAACGACAGGCTACATCAAGCCGTATGTGAAAAGCTTTGGCCCGGTGTGCTGAAGACGCCAACCTCTAAGCGCACTTCAATGAAAGGTAGGCTTAAAGTGTTGGCCGAGAATGTTTTTTTTAGAGTTAACAGATTCTGAATATTATTGTAGGTATTGATGAAACCCACTAAAAAAGTCTTCGTCACGGGCGGTGCCGGTTATATTGGATCGCATACGGCTCTTTCATTGCTTGAAGCCGGATACGACGTTGTTGTACTGGATAACCTTTGCAACGCGTCTCAAGAGGCGCTTCACCGAGTAGAACAGCTTGCTGGTCGAGCGCTAACCTTTATCGAAGGCGACATTCGCGACCGCGCCTGTCTCGATAAGCTTTTTCGCGAGCATGATATCCATGCGGTGATTCATTTTGCAGGACTAAAGGCTGTCGGTGAAAGCGTCTCTGCGCCATTGGCTTATTATGATACCAATGTGAACGGTTCGATAACGCTTTGCCAAGCGATGCTTCAGGCAGGTGTATTCCGCTTGGTATTTAGTTCATCGGCAACGGTTTATGGGCCAGAGGCACCCATACCCTACATCGAGAGTATGCCGCGGGGCGCTACTTCCAATCCCTATGGCGCTTCAAAATCGATAGTGGAGCAAGTTCTAGACGACCTGGTTAGGAGCGACGAACGTTGGTCGATAGCTATGTTACGTTACTTCAACCCGATAGGAGCGCACTCCTCTGGCATGATCGGGGAGGACCCGCAGGGCACCCCCAATAACCTGATGCCCTATATTGCTCAAGTGGCGGTGGGCCGTCGTTCAACGTTAACCGTTTTTGGCAATGATTATGCCACTGCAGATGGCACCTGTGTCAGGGATTATCTTCACGTAATGGATCTGGCTGAGGGGCATGTCAGTGCCCTAGACCGTTTAACGTTGCCAGGCTCACACATATATAACCTGGGTACTGGCCAAGGGCTGTCGGTGCTGCAAATGATCGAGGCTTTCGAGCGTGTCTCTGAGCGTCAGATTCCTTATCAATTTGCCTCGCGCCGTGAGGGTGATCTGGCAGCTTTCTGGGCGGATCCAAGCAAAGCCGAAAAGGAGCTGGGGTGGCAGGCTCTGCGCGGCTTGGACGAAATGATTGCGGATACTTGGCGCTGGCAGCGCCAGAACCCTAACGGTTACCGCACCGAGATTAACACTACATCACAAGGGACATCGTAATGGTCAATATGGATAACGTTCGTTTAGGAATCATCGGCTTGGGGTACGTTGGGCTTCCTCTTGCCGTTGAGTTCGGGAAGGTAATGCCAACTGTTGGTTTTGATATCAACGCTAAGCGTATCGCAGAACTAAATGATGGTATTGATCGCACGTTGGAAGTAGAGCCCTCTTTACTGGCTGAATCCACACAGCTAAGTTTTGCCAGTGACCTGGAGGTACTTCGTGATTGCACGGTTTACATCGTTACGGTACCCACGCCGATTGACGATAGTCGTCGTCCTGATTTAACCCCGCTGATAAAAGCCAGCGAAACACTAGGCCAGGTTATCTCCAAGGGCGACGTGGTAATTTATGAATCCACTGTCTACCCAGGCGCGACAGAAGAAGATTGTATCCCTGTCATCGAGCGCATTTCAGGGTTGGTATTTAACCAGGATTTCTTCGCGGGCTACAGCCCTGAGCGGATCAACCCCGGAGATAAAGAGCACAGGGTGACCACCATCAAGAAAGTCACCTCTGGCTCAACGAAAGAGGCGGCTGAATTTGTCGATGCCCTTTATCGTCGCGTCATTACGGCAGGTACACATTTGGCTAGCAGTATTCGCGTTGCTGAAGCTGCTAAAGTCATCGAGAATACCCAGCGTGATGTGAATATTGCGCTTATTAACGAGTTAGCTGTTATTTTCAATCGGTTAAATATCGACACGGAAGAAGTGTTGGCGGCGGCCGGTACTAAATGGAATTTTTTACCATTCCGGCCAGGCCTGGTAGGGGGGCATTGTATTGGCGTTGACCCCTATTACCTGACCCATAAGGCTCAACAAGTTGGCTATCATCCTGAAGTAATTTTATCAGGGCGCCGTATCAATGATGGGATGGGAGCCTACGTTGCCAGCCAGTTGATTAAGCAAATGATTAAGAAGCGGATTCATGTTGAGAAAGCACGCGTACTCGTGTTGGGGCTGACATTTAAAGAAAACTGCCCCGATCTGCGTAACACAAGGGTCGTGGATATTCTTGCTGAGCTAGCGGAGTATGATATCCAGACGGATGTATATGATCCGCATGTGGATAAACGGGAAGCCGAGCAGGCCTACGCGATCTCACCTATCGAGTCTCCTGAACCTTCTGCCTATGATGCTATTATTTTAGCGGTCGCCCATAATGAGTTTAAAGAGCTTTCAGTGGATAACATTCGTAGCTGGGGCAAGCCTTTGCATGTGTTGTATGACTTGAAATATGTGTTACCTAAAGCGCAAACCGACCTGCGGCTTTAAACGTTTCACTAGTAGCCCGCCCTATTCATCGCAGCGCTCTCTGTTAATTAATTCAAGTGATAGTGATTGTGCCGAGCCGACGGCTTGAAGTTGCGGCTTGGCATACTTTTGTGTGGTGAAGTTTTTGGTGACTTTCCAAAGAATAAGGTTGTATATGAAAATAGTTTTTTTTGAAAACAGCAGTCAGAAAGGTGGGTCTCTTCAGTCTTTGAATCTTATTTGTAAACATTTGGCTGATGAGCACAGCATCACGAGAGTTTTTGCTAATTATGACAAGGGTGAAATTGAAGAGCCCAAGAATCAAAAAAACGTTTACGTTTCAAGGCAAACAAAACGAAGTCATTATTTGACCGCTATTTTTCTCAAAATTAACTCTTATTTAAATTTTACAATATTTGTAAAGTTGAGTCAGATATTTGAACGCAAGCAAGTTGAGAATTTCCGAAAAGTAATAGAAGATGAAAGTCCTGATTTGATCGTTTTTAATAACCCACCTCATATAGATAGGCAGGCCATAAAAGCTGCTGAAATGATCCCTGCTAAAAAAATATGTCATTTAAGGTTGTCCATCTTTGGTTCCATATACAAAGAGGCTTATTTTAAATCGCTGCTCGATAGCAATATCCATAAGTATATAGCTAATTCTCATTCTATTGCCGATAACTGGGCTGAAAATTGGGGTTTGTCTGAAAATAAAATAGCGGTTGTGCATAATAGCATTGATATGGATAAAACCCGTGGGCAGAGTGGCACTATTGAAAATCTGGTCAAAGATAAGACAAAAACACATGTTTGCTGTGTTGGGCGAGTAAATGACGCTAAGGGACAAGAGTTTTTAATCAACACCTTTATGGAAGAGAAAGAGAGGCTCTCGGACTTCACGTTAACAATTATCGGTGATGGCCGCGACGCAGAACGTCTAAAGAGCTTGGTGAAAAATTCTGATTTTGAAGAGCAAATAAATTTGCTAGGAAAATTAGATAAGGCTAAGCAGTTTATGCACTATTTTGATGTAGCAGTTGTTCCCAGTAAATTTGAGCCTTTCGGGAATGTAGTCTTGGAGTGGATGAATTTTTCAGTACCTGTGATTGCCACTAATTCTGGAGGACCTGCTGAGATCATAGCGAATGAAATAGATGGTCTTCTTTTTGAATATGGGGATAGAAATAGCCTGGTTGAGGCATTGTTAAGACTTAAAAATGATCAGCATCTTTATCAAACTATTTCTGTAAATGCTCTTAAAAAAGTTGAAAATAATTTCTCAGAAAGTACGTTTATCGATAAATTGAAAGCTCATTATTTTACTTGATGAGCAGTGACTTCGAAGCGAGTGGTAAGCAGCAATGCAAAAGTTATCGAATAATCAGTGGTGTAAGCATTGCATAAGGACTTGACCACTTCTCAAAGCTTTTCATAAGAGCTGTCAGTGGTCCCCATTGTTTTTTTTGGATGACCAGGGCTCCACACCGAGGTGAGTTACACCTGTCTGATAGTCGATCATAGCGTCACCCAAGTGGGGGCTCTTATGGTCACACAAATGATTTTTTAGAGAATGATCTTTTAGAGTATGGTCTTTTAGATATAGGGGTACGGTAGTGCCAAAAACGCTTGGTTACTTTTGCATTGCTCTAGGCAAGCGATACCTTATGAGCCAATAGTGTGTAGTGTTCCCCCATCGATAAAGTCCGCATTCCCTTCTCGAAGTAAGATGCCCACTATGTCACCGGTCGCGGCTACAGAGGTGATAAGGATAGTCAATCCGCTACCAGTGAGCATGCTATTATTAAAAGTTGAGTGTAAATAGGCATTTTTCAGCTAGTGATAACTCATTGGGTGGAGTATTCTTAAGTAACCAAATGTAAAAATTTGGCTTGCTAACTGGCGGTTAGCTGTGCATGAACACTTGCTTGGTTTCTCACCTCCTCAAGTAGGTGCGTTATGGGGACAGGCAATAATAAAAAACGTGGAGAATAAACATGAAAATGAAAAACATGCGTAAAACATATGAAACTCCTACATTAGTAGAAATCGGATCGTTAGGAGACATCACCAAAAACGGCACCCCTATCTTTAATGGTCCACCAGGATCACGGAGTGGTGGCAGAGCCAATGCGAATGCTAATATCAATGCTAATCCCGGCGGTTATTCACAACATCCTGATTCATAATGATTTTGTAGGCTAAGTAACGCTGTGTTTGGTTAATTTGCTAGAAAAAGTGCTCATTTTTAAACATAAACAAAGGCCTGCAGTGACACTGCTGGCCTTTTATATTCTGTGTTAAATACCTATGTCTTCTCGTATGAGCGTAGCGTCTGACTTGGCTACCCAGTTTTGATGCTGTTTAACTAATAAGGTAAGTGTTGGAATGAGTGATATGCGTAGCCCTTTAGCCAGCAAAACTCCCTTGAATGGCGTTGAAGAGAGGGAAAATGAACTACGTCATAGCTCCCAACAACATCCCCACGAGCAGTATTATTATAGTACCTACGGCTTCACCGTTGTTTCACATATACCCTTGCCCGAACTCATTCCAATTGGTGCCTGTGAGCAGCCGGATATTGAAATTGTAGCCGGGAATGTCGATCAGACTCTGCTAAACGGACGTCAGGTAAATCGCTGGTTACAAATGAGCGAAGATCAATGCCAGATGTGGATTGAGGGCATTGCCAATTATCGCGTCGAGAATGGCAAACGCATCGTTATTGATCGGCGCGTTAAAGAACCGAGGGCTTCAGCGGCATCGCCTTCAGACGTGCGTGTGTACCTTTTGGGCAGTGCGCTAGGTGTACTCGCCTATCAGCGTGGCTGGTTGCCACTACACATCAATGCAGTACAAGCGCCATCGGGTGCCTTATGGGCGTTTACCGGGCCGTCTGGCGCGGGTAAATCAACCTTAGGAGCATGGTTACATACTCGCCTCGGCTGGCCGCAAATCACCGACGATGTGGCCGTGATAAAGCCCGAAGACCAAGTACCACTATTGCATGCAGGGCCAAGAAAAATAAAGCTTTGGAAAGAGACAATGGAGGCGCTGCAAATAGACATGGAGGGGGCACAACGTGATTTAAGCCGGGTCGATAAATTCCATATTACGGCACCTAATAACCACGAAGCACCGATTTTAGCTCCACTGAAGCATCTGGTTATTCTGGAACGTGGTGCCACTGGTAGTCAGCCCAGCCTAACGGAAGTGTTTGGGGATGAAGCCGTTGTCATGCTGCTTGATACGCTTTATCGCGCGGAGTTCGGACGTGAATTCATGGCGCCTGAGACAATAGTACAAATGTGCGAAAGACTAGCGGCTAAATTACACATCTACCGCTTTGCACGACCGTGGGGGTTCGATGAAATGGCCGAAAATTTAACGCCAATTCTTAAAAAAGCAAAATTAAGCTAGTGACTTTTGTTGCTCATATAGTAATATTAGGTATCTGAATGTAACTTTCGCTTTTGCAGCAAACGCCCGTGGTGATACAAGCATGCAGCCAACGAAAGCGCATACAGAGATCGTTGACATAAGCATGGTTTTCTCGGCGCCCCACCTCGGCACCTTGAGCAAACCAAGAAAAAAAGCAAAAGGAGCGTAGGCATGGGAACAACTAAAGTACGTAAAGCATATGAGCGCCCGATGTTGATTGAAATCGGGTCAATGGCCGAAAAAACCGAGTTTTTCTTCTCACCTGGTTTCTTCGAAAAGCTGTTTGAGATTAAGAAGCACTATTTCCATAAAAAATTTGGTCATCATCATCCGCCGAGTTTTCCGGATACCCCTGATTTCTCCTAAGCGGTTCGTTGGTTGAAATGCTCGGTCGGGGGTCTCATCTGCCTGAGTAGTGCTAACCGAAGCGTTTGACAGCCTGCAGCGTTTAATAAGCTGCAGGCTTTTTGTTGTTTTTGTAAGCTAAGAAATCGATGACGAGGATCTGTTTAAGATTCGCTTATAATCGAACCTACATTTTTAAAGTGCTGATGAGCGTCCAGTTGGTGTATCGTTGCCACTAACAGTGTGCTTGTCAGAATTTATCAAGGGAACCATGATGGCTGAGAGAAGTGCTACCAGTTCAGCGGGCAATACTCTGTCAGGGCAGGGAGAGAGGCGTGGCAATTTACCTGCCATTAATCAGCGTTACTACTATCTTACGTATGGGCTCAAAATATGCTCCACGCTCGAGCTTCCTGAGCTACCTGAAATTGAGCCTTGTGAACATCCGGATGTGCTGGTAACGACACCTGGCGTGGCTGATCGGCTCGATGATGGTACCTATCTCACTAACTGGCTCGAAGTGGGAGATGACCGCTGTCAGATTACTGTCGAAGGTATTGCGCGTTACCGTGTGGAGGAGGGGCAGCGTATTTTGCTTGACCGTCGTATGCCTCGTGGGATGGATTCAGTTGCTAATCCAGGGGACGTGCGACTTTTTTTGTTGGGTAGTGCTTTGGGCGCGTTGTTACATCAGCGCCATTGGTTGCCGCTTCACGTTAGTGCCCTTAATACACCTGCTGGGGCATGGGCATTTACTGGTCACTCGGGTGCTGGAAAGTCAACCATTAGTGCATGGTTACACTTTTCGCAGCAGTGGCCGTTAATTACCGATGATGTCGCGGTTATTAAGCCAGATGACTCCGAGCCACTGCTTCACCCGGGGCCGGCGCGTGCAAAGTTATGGCGTGATGCACTCAAGGCGTTGGGAATTGAAACAGAAGGGCTTGTGAGAGATCTGATGCGCGCCGATAAATTCCATCTCATGATGAACAAAGGCGCACGCTATGATGCCCATCGCCTGAGTGCGTTAGTTCAGTTAGAGCGTGCCGACGAAGGTGAAGAAGCAAGCCTTCAGAAATTATCAGGAATTGAGGCTTTTAAAACCGTGATGGGCGCTATTTATCGCCCTGAGTTAGGCGGTGAATTTAATACTGACGAACAGCTTATGCGTGAAAGTATACGGTTGGCACAGCAGATTAGTGTTTATCGCTTCCGCCGCCCTTGGTCATTAGACGATATGGATAAAAGTTTGAAGCCCCTGCTTGATGAGATTAATGCTGAGGCAAGCAAGTCGCCCATTAAGGGCACGCGATCCACTAACAACGCTTAGGCAGTTACTGTTTAGATCAGTGAGATTGCTATTCTAATAGCAAACAGCAGCGCGTTAATACTATTAACGTTGAGAGAAAGTAGCGCTGTGGAGAGAGGCTACAAATCGCCGGAGAGCGCGCTGTCAGTGTCTATCGGGCAAGGAATGATTGCATCGTTAGCCTCGAGAATGCTGGGGGAGCCTGGTAGGGTAGCCAGCGACAATAGGCCATCTTCCAGGCGCTATGCATCTAATGGGTATCTAGATTGGTTGGAGAAACAGTAGGAATGGCTTTCTCAGTGGAAATTGCTGAGCAGCTAGCCTCGAAAGAACCTTTAGAATGCTACAGTTCAGTATTTATATAAATGCCTCCTCATGTTGTCTTTTATGTAAGCCGTTTCATTAGAGAACTTACCGCTTTCATACATTTTAACTTTTGCAAATGCGTCAGAAAAATCAAAACAATTAAAGACAGCAGGTCTCGTTTTCAGCTCAGCAAAATCTTCTAACTTACACAGTGCTGTTTCAAAATCAAAAAAAATATCTTCGAACCACACATCGATTACCTTACTAGGATCACAATTTTCCAACATAGCTGACATTCGATCATATCTAGGTAAATATTCGCTTACGAAATGAGAAACGGCTTCACTGGGCTTCATCGTGTGATACCTTTTTTTCCTTTTTAATAATAAATCAATAAATTGATCTCTTGGGTCACGCCTCACCACTACAATTTTAACATTGCTCAAAATGTCAGGTATAGCGCATCCATATCGAATATCAAATAATAGCTTTGGTGTAAAAAGTTGATCAAAAACAACTTTTTTATCACTACTGATAATGTTTCTTAAAGAAAGAAAATACACTCCCATTAGTTGTTGTATTTTTAATTTTCTCGCAGATGTTTCAAGACTGGAATCATTAAGTAAAAGATTTAAATCTTTTAGCATTTTTTTTGAAAATAAAGAGAACCCTGGTAATCGCTTATCATACGAACGTTTTCCAAGCTGGTATTGATTTACTTTTTCGATGATAGAAGCTGACACTCCCGGCAGCCTAAGTAGAAAATAAAAAACCACACGGCTGGCAATAGGGTTTTTTTCCCCGAATCCTATAAGAGTATTTTTGACCTTAAGAAACTCGTCTTCTGTAGGAGTTTGGTTGGCGTATATTTTTGACACTATGTCATATAACCCTGATTCGCCTATTCTTAGTTCACCGTCCATTACCCGCACTTCATCATAAGCGGAGATAATGTCAATCCATGGTGTTGACCCGGTTGAAACGGATCCCCCTATCGATATTATCATTATGCACACCTGAGAAACCAAGCTTTACAATTCCAATCAAACAGACAGAATATTTATAATACATCTGTAATAATTTTATCTTAATCTATCAAAACTACAAATCAGGCTTGGCTAAAGGAATTATTTCTTATTGCCAATATTTAATAAAAAATTCTTTTATAAACAGTATGTTATGCTGGCAAATATGACTTTAATTTTTGTAAAATGGTTGTAAATACTATAAAAATAATTTTTACTTAATGCAAATGTTTATTAATTCTAGACTTTCAGTGTGAATTTTTTAATCTGAGAATTCGTTAATTACGACTAGTTTTCTCAACATGCACGTGCTTAATAAAGTTTTGCATTTTTAACGCCACCTTTAAACGTATGAACGATGATTAATTGTTGCTATCTGGTTATTGTTGTGAGCTATAGTAATTTCTCCACTGACTGAATAGCGGCGTACTGAGATTATGAGCGTTAAGCGACGTCACCTTATCGAAGATGGTCTGTAAGTTTCTGACTGAATGATGATTCGATCAGTTAATAGGCCTAAGCGGTAGTCTAGGTACTGTTAGGGGGCTCTAGGGCTAGTGCTTCTAAAGCCAAGCACAGGCGAATGCCGTTATCTGCAAGCTAGGTGATCGGTTAGCGGCTCAGCAACTTGGTCAGCCGTGTGACATGCTCGGCTAGCTTGTATCCTTTATTATGTAAGGATCAAGACTGGATAAATGTGGGCGCGGGCTACTTGCTTATGGCTTTTAAATATTAACCTATATCAGGGCTTAATATAGCAGCCGACAATCGTATAATACTGAAAGCTGTGACCGCCAGAAACGGGTATCCGGCCTGCTGTCACCCAGGCGTGGGCTTTAAATTGATTCGTCTCTGGATCTCGGCAAAGGCCAAAGTAGAGTGAATATGGGATGCGATAAATACCTAATAGCAGGCGAGTCGTTATGGCTTGAGGAAAACAGTTGGAAACCCACGGGCAATAGCGTGCAGTCAATCGTACTACCCGAGCAATGCGTAATGCCTGGGCCTCTTGTTTATTTGTTAAAATATGGGAGTAGGCGCTTACACCTATTGAATTGCCTAGATAAGGAGCAATGCGGCGAAAGGTGAGCGTAACAATTATCAGGCGACTAAGGCCAAGCATTAGCCATACGGGTAAAAACCAGCATTTGGTAAAAGCGGGCTTAGCAATAAAACTGCCCGCTTTATGGCGAGATGATGCTATGTTGCGACGCAATTTTTTCGCCTTACTTATTAACGGGCTCTATTAGATCAACCTTCATCAGGTCTTGAGCAAAGCGAATAATATCCTGCTGGCAGGTGTCGATATCAATCTCATATTCATTGCAAATGGAGCTAACGAGGTCATCGATGCTAGCGGGTGTTTCAAGCAGCTCCCAGGCACGAGCGCCCACACCCGAAATACCATAATAGCGACCCAATTTTTCATTCATCATGACAAGGTCGCCGTCCAAATTAGCGGCAATCATGTCGGGGTTACGCTGCAAAAGGGTCGTGGTAGAAAGCTCTGTATTTGCCATCATAGTCGTAGTGGTGTTTGTAGAGGTCATCGCAAAGGCTTCATTGTTTATACAGGATAGGTGAGCGCAATTCTATTACTTAACTATAAATAAATTTTTTGAATAAATTAACAAAAATATTTGTTTAAACGCAATAAAAACGCATGCCACATAGCGTGGCATGCGCCGCATTTATAAGCAAAGTGCATCAAATCAAGAGCCTGGCGGAAAGGCAGTATTATTCCGGCCATTCATTTGATCAGCATTTGGCTGATTGCCAGCTTCAGTAATGTCCTTCATCGCGCCCAGTTCTTGCAACTTAGGGGCTTCATAGGTTTTGCGTTCTGTTTTCAGCATGTCGTCGGTTCCCTTAGCTAGATGATGCCTTCCTGGAGGCAACAAACACACTATAGTAACTGTTGCGTTACTCGTCCACCTATATTCGTTACATTTCATTACTTTTTTTGCGTTGCCTGCTAGCATGCATCAATAAAGCCTAATCTCTAAGATTACCTTATGTTTTTGTATTTTTAAGCTTCTGATAAATAAGGTTTTGATCTAAATTTCATGCTTTTTTGTGATTTTTTAATGAAGATCAAAATTAACCATCATAGCAGTGCATTGTTTCTGGTGAGCTTGCAATCCAGCCTTTCAGACCAGTGGACGCCTATAGATTGTATCTGAAGTGTACATTTAGTAATCGACGTGCTCTGTATGAAACCTTTGAGTACATTTCCTTGTTTATTATAGGATTTTTGAGTATCAAGGTGGTTACATGAACAGGTGAGTGTTGCAGATGCAGCAGCAATGTTGATTGCGAGTAACAATTTTTTAAATCAAAAAATGCTCAGCCAAAAAATAAAAAACCGCATGCCACGTAACGTGGCATGCGGTGTGTTACTTACAATTAGCACACTAAATCAGGAGCCTATGTCAAATGCTGTGCCGTCTTGGCCCTGAAACGTGTCGCTGAAAGTCTGACTACCGTTTTCGGTAATGTCTTTCATTGCGCCTAGCTCTTGAAGCGAAGGCTCTTCGTAGGTTTTGCGATCCATATGTAACATAAGATTCTCCTTTAGCAGAAATGTTGCTTCAAATGCAGCAACACCACCACTATAGTAAGTTGTCTGTTACGCGTCTATTATAATCTGTTGCATTAGTTTACTCATTTTACTCATTTTGCTCGTCAGCATAGCGCACAAAGCGCCCCACCGATAAACCGCGTAGCATTTTTGTTCGATAGCGTAACTCGGCTTCCTTGCTGCCTAATGCACTATGAGAAGGCCATTCGTTTAATGATTTTTCCAGGTTTTCGATGTCAAGATAGTCGCCAGCGCTACCGTGTGCTTTAAGCTTTTCAAGCTCCTCACGAATTTGCGGCATTGCGTTATCCAACTGCTCGTACCAATCGGCTGACTGTAAGCCTCGGGTTTTGATATCAAGGATTTCTGGTGGAAGCACATCTTTCATGAGGCGCATGAGTAGCCATTTGAATTGTCCGCCTCCTACGTATTGAGATTCAGGTATAGCTAAGCAGAACTCAATCAAGCGCACATCGGCCGTGGGATCGCGCATCTCAATACCAAAGGTGTTCGCCAGGGCGTTGTAATCACCATTTTCCATCATATAGATCGACTGAATTCGTTGTTGGCGGCCTTGCCATGCGGGCTGGAAACTAGTATCAACGCCGGCTTGCTTCGCTCGCTGTTGTGTACCCAACTGTTTGGACCAGGCTGGGCTAATGGCCGAGTACTTTGTTAACGCCAGTACTCGACCACGTGCTGCTTCGCGCATCCGCCATATGACGTTGGGCCATAGGGGAGCCAGACATGGTCTCAATAAGTTTCGCCATTTAAGCTTTGGCTGATGCTGGATAAGCTCTTTGCATACCCTATAAAGTGTTATCCAGCGTCCTTTGCGTAGTAGCCATGCCAAGTAGGGGTAACCTTCATAGGAGATGCTGAAATTTCCCATGGAGCCCGTTAATAGTACTTTGATACCACGCTGATTGGCGTTCTTGCGAATCGCTATCCACCAGCCCATATTGCATATGTTAAAAGGAGGGCGATCTAGCAACTCAACCACTTCCTGCAGCTGATCAAGCGGCGTTGTATCGCCGGTACGTATCAACGTGTGCTCAATATTTTTAAACCGCTTTACCACTGCGCTAGCGCCCACTGACTCATCGGCGTGTCGTCCGCGAAGCACTGGTCCGTCGAACCCTTCCCGCGGCACGGCGGTAAAAGCGGTTAACGGTTGGTGGCGTTCGGCGAGCAGTTCAGCTGCGGTAGCTGTAACGGTAGAGCTGTCTAAACCTGAGCTAAGTTCAGCACCGATCGGGCCATTTGAGCGTAAGCGCCGACTAACCGCTTGATTGAGCTGCTCACGAAGGGCATCAACGTATGCCTCGTCGCTCTCAAGCTTGAGCTCATATTCGGGGTCAAAGCGATGATAAAAATGTGTATTGACTTGGCCGTTTTCAAAAACCGCTACTTGACCTGCTTCAATGCGATAAACATTTTCGTATAACGTTTCAGGCCCTGTCATCGGTATCAGGCATAAATAGTCGTGCAGCTGTTCCTCACTGATTGCTTTAGTCAGGCCGGGTATGGCAAACAGTGCCTTCGGCATTGTGGCAAACGCCAGCACGCTATCTTGTTGGTGCCAGTAAAGGGGGCGCATACCCAGAGGATCGCGGGCTAGCCATAGACGCTGGTATTGCGGCTCCCAGCATGCCAGTGCGAAATCACCCAGTAAGTGCTTCGGTGTCTCTGTGCCCCAGCGTAGACAGGCTTGATAAACCAACTCACTATCTGCCATCAAAGCCGCTTGGGGCGTCTCTATTTTGAGTTTTTCACACAGCTCTTCGCGGTTGTCTATCCGGCCATCAAACACCACAGCTAGCTTGTTAGCAGCGTGCCACAGGGGTTGTTGGTCAAGGCTATCTTCCGAAGTAATGCGTAACAAGGCGCGCGAGAGGCCGGCGTTTTGCTGGTGCCAGCTATGCTGAGCATCGCAACCATAGGGCGTCAACAGCGTTTGCATCCTTTGCAAGGTATCGCGATCAACGGCGCTAGCATCTAGATGTATAAGCCCTGCAATAGCGCTCATGATGATCCCTCATTGGTTTGTGCTGGCACAAGCAGGTCGCCCAGCTTTTCAAATAGCGTTTCTGCGACTGCTTCGGGGCTACGAACGGTGATGGCACTGTTATAAAAACGAGCCACATCTTGGCCAGTCCCAATCGCCGCTAAGCTGATGGGGCTTTTCTCAATATCATCAATGACCAAGCGTAGGTGGCGCTCCAAGAAATCACGACCGTTAGCGTGCGTAGTGGCTTTGTCGTAGGGGGCGCCATCCGATATGACGATCATGATTTTACGCGGCTGTGGTTGACGGCTGAGCCTGTTGGCCGCCCACTGGAGCGCCTCTCCATCAATATTTTCATGGCCAGGCATCTGGCGTAACAGTAAGCCCAGGTTCTGTTTGATTCGTCGCCATGGCTGTTCAGGGGTTTTGTAAATAATATGCTGAAGTGCGTTCAGGCGCCCTGGCTGTTCAGGCTTACCCAACTGTTGCCAGCGTTTAAATAGTGGGTTGTCGGCGGTGTAGCGGGTAGTGAAACCCAGTACTTCGCATCGGATCTTACAGTTTTCAAGTGTATGAACGGCGAGCTCAATAGCGGTAGCCGCCATTTGCCGACGCTTTATATCCATAGAGCCTGATTGATCGACTAATAGCGTTACGCAGGCTTCGGGCATAAGCGCTTCTTTTTCAATTCGAAATACGCGCTGGTTAGGTTTGTCGTCGAGTAACCTCGCTAAACGGCGATTATCTAACCGACCATCCTCCTGGTCGAATAACCAGCGCCGTTGACTGGCGGCTAATAAGCGCCGTTGCAGGCGATGAGCAAGCTGCTTGATACGCCGCTGGTCAAGTTGGTTAAGCTCTTTCAGCGCCTCTATATCACTAGGTTTTAGCCAGTAGTGGGCAGGCTGCACGGTATCCCATTGACGAGAGAAAACTGCATAATGCTGTTTTTGATCGTCTCGATCTGCGAGCTCGTCCGCTAAATCTGTTCCGGTTGGCGCCTCAATCGTTGGCTCATCCTCCTCTACCTCGCTTTGATCGTCTAACTCTTGTCGGGTGCTGATTGGCGGTGGCGGTGGCGAGGGTAGAGAGGGTGCATAAAAGCGCGCGAGTTGCTGAACAATGGGCAGCACACAAGAAGCGAACGCACTGCTTTCATTGATGTGGTGAGAAGCTGTCTCCAAAGATTTCTTTAGCTCATCATCGCTAAGCAGCGGCGTTGAGGGGGCGGCGGACTGCTGTCCTTTAATCTGGCGAAGTGCCCGTTTTAATAAGCTTTCGTGCGCATGCCGTGACGGCGCGGCCAGCAAAATTTTGTCATCAACTGCCAATCCTAAAAAAATAAGGCGGGCAGCCTGATAAAGCGCGGCCATGTCTTTATTGGCGGGTGCCGTAGCGACAGGATTCGCTAAATTGTGTGCTATTCCAGGTAATTCATGGATAGCCAGAGTTTCCACACGGGCGCGCTCAAGTAGGCTGTACCAGCACTGTTCGCTGTCGGTAAATTTCGCTTGCTGCTTTGCATCATGCCAGCGACGCCAAGCAGCAAGCGCATCTGCTGCTCCACGATGTTTAAGCGAAGCGGGCTGAGTGCTTGCTAAAAGGGAGGGAGTGACCCGCCCAGAAGAGTAAGTGCGCGTCCACGCCTCTAAAAGTGCTTGCTCATGACTGGTGCGCAACGACATTAATTGGCCCTCATATCAGCTCAACATCGAAACAGCGTTGATAGATCTCAGAAACCAAAGAGCGTTCTACTTCATCGCAGCGATTGAAAAAGCTCAATCGCATCGCTTCATGGGGGTCATCCAGCAAAAGACTGTTCTCACCCCAGGCTATTAACGTGCGTAATGATATAAGGGTCGTGATATCACCTTGTGCAAACGCTTGGCGAAGAAGGCCAGCGCAGGTAACCATACGTTGAACTTGTTCAGGGGGTAGCTCACTGAGCTTTCTTTGCAGCAGCTCTGTTTCGGCTTTGGCCGTCATATAGCCAAGCTCGGTGGTGACGTGCCAACGGTCAAGCTGGGCTTGGTTGAGTGCCTGAGTGCCGACGTAAAGCCCTGTCGCATCCCCCTGGCCCGCGGTGTTCGCCGTCGCAAACAGTCGGAAAGAGGGGTGAGGAGTAATGACCTGGTTTTGGTCAAGTAGGGTTAATTTGCCCTGTGTTTCTAGCACGCGCTGAATCACAAACATCACGTCAGGGCGGCCAGCATCGTACTCATCAAGAATCAGTGCGATGGGGCGCTGCATGGCCCACACCAACATGCCGGGCACAAATTCAGTGACTTGTTTGCCGTCACGAATAACCACCATATCGCGGCCTATCAGGTCGGCCCGGGTGATATGGCCATCCAAGTTAATGCGAATGCAGGGCCAATTTAGATGAGCAGCGACCTGTTCAATATGTGACGACTTACCGCTGCCATGTGGGCCATATACATAGACGCGCCGATTTTGCGCAAAGCCCATCAAAATGGCCCGCGTTGCACTCTCAACAAAATGAAAGTGAGGATCTTTTATTGGTACATGTTCTTCAGCCATTGAAAAATAGGGAATTTCCCATGGCATGTGCACGTTAAATACATCCTTGGCACTGCAAAATGAATCTGGTTGAAGCGTCGAGATCGTCATAGCGTCGATTCGTCATCCTTTATATGTTCTGATCACCTAGCGAACGCTGTTCAGCGGATAAAATTGGCCATGAACAGCCTCCATCTGGGCGATGATGAAGCCTAGCTTATTGAAATGTTAATTCTGTTTACATAAGGTAACATTAAATGTAAAGATAATAGTTAAATTTGATGAGTTGTCGCACCATACATATAATGATATCTATGCAAACTTGCAGCATCATCGCCTCATTTTTGTTAGGTTGTGCCTGTAAAGTTATGATTTACAGGGACAAAATAACATCATCTTAGGCGGTTATCCGCACAGTATAGGTCTTGATTGGTTTACAAATTGTCTGGTTCAAGCGTCCTTATGTGATGTCGATAAGCGTTTATGAACCGGCGGCTACTTCCCACGCCAGGAATAACCTAAGAAAATGGATGAGCGTATGATGCCTGACTGTCCTGTCCAACACATGGCGGATCCTAACTTTCAGCTACTGTTATTGTTATCGCGGCAAAATTTGAGTCAAGAACAGATTCAGGTGGCCAGCGAACTCATTCCGCTCGTGCATGACTGGGAAGGGTTTACTTATCAGGCATCGGAGCGTTTTGTATTACCTGTTGTGCATGGGCATCTTAGCCGGTGGTGGAAAGATCAAATCCCACCTCCCTATCTGGATGTCATGAAGCTCTATTCATTACGTGCCTTACAGCATAATTTGAATATTACATCGGAATTTAAAAATATTGTAAGGGATGTGCTATCGCCGTTAGGCATACCGCACCTCTGTTTCAAAGGGCCCACCCTAGCCTTTCAGTTCTATAATGAACCTGCACAACGTCTATGTCGGGACGTGGATATCCTGGTTTCAAAAAATGATCTGCCGCGTATTTTGCAATATGCATTGAACAACGGTTATCAACCCCATGATCCACAACAATTGGCATCTGATGCGGAAAGTGTTGCCTTTGTGGCTAATCACCAGAAAGTTATTACGCTGCTCTCGCCACGCAATGTTGCTGTGGAGTTTCATACCAAGATCGATAACACCGGATCAGTGTTTGATGCAGCGCAAATGATAGGCAAGCGACAACCTATCACCATTAACACTGTTGATACCTTCGTGATGCCTGTCAGCGAGCTGTTTGTTTATCTATGCTGGCACCATACCAAGCATTACTGGTCTCGGTTGCATTGGTTAGTTGATATTACGGCGATGCAAGCTCACAAAGATTTTAATATCGAAGAGGTAATGGCGTGTGCCGAGCGGCATGCATTAGTCAGTACGGTGCGGTCATGTTTGGAAATGGTGGACTTTTTCAGTGCGCCCACCGTAAATGATATAGAGAATTTAACCCCCAATACCCGTGAATTGGTGCGCACCGCTATATTGGCAATGCATGGTGATATTGAGTTCGAACACTCCTTGAGCCGCAAAAAGCCAACACCTGATTTCTCCTTTGCTTGGCAAACCAACAGTACTCATATTTGGCAATGGCGATTAACAGGTTGGACGCGCATTTTTCGGCCTACCTACGAAAACTATGCCGCTTGGCCCCTGGCCCCGCGTTGGCAGTGGCTTTATTGCTGCATCCGCCCTTTTCATGAAACATATTCGCGTTTAGCTCAAAAATGAAACAATTAATCAATAGGGCGGGCTAGCTGTATGACTTCAGTTAATAAGCTTTTTGCATCTTTTTCTTCGTTGATGCGTATTTTGTCTATTTCTTGGAAAAGTAGTCGAAAATGGACTTTGCTGAGTACTCTATTCATAGCACTTGAAATCATTTCTGGGCTTGGAGTGCTTTACCTTTTAAAGCAAATGGTAGATGTAGTCACTAACGTGCTTGCTGAGCCGACGGCCGCAGACAATGTGGGTGATGTCTTACACTACGTCATGCTCACGGGGATGGGGACCCTCGCCTATGTAGTGGCAAGAGCATTGGCTGGATTTGCGCGCGAAACTCAAGGGATGCTGGTCGCGGACTATGTCGATAACATGGTTCAAGAGACGGCAATCAGCGTCGACCTTGCGTTTTATGAGAGCCCGCTTTATCACGATACGCTGGAACGCGCCCGCCAGTCTGGAAGCCAGCGACCGGCCCAAGTGGCCAGCAACTTAATGCTATTAGGTAAAAACGTCTTAATGCTGGCGGCTATCGTTGTGATGATTGCCACCATTAATTGGCTTTTATTACCGATAATTCTATTTGCCATCGTTCCTGCGTTAATTGCGAGAATCTACTTTACTCGTATACTTTATGATTGGCAGCGTAGAAGGACTCAAATGGAGCGTCGTGCAGGGTATCTAGATTGGCTAATGACTTCGGATATTCATGCAAAAGAGCTTCGCTTAAATCAATTAGGCAATTTTTTAAGAATTAAATATAAAAATATCCGCGACGAAATTCGAGGTGAAAAGCTCGCTATTAGCCGCAAGCGTACCATGGTGGAATCCATTGTTGCGGCAGTGGCATCAATGATTTTTTTCACATCGCTTGGTTACTTGGCTTGGAATACCGCTCAAGGACAAAATAGCGTTGGCGAATTGGTGCTGTTTCTATTGATTTTTCAGCGTGCTCAAACCATGGGGCAAGAGCTTGTTCAGCAGCTTTCCAAACTCTATGAAGACCATTTGTATATGGGTATGCTGTTCGAATTCATGGATATGCAGCATACCGTACCAAGATCAACCCAGCCTGTTAAGATAGAACATTCTGAAAAAGCTAATTTAAAATTAGAGAATGTATGCTTTGCCTATCCGGGTACCCATAGAAATGTTATCAAAAATGTTAATATGGAGATTAAGCCAGGCCAGATTGTGGCGCTAGTAGGGGCTAACGGCTCTGGTAAGACATCGCTGATTAAATTAATGACTCGCTTGTATGATCCCACTGAAGGGCATATTAAAGTTAACGGTATTGATGCCCAAAACTGTGATATTGATGAGTATCGACAGCTATTTAGCGTGATATTTCAGGACTATTCGCATTACGCGGAATCTGTTCACGAAAATATTCGCTTTGGCCATATTAACGGGAGCGATGCGGAGCATTCTGTGCCTTGGGCAGCGGAAAATGCAGGTGCTGCTGCCTTTATCGAAGAACTAGATGACAAGTACGATACCATGCTGACTCGGCTCTTCGACAATGGCAAAGAGCTTAGCGTCGGTCAGTGGCAAAAAATTGCCCTCGCCCGCGCCTTCATGCTTAAGTCAAATATCGTGATACTTGACGAACCGACCAGCGCGATGGACCCTGTTGCGGAATCGGAACTGTTTGAAAACTTCCGAGAGCGTATTAGCCACCGTTCGGCATTGGTTATTAGTCATCGACTATCAACTATTCGCTTAGCCGATTATATCTATGTGATGGACGATGGGGAGATCAAAGAGGCTGGTACCCATGAAACGCTCTTTGAGCTGGGTGGCATCTATCATGACTTGTTCAGTCGTCAGGCTAAATATTATCAACATGACCTCACTTAAATGAAAAATATGTATTCTATCCAAGATACAAGAGTAGGTAAGGCTGTTTCATTACTCAATGGCTTTATTGTTTTGGGTTTTTTTGCAACACTGATTTCGATTCCTCAGGCTCATTGGTGGTTTGGATTGTCGGCGCTTTTGGTTTCAGTAGCAGCCTGTGCTGTGATGGTTGCTTATAATAAATGTTCGTTTGGATTAACTAACGACGATTATAAGCTAGTTGCTGTCTTAGTTTTTTTTGGTAGCATATGGTGGTTAAGCGTACTTACTGATGGAAGCCTTCCCCTAATAGTTGATGCTGGCTTTAGGCATCTTTACTTTTGGCCGTTTGTAGCGGCATTTTTTTTAATAGTGTTACGTGTTTTTACTCCTGCACCTGATTGGTTCTGGTTAGGTGTATGTTTTGGTGGGGCAAGTGCTGGCCTGATTGCTATCTACGAGAGAGCTTTCATTGGTTTAAGTAGAGCGGATAACGGCATTAACGCCATCCCCTTTGGTAATTTATCGCTTTTGATGGGCGCGCTTTCTTTAGTGGCTTGTATTTACTATATTCAAAAACGTCCAAAATTTCATTACGGTTTAATTTCGTTTGCTATGTGTGGTGCTTTCTTGGGGTTGTTAGCCTCTTTGCTATCCGGTACACGGGGCGGTTGGGTAGCTATACCTTTCCTGGCGGCATTGCTATTTTCAGCAACCAATAATTTAATAAAGCCCAAAACTCGTAATATTTCGATTGTAATAATGGTTTTATTCGTAGTCGCTATTATTGCCTACCCTTCCTCTGGGATTTGGTTACGCATAGTGGCTATATTTGATGATATCTACCAATATTTTATTAACAATAATGCTGATACATCGTTAGGCACACGGTTTGAGCTTTGGCGTGCAGGTTGGAGCATGTTTATCGAAAATCCTATTATGGGTGTCGGTGAGTCTGGGGTGCAAGATAATTTGCCATCTTTGGTAGCAAGGGAAATAGCGTTTGAAAGAGGTAGTGTTTTACCTCAGTTACATAGTGATATTATCGATACGCTAGCCCGTCGAGGCTTATTAGGTGCTACTAGTTTATTGTTAGTGTATATAGTGTTTGCCTCGACATTTGCCAAAAAAGCGCTAAAGACGAATGATGAAGTGAATGTAAAACTTTTAGCGGTTAGTGGAATGATGGTCATCATTGCCTTTTTCGATTTTGGCCTTTCGCAATCCATGTTTAGAGACTTAAGAGCGTTTAGCGGGTTTTTAGGCTTTAGTGTCGCCATATGGGGCTGTTTGGGGCATCAGTTACAGGCCCAATCGATACCCTCAACGTCCCTGTCCGCAAAACCAACATCCATAAGTTTATCATCGCCCAAGCCGATGTAGTCCTAACTTTATACGTTAACCCCCCTTCAACATCCGATCCAACTGCCGGTAACCAATCGCTTCAATAAGGTGTGGCTGGGTGGGCTTGGGTTCGCCCTGAAGGTCGGCAAGGGTCAGGGCTACGCGCAGTACGCGGTGATAGGCGCGGGCGGAGAGCTTGAGCTTTTCGAGCACGCCCGCCAGCCAGGCGCGCTCTTCATCGTTAAGTGCGCAGGCGGCTTCCAGGGCTTTGCCGCTAAGTTGGCTGTTGAGCGCCCCGCGGGCCATTTGGCGTTCTCGGGCGGCCATCACCCGCTCACGCACGGCTTCCGATGATTCGCCCTGGGTTTGGGCAGTGAGCTGTTCTGGCGGTAGTGCGGGGACTTCAACTTGTAGATCAATGCGATCCAGCAGTGGCCCGGAAAGCCGAGCCTGATAACGCTGGATTTGGCTGGCGGTACACTGGCAGCGTTGGCGTGGGTCACCCAAGTGGCCGCAGGGGCAGGGGTTCATGGCCGCGACGAGCTGAAATTGAGCCGGGTAGCGGCGTTCATGGCTGGCGCGGGCTAAATGAATGGTGCCTGTTTCGAGCGGCTGGCGGAGTACTTCTAATACATGGCGTGAAAACTCGGGCAGCTCATCCAAAAAAAGCACACCGTGGTGAGCGAGTGATATTTCGCCGGGCTTGGGTTTCGAGCCGCCGCCGACCAGGGCTGCAGCGCTGGCGCTGTGATGGGGTTGGCGGAATGGCCTTTTGCCCCAGTCGGCTTCTAGCGCTAGGCCGCAGACCGAGCGAACTGCGGCGACTTCCAGTGCATCCTCTTCAGAAAGCGGCGGCAGAATACCCGGCAGGCGACTGGCTAGCATGGTTTTACCGGTGCCGGGCGGGCCTGCGAATAACAGGTTATGTCCACCGGCGGCAGCGACTTCCAGCGCACGGCGCGCCTGCTGCTGGCCGCGCACATCGGCAAGGTCATCCACCGGGGCGGTGGTTTTCACAGAGGCGCTGAGCTTGTGCGGGGGAATCTTCTCTTGATCGAGCAAGTGCGCCACGACCTGCCAAAGCGTGTCGGCAGGTAGCACCGGCAGATTACCTGCCAATGCCGCTTCGTCAGCACAGTCGCGGGGAATAATCAGCGCTTTTTTAGCTCGTCGCGTGGCCAAGGCAAAAGGCAGTATGCCCGGCACGGCGCGCAGCTTTCCGTCCAAGGCCAGCTCGCTCGCGCACTCCATGCCTTCCAGTGCTTCCACCGGAATTTGCCCAGAGGCGGCGAGAATGCCCAGAGCAATGGGAAGATCGAAGCGACCACCCTCTTTAGGCAGATCAGCAGGGGCAAGGTTTAACGTAATACGTCGCGTATTGGGGAAATCAAAGCCCGCGTTCACTAAGGCGCTGCGTACACGCTCGCGGCTCTCTTTAACGGCGGTTTCGGGTAAGCCCACGAGTGTCAGGCCGGGTAAGCCATTAGCCAGGTGCACTTCAACATGCACCGCGGGTGCGTCTAAACCTACGCCTGCGCGCGTGGCGACAATGGCTAATGTCATTGCATTTCCTCGCTGATGATTGGGGCCAACGTTACGCTTATATTATCTAAGCCTGCTTTACCGTTATGGCTAAACTACCTTAGTTAAGCCCACTTTGGTAGTGCTCGGCGTTACTCCTCTTTAGGCTGCTCGCTGTCTGCTGCAGCGTCTTCCAACACCGCGGTCAGTTCCAGGGCAAAGCGTTGGGCGGAGGGAAGCGCGCCAAAGCTCCATACCGGCGGTAGGCGCAGCAGCCGATTGTTTTTAACACTGAGAAGATGCTGCCATAGGCCACTTTCGGCCAGCTTCTCTTCGACTCCGGCGGGCAGCGGGTCGATGATTACGATCATCGCCTCTGGATAGCGTGCCAGCGCTTCAACCCCTACCAGCGCAAACCCCCAAGCGTTGGTGGGCTGATCCCAGGCATTAGGAATGTCGAGCTGCTCAAGAACGGCGTTGTAGAGGCTGTTATCGCCAAAGACACGCACATGGCGGGCATCCATAAACTGCACCATCAGCAGCGGTGCGGTGTCAGGTTGGGAGCGGCGCAAACGGCCCATCAGGGCGTTTGTTTCTTCAATGAGCGCTTCTGCCTGTGTTTGGCGCTCGGTTAGCTCGCCTAATTGGCGAGTCAGGGTTTGCATCTCCTCCCAGGTGTCGGTGCCGGGGGAGTAGAGCGAGAACGAGGTGACCGGCGCAATGCGTTCCAGGCGTGGCGTTAAGCCTGCAAACATGGGGGAAATCAGCGTTTGCGCTGGCGGTACTTGAGCCAGCAGCTCTAAATTGGGCTGGGTGCGCAGGCCCATATCGCTGACGCTCTCGGGGATGCGGGGCTCGCCCACCCAGTCGTGGTACTCGTCCTGTTGGGCAACGCTGCTAACAGGAGCATTAATGGCCATGAGTGTTTCAGCGATGGTCCAATCGACCGTCGCCCACTGCGCCTGGGCAGTAGAGAAGGCCAGGAGGCAAACGGTGAACAGCCCGCAGCGTGCGAGTAAAGATAGCGGGGTGGCGTGGCGCATGGTTGAAAAAGGCTATCCAGAAAAATAAGAGATGTATTTAAACGATAATATTTATTGTTTGCAAACCTGATTTCAGAAAGCAAACTGCCCTGGCGTGGTGGCCTGGGCAGATGTGCCTACGATTACTTAGCAGTGCTGAAAACGAAAGCTCAGAAACGATAGTGGACACTAGCCGTCACGCCCCGCTCGGCGCCAAAGTAGCAATACTCCAGGGAGTTGCAGGAAGCCACGTACTCTTTATCCAGCAGATTGCTCACATTTAAACGTGCCTCAACGCCTTCCGCGCCGAGTTGGCTGAAGTCGTAACCAACGGTGGCATCGACCAGGGTGTAGTTGGGTACGCTTTCGGTGTTAGCCCGGTCAGCCGCGATATCCGCGTAGTGACGCACGCCAACCCCTATATCCACGCCGTTTAGCCAATCTTTGTTGCCCTCGTAGTGGCCCCATAGCTGAACCTGGTGTCGGGGTGAGTAAATCGCGTTATTGCCCTGGTTACCGTCGTCGCTTTTGGCGTAGGTAATGTCGGTGAAGCTGTACCCAGCCTGTAGCGAAAGAGTGTCGCTCAGCCGTGTTTGGGCTTCCAGTTCCAGTCCTTGGGATTCGATTTCACCCACGGCCCGGTAAGGGTCAGTGGGCTGCTCTTTGGTGGCCACGTTTTCCTGGCTGATGTGGAACAGAGCCGCGCTGTACTGGCTGGCGCTACCGTTAGGCTGGAATTTGACGCCGGTTTCCCACTGTTCGCCTTCCATGGGTTGAAGCAGATCGCCGCTTTCATCTACGAAACTGGTGGGGGTGAAGGCGGTGGAGTAGCTCAGATAGGGCGCCACGCCGTTATCAAATAGGTAGACCACCCCGGCGCGGCCACTGAACTGGGTATCGCTGAGCGAGCTGGTATCCCCGCTATCGCGGTTGGTATTGTCGATATTCACCCAGTCGTAGCGGCCACCCAGGGTGAAGCGCCAGTTATCGAGGGCGATTTGGTCTTGCAGATAAACGCCGGTTTGGTCGATTTCATGGCGTTCCCGCACCGGGGCGTAAAACTCGATGGGTTCGCTGCCATACGCAGGATTAAAGGCATTGATCGACGGAAAATACCCGGATGGCCAAGAGACATCGTTTTCACGCTGCTGGTAATCCACCCCGAACAGCAGCGTATGCTCCATGAAGCCGCTACTAATGTTGGCTTCTAACTGGTTATCGAGCGTCCAGGCGTCTAGGGACTCATTGCTGCCGGAGTAGTAGCGGGTGAGCTCATCAGACGTGGGCGAGACCCAGCCAAAACCGTAGACCTGATTGAGCACCACGTCTGAATTGAGGTAGCGCATTAGTTGGCGGCCGGTCACCTGTTCGTTGAAGCGGTGCTCCAGGGCGTAGCCGACCATGCGCTGGGTGCGCTCGTAGGCGTCGTAATCCGCTTCCCCATCAAAGAAGTTGTTGCTGATTTTGCGGCCATTGCGAGCGACCACGGCCCCCTCAAACGGTACGCCGGAGTGGTAGCCGCCTTCGGGTTCATCCTGCAGGTAAGCTTCTATGGTCAAGCTGGTATCGTCGGTCATGTCCCAGGCGAGCCGGGGCGCAATGGCGTAACGCTCCTCTTCTGCCGGGCCAAACTGGGTATCCGCGGCGTTGGCGATACCGGTTAGGCGGAAGGCCACCCGCTGCTCTGCGCCAAGCGGCCCGGTGAGGTCAAAAGCGGCGCTGCGTTGGTGGTTATTGCCTACCCGAAAGCGCAGCTCACCACCCTGTTCAAATTCGGGCCGCTTACTGTTCAGGGCCACAACGCCGCCTGGGGAGGCGCGGCCGTAGAGTACCGAGGCGGGCCCACGTACCTCTTCAATACTTTCTAAGAACCAAGGGTCGATGCGCATGCTGCTATGGGAGTTGGCATCCCCCATGATCTTCAAGCCATCTAAGAAGGTGTTGCTCAAGCTACCGTCCGAAAAACCGCGCAGTACGAGATAATCAAAGCGGTTGGAAGCGCCGATTTGGTTGCTATAAACGCCGGGCGTGTAGTCGGTGGCTCGCTGAACGGTGCTGACACCGCGCTTATCCATCTGTTCGCGCGTAATGGTTGAGACGCTTTGAGGTGTTTCGATAAACGGCGTCTCGACTTTGGTAGCGGCCTGCTGGGCGGTCACCGTGACGGTACCCAGAGTGGTGTTCTCCTGTGCATGAAGCGGTGATGCCGACAGGGTCGCGATAACAGCGGCACTAAGTGGAGAGCGTAGGAAGCGATGATGGATAACGGCCATGAGTGATACCTGCAATAAGAAGCAATGAACTAAACGTGTTAATGAGAATTATTGCTCTTTATTGCGGTGGATAGGTATGCGTAATGACAAGGAGGCTATGCCTGATGCCAAAACGTGTCTGGCTAAGGAACTCACTGCTAAAAAAACAAGTGAATGGTTTTTTAATAGCGTTTGAACACGTCGTGGGGCGCCATCCCAAAAGCGCGCTTGAAAGCGGTGGCAAAATTAGTGGCGTGGCCATAACCGCTCGCATGGGCAGCCTGCTGCACGCTATAACCACGCTGTAAATCGCGGTACGCCTGGGTTAAGCGGCATTGGCGCAAATGTTCGAACAGTGAGTAACCGTAATAGGCGCGAAACTTCTGACGCAGGCTGCTAGGGCTCATGGCTACATCACGGGCCAAGCCATCTAAGCAGTAATTCTTCATCGGTTGATCGGTAATCTGCTGGTGAAGCTTCGCCAGACAGTCGCGGTCTCGCGGGGTTAAACGTGTTTCACAGTGATAGGAGGTAGGACGTGCTGCCAGCAGCGATAACGGGTCAGCGGGCAAGCCATGGCCGAGTAGCTGTAGCGCTAGCCCTTGCCACACCAAGGGTTGACGGCAAGCGCTTGTCGGCTGGTCGATGTTGGCGCGCAGGGCCAGAAGCAGTGCTTCAGGTAGCCGCCAGCGATGCAACAGCGGTGCGGCGGGGGATAGCGGAAGCCCATGGGGTTCCGTTGCGAGTACCGCAAGATTCACCGTGCGCAGGCGCGCTTGGGCGGGCTGATAGACCGTGAGCGAATGCTGAGGACTGAAGTGCGCGCACAGCCCATCGCCTGCCGTGAGGACAAAGCATTCAGAACCCACCGTGGCGGTGATATGACCTTCGACCACGACACTAATGAACCAGGGCACTGACTGGCGGGACGTTGACCAGTAGCTACGCTCCACCTGCAGGTCAGAGAGCGTTAGATGTAACGACGGGGATAGACTGACATCGTGAACGCTGCCATGGGCGACGGGCACGACGTTTGCGCACATTCCCTCAATTCGGTAATCAATGCCGAAGCGCAATCCCAACTGTTCCAATGACTGCGATGTCAGGGTATGTGTTATTTGGCCGGTAGGTTGGTGCGCAGCGAGTGTGTTCATACGGTCATGGCGCTTTCGTTTAAATGATCTGCATCAATTTGGCGCATCACTACGCAAGGCAACGCTTTCCAATGCAGAAAACGGCGCTGGCATAAGACACTTAGCAGCGCTGCCGACACTGGCGTGATCTATCTTGGTGCTTACACACGGCTTTTTTTGATGAGCTCGCCCTTGTCACCATTGCCGTCAAGCCAATGGCACATGCAGTAGGCTGCCAGATAAGGAAGGTAACATTGACTGACAAAATGTCAATGATATTGATTCGTATTTATTTTCTCGACAAGGTCATACAACGAATATAGCGGGTTAACCGAGCGGCAAAGATCGGCAATAAGCGCCATGGCGCTATTGCCGATTTCCTCCGACGAAATAACTGAGCTGAATAGCGGTTATCCGTTAGGACGGTTGTCCTTTTTCGCGTCGTCACTGTCGGGCTCTGGGGTCGGCACCGGCGGTACTTCTGCTTCCAAGGGGGTGGCGGTTGCCGCTGCGGAAGCTTCAACGGTGGCCTCTAGGTTTGCCACTTGGCGTTCAAGGGCCTCTACCCGTGAACGCGTGCGCTGCAGTACATCCATCAAAATATCGAAATCTTCTCTGGAAACAAGCTCAAGGCGATCAAAGGCGCCACGCACGACCTGCTGCACGCCTTTTTGGATATCTTCCGGTGCCTGAGAGGCGTTCTGTAGACGGTCGCCAATTTGCTGGGCCAGTCGGCTGATGCGGTCTTGAGGCGCCATAGCTGCTCTCTCCTTAATCACGTATTAAATGAATCACTAAAAACGGCATACCGGTAAGGATACGCAACAGTTGGCGAATTCGCATGCGCCGAATGGATTTACTGCTTAGCGAGTGATTTGCATCGAAATAGAGCAGCCAACATTTGCTTGCGCTCTTTTTTGGTGCAATAGCCGTGATGAGAGAATGGGTTGAACGGGATTTAGCGCTCTATTGGACTTTTGTTTCGCTCTAATTTACTGATTTTTAAAATAAAAAAATCAGCTGGCACAGTATGCGCATTATCGGTTCAGGTGCTTATTCTGGCGGCAGTGCCGCTACCAATCTAGCAGGACTTATCCAGCAGGGGAGATCCGGGATGAAACTCATCACCGCTATCATCAAGCCATTCAAGCTCGACGACGTTCGTGAGGCACTCGCCGACAACGGTGTTCAGGGCATTACGGTGACCGAAGTGAAAGGCTTTGGCCGTCAGAAAGGGCATACCGAGCTGTACCGTGGCGCCGAATACGTCGTCGACTTTCTGCCCAAGGTAAAAGTAGAAGTGGCCGTCGACGATGCACGTTTAGAAAGCGTGCTGGACGCCATCTGCAGTGCAGCCAACAGCGGCAAAATTGGTGACGGCAAGGTGTTTGTTACGCCGCTGGAAGACGTGATTCGTATCCGCACCGGTGAGCGCGGCGCTGACGCCGTATAACGGACGCCACGCGAACAGGGCTGCAGAACAGAGCCGTCTTTTGCGAATAACTTCTCATAGAATAACGGGGAACACCTCATGAATGAGTTAGCTGATTTGAGCTACGCGCTCGATACGTTCTATTTTCTAATTTGCGGCGTGCTGGTGATGTGGATGGCCGCAGGCTTCTCCATGTTGGAAGCGGGCCTGGTACGCTCCAAAAACACCGCTGAAATTCTGACCAAAAATATCGCGCTGTTTGCAATTGCCTGCACCATGTACCTGCTGGTGGGCTACTACATCATGTACTCCAGTAGCGCGGGCGGCTTCCTGCCTAACCTGGGTTTCCTGATTGGTGCTGAAAACAGCGTTGATGCAGTGACCGCAGGCGGCGATGACGCCCCTTACTACTCCATGCGTTCTGACTTCTTCTTCCAGGTCGTGTTTGTTGCCACCGCGATGTCGATCGTGTCGGGTGCCGTGGCCGAGCGCATGAAGCTGTGGGCATTCCTGGCCTTTGCGGTGGTAATGACTGCGTTTATTTACCCGGTGTCTGGTTACTGGACCTGGGGCGGCGGTTGGTTGTCTGAAGTGGGTTACTCTGACTACGCAGGCTCAGGCATTGTGCACCTTGCCGGTGCAGCTGCGGCGCTAGCAGGCGTCATCGTGCTAGGCCCACGTAAAGGCAAATACGGTAAAGATGGTTCTATTCACGCGATTCCCGGTGCCAACATGCCGCTGGCAACGCTGGGTACCTTCATCCTGTGGATGGGCTGGTTCGGCTTTAACGGTGGCTCCGAACTCAAGCTGGCGGCTGTCGATTCTGCTAACAACGTGGCGCAAGTGTTTGTAAATACTAACGCTGCAGCAGCAGGTGGTGTTATTGCGGCGCTGATCCTGGCCAAACTGTGGTTCCGTAAAGCCGATCTGACCATGGCACTGAACGGTGCGCTGGCAGGCCTGGTCGCGATTACCGCTGATCCGCTCTCTCCGACCGCACTGGGCGCCACGATTATTGGTGCAGTGGGCGGCATCATTGTCGTCGCGGCTATCGTGACCCTCGATAAGGTGAAACTGGATGATCCGGTGGGTGCGATTTCGGTGCACGGTGTTGTCGGTATCTGGGGTGTGCTGGCGGTACCGCTGACTAACGATGGTGCGTCATTCGGTGCTCAGATTATTGGTATCGCGGGTATCTTCGGTTGGGTGTTCCTGGCAAGCCTGGTGGTGTGGTTGATCCTGAAAGCCATCATGGGTATCCGGGTCAGCGAAGAAGAAGAGTATGAAGGCGTTGATATCGCTGAATGTGGTCTCGAGGCCTACCCAGAATTTGGTATTAAGAAATAAGTAATGACTACCCATTGAGCTGGTGTGCTCCTTATAGCCTCCCCTAAAGTGGGAGGCTTTTTTATTCTCTGTCGATAGCGGTGTATGCTGGTGAGCAGCGGTTATTGGTTGCGATGCTAGCAACCGTTCAACTCAACCCCATCACGGCCACCCAGTTAGAGGATATGGTAATGAAATTGATCACAGCTATTATCAAGCCGTTCAAGCTTGACGATGTGCGCGAGTCGCTCTCCGACATCGGTGTACAGGGTATTACGGTGACGGAAGTGAAAGGCTTTGGGCGCCAGAAAGGGCATACCGAGCTGTATCGTGGCGCTGAGTATGTGGTGGACTTTCTACCCAAGGTGAAGCTGGAAGTCGCTGTGGACGACGACATGGCCGAGCAGGTGATTGATGCGATCACCCAGGTCGCGAATACAGGGAAAATCGGCGATGGCAAAATCTTTGTGATGCCGTTAGAGCAGGTGATCCGTATCCGTACCGGCGAAACCGGTAAAGACGCCGTTTAAAGGCGCCAGCATACAAAACCCCCGCTAGCCGGTTTATATCCTCAAACCGATTGGCGGGGGTTTTTAATGACCAGCGGTTAACTTATTTTTCGACGAAAGCGCGTTCAATCACGTAGTCCCCCGGTTCACCCATGCGTGGTGAAATGTTGAGTCCCAGCTCATCAAGCAGCGCGCTAGTGTCGTCCAGCATGGCGGGGCTACCGCAGATCATGGCACGATCCTGGCGTGGGTCGATGGGCGGCAGGCCGGTATCTTCGAACAGCTTGCCGGTACGGATATGGTCGGTCAGGCGGCCCATGGTGTGGAACTCTTCACGGGTAACGGTGGGGTAGTAGACCAGCTTTTCAGCGATATCTTCACCCAGGTACTCGTGTGCAGGCAGCTCTTTTGTGATGAAGTCGGCATAGGCCAGTTCAGAAACTTCACGGACACCGTGTACCAGCACGATTTTCTCGTAGCGCTCGTAAACGTCGGGGTCCTGAATCAAGCTCATAAACGGCGCCAAGCCGGTGCCGGTAGAAAGCATATATAGGTTACGGCCAGGTAGTAGGTCATCGGTGACCAGCGTGCCGGTTGGCTTGCGGCTGACCATGATCTGATCGCCCACTTTCAAATGCTGAAGGCGAGAGGTCAGCGGGCCGTCGGGCACCTTTATGCTGAAAAATTCAAGGTGGTCTTCATAGTTGGGGCTGGCAATCGAGTAAGCGCGCATCAGCGGTTTACCATTTACTTCCAGACCGATCATCACGAACTGACCGGTTTTGAAGCGCAGGCTGCGCTCGCGGGTGGTGCGAAAGCTAAACAGGGTGTCATTCCAGTGATGAACACTAAGCACTTCTTCCAGAGCAAACTTACTCATGCCGCTTCTCCCTTAGCCGATGCGGACACGCTACTGCATCGGGTATATTCTTAAAAAGAATAAAAATGATTAAATAAGTTGCCAGCAAGTCTAAGCAAAGGGTGGTATATCTGTTAAGCGAATTATATTGATATCGGTTATCTGAAAAATAGATATAGATCAAATAAAGGTCAGACTTTATGCACTACACCCTGCGGCAGTTGGAAGTCTTCGTGGCGGTTGCCCAGCATGAGAGCGTCTCTCACGCAGCGCGGGCGCTGGCCATGTCTCAATCAGCGACCAGCACGGCGCTTGCGGAGCTTGAGCGGCAGTTCGATTGCCAACTGTTGGACCGCATCGGCAAACGCTTAAAGCTCAATGCGTTGGGTTTTCAGCTGTTGCCCAAAGCGGTGGCGCTGCTTGATCGTGGTGAAGAGATCGAAGAGCTTCTTAGAGGCCAGAAAGGGGTTGGCTCGCTGGATGTAGGGGCAACGCTGACCATTGGTAACTACCTCGCCACGCTGCTGATCAGCGACTTTATGCAGCGCCACCCCGGCAGCCGGGTGCGCTTAGCGGTGCGCAACACCCGCCATATTATCGAAGGGGTGCGCCAACACTCGCTGGATTTAGGGCTGATCGAAGGGCAGTGCGACGATGAGATGATCATCAGTCAGCCCTGGGTCGAAGATGAGCTGTGCGTGTTCTGCTCGCCGCGCCATCCACTAGCCGGCCGAGAACATCTCGAATTGGAGCAACTGCTGCGTGAGGATTGGATCATGCGTGAAGAGGGCTCGGGCACGCGTATGACGCTAGAGCACGCCGCACGTCACCGGCGCAGCCGGTTCAATACCCTGCTGGAGCTTGAACACACCGAAGGCATTAAACGTGCGGTAGAGTCGGGGCTGGGGATTGGCTGTGTTTCACGCCTAGCCCTACGCGATGCCTTCCGGCGTGGCAGCTTGGTGCCGCTGCCCACGCCGGAGTTGGATTTAAAACGGCAATTCACCTTTATCTGGCATCGCCACAAGTACCTCACCACCGGCATACGTGAGTTCCTGCGGCTATGCCGTGAAATGACCGCCGGGGCGAAGCGAAGCGACGATATTCCGTTACCGCCGATTCCTTAATCACTCAATATGCTGGCAACGCTTTAGTCGAGTTTGATGTCAGGGGAGCCGCCGGGTGTTGAGAGAGTTTAAAACTGCTGATCGTACCTGCCAGATGGTCGGCCTGCTCTTTCAACTGCTCGGCGGCGGTGGTGGACTCTTCCACCATAGCGGCATTCTCTTGCGTCATACGATCCAGTTCGGCAACCGCGATATTAACCTGATTGATGCCGTCGCTCTGCTCGCTGGTGGCCGCATTGATTTCTTCCAACACTTCGGTAACACGAGTAATGTGCGCCACAATATCCTGCATGGTGGCCCCGGCATTACGGACTAATGTGGTGCCGTTGTTCACCTTGCTTTGTGAATCTTCGATCAGTTTTTGGATATCGTTGGCTGCTTCGCTGCTGCGTCCCGCCAGCCTACGGACCTCATCGGCTACCACCGCAAAACCGCGACCATGCTCACCAGCACGAGCCGCTTCCACCGAGGCATTAAGTGCCAGCAGGTTCGTCTGGAACGAAATGCTGTTCATTAACGTGACGATATTACCGATCTTATCCGATGCTTGGGTAATATCTTCCATGGTAGTCACAACATTCGCGACGACCTTCCCGCCTTCGTTGGCTACCTCTGAAGCGGTTTGAGAAAGCTTGTTGGCTTCCTGTGCCGAGGCGGCGGTATGCTGCACAGTACTGGTGATTTCCTCGATCGATGCGGAGGTTTGCTGCAGGCTAGCGGCCGCGTTGTCGGTACGGCGCGATAAATCCTGTCCACCCATGGCGATTTCGTTAGCCGCATGGTGCACGGAGTCACTACTAGAGCGGACGTCAATCAACACGGTGTCCATTTTGATTACAAAGCGGTTGAATGCTTTGGCTATCTGAGCAACCTCATCGTTGCCCTCTTCCGGCAACCGCCGGGTTAAGTCACCCTCTCCTGAGGCGATGTTGTTCATCGCGTCGCGTGCAACGAGCAAACGGCGCAGCAGAACAGTAAGCAGAAGGCCAAATAAGACCGCGGTGATGGCACCGACGATCAATAGTGTCACTACTGAGGTAGTGGCGATGGCTCGCAGGCCAGCGGTGGCTTCTGCTTCATCCATGGCAACGACTAACTGCCAGCCGCTGTCACCACCAACATGGCTGCCCATGAGTAGCTTATCGCTATTCTGCAGCGACAGTGCTTGGGGTGCATCTGCTTGAGTGATTTGGTCAAGACGGGCATGGGTCAGGTCATCGCTCAACCGCGTGGAAGGTTCAAGCGTTAATTGCGCATCGGGGTGGGCAACCAGGGTACCGTCGTCAGTGGTGAGAAAGGCAAAGCTTGACTCTGTGGGGGCGATACCACTGACGATCTCAATAACATCAGTGATCGCAATATCCGACCCGATGACGGCGGCCAGCTCCCCATTACGATAAAAAGGGCGTGCAAAGGTAACAATCAACCCGCCTGATTGAGCATCTACATAAGGTGCCGTGATAACCGTATCCTGCGCCTCACTCGCGCCTTTGTACCAGGGCCGCTGACGAGGATCGTAATCACTAGGGGGCTGCCATCCGTCGGAAAAAATAGCCTCTGACGTCGAGGGGTAGGCAATGTAGGTACTCATGAAATTGCCTGAAGCCGCTAGTTGGCGCAGCGCGGCAAGCGGATCATCGCTGTTAACCGCATCTTCCATGCTGGAAAGCATCGTATAACGTGCGCTAAACCACTCGTTGATAGCTTGTGTATTACCTTTAACCACTGCGCTAAGGTTGTGCGTTATCTGCTGGCTATTGTGGTGTTTGACGGTGATATAACTGGCAATTCCGTTAATCACCAGGGCAAGCGTAATAGCCACTAGCGCGGCTAAGAGAATACGGGCACGGAGGGTGGAAAGCATGGTCGTTCTCTGCATCGAAGTGTATGTCAGTACCCGGAAGGGCACCGTTTATAAAGGCTTCTAAGCTATCGGCGAGAACGACCACTCCTTTAGGCTAATAACGACGTTAGAAGGCTAAGCTTACTAACGTAAATCGCTGACGGCCGTTTGTATTTCGGCCAGCGAGGCTTTACTTAGATCTTTCGAGAGCGAGTGAATCACCAGCTTCTGTGTCGGGCCATCAAGCTTATCGCGCAATAGACCCAGAAACTTAGGGGGAGCGACCATGATGAGCTTCTCCAGGCTGTTCTTGACCCGCGCAGTGTAAAGGTGCTGCGCAACCTCTTTGGCAAACAGCTCATTTTCGTGCTGCGAGGCAACGTTTTCTTCTCCAGAAGAGCGTGACGTTGAAGAGGTCGACTCATGCACATCGGCGCCGCGGCGATCCGTAATCAAGTCGCCTTCATGAAGTCTGCCTGCTGCGTGTACCAGGCTTTCCTGTTCGGCAAGATTAAGCGAATCACGGGTAAAAATACGCGCGCGAGCGGCGTCGGCTACCACGATATAAGTTGTCATCGCTGTGCATACTCCTTGTCGTTGATGATGCTTTAAACATGGCAAGCGTTTGGCGCTAGGTCAAACGCTTGCCATGGCTTAAAAAGAGAAACCTACAGCACTCTGCTTCGCAGGATACTGGTAATGGCTTCGCCAATTAGCACCAGCACGATAATGGCAATCAAAATGGTCGCCACGGTAGGCCAGGCAAAGGTATCTATCGCTCCTTGTAAAATGACCCCAATTCCCCCTGCGCCTACCAGCCCCAGCACCGTCGATTCACGAATATTGATATCCCAACGCAGAATCACGATAGCAAAAAAAGCGGGCATGACCTGCGGCACGATCGCGTAGGCAATGACTTTGGCTTTGGAAGCCCCGGTGGCTTCCATGGCTTCTACCGGGCGCCGGTCAATCTCTTCGATGGCCTCGCCCATTAATTTGCCGATAAAGCCAATGGAGCGAAACACGATGGCGAGGATCCCGGCTAGCACGCCAGGGCCAAAAATGGCCACGAATAGCAGCGCCCAGATAATCGTGTTCACCGAACGGCTGGAGACTAGAATAAAGCGCCCCAGCCACAAACAAGCGCGGTTTGGCGTGGTGTTCTGGGCGGCAATGTAGGCCACCGGTAAGGCCAAAAAGATCGTTAAGAAAGTGGCCAGGGTGGCAATATGTACCGTCTCGATAAGCGCCGCGATAATACCGTTTAAGCCAGCGGCACTGGGAGGCCACATGCGCCCCCCAAGCGCAGAAATTTGATTGGGCGCATCCCACACCCAGGGCCAGAAAATATCGATGTCGCGTACCGCCCAGACCACCACCATCAAGGTGGCAAAGAGAACGGCATAGCGGATAAGGCGCTGCTTGCGGTCGTAGCGTTGCCAAACGCGGTCGGCAAGCTGCTGTGCATGATCTACCATATTTTTTTCCTTACCCAGCCGCTGACCCCTTCGCTGAGCAAAATGACCGCGATGATGATAAGCAAAATCGCAAAGGCGAAATCGTAGTCATAGCGACCAAAGGCGTTCATTAGCGTGCCGCCAATGCCCCCCGCGCCGACAATGCCCACTACCGCCGAGGCGCGCAGATTGCTGTCTAACTGGTACATGGAAAGGCCGACCTGGCGGGGCAGTATCTGCGGAAAAACCGCGTAAAACAGAATCGCCAAATAGCCCGCTCCCGCGGCTTTCATCGCCTCTACCTGCCCCCAGCTAATCTCCTCGATCTCTTCGGCAAGCAGCTTGCCGACAAAACCAATTGAATAGAGCGTGAGGGTAAGAATACCCGCCAGTGGACCAAAACCGACGGCGGCGACGAACAGAATGGCCACGATGACCGGATGGAAGCTTCGCGAGACGATAATCACTGCCCGGCCAATCACATAGATCGGCATTGGGGCGATATTACGCGCCGCCATCACGGCAAAGGGTATCGACAGCAGAACGCCCAGCAGTGTGGCCAGGATAGCGATTTGAAAGCTCTCCTTAAAACCCGTTAGCAGGAGCTCGTAGCGCTCTAAATTGGGCGGGAAGCCGCCACTAAAAATACGCGCGGCGCGGGGCACACCTTCGGAGATACGCGCCCAGTTAAACGGCAGCGAGCCAAACGCCCACACCAAATAGACCACGGCGACGATGATCAACCCATAGCGCAGCAGCGGATTGGCGATAAACGGCGGCTTTTTCCAGGTGCGTGGTGAGGCAGGTGTAGCGTCAGGCGGAATCATGGGCGCTCGCCTCCGCTGGGTTCTCGGTGATAGCGTCATCGGGCGCTTCAATGCCGCCGTAGATGGCGTCTAACGCGTCTTTATTGAAGTCGGCAGGCAGGCCATCAAAAATCATCTTGCCGTGACGAAGGCCGACAATGCGTTCGGTATAGGTTTTCGCTTGGGCAACGTTGTGGATATTGATCAGCACCGGCAGCGACAGCTCGCTGGCTAGGCTTTGCAGCAGGATCATGATTTGCTCGGAGGTGCGCGGGTCGAGAGAGGCGGTGGGTTCATCGGCCAATAGCACTTCAGGTTCCTGCATCAGTGCGCGCACCACACCGACCCGCTGACGCTCGCCACCGGAGAGCTCATCCGCGCGCTTGTTAGCGTAATGCGCGATGCCCACCCGCTCCATCAGCACAAACGCGCGCTCAATATCCGCTTGCGGGTAGCGGCGCGAAATCGCCTGGTAGAGATTGACGTAGCCCAGGCGCCCGGCCAGCACGTTCTCCATCACGGTCAAACGATCCAGCAAATTAAAGCCCTGGAACACCATGCCGATTTTGCGGCGCGCTCGTCGCAAGTCAGCGCCTTTAAGGTTCACCAGCTCATTGCCGTTGAGTTTGATTGAGCCGGAGGTTGGCTCGACTAGACGATTAATACATCTCAGTAGGGTGCTTTTACCCGCACCCGAGGCGCCTACGATAGAAACAACGCTGTTTCCCTCTACCCTGAGATCCAGCCCTTTCAGCACGGCTTCATCGTGGCCATATCGTTTGACCAGATTAGTAATTTCCAGCATGTGTCCGCTTCCATCGTCGAGACAATAACCGCACCGCCGACGGCGGTGCGTTACGTTTACTCTTCCAGGTTGTCTGGCGTATAGCTCACATCATTGGCCGCCTGAATGGTGCGGATCACCTTCCAGTTATCTTGGTAGTTAATGGGAATGAATTTCTCGACGCCTTCAAACTCCTCGCCTAGCTCGGTGCCAACAAAATCAAAGCTGAAAAAGGCTTCTTCGATTTTTTCGACCAGATCGGGGTGCAGGTTATAGGCGTAGTTATAAGATGTAGTGGGGAAGCGGTCAGACTCAAAAATCAGCCGCACGTCCTCTTCATCGTAGAGGCCACGGGCGGCCATTCGCTCGACCACTTCAGAAGCGACCGGGGCGGCGTCATAGTCTTGGGCCACCACGCCCAGCATCGACTGATCGTGGCTACCCGAGTAGACCACTTCGTAATCTTCATCGGGTGTAATGCCGAGTTCAGGCAGCAGGGCGCGCGGGGCTAAGTTGCCCGAGTTGGAGGTGGGTGAGGTGTGGGCGACGCGCTTGCCTTTAAGATCCTCAACCTCATGAATATCCGAGTCGACATGGGTAAATAGTTGCAGGGTGTAACCAAACTGGCCGCTATCAGAGCCCATCAACGCAAACGGCACGGCACCCGCCAAGTTCACCGCAAACGGCGTGGGACCGGTCGAGAACCCGGCGATATGCAGCCTTCCGCTGCGCATGGCTTCCACTTGCGCCGCGTTGGACTGCACTGCGAAGAAGCGCACATCCCGTTCGGTGACTTCAGCCAAATGATCGATAAACGGCTGCCAGATATCCGAATAAATGGCCGGGTCTTCTACCGGGGTATAGGCAAAGATCAGCGTATCGGGATTAACCCACTCAGATTCGTCAGACGGACGATCAGCGACCATATTGCCATCCTCGTCGCAATAAATGGCGTCCAAGTCGCCACGTTCACACTCAGCGAAAGCAGGCGTTGTGAGCAGGGCGAGCGGTAGAAGTGATGCGGCGGTAAGCATCGCAAGCGGGCGCTTGCGGAAGAGCGAAGTTGCCATGGTATGCCTCGTTTGTACGGTTATTATTGTGCGCTTGCTATGGATAATGCCGTTTGCTCTTCACTTCGGTTTGCCTCGAATGAAAACCAAAAATGGTTCATAAGTGGACATTCCGCGTGAGGGATGGTTATTTTCGAAAACAGACACCTTCAATCTAGGGGTTATGACAAATTTATGTCAAATACTTTACAGCCGTTCTTCGACCATTGGCGCAATCGCTACTTATTGATGCGCCACGGCCATAGCCAGGCAAATCAACAGGGGTTAATTATTAGTAGTCCCGAGCGCGGTCTTAATGATTTCGGGCTTTCGGCTATGGGCGAGCAACAACTTGCACAGGCGGTAGCCGAGTGGGGCTGGCCCGCCCCCAGCAGAGTCGTGCATTCCGATTTTTTAAGAACGACACAAACGGCTGCTCGGGTGGCAAGCGCTTTTAAGCTTGAGAGGGTCGTTGATAAACGCTTGCGAGAGCGTTTTTTTGGCGATTTCGAAGGGCAGGCTGATGCGCATTATCCTGACGTATGGGCACTGGACAGCCTTGATGCCGGCCATTGTCAGCATCAGGTGGAAGCCGTTAGCTCAGTAGCGGCGCGAATGAGCGCCGTAATGGAAGGGTTAGAACAGCAATACGACGGTGAGACCATCCTGCTAGTCAGTCACGGGGACCCGCTGCAAATTCTGCTCACGGTGCTGGCCAAGAAGCCCCTTACCCAACACCGTGAACAGCCAGCACTGCTTCCCGCTAGCGTGACCCTAATAAACGCTTAGCCCTAATAGGCGCTTAGGTGTTGTCGCTAGCAGGTGGAATCCAGGCAATCATATCGACTTCCACATCGGCGCCGCCCGCCAGACCGGTCACCCCAATGCAGGTACGGGTAGGCAATGGTTGGGGAAAATAGCTCGCGTAGACCTTATTAACCTCGTCAAAGTGGCCCATATTGGTAATAAAGACGCGGGATTGAACGACATATTCAAAAGCACTGCCGACTTCTTCCAGCACGATCGCCAAGTTCTGCATCACGCGGTGCGTCTGCTCGGTAAAAGTACCCAGCAGCATTTCGTTGGTTTCCGGTACCGTCGGCATTTGTCCCGTAATAAACACCAAGTCGCCTACGCGGCAGGCGTGAGAAAAGGGCGCGATGGGCTGTGGTGCCCGGTCAATAAACAGCTTTTCAATCATACGATTACCTCTTTTTTTATCACGTCATTGCGAGGGGCGGAGCGACGAAGCAAGCGTGTTTGTAGTGGTGTAACCCCGAGATTGCTTCGCTTCGCTCGCAATGACATAGGGTGTAGGTCGCAATGATAGGTGTGTGGTTTGATATGTTTTAACACTTTAAAACATCATGGGCCTCAAATGAGGCCCATGATGACGTACTTATCAACAGCTGCTTTGTCTGCGGGCTGTGGATTAATGGCCAAGAATCTGGCTCAGGAACAGCTGGGTGCGCTCAGACTGCGGGTTATTGAAGAAAGGCTCGGGTGCGTTCTCTTCAATGATTTGGCCCTGATCCATAAAGATCACCCGGTCGGCCACGGTCTTGGCGAAGCCCATTTCGTGGGTCACGCAGATCATGGTCATGCCCTCTTCAGCAAGCTCGATCATGACGTCCAGCACTTCTTTGATCATCTCGGGGTCGAGTGCCGAAGTAGGCTCGTCAAACAGCATGACGTCAGGGTGCATGCACAGGGAGCGTGCAATGGCCACGCGCTGCTGCTGCCCGCCCGAAAGCTGCCCGGGGTACTTGGTGGCCTGTTCGGCAATGCGTACCCGTTGTAAGTACTCCATGGCCAGCGCTTCGGCTTCTTTACGGGGCTTCTTCTGAACCCACATTGGCGCGATACAGCAGTTTTCCAGCACCGTTAAGTGAGGAAACAGGTTGAAATGCTGAAACACCATACCTACGCTTCGACGAATCTGCTCAATACGCTTAACGTCTTGGGTGAGCGGAACGCCGCCCACCACGATTTCACCTTTTTGGTGCTCTTCAAGGTGGTTAATGCAGCGAATCAGCGTTGATTTACCCGACCCCGAAGGGCCACATACCACGATCCGTTCGCCGCGTTTTACTTCAAGGTAGATATCGCGCAGTACGTGAAAATCGCCGTACCACTTGTTGACGTTGCGCATCTCGACCATCAGGTCAGAAGTACTGGCGTCAGTGGTGTTGGTGGCTGCTTGTGTCATGTTGAAATCCTACTTAAATCGTAAAGAGATGCGGCATCAGTGCTTATGGCCGGTATTAAGCTTGCGTTCCAGGTACTGGCTGTAGCGCGACATGCTGAAACAGAAAATCCAGAACACGAACGCCGCAAATACATACCCCTCTATCGAGAAGCCCAACCAGCGCGAGTCGGAAAGCGCCGCTTGCACAATGCCCAGCAGGTCAAACAGCCCGATGATCATCACCAGGGTGGTATCTTTAAACAGGGAGATAAACGTATTAACGATACCCGGAATCATCATCTTTAGGGCTTGAGGCATCACGATCAGCCCCATCCGCTTCCAGTACGTCATACCCAATGCTGCGGCGGCCTCATCCTGGCCTTTGGGTATCGCCTGCAAACCACCGCGAATAACCTCTGCCATGTAGGCGCTTTGGAACAGTGTGAGGCCGATCAGGGCACGCACTAGGCGATCCACACTGATTTCTGAGGGTAGGAATAGCGGCAACATTACCGAGGCCATAAACAGAATGGTAATCAGTGGTACGCCGCGCCAGAACTCAATGAAAATCACGCAGAAGGTTTTGACGATGGGCATGTTCGAGCGTCGCCCAAGGGCGAGCACGATGCCAATCGGCAATGCGCCAATCATGCCCACGCTGGCCAATAGCAGGGTCAGCATCAAGCCGCCCCAGCGGTGGGTCGATACCCGCGGTAGGTCGAAGTAGCCGCCGTGGAGTAACACGTAGGCGATGACCGGAAAGATCACCAGCGCAAATAGGGCCATCCAGCGCTTAAAGGGCAGGCGGGGGATGACCATCCAAGCAATAATGCCTGCAAACATGGCAAACACGATGTTGGCGCGCCAATACTCTTCGCTTGGGTAGAGGCCGTACATGAACTGGGAGAAACGCGCGTTGACGAACACCCAGCAGGCGCCCGCCCGTGTGCAGTCTTCGCGGCTGTCTCCCACCCAGTTGGCATCGATAAACGCCCACTGAACCGTTGGCACCACGAGCAGGTAAAGCACGTACAGGCCCAACAGCGTGAAAACACTATTGATCGGACCATTGAACAGGTTGCCACGTAGCCAGGCAATCGGACCGATCGTGCCTTTAGGCGCCGGACGCTGAGGTATGGTTTCTTTATTGTGAATCATGGGGTCGCCTCCGGCCTAGCGTTCTACCAGCGCAACGCGAGCGTTGAACCAGTTCATGAACATGGACACCAGCAAGCTGATGATGAGATAGACCGCCATGGTCATGGCAATGACTTCGATTGCTTGACCGGTCTGGTTGAGCGTGGTGCCAGCAAAAACCGACACCAAGTCGGGATAACCAATGGCGGTGGCCAGGGAGGAGTTTTTAATCAGGTTGAGATACTGGCTGGTCAGCGGCGGAATGATAACGCGCAAGGCTTGAGGGATTACCACTAGGCGCAGAACGAGCTTGCGCGGCAAGCTAAGTGCTTGGGCCGCTTCGGTTTGGCCATGGGGGATCGCTTGAATGCCCGAGCGCACAATCTCCGCAATAAACGACGCGGTATAAATGGAAAGCGCCAGCCATAGCGCCAAGAACTCCGGAATGATGGTTATCCCGCCACCGAAGTTAAAGCCACGCAGTACCGGCATTTCCCAGGTCACCGGAACGCCGGTGGCCACCAGTATTAGCAGTGGCAGGCCGAAAATAATCACTAGCGACATCCAGAAAACCGGTAAGCGTTTACCGGTCGCTTCGTGGCGGCGTTTATTCCAGACAATCAATGCAATGCTAGCCATGATCGCCACCACAAACGTGATAGGAATAAGCCCAAACCCAGATTCAAATAGCGGTTGTGGCAGGTAAAGTCCGCGTACGTTGAGAAAAATGGCTTCGCCAAACGCCATGCTTTCCCGGGCGCTAGGCAAGGTGCGCAGCACCGCGAAGTACCAGAAGAAAATCTGCAGCAGCAGCGGAATATTACGGAAAGTTTCGATATAGGCATTGGCTAACTTAGCGATCAGCCAATTGGGCGATAGCCGCGCGATACCGACGATAAAACCGATAATCGAGGCAGCAATAACCCCCAGCCCTCCCACCAACAGCGTGTTGAGCAAGCCAATGACGAAGGTGCGGCCGTAGGTGCTTTGAGAAGAGTACTCAATCAAGGTTTGACCAATACCAAAGCCGGCTGTGTTGTTCAAAAAGCCTAAGCCAGTGGTAATGCCGCGGGCGTTCAGGTTGGCTTGGGTATTGCCGATAATATAGATCAGGAAAGCCGCTACAACGGCGACCAAAATGATTTGAAAAATAAGTGCGCGCTTAGCGCGGTCTCGCCAAAACGGCGGCTTGTGGCCGGCGGGGCGAATGTTGGGTCTTACAGACATGGATGGCGTCTCCGCTACACGGAAGGTCAATCAGATGGCCCGCCATGCCCTTTAAACAGATACCTGTAAAGAGGACGGCGGGCCGGGGTCAAGCGAGACGCTTAGCGAATCGGGGGAGCGTACTGGAAGCCGCCATCGTTCCACAGGGCGTTGACACCGCGCTCGATTTCAAGCGGGGAGCCCATACCCACGTTACGTTCAAAGCTTTCTGCGTAGTTACCTACTTGGCTGATGATGTTGTAAGCCCAGTCAGCCTCAAGGTTCATGCCTTCACCGTAGTTGCCGTCTTGGCCTAGCAGACGAGCAACATCAGGATTTTCAGAGTTCAGCATCTCTTCAGCGTTTTCACTGGTGACGCCGTACTCTTCGGCGTTAATCATCGCGAACAGCGACCATTTCACGATGTTGAACCAAAGGTCGTCACCCTGACGAACCACAGGACCCAGCGGCTCTTTAGAGATGACGTCAGACAGAATCATCGAGCCTTCCGGATCATCTAGCTGAATACGCAGCGCTGCGAGCTGTGAGGTATCAGAGGTCAGAACGTCACAGCGACCGGCTTGATAGCCACCCACGGTTTGTTCAGAGGTATCGAATACGATCGGGTTGAATTCCATGTCATTGGCACGGAAGTAGTCAGCCAGGTTCAGCTCGGTGGTAGTACCCGACTGAATACAGATAGACGCACCGTTAAGCTCATCGGCGCCGGTAATGCCCAGATCGCGAGAAACCATGAAGCCTTGGCCGTCGTAGAAGTTAACGCCGGTGAAGTTCAGGCCCAACGTCGTATCGCGCGTCGTGGTCCAGGTGGTGTTACGTGAAAGTACATCAACTTCACCAGACTGCAGGGCAGTGAAGCGCTCAACGGCATTTAGAGAAATATAGTTAACGGCGTCTGCATCACCGAGAACCGCTGCGGCTACGGCACGGCATACATCAACATCCAGACCTTGCCAATTACCGTCGTCATCCGGGGCTGAGAAGCCCGGCAAACCATCGCTCACACCACACTGAACGGCGCCACGCTCAATGGTATCTTCCAACGTGTCGGCTTGAGCAGTCGCCATTCCCGCCAGGCTCAGTGAGCCAGCGGACGCCAGAAGCGCCAGGTGTTTTTTATTGAACATTTAGTTTCCCTCGAAGTTCTTGAAATTGGTTATTGAAATCAGTCATTGAAATAGTCATGCATGCCGTAGCATGTAACTAAACCTAGCAAGGAAGATGCCAACAAGGGTACAGGCGCACATTCAGCGCTTTTCAACGCTACTCAACCAATTCGAGACGAACGTCTAGGTGCAAAAATTGTTACCGCCCACCTCGCTTTGCACCTTTCTAGAGCAAGCTGCGGTGAGCGGTGACAGAAATGCAGCAGTGAAGAGCGCTTATTCGGCGGAAAACGCCTTGCGCATAAACGGCGGCAGGGCGAGTGCACCGCGGTGGGCATCAACACTGTAATACTCAAGCGGCAGGTCGTGGCTGGCCGCTGCCTGCTCTCGGAAGGCATTAACGTCGGTGGATTTACCCGCCAATGTCACGCTCCACCAGCCTGAAGGGTATACCGGCTGCGGGAAGGGCAGTGTGGCGACGCTGTCAAAACCCGCTTCAAGCATATCGTGACGTAGCGCACGAATGATCGAGCCCGTGTGGTAAAGCGGCGACTCACTCTGCTGCACCATCACACCACCGCTTTTTAAAATGCGGTGGCAGCGCTTGAGAAAATCGGTTTTGAACAACCCTTCGGCAGGGCCGACCGGATCGGTGGAGTCGATAATGAGGACATCAATGCTCTCTTCCGGTGCATCGTCCACCCATTTAACGCCATCAGCGAACAGTAGCTCAGCGCGCGGATCGTTATTCGATTCAACCAATGTCGGGAAAAAGCGTTCAGACGCTTTCGTCACTTCTTCATCGATATCGATCTGAGTGACTTTTTCCACGCTGGGGTGACGCAGCACTTCTTTTAACGTCCCGCAGTCGCCGCCACCGATAATCACCACCCGCTTAGGGTCTTGATGGGTAAACAGCGCCGGATGCGCAATCATTTCGTGATAGAGAAAGTTGTCGCGATCGGTCAGCATTACACAGCCATCCAGCACCATCAGGTTGCCGTAGGTCTCGGTAGCGTAGACCTCCAGGTGTTGGTATTGGCTCTGCACATCCAGCAGTTTTTCAGAGATTTTCAGTGAGAAAGCGCTGCCGTGGCTGTCAAAAATTTCGGTAAACCACTGGTCGTCGCGTAATTCGCTCATCAATTGGCTCCTGAGTGCGCTGTGTTGGGTTGCGTTGGAATATCACGGTGATACTGCGGGCTTAACTCGTGCAGCGCCTCCATAAAGGCAGTGACGTTATCCGGGTTAGTAAACTGGCTGATACCGTGGCCCAGGTTAAACACATGGCCCGGGCCATGGCCGTAGCTTTCCAGCACGCGCGCCACTTCAGCGCGGATAGCCGAGGGGCGGGCAAACAGTACGTTAGGATCCAGGTTGCCCTGCAGGGCGACTTTGTGGCCCACCCGCGCGCGCGCGTTGGAAAGCTCGGTAGACCAGTCGATACCCAGCGCATCGGCACCGGCGCAGGCGATATGCTCAAGCCACTGGCCACCGTTTTTGGTGAACAGAATCACCGGCACGCGGCGACCGTCGTGTTCGCGGATCAGTCCGGAAACGATCTGCTCCATATAGCGCAGCGAAAATTCAAGATAAGCCGGTGTAGAGAGCGCGCCACCCCAGGTATCAAAAATCTGTACTGCCTGGGCGCCGGCGCGAATCTGTGCATTCAGGTAGTCGGTGACCGCATGCGCCAGCGTATCCAGCAACTGGTGCATGGTATCCGGCGTATCGTAAAGCATGGTTTTCAGGTGGCGGAAATCCTTGCTGGAGCCGCCCTCCACCATGTAGGTCGCCAGAGTCCAGGGGCTGCCGGAGAAGCCGATCAGCGGCATGCGGCCGTTCAACTCGCGGCGAATGGTCGACACCGCCCGCATCACGTAATCCAAGTCACGCTCGGCGTCGGGCACGCTCAGTGCTGCGACTTCTTCCTGGGTGCGCACGGTTTTGCGAAACTTGGGGCCTTCGCCGGTTTCAAAATAGAGCCCCAGGCCCATCGCATCTGGAATGGTCAAAATGTCAGAAAACAGAATGGCCGCGTCCAGTGGGTAGCGCTCTAAAGGCTGCATGGTGACTTCGCAGGCCAGGTCATGGTTACGGCAGAGGTCCATAAAGCTGCCTGCATCGGCACGGCTGGCGCGGTATTCCGGCAGGTAGCGACCCGCTTGGCGCATCATCCATACCGGGGTACGGTCAACGGGCTGGCGCGCCAGGGCGCGAAGGAAGCGGTCATTTTGCAGCGGTGTGGTGGTCATAAATACTTGCTCTTAAGAAATTTGCCCGCATTGTCCTTGAGACAAGTACTGGGTATAGGCACTTTGGATCGTATGGGGCAATTGTACTTGAAGATAGGCGCAAGGGCGGCGTACTCGATGGCAAAAATCGTCGCACCCAGCCAATTTTTCTCTGCTAATTAACCGGTTTTAGCCGCGTTGCCATCGTGAGGCGTGCGCCGCTTCCTGTTAGAATGCTTGCCCACTTTGCCAACACTGGTGTGGTTAACTGGTTTGGTCAATCAGCGAGGTAACCTGTGACCATTCGCTTCATTGCCGCTTCTCAACTGCCCACCCCCTGGGCAACCTTTACAATGCATGGCTTCGAAGATGAGGCCACCGGCAAGGATCATATCGCCTTAACGTTGGGTGATGTGACCGGTGATGTGCCGGTACTGGGGCGAGTGCATTCTGAATGTTTAACCGGCGATGCGCTCTTTTCGATGCGTTGTGACTGTGGCTATCAGTTGCAGGAAGCGCTCAAGCGCATTGCAGAAGAGGGGCGCGGCGTGCTGTTTTATCTGCGCCAAGAGGGCCGTGGGATCGGCCTGTTAAACAAAATCCGCGCGTATCATCTGCAGGATCAAGGGGCCGACACGGTCGAAGCCAACGAGCAGCTTGGTTTTGGCGCCGATATGCGCCGCTATGATCTGTGCGTGCCCATGCTCAACCACCTCGGCATCACCTCTCTACGGTTAATGACCAACAATCCACGCAAAGTGGATGCCCTGACCCGCGATGGAGTGAATGTAGTCGAGCGCTTACCGATCACCACCGGCCTGAACCCCCACAACGAGCAGTACCTTGCCACCAAAGCGGGCAAACTCGGCCATATGATGGCCCTGGATGACTTTACCCAGGCCAGCGATGTGGATATTGAACGCAAGGGATGATGACCCGCACATAAGGCGTTAACCAGCCCGGAAACTTGCTTTTTTTTAACCTTTTTTGCCCGGCAACTGAGCTATGTTGATACATAGCAGGATGCTAACCCAAGGGTAAAAAGTTAAGGAGAAGCAGCCATGAAAGCACTTTGCTGGCACGGTAAGAATGACGTTCGTTACGACACGGTACCGGATCCACAAATCGAACACCCCCGCGACGCCATCGTTAATGTCAGTAGCTGCGCTATCTGCGGCTCCGATCTCCATCTCTACGATCACTTCATACCGGCGATGGAGTCAGGCGATGTGCTTGGCCATGAGTTTATGGGCGAAGTGATGGAGGTGGGCAGCGAGGTAAAGAATTTAAAGGTAGGTGATCGTGTCGTGGTTCCCTTCACTATTTTTTGTGGTGAATGCGAACAGTGCCAGCGTGGCAATTATTCAGTTTGTGAGCGCTCTAATCGCAATAAAGCATTGGCCGATAAAGCGTTCGGCCATGGTGGCGCCGGTCTCTTTGGCTATTCTCATCTCACAGGCGGGTATGCAGGCGGTCAGGCTGAGTATGTCCGGGTACCGTTTGCCGACACCACGCATATCAAAGTGCCCAGCACGCTGACAGATGAACAAGTGCTTTTCCTAGGTGACATCTTTCCTACCGGTTGGCAGGCGGCGGTACAGTGCGATATTCAGCCTACCGATACGGTGGTGGTTTGGGGCGCAGGGCCCGTTGGCCAGTTTTGTGTACGCAGCGCGGTGTTGCTGGGCGCAAAGCAAGCCGTCGTTATCGATAATGTGCCCGAGCGGCTTGCCATGGCAGAAGCGGGCGGTGCCATTACGATTAATTTCGATAAAGAGAGCGTCTTGAGCCGCCTGAAAGACCTGACCAATGGTAAGGGGCCGGAAAAGTGTATTGATGCGGTGGGCCTGGAAGCACACGCCACCCGTTCACTCGACTCAATGTACGATCGCGTTAAACAAACCATGTTGATGGAATCGGATCGCGCCCATGTATTGCGCGAAATGATCTACGTATGCCGCCCGGCAGGGATCCTCTCGATTCCCGGCGTTTATGGAGGGTTGGTCGACAAGCTCCCCATTGGTGCATTAATGAACAAAGGGCTGACGGTGCGTACCGGTCAGACCCACGTTAACCGCTGGACCGATGATCTGCTGCGGCGTATTGATGAAGGCCAGATTGATCCCTCCTTCGTTATTACTCACTCTGTCGGCCTTGAGCAAGGGCCCGAAATGTATAAAACCTTCCGCGATAAACAGGATGGTTGCGTCAAGGTTATTCTCAAGCCTTGAAGACACCGACATGGAGGTAGCGATGCATAAGCACACAGACATGGCTCATTCGCAAAGCGCCGCGGATAAGCTTGCGCGGGGGCTTGGCTGGTTAAGCGTAGGAATGGGGCTCTATCAGCTGTTAGCGCCAGGAAAGCTTACCCAAAAGCTGGGTATGCAGGGCAGTGAAAACAATATGCGCGCTTGCGGGGCGCGAGAAATAATTACTGGGATCGGTGCATTGTCGGATAACCCCACTCCCGCAATCTGGAGTCGCGTTGGCGGCGATATGTTAGACCTTGCCGCGCTCTCCTTTGCGCTAAAGGATGCGCATAACCCCAAGAAACAGAATGTGTATCTTGCGCTCACGGCGGTGGGTATTCTCACTGCCATTGATTACGCCTGCGCCAAGGCCTTGAGCCAACGGCATGCCTATCAAGGCGGCATTACCCCTGATTACAGTCATCGAAGCGGCTTTCCCCAAGGGTTAGCAGGCGCGCGAGGCGCTGCATCGGATTTTCAAGTGCCCGCCGATATGAAGGCAGCCTTACCCTCCTCAACGCTTTAAAAAATAGTCCATCCTTATCTTGAGCAGGTTGGCTGCTCTCCTCAACACCGAGCCCGGTTTTCACTAACGGGCTCGGTTTGTTTGTTACGTAGCTCTCTTTACAGACATGGAACCATTGGTCGCGGATACTTTCTGTATTGCCAGCAGCTCGCTAATCTGTGTATGCCTGAGCTATAAGATAGACAAAGCGTTAGAGGTGCCTGCTTTGAAAAATACCGATGTCGGCGTCCCGCTGGGCGAATTTAGCGTGACGGAAGAGTGGCTACATAGTATTACCCATGGGGTGGGAGCTGTGCTTAGTTTGGTAGGCATGGTGGTCTTGCTGGTAGCGGCTAGCCTAGCGGTTCACGTCGACCCTTGGAAGGTGGTGAGTTTAAGCCTGTACGGCGCAACGCTGGTACTGCTATATACCGCTTCGACGCTTTACCACGGTATTGCGCATCGGCGCTGGAAGCAGCGCTTTCAACTGCTCGATCATTGCGCCATTTATTTGCTTATTGCTGGCACCTACACGCCTTTTTTACTCGTTAATATGCGCGGTCCGACCGGGTGGATGCTATTTACCGCCGTGTGGTCGCTGGCACTGGCGGGCATTGCCTGCAAACTATGCTGGCCGCATCGCTTTGCGGTGTTACGCGTGACGATTTATTTACTTATGGGTTGGATGATAGTACTCGCCGCCGAGGAAATGACGGCTAATTTATCGTCAACCGGTATCACCCTGCTGGCTGCGGGCGGCATCACCTACACGCTGGGCGTTATCTTCTACGCTGTGCGTGCCATCCCCTATAACCATACGATCTGGCATATGTTTGTGATCGCCGGAAGCGTCTGCCACTACTTTGCGGTTTACAGCGCCGTGCTGCCTCACGTGACGTCAGCTTAACTAAAAGTGCCAGAATCCTTCTGTAGATGACGGATTCAACTTAAGTTTTAGCATTTTAGGCCGAAAGTAGTAGTAGGTTTGGTGGTTGACCTGGGTGTATTGAGCCCTCAATCGCCTGAAAAGCCACAGCAGGTGCGTAATAGGATGACTATTGTCGTCCAGAAACGACATCGAACAAGAAATGCTAACAAGAGGATTGTCATGAGCACTGTTAACAACGCCCACGACACGACCATGCCGTCGGTACTGGGCAAAAAAGACAGTACTGATGAGATGGTGCATCGCATAGGCCACTTAACGCGCCTGCTGCGGGACAGCATGAAAGAACTCGGCTTAGATCAGCAGATTACCCAGGCGGCGCAAGCGATACCGGATGCCAATGATCGTCTCAATTATGTTGCCCTGATGACCGAGCAAGCCGCAGAGCGGGCATTGAATGCCGTTGAGCGCGCGCAACCCTTGCAAGACACGCTTGAGGAAGAAGGCGCGGCGCTTAATAAGCGCTGGCAGACCGCGGCAGCCAATCTCGCGGTGGTTGAAGAAGACCCTAAACTCGTCGAGGAGACGCAGGATTTTTTGAGTAGCAAACTGCCCGCCGCCACCGGCGCTACGCAAAAAGAGTTGCTTGAAATCATGATGGCTCAAGACTTCCAGGATCTTACCGGCCAGGTGATTAAGAAAATGATGGAAGTTATCAAGCTAATCGAAGAGCAGCTTATTCAGGTGTTGGTGGATAATGTGCCTAACGTCACCGACGGCGTTAAAGTTGAAGATGGTCGTGATGAGCATGCCCGACTACGCAATGGCCCCCAGGTAGGGGAAAGCAAGTTGGATGCAGTGTCTGGACAGGATCAGGTCGATGATCTGCTTGATGAGCTTGGCTTTTAAAGGCGCCAAGCTCAGCAAAAAACCGTTGCCTTAATTAACCCTTCGCTGCTGCCTGCTCTTTTTCCATCGCCTTAGCCATGGCGGGGCGCTTGATATGGCGCTCGCGGTAAGCCAACAGCGGCTCGGGTAAGCGGTGCTTCATGCTGGTTGCCCAGGAAAGGGTGTGGGTTAAAAACAGATCGGCGAGTGTGAACGTATTACCCACTAAGTTTTCCTGGCCGTTAAAGCGGCGCTCCAGGGCGCTTATTGCACGCTGAAACTCCCAGGCACAGACAGGCAGAATAGCCGGTACACGCTTATCTTCAGGCAGGGCAAACTTATGCTTGGCTTGATTCCACAGCGGTTGCTCGATCTCGGTCACGATAAAACTGAGCCACTGGTCAACCTGAGCGCGGCCTGCGGGGTCACTTGGCAACAGTGAGCCATCCCCATATCTTTCGGCCAAATAGCGGCAAATGGGTGCCGACTCGAATAGGTGCACTTCGCCATCTTCAATGACCGGCACCTTGCCGTCCGGGTGGCGCATTAAGTGTGCCGCCGATTGGCCTTCGCCCTTGTCCAGTGCGACATGCTGGCACTGATATTCAACGCCTAACTCTTCAAGCGCCCACGCCACTCTTAGCGAGCGTGACTGGGGAAAACTGTATAGCGTTATCATCGCGTGCTCCTGACGATAGTGTGACCGATGCTTTAATTTAGCGGGCCGTAACGACGGTGTCGATGCGCTACGGGCACTGCTGAAACGTTATGGCAGCGACCGCTATCGCTAATTGCTGCCTCGCGCCGTACGGATACGTTCGTAAGCATTGCCGATTTCACTAGTGCGCGCTTGAGCAATGTCACGCATGCTTTCGGGTAAGCCTTTACCCGCCAATTTGTCCGGGTGGTTTTGGCTCATCAGACGACGGTAGGCCTTTTTGATTTCAGCATCGCTGGCGTCATCGGAAACCCCCAATACACGATAGGCATCTTTCAGTGCTTCTTCGCTGGCGCCTTGGGAGTTAGCGGCTGCGCCGTGCAGCATTGCCTCGATCTGCTGCAGTTCGGTATCGCTGCAACCCACGCCACGGGCCACGCGCAGGATCATCTCTTGTTCAGCGGGGTGGAGCACGCCGTCAGCGGCGATAGCGGAAAGCTGAACCTGGATAAATACTTGGCGTAGCACCGGCTGGCGCTGGGTGAGGCGGTTAACGTTGGCGAGTTCGGCGTCAAGATTAAAGTCATCGGCGCGACCGCGCTCGAAGGCGGCGCGGGCCTTGGCACGCTGTTCACCCTGTAAATGCATCTGGTCAAAGAGCTTTTCGGCAACATCCAGCTCGCCTTCGGTGACTTTGCCGTCGGCTTGGCATAGACAACCCATGACAGAGAATATCGACTCCAGAAAGCCTTCTTGAATTCGCATCCGCGCGATAGTCAGGCGGCGACTGATACGCCGACCTAGCCACCAGCCCAGGCCGCCGCCAATGAGTAGCCCTACTGGGCCACCGAACGCAAGACCGATCAGGCCGAAAATCACAATAAGCAGTAGCATAGAAATCTCAAAAGTAGGTTAAAACAGTTTAAAAGCAGATTAGAAGTAATACCTTATGGCAACCTGGCGCGAATGGCACGCTCGATGCCTTCACTATCCAGCTGACAGTCGGCCAGCAGTTGGGCAGGCGTTCCGTGCTCGACAAAAGCATCCGGCAGACCGAGATTGAGCACTTCCACTTGTACGCCTTCAGCGTGAAGAAGCTCATTGACCGCGCTGCCCGCACCACCGGCAATCACGTTCTCTTCCAGTGTTACCAGCAGTTCGTGTTCATCAGCGGCATGCAGCACCGCATCGCGATCGAGTGGTTTGATAGAACGCATGTTGATGTGGGTAGCATTGAGCCGTTCGGCCACTTCGGCCGCAGCGCTGTTCATGCTGCCAAACGCCAGCAGCGCAATACGAACGCTGTCGCTTGAGGCGTTTCGACGTACCTCGGCTTTACCAATCGTTAATGGCTCAAGATGCGCCGGAATCTCCGCGCCTGGCCCGGTGCCGCGTGGGTAGCGCACCGCTGCGGGGCCAGGGTGGTGGTAGGCCGCACTGAGCATGGCACGGCATTCGGCTTCGTCCGCCGGGGCGAGAATCACCATGCCGGGCACACAGCGCAGGAACGAAAGATCCATGCTGCCGTGGTGTGTGGGGCCGTCTTCGCCGACTAAGCCAGCGCGGTCAATGGCAAAGGTGACATCCAGGTGCTGTACCGCGACATCATGAATGAGCTGATCATAACCGCGCTGCAGGAAGGTAGAGTAAATCGCCACCACTGGCTTCATGCCTTCGCACGCCATACCCGCCGCCAGTGTGACGGCGTGCTGCTCGGCAATCGCGACATCGAAATAGCGCTGGGGATACGCCTTTGAGAAGCGAATCAGGTCGGAGCCTTCGCGCATCGCAGGGGTGATGCCCATCAAGCGCGAATCGGCAGCGGCCATATCGCAGAGCCAGTCGCCGAACACGTTGCAGTATTTCTTCTTGGCGACGCTCTTAACCGCCGGTTTACTAACCGTCGAGGCGCTGACCGTGGTGCTTGGCTTCTCAAGCTTGGTGATTGCATGGTAGCCAATTTGATCCGCTTCAGCAGGCAGGAAGCCTTTGCCTTTCACGGTTTTGATATGCAGAAACTGCGGGCCGTCGAGATCACGCAGGTTTTCCAGCGTATCGGTGAGCGATTCGAGGTCATGGCCGTCGATCGGGCCGACGTAGTTAAAGCCCATCTCCTCGAACAGCGTGGCGGGGCTCACCATGCCTTTCATGTGCTCTTCGGTGCGCCGGGCAAGCTCGAGTGCGCCGGGCAGGTGGGAAAGCACCTTTTTACCCTCTTCGCGCATTTTGAGATACGGCTTGCTGGAGAGTACGCGGGCAAGATAGGTCGCCATGCCGCCAACGTTCTCGGAGATCGACATTTCGTTGTCGTTCAGGACCACCAGCAGGTTGGCATCCACGTGGCCCGCATGGGCCAGGGCTTCAAACGCCATGCCAGCGGTGAGTGCGCCATCGCCAATAATGGCGCACACGCGGCGTTTATCACCCTGGGCTTTTGCCGCCAATGCCATGCCCAGCGCCGCGGAAATCGATGTGCTGGAGTGACCGACCCCGAAGGTGTCGTACTCGGATTCGGCACGGCGCGGAAACGCGGCTAAACCGCCGTGCTGGCGAATACTGAGCATCGTTTCACGGCGGCCGGTCAGGATTTTATGCGGGTAGGCTTGATGGCCAACGTCCCACACCAAGCGGTCCTGGGGCGTGTTAAAGGCGTGATGCAGGGCAACGCTTAACTCGACAACGCCGAGGCCAGCACCAAAGTGACCACCCGAAACGCCCACGCTATACAGCAAGTAAGCACGAAGTTCATCGGCCAGTTGGGCGAGCTGATGGTCATTCATGGCCCGCAGCGCGGCGGGGTGGTCAAAGGAGTCGAGCAACGGCGTCGCCGGGCGCTCGCGGGGAATCTCGTCGAACAGCTTCATGGGCATCTTTAGTGGTCGCGCTCGATCATGTAGTGGGCTAAATCGGCCAGCGGTGCAGCACGTTCGCCCAGTGGGGCGAGCGCGGCAACGGCCTCGTCAATCAGGCTGTGCGCTTTACGTTGAGCGCCCTCTAATCCCAGCAGAGTAGGGTAGGTGGGCTTGGCTCGGGCCGCATCGGCGCCTGACGTTTTGCCTAGGGTAACGGTGTCGCCGGTCACATCCAGGATGTCATCGTGAATCTGAAAGGCTAGACCAATGGCGCGCGCGTAGCGAGTGAGGGCGGTTAATCGGGGATCATCGTCAGCCACCGCCACTAGGCCACCGAGGCGTACGGCAGCGACAATCAGGGCGCCGGTTTTATGCCCATGCATGTGGGCCAACGCATCCACATCGGGGTGGCCGCCAACGGCGTCTAAATCCAGCGCCTGCCCTGCTACCATGCCATCACGCCCCGAGGCGACGGCTAACGTGTGCACCATATTCGCCAGACGTGGATGCGCGGTAGTAGCGAGCACTTCAAACGCTAGCGCTTGTAGCGCATCGCCAGCCAGAATCGCGCTCGCTTCATCAAAAGCTTTATGCACGGTAGGCTGGCCGCGGCGCAGGTCATCATCGTCCATGGCGGGTAAATCGTCATGGATCAGTGAGTAGGCGTGAATTAACTCAATGGCCGCAGCGGGTGCATCAAGTGCTTCGTCGTCCGCCCCAAGGGCATGGCCGGCCATGTAGACCAGCAGCGGGCGCAGCCGCTTTCCGCCTGCGAGCAGGCCGTGGCGCATGGCAGCTTCAAGCCGTGGCGCTACCGCCGGCCGGCTATCAAACAGCGCCGCCAGGGTCGCATCTACCCGGCGATTACTGCGCTGGCGTAGGGCGTCGAGCCGGCTCGGCTGGATGGCTACCATGGGGGCGTCTCCTTGCTCTCTTCGTCGGCCGCATCCTTGAGGTCGTCGGGGCCAGCAAACGGCGTTACCTTTAAGCGGCCTTCACTGTCTTCGCTAAGCGCACGCACTTTGAGCTCGGCACTGTCTAAACGCTGCTGCGCATCGCGGGTTAACCGCACGCCTTGTTCAAACGCGGTCAGCGCATCTTCCAATGAGAGCTCGCCTGACTCAAGACGTTCAACGATGGTTTCGAGTTGTTCAACCGTCGCGGCGAAATCCTGCGGAGGTGATGTCGTGTCGCTCATTGGGGTATGCCTGCCAACCGGTATGTTTTTAAAATAAGCTGAAATAGGCCCACAGTATACACCGACGCCAGGGGGGGACGTCTGCCTTTCCAACCACGCTGTTGGTAACGACTTGCGGTGCATTCATTGTCATTACGCACACTTTTCATCATCTTGACCCGGCGTGACCGGGGCTGCCTGTGCTACGATATGCGCCTCCCGTGAACCGATACACGGCGCATGCCGCCGACCATAGAGGTTGATTCAGCCATGGCCAAAACGTCCCTGGACAAGAGCAAGATCAAGATCCTGCTACTCGAGGGCGTCCACCAAAGTGCGGTGGACAATTTTCACAACGCCGGTTATGAAAATATCGAGCACCTGCCCACATCGCTTGATGAAGACGCGCTGATCGAAAAGATCCGCGACGTTCACTTCATCGGCATTCGTTCCCGCACCCAGTTGACTGAGCGCGTGTTCGAGGCAGCAGAGAAGCTGGTCGGCGTAGGCTGTTTCTGTATCGGCACCAATCAGGTCGATTTGACCGCCGCGCTGACGCGGGGTATCGCGGTGTTTAACGCGCCGTACTCCAACACTCGCTCGGTGGCCGAGCTGGTGCTGGCGGAAGCGATCATGCTGCTACGCGGTATCCCCGAGAAAAACGCCCGCGCTCATCAGGGCGGCTGGCTGAAGTCGGCCAAGAACTCCCACGAAGCGCGCGGTAAAACGCTGGGTATCGTGGGTTACGGCAGCATCGGTGCGCAGCTCTCTGTGCTGGCCGAATCACTTGGCTTCAACGTCATTTATTACGATGTGATCACCAAGTTGGGTATGGGGAACGCCAGTCAGGTCGCCAGCCTGGAAGAGCTATTGGGGCGCGCCGATGTGGTTAGCCTGCACGTGCCCGACCTTGCCTCTACCCGCTGGATGATCGGCGCCAAAGAGATTGCTGCCATGAAGCCGGGCGCGATCTTTATCAACGCCTCGCGTGGCAGCGTGGTGGAGATTGAGCCGCTGGCCGAGGCCATTAAAGCGGGTAATCTCAATGGTGCCGCGGTCGACGTTTTCCCGGTCGAACCCAAAGGCAACGAGGAGGAGTTCGAAAGTCCTCTACGCGGTCTTGAGAACGTGATTCTGACCCCGCACATCGGTGGTTCTACCCTGGAAGCGCAGGAGAACATTGGTATTGAAGTGTCGGAAAAACTGATCACGTATTCCGACAACGGCACCACGGTGACGTCGGTCAACTTTCCCGAAGTGGCGCTGCCCGCTCACCCAGACAAGCACCGTTTGCTGCATATTCACGACAACGTGCCGGGTGTGCTGTCGCAAATTAACCGCGTGCTGTCTGAAAATGGCATCAATATCTCGGGCCAGTACCTGCAAACCAACGAGAAAGTGGGTTATGTGGTCATCGACGTGGATAAAGCCTACGGCCCTCAGGCGCTGGAAGCATTGAAGCAAGTGGATCACACGCTGAAAATTCGTGCGCTCTACTCATCGCAAAATAGCTAACGCATTTCGTTAACTAAGTTAGCGGTAAAAAAACGGCGCCTTATGTAAGGCGCCGTTTTGCTAACTAAAAACGATCAAGCCAGATCAAACAGCAGTACTTCGCCTGCCTGCTTACCAGTAAGATTGATCATCTCATCCGGCTGGAACGCGGCAGCGTCGCCTGCGCTTAACGTCTCGCCATTGACCTCCATTTCACCGTTGACCACGTGCAGCCAGGCGTGGCGCGAAGGTGGTGCGGTTGGCTCTTCGCCAGCGTTGAACAAGCCAGCATACAGATTGACGTCCTGATTAATACTCACCGAGCCTTCACGTCCCTCCTCAGACGCCACCAACCGCCACTGGCCTTGGCGCTCGGCGGTAGGAAACGCTTTCTGCTCATAGCTGGGCTTTATACCGAGTTGCTTGGGCTCAATCCAGATCTGCAAAAAGTGCAGCCCGTTCTCTTTGGAGTGGTTGAACTCGCTATGCAGCACCCCGGTGCCTGCCGACATGCGCTGCACATCGCCTGGGCGCATCACCTCGCCGTTGCCCATGTTGTCTTTATGCTCCATTTCCCCTTCCAGCACGTAGGAAATAATCTCCATGTCCCGGTGAGGGTGAGCACCAAAACCATGGCCGCCCGCAACGCGATCCTCGTTGATTACGCGCAGCGCACGAAAGCCCATATGGTTACGGTCAACGTAATTGGCAAATGAAAAGGTATGAAAGGAGCGTAGCCAACCGTGGTCGGCGTAGCCGCGCTCATTAGAACGACGAATAATCATGTTGTGCTCCGCTGTTTGCGTGAGGGAATAGTGACAATATACGCCTCACAGCGGCGTCGTGGGGTGAAGCTTTCAGCACGGTATCTTCGAATAAATCGACGTATTCAAAACTGTAAAGAAGCGGCGCTTTAATGACGCAGCGTAAGGCCGCCACGGCCCAAGCAAGCGACTCTCGCCTCGGCTTTTGTTTGGCTTTTGTTTACACTATGCGCGTCTTTATCACCCGGTCCGTCCTTTACGAGGATGACTACCTGGAGCACCTCATGACAGCCACCACTCAAACGCCGCCCATCGTGGTCGCGGCGCTGTACAAATTTGTCACCCTGAACGACTTTGAAGCGCTGCGCGAGCCGCTTCATCAAACCATGCTGGATCATGGCGTCAAAGGAACACTGCTACTCGCCAAAGAAGGCATCAACGGCACAGTGGCGGGCAACCGCGAAGGCATTGACGGCCTGCTGGCCTGGCTTACCGCTGATCCACGCCTGGCGGATATCGATCATAAAGAGTCTTACTGCGACGCAACGCCGTTTTACCGCACCAAGGTCAAACTCAAGAAAGAGATCGTTACCCTGGGGGTGCCCGATATCGACCCCAATGACACCGTTGGCACCTACGTCGAGCCGGAAAACTGGAACGACATCATCGCCGACCCCGAAGTGCTGGTGATCGATACCCGCAACGATTACGAAGTAGCCATTGGCAGCTTCGAGCGGGCGATAGATCCGAAAACCACCACCTTCCGTGAATTTCCCGAGTACGTGCGCGAGCACTACGACCCGGAAAAACATAAAAAAGTAGCAATGTTCTGCACCGGCGGCATCCGCTGCGAAAAAGCCTCCAGCTTTATGCTCAAAGAGGGCTTTGAAGAGGTTTATCATCTGAAAGGCGGGGTGCTGAACTACCTGGAAAAAGTCCCAGAAGAGCAGTCGCTATGGCGCGGTGAGTGCTTTGTGTTCGATAACCGCGTGACCGTACGCCACGACTTGAGTAAGGGAGAGTTCGAGCAGTGCCATGCCTGCCGCATGCCCATCTCCGCCGAGGATATGCAGTCATCTGCGTATGAGCCGGGAATCAGCTGCCCCCACTGTATCGATTCGCTACCGGAGAAAACCCGCGCTGCCGCCCGTGAACGCCAGCGTCAAATCGAGCTCGCCCAACAGCGCGGCGAGCCGCACCCGCTAGGCCGCGATACCCGCCTGATGAAAAAAGCCTGATAAAAATCTAGTCGCGCATCCGCATTGCAAGCCATGCGGGTGCGCTAGACTGAGGGCACTGTGCTACTCATACCAGGAGTTCGCCATGCCCGCCCCCTCTAATGACCTCTTTTCACCTGACGCCATCCTGCAACGCCGAGATGAGCAAGGCGTTACAACGCTAACCATGAACGTCCCAGAACGCTTTAACGCGCTTTCAGAAGCCATGCTGCAAGCACTCGACGATGCCTTCGCCGAGATTGCCGACGATAGCCGTGTGCGCTGTGTAGTACTCGCCGCAAAAGGCAAAGCCTTCTGCGCCGGGCACGATCTCAAACAGATGCGCGCCAACCCCGATAAAGCCTACTACCAAGCGCTATTTGCCCGCTGCGGCGAGGTGATGCAGGCCATTGCTCACTTGCCGGTACCCGTGATTGCCAAAGTACAGGGCATTGCCACTGCCGCTGGCTGCCAACTGGTCGCTAGCTGCGATCTGGCGGTGGTTGCACGCAGCGCTCGCTTTGCCGTTTCCGGCATTAACGTTGGCCTGTTTTGCTCCACCCCGGCGGTGGCGCTCTCGCGTAATGTGTCACGTAAGCGCGCCATGGAAATGCTGCTGACGGGCGAATTTATCAGTGCTGAGCAGGCCGCCGAGTGGGGGCTGATCAATCGCGTGGCCGAGGACGATGCGCTGGATGAGGCAACGCAAGCACTGACCGCCAGTATCTGCGCGAAAAGTGCCGTGGCAGTGCGCACGGGCAAAGCTATGTTTGCTCGCCAGCTCAGCATGCCGCTCGATGAGGCCTACGCTTTTGCCGGTGAAACCATGGCCTGCAATATGCTGGCCGAGGACGTCGGTGAAGGGATCGATGCGTTTATGGCTAAGCGTCCAGCACAATGGCTGCACCGTTAAGAAAACTGAAAGAATACGTGGAACCCGTTTTCATAAACGCGACAACGGCCGCATTGACACGTTATCCTGATGCTCTTTGTAGTCAGTCGAGGCGCCTCTGGAGCGCCTTTTAGGAGAGAGCCAGGTGAGTGAAGCCAAGCGCAGGACGGTCGGTCGTCCGGCGAATACCGCCAAAGCCAGCGGCGGCCATAGCCAGTCGCTGGTCCGCGGCTTAACGCTGCTGGAGTATCTCGCGGCGAGCCCCCTCGGGCTCGCCCTTTCGGAAGTGGCAGAGAGGGCTGAATTAGCGCCATCGACGACCCATCGCCTGTTACAGGCGCTGCAAAGTCAGGGCTTTGTCACCCAGGAGAACGAGCAGGGCCTGTGGCGAATCGATGTCAAAACCTTCCGAATAGGCAACAGCTTTCTTGAAGCGCGCGATGTCGTGGCCACCAGCCGACCATTTTTGCGCAGGCTAACAGCCGAAACCGGCGAAACCGCCAACCTGGGTATCCGCGATGGAGCGACGGCGGTCTTTCTTGCTCAGCATGAATCGCCTCAGATGATGCGCATGATCACCCGCCTTGGCTCCCGCGCACCGCTGCATGCCTCTGGGGTCGGTAAAGCCTTGCTGGCGTGGATGCCTGATGATGAGTGCGCTCGTTTGCTTGAGGGCCGCGAGCTAGCCAGAGTGACGGCTAATACGCTTTATCAGCCCGAGACGCTACAGGTGGAAACCCAGCAAATTCGTGCTCAGGGCTTTGCCTGCGACCGCGAAGAGCACGCGATCGGCCTGCACTGCGTCGCTGCCTGCATATTTGACGAACACAGTACCCCGCTGGCGGCGATATCCGTTTCAGGCCCCATGGCGCGTATCCCCGAAGCGCGGCTACTAACGCTCGGTGCACTGGTTCGTCAAACGGCCGATGAAATCACCCAGCAGTTGGGCGGCTACGTGCCACGCTAATGTGGGCCGCTGAACGATGCTGAGTCTGTTTTTTGTCGCTCTCGCCAGCGCAACGCTATTACCCGGTGGGTCGGAAGTATGGCTGGCGCGGCTTTGGTGTGTAGGCGAACCACCGCTGGTGCTGTGGTTCGTGGCTACCACCGGCAACACCTTGGGCAGCATGGTTAACGTTGCGCTCGGGCGTTATGCGCGTCAGTTTCAAGATCGCCGCTGGTTTCCCGCCTCGCCGCGACGTTTGGCGCGTGCTGAAGGGTGGTATCACCGCTTTGGTGAGTTGAGCCTGCTGGTATCATGGGCACCCATCGTTGGTGACCCGCTGACCGTGTTGGCCGGCGTATTCAGGCTGCCCTGGTGGCGAGCTTTGGGGTGGATTGTGATTGCCAAGGGCGCCCGCTACGCTGTGGTATTACTACTGGCGCACTATTGGTTAGCACCCCTGTGCCAGTAAAACGCCTTATTTATTAATGCATGTTACCCTGTACAACTTTTTAACAAGCTGCGCAGGCAGTGTACAGTGTAGGCAGCGGTTAGATTGAAAAGAATACTCACCCAAAAGGAGGTTAAGGTGTGAAGCCACTTCGTTTACTACCCTGGCTAGGTGTCTGGCTGCTGGCAATGATTGCCATGATGGTCACGCCTGTAATGGCGCAGAGCACGTCGAGTGAATCGGCTAGCGCCGAAGGCACTGCATCCCCAGATGCGTCGGCACCAACGTCTTACGAGGCGTTAGCCAATTTATTGGAAGATGAGCAGTCGCGACAAGAGTTGATTGAGATGTTGCGCAATCAAGCGTCAGCGCTGCCCGATGAGATTGCTGATGAGCTTTCGCCACAAGCTGCTGCCCAAGGCAGCGAATTAGCACCGGAAGACGTTTCGCTGCCGCGCCAGCTAGCGGAGCTCACTAGCCGTGTGGTTAGCGATGTGGGTGGGCAGTTTGAGCAAGTGGTGAGCCTGGTTGGCAGTCTTTTCGTCGGTCAAGCCGCCGAAAGTGTCTTTGACATGGCGGCGTTCATCAGCGCTGCGATTAACCTTGGCCTGGTGATTATCGCCACCTTTGCGATGTTTATGATTTTCCGGCGGTTAGCGAAGCCTCTATTTACTAAAATCAGTGGCTGGTCGCTAAATGGCAGTAATTTAACGCCAGTACTGCGCTTGATTGCATGCGTGGTTATTGCTGCCATCATCGATGTGCTGCTGGTTGCTATTGCCTACGTTGGCGGCAACTTGTTGGCGACCTTTGCGATTGGTGAAGCTGGTGAGCTATCTACTCGCGCTTCTCTATTCTTGAATGCGTTTTTGGTTATTGAGCTGCTTAAAGCTGGCGTGCGGATGCTGTTCTCTTCACGCTACGAAGGGCTCCGGCTACTGCCTATCTCTGCCCAGGAAGCGTCCTACTGGAACCGCTGGTTAGCGCGCTTGATTGGCATGGTCGGTTACGGCCTGATGGTTGTGGTGCCGCTGGTCAATTTTTACGTTGCGGCGTCGTTAGGTCAGGCAGTCGGCACGCTGATAATGCTACTGGCGTTTATTTATGCGGTAGCAGTGGTGCTTAAGAACCGCATCCGCCTGCGCAATAACCTCAATGAGATGGCGGCGAAATCGACTTTAACCGCCAGCCGTGTCTCCCTGCAGCTATTTGCTCGCACTTGGCATCTGTTCGCGCTGCTGTACTTCTTGATGGTGTTTGTATTGACGCTGACGCGCCCGGGCGATGCGTTGCCGTTTGTGATGTTTGCCACCTTGAAATCCTTGGCCGCCATTGTCGTGGGGCTGCTGGTCTCTTCGTTTCTTACTCAGACCATTGGCCGCCGTATCACCTTATCCGATGACCTGCGGCGCAAGCTGCCGCTGCTTGAAAAGCGCTTGAATAGCTATGTTCCCAATGCGTTGCGGGTGCTGCGTACCATCATACTGATTGTGGTTATTATGGTCGTTCTGAATGCTTGGGGCGCCTTTGACCTCGCTGCCTGGTATGCCTCCGAGGGGGGAGCCATTCTGGTTGGGAACTTAACCAGCGTTGCGGTGATTTTGATTGTGGCGCTCGCCGTTTGGCTGGGACTGGCGAGCCTGATCGAGCATAAGCTCAACCCGGAAACCGGCTACGGCGAACCTTCAGCACGAGCGAAGACGCTGCTCAGTCTGTTCCGCAATGCGCTGGCAATCGCTATGGTGACCATTACTGGCATGATCGTGCTGTCGGAAATTGGTATCAATATCGGCCCGCTGATTGCCGGTGCCGGTGTATTGGGTCTAGCCATTGGTTTTGGTGCCCAGAAGCTGGTGCAGGATGTGATTACCGGGGTGTTTATCCAGGTAGAAAATGCCATGAACACCGGTGACGTGGTCACGGTGGGGGGCGTGACAGGCACCGCTGAACGCCTCAGCATCCGCTCGGTCGGTATTCGTGACCTGTCAGGCACCTATCACATCGTGCCGTTCTCAAGTGTGGACACCGTTTCCAACTACATGCGTGAGTACGGCAACCATGTGGGCGAATACGGTATTGGCTACAGCGAGAGCATTGACGAAGCCATTGAGCAGCTCCAACTGGCCTTTGAAGATCTTAAATCCAGCGAAGAGCACGGTCATAAGCTGCTGGCAGACCTAACCGTAGCCGGTGTGGTCGCCCTGGCGGATAGCTCCGTGAACATTCGTGTGGTGATCAAAACGACACCAGGCGACCAATGGGGTGTTGGCCGCGCTTATAACCGCTTGGTTAAATTGCGCTTTGATGAGGCAGGGATTGAGATACCTTTCCCGCACACCACGCTCTATTTTGGCGAGACCAAAAATGGCAAGACACCGCCTGCCAATGTACGGGTACTGGAATCGACCGCCAAAGAGAAGAAAGTTGAAGTGGAGCCTAATGCTTCGTCTGCTGTAAAGCATGATACCCAGCAAGGGGTACAGCACACTGCGGACGAAGACCATCACAAGCCCGACCATGATGACGTCGATGAAACCTAAATTATCGTCATCTTAACGTGCTAACGGGGCTGCCTTCGGGCGGCCCCGCCGCGTTTTAAGGGGTATTTAATAACGATAGTTTTCTGAGTGCCGCCCTTCCAGATTGATGGACTCACCACCATCGACAAACAGAATTTGCCCGGCAACAAAAGGGTTCTCCAACAAATAGTTGAGTGCTTGTACAAGATGGGCGGGCGTTCCCTGCTGCTTCAGCGGAATGCCATCAATCCGCCACTGCACATAGTCACTGGTGCGCTGCGAGGCAGGCAGCACTACGCCAGGGGCAAGGCCATTAATGCGAATACGGGGAGCGAACTCTAGCGCTGCCATGCGGGTCATTTCCGCTAGGCTTTTTTTCGATAGTAAATAGGCCGCGTAGGGGTACTGGTGGTAGGCCACTTTGTTATCGATAATGTTGATGACTTGGCCCTCGTTAACCACGTTGGCAAAGTGACGCGTCAGCAGTAGCGGGGTAAACACATTGACCCGAAACTGCGTTTCCAGCATGGCAAGCTCCGTCTTGGCAATGGGGGCAGGTTCGTAGGCCGAGGCACTATTAAGCAGCAAGTTGAGACCAGGAAAACGCTGTTTAGCAGCCTGTATTAAATTACCCAGTTCCTCGTTCAAATTCTCGCTTAAGAAATCGCAGTGAAATATTTCACACACGCGCCCTTTAGCGCGAATGCCGCTCGCCACGGCTTCAGCCTCATCACGGGAGCGATTAACGTGCAGCGCGATATCGAATCCAGCATCGGCCAACGCTTCAGCAAAGTGACGGCCTAAACGGGTGGCACCGCCGGTTATCACAGCAGCTTGTTGATGCATAACGCATTCCCTACGGTGTTATTGGTATAGCAAGACTCTCTGCGTGAGCGCAGCGTTTGTCAATAACTTATACAGAGCTTGCACGTGTCGCCAGCTTGAAGGTATTGATAGATGGGCGCTGCCACAGCGCTACGCTAGCAGCCGTCACTTCAAGCAGGATGTCGCTATGCCACCAATACCCTTATCCAATGAACAAACCGTTACGCTGCATGAGTGCTTGATCTCGCTAGGAAGTAATATCGACCCCGAGCACTATTTTGATCAAGCGCTGACGATTCTTAGCCACGAATGCCAACTCTTGGCGCGCTCGGCGGCGATACGTACGACGCCTGTCGGTTACCAACACCAGCCCGATTTTTTAAACGCCGCGCTGCTGGTAAGCACTTCGCTAGAGCGAGAAGCGTTTCGTGCCTATCTTAAAGAGGTGGAAAACCGTTTGGGCCGCGTACGGGGAGCGATTAAATCAGGCCCCCGCACCATGGATCTCGACATGGTGGCTTGGGATGGCGAAGTGATCGATGAGGGCTACTACCAGTACGACTATGTGAAAGTGCCCGTCGATGAGGTGCTTGCCAATAGTGGCCGTACGCTTGAACCGGCAAAAAGCTCATGATTTCCACCAGAAGGCCGATAATAGCGATATAGCCGCCCTTGCCTGGGTCGGCTAACGCCCCCGGAGGCGCGCGTTGCTCAGCCTTAATACCAACTTGATGTCCCTCATCGCGCAAAATAACCTGCGCGGCAGTCAGCAAGCGATGCAGACTGCTATGCAGCGCCTCTCATCTGGGTTGCGTATCAATAGCGCCAAGGATGACCCAGCCGGGCAGGCGATCGCCAACCGTATGACGGCACAAATCAGCGGTATGACCCAGGCGATCCGCAATACCAATGATGGCATCTCCATGGTGCAGGCAGCAGAAGGCTCGCTTAATCAGGTAAACGATAATCTTCAGCGCATTCGCGAACTGAGCGTGCAAGCGGCTAACGGCACCAACTCCTCTGATGACCTTGTTTCGATCCAGGCTGAGATCGATCAACGATTGGAAGAGATCGACCGCATTGCCGGGCAAAGTAACTTTAACGACATTGGACTGATCAATGAGACCAAGTCGTTACATATTCAGGTGGGTGCCAACGATGGCGATAGCATCGCGGTACGTTTTGAAGGGATGAACTTACAGGCACTGGGGCTGGAAGGCTTTAGCGTTTTGGAAGGAAGCACGACAGAAAGCCCAATAGATGCAATGGATGAAGCCATTAAGCGAGTGGATCGCCAGCGCAGTTACCTGGGCGCCGTGCAGAACCGTTTTGAGAGCGTGATCGATGGCCTCAATAACAATATTATCAATACGTCTGCCGCGCGTTCGCGCATCCAAGATGCCGACTATGCTCAGGAAGTTTCCCATCTTATTCGTGCACAGATCTTGCAGCAGGCAGGCATTGCTATGTTGGCCCAGGCCAACCAACAGCCGCAGATGATTCTGCGCCTGCTGGAAAGTTTGTAAGAGGGGCTTTAAAAGAGCCGCGCTAGTTACTCGATAATGCCCTGTTCACGGGCCATGGCGTAAGCTGCCTGAGGGCCATTCCAGAGCGAGGGCAATAGTATCAACGACACCGGAATAGCAGTAATGACGATAAACTGCTGCAGCGCGCTAATTTGTCCGGCGCCCATATATAGCAGCACGGCGGCCATCAGTGCCATGGCAATCCCCCAGAACGCACGCATCACCGGACTTGGGTCGTCATGGCCCGCGCCGACCACCGCAATGGCGTAGCTCATCGAGTCGCCGGTGGTTGCCACAAAAATCGTCGTCAACAGCAGAATCGCCAATGCCATCCAGGTGCCCCCGGGCAACGCCTGGGCAACGGTTAACGTGGCGACATCAAACTGAAAGTTATTCAGCGCTTCGGTCAAGTCGATGACGCCGTTGAGCTGGTAGTAAATGCCTGAGCCACCGAGTAGGGTAAACCACACGGTGGTAGCAATCGGTGCCAGCACCGCCACGGCGACGATCATTTCGCGGATGCTCCGTCCGCGCGAAATACGCGCTACAAAAATCGCCATCACCGGTGCGTAGCCGATAAACCAGGCAAAGAAGAACACCGTCCACCACTGCATCCACCATGCTGGTGCCGTTTCAGCGGTCATGGTCGCCATGGTGAAGAATTCACTAATGTAGGCGCCCATGCCTGAAACGTAGCTATTAACCAGAAACAGGGTGGGGCCAAACACCATAATCGCCGCTCCAATGGCGAGCGCCAACAACACGTTGAACCGGCTAAGTAATTGAATACCTTTGTGTACGCCGCTCATGGAAGAGAGCACGTAAATGCCGGCAAGCACACCCAGGATAATCAGTTGACCGGTATATCCCTCTGGTAGGCCGAACAGCTCATGAAGACCAAAGCTAACCTGCGTAGCCAGAAAGCCAATCGGGCCCACGGTGCCTGCCACCAACGCAATCACACAGCAGGCATCGACGATGCCGCCCAACGGACCCCGCATGAGTCGCTCGCCTAGCACGGGATAAAGCAGGGTGCGAGGTTGAAGGGGCTGGCCTTTCACGTAGTGAGCGTGGGCGAGCACCACCGCCGTTAACGATCCCAGTACGGCCCAGGCCATAAAGCCCCAGTGCATAAAGGATTGCCCCAAGGCACCGGAAACGGCTTCGGCAGTGCCCGCTTCGCTATCAAAGGCAGGAGGCGTCACCACAAAGTGATAAACCGGCTCACCCGCAGCAAAGAAAACCCCGCCACCCGCCAGCAGCGTGCACAGAATGATCGAGAGCCATTTAAACGTGCTCATTTCTGGTGCATCCAGGTTGCCGATTTTGGCTTTTCCCGCCGAGGTCATGGCCAAGCCGATGGCAATGAAAAACGTCATTAGGAGTAGCAGCTGGAAGTAGCTACCCAGCACCAGTGCCGTCCAGGCAAAACCGGCACTGATGCTGTCCGCGACCAGGGAAACGTCATAGAAGGACAGCCCAAGAAACGCGACGATAAAGCCGATACTGAGGGTCAGCACTAATGGATCGCCAAGCGAAAAGCGTTGGGAGCCCTCAGCGTTGGGGCTTGATTGGGTCATATCAAATACCTTTAGGGGAGGAAGAAGCGGAAATCTAGCCTGTCAAAGGCCGCCGTTAAGCGGTTTAACGCCGCATAGCCGTTAAGAGGCTCATGAATACACAGGGAAATTGCGGGTAAAAAAAAGCGCCATTCATTGAATGGCGCGAGGACAGGAAACTGGCCACAGTATACCGGCAATATAGACCAACGTCTAACATGTTTTATCTTGGTGCGTTTAAGGAGTGCAAGTGCACGCTATTGGCGCGTTGGTGTGCGGTGCCAAACTCACCAGCGGAAGAGTAGCGATGCACTGGTGGTGTTGTCTGTGCGCTCACTGGTGTCGTCGGGTGGTTGCGAGTTGTGCTTGATTTCATGCGAGAGTCGCAGCGACAGCTTTGAATTGAGCCGGGCAGTAAGGGCCGTTAGCGAACGGGAGGTGATGTTCTGGCTGGTATATTCAAGCGACATTTCCTGTTCGATATCCGCGTAGTCGGAAAACCCCCAGCGATAATCTAGTGCGGTGTAGGTCACCATCAAGCGCTCATCGTCGTAGTCGCGAAGCCGATCATGGCGATAACCTGGGCCCGCTTCCAGGGAAAGCGTATGGGTTTCGTTCTCCAAAATCTGCCGTCCGTAGCCACCAATCGCTGACAACTGCTGGTCGTAACCTGCAAAGCGATCTTTTTCCCAGCGGGCAAAACCAAACAGATAGTGGGGGCCTTCGAGCTCATAGCGCTCGCGCCCTGCGATTAAGTACTGCTCAGCGCTGGTTTCATCATCCTTGCTAACAGTGCGTACTTCACCGCGCAGAGAGTAAGTGAATTTACCGGTTAACCAAGTTAGCCGTGTTTTGCCGATCAAGGTTTGGCTGTTGGTATTGCCCGACAGATGGGTAAAACCAAGCTCAGCATCGCCACTGAATACGGGGGCATCTTCCTGGGGCGGCGGAGGGGCATAAAACGGATTGGCATAAGCCACACTTAGCCACAGTGGCCAGCAGGCCAGCAAAAGCATCCATCGAACAATAACCACTACATCCCTCCTTGATTTCGGCAATCGAGCATTATATCAGCGAATGATGACATGGCGTGTTGGCGTTTAACGTCGTTTGCTGACGCGTGCCATAATGGTGCGGTCACGTATTTTGAGTCTATCTATGAGCACTTCTCGCCCCCGAACACTCGCCGACCTGCAGCGCTGGCGCCGTACCCGCGCCAGGCGTAGTTGGTATAAACGCAGTTTTCGACTGCAGGTAATGCTGCTCGTTGGGCTGCTGCTGGCGGGAATGCTACTGGCACAGGGCACGTATCTCAATCTTCGTAAGGCAGAAATTATTAGCCAGCAGATGGGCGAGCGCGCGCTGGCGGTAGCCAAAACGGTGGCGTCAATGCCGCAAATTATCAATGCGTTTGATATCCCTAACCCCGCTTTTATTATCCAGCCGTTGGCAGAACGGATACGCCATGAAACCGGGGCGCGCTATGTCGTGGTAGGTAATGCCCAGAGCATCCGCTACTCGCACCCCGTGCCGGAACGCATCGGGCAACCGATGGTGGGTGGGGACAATGACAAAGCGCTGATACATGGCCAGTTCTATGTTTCCGAGGCGACCGGTTCACTGGGCACCGCGATGCGCGGCAAAGCACCTATCTGGGATGAAGAGGGCAATATCATTGGCCTGGTGTCTGTCGGCTTTATGATGGACCGGGTCGAGATGGATGTGGCGCGCTATAACAGCTTTGGCTGGGTGTTAGTGGCTCTGATGATTTGCCTGGGCTTTGCCGGTGCTTATTGGTTATCGCAGCACCTTAAAAAGGTGATTCTAGGCTTGGAGCCTTACGAGATTGCACGGCTTGCGATGGAAAAAGAGGCCATTTTGCAGTCGATTCATGAGGGGATACTGGCGGTTAACCGCGAAGGCCATATTACCCTGGTCAACCAGCAGGCGCGGCGTTTTCTCAACCTGGATGACGAACATGTGCTGCTAGGGCAACCCATTCGTGAGGTGGTGCCCAATTCGCGATTGCTGGAGGTACTCCGGCACGGTGAACAGGAGTTCGACCAGGAGATGTGGCTAGGTGACCATCCGGTGGTGGTTAACCGGGTGCCGATTCTGCATGAGGGAGAAATTGAAGGGGCGGTGGCCACCTTCCGGAGTCGCCGCGAGATCGTCGATCTCTCCCATGCGTTGACCCAGGCCAGCCGTGACGTGGACATGCTGCGTGCCCAGGCCCATGAGTTTTCCAATAAGCTCTACACCATCTCAGGGTTACTGCAGTTACAGCGCATTGAGGAAGCCTTGGCGCTGATCCATCAGGAAACCGAGCGCGCCCAGGCGCAGATGAGCTTTTTAATGCGCAACGTGGCCGATGCCGTGCTCAGCGGCACGTTACTGGGTAAACTCACCCGCGCGCGTGAGTTAGGTGTAGCGCTGGAAATCGACGAGCAAAGTTCGCTCTCCTGCCCGCTTACCTCCACCGGCCAAGAGGTGCTGATGAGCGTGGTAGGTAACCTGCTCGATAACGCCTGCCATGCCGCCCTGCATGGGCCTGATAACGACCCTAAAGTGCGGCTGTTTTTCACCGACCTGGGCGAACAGCTTCTGATTGAAGTGGAGGATAACGGGCCAGGGGTGCCCACTGAGCTCGCCGAGTCGATTTTCCAAGAAGGTTTTTCGACCAAAGCGGGCAAGCACCAGGGCATTGGCTTAGCGTTGGTGACCAGGCTCTGCCGTCAGTATGGCGGCGCTGTTACCCTGGAAGAGAGTGAGCTGGGCGGGGCATGCTTTACCGCGGTGCTCGACCGTTCACTATGCCAAAAAGGACCAAACGGCGAGCTCCACGGCGATCTCAACAACAATTCCAAAAACAGTGGCCATAGCGGCGAGGGGAAGAGCGATGTCTGATAGGCAATACGGCATTCTGGTCGTTGAAGATGATTTTCGCATTGCCGATATCCACAGCGCTTTTATTGAGCAGAGTGAGGGCTTTTATGTGGTGGGTATGGCGCGTAATGGCCGCGAAGCCAAGACGCTGATGGCGGAACACGCGGCTAACATACAATTGATTTTGTTAGACGCCTACCTCCCCGATGTCGAGGGTTTGGAGCTGCTGTGGGCGATTCGCCGTGACTATGTGCATGTGGATATCGTCATGGTCACAGCCGCACGGGAAGTGGAAACCATCAGCGAGGCACTGCGCGGCGGGGTATTTGACTACCTTATCAAGCCCATCGAAGCCGCCCGGATGGCCCAAATGCTGACCCGCTTTCGCCGCGAGCGTGAAGCGTTGGCCAATCGTGCCGAGATGAATCAAGACGAGTTGGATCATGTTTTGGCGCGCTTACAGCCAGGCGAGGCGTCGCGAGCAAAAAGCCAGTCACTATCTCAAGCACTGCCTAAAGGCATTGACCGGCTGACGCTACGCCGGGTGATCGATGCCCTGGCCGATGCCCCCGACTCCCTTACCGCCATGCAAATGGCGCGCATTATGGGAGCTAGCCGCTCCACTGCGCGCCGCTATTTAGAATTTCTAGTCGCCGAGCAGGCGGTAAGTGCTGAGCTGGGCTATGGTGACGTAGGGCGGCCCGAACGTCGTTATCGGCTGTTGAAGGCGGCACATGACTGGCTAGATTCTCTATAAGAAAGTGCAGTGTGCTAGCAGGCGTGAACAAAATGAACAAAATGCTCGTAAAGAACTTTTTGTCTTTTATGCGCACAAGCTTGTCGGTCAGGGTGGCGGTCTTCTAACGTTCGCGACGTGCAGTCTCACAATAAGACGCCCCATACAACAACACTGACACGTGGAGAACGCCATGATCATTAAGCCTTCCTTTAAATATTTAACGTTGCTGGCCCTTCCGCTAGCGACGCTTACCACTTTTGCTAGCACCGCTGCAGCCTTCGAGCCAGAAGGAAAGGTGGAGTGCATTGCACCGTCTGATCCGGGCGGCGGCTGGGATTTTACCTGCCGCAGCGTAGGTAACGTCATGCAGGAACTTGATCTGGTTCCGGCGAATGTGCAAACCATTAACATGGCTGGTGCTGGTGGTGGTGTAGCGTTTGCCCATACCGTCAGCAAGCGCGCTGGCGACGACCACCTACTGGTTGCCGCGTCTACGGCCACGACCACCCGCTTGGCTCAAGGGCAATTCCCAGGGTTGACGGCTGACCAAGTCAATTGGATCGGCGCCCTTGGCGCAGATTACGGGATTATTGCCGTGGCCGCTGATTCCGAGATTGACGACCTCAATGAACTCATGGAATCGCTCAAGGAAGATCCACGCAGCGTTAAGTTCGCGGGTGGTAGCGCCAAAGGCGGATGGGATCATCTCAAAGTGCTGATCGCCGCTCAGGCAGCGGATGTCGAAAATCTTCCGCGCATTGCCTACCTCTCGTACAACAACGGTGGCGAAGCATTAACCCAGGTAATCGGTGGCCACGTGGACGCCTTTACCGGGGATATCACTGAAGCCCAAGGGTTTATGGAGTCAGGCGATTTACGTGTCCTAGCGGTTCTGTCTGAAGAGCGCCTGCCCGGTGACATGGCGGACGTACCCACTGCTCGTGAACAAGGCATTGATGCTATTGGCCCCAACTGGCGCGGCTTTTATATGCCTGCGGATGTCTCTGAAGAGGCTGAAGCGTATTGGACCGATGCCATGGACACTATTTATGAGAGTGAAGAGTGGCAGGATGTCATGGCTCAGAACGGCTTGATGCCATTTCACATGACCGCTGGCGAGTTCGAGGAGTTCGTACTCAACCAGATCAATGAGATTGAACAGCTTTCTAAAGATATTGGGCTAATTCAGTAATGACTTTCAACGACCGCATCTTTGGGGTCCTGATGATCGTCCTGGCCGTGGCGTACGGCTGGGCCGCGACTCAGTTCCCTGAACCGTTTGGAGGGGCCGAAGCCGTTGGCCCTGACACTTTTCCGAAGTTGCTCGCCGTAGTGTTGGCAATTTCCAGCCTTTATCTGATTGTACGCCCTGATCCCGATAATGCGTGGCCTTGGAGCCGTACCGGTATCGAGCTCATTATCGCCGTCGTGGTGCTGATCTTTTACGCCATGCTGCTTCAGCCGCTGGGCTTTATTATTAGCACTACGCTTGCTGTGGGGACGCTTTGCTGGCGCATGGGGGCTCGGCCGCTCAATGCTTACATGACCGGGGCAGTCTCGGCAGTGGTAGTGTACTTCCTGTTTAGTTTTGCACTAGATCTCGCCTTACCGCTGGGTCTGTTGTCATTCCTGGAGGTGAACTGATGGAAACTCTGGGTTACCTAATGGACGGTTTTGGCGTTGCGCTGCAGCCCCATAATCTGATGTTCGCCCTACTGGGTGCTTTTCTCGGCACATTGATCGGCGCCTTGCCGGGGTTAGGCCCCGCCAATGGTGTGGCCATTCTGATACCGCTGGCGTTTAGTTTGGGGCTCGCGCCAGAAACGGCTCTGATTATGCTGACGTCAGTGTATGCCGGTGCCATGTACGGTGGACGTATATCATCGATTCTATTGAATATTCCCGGCGATGAACCAGCCATGATGACCTGTCTTGACGGTTATCCTATGGCCCAGAAAGGCAAGGCTTCCGAGGCGCTGGCGATCTCAGCCGTGGCCTCTTTTATCGGTAGCCTTATCGCCACTGTTGGTTTGATTCTGCTGGCGCCACTGTTGGCTAATTTTGCCTTGACGTTCGGCCCTGCAGAATATTTTGCGCTCTTCCTGTTGGCGTTCGCTACCTTAGGCGGTATTACCGGTAAAAATCCCATCAAAACAGTGGTTGCCGCCTGTATTGGTTTAATGATTGCCACGGTGGGTATCGACAATACTGGCGTTCAGCGCTACACCTTCGGCGTGCTAGAGCTCTTTGAAGGTGTCGACTTCATCATCGCTATCGTCGGTCTGTTTGCCATTTCCGAGCTGCTGTTCTTCATCGAAGAGCGTGCAGGTGGTGGTAAGGAAAAGATGAAGGTCAACAAGCTTTCACTCTCTTGGAAGGATATACGCGACATTCTACCCACCAGTTTCCGTGGAGGAGTGCTGGGGTTTGTGGCCGGTGTGCTACCGGGCGCCGGTGCTTCGCTGGGTAGCTTCATCAGCTATACCCTTGAAAAACGTGTGTTGGGTAAGAAAGGCTATTTTGGACAAGGTGACCCGCGCGGTGTGGCGGCGCCTGAAGCTGGCAACAATGGTGCGTCCAGCGGTGCACTGGTTCCTATGTTGACACTAGGTGTGCCGGGTAGCGGCACCACCGCGGTGTTGTTAGCGCTACTGATTTCGTTGAATATCACCCCAGGGCCGTTGATGTTCACTCAGAATGCCGACATCGTCTGGGGTGTGATTGCGGCGCTGTTGATTGGTAACTTCTTACTACTGATCCTCAACATTCCGTTGGTAGGCATCTTCGTCAAACTGCTATCCGTACCACCCATGTACCTGCTGCCAATCGTCACGATGATTGCCTTCGTGGGTATCTACTCGATCAGCAACACCATCTTTGACCTCTACTTCATGGTGGCCTTTGGGGTGGGCGGTTACGTCCTGCGCAAGCTTGAGATTCCGCTGGTGCCAGTGATTCTTGGCTTATTGTTGGGGCCTGAGATGGAGAAGAACTTACGCCATGCCATGGATATCTCTGATGGCGACTGGATGATTCTTTGGGATAGCGGTCTGGCTATCGGGCTGTGGGTCTTTGCAGGCCTAGGCTTGATCTTGCCCTACATCTTGGGACCTCTCCTGCGCCGTGGGATGGATGGGAAGTCATCTACTTCAGGCACGCCTGAAAGCGATTGATACTTAAATAGCTTACTCTCAAGCAACGGGGCGCTAACGAAAGTTGGCGCCCCGTTTTTATTTGAATACTTTTTAGAAGGCGTCAAAACTGTGTTGTGTTGACCTTGTCGTTTGTAACTGATCAGTAAGTATTAAGTAATTAACCAGAATACAAAAGCCCAGAGCGCCCATATGGTGCAGAGAAACTTATTGGTGCATGGTTGATGTGCTTTAGTCACCGCTTGGCGCTGTATATTGGTGCATTGTTCTACATTTGAGAATAGCTTGTTGTTGCTAAGTAATTGATTATCTTTTGCAAAATGGACGTTGTGCCAATCTGGCGCACCCCTTGCAAGAACTATTGGCTAGTGGACGTATTGAGGAGTTTCCAATCGGCCCCTCGAATGCGAAGCCAACAAACAAGCCCCAGAGATAAGGGGTGCAAGGAGGTTCAAGTGACCACATTGCAGCACAATACCCATACTCGCTCGACGCTCTCTTACCAACAACAAGCGCGCTCAAGCCGCTCGCCTTCCCTTTTTGCCACCGCGCTACTCACCGCGGCGGTCATGGGAGCCAGCGCGCAGGCCATCGCTCAAGACGATGACCCGATTAAAGTTGGTATCCTGCACTCCCTCTCGGGCACCATGGCGATTAGCGAAACTGTCCTTAAAGACACCGTTGAAATGCTTATCGAACAGCAGAACGAAGCCGGTGGCCTGCTGGGCCGCCAGCTAGAAGCCGTGGTGGTGGATCCTGCCTCCAACTGGCCGCTATTTGCCGAACGTGCCCGTGAGTTGCTAGCCCAGGAAGAGGTCGATGTCATCTTCGGTAACTGGACCTCGGTATCGCGTAAATCGGTACTGCCCGTCGTAGAAGAACTTAATGGCCTGCTGTTCTATCCGGTGCAGTATGAAGGCGAAGAGTCATCGGAAAACGTCTTCTATACGGGTGCGGCGCCTAACCAGCAGGCGATTCCTGCGGTTGAATATTTGATCAATCAAGTGGGTATCGAGCGCTTTGCGCTGGTCGGTACCGACTACGTCTACCCGCGCACCACCAACCGTATCCTCGAAGCGTTCCTCAAAGATGAGCATGGCATCGCAGACGAGGACATCATGGTCAACTACACGCCGTTCGGTCACTCCGATTGGCAGAACATCGTGGCCGAAATTCGCCGTTTCGGTGAAGAGGGTAAACCCACTGCGGTGATCTCGACAGTGAACGGCGACGCCAACGTACCGTTCTACACCGAGCTTTCCAACCAAGGCATCGATGCAGCCGATATTCCGGTCATTGCCTTCTCGGTGGGTGAGCAGGAACTGACCGGTATCGATACCGCGCCGCTGGTGGGCCACCTGGCTGCCTGGAACTACTTCATGAGCGTCGATAACGACGACAACTATGACTTTATCGATGCCTGGATCGAGTACACCGGCGACGATATGGCAGTGACTAACGACCCGATGGAAGCGCACTACATTGGCTTCAACATGTGGGCCGAAGCGGTTCGTAAAGCGGGCACCACCGACGTCGATACCGTTAAAGACGCCATTATCGGCGTGACCGTGCCGAACCTCTCCGGCGGCTATGCGGCGATGATGCCCAACCACCACATCACCAAGCCGGTGTTGATCGGTGAAATTCAGGACAACGGCCAGTTCGATATCGTGTGGCAAACGCCGTCTACCGTGGCGGGTGATGCCTGGTCGGACTACCTGCCTGGTTCGCGTGACCTGATTGCCGATTGGCGCAAGCCGATGGAGTGCGGCAACTTTAACGTCGTGAACGGCTCGTGCGGTGGCAGCACCGCAGCAGAAGAAGCTGAAGCGGCACTCGCTGAGTAAGGCATAACACCTCCCTTGCCGCGCCGTGGTTCGATGGTTGGCGCGGCAAGGAGCACGCTATCTTTCCCTCTTAGATAACTGTTTTTAAATAACCAAAGGAAGAACCCCATGAGGCGTTTCCTTTCCTTGGCGCTGCTCTGCTTTCTGCTGTTGGGGGCCACCCTCATCGCGCAGGCACAAACAGACACCGCTAACAACTCTGGTTCTGACAATACGGGCGCTAACGACAGTGCCGCCCTTGAATTGCTAGAAGCACTGGACGTTGAGTCCTACAACGCCAAAGGCGAAGCCATTAGCGCTATTTTGCAAAGTGACGATGAGCGCGCCCGTGATTGGCTGCAGGCATTGCTGGATGGCCGCCTACAGCGCACTGAAGACGGCCGCTTTGTACTGGTATTGGAAAACCGCGGCCGCGACTGGCCGGTGGCCGATGTCTTGACCGGCGAAGCGCTGGGTGAGATGTCCCGCCGTGATCTGGAGCGTATTGGTATTAATAACAACCTACGCAACCAGTTGCGCAGTGCCATCGCGGTCGTTGACCTCTACTCGCCTAACGTGGAGCGTCGCCGCACATCGGCCGAGCGCCTGCTAGGGGAAGTAGACGGTGAGCTGGTGCCTACCCTCGACGACTTGATCGAACAGGAAGAGGACGAGCAGGTGCGCTATCGCCTGACCCAGGCCGTCGCGATTTATCGCGCTGAAGCCGGTGAAATGGCCGGGGTCGAAGCGCTGGATGGCAGCCTGCACCCGCGTTCGCGTGTGGCGTTAAGCCGGGCAGCCAACAGTGATGATCCGGTCGTCGCCAATGCCGCTGCCGCTTCACTAGCGGGGATCGAGCAGCAGCTCAAGCTCAATCGCGGCCTGGAAACCCTCTATTTCGGCTTGAGCCTTGGCTCGGTGCTGGTGCTGGCTGCCATTGGCTTGGCGATCACCTTCGGGGTTATGGGCGTGATCAACATGGCCCACGGCGAACTAATGATGCTGGGCGCCTACACCACCTGGGCGATGCAGCAACTGCTGCCCGGCCAACCGGGGCTGGCGTTGATCCTCTCGATTCCCGCAGGCTTTATGGTTGCCGCTTTGGCTGGTGTGGCGATCGAGCGCGGCGTGATTCAGTTCCTCAAAGGCCGCCCGCTGGAAACCCTGCTTGCGACCTTCGGTATCAGCCTGATTCTGCAGCAGCTGGTGCGCACGGTGATTTCACCGCTCAACCGTACCGTCATCACCCCCGAGTGGATGAGCGGTTCATTGGTAGTGAACGATGCGCTGTCGCTGACGCTCAATCGCATGTATGTGCTCGGCTTTGCGCTGGTAGTGTTTGCCGGCCTGATGCTGATTATGCGCCGCACCCGGCTGGGCCTTGAGGTACGTGCTGTCACCCAGAACCGCGCCATGGCACGCTCCATGGGCATTCGTGCCACTCGTGTGGATATCATGACCTTTGCACTAGGTTCGGGTGTGGCCGGGCTTGCCGGTGTCGCGCTCTCCCAGCTTACCAACGTCGGCCCCAACCTGGGGCAGAACTACATCATCGACTCCTTCATGGTGGTGGTATTCGGCGGCGTGGGTAACCTGTGGGGCACGCTGGTGGCTGGGCTATCGCTGGGGGTCATCAACCAAGTGCTGGAACCCTGGGCTGGCGCGGTACTGGCCAAAATCATCGTGCTGGTCTTCATCATCCTATTCATTCAGAAACGCCCGCGTGGACTCTTCCCGCAGAAGGGCCGGGCTGCGGAGGGCTAAACATGTCACTAACGACCGAATCATCGACCAATTTTTGGCTAACACGTCCCTTCAGCGAGCGCTCAACGCAGATCTTTTTGGGCGTGCTGGTCGCCGCGCTGGCGCTGGTCACTATCCTGCACGTGGCGATTCCGCCGGAGAACCCGCTGCATGTGGGCGCCTATACCGTCAATCTGTTTGGTAAGTACCTGAGTTATGCGTTGCTTGCCGTGGCGGTGGATCTGGTGTGGGGCTATCTGGGTATTTTAAGCCTTGGGCATGGTGCTTTTTTCGCCATCGGCGGCTACGCCATGGGCATGTATTTAATGCGCCAGATCGGTGATCGCGGCACCTACGGCCACCCGGTACTCCCCGACTTCATGGTGTTCCTCAACTGGGACAGCCTGCCCTGGTTCTGGCACGGCTTCGATATGGCCTGGTTCGCCTTCATCATGGTGCTGCTGGCGCCAGGGCTACTGGCGCTGGTGTTTGGCTTTTTAGCGTTTCGCTCGCGGGTCACCGGGGTGTATCTGTCGATCATTACTCAGGCGCTGACCTTTGCTTTGATGCTAGCCTTCTTCCGCAATGAAATGGGCTTCGGCGGCAATAACGGCCTGACTGATTTCCGCGAAATCGTCGGTTTCGATTTGCGCAGCGACGCCACGCGCCTAGGGCTGTTTCTCGCCACCGGCGTTGCGCTGGCGCTGGGTTATATCCTCTGCCGTGCGATTGTCACCAGCAAGCTGGGGCGGGTGAGCGTGGCTACTCGTGACGCCGAAGCGCGCACACGCTTTCTCGGCTACCGGGTCGAGCGTTTCCAGCTGTTTGTGTTTGTGGTATCGGCCATGCTGGCGGGCCTGGCCGGGGCGCTTTACGTGCCGCAAGTGGGGATTATCAACCCCAGCGAATTCTCGCCTATTTTCTCCATCGAGATTGTGCTGTGGGTAGCGCTGGGCGGTCGCGCCACGCTGTATGGCGCGGTGATTGGCGCCATTTTGGTCAACTACGCCAAAACCATCTTTACTGGCGTCATGCCCGATGCCTGGCTGTTTGCCCTGGGCGCGATGTTCGTACTGGTCACGGTGTTTCTGCCCAAAGGGGTGGCGGGGCTGTTTGGCTACCTCAAGCGCCGTAAGCGCGACGATTCGGCTAACCCTGACCAACAACAGACATCCAAGGAGGCCTCAGCATGAGTTTGCTGCAATCGCTGACCCAGCGTGACCGGGTGTTCGATTTCATGGCGCCTCAGGCCTCACCGGTGGACGTTCGCCACGGGCCGATTCTCTATATGGAAGATGTCACCGTGAGCTTTGATGGCTTCAAAGCCATCAATAATCTCAACCTGACTATCAACGACGGTGAGCTGCGCTGCATTATCGGCCCCAATGGGGCGGGCAAAACCACCATGATGGATATCATCACCGGCAAAACCCGACCCAATAGCGGCAGTGTGTGGTTCGGTAGCCGTCATAATTTGTTGCATATGAACGAGCCCGATATCGCCAGCCTGGGCATTGGCCGCAAGTTTCAAAAGCCCACCGTGTTTGAAGCGCTCTCGGTGTTTGAAAACCTGGAATTGGCCATGGCCGCCGACAAGCGGATCTTTCCCACCCTAACTGCCCGCATGACCGGCGAGATCAAAGACCGCATCGATGAAGTACTGGAAACCATCGGCTTGACGGCACTGCGCCATCAGCCCGCAGGCATTCTTTCCCATGGACAGAAGCAGTGGCTGGAAATCGGTATGCTGCTGATGCAGCGCCCGCGTCTACTGCTGGTGGATGAGCCAGTGGCGGGCATGACCGAGCAGGAGATGGAGCGCACCGCCGAGCTACTCACCGGGCTGGCGGGCAAGCAGTCCGTGATGGTGGTGGAACACGACATGGGCTTCGTGCGTTCGATTGCCCGCCAAGTGACCGTACTGCACCAGGGCAGCGTGCTGGCGGAAGGCACCATGGATCAAGTCTCCAACGACCCTAAAGTGATCGAGGTCTACCTGGGTGCCGATGACGAGGAGGCCGCCTAATGCTAGCCATTGAAAAGCTCAACCAGTTCTACGGCGAAAGCCATACCCTGTGGGATTTGGACCTTGAAGTGCCCGCCGGGGAGTGCACCTGCGTGATGGGGCGCAACGGCGTGGGTAAAACCACGCTGCTGAAAGCCGTGATGGGTGAAGTGGCGGTCAAAAGCGGTGAGCTGCGCTACTCAAGCGAGGCAGGCGAGATCCAACTGACTAAAAAAGCCATTGAAGCGCGCTCGCGGTTGGGGATTGGCTACGTGCCTCAAGGGCGGCAGATATTTCCGCTGCTGACCGTGGAGGAGAACCTGCGCACCGGCCTAGCCGCCCGCAGCGATGGGCTGAAAAAGATTCCTGAGCGGGTCTACGAGCTGTTCCCGGTGCTTAAAGAGATGAAACACCGCCGTGGCGGTGATTTATCCGGCGGGCAACAGCAGCAGCTGGCGATTGGCCGCGCACTGGTCATCGAGCCCAAGCTGCTGATTCTGGATGAGCCGGGGGAGGGCATCCAGCCCAATATCGTCGCCCAGATCGGTCAGGTGATTCGCCAGCTGATCAACGAGGATGGTTTAACTGTACTGTTGGTGGAGCAGAAGCTGCCCTTCGCTCGTAAGTACGCCGACCGCTTTGTGATCATGGATCGCGGCCGCCCGGTAGCCAAAGGCGAGATCAGCGAGCTTTCCAATGAGCTGATCAAGCAGCACTTGACGGTTTGATTTATCCACACCTATTTTCCCTCTACGCCCGTCACCCTGGCGGGCCAATATCTTCCTTCTACTGTTAGCCATACAGGCGCTCTTTTTTGGTGCTAATGAGGTTCTTTGTGATCTTTTTTGGTGCATGTTTCGACGGCGGACACCCTTTATAACGGATGTGTACTTGAGAAAGTACAGGGCTCACCGCCTTTCACCATTTTGGCGCATTAATTGCACTGATTAGCTAACGGCTTACTGAAAGGAAGCGATAGCTAATTATGATGCTATGCGATATCGCAAAATCCCCCCTTGCCTCTGGCCACCGTTTTGATCAAGGCCGCCACTGGGCGGCTTCGTTGGCTCTGCGTTTTGCCCAGCGCGACGGCGTTACTCGCATGGTACAGGCGCGTCACCAGGGGCCGCTGCGGGTGCAACGGCCGTTTTACCCGGAAGGCCGCAGTGAGGTATGCCATGTATACGTGCTTCACCCACCAGGCGGGCTGGTGAGCGGCGATGCGCTTACCATTGGCGCCCATGTCGAGGGCGGTGCCCATGCGCTACTCACAACACCTGCTGCCAATAAACTCTACAAAGCTGATAGTCAGGGCGTGGCTTGGACCCAGCACACCCGGTTAAGCGTTGAAGATGGCGCCACGCTGGAGTGGCTGCCCCAGGAGACTATCGCCTTCGATGGCTCGAAAGGCGAGCAGCGCACCCATATCGAGCTGCATGGCAGTGCCCGCTGCTTGGGCTGGGAAGTGATGGCGCTAGGCCGCCCGGCGAGCGATTTACCCTACATTTCAGGCCGCATTGAGCAACACTTCCGCTTAACCCTGGACGGCAAGCCGCTGTGGTTAGAACGTCAACCGTTAGACCCACTTCACCCACGCTTTGCTGGGCGCTGGGGGCAGGGTGGTGCCACCGTGCAGGCCACGCTCTGGGCGGTAGGTATTGATGATGCGCCTGGGGCGATTGAAGCGTTGCGTGAAGCGCTGCCGGATAACGCACGCTGGGCGGTGACCGTCCGCCATGGCGTGCTGCTACTACGATACTTGGGTAACTCGCGTAATGAAGCCTGGGCATTATGCGAGCAGGCTTGGCAACTTTTGCGCCCCCTATGGATTGAGCGAGACGCCCATACACCGCGTATTTGGTTAACCTAATCGAATAGATTGCTGGAGAAACGCCCCATGGAATTAACCCCAAGAGATAAAGACAAGCTCCTGCTGTTCTCTGCCGCCCAACTGGCGGAGCGTCGTAAGGCACGCGGGCTGAAGCTGAACTACCCCGAAGCGGTAGCGCTGATCAGCTTTGAGATTATGGAAGGCGCCCGGGATGGCCGTAGTGTGGCGGACTTAATGAGCTATGGCCGCGAGATTCTTAGCCGTGACGATGTGATGGAAGGCGTGGCTGAAATGGTCGACGAAGTGCAGGTGGAAGCCACCTTCCCGGACGGCACCAAGCTGGTTACTGTCCACACACCTATCAACTAGTTTTCAGCAGGAGAGCGCCTGATGATTCCCGGCCCAATGATTCCAGGACAGTACCAATTAAAACAGGGTGATATCGAGCTGTGTGTGGGGCGTGAGCGGATTAGTGTCGAAGTGGCCAATACCGGCGACCGCCCAATCCAGATCGGCTCCCACTACCACTTCGCCGAAGCCAACCCGGCGCTGGTGTTTGATCGCGACAAAACCCGAGGCTTTCGCCTGGACGTGGCCGCCGGCACGGCGATTCGCTTTGAGCCCGGCCAGACCCGCGAAGTCACGCTGATTCCATTTGTCGGCAAGCGCGAAATTTACGGCTTCCGCGGTGAAGTGATGGGCGCGCTAGAGGGGGATAAACAATGAAGCCGACCAACAAAATCAGCCGACAAGCCTACGCTGATATGTACGGCCCCACGGTGGGCGACCGTGTGCGCCTGGGCGATACCGAGCTGTGGATCGAAGTCGAGAAAGACGCCACCCATTACGGCGATGAGGTAAAGTTCGGCGGCGGCAAAGTCATCCGCGACGGCATGGGCCAAAGCCAGCGTGCTGACGACACGGTCATGGATACGGTCATCACCAATGCGCTGATTCTCGACTGGTGGGGCATCGTCAAAGCTGATGTGGGCATTCAGAAAGGTCGCATCGCCGCGATTGGCAAGGCGGGCAACCCCGACGTACAGCCTGATGTGGAGATCGTGATTGGCCCCGGCACTGAAATCATTTCCGGCGAAGGTAAAATACTCACCGCGGGCGGTATCGATTCCCACATCCACTTTATCTGCCCCCAACAGGTTGAAGAAGCGCTGATGAGCGGCGTGACCACCATGCTCGGCGGCGGCACCGGCCCGGCTACAGGTTCCAACGCCACTACCTGCACGCCAGGCCCCTGGCATATTGGTAAAATGCTCCAGGCGGTGGACGATATGCCGATGAATATCGGCTTTCTGGGTAAGGGCAACGCCAGCCTGCCGGAATCCCTGGAGCTTCAGCTTAAAGCGGGCGCGATGGGCCTCAAGCTGCACGAAGACTGGGGCACTACGCCCGCTTCAATCAATAACTGCCTGAACGTGGCCGATGCTTACGATGTGCAGGTGGCGATCCACACCGATACCCTGAACGAATCGGGCTTTGTGGAGGACACGCTGGCCGCGTTTAAAGAGCGCTGCATTCACACCTACCACACCGAAGGCGCCGGTGGTGGCCACGCGCCGGATATTCTCACCGCCTGTTCCAAACCCTACGTACTGCCATCGTCTACTAACCCAACGCGGCCCTACACGGTCAACACCATCGACGAACATCTCGATATGCTGATGGTGTGCCACCATCTCGACCCCAATATTCCCGAAGACGTCGCCTTTGCCGACTCGCGCATTCGCCGTGAAACCATCGCCGCGGAAGATATCCTGCATGACCTGGGCGTGATCTCGATGATCGCCTCGGACTCCCAGGCCATGGGACGAGTCGGAGAGGTAGTCTGCCGTGCCTGGCAAACGGCGCATAAGATGAAAGTGCAGCGCGGCCTGCTGCCGGAAGATGAGGTACTGGGCGCCGATAACTTCCGCGCCAAGCGCTATATTGCCAAGTACACCATTAACCCGGCGATCACCCACGGCATCGCTCACGAAGTGGGCTCCATCGAAGTTGGTAAGCTGGCGGATCTGGTGCTTTGGAAACCGGCTTTCTTTGGCGTCAAGCCGGCCATGATGATCAAAGGCGGCATGATTGCAGCGGCGCCTATGGGCGACCCCAATGCTTCGATTCCCACGCCGCAGCCGGTCCACTACCGCTATATGTTTGGTGCCTTTGGCCGCGCAGCGAGCCAAACCCGGCTCAGTTTTGTCAGCCAAGCCGCGCTGGATACAGGTATTAAAGAGACCCTGGGGCTAAACAGCGAACTGGCGGCGTGTAAAAACGTGCGGCAAGTGCGCAAACAGGATATGAAGCTCAATGATGCCTGCCCCGATTTGACCGTCGACCCGCAAACCTACGAAGTGCGCTGCGACGGTGAAATTTTAACCTGCGAGCCTGCCACCGAGCTCCCGCTGGCTCAGCGGTATCATTTGTTTTGATTGCACCATTATCCGGGGGGCCGGGGGTAGGCCTACGAGAGGGCGCTGTGAATACGTCCGTGTACGCTACTTTTGCCATCCATGGCAAAAGACCCTCTCTACGGCCTACCCCCGGCAAAGCCGCACCGAGCGAGAAAGGACGCTAGTCATGCTAAAACTAATAGAACGCTTAGGGCCGATAGAGGAAGGCGCTGCCAGCGACACGCTCACGCTGCCCTTCGAGCTGCGCATTCGCGGGCGCTTAAAAACCAAGAGCGATGGCGGCCGCGAGCTGGGCCTGTTTCTTGATCGCGGCCCGGTGCTGCGCAGCGGCGAAGGCCTGAAAGCCGAAAGCGGCGAAGTCGTGCGTGTCTGCGCCGCCGTTGAGCCGGTAGTTACCGCGCGAGTGAGTACTGGCTTACCCCTGGCGCGGCTGGCTTATCACCTGGGTAATCGTCACGTACAGCTGGCGCTGGGTGAAGATGAAAAGGGCGGCTGGGTGCGCTTCCCGCCAGACCACGTGCTGGAAGAACTCGCCCAACTGCTGGGTGCCGAACTAGAGCACCACAACGCCACCTTCGACCCCGAGCCGGGTGCTTATAACCAAGTGGGCGGTGGGCATAGCCATTCACACGCTCATTCACACGACCATTCTCATGATCATTCACACGATCATGACCACCCGCATGAGCACCACCATGCACACTGAGATTAACGCACTAGAAAGACAGAGCGATGAGCTGGCGCTGCTGGGGCTGATGCAGTTGGTGAGCCCCGCGCTGCCGATTGGTGCCTTTGCGTTTTCTCAAGGCCTGGAAAGCGCCTTTGAGCTGGACTGGGTACGCGATGAAGCGGGCCTTGCCGAATGGCTGAGTGGCGTATTGGAAGACGGCCTGACTCGCTGCGAGCTGCCCGTGCTGGTGCGGCTGCATGGAGCATTGGACCAAGCGGATAGCCAATCAATCGCCACATGGGATGAGTGGCTGGCCGCCACCCGGGAAACCGCCGAACTGGCCGCTGAAGACAGCCGCTTGGGCGCCTCGCTTAAACGCTTGCTGGGCAGCTTGGATTTATTGCCAAGAGATCAGCAACTGCCAAGTGAGGGCTTACTAACGCCTTTGCTCCTGCCTCAGGCAGGCTATGTGACGCTGTTTGCCTACACGGCTCACTTGCGTGGCGTATCCGTACGTCAAACCCTGGTGGGCTTTGCCTGGGCGTGGTTAGAGAACCAACTGGCAGTGGCCTGTAAAGCGCTTCCGCTGGGTCACACCGCCGCCCAGCGTGTGATTGAGCAACTGCGCCCAGCCTTGGTGGATGCCGTTAACCAAGCGCTCACGCTTGAAGATGACGAACTAGGCCCGGTGCTACCCGGCCTAGCACTGGCCAGCGCCTTACACGAAACTCAATATTCGCGCCTGTTTAGAAGCTAAAAGCGCATAAGTAACATGGACTAGAAGTTGAATAGCTTAGAAGTTAACGAGGAGAGAACGATGACTCACTGTTTACGCGTTGGCGTGGGTGGCCCGGTGGGGTCCGGTAAAACCGCGCTGCTCAAGCAGCTCTGTTTAGCGCTGCGTGACTACTACGACATCGCCGTGGTCACCAACGATATCTATACCCGCGAAGACGCCGACTTTCTGCTTAAGCACGATGCCCTACCAGCGGATCGTATTTTAGGCGTAGAGACCGGCGGCTGCCCGCATACGGCCATTCGTGAAGATGCCTCCATGAACCTGGCGGCCATTGATGAGCTTCAGATGCGGCACCCGAAGCTGGAGCTGGTCATGGTGGAGTCGGGCGGTGACAACCTTTCGGCCACCTTTAGCCCCGAGCTTTCCGACCTGACGCTCTACGTGATAGACGTTTCCGCAGGCGACAAGATTCCCCGTAAAGGCGGGCCGGGCATCACTAAGTCAGACCTGCTGATCATTAATAAAATCGATATCGCCGAGTATGTTCACGCTTCGCTAGACGTGATGGAGCGCGACTCGAAGAAAATGCGTGGCGAACGCCCCTTCGTATTTACCAACCTTCATGACGGGGTAGGGCTAGAGGAGATCATCCGCTTTATTCTCGATAAAGGGATGCTGGATGAGCGGCGCCCACAGCACACAGAAAAGACCGGCTGAAGCTCTCCAAGTGTTTGCATAAAAAAACCGCCAGCTGATGGCGGTTTTTAGGTTTATGGGCGGCGGTTGATGAGGCGATGGCTAAATAACCGCTAGCATGCCGCCATCCACGTAAATGATTTGGCCATTCACGTAGTTCGATGCCGGGGAGGCGAGGTACACCACGGTGCCGACGAGATCCTCGGGGATGCCCCAGCGCTTGGCAGGGGTGCGGCCAAGAATCCAGTCATTAAATTTGGGGTCATCTACCAGCGGCTGGGTCATCTCTGTGATCATGTAGCCTGGGCCAATGGCATTGGTCTGGATGCCGTGTTCGGCCCATTCTGCGGCCATGGATTGGGTCAACAGTCGAACGCCGCCTTTAGAAGCCGTATAAGCGCCTACGGTCGGACGCGCGACAGAACTCATCAACGAGCCGATATTGATAATTTTGCCGCCCTTTCCGCGCTCGATCATCTGGCGTGCCACGTTACGCCCCAACAAAAACGTACTGGTGAGGTTAGTCTTGATGATCGTTTCCCACTGGTCGAGTTCGACCTCAATAAGCGGGCGACGAAGCTGCATGCCGGCGTTATTGACTAGGATATCGATAGTGACGCCCTGAGCGTTCAGGGCTTCAAGGGCCTGCTCAATGGCGGCTTCATCGGTAATATCAAACGACGTTGTTTGCACCGTGTGCCCTTCTTCTGAAAGCGCGACCCGGGCGGCTTCTAGCTTTTCGTGGTTGCGGCCATGAAGAATAATCGCCGCGCCGGATTGCGCCAGCCCACGGGCCATAGCGAGCCCAAGTCCGCCGGATGAACCGGTGATAAGTGCCGTGCGGCCGGTTAGATCGAACAACGTCATCGTTCTTACCTCTTGTAGCGTTTTATTGTCGCGTCGTTTTGCGATATGCGATTTAAAAGACTAGCTCAGCCGCGTCCAGGTTGCTTATTCCACCTGGGTGACGGGCTGGCGGCTTGGGTCGAGATGCCAGGGTAGGCCAAGGCGCGAGTTGCGTTCCAGCTCGGCAATTACCTGAGCGCCGAGCAGCAAAATGACGGCGCCGACTTCCAAGCTAATCAGCACGATCACCAGCGTCGCAAGCGAACCGTAAACGGCATTCACGAACGATAGGTTGGCAAAATAGTAGACCAGTAACAGCCGCACGCCCTCCCACAACAGTGCCGCCACGAAGCCACCCACGACTGCACGGCGTAAGGCGATGCGCACTACCGGCAACACTTTATAAATCGCGCTAAAAAGCAGAAAAACACCGATGAAACTGGTCAGGTTAAGCACTGGCCCGGAAAAGCCAGCCAAAGGGAGTTCCCGCTCGAACAACATCAACACCAGCGAATTGAGTGAGCTGGCCAGGGTGACCACAAGAGTGAGTACCATGAGCGCCGCCCCCAGTACCACCATAAAGGCGTAAGGCAGCATTACTGATACCCAGACACTGCGCTTGATGTGCGGTGTCTCTGGGGCATGGAAAATGATCGCCAGGGCGTCTTCCAGCATGCGAAAGGCGAAGGAGCTAAACAGCAGGAGAATGGGGAAGCTTAAAATGCCGATGACATCGCGGGAGTCGAGTAGGCTGCGCACGGCTTCCAGAAGCACTTCCGCGTGGGCGGGCGCCATATGGCGGGCTTGTATGGCCAGCACATTGAGAAGATGCTGCTGATCCACTACCTGGGTTAAGAGCACCACGAGCACGGCAAACAGCGGTACAATAGAGAGCAAAATATTGTAGCCCACGCCGCCTGCCAGCAGGACACCGTGATTTTTCAGGAAATTGCGTATTACGCGCCAGGCAAAGCGAGCCAACTGAGGAGTCAGGAGCATGGCAGCGCTAAACAGTGAGGAATTCCGAATCATGGCTTGCCATTCTCCTTGGGTACTAACGCCATGATACGCTGATGGCGATGGCAAGTAACAAGGGCAAATCGTCAGGCAGTCAGGAATTGAAGAGCAAAGATTGAAACAAGGGTCGCATCACTGCGTGATTAACAAGCGCCAAAAAACAAAAAGGTCGCCCTGACCAGGCGGTAGAAGAGGTCAGGGCAACCGAAGAAAGTGCGTTAGCGTCATGCTAAAACGGGCCATCCCTGGCCACCACTCCCCCACATTGAACGTATCGGTTCGCTTTTGCCTTAACCTAGGTTATGAAGCTTGGCTTTTTAGCTAAATAGCTGCCTATAAAGCAAAAAAAAATCACGAATGGTTAAAGTTGACACATTCAAGGTCGATAAAGCTCACATAACACAATAACACTCATCACGTAAGATTGGCTCTGGAAGATACGCATATGACAACTACTACCCTTCCTAAGCGGGCACTAGGTTTACAAACCAAAGTGTTACTGCTGGTGCTGCTCCCACTTTTACTAGTAACGGTCGTGCTAGTGGGCTTCAACGCCTATAGTAGCGCCCAAGACACAAGTGCCACGCTAGCGGAGCAGCGCGAACTACTGATTGAAGAGCGGCGCAATGCAGTACGCGACATTGTACAGTTAGCCACTACCGCCATCGCGCCCCTTTATGATCAGGCCGGTGCCAACGACGAAGACGCCAAGCAAGCGGTGGCCGAGTTGGTGCGCTCCATGCGCTTTGAAGACAATAACTACATTTTCATCTACGACTATGAGGGTAACAATATCGTCACGGCGCCCGCGCCGGAGCGTGAAGGTACCAACATGATCGACGCCCAAACCCCTGACGGCACTTACCTGATTCGCGAAATCATTAAAGTTGCCCAGAGTGGGGGGGCTTTTATAGCTACGTATGGGACTACCCGGGAACTGACCGGGTTGAGCCCAAGCACTCCTTCGTTGACCGCCTCGAAAAATGGGACTGGCTGATTGGCGCCGGTGTGTATGTCACCGATGCTGATGCTGTCGTTGCCGAACTGGAAGCCGCTGCTACCGCCGATCTGCGTCAAGATGTTGTGGTAGCCTCACTGTTGGGTCTGGGCCTGTTTGTGGTGATTGCGCTGGTGGCGTTTGGTTTAGTGCGCCGCACATTAGGGCCCATCAAACGCACCTCTGCCGCGATGCAGGATATTGCCCAGGGGCGCGGTGACTTGACCCGCCGCCTAGCGGTCGAGAGCGGCGACGAAATTGGTGAGCTGGGTGCCCAGTTCAACGCCTTCGTCGCGCGTATGCAAGATACATTACGCGATGTTCGCAGTAGTACCTTGAGCGTTCACCAGGCAGCGGGTGAAATTTCGCAAAGCTCGGAAGAGCTCGCCACCCGCACCGATCAGGCCGCGGCGAACCTGCAGCAAACCTCGGCATCGATGGAAGAGATCACCTCCACCGTCAATCACAGTGCCGATAACGCCCAGCAGGCCAATAAGCTGGTGCAATCCACCGCCGAAGTGGCCCGCGAGGGTGAGAGCGCGATGGGGCAAGTGGAAAGCACCATGCAGGATATCAACAACTCCGCATCGCGCATCAGCGACATCATCAGCATGATCGATGCGATCGCCTTCCAGACCAATATCCTGGCGCTCAACGCTTCCGTTGAAGCCGCACGGGCGGGTGAGCATGGTCGCGGCTTTGCGGTGGTAGCCCAGGAAGTTCGCACGCTGGCCAGCCGCTCCAGCGATGCCTCGAAAGAGATTCGTACCCTGATCGATGCCTCGGTGCAGCACACGAATTCAGGCGCGAAATTAGTGCGCAGCGCTGGCGACACCATGCGCGAAATCGTTTCTAGCGTGGCAAAAGTCACCGATGTAATCGGTGAGATTAGCGCCGGTGCTAAGGAGCAGAGCAGCGGCATCGGCCAGATCAACACCGCCGTGGCGGAAATGGACACCATGACCCAGCAAAATGCCGCCATGGTGCAGGAATCCACCACCGCCGCCGCCAATATGCGCCGCCATGCGGAGCACCTGAGCCAGCTTATCAACTCCTTCGTGCTGGGTGACGATGAACCTACGCAGCGGCATCAGGCGCTGGCCTCGTCGTCTTCTTCCCACGGCAGTGCGAGTGGCCTGAAACGCCCGGCGCTTTCGTCGCCACCCTCATCACAGCACTCGTCATCAAGCCGCCATGCTGAAGATGAGTGGGAGGCGTTCTAGCGCGTCAGGTTAATCGTTAGGAACAAAAACGGGGCTTGCCATTGGCAAGCCCCGTTGCGTTAACGCCATTTAAGATAAACGTTGTTAAGTGCCAGACCAGCCGAGCAAAATCGGCACGTAAACCACCAGCAGCAATACGCCGATCAACCCCAGCATGTAGGGAATAATGGCGCGGGTAATACGCTCCAGCGGCAACTGCGTGATCGAAGACGCCACGTACAGATTAATCGCCACCGGCGGGGTAATCATGCCGATCGAAAGCCCCACCACGATAATCAAACCAAAGTGGATCGGATCAATGCCCAGTTGCAACACCAGCGGCAACAGCACCGGCGTGAGGATAATCAGCGCACTGGCGGTTTCAATGAATACCCCGGTGAGCAAAATAATCCCGACGATCAGCAGCATGATTACGTAAGGGTTGGTCGAGAGTGACAGCACCGCCTGGGCAATCGCCCCCGGCACCTGCCAACTGGAGAGCGTCCAGCTCAGCACCGCCGACATGGCAATCACCAGCATAATGACCGCGGTGGTCATCGCCGAACGGATCAGCAGCTTGTAAATCTGGGGCAGGTTAAGGTCACGATACACAAACAGCGACACCAGCATGGCGTAGTTCACCGCCACAACGGCCGCCTCTGAAGGGGTGAAAATTCCCGAGAAGATACCTCCGAGGATAATTACCGGCGTCATTAATCCCCAACTGGCGTCTTTAAAGGTCGCCCAGATAGTTGCCAGCGACAGTGGCGTACCCTTTGGATATTGGCGCTTGTAGGCCTGGGTAATCGCAATCGCCATCAACCCTAGACCCATCGCCAGCCCCGGCAAAAAGCCGTTCAAGAACAGCTTGGAAACGGACTGCTGGGCGATTACCGCGTAGATAATCATCGGCACCGAGGGTGGGATCACCACCCCGATGGTGCCGCTAGCGGCGATTAAGCTGGCCGCTGAGGCCGGGTCGTAGCCTTTGCGTTTAAGCTCGGGCACCAGGCTGGAACCCACCGCCGCCGTGGTCGCGGCGCCAGAGCCCGAAATAGCTGCAAAGAACATGCCCGCCATCACCGAGACCACCGAGAGCCCGCCGCGCATAAAGCCGACCAGCGAATCGGCGAAGCTGACCAGCTTTTCGCTCACCTTGCCCTGGGCCATTAAATCCCCAGCGAGGATAAACATGGGGATCGCGACCAGGGCGAAGGAGTTAATGCCCTGGAACATCTGCTGGGTGACCACCATCAGCGGCACGCCGGACTGATAGAGGGCGTAAAGGGTGCTGGCGCCAATCGCAAAGGCAATCGGCACGCCGAGCAGCATAAACAGGAAGAACAGCCCGAAGAGCAGCAGCGTCATAGAGGCTCCTCCTGCACGTGGGTCGTCTCGTCGCCCAGCAGCAGTTCAATGATATCGACCAGCGCATACCACGCCATGATTGCCGCACAGATCGGCATGACTGCGTAAACGTAGGTCATGGAAAGCCGCAGCGAGGCGGATTTCTGGAAGCTCTGCACCTGCATATAGCGGTAGCCGATCACGATCAGCGTGATCATAAACGCCAAAACAATCAGCAGAGCAGCCATGCGCGCGATTTGGCGCAGGCGGCCGGGCAGGGCATCGACCACAAAAGTCACGGCGATGTGCCGCCCCCGCTGAAACGCCAGAGTGCCCGCTAAAAAGGTGATCCAAACCAGCAGAAAGCGGGCGACCTCTTCCGTCCAGCCGACGGCGGTGAATAGCACCCGAGAGACGATCTGCAGGGTAATCACCCCAATTAGCGCCGCCATGCCCGCAAAGACCACGGGCTGGATGATGGCATCCAGCCCGCGCTCAATTCGACGCAGCAGCTTTAACAGCGGTTGAGTCGTGTTGGTCACTTACTTGAGCGCCTCCTGGATGCGCGGCAGGTAGTCACCGAACTGTTCGCCGTACTTCTCATACACTGGCGCCACGGCGGATTGGAAGGCTTCCATATCCGGCGAGTCATTGATCTCCATGCCCGCATCGCGCAACGCTTGCAGCTGTTCGCTTTCCATTTCCGCGTTTACCTGGCGCTCATACTCGGCGGCTTCCTGGGCGGCTTCAAGCAGCACCTCTTGGGCCTGTTCCGGCAGTTGGCCCCACACAGGCATGCCCATGACAAAAATCGCCGGGGCGTAGGTGTGGCGCGAAAGGGTCATGTAGTTCTGGGTTTCATCCAGATTGAACGAGTGAATCACGTTCACCGGGTTTTCCTGACCATCAATGGTGCCTTGCTGCATGGCGGTTAGCGCTTCGGTCCACGCCATGGGGATGGCGTTGGCGCCCAGCTCGCGGAAGGTATCGGTGTAAACCGGGTTTTCCATTACGCGGATGCGCAGGCCATCCAGGTCTTCCGGCGTATTAATCGCCCGTTCGCTGTTGGTCAAGTTACGGAAACCACGCTCGGCGTAAGCCATGCCTTTCAGGTTCACTTCAGAAAGCTTATCGAGCAGCTCCTGGCCAATCGGGCCATCAAGCACTTCGTAAGCGGCTTCGGGGGAGGGGAATAGGAACGGCAGTTCAAACACCGCCATCTCTTCGACAAAGTTGGCCACCGGCCCGTTGGTAATCACGCCCATATCGACGGTGCCGATCTGCATGCCTTCCAACAAAGTGCGTTCATCACCCAGAGTGGCGTTGGGGAAAATCTCGATATCCACCTTGCCGTCGGTGCGCGCTTCCACCAGCTCTTCAAATTTGGTGGCGGCGATGTGGAAACCATCCTGCTCATTGACCACGTGGGCCAGGCGCAGGGTAACGGGGTCCATATCGGCGAAATCAGCGGCGTTCGCGGCGCTGACCAGCGCCAGTGAGATGCCCAGCGCCAGCGTGCTACGTGCAAATGTTTTCATATTATTGTGTTCCCGATTTTTCTAAGGTGCAGAAGTGCTCCCAAAGCATGCACTAGAGAAGGGAAAAGGGTCAATTGAACAAGCCCGCAAAACCGCTTCGCGGCTGGACACAGCCGCCCCGCACGGTTACGATACGCACCCACAAGCGCCCGTAGCTCAGTTGGATAGAGTATCGGCCTCCGAAGCCGAGGGTCGCAGGTTCAAATCCTGCCGGGCGCGCCATCATTTCAAGGGCTTACGTTAACGCGTAGGCCCTTATTTTTTGTCTGTGACCACCCTGTGACCAGATCGTGGCCACAACCTCTTCATTACATGCCTGATATGTCTATTCGTTTATGACCTTTGGCTTTTACTTGCCACTAGTATGGTCACATGTGTACGTTCGCTTAGATTCACTAAAATTAAGCACTATGGTAGCCTGAAATGACCTTTGGCCTTTGAGGTGTGTTGGACATAGCGACATTCATTGTGGTTATTAAAATAGGGATGAGAAAACAACGTGCAGTTTACTAAAGCGCTGCGGTTACGCTATGTATTAAGGTTGAAAAAAGGGTTAACAGTCGGTTCACGAAAAAAACTCGCCGGGTGTAGCGCCCAACTGCTCGCGAAAGGCCGCAATGAACGCGGACATACTGTCATAGCCACAAGATAGCGCGATATCGGTTATCCGCTCGCCACGCTCAAGGCCTGGAAGGGCGTTAAGAACCCGACAGCGCTGACGCCACTGCCGAAAACTCAAGCCTGTTTGTTGACGAAATAAACGACTCAGTGTTTTTTCCGACACGCCTAGCTGTTGGCTGAATTGATAAAGGCTGTCGCGCTTATCGGGCTGCTCTCTCAGCGCTCGGCAAAGCTTGCTAAGACGTTCGTCGCGTGGCCACGGAAGCATTAGGTTGGTTATGGGAGCAGCGCTAAGTTGATCCAATAACACTTGAGTCAAACGGCCCTGCGGGCTTAGTTCATCATACTCAATAGGTAACTTACTGAAGCTACAAATAAGCTCACGTAGCAACGGCGTTACTTTAATCACTCGGCAGCTACTCCCCTCTACTGATATGGCCTCTGGGTTAATATACAGACTGCGGATGACGGTCAAGGGCGAGCACCTCACGGCATGTTCGACGTTGGCCGGTATTAATACCGCCCTATAAGGGGGCACCAGAAAACAGCCTTCCATGGTATCCACGTGAATGATCCCTGTTGCCACATGAGAAAGCTGAACCCAGGCATGGCTATGCCATTGGGGGATCGCCTGATTGGGAAGAGAGTCGGCGCTTCCATAAACTGGACGTGGCAAGTGGTGTAAAACATTAAGGATGTGGGTATTTGCTGTAGAGGCGTGCTCATTAGAAAGTCTGCTAATTGGAGCCTTGATGTCCGTTTGGCGATGTTTCATGACTGGTTACCGTTAAACGCACTGAGTGGGATGGGGTAATGTTGCTTGTAACAAACCCAATGAAGGTTAATCCTAATGATTGCGCGTCTAAGACTGTTATTTGATAACTTTACTCTGCTTCTCATCGGCATAGTGCTGGCGGCCACGTTTATGCCGGTGCAGGGCGAAGGGGCGAACATCTTTGAGTGGATAACGGCTTTGGCCATCGCCTTATTATTTTTCATGCATGGGGCCAAGCTTTCCAGGCAAGCAATTTTGGCGGGAGCTATGCATTGGCGGCTGCACTTGTTGGTATTCGCGTTTACCTTCTTGCTTTTTCCTCTTCTTGGGTGGGCGTTAAGGCCGTTGTTAGAGCCCTTGCTGGGCCAACCTTTATATATTGGAATGCTATTTCTGTGCATACTTCCCGGCACCGTGCAGTCGGCCATTGCTTTTACTTCTATAGCACGGGGTAATGTACCCGCTGCGATTTGCAGTGCATCGGCCTCCAGTTTGATCGGCATCGCCATAACTCCTCTATTGCTTAAGGTCGTTCTTGATGCACATGACACAGGTAGTAGTTTCGCTATGCTCGATTCCGTCATGAAAATTGGCTTACAATTGCTCCTCCCCTTCGCTATTGGACATCTGCTTCGGCCCTGGATTGGTAGCTGGATAGATCATAATAGAAGTTGGTTGAGCGTCGTTGACCAAGGTTCAATTCTGCTAGTGGTGTATACGGCGCTCAGCGCGTCGGTAGTAGCGGGGTTGTGGCAAGCGGTAGACCCTCGTACCTTGGTGATATTGGCGCTACTTTGTTCAATGCTGCTAGCGGTCGTGTTGATGCTCACTACTTGGCTGGCGCGCTGCCTGAACTTCAGTAAAGAGGATGAAATTACAGTTGTTTTCTGCGCTTCCAAGAAGAGCATGGCGACCGGTGTTCCTATGGCTCAGGTGTTGTTTGCCGGCAGCGCCATTGGGCCTGCGTTGTTGCCGTTGATGATATTTCATCAAATTCAGTTAATGGTATGTGCCGTTTTAGCCAAACGTTATGCCTGCCGTGAAAGCACGCCTCACGATGTTAAAGTCTTACAGTGATAATTCATTTCGAAGTGTGAGTGCCACTTGCTTAACGGCGCCTTGATAAGGCGAGTCTGAGTTAGGAAGTCTAAGACTAACAATTGAGCCTGGTCAGACGGCGTTATATTCGCCTCAAGTACTTATAATTCCTAGCAAAATCGTTACGCCCGGAATCCAGCCAGAAAAGATAGCGCAAAAAATGGTATAGATTGCTACGGGTCGCTGAATAGGCTTCGCTAGCGCTAAAAGGTAAAAGAAGCTGAGCCATAAAAGTGACCATGCAAACCAGTTAGCGGTATTCCATAGCTTGAAACTTGTCGCGTAGCCGGAGATAGAGTGCACACCTATGAGCGAGGCGGTAATACTAACAAAAAGACAGAACCAGCCTAATCCCCTTCCATTAGTTTTCAACCATTGGTTGACGCCTATCCATAGATAGGTGATTGAAAACAACAATGTAAAAGCCCCCGCGCTAATATCGACTGTATTACTAGGGTCTTTGAAAATTAAGTGCAAGGCTATAATAAAGCTAAGCAGCCCAACCAGTATGTTGATGATTGAGACTTCTTGATTGCTGATTTTACCCAACAGCCAGATGCCATTTATGAACAAAACAGCGCCCACATATAGCAATGTAATACCCAGTATCATGCAGACTTGCTCCAGAGGTTTAGGCTTTGTACGAGAAATGCCTGAGCTTGATAATGCGGAATAAAGGTCGCCCCAAAAATCTCGTTTACAACCCACAAACTCAGATTTTCTTTGATTTTTGCCTTGGCCTACCCATTGCTCGCCGACTTTTCGTACAGGCTTTATCTTTAATGAAACCACGTGATCCCTCACGTGGCTTTGGCTTTAGCGATTTTGTACTTTTAGTAACGTGTTAATGCGTATCTTTGGTGTGTATTGCTAGCGGGCCTCGATATAATCGATGTTGCTTCATTAAGCCTAAACCGGGCGACGATAGCGGTTAGGCGCTCGGCCTCGTGCTGAAGTTCGACCGCGGCCGTGCTGGCTTGTTCGACCATCGCGGCATTTTGCTGAGTGGTTTGTTCCATATCGTTGGCTGCGATATTAACCTCTCGAATGCCCGCGCGTTGCTCTTCGGTTGCTACGGATATCTCGTCCATTAACGTGGTGACCTGGGTCACAGAGGCCATTATTCGCGCCATAGTTTCGCCTGCTTTATCCGCTTGATGCGTGCCGGCTTCAACCATATTGACCGATGTTTCAATCAGCTTTCGAATATCCGTTGAGGCACTAGCGCTGCGGGTAGCTAGCTGGCGTACTTCACTGGCCACCACCGCAAAGCCACGACCATGTTCTCCAGCGCGTGCCGCTTCTACTGATGCATTGAGCGCGAGAATATTAGTTTGGAAAGCAATGGAATCAATCAGCTTGATGATGTCGGTAATTTTCTGCGAGCTGTCGCGGATGTTGTGCATATGGCTAATGACCTCAGTGACCACTCTGCCCCCTTGATCCGCAGTGTTTGCAGCTTCACGAGCTACTTGCCTTGCTTGGATAGTGTTGTCGCTGTTTCGCTCCATTGTCGAGGTCATTTCCTCGATGCTTGATGCGGTTTCAGTTAATGAGGCGGACTGTCGGTCAGTGCGCGCCGCAAGGTCTTGGTTGCTTTTGGCGATTTCCTGGGCGCTAGTAAATACTTGGTTACTGCTTTCCCTAACGGTGGTCACTGTGCCGTGCAAACTCTGCTGCATATGACGCAGAGAGGCGAAAAGCACACCGATTTCATTTCGACCGCGGGTTTCCACGTTTCTTGAAAGGTCACCTTCCGCCATGCTCTGGAAATGCTCGGTAATTCGGTGCATAGGCCTTATCAAATTAGCGCCTACTCCCCAATAAACAATCACGGTAACCATGAGCGCGATAATGAAGACGGTGATGATCGTAATAGTGGAAAGTCTGATGACAGAATCAAAATTAGCTAGCCGCTCGTTACCTTCTTCTTCTACTTGATGGAAGAAACCAATCGCATCTTGATAGAAAGCGGCATAAGCCTGGTAAGCGGCATCACGCTGTTCACGGTAAGTAGTCGCATCGCCTTCCTGCAGAGCGGTTACTTGCTGCAAAAGATGTTCATCCAATAGAGCATCGAAGCTTACGGTGATAGGCGAGATGATAGTTTCATGGGAAGGATCGGCGGGTAGTGAGAGAAAATTCGAAAACACGTCTTGGGCTCTGTTAAGCGAGCTATGCAGCTCAGCAGCGCGTTCCTGCCTCTCTCCATCGCTCAGCGCTGTTTGCGGCTCAGTTAACTCTTCATAGAGACGTGCCATACCCAGACGTGCGTCTTGTAGCGTAGAGTTAGTTCGATTGAGACTAGACTGCTGGTTAACATTGACGTTAGTGAACTGTTCAAGGCTTTTTTGGCTGTGATTGACGGCATAAAGCCCTGTGCCACTGAGCACAAGAAGCATAAGTAAGAACGAGAGTAGCACTAGCGTCCAGCTCATTCTTAACGTCATATTATCTAGTAGCCGCATCGGTATTCCTAGGTTAACCGTTGGAGTAATGCCCATAAACGCAAAATAGAACTGCCAGCTTATGCAGCAGTTCTATTGCATGCTTATGGACAGTTGTAGACACTGATTAAGTCGCCACGTCACTTGTCATAATCTCTTACCCAAGGTTTATGTCACGTTGCTTAATGGACATTGCCTTGATTAGTAGAAAGCTTTTGGTTCAGCTTGCTGCACTCCGCTTTAGCCGCTTCTTCATCTGCCTTGGCAATTTCTTCGCGTTCTTTAGCTTCATCAGAAAGCGACTTTTTAGGGAGTACGATGTTGAGTGTGAACGCCGCGATCGCAGCGACCACAATTGGAGCTCCGCCAATCAGGTCTCTTAGCATTGCTGGGAATTGCTCTATGGCGGACGGTACCGATGCGATGCCTAAACTGAGTGCTAGTGCAAGGCCAACAATCGTCATGTTACGAGCAGACATTTCATCTTTTACCAGTAACTGAATGCCGGTCATGGTAATCATGCCGAAAACGGTAATTGTCGCACCGCCCAACACAGGGTAGGGAATGGTGGTCATGATAGCCCCAAATTTAGGGCTAAGGCCTGCTAGAATCATAAAAATCCCAGCCAGCGCCAGCACATAACGGCTAATGACTTTGGTCATGGCGACAATGCCAACGTTCTGGCTAAACGTAGATGTAGGCAATGCACCGAAGAAGGCGCTAATGGTGGTGGTCAAACCGTTGCCCAGCAAGCCTCCCGTCAGTTCCTTGGTTTTTAGTTCTCGGTTCATGCCGCCTACCGTCGTTGCTGACAAATCGCCGATGGTTTGTACAGAGTTAATAACGCAGATGACGACCATTGAAGCGATAGCGGCAGCATGAAACTCCATTTCAAAGGGCATAATTTTAGGTACAGCGAGCCAAGATGCATTGGCCACATTATTAAAACTAACCATACCAAGAGCTAGTGAAAGCAGGTATCCCACAACGATGCCTACGATAATTGCTGAAAGTTTGATGACTCCTTTACCAAATTGAGCGGCGATCAATACGGTGAGTAACGTCACCATTGCAACAGCCCAGTTAATGGGGTCACCAAAATTCGGTGCGTTTACATTGCCACTGCCCGCCATATAGCGGATGGCGATATCGTAAAGCGATAGGCCGATAACCAATACTACGGTCCCGGCAACTACTGGTGGAAAGAGGTGACGAATGTACTGGATGAAATAGCCCACCACGATCATGGTCATGCCGCCAATCAACTGGGCGCCAAGAATCCCTTCAATTCCATACTGAGCCCCTACGGCGACCAAGGTCGGTACATAAGCAAAGCCCACGCCAAAAATCGCAGGTAAACGCGCGCCGAATTTCCAGACGCCATAAAGGTGGAAAACGGTACACACCCCCGATGCCAAAACTGCAATCTGAATTAGCAGTAATTTTTCATCGATGCTCGCACCCACTACACCAGCAACAATAATAGGTGGAGTAATCACGCCAGCTATCATCGCCAGTAGATGCTGAAGGGATAGAGGAAGAACCTTTAAAAATCGAGGTTTTCCATAAAAATCAAAGAGGGAGGTGTTCTTTTCGCTCAAGCGTTTCCGATGGTCGGAAGAGGCTGTGGGGGCATTCATGAAAGCTCTCCATTGTTATTGTATTCAAAATAATTTAATGATTGTTGATATTGATTGCATTCACTGTACACAAAAAAATATCAGAAAATAAACAAATTTGGCAGCTACCATCTATTCCCTTCACTATTTATATGACGATTCGTTGGGTCTCTACCCAAGAATCCATATCAATAACTTCCCATAACTGAGCTTGATTTTTAAAAATTATATTTTTAATTACAATTAGTTGTATTGATATATTAATTTTGATTTGCTTATTGATAATTTGAAATTTCAAGCGGCTTTCTAATTAACCATGGCTACTAAAGTAGTATGAGGAAGCACATGCAGTCTAAATTTTAAATGTATACAAAAAATCTTTGAAATGTGTTCAGTAAAAAGTTAAAAATGTTGACACAATTTGTGTTTCGTAATTTTAGTATGTGCTAATGCTGCGTTGCTAATGATAAGCCATCGATAATGGCTTCATGAAATAATCATAGGAGAAAGGTAATGGGAAAACTTACCACCCATGTACTGGATACAGCACAGGGCTGCCCTGGGGAAGGAATGAAAATCGAGGTTTATCGTTTAGGAGGAGGTCTGCGCCAGCTTCTTAAGATAGTTAAGACCAATGATGACGGTCGTTGTGATGCTCCGATACTTGAAGAAGGAGAGCTAGTAACGGGTGAATATGAATTGCTGTTTTATGCCGGCGCTTACCTGAAGCGTCAGGGGATTGAAGGGCAAGAGCCAAGCTTTTTGAACATCATCCCACTTCGCTTTGGGGTGAATGATACAACGCAGCACTATCATGTGCCGTTATTGCTTTCTCCCTATGCATACTCGACTTACCGCGGTAGCTGAAATAATTCGCTAAGTAAAGATCGCGTCAACGCGTAATAGCCGCCCTACAACAACCATACGAGGCGAGGTACCCCATGCAGGCTTACCTAATTGAATTTGGAAACTTTATGCTGCGCTGGCTACACGTCATCGCTGCTATCGCCTGGATAGGCGAGTCTATCTACTTTGTAATGCTGGATAACGGGCTTAAGACACCTAAAGACGAAACTTGCCGTAAAAAAGGGGTGTTTGGTGAAATGTGGGCCGTACACGGTGGAGGTTTCTACCATAACCAGAAGTACGCCACTAGCCCGGAAAAGCTACCGGATGATCTGCACTGGTCATTCTGGAAGTCCTACACTACCTGGCTGTCCGGTTTTGCCTTGTTCATTATTTTGTATATGGTCAATCCAGGTTTCTATCTGGTGAACTCCAACAGTAACTGGGAGTGGGCAGCAAATCTTGCAGGTTGGCAAGCCAATATCCTGGCACTGGCTTTCCTGCTACTAGGTTGGATCGTTTATAACGAGATGTGTAAGCGCATCAGCCCGAATATGGAGCGTGATGGTCTCTTGAGTATCGGCGTGGCGATTATGATGATTGTTGTTGCCTACTTGAGTACTCAGATGTTCTCGGGGCGCGCGGCTTTTCTGCTCACCGGGGCGGTGATGGCTACTGCAATGTCGGCGAACGTGTTCTTTTGGATTATTCCTGGTCAGCGTCGCATGGTAAAAGCGATGAAGGCTGGTGAAACACCTAATCCCCTTGATGGTAAGCGTGGTAAGCAGCGTTCGGTTCATAACACTTATTTCACCTTGCCTGTCGTATTGCTGATGATCAGCAACCACTACTCTTTTGCTTATTCCCATGAGCACGCTTGGGTGCTGATGACACTGTTCATCTTTGCCGGTGCACTGATTCGTCAATACTTCGTTCTGATGCATCAGGGGAAAATACAGCCAGCTTATCCGGTAGTCGGTGTGGCGCTTATTCTGATGGCATTTTGGGTGGCGATGCCTGCTCAAACCGCATCTTCTAGCGCACAGATGGAAAGTGATACCCCGGATATCACCGAAGTAACAGCGCTGATCAATCAGCGCTGTGTGGCATGTCACTCACAGTCGCCCACACAGCCCGGTTTCTCATCCCCTCCTGCTGGCGTGGTGTACGACAATATGGAGCAAATCCTGCTGCAGAAAGAGCGCACGCAGCAAGTGGTGCAAAGTGGTTACATGCCGCTTGGTAACATGACCAATATGACAGACGAAGAGCGGGCAGTGATTCAAGCCTGGTCGGAGTAGCCATTTAGCTGTAACTTATTCGTCGTATTGACGCCCACAGCCCGCCTAATGGCGGGCTGTGGGTTTTTTTATGGGCTGTTTGTATGATTGTGTTTCGTGCGGTGAAAGTAATTACTTATTACGTATACAATAGTGCAAAGATTAGGCATACAAGGTGTATCTATCGTGGGACAAGAAATGAGTGTAAGTGGCATAGGGAAGGCGTATCCCAAGCGTTTAGGTAAAAACGTTGATGGCGCTGAGCGACATGAGGTCATTTACCGGTCTATTAGTGACGCCATTATCAAACAGCAGCTGCACCCAGGCGCTAGGCTGCGAGAGGATGCCCTAACGGAAGTGTTTAACATTAGTCGAACGGGCATACGCACAATTCTGCAACGCCTAGCGATGGAACAGCTGGTCACAATTACCCCGCGGCGTGGGGCTAGCGTCACTCGGCCTACGGCCGCAGAAGCACGCGATGTTTTTGCCGCTCGCAAAATGGTGGAGTGTGGCTTGATGCCTGAGGCGGCGCTGCATACTACCCCACAGGATGTCACCGAGCTACGTGAGATGGCTAAGCATGAACATCAGGCACTAAACGCCGGAGAGCGAAGTTCGGCTATCAAGTTGTCAGCGGCCTTTCATGAACGCCTAGCGCAGCTTTCGGGCAACGCTACCCTGGCTGCTTTTGTTGGCCAACTTTGTTCACGTTCATCTTTAATTCTTGCCGTCTACGGAAGTGCGGGGAACCTAGGGTGTGAGTCCCATGATCATGAAGACCTGATTGATTACTTGGCCGCAGGTGAGGGAGAAAAAGCCAAAGCGTTCATGCTGCATCATTTAAATGAGATTGAGTCATCGCTCTCTTTCCTAGAGGAGGAAGCGTTTGCGCCTGATCTACACCAAATATTCGGTATAACAACTTAAAAATAAGCACAGTAGCGGCTATAAAATGCATGCCGTTGCGAAGGTTTTCCTAAGCGCTTGCGCCAAACATGAGTACAGTTTATCTTGTTGTTGTATACAAAAATAAAGGTAATGTTCCGGTTTCATGCCGGGATGCTGTCTTCAACAAGGGACTTACACCATGTATTCGCCCGATTACCCTCGTGATCTGGTCGGCTATGGCCGAAATCCTCCTCATGCTAACTGGCCCGGCAATGCGAAAATTGCCGTTCAATTTGTGCTGAATTACGAAGAGGGAGGGGAGAACTCAGTACTACACGGAGATGCTGGCTCCGAGCAGTTCCTTTCCGAAATCCTGGGCGCTCCCGCCTTCCCCGACCGTCACCTGAGCATGGAGTCTATCTATGAGTACGGTTCGCGGAGTGGTGTTTGGCGTATTTTGCGTGAATTCGAACGGCGTGGCCTGCCACTGACTATTTTCGGTGTGGCTATGGCCTTGGAGCGTAACCCAGAGGTTGCCCATGCGTTCAAGGAGCTGGGCCACGAGATCGCTTGCCATGGCTATCGCTGGATTAACTATCAAGAAGTGCCGGAAGCAGTAGAGCGGAACCACATGCAGCGCGCTATTGAGGTATTCCAGAAGCTTTATTGTGAAAAACCATTGGGCTGGTATACAGGCCGCGATAGCCCCAACACACGTCGATTGTTGCTAGAACAAGGTAGCTTTCTGTATGACAGCGACTATTACGGCGATGACCTGCCGTTATGGGTGCAGGGCCAGGATAGCCAGGGTGATAGCCACACCCATCTGGTTGTGCCTTATACGCTCGACTCCAACGACATGCGTTTTGCTTCGCCCCAGGGCTTTAATACTGCTGATCACTTCTTTAATTATCTGCGTGATGCCTTCGATGTCTTATATGCCGAAGGCGATGAAGCGCCGAAAATGCTCTCCATCGGCTTACACTGCCGGCTGATTGGCCGCCCCGGCCGTTTCCGCGCGCTGCAGCGTTTTCTTGATCACATCGAAACCCATGATCGCGTCTGGGTAACCCGGCGCGTTGATATTGCCCGTCATTGGGCTGAACACCATCCCGCTAGTCATGAAGGGAGTAACTAGCCATGAGGAGAAAGGACAAAGAACAACGGCTAATACCCGCGCTTGAACGAGGGCTAATGATCTTAATGGAGCTCAATCGTCATCATCGAGAAATGAGTTTTTCCGAGCTTGTTAAGCGAGTTGGTTATCCACAAGCAACCTCGCATCGAGCGGTACAAACTTTAGAGCACATGGGGTTTTTACGTCATAACCCGGTCACGGGTTTATATTCCCTCGGTGTAAATGTTTTGCGTCTAGGTTTTGAATACGTTGCTTCGCTGGATGTAGTGCAGGTTGGGCAGCCTGTTATTGAGTCTTTGTGTGATCAGACCGGTTGTTCAAGCCATATCGCCATTCGCGATGGCCGTGATGCAGTCTACGTGGCGAGGGTCGGAGCGTCGAACGCGACTATTCGCCGTGTCAGTGTCGGAACCCGTTTGCCGTTGCACTGTACTTCTTTGGGGCGAATGCTGCTTGCCGACCTATCCCAGAAGGAGTTCGAAACTCTTTATCCATCAGACCACCTTTTAAATAAGGAGCTGGGTTCTCCTGCCAGCCGTGATGATCTCTGGAACTTAGTGCAAGAAGACCGGCAGCGCGGCTATGTCATAGCTGACTCTTATTATCATTTCGGTATCTCTTCAGTCGTTTATCCCCTCTATAACTATGACGGTTCTATGGAGGGGGTTATTAGCATTATGGTTCCAGTACATGAAGTCCCTCCTGAGAAGCGTGATCAATTAAAGGGCCAAGTAGCTGAAGCTGCCGCAACTATTTCCGCTATGTTGGGTTACGGTTAATAATAAATATCTATTTATTAAAGAAAAAAATTAAAAATATAAAATTATGGCAATATTGAAAGGAAAGATGATGACTAAGCGCAATTATTACGCTCCGCAAGGGGGGCATCCGGCACAAACACAACTAGTGGCGGATCGCGCCGTATTTACCGAAGCCTACGCAGTGATACCCAAAGGGGTCATGCGTGACATCGTGACCAGTAACCTACCGTTCTGGGAAAACACGCGGCTGTGGGTGTTGTCACGGCCACTGTCGGGGTTTGCCGAAACGTTTTCCCAATACATTATGGAAGTCTCCCCCGGTGGCGGCAGTGAGAAGCCAGAGCCCGACCCCGCAGCGGAAGGCGTGCTGTTCATCGTGGAAGGCGAGCTAACGCTGACCCTGAAAGGCGAGAAGCACGTGATGGAGCCTGGCGGTTATGCCTTTTTACCCCCGGGAACCCGCTGGGAAGCGCATAACCTGTCTGACGCACCGGTGCGTTTTCACTGGGTGCGCAAAGCCTACGAGCAGGTGGAAGGCATCGACGTGCCAGAACCCTTCGTGACCAATGAGAACGATATCGAGCCAATGGCGATGCCGGGCACCGATGAAAAGTGGGTCACTACGCGTTTTGTCGACCCTGCCGATATCCGCCATGACATGCATGTCAATATTGTGACTTTCCAGCCGGGCGCCGTGATCCCGTTTGATGAAACACACGTTATGGAGCATGGGCTTTACGTCTTAGAAGGTAAGGCGGTTTATCACCTAAACCAGAATTGGGTAGAAGTTGAGGCAGGCGACTTCATGTGGCTGCGTGCCTTCTGCCCCCAGGCGTGCTATGCCGGTGGCCCGGGGCCGTTCCGCTATCTGCTTTATAAAGACGTTAATCGCCACATGAAGCTAGGCGGCGTTGGCCCGCGCTAAGGCGTTACATGGCCAAGCGGTTAATAAGAAATTTAGGAGCCAGCCATGCTGGAATTGAGAGCACAGCCTTTAACACCCGAGGCCTTTGCGCCCTATGGGGACGTGATTGATACGAGAACGGCGGATTACTTTCCTATTAATGCCGGACGTACGCGTCGCTACCACGACCTTGCGCGGGTGGAAACCTTGGGTCAAGACGCCCGAGCGCTGATCAATATCTTTGTCAGTCAACCGGTTGAGATGCCACTGGCGCTGGATTTTCTCGAATGCCATCCGCTCGGCAGTCAAGCCTTTATGCCGCTGCATGAAGAGCGTTTTTTGGTGGTGGTGGCACCAAAGGGCGAAGCTATTGATAGCCAAGACGTAAGAGTTTTTGTGACTGATGGACACCAAGGCGTCAACTATCATGCCGGTACCTGGCATGCGATCCAATCGGTTCTAGAACGGAAAGGGCGATTTTTGGTGGTGGACCGTGGCGGAGAAGGTAATAACTGCCTGGAATACCCCTTAGCCATCAAGGTAAAAATCGACTGACGCGCTAATCCCTGTAAACAGCTGTTGATCCCCGGACTGGTAGCCAAGCTGCCGGTCCATCTGGTGTGCCTAATAATTCTGCTCAATAGTTTTTCCTCCTTAGTTTTGCTAGTTCTGATGAATTTTTAATTCAAGTATCTGATTTATATTGATTGTTATTGTTTTAATATAATTTATGGAAAATATTTCCATAAATTATTGACAGCGTTTCGTTGGGCGCATATTTTGAATACAAGAACAAATACTAAAATGAATACAAAAATAGTATTCGATTGTTGAGGAGTAATTGTAATGGCTAAAATGACTGCTGCAGAAGCTGCCATTCACGTCCTGAAAAAAGAAGGTGTTGATGTTGCCTTTGGTGTTCCGGGCGCCGCGATAAACCCCTTTTACGCAGCAATGCGTAAAGTAGGTGGCGTCGACCACGTGCTGGCTCGGCACGTCGAAGGTGCGTCGCACATGGCTGAAGGGTATACCCGCACCATCGCAGGCAATATTGGAGTATGTATCGGTACGTCTGGTCCTGCGGGCACTGACATGATTACCGGGCTATATTCCGCCAGCGCCGACTCCATCCCGATTTTATGCATCACTGGGCAAGCACCGCGTGCCAAGATGCATAAAGAAGATTTCCAGGCCGTCGATATTCAGGCTATTGCTGGCACTGTGACCAAATGGGCCGTTACGGTGATGGAGCCTGCCCAAGTACCGGGGGCTTTCCAGAAAGCTTTCCAGCTCATGCGCTCCAGCCGCCCCGGCCCGGTGTTAATTGATCTGCCGATCGACGTTCAGATGAGCGAAATCGAATTTGATCCGGACACTTACGAGTCACTCCCGGCCTATAAGCCATCAGCGTCGCGCGGCCAAATTGAAAAAGCGCTGGCGATGCTCAACGAAGCTGAAAAGCCGCTATTAGTAGCGGGTGGCGGCATTATCAATGCGGATGCTTCCGAGCAGCTGGTTGAGTTTGCTGAGCTAACCGGCGTGCCGGTCATTCCGACGCTGATGGGCTGGGGCACGATTCCGGACGACCATCCGCTGATGGCCGGTATGGTGGGGCTGCAAACCTCTCACCGCTATGGCAACGCCACCATGCTCGCCTCGGATTTCGTGATGGGGATAGGTAACCGGTGGGCCAACCGCCATACCGGTAATGTGGAAACGTATACAAAAGATAGAAAATTTGTACACGTTGATATCGAACCCACCCAGATAGGGCGTATTTTCGGGCCTGACTACGGCATCGTTTCAGACGCCAAGCTGGCGCTTGAGCTGTTCCTTGAAGTAGCTCGCGAAATGAAAGCCGCCGGTAAGCTTAAGAACCGCAGTGCATGGGTCGAAGAGTGTCAGGAGCGTAAACGTACTCTGTTGCGCAAAACCCACTTCGATAACGTGCCGGTGAAACCCCAGCGTGTTTACGAGGAAATGAACAAAGTGTTCGGTAAAAATGCGCGCTACATCAGCACCATTGGGCTTTCCCAAATTGCTGGAGCCCAGTTCCTGCACGTTTACAAGCCTCGCCACTGGATCAACTGTGGCCAAGCTGGCCCGTTAGGCTGGACCATCCCTGCTGCATTGGGCGTGTGCCGCGCTGACCCTGAGGCCGAGGTCGTCGCGCTTTCCGGTGATTATGACTTCCAGTTCATGATCGAAGAGCTGGCAGTGGGCGCACAATTCAACCTGCCCTATATCCATGTGCTGGTGAATAACTCCTATCTTGGGCTGATTCGTCAGGCCCAGCGCGGTTTCGATATGGATTACTGCGTGCAGCTGTCGTTCAAGAACATCAACTATACCGATGAAGAAGCGGCACTCGCCGAGTACGGCGTTGACCATGTGTCCGTTGCTGAAGGGCTGGGCTGTAAAGCATTGCGCGTAACCAAGCCGGAAGATATCGCGCCAGCGCTTGAGCAGGCCCGAGTGCTGATGCGTCAACACCGCGTGCCGGTGGTCGTGGAGATCATCCTTGAGCGTGTGACTAATATCTCAATGGGAACGGATCTTGACGGGGTCAATGAGTTTGAAGAACTGGCCGAAAACGTGACCGATGCGCCGAGTTCAATTGCCAGCCTGACCTAAGTGATGCCCTGGCCGCGACGTGTTCAACGCCAGGGTATTTGCCAAGCCAGGGTGTCTTAAGGGTCTACCGCCCCTCCTGTTCGCTAGTCCTGCATAACAATTAAGGAGACCTGCATGTCCAAGTTTGCTGCAAATCTCAGTATGTTGTTCACCGAAGTGGACTTTCTTGATCGTTTTAAAGCCGCTGCCGACGCTGGCTTCAAGGGTGTCGAATACCTTTTCCCCTATGACTACACGGCGGCGGAAATCAAACAGCGCCTGGATACCAACGGCCTGAGCCAAGTGCTGTTCAACTTGCCCGCAGGCGACTGGGGCGCCGGTGAGCGTGGCATTGCCTGTCACCCGAACCGCGTTGAGGAGTTCCGCGCCGGTGTTGGTAAGGCAATTGAGTACGCTCACGTGCTGGGCAACAAGCAAGTCAACTGCTTGGTCGGCATTCAGCCTGACGGTGTCAGTGACGATGAAGCTCGCAAAACGGTGGTAGAGAACCTGCGCTTTGCCGCTGAAAAGCTTAAGACTGCTGGCATCCTGCTGATCGCTGAGCCGATCAATACCCGCGATATTCCTGGCTTTTTCCTCAATCGCACTGAGCAGGCGCTGGCCCTGTTCGATGAAGTGGGCAGCGACAACCTGAAGCTGCAATACGACATCTACCACATGCAAATCATGGAAGGGGATCTAGCGCCCACCATCGAAAAGCATTTGGCGCGTATTGCTCACGTGCAGTTGGCGGATAATCCGGGTCGTCATGAGCCGGGCACCGGCGAAATCAACTACCCCTTCCTTTTTGCGCACCTTGAGCGCCTGGGTTACGTCGGCTGGATTGGCTGCGAATACAAGCCCAAAGCGGGAACGACACATGGGCTGGGCTGGTTGGATAGCGTACGTTAAGCATACTGAGCGCATAAATAAGTACCGAGCTGGTTTGTGCTGAGCCTGCTTGTGCTGAATCCATTTGTGAAGCACCTGTTTGTGCAGAATAAGAGTGAAGGAGAAAAACGATGAGCAAGATAGGTTTTATTGGTTTAGGCATTATGGGTCGCCCTATGGCTGGCCATCTGCTCGATGCGGGCCACTCATTGGTGACCGTGAAGCGTGGCACGCTGGATGCCGAGCTTGCCGAAAAAGGCATGCAAGAAGTAACCGGCCCGAAAGAAGTTGCCCAAGCCGCTGACGTTATTATCACCATGGTGCCAGACACCTCTGACGTGGAAACCGTACTGTTCGGTGAAGACGGCGTCATTGAAGGTCTCAAGCCGGGCACCTTGGTTATTGACATGAGTTCCATTGCGCCGATGCAGACCCAGGCGTTTGCCAAGCGCATTACCGACGCTGGCGGTGAGTATGTGGATGCCCCGGTGTCCGGTGGTGAAGGTGGTGCTATCAATGCTGCGCTCACCATTATGGTTGGCGCGACCGATAAAGGCTTCGAGCGCGCGACACCGCTGCTGGAAGTAGTGGGCAAGACCATTACCCACATTGGCGGTCACGGTGCAGGCCAGACCTGTAAAGTCGCCAACCAGATCGTTGTTGCACTGACCATTGAAGCCGTCGCCGAAGGGCTGTTGTTCGCCTCTAAAGCCGGTGCGGATGTCGTCAAAGTGCGCGAATCGCTGCTGGGAGGCCTTGCCCAGTCGAAGATTCTTGATGTGCATGGCGAGCGCATGATCAAGCGTACCTTTGATCCGGGCTTCCGCATTCGCCTGCATCAAAAAGATCTTAACCTAGCACTGGAAGGCGCTCGTAGCCTGAACCTTTCTCTGCCAGGTACCGCCAATGCGCAGCAGCTATTCCAAGCGTGCGCTGCTAACGGCGGTGCTGATTGGGATCACGCCGGTATTCTACGTGCGCTGGAAAAATTAGCAGATCACGAGGTAGGCGAGTAATTCTTAATCGGCGTTATCGAGTATTGGTGGGCCTTGGTTCATAGCCCGTCGCTATGATTGCATGTGAGACATTGGTTTTTACCCGGTGGCAGTTCCCCTCTGCCATTTTTCTGCCACCGGCTTTTTCCCCTTATTTTTCTTCTTTGCCCTGGCTCTTGCCTGAGGAGTCTGCCGATGAATGCCCCTTTTCGCTTAGCCCCCTTTACCAGTGAAGAAGACTCGCGCCAGTGGCTGATGCGTTTAGCCGAAAAGGCGATCGCTGCGGTTCATCCCGACTGCTTGCTACCCGACCAATTGCCTGAAAAGCCGGCTGGCCGCACCATTGTCGTGGGTGCTGGTAAAGCCGCCGCGGCGATGGCGCGTGCGTTGGAGTTGGCATGGGAATCGCAGTCATCTGGCGAGTCAACTGACTTGGAAGGGTTGGTGGTCACCCGCTATCAGCACGGTGCCGCCTGCCAACATATTGAAGTACTGGAAGCGTCTCACCCAATGCCCGATGCATTGGGTGAGCAGGCCGCAAAACGTATGTTAGAAGTCGTTAAAGACCTGGGTGAAGATGACCAGGTGATTGCGTTAATTTCCGGTGGGGGCTCTGCACTAATGTCGCTGCCCGCCGATGGGATTAGCCTAAAAGATAAGCAAGCACTTAACAAAACGCTACTTCGCTGCGGTGCGACGATTCGTGAAATCAATACGGTGCGTCGTCATCTATCCGCGATTAAGGGCGGCCGTTTAGCAGCCTGTGCACACCCAGCCCGCGTGGTGACATACCTTATTTCAGATGTGCCGGGCGATGAAGCGTCGTTAATTGCCTCAGGCCCTACGCTGCCGGATAACTCCACGCCGCGTGATGCGCTAACAATTCTTGAACGTCACCAGATCGACGTGCCCGATAACGTGCGTCAGCATCTTCTGTCTGACCATCACGCGCCACAACCCGGTAGCCCTGAGTATGCCCTTGACCAACATATCATCCTCGCCCGCGCCTGCGATGCGCTAGACGCTGCACGGCGCAGTGCTGAAGAAAGTGTTGGCGAAAGTGGAATCGATGTCAGGGTTTTGGGCGATGATTTAGAAGGCGAGGCGCGTGATTTAGGCACCGCTCAAGCGCGCATGGCGATCAAATTGCAAGATGAAATTACCCGCCCCTTATTGGTGCTCTCCGGTGGCGAGACCAGCGTTAGCGTAAAAGGCGACGGACGTGGTGGGCGTAACGTCGAGTATCTACTGGGGCTTTTCGATACCTTCAAAGGTGCAGAGGGTATTTACGCCTTGGCCATCGACACCGACGGTATCGATGGGTCGGAGGATAACGCGGGTGCGTTAATCGGCCCAGAGTGTTGGAAACGCGCCGAGTCTTTACAACTGTCAGCGCGGGACTACCTTGCTCGCAATGATGCCTACAGCTTTTTCGAAGCTCTTGACGACCTGATTGTGACCGGGCCAACCCGCACGAACGTCAACGATTTTCGAGCCATTCTTATTCTCCCGAGACAGCCATGAAACCTACCGTGTATACCTCCATTCGCCGCACAAAAATTGTGGCTACGTTAGGCCCCGCTAGCGACCGTGTTGGCGTGCTCGAAGCGATGCTGCGGGCAGGCGTGGATGTTGTTCGGCTCAATTTCTCGCATGGGTCAGCGGCTGATCACCGCCGCCGCCTAAGCGAAGTACGTAAGATTGCCCAGCGCTTAGGTAGAAGCGTCGCCGCGCTAGCCGATTTGCAAGGCCCTAAAATTCGCATTGCGCGCTTTAAAGATGGCGCAGTGGTGCTTGAGGTGGGGCAGCCTTTCGTACTCGACATGCTACTGGATGGCGATGCAGGGGATGCCACCCGCGTTGGCTGTGATTATAAGACGCTGGCGGATGATGTCAGCGTCGGTGATCGCCTACTGTTAGACGATGGCCGTCTGGTGCTCGAAGTCAGCGCCATTCGGGGTAAAGAAGTCCTCACCCGCGTAATCGTGGGTGGCAAGCTATCCAACAATAAAGGCATTAACAAGCAGGGGGGCGGGTTATCAGCAGCCACGCTCACCGACAAGGATAAACAAGACCTCAAGACCGCCGTCGAGATCGGAGTGGACTACTTGGCGGTCTCTTTTCCACGCAGTGCTGCTGATATGCAGGAAGCGCGTGAACTGTTGGGTGAGGCAGGCAAGGAAATTGGCCTTATCGCTAAGGTAGAGCGTGCTGAAGCGGTGGCTGATGACGCAACCTTAGACGGCATTATCAGCGCTTCCGAAGCAGTCATGGTGGCGCGGGGCGACCTAGGGGTAGAGATCGGTGATGCCCAGCTGATTGGTGTGCAAAAACGCTTAATCAAGCGCGCACGCAGCCTCAACCGTGCCGTTATTACCGCCACCCAGATGATGGAGACGATGATCAGTTCGCCGCTGCCCACACGCGCCGAGGTGTTCGATGTGGCCAATGCGGTGCTAGATGGCACCGACGCGGTGATGCTCTCCGCTGAAACTGCCGCGGGTGATTTTCCTGTCGAAACCATCGAAGCAATGAACCGGGTATGCCTGGGGGCCGAGCGCGAGCGCAGTGCTCAAGAGTCCGGTCACCGCATTCATCAAGGTTTCTCAAAAGTTGACGAAACCATTGCGCTCTCTGCCATGTATGCCGCCAATCATTTAGAAGGCGTGGCCGCAATTGCCTGTATGACGTCGAGCGGTTTCACGGCGCTGATTGCCTCGCGTATCCACTCTGGTTTGCCCATCGTTGGTCTGGCGCATAGCGAGATTGCCCAACGACGTATGGCGCTATATCGTGGCGTAGTCTCCCTAGCGTTTGATACCAGCAAAATGAAAGCGGAAGAGCTTAATGATCGGGCACTGGAAGTGCTGGTTACCCACGGGATAGCTGCTCCAGATGATCACGTCATTCTTACCCGTGGCGATCATATGAATGCCCATGGCGGCACTAATACCCTAAAGATTTTGGATGTAAAGGCTAAACACCAGCGAGGCTAAAAAAACCTCTGTTTAACAATTGCACTTGCCCATACTGTGTTGAAATTAGCCTCTAGTTCGAGTCCGATCAAAATACTCATTCACTACATGTGAAATCCGCTTTTTCGGATATTTTTGCCTTATCTGGCGTGCACTCATCACGTTAATCAAGGGACCCGTAAGAAACGCGTTTTTAGGAAGCTAAAACAGTGTGCTGTTATAGTGGCCGAGGTAACTTTGCGAAAGTTTGATGAGGATCACTTGGAGAAAGGCAACATGAGCCTCGGCTGGCACAATAAACCTTTGAACACTTCCAAACGAGGTGGGTATAACGATCAAATGATCGTTGAGCATATTCGTAACGCGGTATTGATGCAGCGTCTGCCGCCGAATACTAAATTGCCAGAACTCACCCTGGGCGAAGTGTTCGGCGTTAGCCGCACGGTAGTACGCAAGGCGCTCACACGGCTTGCGGCAGAGCACGTCATCAATCAAAGCCCTAATCAAGTCGCGCGCGTTCGCGCTCCCTCTGTCGAAGAAACACGCGAGACGTTTTCAGCGCGCAGGTTAATTGAGGGCGAGATAGTGGCGCTGCAAGCTGGGAAACTGGACGCCAAAACCTTGGCCACACTGCACGCGCAAGTAGAAGATGAAAAACAGGCCTATGCCAGGAAAGATGAGTCAGCGCGCATCGAGCACTCGCTGACAATTCACCATCTTCTTGCCGAGCATGCTTCCAACCATATCCTCGGTACTATGCTGACGGATCTGATTTTACGCACCTCTATCGTGATCGCTTTGTATAAGCGGCCAACGCTGGCTTCGTGCTATTTGGAAGGCGACCATGCAACGCTGTTGGTACATCTTGCTAATGGTGATGCCGAAGAGGCCAGGCAGTGCGTGCATGACCATCTTTACAGTTTAGAGGCCCTGCTGGATCTCTCTTCAAAAGGGGAGGATATTGACTTAAAGGCTATTCTGGGTGGTAAGTCCGCGCAGAGTTAATCCCTACCTCTTCGCTACTCGTTAATGATTCATTATTAGCGACTTTTTTAATTACTCTATAGTTTTTAACTTGGAGTTATTGACGTCTCGCGTTAATAACTCACTGCATTTAGTGACATAACAACAAGTAAGGCACTGAATGCTCAACATTGTTAACGTATCAGCACTGGAAGTATTGGATTCGCGTGGTAACCCCACGGCAATGGCGAAAGTGAGCTTGGAAAATGGAATCGTCGGCGAGGCCTTCTCCCCCAGCGGAGCGTCTACCGGTTCGGGTGAGGCGCTGGAGTTGCGCGATGGCGATAAGACGCGCTACCTGGGCAAGGGCGTACTTAAAGCAGTAAATGCTATAAACGGCCCCATACGTGATTGCCTGCTAGGGTTAGATGCTGGCGATCAGCGCAGCCTAGATGAAGCCATGGTGGCACTGGATGACACAGCTAATAAAGCGAAGCTGGGAGCCAATGCGATCTTAGCGGTCGCGCTAGCCGCCGCCAAGGCTGCTGCAAAAGGTAAGCAAATACCGCTCTACGCGCACATCGCTGAGCTTTATGGTCAGCCAGGACAGTTTATGATGCCTGTGCCGATGATGAATACCCTGAATGGCGGCGAACATGCCGACAACAATGTAGATATTCAAGAGTTCATTGTACAGCCGGTGGGAGCGAAGAGTTTTCGCGAAGGCCTGCGTATAGGTGCGGAAATTTTCCACACCTTGAAACACGTGTTTTCCGCCCGTGGTTTCTCCACCTCCGTGGGCGACGAAGGTGGCTTTGCCCCCAACCTGGCGTCCAACGCCGAGGCTCTGGCAGCTATCAAGCAAGCGGTGGTGGACGCCGGCTACACATTAGGTTGCCTCTGGCGCTGGACTGCGCCTCTAGCGAATTCTACAAAGATGACCATTTTGTGTTGGCAGGGGAAGGGAAGTCGTATGATGCAGCTGGCTTCATCGGCTATCTTGCCAACCTATGCGATGAATACCCCATCGTCTCGATTGAGGATGGTATGGACAAGACTGACTGGCCGGGCTGGAAAGCACTGACGGATAAGTTGGGTGATCGCGTTCAACTGGTAGGCGATGACCTATTCGTCACTAACACCACGCTGCTCAAGCATGGCATTGATGAGCAAATTGGTAATTCGATCTTGATCAAGTTTAATCAGATTGGCCCGCTTAGTGAAACACTAGACGCCATTCGAATGGCTCAGGAGGCTGGATTTACCGCCGTTATTTCACACCGTTCCGGGGAAACTGAAGACACTACCATTGCTGATCTAGCAGTGGGCACCTGTGCAGAGCAAATTAAAACTGGCTCACTCTGCCGTTCCGACCGAGTGGCCAAGTACAATCGTTTGCTAGTAATTGAAGATGAGCTTGAGGGGCAGGTTAGTTACCCTGGCGTAAAAGCGATTAAACGCCAGTAACGTGAAGTATCTTTATTTAAACACTAACGTCGCCTATAAGCGTCGTTAGTGTTTGGGTGCGTTACTAATGCTGCTAAAGCATCCGTTACAGCAACAACCGCCGAATATCCGTCAGCGCGCCCGCCAGGAAGGCGGTAAAGCGCGCTGCATCCGCACCGTTAATCGCCCGGTGATCATAGGAGAGCGATAGCGGCATCATCAAACGCGGCTGGAAGGCGCTGCCATCCCACACCGGTTTCATCTGTGCTTTCGATACGCCCAAAATTGCCACTTCCGGCGCATTAACGATCGGCGTAAACGCTGTGCCACCAATCGAGCCTAGGCTCGAAATGGTGAAGCAGCCACCGGTCATCTCGTCACGCTTAAGCTTCTTGGTTTGCGCTTTCTTGCCAAGCTCTGCCATTTCCTTGGCAATCTCAATCAAAGATTTTTGATCAGCGTTGCACACGACGGGCACCATTAATCCATCTGGCGTATCCACCGCAATGCCGACATGCACGTAGTTCTTCCACACCAGCGTTTCGCCGTCGCCTTTGAGGCTGACGTTAAACTGGGGGAACTTACGCAGTGCAAAGGCGCAGGCTTTCACCATAAAGGGCAGCGGCGTGAGTTTCGCGCCCTGCGCTTCGGCTTCAGCCTTCATCGCTTTGCGGAAGTTCTCAAGTTCGGTGATATCAGCTTCGTCAAACTGGGTCACGTGGGGAACGTTGAGCCAGCTGCGGTGCAGGTTGGTGGCGCCCATTTTCAGCAGACGACCCATGGGCTGCTCTTCCACCTCGCCAAACTGGCTGAAATCAACGTCTGGGATCGCTGGAATGCCTGCACCACCGCTCCCTACCGGTACTGCCGCTTGGGCGCTGCCTTGGTTGGCAATTGCCTGTTTCACATAGGCATGCACGTCCTCTTTGAGCACGCGCTCCTTTGGGCCGCTGGGCATGACTAAGGCAAGGTCTACACTCAGCTCGCGGGCCAGCATGCGCACTGCAGGACCGGCGTGCACCAGCTTGCCATCGCGGGGTTTGTGAGCTGCTATTTGTGCTTCGGGGCTTGGCATACCTTCTGGTGAAACCGCTCTATTTTCTTTCACAGGCGCTTTAGTGGCGCTCTTTTCAGCTACCGCTTCTTCCGGCGCACTGTTCGAGGCGGATTCGGCTTCCTGGGCAGGTGCGTCGCCTTCGCCAAAGATTTCCATCTGGCCGATCACGCTGCCTTCGGAGACCGTGTCGCCCTCTTTGGCGGTAAACGTAATGATCTTGCCGCTATAAGGACTCGGCACGTCCATGGAGGCTTTATCCGACTCCAGGGTGATCAGTGTGTCTTCGGCGTTGACCTCATCGCCTTCGCTGACGGCGACTTCAATAATTTCAACGCTGTCCGAGCCACCCAGGTTCGGTACTTTGATATCAACCGTTTGTTTGCCGCCGCTGGCCTCTTGAGGCGCAGGCTCCTGCTCTTGAGACGCTGCTTTAGGCTTATCTTTCGCTGGCGCGTCGTCCTGCTCAGGCTCAGCCGCTGCATCCTGTGAGCCGTCTTTACCGGTTTCGTCGCTGCCTTCAACTTCTAGCTCGACAATGTCGTCGCCTTCCGAGACGCTTTCGCCTTCTTTGACCAGCACTTTGAGCACCTTGCCGCCTTTCGGGGCAGGAACATCCATGCTGGCTTTGTCGGATTCCAGGGTGATTAGGGTGTCTTCCGCTTCAATGACAACGCCTTCTGACACCGCAATCTCGATGATTTCGACATCGGTATCGCCACCGATGTCGGGAACTTTGATGATTTCGCTACTCAAGGTCGCGCTCCTTCCAAATCGGATCGAGCCGACGGGCCATTGCCCGCCGGGCTGCGGTTAGCTGGTCAGCGGGTTCGGCTTGTTGGCATCGATGCCGTACTTCTTCAGCGCCTCGCCGACGTGCTTGTGATCAATCTCGCCACGGGCCGCCAGGGCGCGCAGCGCCGCGACGGTGACAAAGTAGCGGTCTACTTCAAAGAAGTAGCGCAGCTTCTCGCGAGTGTCGGAACGGCCAAAGCCGTCTGTGCCCAGCACCGTGTAGTCGCTTGGCACCCAGGCACGTACCTGATCGGCGTAGAGCTTCATGTAGTCGGTGGAGGCAATCACCGGACCGACGCGGTCTTCGAGACACGCCGTGACGTGGGGCTTGGTGGCCTCATCATCGGGGCTCAAGAAGGTTTTGCGCTCAAGCAGCAGTGCTTCGCGACGTAGCTCGTTAAAGCTGGTGACGCTCCAGATGTCGGCGCCAATGCCCCAGTCCTTGGCCAACAGTTCCGCAGCGGCTTCGACTTCGCGCAGGATGGTGCCGGAGCCCATCAACTGCACGCGGCCTTTGTCGCCCTGGGTTTCACGCAGTAGGTACATGCCTTTGATGATGTCTTCCGCAGGGACAGTCTCAAGGGCGGGCTGCTCATAGTTTTCGTTCATCACCGTCAGATAGTAGAAGCAGTTCTCTTTGTCCGTGAACATGCGCTTCAGACCATCTTGCAGGATGACCGCGACTTCGTGGGCGTAGGTGGGGTCGTAGCTGCGGCAGTTGGGGATGGTGGAGGCTTGTATCAAGCTGTGTCCATCCTGGTGCTGCAGGCCTTCGCCGTTGAGCGTGGTACGTCCAGCGGTGCCGCCGACCATAAAGCCGCGGGCTTGCAGGTCTCCGGCGGCCCAGGCTAAATCGCCAATGCGCTGGAAGCCGAACATCGAGTAGTAGATGTAGAACGGCAGCAGCGTGACGTTGTTGTTGCTGTAGGAAGTCGCGGCAGCGATCCAAGCGGACATTGCACCGGCTTCAGTAATGCCCTCTTCGAGAATCTGACCTTTCTGATCCTCGCGGTAGAACATGATCTGGCCTTTATCGACCGGCTCGTACTTTTGGCCTTCCGAGGTGTAGATACCCAATTGGCGGAACATACCTTCCATACCGAAAGTACGCGCTTCATCAGGGATGATCGGCACCACGTGCTTACCAAGTTTCTTATCTTTCACCAAGCCATTCAGAACACGCACAAACGCCATGGTGGTGGAGACTTCGCGCCCTTTCGAGCCACCCATTTGCGAGGCAAAGGTTTTATCTTCGAGGCTAGGAATCTCCAGTGCCTCAAAGTCGCTTTGACGGCTGGGCAAGTAACCGCCCAGGCGCTCGCGCTGCAGGTGCATGTACTTAAGCTCGGGAGAGTCCTCTTCCGGCTTGTAATAGGGAACGTCTTTGAGCTGCTCATCGGTGATGGGAATACCGAAGCGATCACGGAAGGTTTTGAGCGCTTCGTACTCCATGCTCTTGACCTGGTGCGCTTCGTTGGCCGCTTCGCCATCGCCGCTACCCATACCGTAGCCTTTAACGGTATGCGCCAGAATCACCGTGGGCTTGCCGTTAGAGGTATTCACGGCTTCGTGATAGGCCGCGTAAACCTTGAACGGGTCGTGACCACCGCGGTTGAGCTTCCAGATATCTTCGTCAGAGAGGTCTTTAACCATCGCTTCGGTTTCTGGATATTTGCCAAAGAAGTGCTCACGGGTGTAAGCACCGCCGTTGGCTTTGTAGTTCTGGTACTCGCCGTCGACCGCTTCGTCCATACGTTTTTGAAGGATGCCTTTCTTGTCCTTCTCGAACAGCGGATCCCAATGGCGGCCCCAGACGACCTTGATCACGTTCCAACCAGCGCCACGGAAGACGCCTTCGAACTCGTCCATCACCCGCGAGTTACCGCGCACAGGGCCGTCAAGGCGCTGCAGATTACAGTTGATCACGAAGATCAGGTTGTCGAGGTTTTCACGGCCCGCCAGTGAAATGGCGCCCAGGGACTCCGGCTCGTCGCACTCGCCGTCGCCCATGAAGCACCAGATCTTACGGTCATACATGTCTTTCAGCTCACGGTGATGCAGATACTTCATCACGTGCGCTTGATAAATGGCCTGAATGGGGCCAAGACCCATCGATACCGTGGGGAACTGCCAGTAGTCCGGCATCAACCACGGGTGCGGGTAGGAAGAGAGACCATCGCCATCGACTTCCTGGCGGAACTTGTCCATCTGCTCTTCAGAAAGGCGTCCTTCCAAATAGGAACGCGCGTAAATACCCGGCGCCACATGGCCCTGGATATACACCAAGTCACCAGCGAAATCCCCTTGAGGGGCGCGGAAGAAGTGGTTAAAGCCTACGTCATACAGCGTGGCAGATGACATGAAGCTGGCAATGTGGCCACCCAGGCCCGGCTTGGCGCGGTTATTGCGAATGACCTGAGCAATCGCGTTATAACGGATCAAAGAGCGAATACGACGCTCCATGAACAGGTCGCCGGGCATCGGCGCTTCGCGGTGAACCGGAATCGTATTACGGTGCGGGGTTGTCACCGAGAAAGGTACTTTCATCCCACCCCGACGTAGGCGATCCGCCAGGCGGGTCATCAGGTAACGGGCACGATCTTCGCCCTCACGATCCAGTACCGATTCCAGGGATTCTAGCCACTCCGTGGTTTCGACCGTATCGAGATCTTCTCTTGTCTCCAGACTCATAAAGGTCTCTCCGAATGACAATAAAGGGTAAGCCTCACAGCACGAAGGGCGAGTACCGTTCAGGCTGTGGGAAAAGTATTCATGCTAAGCGCGTGATTAGTAAGTATTTGAAAAATTGCGCATTTGGAAAGTTAAGCTGCCGTCTCAGCACGCATGCGCAGGCGAAAACGCGCTATTTGAATGATTTGATCAATAGCGGTTTGTCGTTCGGTCGCAGCGTCGTTTTCAAGACGCGTTTCGAACGCAGCGAGGATGTCGTGACGATCAAGCCCTTTAACGGCAATCACGAAGGGAAAGCCGAACTTATCTTGGTAAGCCTGATTCATTAGTTGGAATCGCTCAAACTCTTCGGTCGAACACTGATCTAGCCCGGCACCTGCCTGCTCACGGGTAGAGTCCTGAGTTAACTCGCCGGCCAAAGCGGCTTTTCCCGCGAGATCAGGGTGAGCGCGTATAACGGCAATTTGCTCATCGACAACTGCGTTTCGAAGCACTGCTCCCATGCTGTCTGCTAATACATCGGCATCATCGTGTTGTTCAATAAGGCCTTGTTTCCAGGCAGTTTCTGCCACCCATGGTGAGTGTTCAAATATATCGCCGTAATGGGTAAGAAAATCTTCTAAACCAAGACTGCTAGGACGGGCGGCGTTTAAAGTGTGCGTCATGTTGCTCTCCTTTTGTATTTCTTAGTCTTTTTTATTGTATACAATAAATATAGGTAAATGTACTCTAAGAAGAGTGGTTATCGCAAAAAAAAACAATTTTCCACGCCAGAAAAAGCATTCGAGGCGTAAAAAATGCGTCTAAAAACAAAATCATACAAAAGAGGTTTTCGCATGTTGAAGAGCAATCGACCAGCTGCAAAGTATCTAACAGTAGGCGCTTTGCTGGGCACTATCTCGGTAGGTGCTCAAGCGGCGACATGGAGTGATACGTTTGTGGGGTATCGCTACGGAACACAGTTTACGGAGCCTAATAACCCTGAACATGTGGAGAAGCATATTCTCCAGTTCACCCATGTAAGTGGTTATTCACTGGGCCAAAACTTTTTCAACCTGGATGTCCTTCAATCCAGTAGTGAAGACCCCGCCAACAATAGTGATTCAGGGGCAACAGAGGCGTACTTGGCATACCGTCATCAATTGCATGCGGGGGGCGTATTTGATGAGCCGATAGGATTCGGGCCAGTGAGAGATATGGCTTTGACCTTTGGGTTTGACCTCAACACTAAAAACACCGGCTTTGCGCCGCGTAAGCGCCAACTGGTGGTTGGGCCAACGTTTAAGTTTGACGTGCCACGAGGCTTTATAGATCTAAGCTTGTTCTATAGCCGTGAATGGAATCACTGCGGCTTACCACCCTGTGGACTACCGGAAAACCAAAATAGCATCTCCTTTGATCCTTATTACCAACTAAACTTAGTCTGGGGGTTGCCGTTTGAAGCGGCAGGGTTACCGCTAAAATTCCAAGGTTTTTACAGCTACAACAGCGAGAAAGGAGACGATTACTTTGGAGAGGCTACAAAGCCTGAGCAATTAATGCGTACCTCGCTGATGTTCGATGTTGGTCAAGTCGCATGGGGGGCAGAAAACTCATTATGGGCGGGCGTTGGCTACGAGTACTGGCGCAATAAGTTTGGTAATAATGATAAGCCCGGTGTGGATACCGATGCTATTACGTTTAATGTCGAATGGCATTTCTAATCTTAATAACCGAATTATTGAGTATTATCAGTCTTTGTTATCTCATTTATTTAAGGTCAATATCACCTCCGCAGAAGCTAAAGAGCTACTAAAGAAAGCTTGTGGTTAGGTGCATCAATGATTCATGTTTAACAGAGGCTGGAGATAGAGTTACTTTGATACCACAGACATAAGGGACAGATTGCTGATATGGAGAAGCCAGTGGAAGAGTATGCAAGCTTTTTTATACAGCTTGAACTGAAAGAATCTCTATAAAACAGGCTGCCGTAAACTGATATTGGTCGGTTTTATGACCCATATGTGCGATAACTCTATAGCGCCTGGGGCGTTTAACTTAGGCTTTAACGTTACTGTGGTGGCGAATGCTACAGCTAGTCGTCCTGTTGTACAGTCGGATCAAGGCACGGTTCTTTCGGCACAAGCTTCCCAAGAAAGGTCTTTGACCCCAACTCGTGTTCTCTATGCTGTGGTAGCAGACTGTTCCGGCAGGCTGTTGCCAAGGCTCACTTCTATGGCTATCTCTCTTGGAAAGATTATGTCGCTAGGCTTTCTTCTCTAGTTGTTGCGTCGACTTTCAGGCTGAGATGACAAAAGCCTGTGGGATCAATTCTCTACAGTTCGAAATGCCGCCTGACACTGCGCAGACGGCAGATCGCTTATTGCGCGGTGAATAGCATGACTACCGACAGCGCGGCGGTTATCCACATGGCCGGCTTGATCTCACTTAAGCGCCCGGTAAGTACTTTGACCAACACGAAGCTGATAAAGCCAAAAGCAATGCCCAAAGTGATTGAGTAGGTCAGCGGCATCAGGATGATTGCCAGAAATGCGGGGAACGCCTGATCAAAATGCTCCCACTCGATCTTGCGTATTGGAGCCATCATGAATAGCCCTACCATAACCAGCGCAGGTGCGGTGGCAATACCTGGCACCAGCGAAAGTAATGGCGAGAGAAACAAGAACGGCAGGAACAGTAACGCAATCACCAGTGCCACCAACCCAGTGCGCCCGCCTTGGGCCACGCCCGCCCCGGACTCAATGAACGTCTGTGCGGCACTGGTGCCAAGTGGAGCGGCAATCATCGACGAAAAGGCATCCACTGTCATGGAGCGCTTGAGGTTGCGTGGATTGCCCTCTTTATCCTTGAGGTCGGCGGTTTCGGCTAACGCCATAAAGCACGACATGGCGTCAAAGAAGTTGGTAAATAGCATCACGAAGATGAACGGTAGGTAGGCGACTTTCAGCGCACCCATGATGTCCACCATCATCACCGCGCTGAAATCCGGCCAGGCGGCAAGGCCTGTCCAGGCCACCATGACTTCGTCGCCCCACAGCCGCCCCATGGGCGCGGCAGCCATTGTGGTCAGCGCAATGCCCATGACCAGCGCACCGTTAAAGCGCATGATCACGAACACCGCCGTGGCAATCAGCCCCAGAAAGAACGTAGCCAGATGTGCGTCCATGGTGCCAAGCGACACCACGGTGGCATCGCTTCCCACAATGAAGCCTGCGTTTTGCAGCCCAATGAAGGTGATGAACAGCCCGATACCGCAGGTAATTGCATAGCGCAGCGACAACGGGATCGCCTCGATGACGGCCTTGCGTACATTGAACAGCGCCAGCACCGCAAAGATTACCCCCGACCAGAATACGCAACCAAGCGCCACTTCCCAACTGATCCCAGCACCCAGAACTAAGGTATAGGTAAACAGCGCGTTCATGCCCATGCCCGGTGCCACCATAATGGGGTTGCGGGCGTAAAATGCCATGGCCAAACTTCCCATGAAGCTGATCAGAACAGTGGCTGAGAGCGCGGCAGTGAAAGGTATGCCTGCATCGCTGAGCACTGCTGGGTTGACCACGATGATATACATGCCAGCAAGAAAGGTGGCAAGGCCAGCGAGAACCTCTGTTTTTATTGAAGAGCCGCGTTTAGATACGTTAAAAAAGCGATCCAGAAACGGCAGATGGCGCTCCGCATCGTCAACATCCGGATTGAGCTTCTCGGATGAGTAGGCTGTTGTCTCTTGCATACCCGATACCTTGTTATTGTAATGGCTGGAGGTGTCGTTATTGGTTATAAACGGTCTTTGATTATTTACTGACCATTCGGTCAAGTCTATGAGCGTAGCCAGAGTCGGTCAAGGCAGGAAAAATGGTTTCAGCGAACTCGTTTACCTTGGAGAGTTACTGGCATCGGGCTATCAAACCCAATGAACATTTTCCTAATGTACGAGTTGCAATTTGAATTCAATATTGGCGATGCTCTCGGTTTGGTGGCATTAGTACGATGAAAGCCGCCTCCTGTGACCTTATTTTCTCTGGCCAATTCATCCCTATTACGAAGGGGTTCTGCCCATTGTCCCCATCGGGAACTGAGTAGCTAGAGACAGCTTGCTGATCAGCACGCTAATTGGATATCTCGGGGCGTAATGAAAGGGTCTATGGCGGTAAACTTATATAACTACAACGGTGCGAAAGGGGGATGACTACTTTGGCGATTCGATCAAGCCTGAGCAGTTAATACGTATCTCACTGATGCTGGATTAGTTACAAATAGTGGAAAAGGACTCGTCAGTGTGATGTCGTTCAGATTGTTCAACCCTCTTGGCGTTCTCGGGCAAGCTCTGGGTTGAGTAAAGTTAACCAAAATTAGCTTTCCGTACTCGTCGGTCAAAACCACCACGTGCTGGTTGGCTTTGAAATGCGCTTGACGAAGCAACGTCTCAAACTCACCAGCAATATCGGTCTTATGATCAACAGACAGGCCTAAGCGCTCACGTTCAGTGAGTAGTAGCTGCTCACGGATGCATTCAACCAGCTCAGCGCGGCTTTGCAAAACACCATTGCTAAAGCTAAAGCGAGCCACTGGATAGGTAGTCCCCCGATCCCATTTATCTTGAATATACAAACTTTCAAACAAGGCTTTATGGCCTTCAAATAGGCAGTGCAGGGCTCAGTAGTAGGCTCTTGCCAAAAACGCCTGCGGCGAGAAATGTATAGTACTTGTTCTTATTGGCTAGGCGCTCAATAAAGGGCGTTTTATTAATGTAGTAATCGTCGCTTTCACGGATGTCAGAAGGTCTGAATTCCAGTGAGGAATTGACGACGATAAGTAGATGAAAAGCTGTCCTCTAATGTGCAACCCATTTGGGGATTGTGGCAGTTCATCATGCTGAAAGGCGGGGGAGAGGAGGTCCTTTTGCCGGGTGATCATCATGGTGTGTTTGAGAGATAGTTAAAGCACTGCCGCCAAAGGTCAAAAACGTCCAAAAACCGGACATTTTAAAATCACGCTATGTGACCTCTTTGATGGTGGCGAAGGGTAGTGGTTGATGTTAATAGGGATAAAGTGAAATGTGGTATTAGCACTCTACTTTTATATAGGCTTCTGTTTTTATTGGTTTAAAATGATGTTTATCGGTAGGTTGCCTTGGAAGGATAGATCATTGGTAAGGTTTGAAATTAGCCTCCGAAGCCGAGGGTCGCAGGTTCAAATCCTGCCGGGCGCGCCAAATTGTTAAAAAGGGGTCTGCGAGAAATCGCAGGCCTCCTTTTTTTGGTCGTCAGTTAGGATCTTTTACCTGCTATTAATTTATAGATGCAGCTTAATATGATTCTGCATCTAAGACTAAGGTTCTTATTCAGGATGTTCGTTCTGGTTCTCCAATACTTTTAAGAAGGGCGTTATATTGGTCCTGATCAGCGGCATAGATTTTATCCAAAACATAATTTGCCACCTTGGATATTTCAGGAATTTCCACTGGTTTGAAACCTCTGTCGGGGACGGCCTCAAGGTGAGAGAACTCATTATTAAGACGGTTTAATAGCGCAATCGCTGTATCTTCCTCTTCTCCAAAGAACTTCTTGATTCTTTCAAAGGCATCATTTCTGTTGTCGTGATAGGGGTACTTAAAAAATAAAAATGCTTCAAGAAATTTCCTTAAATTATTGCCAAACCCAAAGAATGGCTCATAGTTAATATGTGCATTTTCTGGATCCTTACACTTATAGATTTGATGGAAGAGATAATGAAACTCAGTGATGTAATCTTTGAGGTAGGATGGCATAAGCAAGATGTTGCTTGATGCACCATTACGCTCAATCATAAAATGTTCGTTATCATCAACACTTTTTTGTTTCCCTTCTCCTGCAGTAATCTTTTTCTTAGGGATGGAGAGACGTTTCAAGTATTTGAGGAAGTCAAGGTTGTGTGTCGAGATAAAAAGCTGTTTGTAGCGGTAGGCGTTTGAGCCGTCGGGATTCTTAATTGGTTTGGCAATTAAGCTTTCAATCAGACTAAATATAAAGAAAATGTGATTTCCATCCAAGCTGGAAATAGGATCATCTATATAAATAATAAGTTTTTTTCCCATACTGTCTGGATCTTCAAGTTTGGCAATAAAATAGCAGAAAGCAATTAGGCTACACTCACCTTCGCTGAGGTTGTATGCGGACTTTCCATCTCTGGTAATTTCAAACTTGACTGCTGTTTGGTCTAAATTGTCTTTAGCTTCAAGTTTGATTCCATCATGGCCAAAGAAATGATTGAGCAAGGAGTTGACTCTATCGGCTCCTTTACTTTCATCCTTCTGTTTCGCTCGCAAGGCAGAAACTGCTGATTCTGACTTACGAATTTCCTTCTCAGCTTCGTCGTACGTAGTTCTCGCTCCATCCATGTCAGTCTTTAAATTGTTAATTTTAACAATTTCGTCATCATGGTTGATTGCTTGGGAAAAAGTATAGACGTTAGTCAGACGAAGTGCATTTCTGGCTGCAATCTTGTCTTTTTCAAGTGTTTTCGTCTTGCTATTGCTTGTGGAAATCAACGCATTTATAGCATCCACATGCTTCTGAATTTCTTTGCCATCATGAATAGAATCCTTCAAGGAAATGACCTGAAAGAGATTGCTTTTGCGATCTTCCAAGGCTTTTTTCAGTGATTCCAGATCTTTTTTATAGACTCCCAATGCATGAGAAAGAGCTGCACTACTTGTGTCAAAAGCAGATCGCTCTTCTGTATAAAACTGGTCTCTTTTAAAGCTGTTGAAGCCAGAAATTGCATTTATCTCATTGTTGACGGTCAAGATCGCAGCATCTAAAGCGGCTTCAAGTTCTCCAGACTCTTTACTAAAGTGAGAGTCCAGTACTTGCCAAATATTGTCTGGTAAGGCCTGGCGACAAAATGCGCAAGTATCACGTTTTTCACGGTGGTGACCGATTCCCTGCTTGACCCAGAGTTGTAGAACACTATCATTAAGCAGTTCTTGAATCGGTTTTGTGGGCGTAATTTCTTTTGATAGAAGTGGCTCTGCCGTACTACACAATGAATCAAATTTTAGTTGTATTCCCAATGTGCCAGTTATATCTGGTAGGGCTTCTTGCTTTAATAGAGTAAGCTTTGCAGCTTGTTCGTCAATAGTCAGAGTTACGAAGTCAGGCTTCTTAGTGGCAGCAATGTCACTTTTAATGCTGCCAATGTTGTATACGGGAGAGCCATACTCCCGATTCTTCTTGATCTCTTTATTTGCGTGTGAGCGCAATTTCTCTTCCAAAGAGTTAGAGGCAGTTCTATGGCTGGTCTCTGTGCGATCACGTTCCTTCTTCTTCGTTTCTAGCTCATACCGAAGACCGCATTTACCTTCCACACTACCAAGCCTGGTTTCTATGGCTGAAATTGCATCATCAATCTCTTTGTTTTGCTCACCGACGATGGCGAATGTCTTGATTTCCCCATCAACCTGGTTGACCAGGAAACCCAGGTTGTCCGTTACGAAGTCACGGTTATAGACCCGGACGTCATAGTTGTGAGCCGGTATTGTTGCATGCGTAACATTGCCCTTCTCCCCGTAGATAGTGAAGGAGGGGTTAAGGTAGCTGAGTGGGGTCTTACGTATCTCTAGGGCACGAAAAACTCGGGAAAGGGTCGTCTTCCCAGAGTAATTACGTCCATAGATGATGTTGAGGCGTTTGAAATTCTGAACGTTTTTGCCTCTATCACGAACAGTCCTCTTCCACTCCAAACCGCTGAAACTTCCAAAGCTTGCTATGTCTATCTGGTTTATCACCGGCCTATAATCCCCAATTTTTATTTTTAGCTAGTTGAAATAGAACGCTTTGAGTCGTTAACTGCCTTTATGCTCTATCTCGATTTGTATGCTCTGCTTTTACCTGTTCAACCCTCTACTAAATTTACCCTAGCATAGGCTGCTTAAGCGGGCTGAGCTTCGTAAGCTTTCTTTTCAACGCTTCACCTATTCCTGAATGGAGCTAACGCGCGAAAAGGCCCCGCCGAATGTAGTAGCCATTATCGAAAGGCACGCAGCATTGTTCCCAGCGCTTTGTAGGAGTGAATTGCAGCTGTCTTTGATAGGTTCGCAGGAATGCGCGCTCACAACTGAGCATTAATTAGGAAGCAGACGGTCACAGATACAACCTACCTAGCTTCACCACTTGAAACAGGGGCCTGCAATTCCTCGCAGGCACCCTGTTGTGTGCCACCTAATCCTCCGGCTTCAACTCTTCCTGCTTCGGCGGCGTGCCTACCCTTACTTCGCTGAGCTCCTCATGCATGAGGCCGCGGTAAAGCGCGAACATCATGAGAAACACCAGAATAAACATCGGCAGGCCGACAACGGTGATGACCTCTTGGAGTGCGGTTAGCCCGGCATCGCCTGCCAGCACGATGAGCATGGCGGCCAGCATGCCTTCCGAGACACCCCAGAAAACCCGCTGGTGCCAGGGGCCTGGGTCTGCGCTGCCGGTACACAGCATATCGACCACCAGGGAGGCGGAATCCGATGAGGTGGCGAAGAAGATGGCGACGATCACCACCGCCAAGCCCTGAATCAAGGTAGCGGCGGGGAAGTTATCGAAAAACGCGAACATGGCGAGGGGGATGCTTTCGGCCACGGCAGCGGATAAAGTACCGGCTTGGTCACCCATGGCTTCACGGGCTGCCGCCCCAATGCCGTCGATTTCCATCGCTGACCAGCCGAAGATCGCAAACCAGATCAGCGTAAAAATAGAGGGCGCAAACAGCACGCCGAGCACGAACTCGCGGATGGTTCGGCCGCGGGAAATGCGCGCCACGAAGATGCCGATAAACGGCGACCAGGTAACGGTCCAGGCCCAGTAGAACACCGTCCAGCTGCCTTGCCATCCCCAGGCGCCGCCTTCGCTGGAGTAGCGTGCCAGGGTGTCATTCCAAAACGCCATGGGCAGCAAGTTCGTTATATAGAGGCCAAAGGTTTCGACCACGGCACGCAACAGGAAAACCGTCGAACCGGTAAACAGCACAAACAGCAGCAGGCCTACGGCCATACAGATATTGATATTAGAAAGCCGCTTCACCCCTGAATCCAGTCCCGCGATGATCGACCCCACGGCAACGGATGTCAGCACGGCGATGATCACTACCTTGGTCAACACCGCGTCCGGAATACCAAACAGTTCTGTTAACCCGGCATTGATTTGCTGAGTGCCCAGGCCGACAGACACCGCCACGCCAAACAGCGTGCCGAGCACGGCAAAGATGTCCAGTGCCTTACCAATGGGGCCGTGAATGCGCTCGCCTAGCAGCGGGAAAAACACCGAGCTGAAACGCATCGGCAGGTTGTAACGATAGATAAAGTACGCGAACGCCAGCCCTGGCATGGCGAAAATCGCCCAGGTGTGTAGGCCCAAGTGATAGATCGAGAAGCTCATGGCATCGTCGGCGGCGGCCACCGAGAAGGGCTCGACACTTGGCCTTGGGGGCGTTGCGAAGTGGGAAATCGGCTCGGCCACGCCCCAGAACATCAACACCGTGCCGATACCACCCGCGAACAGCATGGCGAACCATGAAGCGTTGGTGTAGGCCGGTTTCGCATTATTGCCACCCAGGCGAATCGCCCCGAAACGGCTGATCGCCACCCAGAGCAGGAACCCTACCCAGCTTGTTACCCCCAAAATAAAAAACCAGCCTAGGTTAGTAACGATCCACTCCCGTCCCGCACCGAAGGCCTCCCCGATAGGGCCTGGCGCAATCAGCAGCGCCACTAGAAAAACGATCATGATCCCCGCTGAGGTGAAAAATATGGTGGGATCCGTCTTGAGGCCCAGCTTTCGCGCAAGTGCATCCATCGTTACGTCTCCCTGTATCTTTACGCTCAGTTTTTATAACCGGTTTTTATAACCAACCATTAAAACAACGTAGGTGTTATAGGCGGATAACGCCAAGCTGGGTAGCCGGGACGCGATAGGAAAACGTATGACGACCGGATGACATACACATTTCAATCGTGAGTCATTAAGAGACAAGTCTTTGATATTGGGTGAGCGACACTGTTGGCTCTGTGTTGAGGAGGCTGAGGCGGGCCTGAAATTATCATCAAAATGACATTGTCTAGACAACTGGTGTTCATCTCCTTCAACCAGAATGGCGCTATTCCTAAAGGAGAAGCGCCATGTCTATTCCTACTATTAATGCGGAAGGCTTAAATAAGTCGTTTGGACACCGCCAGGTGTTAAACGACGTTAGCTTTCGCGTTGCAACAGGCGAGATGGTTGCGCTGATTGGGCCATCGGGCTCAGGCAAATCCACGTTACTACGTCACCTTGTCGGCCTTACTTGTGGAAATCGTATCCAGGGTGGCCGTGTGTCGCTGATGGGGCGTGAAGTGCAGGCGAGCGGGCGTTTGCGCCGAGCCGCTCGCATCGAGCGCTGCCGTACCGGTTACATCTTTCAGCAGTTCAACTTAGTAGGTCGTCTCAGCGTACTGACCAATGTGCTGGTTGGGCAGTTGGGTAGCATGTCACGGATAAGAGCTCTCTGCGGCCGCTTTACCGATCAGGAGCGCCAGCGTGCGCGCGCTTGCTTGGCCCGAGTGGGGCTGGAAGAGCTCATTGATCAGCGCGCCAATACACTTTCGGGTGGACAAATGCAGCGGGTCGCCATTGCTCGGGTACTCATGCAGGACGCCGAACTGATCCTGGCCGATGAGCCGATTGCTTCCCTCGACCCGCGTAGTGCCCGGGAAGTCATGGAAATTCTCAGCCGTATCCACGCCGAAGACGGCCGCACTGTCGTCGTCACCCTGCACCAAGTCGATATAGCGCGTCGCTATTGCCACCGTGCCGTTGCTCTTAAGGATGGCCACCTGTACTTCGATGGCCCCATTAACGAACTCACCGATGCACGCCTACAAGCGCTTTACGAAAATTCCGACCTTGATGAGCTCCGCGCCAGTGAAGCCTCAAACGGCACAGCGCTGCCCAGTGATCGCAAAGCTAGAACGCCACCTACCGTCGTAACGCCCGCGCTGGGTTGATACCTGTGCCGGGCACCTTTGAACCTGCCCTTGATAACCCTATTACTCTGGAGAGACACCCATGACGTTTAACTATCGCCGTTTGGTTCTGCCGCTGATGGCGGGAATTGGCCTGCTGGCTAGCACTCAGCTTTTCGCCGCCGAAACACTCAAGTTTGGCATTATCTCCACCGAGTCGAGTCAGAACCAGCGGCCTATGTGGCAGCCGTTTCTAGAGGATATGTCGCAGAGCCTTGGGGTAGAAGTTGAGCCTTTCTTTGCGACCGATTACGCCGCGGTGATTCAGGCAATGCGCTTCGATCAGATCGATCTCGCCTGGTACGGCAATAAGTCGGCGATGGAAGCCGTCGATCGTGCGGGTGGCGAGGTGTTTGCCCAGACGATTCCGGAGAGTGGTGAGCCGGGCTATTGGAGCTTGATGATTGTGCATGAAGATAGCGACCTGCACAGCATCGAAGACGTATTGGCTAACGCGTCTGATCTCACCTTTGGTAACGGCGACCCAAATTCAACGTCTGGCTATTTGGTGCCCGGTTACTACGTGTTTGCCAAGAATGGCGTGGATGCTTCCTCTGCCTTTAAACGCACCTTGAACTCCAACCATGAAACGAACGCGCTTTCGGTCGCCAACCGACAAGTCGATGTGGCGACTTTTAATACCGAGAGTATGGAGCGCCTGGAGATCACCGCGCCTGATAAAGCGGAGCAACTTCGCGTGGTGTGGACATCGCCGCTGATCCCTTCTGATCCCCTCGTATGGCGCAGCAACCTGCCCGAAGAGACCAAGCAGAACTTGCGAGACTTCTTCTTCAATTATGGCGAAAGCGATGAACAGAAGGAGATTTTAGCCCCCCTGCAGTGGAGTCATTTTGCTCCTTCCAGCAACGATAGCCTATTACCGATTCGCCAGCTTGAGCTGTTTAGCCAGCGTGCTGATATCGCCAATGATCAGAGCCTCTCTGACGCTGATCGAGAAGCGCAGCTAGCGGCGTTGGATGCACAGCTGGACGAGCTCAATCAACGCCTCGAGGCAATGGAGGAGGCTGAATCGGACGCTCCCTCTGTGGCCAACGCCGAATAACGTTCAAGCACTTAATAGATTATCGACGGCGGGGGAGCGCTGGCCGCCCCTCCAGCCCGGAGAGACCATGAATACTCACGCTTCTCAAATGACCGCACCGCTGCAGCGTCGACGCAGTTGGTTTTCGCTAATCGCCTGGGGTGTGTTGCTGGGTGTGCTGGCCTGGTCCTGGCAGGGCGCCGAAATGCGCCCCAGCTTGCTGGTGACGAACGCGGACAACATGGCCACGTTGGCTGGAGATTTCTTTCCTCCCGCGTTCGGCAATCTTGGTCATTACATCCATCAAATGCTGGTAACGATCCAAATCGCTATTTGGGGAACACTGCTGGCCATTATTGTGGCGGTGCCCTGCAGCCTGCTCTCTTCCGAAAACTTGGTGCCTTGGTGGGTTTACCAGCCGATGCGTCGCCTCATGGACGCGTGCCGTGCCATCAATGAGCTGGTCTTTGCGATGCTGTTCGTGGTGGCGGTGGGGCTGGGGCCTTTTGCCGGCACGCTGGCACTGTTTGTGCACACAACGGGGGTGCTGGCGAAGCTGTTTTCAGAGGCAGTGGAAGCCAGCGATGCGGGCCCAATGGAAGGGATTCGAGTGACAGGAGCAGGGCGTATCGAGGAGATCACGTTTGGACTGATCCCTCAGGTACTGCCGCTATGGATATCGGTGAGCCTTTACCGCTTCGAGTCGAATATTCGTTCTGCCACCGTACTTGGCATGGTAGGTGGGGGCGGTATTGGAGTGGCGCTGTGGGAAACCATGCGCGGATTTCAGTTCGCTGAAACCGCCACCATCATGCTGGTCATCATCGTCGCCGTCACGTTGCTTGATGTGGCCTCCCAGCGCTTACGCAAGCGCTTCATTTAGCTTGGCAAACCTCGCCATGGTCTCCCTTATCGGGTTGCTAGTGGTAACCCAGCGTCTATTTGGCAGGAGTATAAATGTCTAGACAACTGATACAGCACCACCGTCAGGAAGCGAGTGAGCCGCGCTATCGTCAATTGGCCACGATTCTGGCCCAGGACATTCGCAGCGACCATAGCGCCGGTGACCAACTACCCAGCGAACAGGCATTGGCCAAACGCTTTGAGGTAAATCGCCATACGGTTCGCCGTGCGCTGGATGAACTGGTCGCTGCCGGCATGGTGACGCGCCATCAAGGGTGGGGCACGCAAGTGGTCGACCGGCGGTTGGATTACATGGTGAGCGCCGGTAGTAAGGTCACTCATAACCTGGCGGAATTGGGGCATAACACCGAAACACGCTGTTTAAATCAAGGGCTTTTGCGGCCGCCAGAAGCGATCGCTCAACGCTTTGAACTGGCGGAGGGTGAGTGCCTGTTATGCGTGGATACGCTGCGGCTTGTGGAGGGCGCGCCGCTGCTTCATCTGCGGCATTGGTTCGATGCCACACGCGTGCCCGACTGGTGTGAGCGCTATCGCGGTGGCTCAACCCGCGCAGTACTTGACCAGCACTATGGCCTGCGACTCTCCCGCGCCCAAGTGCGCCTGGAGGCAGTTCAGGCGGATCGTGACGATAGCCGCTTGCTGCAGTGCCCTCAGCTTGCACCGCTATTGATTCTGACCAGCGACAACGTCGATGAATCACGGCGCTTGGTGGAAGTTTCCGTCAGTCGCGCCCGGGCCGACCGTGTCGCCTACCACTTCGATTTTCCTAATGAGCGCTAACTCAGGGTCGGCCTTCACCGATCTGACAACGACGAGGAACAATGATGACTCCTGAACAGCGTCACCGCATTCTCGCGCTGACACCTTTAGAGCGCCTCAATGAAGGCTGGATGAAGCTCGGCATCAAGGCGACTCATCGCTGCGTACGCGGGCCTGAAACCGGGATGGTCATGGTACGTGGCCGTATAGGCGGGACGGGCAATGCTTTTAATCTGGGCGAGATGACCCTAACCCGTGTCAGCGTGGTGCTCGATGAAAATGCGCCAGATGGCGGTGACATCGGCCATGGGTGGGTCGCGGGGCGTAGCCGCGAACACGCTGAATTAATCGCCTTGATTGATGCTTGCGCACACAAAGCGCATTGGGCGCGACGCATCGATGCGGAGCTGATTGAACCACTGACTCAGGCGCTCGCGGACGACCGTGCTGAGCGCTCCCAGCTTGCGGCGGCAACGCGGGTCGACTTCTTCACCATGGTGCGAGGGGAGTAGATATGCACGATACCACGATGGAGTTCTCAGCGTCGGAACCACCACCTTATGTGCCCAAGCCGCATCAATGGCCAGCATTGAAGGGGGCTGTTCACCACAGCCAGCAGCTGTTCCGACAAGTGCTAAGCAGTATGGCCGAACCCGGCATCTTTGCTGAGGTGGAACTGGCGCCGCTGTCTAAAGACGTTGCCATGTCGTCCGCTGCCTGGGCAGTACTACTTGTGCTGTGTGACCTGGATACACGGGTGTGGATTGCGGACGAACTAAACCGTGATGGTTTAGCCGAGGCTGTCGCCTTCCATACCGGGGCACGCATTGTGAGTCGCGCGGAAGAGGCTGATTTTGCGCTTGTAATGCCATCGACCTGTCAGGCAATGCCTCGCTTTTCTGAAGGCAGCGATATCTACCCTGACCGAAGTACCACGCTCATTGTCGTGCTGGAGTCCTTGGCGGAAGGGCGTAGTGATGCCAGGAGTCGCGGCAATACATGCTGGCAATTAAGTGGTCCCGGTATTTTAAACCAGCGAGTGCTTGAGCTAGATGACACGGCTGAGGCGCTAATGCAGCGGCTAGCGCTCAACCGCGCAAGCTTTCCACTGGGTCTCGACACGATTCTCACCTCGGGATCCTCCCTGACGGCCATTCCCCGTAGTACTCGCATTCAGAAGCCGTTGGAGGGTGAATCACTCACTCCCCTTACTCATCCAGCCAAGGAGCGCGCCTGATGTACGTTGCCGTTAAAGGAGGCGAACAGGCCATTGCTAACGCCCACCGCTGGATGGCGGATCGCCGTCGAGGCGACCGACACCAGCCTGAACTGCAGACCGAACAGATTCGCGATCAGTTGGGGCTGGCGGTGGATCGCGTCATGGCCGAGGCGTCACTGATGGATGCTGAGCTTGCCGCGTTGGCGTTGAAGCAAGCCAGCGGTGACCTAACCGAAGCGGTGTTTCTGCTGCGTGCCTATCGCACCACGTTACCCCGGCTCGCCGATAGCATGCCGCTCAAAACAGAGGCCATGCATGTCGAGCGGCGTATCAGTGCCGCCTTCAAGGATGTGCCTGGTGGGCAGGTACTGGGGCCAACCTACGACTACACCCATCGACTGCTGGATTTCATGCTACTGGCCGAAGGGGAGACTCCTGATCCGGAAAGAGCCCAGGCAGGGCTTGAGGCTTGTCCTCAGATTCTGGATTCGCTCGATGCTGAAGGGTTGATTGAAAAAGAGCTGGACGATGGCGCCGAGCCCTACGACATCACCAGGGATCCCCCGGATTTCCCCGTCAACCGAGCCACGCGTTTACAAATGCTAGCGCGAGGCGATGAGGGTTACTTGCTGGCGCTGGGCTACTCGACTCAGCGTGGCTATGGCCGCAACCACCCTTTCGCTGGTGAGATTCGTCAGGGCGCCGTTGAGGTGGAAATCGAAGTGGAAGGCTTCGATGCTCCTCTCTGTATCGGTGAGGTCATGATCAGTGAATGCCAGATGATCAACCAGTTCGGCGGTAGCCGCGAAAAGTCGCCGCAGTTTACCCGCGGCTACGGTTTGGCCTTTGGTCGCAATGAGCGCAAAACCATGGCGATGGCGTTGATCGACCGCTCCTTGCGCGCTGAAGAGCTTGGCGAACCGGTACAAGGGCCCGCCCAGCAAGCCGAGTTCGTGCTTGCTCATGCCGATAACGTCGAGGCCTCGGGCTTTGTTTCTCACTTGAAGTTACCGCACTACGTCGATTTTCAGTCGGAGCTAGAGCTGTTGCGCCGCCTACGCCGGGAGCACGACCTCCGCGAACCCTCAGAGCAGGAGCGCCCCGTATGACTCCCCGCGTTGATGACCAAGGCGGTCAAGCTTACAGCGGTTATAACTTTGCCTACTTGGACGAACAGACCAAGCGCATGATTCGCCGCGCGTTGCTAAAGGCCGTGGCGATTCCCGGCTACCAGGTGCCTTTCGGTGGTCGCGAGATGCCGATGCCCTATGGTTGGGGAACCGGTGGGATGCAGCTTACCGCCAGCATCCTCGGCGCTGACGATGTACTTAAAGTGATCGATCAAGGGGCGGATGACACGACTAACGCCGTCAGCATTCGCAAATTTTTCGAGCGTGTGGCGGGGGTTGAAACCACCACAAGCACCGCGGCGGCTAGCGTTATCCAGACGCGTCATAGAATTCCGGAGCGTCCCCTTTCCCGACACCAGATTCTGGTGTTCCAGGTGCCCATTCCTGAGCCGTTGAGATTTATCGAACCGAGCGAAGAGGAAACTCGGGTGATGCACGCTCTCGAAGAGTACGGCGTGATGCATGTGAAGCTCTACGAAGATATTGCTCGCCATGGTCATATCGCCACTACCTACGCCTATCCGGTCAAGGTGGATGAACGCTATGTGATGGATCCCTCGCCCATTCCCAAGTTCGACAACCCTAAACTCGATATGAATGAGGCGCTTATGCTGTTTGGCGCTGGGCGTGAGAAGCGCCTTTACGCGATTCCTCCCTATACCCAGGTCAAGAGTCTCGATTTCGAGGATCATCCGTTCGAGATCCAGTCTTGGGATGAGGCATGCGCGTTGTGTGGAGCGTCGGATAGCTACTTAGATGAGGTCATCACCGATGACCAAGGTGGGCGGATGTTCGTCTGCTCAGACACGGATTACTGCCAGCAATGTCGCGGGGAGGTGGCATGAAACGCCCACAGCTAATACGCCCGGCACTGCTTGAAGCACGCAACATCACGCGTTTATACGGCCCCAAACAGGGGTGCGAAGAGATTGACTTCACACTGCACCAGGGTGAAGTGCTCGGTATTGTCGGTGAGTCCGGCTCGGGCAAGTCGACTTTGCTAAGAGTGCTTTCAGGGCTTGAAAAACCGGACAACGGCCAGGTGATTTATCACCGTTCTGAGCCATCTTTTCCTGAGCTTACGGGCACAGAGTTTACTGGCACAGAGCTTACTAACCCAGAGTCTGCTCACACAGGGCTAGGCGTGGCCGAAGGGGCACTTGATCTCTACGCCATTAGCGAGGCACGCCGCCGCGCGCTACTGCGTATGGAATGGGGGCTAGTGCATCAAAACCCCCGCGATGGTCTGCGTCTTGGTGTCTCCGCCGGGGCCAATGTCAGCGAACGCCTGATGGCGTTAGGGCAACGCCACTATGGCAATTTACGCGCCGCAAGCCAGGACTGGATGGGCCGCGTGGAACTGGACCCACGGCGTATCGATGATGCGCCACGTACTTTCTCTGGCGGGATGCAGCAGCGCTTGCAGATCGCCCGCACCTTGGTGACTGAGCCACGCTTAGTGTTCATGGATGAGCCCACCGGCGGGCTCGACGTGTCGGTACAAGCGCGTCTGCTCGACATGCTCCGCACCTTGACCCGGCAGCTTGGTTTATCGGTGATCCTAGTGACACATGATTTAGCCGTTGCCCGCCTGCTGGCCCACCGACTGATGGTCATGCGACAAGGTCGGGTCGTGGAGGCCGGTCTGACCGACCAGATTCTCGACGACCCGCAGCACAACTATACCCAACTACTCGTCTCATCGGTGTTAACACCATGAGCCGCACTGATGTTCAGGATCTCATCTTCAGGAGCCTGCTATGACGGCGATAAGGCAACCTTTTCTGAGCGCGTCGGCGCTCGACAAGTCCTTCGTGCTACACGCACAGAGTGGCCAGCAGTTAGATGTGATGCGCGGTCTCGAGCTGAGTTTGATGCCCGGTGAATGTCTTGTGCTGGCCGGGCGCAGTGGTATCGGTAAAAGCACGCTGCTCAAAATGGTGAATGGCAACTATCGCGTCTCTGCGGGTCGGTTGACGCTGCACTTTGATGACGGAGAGCTTGAGCTCTCCGACCTGCCCGCCCAGGCCTGGCACGTGCTTCGGCGCGATGTGATCGGCTACGTCAGTCAGTTTCTACGCGTGGTGCCCAGGGTCTCTGCGCGGCAAGTGGTGATGGAGCCATTGCTATCGCAAGGCGTTGCGCTGGACGAAGCATGTCGCCGAGCCGAGGCACTGCTGGCAAGGCTCAACCTGCCTAAGCGGCTATGGGATCTAGCACCGGGAACGTTCTCCGGCGGCGAACAGCAGCGAGTGAATATTGCTCGGGGCTTTATTGCCGAGCATCCGTTGCTGTTATTGGATGAGCCCACCGCCTCGCTGGATAGCGCCAACCGCGATGTGGTGGTTGAACTCATTCAGGAGGCCAAAGCGCGCGGTACGGCGATGCTGGGAATTTTCCATGATGAAGATGTGCGCGATCGTGTCGCTGACCGCCAACTGCCGCTGGAAGAGCATATGTTGAGAGCGGGTGACGCCTCAACCGCTGTGAACAATGATACCCAGGAGTCGCCAAGATGAGAGCGAATGAACAGGTTCTGACCAACGCCCGCCTAGTGCTTGATGACGATATTGTCCGTGGTAGCTTGGTAATTCAGGCAGGGCGCATCAAGGCGATCGAGCAGGGTAATACCGCGCTGCCCAGTGCCATCGACTGCGAAGGCGACTTGCTGATTCCTGGGCTGATAGAACTGCATACCGATAACATGGAGAAGTATTTTCAGCCGCGACCCAAGGTGTCGTGGCCATCGCGCTCCGCTGCCTTGGCTCACGATGCCCAAATGGCAGCAAGCGGTATCACCACGGTATTTGATGCTGTCTCCATCGGCGATGTGGATGACCAGAGCATGCGCCAAGAGGCGCTGTATCAAATGGTGGAAGCGCTAGCGGACATCAATCGTAGCGGCATGGCGCGGGTAGACCACCGTTTGCATCTACGTTGTGAAGTTTGCCATCCGGATACGCTGGCACGCTTTCAGTCCCTTGCGGATACACCTGAGCTAGGGTTGGTATCGTTGATGGACCACTCGCCAGGGCAGCGCCAGTTCGCCAGCCTCGACGCCTACCGGGTGTACTACAAGGGCAAACACGGTTTCGATGACGCCAGCCTTGATGCGTTCATCGAGCGCCAGCAGGGCTTTAGTGCTCAATACTCAAGTGCCTACCGCAAAGCAATTGCTCAGGCCTGCCATGAGCGTGGTCTGGCGCTCGCCAGTCATGACGATGCCACGATAGAGCATGTGGCCGAAAGCCTTGAGTACGGCACGCAAGTGGCGGAATTCCCCACCACCTTGGAGGCCGCTCATGCTTCTCATCACCACGGCATGGCCGTAATGATGGGCGCGCCTAATGTGGTACGCGGAGGTTCTCATTCGGGCAACATTGCGGCCAGCGAACTGGTGCGGCTCGGTGTGCTCGACATTCTTTCCTCGGACTACTACCCCGCTGCACTACTCGATGCGGTCTTCCTGATCAGTAAGATGGAGGATGGCTATGATTTACCTCGTGCCGTCGCCTCTGCCTCACGAAAACCTGCCGAAGCGGTGGGCTTGAATGACCGTGGGCGCATTGCCGAAGGGTTGCGTGCTGACCTGATTCGTGTGCGTGAAGTCGATAGCCATCCTCTGGTTCAGAGAGTGTGGTGTGCCGGTAAGCAGGTGTACTAATGGGCCGCTTGATCTATCTAATGGGGGCCAGTGGCGTTGGTAAAGATTGCCTGCTGCACGCGGCCCGCCGAGCGCACCCGGAATGGCTGGTCGCCCACCGCTATCTGACCCGGGAAAGTAGTGCCACCGAGGATTGCGTCGCGCTCAGCGATGCCGAGTTCTCGGTGCGCTGTGAGTTGGGCATGCTATGCCTTGCCTGGCAGGCCCATGGGCTCAAGTACGGCGTAGGCGTAGAGGTCGAAGCGTGGCTCGGCAGGGGCACTACGGTGCTGCTCAACGGTAGCCGCCGGGCGTTGCCGATGGCGCTTGAACGCTTCGGTGAGGCACTGGTGCCCGTCGTAATCACTGCACCCCCGGAAGTCTTGCGCCGTCGACTGATGGGGCGTGGGAGAGAGTCGATCGATGAGATTGAGCATCGACTCAAGCGCCATCAGGAAATGGAGCGTGAGTTGCTGGACACCTTTCCAGGCGTCGCCCGAGTCAATAATGGGGGGCGACTGGCGGACAGCCTTACGGAACTGACAGCGGTGATCAAGGGATGTTCTGCTCAGGCTTGATGGCCTGGGACTTCATGGCGGGAGAGCTATTGATGGAGTTTCGTTTTGGCGGTACCGGCGATAGTGCCCAGGTGCCACGCTTTGGATGTGGCTGTGAGGCCTGCAGTCGGGCTAGAGTATTGACTAGCTTAAAGCGTGGTCCCTGCTCGGCCGAAGTACGGGTCGATGGCAAGCTCTACTTACTCGACGCTGGGCGCATGGACTTGGCGCACAGTTGCGAGATCGAACGGCCGTCGGCTTTTCTGATTACGCATTACCATGCCGACCATGTTCAGGGGCTTTTCCATTTGCGATGGGGGAGCGGAGAAACGATCCCTGTTTATGGTCCTAAGGACGCCTATGGCTGTGCTGATTTGTACAAAAATCCTGGAGTGCTGGATTTCCAGCCCGGGCTCAAGCCCTTTAAAGCCATTAAATTCGAGAGCCTGACGGTGACGCCAGTACCGCTTAAGCATTCGAAACCAACGTTAGGCTACTGTCTTGAAGACGGTGGAACAAGGCTTGCGTACCTCACTGACACCTGCGGTCTGCCAGCCGAAACGGAGCGCTTTCTACGCAGTTGGAAGCCTGACGTGGTGGTGTTAGATGCCTGTTACCCCGCCACCTATCAGGCACCGCACAATCACAACACTATCACCCAGGCACTGGAGATTATTGCCCGACTCGATCCCCCACGGGCGTATCTCACTCACATTGGTCACGATTTAGACGCCGAACGTTTGACGAATCCCTCGCGCTTGCCCCCCAACGTGCGTATCGCCCGAGATGGAGAGAGTCTTAAAGAGTGGTTGGTATCGTCCTAAAAGAGAGGGTAGCTTGCTGCAAGTTCAAGCGAAGGTAGATGAGTCTTGTGTAAGAAAAAGCTGGAAAGCCCCCGCGGTAAGCTCTTTGCTGAACCACAAGGCAGGGGCTGAAGGGCGCTATTCTGATGCCAATAGATCTTTAGGCAGTAAGTCATTGGGAACGTTCTGATAGCTTACCGGGCGCAGGAAACGGCGGATAGCCATCGTACCTACCGAGGTGGCGCCAAAGTTTGTCGAAGCGGGGTAGGGGCCGCCGTGAACCATCGCGTCGACTACTTCAACACCGGTTGGAAAGCCGTTAACGAGCAGGCGACCCGCTTTGCGTTCAATGAGCGGCATCAGCGATTTTGCCAACGGTGTATCGTCCTTCGTCATGTGCAGGGTGATGGTTAGCTGGCCTTCAATGTTGCGTGCGACTTGTTGCATCTCTTCGACATTCTTGACCCGCACTACCAGGCCGATCGGCCCAAAGACCTCTTCACCCAACGTTTCATCGGCGAGGAAGGCTTCTAGGTTGGTTTCGTAAAGGTTGGGCGAGGCGGTGCGTCCCGACTGCTCCGTGGCCAATACGGTCTTAACGGTTTTGTGCGCTTCGAAGTGTGCCTTGCCCTTGCGGTAGGCGTCGGCGATCCCGTCAGTCAGCATGGTTTGCGGTTCGCTAGCGGCGAGTGCTGCCTGAGTAGCAGCGACGAAGCGGTCGGCTGCTGCGCCCTCAGGTAGGATCGCGATGCCAGGGTTCGTACAGAACTGGCCAGCGCCCATGGTGAGCGACCCAGCCCAGCCCTTGCCGAGCGTCTCAGCACTGCTTGAGAGAGCGGCGGGAAGAATGAACATCGGATTCACCGAGCCGAGTTCGCCAAAGAAGGGAATGGGCTCGGGACGAGCAGCGCAAAGGTTGAACAGCGCACGGCCACCGGTTAGAGAGCCGGTAAATCCAACGGCTTTGATGCGCGGGTGCGTCACGAGCGCCTCGCCTACCGCGCGGTTGCCGCCTTGAATCAGGCTAAAGACACCAGGATGTAGGCCATTTTTTGCGATAGCGGCGGCGATGGCTTCAGCCACTATCTCGCCAGTGCCAGGGTGGGCAGAGTGACCTTTAACCACGACCGGGCAGCCTGCGGCCAGCGCCGAGGCGGTGTCGCCGCCTGCGGTAGAGAAAGCGAGCGGGAAGTTCGAGGCGCCAAAGACAGCCACGGGGCCGATGGGACGCTGAACCAGGCGAATTTCAGGACGTGGCGCAGGGGTGCGCTCAGGCAGTGCCGCATCGTAGCGACGATCTAGATAGGTGCCCGCTTCAATGTGGTCAGCGAAGAGGCGCAGTTGGCCGACTGTTCTGCCACGCTCACCCTCAAGGCGTGCTTTAGGCAGTCCGCTCTCCTGGGTGCCGATCTCTGTAATGGCATCGCCGCGTGCGTCGATTTCGTCAGCAATTGAGCGTAGGAAGCGTGCCCGCTCTGCGCGAGAGGTGAAGCCATAGCTTTCAAACGCCGCTTCGGCTGCTTCACAGGCGCGGTTTACTAGTTCAGGTGTCCCCGTGCTGAAGGGGTGAGCCGGGCCATGAGCGGGGGTGGAGAGGAAGGTGTTTGCTTCTGCGATCCATTCGCCAGCAATAAGGTGTTTCCCTGAGGGTGTATACGGCATTCTATGTCCTTAATACTTTAAATAAGCGTCGGTTAAGTGGTCTCACAGCCCTCAAACATGCGCTTGCGTGCATTCTCAATGTGTCGCGCCATCGCTTGCGAAGCATTGATGGCATCGCGTTGACGAATTGCCTCAACGATCTCTGCGTGTTCCTCAACGACGATCTTGTTGCGGGCCGCTGGTTTTAGCAGTGAGAGATTTAAGGCCAGGTTCATTCCGAACCGAATATTTTGATCGAGGGAGTTCTGAACCGAGATGTAGTAAGCGTTGCGGGTTGCTGCTGCCACTGCCCGGTGAAAACGAGAATCAGCGTCGACGGCCAGTTCACCTTTTGAAAGGGCCTGAGAGAGTTCATCAACGGCGCTTTCTAGCTCCGTCATTTCCTGAGTTCGCCAGGAGGTGGCTGCCAGGCCCGCAGCGCCCGCCTCGAATCCAACGCGAAAGTCGTAGCATCGCTGGATGTCACTGACCGAGCCGATTTCGACGAAGCGAAAAACGTTGGCATCGGGTTTGCGCATGACGTAGCTACCCGAACCCCGGCGCGACTGGATCAGCTCGTCATCCCGTAGCCGTGCAAGCGCTTCGCGCACAACAGGGCGAGAAACACCGAAGCGGTGACCAAGCTCCACCTCGCTGGGAAGCCGGACATTCTCGGCTATTTCCCCGGAGGCTATCATCGAGAAGATACCGTCATAAACGAGATCGCCGAGCTTCTTTTCCGAGGGTTTTTTTGTGTTGCTCATCGTCTGGTCATTCCCTTCAGGGCATGTACTGCCCGCCGTTTACGTCAAGGATCTGACCAGTAACATATCCGCTTAGCTCGCTTGAGCAAAGGAACAGATAGGGTCCGATACAATCTGCAGGCTCTCCTAGCCGACCCATGGGGATCGCTGCTTTGAATGACGCGAGAACTTCAGGCGGTGTGGTGTCATGGAAGGGCGTGACGATAACCCCAGGGGCAATGGCGTTGACCCGGATGCCAGATGCCGCAAACTCTTTTGCCATACCGCGAGTGATGGTATGCACGTAACCTTTTGCGGCAGCGTAAAAGCCAGCGCCGGGGCCACCGCCGTTCCAGCCGGCGATAGAGCCGGTGTTGACGATGGCACCTGCGTCAGATTTTTCCAGCCAGGGTAGCGCTGAACGTGTCACTTGCAGCAATGAGCGGCAGTTGACGTCAAACACGCTGGCGCCGAGTGCGCCGCCCGCATCGGCGAAAGGAGCACGCTTAACCATTGCCCCGGCATTATTGATCAGAATGTCGATCCCACCTAGCGCCTCGGCGGCTTGGGCCACCACGCGATTGGCTTCATCGTCTTGGGCTAAATCGCCTTGAAGCGCTACGGCGTGTTTTCCCTCGCTTTTCAGCCGAGCTACTAAAGCCTGGGCCTCGGTGCCATTGCTGTTGTAGTGCACCGCAACCGAAGCACCGTGCATGGCCAGCGCTTCGGCGACGGCAAAGCCGATGCCTGAGCTGGCGCCGGTGATAAGCGCCGTGAGACCTGTAAAGCCATAAATATCGTTCATGATGTTTTCCTTTAAGCAGCAACAGAGCGTGCTTGCATCTCGGCCGCCAGCAGCTCTCTTACGGCGACTTCGATCTCTGGGCGCAGGGCGTCATCGGCTTCCGTCAGGAAGGGCAGCGGTGCACCCATGTCAGCGATACCCGACAGCGTAACGGCCGTGTGGAGTACCCGGATCGGGTCGCCCGAGTCGCGCAGTGCTTCGAGCGCGTCAAAGGCTTTGAGCTGGGTTCTGGCTTTTGTGAAGTCGCCTGCTTGCAGTGAGTGCAGGAATGCCTGCGACAAGCTCGGAGCGATACAGACGCAACCGGCGGTGAAGCCAGAAAGTTTCTGGTGTTCAAGGTGGGGTAGTGCCGGTGGTTCGCCAAATCCTGAGACGATCCGCTCTTTACCGATGGCCGCAATCAAATCATCCAATACAGGGTCAATGGCGGTGTTCTCGCGTGGGATGGCGTACTTGATTGAGAACAGGCTGCCATCGGCCACCAGCGATTCAATGACGTCATGGGCCAAGTAACCATCACTTTTCATGTAGAGGATGGCTTGGGTGCCGGATGTTTGTACAAAGTCACGAACTGAACGGGCAAAACCCGCATCCGTTTTAGGACCGGTGAAGGGCAATAACATGGCAGTGGGAAAATTCCGTTTGGCCAAAAGCTTTGCTTGATCCGAAAGCTTGCCGCCGTCAGGGCCGACGGAAGGAATAAGCCATGTATCTTCAGCGACGAGCCCAGCCAGTGTGTCTAGCCACTCGCCAAAGCGTGACACTGGCCAGTTCTGTACGTTGGCATTGCCCCCGTAGAGCAGTGTCGAAACGCCGCCAGCTTCGATATGGCGTATCAGCGATAGGTTCGATTCGGCGCAGTGCTCTGCGCTGCCTTCACAAGCAAAAGGGGGCACTGCGATGACGGATTTAGTCAAGTGCTCAAGCGTGATGGTCGTTTTCATGGCGGTGCTGTCCTCGTCCTGGGCCAGCATGCCGCTGGCTGATTAATATTACTAATAATTACAAATTCGCTGAAATTTTACAAATTCTCTTCTCGAGATATGCCGCCTATTATCTATATAAGATCCTATCTACCGTGCATAGTCATACCAAAGTCTACTAAATGATTGTTGCAAAAGTGATTTACAACATTTGACAAGTGTATTAAAACTTTAGCTTCGAAATGTATGCATGCTGGTGAAGTTGTCAGGCATGTCGGCTCGTGCTCAGTGGGGAGCGCCGCCCTTAGCTAATTACAATGAAAAGCCTTAGGAGAATGACAATGAAGAGACGTACTTTTGTAGCTGTCGCTTGCGCTGCCCTCATGAGCATGCCGGGCATCACGTTTGCCCAGGATTACCCGGCGCGCCCGATCTCTCTGTTAGTGCCTTGGAGCGCTGGTGGTGGCTCTGATGCGGTGGCGCGCATTCTAGCCAGCGGGCTAGAAAAAGAGCTCGGCACGCCGGTTAACGTGATTAACCGTACCGGCGGTAATGGTGTTGTCGGCCATCAATCCATCGCCATGGCTAGGCCCGATGGGTACACGATCGGGCTCATTACCGCTGAGATCAACATGATGCATCGTCAGGGGCTGACCGATTTAACCTATGACGCCTATCGCCCACTCGCTTTGGTCAATACTGACCCAGCCAGTATTCACGTAGCAGACGATTCTGAGTTTGAGAGTGCCAACGACATCATTGAAGCGATAAAGGCTGGTGAGACCGTACGCTTTTCCGGTTCTGGGCAGGGCAGCATTTGGCACCTGGCCATGGTCGGCATGCTAGTGCGGGCCGGAGTTGATCCAGCCGATGCGATCTGGGTACCTAGCCAAGGCGCTGCTCCCGCCATGCAGGAACTCGCGGCAGGTGGCGTTGAGGTTGTCGTTTCTTCCGTACCTGAAGCTGAAGCCATGGTGGCTGCGGGTGAAGTAGAGACCATCACCTTGATGGCGGATGAGCGCGACCCGAACTATCCCGACCTTGAAACGCTGGAGGAGCAAGTGGGCGTGGATTGGACAGTTGCCTCGTCTTGGCGCGGTATTGTTGCCCCGGCAGGTATCCCAGAGGATGTCGCTACTACGCTCGAGTCAGCGCTGAAGAGCATTTACGAAAGTGCTGATTATCAAGACTTTATGGAATCCCGGAAATTCGGCCTCATTTGGGAAGACGCCGCTGGCCTCGATGCGTGGCTCTCTGAAAAAGAGACGCAGTTTGGTGAGGTGATGAGCGCTGCGGGTATGACGGCCGAATAAGCAATACAAAATAACTGTTGCCGGTCGGGTTCTATCCGACCGGTTTGTGGCTGGAGATACCCATGACATTGCCGGATCGCATCGGCGGACTTGTTCTCGTAACGCTCGGAGTAGCAGTAGTTATCGCCTCGCTTCGCCTTCCAAGTATCCCGGGGCAGCCCATAGGGCCAGCGGTATTTCCTATGGTTCTCGGGGTAGCGCTCGGCCTCTCCGGGCTTGTCATCGCCGCAAGGCCGCAGCGACAGATAATCCCAGAGTCGGGTCAACTAGCCTCTTTCAGCATCATGGGTGCGCTGCACCTGCTCTCCCCGGTGGCTGTCCTTCTGTTGGGTTATTTCATAATGGCGTCGGTGGGGTTCCTGTTAACGGGTTTTCTGATCGTGTTTATCACCTCCCTGCTGCTACGGGGCTCGGTCATCGGCTCGCTGCTGCTCTCGGTGGTAATGACGATACTGATTTATACCATCTTCGCCAGCCTACTCAGGGTGCCACTGCCTCCCGGTATTCTCTCGCTGCCCTGGTAAACGGAAGCACTTAATGGAAAATATTATTCTTTCGCTCCAGACCGTCGCCACTCTTGAAGTGATGATGGTCATTATCTTGTCTGCCGCCTATGGCATGCTAGTGGGCTGTATTCCAGGGCTTTCAGCAACCATGGCGACCGCGCTGCTGGTGCCCATCACGTTCTATCTGTCACCTGTCGCCGCTGTCGCATCCATCATCTCCGCTTCTGCTATGGCGATTTTTTCGGGTGATATTCCTGGTACGCTGCTGCGCATTCCCGGCACCCCGGCATCCGCTGCCTATATGGAAGAAGCCAATGCCTTTACGCGTCGTGGCGAGCCTGAAACAGCGCTGGGCACTGGGTTATGGTTTTCGGCGCTCGGCGGCATTTTTGGAACGGTGATCCTCGTGCTGGTGGCACCACTGCTGGCCTCCATCGCTCTGCAATTCTCAAGCTACGAATACTTCTGGCTCGGCTGCCTCGGTTTGCTCTGTGCGACCCTGGTGTCTAGCGGTTCGCATATAAAGTCTTTTGCGGCATTGATGTTTGGCCTGTTGGTGTCGACGGTGGGTATGAATAATGCGGCTGGTGTCCCGCGCTTCACTTTCGGCTCTTATGAACTCTATTCAGGCGTCGACGTGGTGTCAGCCCTGGTGGGGGTTTTTGCGGTTGCCGAAGTGATGCGCGCAATGAGAGCTCCTGCTACGCCCGCCGCGCCGCGTCGAAAGTTTGGCAGTATTTTGGGTAAGCAGTGGGAATTGACGCGACGCTACAAGAAACAGATGCTGCGCGGTAACTTGATGGGTGTGATGATCGGCGCGCTGCCTGGTGCCGGTGCTGACATGGCCGCCTGGGTCGCTTATGCCACCTCAAAGCGCTTTTCCCGCACGCCCGAGAAGTTCGGTACTGGTCATTCCGAGGGTCTAATCGAGGCAAGCTCAGCCAATAACTCTGCATTGGCGGGTGGCTGGGTGCCCTCGCTGCTATTTGGTATTCCCGGCGATACCATCACCGCCATCGCTATCGGTGTGCTTTATATGAAGGGGTTAAACCCGGGGCCCACTTTGTTCACTGAAAATGCGGCCTCGCTTTACTCGCTCTACTGGGTATTCCTGATCGCCAACATCATCATGATTCCCCTGGGACTGCTGATGATCCGCAGTACGACCTATGTGCTGCGCGTACCGCGCTGGACGATCATGTCCACCGTTCTGCTGTGCAGTGCGGTTGGTGCCTATGCTGTGTCGAACAGCCTCTTCTCCATTGTTGCCGTGGCCGCCTTCGGTGCCATTGGCTATGCGCTCGATAAGTACGGCTACTCCGTGGCGGCGTTTGTGCTGGGACTGGTGATGGGGCCGATGGTGGAGCAAAACTTAGTGACCTCTTTGATTAAATCGGGAGGTGACGTGACTCCCTTCTTTACACGCCCCATGTCGGCAATCCTGGCTTTCCTGACGATCGCTGCGCTGCTAGCGCCCTCATTGATCCGTTTATTGAGCCATCGCCGCCGGGCCGCTGTTTAATTCAGGCCACGCTTACTATTCACTACTATTCAAGGAATCTACTCCATGCCTACTACGCTCAAAAAGCCCATCATCCGTGTCGGGGTTGCCGGGGCGGGCGCCATCAGCCAGTTTCACCTGATTGGTTGGGGCGAGGTTGAGGGCATCGAAGTCGTGGCAATCTGTGATCCAGACATTGCGCGCGCCCAAGCCCGTGCAGAAGAATTTGGCATTCCCGGTGTTTATACCGATGTAGCTGAGATGCTGTCTGCTGAATCGTTAGATGCCCTGGATATCATTACGCCAGTCGGCTCACACGCGCCTCTGGTTCGGTTAGCGGCCGATCATGGCGTTCACGTGGTGTGTCAGAAACCGATGACCCCGACCGTGGCGGAGGCTGAAGAGCTAATCCGCGATATCGGCGACCGGGTGCGCTTCTGTGTGCATGAGAATTACCGGTTTCGTCCCCATTATGCCGAGGTGCGCCAGTGGGTTACTGAGGGGCGTATCGGCGAGCTTCAGCATGTTCGACTGACGATGCGTTCCGCCTCAATGGTGGCCGCTGAGGGCGAGACCCCATTTCTACTGGGCCGCCAGCCTTATCTTGCTGAATTTCCACGTTTGTTGATCTTCGAGATGCTGATCCATCAGATGGATGCGCTGCGCGCCATGGTCGGCGAGTTAGAGGTTACATCGGCGACCGTCTCACGCACTAATCCCACTTTAAAAGGCGAGGATACTGGCGTCATTGTCATGCGTCAGTGTGAAGGTGGCGCCTCAGTGGTGCTGGATGCCAATATCTCTGCCATGGGCTACCCGCCTTTGCCCACGGACCGCCTAGAGGTCATTGGTTCGCGAGATACCGTCATCATGGATCGTGACGAGATTTACCTTGTCAGCGACCCTGATAACCGCAAGAAGCACGATCTGAAGGCGAACTATCAAGCATGCTTTTCAGGTCTTATCGCCTCTTTTGTGAAAGGGCTTCGCGAGGGAACGCCTTTCCCAACGGATCGGCTCGATAATCTCGAGACGCTGCGCCTGATGGAGAGCGCTTACGAGGTGTCCGGCTGGAAGCCTTCCTAATAGCGATAAACTTTCGGGCCTTAAGGGCCCGATCCCTTTATATTGCCTCATTCTTAGGAAAATAAATTCTGCTTTGTCTATAAAAACGAGTTTTATTTAGGCTTGTTATCCCCCCTTAAGATCGTTATACCTAGGTGCCTTTTTGACTGCGCTTAAGCTCACTCAGTCGCTCACTTAAGACGATAATTAATGAAATGCATGGGCGTGAATGACACTTAAACGAGTGCTGAAAAACCAATGAGAGTTAAAAAATCAGCATAAGAAGCCCAATCACCACTAACAGGCCAATCATAAAAATAATGCCTACCGTGCTAGCTAAAAACTTCAACATAGCAATCTCTCCTTTCGTTTTTCGATTAGCTCATCTGTGAGCTAACGTTAGAAAAAATCAACGGCGCTGAAGGGTGCAGCAATATCGCTCCCGCTGCTGTTTAACGCTACCGTGCTGGCGTATAGCTGACCGTGCCATTTGAAGATAGGAGTTCAACCCACGGTGTGCAAACTAGCCTTATCGGCTAAAGGGGACACACATCACAGTAAGTGGATGATGAGAAACGAGAACGCCCCACCGAAGATTACAATGGCCAATAGGGCGAGTAACCCATCGTGGGCCACTAGCGAAAGCCCGAGGATTAGCAACGCCAGCCCGGCGGCCGAGGAAGAAAACGGCACCAGCTCCATCAACGGCATGCAGAGACCGAAGACGACGCACAGCATGGCAATGCCATAGCTGCCACTCCGATGCACTAAAAACGTTAAGCGTGGTTTAAGCACGCGGTCTATGCCGCGTGCTGGCTTGCTCAGCCAATCGAGCGCTTTTTGCAGTTTGCCGTGCTCAACCGAGCGGTTGAGGATAAAAGGAGGCAACCAAAATTTTTTCCGGCCAATCAGCATTTGTATGGCGACCAGCAAGACAAACACCGCCATGAAAAACGACATGCCCGGTATGCCGCTGAGCGGCGAAAATAGCGTGATGCCGATAAGCATCAACAACGGTCCAAACGAACGGCTGCCAATCGCTTCGACGACCATCCCAATGGAGACTTGATCGTAGCGCTGTGTTAGCCCGCCAACGCGATCAAGCAGTTGTTCAAGATTTTGTAACGGCTGGTTCATCCCTGATCTCCGTATCATCCGTTTTGCATCAACCATGCACTACTTTACGGTAATGTTATTTTCCACTGTCTTCACCTTATCTTGCTCCCGGGCGATGGCTTCAGCTTGGTCACGCTGTTGTGACGTCTCGACAAAACCGCTTAGGGAGGCATGGTCGCCTTCCAGGTCTACCGCGATGGCAGAACCAGCCAAGTCGGGTGCCTCAAGAAGCCGGGCCTTAATTTGAACCGCGGCTAGCGAGTCTTGTTGTGCAAGCCGAGCGGAATCATTGACGGGCGAGTTTGCACAGCCAACCAATAATGCGCAGAGCAGCAGGCTACGCACTCTCCACTGCGTGCACCAGTGATAGGGGGGCATTATTCCATTTCTCCCTCTTGAATGGCTTCGCGAGAACGGCTGATCAATCCCTGGCAATATTCCATCTTAGGGCCCGTGCCCACCTCCAGCAGTGGTAAGAGGGCGGTCAGCGGGCCAGCCAGGGCGCCGAGCACCGCGCTTGCCCCCGCGCGCATTATCAGCCCTTGGCGATGCACGCTTGTCTCAATATGGTTGAAAGTGCCCCCCAAGTGAAGCGGGGAGCGGCCAACCAACGCGCTGGGGTCTTTGGGGTGGGCGATGATGCTGATATCGACACGCTCATTATTTAAATTTACCTGGCCGCCAGCGGTAAAGGTGGTGTCGCGGGTATCCACAACGAACGTATCCAAGTGCGTTAGGCCATCTCTAGCTTGAAGGTCGGCGTAAGCGCAATCAACGGGAATGGGATTGCGGTCGCGCAGCCAACTTGCCAACGTTTGGCCAGCATCTAATCCTGCCATCTCGACCAGCAGGGCATCCAGCCTTCCGCCGGTCATCAACAGAACGACGCCGCCATCGGCAGAGGCCAACATTTCTGCAATGGAGGCGCCCTCGATCCAGAGCTTGCCGCGCCCCCCAATGGTGCCGGTGCTATCGTCAGCCAGCGCCCAGTGACGCAGTGCGTCGTCAATATCCACGCCCTGCACTTCCACCTGCAGCGTGCCGCTGGGTGGGGTAGTGACGGTATTTAGTGCGAGGGTGAGATCGACACTGCCCGCGCCTACTCCAAAACTCAGGGGCTCGAAGCGCCCCCGACCATCTTGAAGCGCAAAGTCGATAACCACATTGCTTAAGGGAACCTCCCCTGCGCGCACAGATTGGCCTTGGTAGCTTATATCCGCCGATACACCTTGCCATGCCTGAGTAATGATCTCAGTGTCGGGCAGTATAAAACGGTCGTCGGTGGCGTTTTCTGGGGTTTCCCCCGCCAGAAAGCCCAGGTCTTCAATATCGAGATGGGTCGAGCGTAGCGTCCCTGTCACTTTGGGCGGGCTGACGCCGGTATCGAGAGACAAGCGCCCATGGAGATCGCTGCCACCAATGATGCCTTGCAGTTCGGTAAACGCCCAGCGCTGGTCGTTGAGATCCAACTCCCCTGTGACCGAGTAGGCAGGCAGTGAGGGTAGGCCGATGCCGAGCAGGCGGCTCAGGCGCTGAGGGTTGGGCCCTTCAAGGGCGAGCTGCAAGTTCAGCCCTTGCAATGCCAGAGGGCGCCGCAGCGTGCCGTCTAGGCTGATGTACGTATCGACGATGTCGGCTTCTAAATCCACCGCATACGCGCGGCCGGGGTCGCGAGCATTGAGCAAGGGATCGCCTTGGAGCGAGAGGGTGGCTGGTGCACCGTCATAGTGGCCTTCACCCTCTAGTTGGAAGGTTTGGGTACCTGTCGTGCTGCCTAGGGTTTCCAGGGTAAATGTCATCTCAGTGCCAGCTTGTGGGTCACTAAAATGCAATACCGAGTGCTCAAACGCCAGCCGACCCAGGTACGGCCACCGCCAATCATCGCGCCTGCTGCTGGGGAGCGCTTCGCTGATTTCCAGGTGGAGTTCTCCTGAGGCGCGGCCAAGCCGGTCTTCGATGGGCGTGAAGGTGTCGTCCAGCCTGGATAGGGCGATATTATCCACATTGATATCAAGGTGCCCCGACGCAGGTGACTGTGCAGCATCTAGCATTAAGCTGGCGCTAAGCGAACCATCACCCAAGCGAAACCGAATCGGCTCGGCTTCCAGCTGGCCTGCTTGCAGGTTGGCCGCGAGCGTCAATTCGTTCAGGGCCAAGCCGTTGGGTAACACTAACGTATTGGCGTTTAGCGACAGTTGCCCATCGAAGGTACGCAGTGGCGCCAGGAAGGATTCGTCCACTGCCTCTTCGCTCTCAGTGGGAGTCGTCCTTTCTATGAGTTGAGCAAGTTGTATCCGACCGGCTTCCAGGTCCACCTCGACCACCGGCCGCTCGCCGCTGAGCACGTCGATACTGCCATTCACCTGGGTCGAGCCAATGCGTCCTTCAAGGCCCGTGGCGCTCCACTGATCATGATCGCGTACCAGCTCGCCGGTAAGCCTAAACCCAGGCAGTGGAGGCAGCACCGGCCCAAACCAGTTTTCCAGCTGCTGTGCGCTGTCGGCGGTGAGGGTCATGTCGGCGGCAAATGTTTGGGGCGATAGTAGCGATGTCAAGGTGGTATCCGCCTGCGCCCGCACAGCGTTGGAGGTGGCGTCGATATGCAGCGGGTAATCGTGCCGCAATGTGTTGTTTTCCAAGTTCAGCAAGTGCGTTAACGGGGCTCCCTGGGCCGCTAGTTGCAGTGGCTTGTCGCGCCAAGTGCCGTTGACGTTCAGTAGGAGCTCAGGCGGGGTTTGTTCTTCGCTGGTCGCGAGAGTGCCTTCAAGGTGGGTGTTTGCGTTTTGTTGCTGATAATCAAACCGTGCGTGGCCGATGTGCAGGTTTGCAAGCAGGGTCTCTAAGGCTAGTGTAGGGCGCTGTTCCATGGGCTGAAGCGCAAGGGCGATATCAGCGCTTAACAGGTTACCCGGCGGTAGCGCTGGGTCGATTTGCGAAAGATCGAGTTGCGACAAGGCTAGCTGGGCGTCTGCTTGAACGCTATCGGGGCTGCTGGTGAGCGCGATATCCGCTTGGGCATGACCGCCTGCGATGTCGAAGGTCAGTGGGGTGAGGACGACCGCGTGGTCAGCAAGTTCAAGCGCCCCTTGCATATTATGCAGCGTTGTTTGTTCAAAGATTAGGCGGTCTGCGGCGATCGATACGTTTCCGCGTACGGCCGGTAGTACGGGTATTGATAGGCCCTGACTGTCGTCGTTTCTTGGCAAGGCTGACTGCAAAGCAGCCACATCAATTGTCGAGGCATTTAAACGGCCGTCAAGGATGGGCACTTCACCGGACGTATCTAACGTCAGGTCACCGCTGAGCTGGCTTTCGGCCGTGGCGATAGCCACGTTGCTTAGTCGCCACTGATTGCCTTGGCGCGCTAAGTCAGCCGCTATCTCAAGATTTTCAAGCGCGATTTGAGGTAGGTGGAGCCATCTTGCCCAATCGCGGAGTTGATGCAGGCTTAACTCGCCACTCGCTTGAAAACGTTGTAATGAAGGCGATTGAGGAAGCTCGAACGTTGTGGTCAGCTGGCTCTCGCCAGCGCTGAGAGAAATATCCCCGCTGAACGCCTTGGTTTCATCCAAAAATGCAGCGATGAGATCCGTTTGGGCTTTCAGCTCAATCTCTCGTTGTTGAACATTTAAGGTCGCCTGGGTGCGTAAAGTCTCATCCCCCGCCTGCGTTTGAAGCGAAGAAATAGCTACCGATAGCGGATTGTCAGTATTGGCGCGCCAATAACTCACGATTGAGTCGGAGACAGCTAGAGAGGGCAGTGAGAAAGAAGAAGTGTTTTCTGCCGACGTTGATTGAGCGGTTTGCTCATCGCCCAATACCCAGTTAGCAGATGCGTTGGCGCGCTGCTCCAGGTTAAGTGTCGAACCAGAAAAATCCAGCTTCTCCAGCTTTACTTGGCCTTGCAGCAAATCAATAAGCGAGGGCGTCAATGTGACCTGCTTGGCGTTTAGTAGATTGTCAGCGGTAGCCCACTCGGGGTTGCTTATTTCCAATTGATGAAGCGCAAGCTGAGGGCGTGGAAGCAGGCTTATTTCCACATCACCATGGATCGCCACTGAGCGACCCGTTGCCTGCTCGATACGGTCAGTGATAACAGGCTTTAAAAAATTCCAGGGCATTAACGCTAAGGTAACGATGATAAGCACGACACCAATGAGCGGAGCTATCCACCATCGCCGTAGGCGTTTCGAATTCCGATACGGCATTATATTGAATACCTTTTATAAGCTAAATACTGAGCAATTTTCTCAATACGCTATTTGCCCTTATCTCATTAATATAGTCGCTGAGGTAAGTGTTTACCTTTGCGTTATGTGGTTAATGGTGATTAAAGTTATTTTTATTAAGCTGCTAATGAATATTTTAAAGTGAAATGAGTGATTGATTTTTATTTAATAACTTTTTTTAAAAAAATGGCTGGTCAATATAAGCATGAACGCACAAAGGGGGCGGAAATATTATTTATTTGATTGTGAAATCATTTAATATCAGTGCTTTATGGTGTTTTTGAGCGTTGGTGGGTAAGTTGCTGCGGTTCGCTAACGCTTAAGACAACACGCTTTACAGAAATAACGCTCTTTTCTAACGTGAAAATACACCAACGGACGGGAGACAGAAAATGTCAATCAAACGAAATGTTTGTGTCACCACGTTAGCAGTAACGGCTACCGCTGCCGCTTTACAAGCAAATGCTCAGCAAACCCAGGCCCAAGAGCAAACAGTAAGGCCTTTAGGGGAGTGGAATTACGAAAAGATATACCAAAAAGGCGGTATTAAAGCTGACAGCTTATTAGATGCTGAGGTTTTTGGTGAGAATGAGGATGAAATCGGCAGTGTCGAAAATGTGTTAGTGACCCAGGACAATAAAATTGCCGCTATCATCGCTCAGGTAGGTGGTTTCTGGGACGTTGGTGATACCCACGTGCTAGTGCCTTGGGAAGAGGTTGAGCTGCATGAGGATGGCGTAAGGGTGCCTGTCACCGAAGACAACGCCGAAGACTATGGATTATTTGACGCTGAAGAGTATGTTTCTCAGCAAGACCTTAGCCGAACCCAGCAAGTTGAAGATGATGTTGAGGCTGGAACGGGTGTCTGGAAGCTGACCGATTTGCTTAACGACTATGCGACGGTCGGAGATGGCATCGGTTACGGTTATATCGACAATATTCTCTTCTCGCGTGAGGGCGATGTGCAAGGCGTCATCGTAGAGACAGGTGCTGGATTTGGTTCTGGTACCTACGCTTATCCTTTCTATGGCTACGGCTATGGCTGGAACCCGGGCCACACCGCCTATTATACGCAGTATAATGAAGAGGACGTGGGTGAAATGGAGTCTTTTGATTACGAACAGTATGAAGACTTATTGGATGATTAAAACGTAGAGTTATTACTTTTTTCAGTATCAGGCACTTTCCAGGGAAGGGAAGTGCCTGATGGTCGGCATTAAGCGCCTAGGGGCGCCGTGTTTCGTTTGGCAGTCAACGGCCTAGCCAGCGCAGTTAGAAGGGTTGACCGTACGATAAATGGTCACCGCTTCTTCCATGGCCTGCTGCAGTGCCTCGATGCGTGACGCATGGGCGGGGTGTGTCGAAAGGAACTCTGGAGGCTGCCCACCACCGGCCACTGCCATGTTGCGCCACAGCGCTACGCTTTCTTGTGGGTCGAACCCTGCCTGCGCCATGATCGCCAAGCCCATTAGGTCGGCTTCTTCTTCATGGGCGCGGCTGAAGGGCAGACTGATACCGAGCTGGGCGCCCAGGCCCAATGCCTGCATCAACTGTTGCTGACCCATATCGCCCTCGCCTAACAACCCTACCACTAGCATGCCTGCCTTTATGCCAAGCTGCTGGGTAAGACGCTCATTGCCATGGTCCGCCAGCACATGACCTACTTCGTGCCCAATCACTGCCGCCAGTTGGTCTGGCGTCCCGGCCACCTTTAGCAGGCCAGTATGCACACCAATGCGTCCTCCCGGAAGGGCAAAGGCGTTGGGGGAATCGTCTTCAAAGACAACCACCTCCCAGGCCTCGGGGAAGTCGTCGGCAGAGTAGATGGCTTCGGCGGCAGCGACGATTTCTTGCGCCACGCACGCTACTTGGCGGTTAATGGCCGCGTCGCTTGAGACCGGCTGGTCACGGCGCAGTTGCTCGAAGGTGTCAGCGCCCATCTCTGCCATTAGGTGCTCGGGCACCAATGCCAGTTGGGAGCGGCCGGTGGGTGTTTCATCGCACCCGGCCAGAAGTGCCAGGGGCAACACCCCTAAAAGGGACAGTGAAATTCTCAGGCGCATCGCCTCTCTCATTGGTAAATTAGCGCATCTCGGCTCGGCGGGCAGTGCGAGCGCTGGCAAAAAAACAGGGCACACTGCCAGCATCGTGAGCGTCATTATCTCAGATGCTGGCAGTGTGCCCCTAGTGAAACGTGGGTCTTTCAATAAGCTTTAGACGTAAAAATCCAAATCCTCTTGGGCTTTTAGCAGATCGCGCATCTTAATGGGGTCATCGCCAAAGAAGAAGATCAACCCCCAATGTGTCCCAAAGGCGGAGCGGTCTGGCACGGTCTCTTCCGCTGGTGCCACGAGTTCGTGGGACTCAAAATAGGGATGCTCAATCGTTTCTTTGGGCATTTCCAGTTTGCTCACTACGCGGCGGCGGGGGTACACACCGAAACACCCTGCGTAACCCTTCGCATCGACCACTTCGCGGGGGAAGAAAGCCGCTACCTCCTCTTTTGTGCTTTTGGGGTCGAATACCAGCATGGATGCCTGGTAGGCGTTGAAGCCATACGCTTTTTCGATCAACTCAAACGCTTTGAAGCCGGGTGGGCGGTAGGCAACTTCGCCGAAGTACATCTCACCATCAGCCGTGACAAAGTACTCGGGGTGGATCAGACCGAACTGGATATCAAAGGTTTTGATCAATAGTTCGATCTGTTTGGTGATCGCATTACGCCAGCTTTCCAGTTCTGCGGTCGCGGGCACGAACACTGAGTAGCCCAGCGTCACGTATTCCGAAATGTTCAAGAACTGGATTTTGCCATCGTGAATCCAGGCCTCAACGGCAAATTCCCAGCCATCCAGGTGGCTTTCCATCAGCAAGGGATACTCTTCGTCCGGAATATTGTCGATTTCTTCAATTGTGCGGATCATTCGATGGCCGAGACAGCCGGCTTTATCGAAGGCCTTCACGTGAATCGGGTCGTCCGGGTCACCGTCAAGCTTCAGCAGTGTCTGGTTAACGCGTTTCATGAAGCGAACGATGTCCTCTTTCTCATGGGCCTCTTCAAATATCCCTACACGAATACCGCCAAGCTGCGCACGGCGCTTCATCAGCGCTTTGTCACGAAACAGGATGGATTGACCGTACATGCGAGGGCTATCAAGCAGCACGGAGTTGATCGCTCCGGACCACTCAACGGTTTCTTCGAACAGTGGAATGGCGATATCGACGCCTTCCTCTTTTAACCTTTCGGCAATTTCCATCGACCGATCATTCAACCGGATAAAATCCCATGCGATAAAGGGAATATTATTAGCAGTGCAGAAATCTGCGGCCCATTCAGGTGCCACGACAATATAGCGACGGTCGAATTGTTGCGCCGCCTTGATGGCATTCACGCTCCAGCCCAGCAGGGCGATATAACCCTTGTTGGGATCCTTAGGAGTTTCGGTGCCTTTCACCGAGTCCATTTCAGGATCACGCCAAGCTGCTACCGCTTCGGGTAATTGCTTTTCTGAGGTTATCGACATTCCGTGTTCTCCTTTGCTGGTTCATCCAGACTGACCGTGCCGACAAGGGCGCATCAGGTGAACGGGACTGCAGCCAATGTTGTTAAAAAGGCGGGTGAATAAGCCAGCGCTAGGGCGGGTTTAATCAAACCCATCTATGTATGAAACTAGACGAGTTCGTTACAATTAGCAATTAAGATGTAACTAGCTGTTAATTTTGAAGGCGTTTTCTGGCTGTTTTGCAGGATTAATTAATCGGAGTGGATAAAATCAAAGTAGGCTAATGTAGTGTTATCAGGTATGAAGTCCCTAAGTTATCGTCGAACGCTTATTTAATTTGTATATTCAAATTAACCTAAAAGAAGTGTGTTATCGATGGCTATAAAATTACTCGCCTCACCTCTTAATGATGCCGCGGTAAATTGAGGAACCCCATAAACTTCAACTTTTTTGTCATACTTAAGGCGAATCTTATTAACTAAAAGATCGAAGTCACCATCGCCGGAGACGAGCACGATGACGTCTGCCTGCTCAGCGTACTCCATCGCATCCAGCGCAATGCCGACATCCCAATCCCCTTTTGCAGAGCCGTCAGAACGTTGTATATAAGGTTTCAGTTTTACTTTAAAGCCAATCGCCCTGAGTATATTTTGAAACTCTCTTTGTTTTTGATCGCCTTTATCAATCGCATAACAAAACGCTTGCACGACGTCTCTATTAGCGGTTGCTTGTGCCCAGAACTTATTGTAATCAAAGTTTCTACCGTAGGCTTGGCGTGAGGTATAATACACGTTTTGAATATCAACAAAGATTGCCACTTTTTCCATTAGTATTGAACACTTCCTGGGTGATGTTTGGTTGGTATTTTAATTGGCTATCACTGGCTGATTAAGTTACTAAGCCGATCGGATTACTTGTCAACTTTAGTACTGAGATGCTCGGTTCGCAGCGGGGTTAATGGCTACTGAACGGAGCCTGTTAATTTGGTCCATATGGCTATCCGCGTGGCTGATTAGAGTGTCGGCCCCTTTTGAGTGGTGATCGGTCATTAGCACCGTGAACTCGTCTCCGCCCATGCGGGCCACGGTGTCTGTTTCACGCACACAGCTTTCAAGCCTATTGGCCATTATGCAGAGCACTCTGCCAACGACCGCGTGCCCTTAGGTATCATTAATCATTTTAAAATCATGTATGTCTAAACACAGTAACGCAAGAAGAGTCTGGTGGCGATGCGCCGAACTCAGGTCCGTGGCCAGCCGGTCATAGAACAGTGCTCGATTGGTGAGTTTTGTCAGTGGGTCATGATGGGCAAGAAAGCGTAACTCTTCGGTCTGCATCAGCGCTGTGACATCACGCGCCACACCAATGCGTACGCATTATCGAAATATGAGTACAAGCCTCAATAGTTGGCTGTTAACAACTTATTTGACGCCTATCGGTGATAAATGGCGTTTTAACGCAACTTTAAACCAACATAAAGACCAAAAAAATAAGCCTTATCACACGCTATCGTCATTCAAAAGACTGATATTTTGGATTATAAAGGACTGAGGTTCGTAGCAAAATACGGATACGGTAATGAATGCACAGGAACAGGATCGCCTGTTTGCTCTTCGTCAGCTAAATTTGCTGGATACGCCGTCGAGTGAAAGTTTTGACCGAATCACGCGGATGGCGAGCCAATTGTTTGGTTTGCCGATCGCGGCGGTGTCGCTGACCGATGAGAATCGCCAGTGGTTTAAGTCCAGAGTAGGTGTCGATCACTGGGAAATACCGCGTGAAAAGGCGCCTTGTGCGGCTGTTTGTGCCTCCTCGCAACTGTTGATTATTCCTGACCTTCTTACCTCTACTTGTTATCAAAATAGCTATCTGGCGAGTTCTGGTATCCGTTTTTATGCGGGCGCACCGCTCGTCACACGTGAAGGTCATACCCTGGGCGCGATGTGTGTGTTGGGTACACAGCCACGTGAAGTGTCTGAGCAAGAGCAGGCAACGCTTTGTGACCTAGCGGCCATGGTGATGGCTCAGATTGAGTTGCAGCATGCGTTCGGCCGGGTTGACCCGCTGACCGGCCTTTCCAACCGTAATCAGTTCGATGAAGATCTTCAGGATATGGCGCGGGATCAACCAAGCCATCGGAGAGCCGCGCTGTTTACCGAGGTGGTCGACGCCAGTGAGTTAAGTGCGCTGCACCGAACCATGGGGCCAGCTTTTCTTGACGAGATGGCGCGTGTAGCCGCCCGCTACCTACAACAAGCCATTGGCCCTGCAGAGAATCTTTATCATCTGGGTGGGTGTCAATTCGTGCATCTGGTAAATCAAACGAGTGATGCAGAACTGCTAGCAGAGGCGTTGCGCCTACGTCAGGCACTGTTAACGCTCGAAACGACCCGTTCAGTTCCAGTATTGGTTTATCCGACCATCGGTATTGCGCCCTTTTGCCTGGGCGAAGTCGCCACCGCTGATATTTTACGCAGTGCCTACGCCGCTTGCCTGGATGCGCGTCAGGCGGAAAAGGGGGCGGGGCTCTACTCCTCGTTGCTGGATGCTCATTATCAACGGCGTTTTATCCTACTCGGTGACATTGGCCGCGCGCTAGAAAACGATCGTGAATTTTACTTGGTTTTTCAGCCTCGTATTTCCCTTCAGAGCGGCGAGTGCTTGGGCGCGGAGGCGCTGTTGCGCTGGTATCATCCCACGTTGGGAGAGGTGTCGCCTGGCGAGTTTATTCCCCTTATCGAAAATACGCCGATGGTCAAACCCTTAACCCAATGGGTATTGCGTCACGCCATTGGCCAGGCAGCAGCTTGGTACCGGCAGGGTAAGGTGTTGCAGATTTCGGTCAATGTGTCAGCGACGAACCTTGAGGAGGAGGACTTTGCCTTGCGTCTGCTGGATGAACTGGCACGCATGGCATTACCCAGTGCCGCTATCGAAATAGAGCTGACTGAAAGCGCGCTGATTGGCCAGGGGCAGGTGGCGGCTGACCAGCTCAAGGCACTCATCGCCGCGGGGTTGCGTATCGCCATCGATGATTTCGGTACTGGCTACAGCAGCCTTTCCTACTTGCATGAGATTCCTGCCCATACCGTGAAGATTGATCGCCGCTTTATCATTGCCCTTGGCGAAGAGGCGCGCACTGAGACGCTGGTTAACGCCATGATCTCGATGGCACATGACCTGGGGTATCGCGTAGTGGCCGAAGGCGTCGAAAGCGCTGCTGCTTATCAATGCCTTGCCCAGCTAGGTTGCGACGAAGCACAAGGCTATTTCGTAGCCAAACCGCTATTGCCCGAGGTTTTCGAGGAGTGGCTGCAAGCGCCTGCGACCCAACGCTTCAAACCCCACGACTCCGCTACTATCGGTAAGCACTAATAGCCCCGACTCCAAACGCTGTTCAGGCTTGTGCCCACATAAAAGTTGGGCCTAATGGTGTGGGCAATCAAGTCAATGGCAGCAGTGAACCGGCTAATATTAGGCTTGGTGAAGCCGAAGAGATCATAACGAAGAGGTAGCGACTATGGCACCGAAGCTGTCAGTTTACATATTGTCGTTTGCTTCATAGCCAGGAAGGGTAATGCTTTCTTGCCTATCAGATAATTTAAGTTAACCGTGCGCTAACCCATGACGGCAAGATGAGAATTCTCTTGGGATTATACTCGCTCCCATATCCAACGCTGATTCGATCAACTGATAGCTTAAGTTAAAGCTGAGCATGAAAGGGAGGTCTTGCTCTTGCGTTAACACTTAGACTCTTGGTTTAATCGTTCCTACTGGTTTTTTTCAAAAAAAATAAGGGTTTTTGTGTAGTTTTTGTTGTGTATTTAGATTTTAAAAAAGTTAAAAAACGTTGTGCGATTTCACTTTGTTGTGAGTTAAAAGATTAGCGTTTAGTGGCGAAAGGATCTAACCGGTAGGAGTGCTGCGTGAAGAAAAGCATGGGTGGAGGCTTGAATGAACCCTAAGGGGAGTACTGACTCAACCATTCGAGTGGTGGTGGTCAACGAGAGCGGCTTTATCCGAGAGGGGATCTGCCAAGTTATTGAGCGTTTTGACAATATTGAAGTAGTGGCGAGTATCCCTTCACCTCATGAGCTAAGCAATATGGTTCAGCAGACGCGCATTGATGTCGCTTTGATTGATGCACAGTTACCCAATCAAGCTGGGTTTGAGGCGACACGCCGTTTACATCAAAGCGATGCCAATACGCAGGTGGTGATTCAGTCGGTTAATCCGACCCTTGCCGAGGTAAAACGCGCCTTTCAAGCCGGTGCGAACGGCTTTCTGTTACGCGAGGCGGGCGTTGATGAGCTTGAAATGGCCCTTCACTCTGCGGTAAAAGGCCAATTCTTTCTTTGCCCAACGATTATCAGGCGTTTGTCTGAAGGGCGGGTAGAGGAAGCACAACCAGAGGTAGATCATAAACCACACATCATTGCGCAAGACCGTCATTCAATTGACGATATTCTAAGTAAAGCATTGCGCTTGGGTATCCTTCGTCAAGAACAATGATCAGGGTTTTTGCTTATACTGATTTAGTAGTCAGTGCGTTAATGTGCATATTCATACAGGCGCAACCGGTTTTTATTACTGGCTTCTTTCTGGCTCTTTGCACACATGAGCGGATGACACCTAACAGCAATATTAAATCGGTTGAATCCGCGTTAGCAAGGGAGCTTATTTTCAAGTTTTACCTTGTCAAGGTTCGCGACATATTTCCATGAAACGATTTGAAGATACCATCCGGATATTACTAGCCGATGAACACCTGTTAGTACGCTCCGCGATCAGTCGCCTTATCGGAACGTTCGATAATATGACAGTGGTTGCTGAAGTGGATTCTGAGCAGCAACTTATGAAAGAGGCTGCCCATTATCAAGCTGACGTAGCGCTTATTGATGCAGCGGTGGTCTCTTTGAAAGGGCTAGAGTCGTTAAGTCGGCTAACCGATCTCTGCCCCGGCATCAAAGCGGTCGTGCTATCCAATTACTATAGCGATAATTTTATTCGGCATTTGTTTGAGAGAGGCGCTTATGGATTCCTGCACAAAAATGCTGATGTAAATGCGCTTGAAACGGCCATTCGGAAAGCCATGCTTGGTGAGCGTTTCGTGTTCCACAAAATGGAGCCCGACCAGTTCGTGGATGCCGCTAGCGTGGTAGGAACCGCGTCGGTGAATGGTAACCCCTTAACCTCACGCCAAAACGAGGTGCTAAAGCTGGTGGCACGCGGTTTTCGGAGCAAAGGGATCGCCGATCAGCTTAACGTGAGTATCAAGACTATCGAGACTCACCGTGCTGATATTATGCGGCGCCTAGGCGTTAGGCACACGGCTGGCTTAGTCCATGAAGCCATACGGTTAGGCTTGTTAGTGTCGCCGCAAGAGTATGACGAAAATGAGTAATACACGCGAAGAGTGGGGTGAAACCGCACTAACACATAGCGAGCAATCGTTCTGCTTTTTAGTGTGATTTCACCCTTACCGCCAAACTAACTTCTTTTAGACGCGCCTAGCGTATATAAAAACTCAAGCCCTAACGTCGCGGCGGCAAGCGAGGTGATGTCACCGTGATCATAAGCGGGATTCACTTCCACTACATCCATGCCGATAAGCTCCATCCCCACCATCCCGCGAATCACTTTCAGCATTAAATCCGTCGACATACCACCACAGACTGGCGTGCCGGTGCCGGGGGCGTAAGCCGGGTCGAGGCCATCAATATCCAGACTGACGTAAGCAGGGTGGTGACCCACTTTGGCGCGAATACGCTCCAGTACAGCGGCTGCACCGTGGTCGTTGACCCAATCCGCATCTAGCACTTCATAGGGGTGATTGTGGCGATCGTAGCTGGTGCGAATACCAATTTGCAGCGAGTGCTCGGGCACGACCAATCCCTCTTTGAGGGCGTGATGGAAAATCGTGCCATGGTCAAAGCGCGTGCCTTGCTCATAGGTGTCGGTGTGAGCGTCAAAGTGAATCAGTGCTAGCGGCCCGTGCACGCGTGCGTGAGCGCGCAGTAGCGGCAGGCTAATGTAATGGTCGCCGCCCAGAGTGAGCATCTTTTTACCCGCACTTAGCCAACGCTGGGCATGATTTTCCAGGTTATCGACCAAGCTTTCGGGTTCGCCGTAGGCGTAATCCACGTTGCCTGAATCACATACCTTGAGGCGCTCTTCCAATGCAAAATCCCAGGGCCAGCGCTTGCCTTCCCAGATCAAGTTAGCGGTACTTTGACGAATAGCATTCGGCCCCATGCGAGTACCTGCACGGCCAGAGCACGCCAGATCAAAAGGAACGCCGCTCACCACGACCTCGGCATCCGTCGCGTGCGGGTCAGTGGCTTTTGGCACGCCCATGAACGTAGAGATAACATCACCAAACAGGCTGGGCATGATCTGTGATTGGTTCACCTAAAGTGTTCTCCTATTGGCGTGCAATGACAGTGCGGCTAGCGCAGGGAGCTACAAAGAAGCGCGACGATAAAGAATTTTTAGCAATGAATAAAATGAATGTTTAGAATGAAAACATTCACCATATAAATAATGAGACGTTATGCGTTCGCTGCGCCAATTTGACCTAAACCTGCTGCTGGTATTCGAAGCGCTCATGCGCGAACGCCACGTTACGCGCGCAGCTGAACGGCTCTATTTAAGTCAACCAGCCTTGAGCCATTCGCTTAAACGCTTGCGTGAGTCACTGGAAGACCCGCTGTTTATTCGTACCGAAAAAGGCATGCAACCAACGCCACGGGCGCAGGCGCTGCAACCAGTCGTGCAGCAAGCGCTGGCACTGTTGCGGGAAGGCTTGGCGCCGCCTGCGCTGTTTTCACCCGCTAATAGCACCCGTCGTTTTACCCTGGCGACGACAGATTATTTTGAAGAGGTGATGTACCCAACCTTTCTTAGTCAATTGCTGGCCTATGCGCCGGGTATCAGTTTTTCCATTGAACTCATTACCCAGGAGGTACTAAGCGAAGGGCTAGAGCAGCGCCAAGTGGATATGGTCGTTGGGCTGGATAGCCAAAGCGTGCTACCCAGCGGCGTGATTCAGACCCCGTGGATGAACGAGGAGCTAGTCTGCCTAGCCGCTAGCCATAACGAGCGCGTGGGAGAGGCGTTGGATATCGCGCAATTTGCCCGTGAGCTTCATGTGGAGTTGGCCGATATCAGCGGCCTGCTGCCCAGTAACATCGATAGCTGTTTAGCGCAGCACGGCTTGACGCGCCGGGTAATCTCCAAGAACCTGAATTATATTGCAGCGGCCCGTGTAGTGGCGCTGACCGAGGCGATCATGACCCTGCCTCGGCAAATGGCCGAACGTTTTGTGACGATGTTGCCGGTGCGTCTGGTAGAGCCACCAAAGGAACTACCGGCGCTTAAAATGACGCTGATACAGCATGGTCTCTATGCCAATCAGCCTGCCAATGCATGGCTGTATGGCGTATTGACTGAGTTCGCCAACCGGTTTAATCATTAAAAAAAGGAGAGCCATAAGCGACCATCATCAGGGTGAGACTACACAAATAGGTCTATGTTGTTGTTATACAACTCAGTTGAATCAAAGGTTGAATAGTATCTGGCAGCCACGCCGTAAGATCCTAGACTGCTAAAAGGCGTTATGAATGACGCTGTTATAGTGCCTTGCCAAGTGAATAATGGCGCGGCAGAACTATCAATAATGGGAGAACGCGAGTGAAAATAGGCGCACCGAAGGAGAGTGCCCAGGGGGAGGCGCGTGTCGCGCTCACCCCTGAGAGCGCAAAACAGATCCAGAAGCTAGGCCATGAGTGCTTGGTGGAAACCGGCGCTGGCTTGGCCGCGGGCTTTAATGACGACACTTATCGCGATGCTGGCGTGACCGTAGTAGACGGGGCTGACGCGCTCTGGAACGACGCTGAGGTGGTCATTAAAGTCCGCGAGCCCTCAGACACAGAAGCCGAACGGCTGCGCGAAGGCCAAACGTTGATTGCCTTTTTCTGGCCAGCGCAAAACGAAGCGCTGCTAGAGAAGTGTAAGGCTCAGGGCGCCACCGTGATCGCCATGGATATGGTGCCGCGGATTTCACGGGCGCAAAAGATGGACGCGCTCTCCTCAATGGCTAACATTGCCGGTTACCGCGCGGTGATTGAGGCGGGCAATAACTTTGGTCGCTTCTTTACTGGCCAGGTAACGGCGGCGGGTAAAGTGCCCCCAGCCAAAGTGTTGGTGATTGGGGCCGGTGTGGCCGGTTTGGCGGCGATCGGCACGGCCACTAGCCTGGGCGCCGTCGTACGCGCCTTTGACGTACGCCCCGAGGTTTCTGAGCAGATCGAATCCATGGGTGCCGAGTTCCTATTCCTCGATTTCGAGGATAGCCAGGACGGTTCCGAAAGCGGTGGCTACGCCTCGCCCTCGAGCCCGGAGTTCCGCGAGAAGCAGCTTGAGTGCTTCCGCGAGCAGGCAGCAGACGTGGACATCGTGATTACCACCGCGCTGATTCCCGGCAAGCCTGCGCCCAAACTGTGGCTGGAAGATATGGTTGCGGCCATGAAACCCGGCTCGGTGATTATTGATCTGGCGGCTGAGAAGGGCGGTAACTGCGACTTGACTAAGCCTGATGAGCGCGTGGTCTCGGATAATGGCGTCGTGGTGATTGGCTACACCGACTTCCCCTCGCGCATGGCAACGCAGTCATCGCTGCTCTATGCGACTAATATCCGCCATATGTTGACTGACCTGACACCCGAGAAAGAGGGTGTGATCAATCACAATATGGACGATGACGTCATTCGTGGTGCTACGGTGACGCACCAGGGCGACATTACCTTCCCGCCGCCGCCACCCAAAGTAAAAGCGATTGGCGCATCAAAACCGAAGAAAAAAGAGAAAGAGCCGACGCCGGAGGAAAAAAAGGCCGCTGAGCTAGCCACTTTTAAAGCGCAAACCAAGCGTCAAGTGGGTCTCCTGGCCGTGGGTGGCGCGCTGATGCTGCTGCTGGGACAAGTAGCGCCAGCCTCTTTTATGCAGCACTTCATTGTCTTTGTGCTGGCCTGCTTTATCGGCTTCCAGGTGATTTGGAAAGTGAGCCACTCGCTGCATACACCGCTGATGGCGGTGACCAATGCGATCTCGGGCATCATTATTTTGGGGGCGATTCTGCAGATTGGCTCCGGCAGCGCAGTAGTAAGTGTGCTGGCGGCGATTTCGGTACTGATCGCATCAATCAATATCGTGGGTGGCTTCCTGGTGACACGCCGGATGCTGGCCATGTTCCAAAAATCCTAAGCGGCGGAGAGACGATATGTTAGAGCAAGGATTCGTATCTGCCGCGGCAATTGCGGCAAGTGTGTTGTTTATTCTGTCCCTGGGCGGTTTGAGCAACCAGGAAAAAGCCAAGCGGGCCGTGTGGTACGGCATCGTGGGCATGGCAGTAGCGGTGTTTTTCACCGCCTTTGGCCCTGGCATCGGTGGCTACTGGTGGCTGATTCCGATGATGTTGATCGGTGCGGGTATCGGGGCGTATGTGGCCGGTAAGGTCGAAATGACTGAAATGCCCCAGCTCGTGGCCGCGTTGCACAGCTTCGTAGGCTTGGCCGCAGTTTTGGTGGCCTGGAGCGCGGATTTAGAGCGTCGCCGGGTGATGGCGGCGCGTGCCGCCGAGGCGTCGTTGGATCAGTTCTCCGCCTTTGCTGCGCTAGTCGCAACGAAAGCCCCTGATGAGCTGATGTTCCTGCAAGTCGAGGTAGTGCTGGGCATCTTTATCGGCGCGGTGACGTTCACCGGCTCGGTGATTGCCTTTGGCAAGCTGGCGGGCAAGGTGGATGGCAAACCCCGTCAGTTGCCCGGCGGGCATATGCTGAATGCCGGGGCGGCGGTACTCTCGCTGCTGCTGGCCATTCTCTACCTGAACGGGGCAGGCTTCTGGACGCTAATTGTGCTGGCGGCACTGGCCTTCTTTATCGGTTATCACCTGATCATGGGGATTGGCGGCGCCGATATGCCGGTGGTCGTTTCAATGCTCAACAGCTACTCCGGCTGGGCGGCGGCAGCGATCGGCTTCACGCTCTCCAACGACCTGCTGATTGTCACCGGTGCGCTAGTGGGCTCCTCCGGTGCGATTCTCTCTTACATCATGTGTAAGGCGATGAACCGCAACTTTATCAACGTCATTTTGGGCGGCTTTGGCGGTAGCCAAGGGCCTGCGGCGGAGATCGAAGGCGAGCAGGTCAGCATCGATGCCGGCGGTGTGGCGAGTGCTCTTAACGATGCCGACAGCGTGATTATCGTGCCTGGTTACGGCATGGCGGTTGCTCAGGCGCAAACGGCGGTGAGCGATTTGGTGCGTAAGCTTCGCGCAGCGGGTAAGACCGTACGCTTCGGTATTCACCCGGTCGCAGGCCGTTTGCCAGGCCATATGAATGTGCTGCTGGCGGAAGCCAAAGTGCCTTACGACATCGTGCTGGAGATGGACGAAATCAATGACGATTTCGCCACCACCGACGTGGTGATCGTGATTGGCTCCAACGACATCGTAAACCCCGCGGCCGAAGAAGATCCTAACAGCCCTATCGCCGGCATGCCGGTGTTGAAAGTCTGGGAGGCCAAGCAGGTGTTTGTCAGCAAACGCGGCCAGGGCACCGGTTACTCAGGCATTGAGAACCCGCTGTTCTTCAAAGAGAACACGCGCATGTTCTACGGCGATGCCCGGGATAGCTTGAATACGTTGCTACCGTTGATTGATTAGGCCTAAGCCTAACCAATCAGTACTGAGCCCGCGAGAAATCGCGGGCTTTTTTGATTCTGTGCATGGCACTGGCACTCCTGCTATGGTCGAGTACTGCCTCTATTTGTTGAGCACTTACTTCCATGAATCAACGCCCTAACCCCCGCGTGCTACTGCGCTTGCTGGGGCTGCTACGTCCTTATCGACTTCGTTTGGCCTTGGCGGGCCTTGCGCTGTTATTGGCTTCGGGCAGCGTACTGCTGCTAGGCAACGGGTTGCGGTTAGTCATTGATCGTGGTTTTTTAGATGCCGATGCGCAGGCGTTAGGCCAAGCGCTGGTGTTGATGCTGGTGGTAGTAACGGTGCTGGCGTTCGCTTCCGCACTGCGTTACTACCAAGTCACCTGGATTGGCGAGCGTTTGGCTGCCGATCTACGCCAGCGGGTGTTCGATCACTTGCTCACCCTGGAGCCCAGCTTTTTTGAGAGCGCAAGCGACGGCCGTGCCGCCGGCGAGATCGCCTCACGATTAACCGCGGATACCAGCGTACTGCAGAGCCTGTTTGGCTCCTCGGTATCGCTGGCGCTGCGCAATCTGGTCATGCTGGTGGGGGCGGTGGTGCTAATGCTGGTGACGCAGCCGTGGCTCTCGGCGATGGTGTTGATTGGCATCCCCGCCACGCTGTTGCCGATTGTGTGGTATGGCCGTCGGGTGCGGCGGCTTTCCCGCACCAGTCAGGACCGTGTGGCCGAACTGGGCCGCTATGCCGAAGAAGCGTTGAGCGGTATTCTAACCCTCCAGGCGTTTACCCAAGAAGCAGCGGATAAAACCCACTATGGCCAACGGGTCGAGCAGGCGTTCGGCAGCGCTGTCGAGCGCACCCAGCAACGCGCCTGGTTGACCGGCATCGCCATGTTAGTAGTGTTTGCCGCGGTGGGGTTGATGCTTTGGCAGGGCGGTCAAGCAGTGCTAGATGGCACCATGAGTGCCGGTGAGCTATCGGCATTTATTTTCTACGCCGTGCTGGCGGCGGGGGCTATCGCCACCTTGGCTGAAGTGGCGGGTGATGTGCAGCGTGCAGCAGGGGCGGCGGAGCGCTTATTGGAGCTGCTCGATACTCAGCCCGCTATCCAGTCGCCTGCGAAACCCCGTCACCTACCGATGCCATCAAAAGGTGACATCGTGCTGCAGAGCGTCAGCTTCACTTACCACGGTCGGGAAACGCCGGCGCTTGCCGGGTTTGATTTACATATTCAGTCAGGGGAGCGGGTCGCCATTGTTGGGCCATCGGGCGCGGGTAAAAGCACGCTCTTGGCGCTGCTGCTGCGCTTTTACGACCCCAGCCAAGGGCGTATATCGCTGGATGGGATCGACGTCCGCCACTTAGACCTTGCTGCACTTCGGCGCGCCATGGGGTTGGTTGCCCAGGAGCCGGTGCTGTTTAGTGGCTCGGTGGCCGATAATCTTCGCTATGGCGACCCCGATGCGGATAATGAGCGTCTGCGCACCGCCGCTCAGGATGCCAGCGCCCTCGACTTTATCGAAGCGCTTCCTCAAGGTTTTGATACGCCCCTTGGCCCCGGTGGTGTGCAGCTTTCCGGTGGCCAGCGTCAGCGGCTCGCTATTGCCCGGGCGCTGCTCAAAAATCCGGCGGTGTTGTTGTTGGATGAAGCCACCAGCGCCTTGGATGCGGAGAGTGAGCGGCTGGTACAGCAGGCGCTGGATCGGCTGATGGTGGGGCGCACCAGTATTGTAATCGCCCACCGGCTCGCCACCGTTATTGCTGCCGACCGCCTGTTGGTGCTTGATGGTGGTCAACTGGTCGCGGCGGGCAATCACACCGAATTGATGGCTACCAGCCCCCTCTATCGCCATTTAGCCGCGCTGCAGTTTGGCGGTGAAAGGTGATCAAACTGTTTTGTTAACGCCAGGAGTTGCTATGTCGAGTTTTTTCCAACGCCTTAATGCGGTGAATGCCCCTTCCATCGGCCTTGGCTGTATGAATCTCTCCCATGGTTACGGCAGCATCGTGCCTGAAAACGCGGCCATACGAGCGTTGGATGAGGCGTTTGAGATGGGCTATCGCCACTTTGATACCGCGACGCTTTACGGTGCCACGGCCAATGAAAGCGTGGTGGGGCGAGCGCTTGAGGGCAAGCGTCGCCAGCTGTTTCTGGCCAGCAAATGCGGTATGGCCATCGACCCTGAGACAGGCAAACGGGTGATTGACGGCCGCCCTGAAACGCTGCGCAAGCAGTGCGAAGAAAGCCTGACACGGCTACGTACCGACCACGTGGACCTTTACTACCTGCACCGTCTGGATCGACACATTCCTGTTGAAGAGAGCGTGGGAGCGTTGGGGCGCTTGGTAGAGGAGGGCAAGATTGGTGGCGTGGGGTTGTCGGAAATTTCAGCGATTACTTTACGCCGGGCAACCACGGAGTACCCCATCGCCGCCGTGCAGTCGGAATACTCGCTGTGGACGCGCAACCCTGAAATCGCCCTGATAGAGGCGTGCCGAGAGGTGGGCGCGGCGATGGTCGCGTTTAGTCCTCTGGGGCGAGGCTTTTTAACCGGCGCCATCCAAGACCCGTCGCGCCTTGCAGAGGGCGATATGCGCCGCAACATGCCGCGCTTTAGCGCCGAGAACTACCCTCATAACGTAAAACTATTTGACCAGTTGGCAGCGCTGGCGCAGGCCTTGAGCGTGACGCCGGGGCAGTTGGCCCTGGCTTGGTTGAAGGCGAAGGGCGACGACATTATCCCCATTCCCGGTACCCGCTCACCTGACCACATGCGGGAAAACTTAGCGGCGGAAACGCTGCGCCTGGATGTCACCACAATGCAGCAGTTGGATGCCATGATGACCCCAGACCAAGTTGTGGGTGCCCGCTATAGCGAGGCGCAACAGGCGGATATCGATACAGAAGAATTCACCGTTTAGTGCGGTAAGGCGATAGGTGATGGTTAAAAGCTATTGGCGCAGTCGCAAAAAGTAAATTGTGACTATAAGGGAACTGCTTTAAAACAGTACCAAGTTCATGGTGCGTCCGTACTAGTCATAAAGGCAATGTACACGACGCTCAACGTCAGTTGACTTGGTCGCTAGAAAGCGAGCACCACCAAGAAAAAAGCAATTAACACAAAATAGAGTGATGGGAGAGCGCGATGAGTGGTAAATGTCCTGTAATGCACGGTGGTAATACTTCCACAGGTACGTCGAATAAAGACTGGTGGCCTGAAGGGATCAACATGGATATTTTGCACCAGCAAGACCGTAAATCGAACCCGATGGATGCGGATTTTGACTATCGGGAAGAGGTCAGAAAGCTCGATTTTGACGCGCTCAAGCAAGATGTTCATGCGCTGATGACGGACAGCCAAGCGTGGTGGCCGGCTGATTGGGGCCACTATGGCGGTTTGATGATCCGTATGGCATGGCACTCTGCTGGCACCTACCGTCTTGCCGACGGCCGTGGTGGCGGTGGTACCGGCAGCCAGCGTTTTGCCCCCCTCAACTCCTGGCCGGATAATGTCAGCCTTGATAAGGCCCGTCGTCTATTGTGGCCAATCAAGAAAAAGTACGGCAATAAAATCAGCTGGGCCGACCTGATGATTCTGGCCGGTACCGTTGCTTACGAATCCATGGGCTTGCCTGCTTATGGCTTCTCGTTTGGTCGTGTGGATATCTGGGAACCCGAAAAAGATATCTACTGGGGCGATGAGAAAGAGTGGCTGGCGCCTTCTGATGAGCGCTATGGCGATGTTGAAAAGCCAGACACCATGGAAAACCCGCTCGCTGCGGTTCAAATGGGCCTTATCTACGTTAACCCGGAAGGGGTTAACGGTGTTCCCGACCCGTTGAAGACCGGTCAGCAGGTGCGTGAAACCTTCGCACGTATGGCGATGAATGACGAAGAGACCGCCGCGCTTACCGCGGGTGGCCACACCGTGGGTAAGTGCCACGGTAATGGCGACGCGGCAGCGCTGGCGGCTGAGCCAGAAGCCTCTGACGTTGAGAACCAGGGCTTTGGCTGGGGCAACCCAACCATGGGTGGCAAGGCAAGTAATGCCGTTACGTCTGGCATCGAAGGCGCCTGGACGACTAACCCCACCAAATTCGACATGGGTTACTTTGACCTGCTGTTCGGTCATGAGTGGGAACTGCGCAAAAGCCCGGCCGGTGCTCACCAGTGGGAACCCATCAACATTAAGGAAGAGGATAAGCCGGTTGACGCCAGCGACCCCTCTATTCGCCACAATCCGATCATGACCGATGCGGATATGGCCATGAAGATGGATCCGACTTACCGTGCCATTTGTGAAAAATTCATGGCGGATCCTGAGTACTTCAGGCTCACGTTCGCCAAAGCATGGTTCAAGCTGACCCACCGTGACCTAGGCCCGAAAGCGCGCTACATCGGACCGGAAGTACCCGCTGAAGATCTGATCTGGCAGGATCCGGTTCCGGCTGGCAGCACCGACTACAGCGAAGAAGTGGTTAAGCAGAAAATCGCCGAAGCAGGCCTGAGCATCAGCGATATGGTTAGCACCGCGTGGGACAGCGCGCGCACGTACCGCGGCTCTGATATGCGCGGCGGTGCCAACGGTGCACGCATTCGCTTGGCGCCGCAAAAGGATTGGGAAGGCAACGAGCCTGCGCGTCTCGCCAGCGTACTAGCCGTGTACGAGAAAATTTCTGCCGACACCGGCGCTAGCCTTGCCGACGTGATCGTTCTGGCCGGTAGTGTGGCGATCGAAAAAGCCGCTAACGCCGCAGGCTATGACGTTCGTGTGCCTTTCCTGAAAGGGCGTGGCGACGCCTCTGCCGAGATGACCGATGCAGACTCCTTTGAGCCACTAGAGCCGCTGGCTGACGGATTCCGCAACTGGCAGAAGAAAGAGTATGTTGTGAAGCCGGAAGAACTGCTGCTGGATCGCGCTCAGTTAATGGGGCTGACAGGGCCTGAAATGGTCGTGCTCCTCGGCGGCATGCGTGTGCTAGGCACCAACTATGGCGGCACTAAGCATGGTGTCTTCACCGACCGTGAAGGCCAGTTGACCAACGACTTCTTCGTCAACCTGACCGATATGGGCAACACTTGGAAGCCGGTGAGTAAAAACACGTACGAAATCCGTGATCGTCAAACGGATGCCGTTAAGTGGACCGCTTCTCGTGTTGATCTAGTGTTCGGTTCTAACTCGCTGCTCCGTTCTTACGCAGAAGTTTATGCCCAGGACGATAACGGCGAGAAGTTCGTCAAAGACTTTGTCGCCGCCTGGACGAAAGTGATGAACGCAGATCGCTTTGACGTTGCGTAACCATCGATAAGCATGACCTCTCTACCCAAGCCTGCATCGAAAGATGCGGGTTTTTTTATTACTTGCTGATAGGGTGACCATCGCTTGCTTAACCGCATGGTGTTTTAGAAGCGGGAGTTTTCTCGCCTTGACGCTGTCAGTAAAGGTGACCTTTCCAAGGAGTATAACGATGCAGAAAGCCAGAATCTTGCAGCAGGGCAGTATTCACTGCTTCCCCGTTGGCCTTCGCGATGAGCAGGGAAAGCTCGCCAATGCCGAAGTGTCGGCGGTTATGTACGACGGAGAGCGGTTATTGCTGGCCAGCGACAAGCCGATTCCAGGAGAGCATCGTTCCGCGGTCTTTGCCTTACCCATGACGGATGACGGGCCAGATGATTCGCAGCTCGAGTATTTTACAACGCCGCTGATCAAGCGCGCGGTGAAGTATGAAGACTTCGCCCTGACCGCCGATGGTAAGCATGTATTGGCCACGACCGGCTTTGATCGCATCGATGGCGCGACCCATGACCTGAATGCCTATAACCATTTATTGATCTGGCCGCTGGGCGAGCCTGAAAAGGCCCAGGCGGTTGACCCTGACCCCCGTGACGGAGTGGAAGGGTCGTTGGAGTTACGCAACAAGCTGAACCACGCCATCGGTTTTCCCTACTACAAGATTGAAGGGCTGGCGGCAGTGCCGGGTGAGCTAGGTGATGGGCTGCTCCTTTTCGGCGTGCGCGAGCAGGGGCAGCACCATGATGACTTCGCCTATGTAAGCCGTGTGGTGGGCGCACACTATGTGGTGAATGCGTCCGGTAACCTGGAGTTTATCGATGAGTTGCGCGAGCTCTACGCCTTTGAACCGACTGCCCATGAAGGGGTGTCGACCGAGTGCGGATTATCGAGTCTTGAATATGACCCTTATCACCACCGACTTTATCTGATGACCAGCTTTGAAACAGAGGTCGATAACGTCGCCCGCATTGGTGGTTACCTATGGCTAATGGAGCTGGATAACCTCACCACTGGTGAACCACCTGCCTTGATACGAGGGATGGACGGCACCCCGTTTGAATTCGAGCACAAGGCAGAAGGGCTAGCCGTGCTGGATCATGAGCGCGTCTTTGTAGTGTACGACAATGACCGTGAAATGGGCGTGGGCAGTATTGACGAGCGCGATGAGCGTCATGCCAGTGAAGCGCTTTATACGCTGTTACATATGGAGTAATGCGCGAACGCTATCAGGCTAGCATGCAGAAAAAAGCACCCAAGCGGGTGCTTTTTGCGTTGCTTATGAGTGGGTTTAGAACTCTTCCCACTCTGCTACTTCATGGTTTTGCTGGGCGGCCTTAGGGCGGCGGCTAGGTGTCGAGGGCAATGAAGTACCTGAGCGCGCTTGGTGCGCTGCTGTAAAAGGGAGTGCGGAGTGCTCGGCGCCGCCTTCGTTGAGCACAAATTCGCTCATCAGCTGATCCAGGCTGCGGGCGTTGTCGCGCATGGAGGCGGCAAGGTTCGCGCTTTGGCTGACCATGGCGGCATTTTGCTGGGTCATCATATCCATCTCTGCCACGGCCGTATTGACCTGCTGAATACCGGTCGTCTGCTCCCGTGCGCCGGCGGCAATCTCGGCAATCACATCCGACACCTGGGTGACGCTGTGACGAATCTCCTGCATGCGCTCAGCCGCTGCCTTGACGATGTCGCCGCCTTCCCGTGAGTGGCTAACGGACATATCGATCAGCGCACGAATATCGTGAGCAGCGGAAGCCGAACGACTGGCAAGGGTACGCACTTCGCTGGCGACGACAGCGAATCCGCGGCCCTGCTCGCCAGCACGCGCTGCTTCCACCGAGGCATTCAGTGCCAATATATTGGTCTGGAACGCAATCGAGTCAATCAAGCCGATGATATCGCTGATCTTGTTGGCCGAATCACTGATGGCTGCCATCTTGGCTTCCATCTGGTTCATGGACTCAGTGCCACGTTCTGAGGCATTGGCAGCCTCTAGCGCAAGGCTATTGGCCTGTTCGGAGGCCTGGGAAGTATGCGCCACGGTGGAGTGAATCTGCTCCATAGAAGCGGAGGTTTCCTGGAGGTTGGCGGCTGCTTGTTCAGTGCGCGATGAAAGCTCTTGCGTACTATCCGCCATATCGCTGGCATCCGATAACACCGTGCGCGCGTTCTGGCGCACTTCCTGAAGTGTTAACTGCATACGCTCCACAAAGGCGTTAAACCCATGGGCGAGGTCGCCTATTTCATCGTTGGTTTTGGCCTCTAATCGGCGGGTCAAATCGCCTTTGCCTTGGGCAATGTCCGCCATGGCAGTCGAGGTTTGCTTGATCGGTGCGAGGGAGCGACGAGCCGCATAGGCAACCACAGCCAATAGCAGCACCAATAATAAACCGCCCGCCAGCAGTAGCGATTGAAGGAGGCTCTTAGTGACCGCCGTAAAGGCGGTGATCGGGACAGTGACCCCGACTACCCAGGAGGTACCTTCTACTGGGCTCCACATAAGAACGGTTTGTTCGCCGCTAGGCATGGTGATGTCACCGGAGCCAGGTGTGCCGCTGAGTATTTGCTGACTCAATGCATCTAGCCCTTCATAGCCCTGCTGGTCGGCGTCGGTATAATTGAGCGACATGCGGTACTCTTCAACCGGATGGGCGATGACCTGGCCTTGGCTGTCGATTAGCCACCCATAGCTGCCCTCGCCAACATTAATATCAGAGGTAATATCAGACACCGCGGCCATAGAGACCGTCATGCCTAGCAAGCCTGCTCTATTATCCCGAGCATCAAAAACGGTGTCGGCGACAATTGCCGTTGGCAGGCCGCTAATCATGGAGATAACTGGGTCGCTAAGAAGGCTGTCTTCACTACCCTCGGTCACCAGGGTTTTGAAATAAGGGCGTTCGGCAATCTCCAGGTTGACACCTCCGTGGGTCAGCGTGGCGCCTGAAGCATCAGAGAAAAAAAGTGATTCAATGGTGCCACCCGGTGGGTAGCGCTTTTCGAGCCAGTCGAGATGAGAGGCAAGTGGCACGTCCTCAACCAAGCGCTCATCTTGGGCCAGCACTGCAATCCAATTACGATATCCGGTGATCCAACGACTGATTTCATCGGCACGCGCCTCTACTTGCCGCTTACCGGCATTATCGATTAAAGCAGGGATCGCTTGATTAAGCTGTTGGTTGACGACGATACCTAATAGAACGGCCACGATTAATAGCGGTATAGCGACAGCAGTTAGCAGTTTCTGCGTCAGTGAAAGACGAGAAATTTTTTTCATTTGTTGCCTCGACGTGTGGGCCAGTCGTAGGGCGCTGCTCGTAAAGCAGCACCCTACGCTGGCTGTTATATAGTTCCCTAGACGATCTCTTGCTACCATTATTTATTAACGGCAGCTAATGTAAAAACTTAAGACACAAAAGTATGTTTGACGCGTATTTTAACCAGGCTGTTATTTTTTTATGCTTGGTTTGTTTTTCCATGTAACGTTTTATATTTTAATTTAGGTTGTTGGTTAAAGCCCTCCCTAACCGTCGTTATAAAAGCGCCGCCCTTTACTTTTTTACTAAGCTAGGCCGTTGCTTTGGCATGAGCCATTTGCTTGTTTCCAATAAAGAAACAATAAACGCAAGGTTTAAAATAGCTAAAGCGGCAGGGTCTGGCTGCTGGATAGCTAATGACCCACTATTTACAACTCATTTCGATGTTTGCCACGATAGAGACGCACGATGTCGGCCATGACTGCCAATGCAATCTCAGACGGTGTTTTGCTGCCTAAATTAAGACCAATCGGCATCGTAATCCTTGCCAATTGAGCGTCTGTCAGTCCGCCAGAGCGTAATAGCCGCTCTGCCCGTTGTTGTGAGGTTTGCTGCGAGCCCATAACGCCAATGTAAAACGCCTCCGTACGGACGGCCTCGATCATCGCCAGATCATCAATACGTGGGTCATGGGTCACTGCGACCACGGCGGTATTGGCGTGGCAACCGCCTGAAGCGATAAAAACGGAAGGCAGTACGGCTTGTACTTCCACGCCAGGTACATCGAAATTCTTGCGAGCGCCCTCGTTGGGGTCGCAAACGATGACTTCAAAACCAAGCGATCGTGCGAACAAGGCGCAGTGTGACGAGATTGAAGAGATACCCGCGATAATAAGCCGTAGCGCTGGACCGATGCGAATGTTGACGCTGGTGGTATCGAAGGCAACAGCGGGCTCAGCCAACGTGGCAGGATTGAAACGCTTGCGGCCATCGGGCAACGAGATAGCGCGGGATAGCGATTGCCGGCCCAGTAAGGTGGCATGCATCACTTCTAGGTGGGTGAGGTTTTCGGCCGTCGGTGCCAATAGTTCCACCAGCACGTCCAAGCTGCCGCCGCATGGCAAGCGGACTGATGCAGCACTATCCTCGCCGCCATAACGTATTTGTTGCACAGGCTTGTCGAAATTGCCGCTCTGCAAACGGCCGATGAAGTCTTCTTCAACGCAGCCGCCCGATAATGAACCGATATACTCTCCCATTGAACACGCTACCAGCATCGCCCCTGGCTCACGAGGTGAGGAACCAAAGGTTTTCAACACCGTGCAGAGCCACACCGTCAGCCCTTCATTGGCCCATTTCAATGCGCGTTCAATAACCTGCAAATCAAGATGATGCATTAACTAACGGCCTCCAAGGGATGGTTGCGGGAGGCTTTTAGAATCTCGCGAACGCAGGCAGGGGTAAAGGGCGGATGGGTAAATCGTACGCCTGTAGCGTCAAATAGCGCGTTAGCAATCGCAGGAGCGCCGGGGAGAGCGGTTGACTCGCCGACGCCCAGTGGCGGCATTTTCTGACGGTCAAGCAGCATGACCTCGATAGTGGGAAGCTCGGAGAAACGCAGTACCGGGTAGCCTCCCCATTCTGTGCTGGTAGGCAAGCCGTCCTCGAACGTGACCCGCTCTTTCAAAGTGCGGCTGAGCATCTGGATGACGTTGCCATGCACCTGATGACGGACACCCGCCGGATTCACCATAAGGCCAGCGTCCTGCCCCACGTAAAGTCGTTCCAAGACAATCCGGCCGCTTTTCACATTCACCTTGAGCTCGACCACCCAGGCGGCTAGCGCTGCGCCAAAGCCTGGAAATTTGCTGTGCACGTACTGCGCATAGGCAAAACCACGGCCGTAATGCCAATCGGCCTCACTACGCGGATTCGCATTGGCGACGCCTGTTGGCCAGTTCGCTCGCGCTGCAAGCGCCTCGACTAGCTCGCAGGCGCGGGTATCGTTTAGGTAGCGTAATCGATACTCCACGGGATCCACGCCGGCCAAGTAGGCGAGTTCGTCGATATAGCTTTCGTGCGCGAAGGTGTTAGGCAGTGCCGAGACGCCGCGCAGCCAGGAAGCACGAACAAGGGTGGGCACGTCTTCACACAGGATCTGGCGATGCGGGTAGTGGTAGGGCGGCACCGATGTCCGGTCGCCCATCTGGAAGGGAATGTCGATAGGCGGTACCGCCCCCGTCAGCAACAGGGCCAGGGTGGGGGCGCTGTTCGAGGGGTAGCGCGTACGAAACCGATAGGCTGCTGGGCTGCCATCGGCATTCAAAGCTCCCTGGATCTGCATCGTCTGGGCCGCCCCCTTGGGCTCCCATAGGTGCTCTTGCGAGCGGGTCAATTGTACGCGAACCGGTCGGCCGACTGCCTGGGAAAGCAGCACCGCATCGGCACCCACATCATCCGCGCAGTTGCGACCGTAGCAGCCAGCAGCTTCCATGCGGGTGATGGTAATGACTCTCTCATCAAGGCCGGTAAGCCGTGCCAGATCGGCACGCAGGCTGTGCGGGTTCTGGGTTCCTGACCAGACGTGTATCGCATTCTCATTGGCATCGGCGACCGAGCAGGAGGGGCCAAGGGAACCATGCAACTGAAAGGGCCATACATAATGACGATCAATGCGCTGGTGGGCGTCGGCAAGCGCGCGCTCTGCATCGCCTTCGTCGAGCAGCAGACGCTCCTCACTGGGCAGGTCCAGTATCGCCTGTTCGATATTACTCAATGAGGGCAGGTCTTCGACTGGACGCCACTCGACCTTGAGTTGCCTGGCAGCGTTAGCGGCCTGCTCTTCCCGTTCGGCCACGACGCCGACAAAGTCGCCGATGACGACAACGCTGACTACGCCTGGCAGGTGCGCCACGGAGTTTTCGTCTACCGTGATTAAACTGGTGCCAATGAAGTCGCCGTTGTCGTGACCTGCATACGGCGGCCGGACAACCCGCCCATGCAACATGTCGGGCAGGCGCAGGTCGTGGACAAAGGTCAATTCGCCTGTGGCTTTGCCGGGTATATCCACGCGGGCGGTGGATTGGCCCACCAGTGTGTAGTGGCTGGCAGGTTTGAGCGGTGCGCTATCGGCCAGCCGCAAGGCGTGGCGATTACCGCACAACAATTGGCCGTAGCTCACCGGCGGATGCCGCTTGTCGCTAGGCTGTAGATAGCCGTCCTGGCAGGTGAGCAGGGAGCGCTCTGTGCCGAAGTGGCGAGCGGCTAGCGTGAGTAGGTACTCGCGCGCCTGCGCAGCAGCCCGCCGCAGTGGTTCGGCGGTGATTTGGATCGTCGCGCTGGCAATGGTGGGCCCTTGATTGGGCACGTCGAAGGGGTGGCCGAGCACCATGGTGACGCCACCGAAGGGAGCGTTCAGCTCCTCGGCCACGATTTGTGCCAGTGCCGTGCGAATGCCGGTGCCTAGATCCACATGGCCATTGAAGGCGAGGATATGGCTGTCGCTCAACACGGCAATGAATATTTCGGGCTCCACTGGGATGAAATCAGAGTGTGTGCCCGGTTGGCCCGGTGCGGGCTTGGGGGGCGCGACTGGCTCACGATAGATCACCAGAAGATCCGGCTCATGGAGCAACGACTGTCTCGTGTAGTTAAGTTTATCAGCCATGGCACGCCTCCCAAGCTAACGTTTAAATGCGTCTATCAATGCGGATTCGAGGTGCTTATCGAGAGTTAAATAAGGTAAAATTATAGCGTACACACCATAAAAGCACGCGCAATTATCTCTGCGCAAGCAGTATTTCATACGTTGATGCATCACTTTATAAACCAAGCCATACTCGATATACGACGTCGCCAATACAGTAAGGATAGGGAATGACTACGGATAGTGCGTTACAACACTCGTCCTCCGGCGAGCACCCCACGCCTTCACAGCAGGGGTATGATTTTTCTAAGCAGGTGGGCCATCTGTTACGCAAGGCCTACCAGCGTCATACGGCTATTTTTCAGCGTTATAGCAGCGATAAGCAGTTAACCGCCATCCAATTTGTAACGTTGTGCACGGTGATGGAGCGCGGCCCCAGTTCGTTGACCGAGATTGTCAACGTGACGGCGATAGACCCGGCGACCATTCGCGGTGTTATCAAGCGCCTCAAGGCGCGTGAATGGATCACATTGACCACCGACCCGAAGGATCAGCGCAAGGTAATGGTCGTGATCACCGAATCGGGTGCCGCCCTGGTTGAAGAGATGGTGCCCAGCGCCAAACAGATCAGTGATCAGACCATGAAGAACCTCAATCCAGCCGAGCGGGTTGCCTTGATGCACCTGCTGGAAAAAATGAATGCCGATGGCTAACACCGCGAAGGTGGAGACTCCACCTTCGCTTGCAGAAGCGCGCTAGCGGCCTGCCAAGTAGCCAAGTGTTTCATCCAGCCCAATCACATCACCATACTTGCTATCGATATCAAACAGGTTGGCTTCATGGGGCGCGGGATGACGGTCACCGACGCAGTCGCGCACGACCATCACCCGAAAGCCGTGCTGTACGCCGTCAACGGCAGTGGCGCGAATGCAGCCGCTGGTGGAGCAGCCGGTGATGATCAGCGTATCGACGCCCATGGCAACCAGCGTAGAGGCGAGCGAGGTACCAAAGAACGCGCTGGCATACTGCTTGGTCATTACCAGCTCGTCTTTACGCGGAGCCACTTCAGGGCAGAAGTCGGCATAAGGGTTACCTGCCACCATTGCTCGCATTACCGGCGCCTTCTTCACCCAGATGCCGCCGTCGATCTGATCCGCGGCGTGGTAGAGGATATTGGTATGGATGATGGGTGTGCCAGTGCGCCGCGCGGCATCCAATAGTGGCGGCATCTTAGCCACGGCATCCACTACCCCCTCGGCAAAGAGGGGTGAGCCCGGTGTGGTATAGCCTTGCATGAAATCGACCACGAGCAGTGCAGGCGTTTTGCCAAAGCCGATACGCCCATCCCATACCCCTTGGTAATTACTGCCCAAGGAGTTATCGCCCACGTCGTTGGCGCTAGCGCTTTGATTGGAGTACATCATCGTGGTTACGCCCTCCTAGTAGGCGCCGGACAGCAAGGCGCCCGCGCCGGGCACGATCGGCTCTAGATCGAGCGCTTTCAGCATGGCGTAGGTAGTGGCGATGGCCGCCGTTACCACCGGCTTGCCCGTTAGCGCCTCTACCTTGGCGACAGCAGGCAGCGAGGGCATTTGTACGCAGGCGGAAAGCACGATGGCATCCACGTCACTTAAATCGAGGCTGGCGACAATGGCGGGAAGATTGGCCGGATCATGGCGGGCGACGTCCAGGTTATTGGGAATCTCAAGCGCGCGGTAGTCGAGCACGTCTATCCCTTCCTGGCGGATGTAGTCGACTACCATTTCGGTCAGTGGCTTCATGTAAGGCGCCACCACTACCACCCGCTTGGCTTTCATCACACCCAGGGCATCGACCAGGGCACCGGCGCTGGTGACCACCGGCGTGTCGCAGCCGTTCTCTTCGGTACGGCTGCGCAGACGCTTTTGCGACTCTCGGTGGTAGCCAGGCCCCATCGCCATGATGGCCACCAGGCAGGCGTAGCCCATCACATCCACTGCGGCATCAGAAAGCTCCAGAGCGCAGCGGTCTGACTCTGCATCCATGGCGGCTAGCTCGTCCTTGCTGACGTTTTTCATGCGCATGCGGCTGGAGTGGAAAGTAAAGCGCTCAGGCCGGATTAACTGACGCGCCGTCAACATGGCGGGTATTTCGGTCTCCATGGTGATATTGGAGCTGGGAACGATCTGGCCGATACGGTATGTCTTGGCCATGGAATTGTTAGACATAGGACTGTGATTCATGATCATTGGCCTTTGTTAGAGTTGTTTGCCCAGGAAGTCTTCAAACGCGGCAAAAAAACCGTCGAGATCATCCCAGGGAATCATGTGACCCGCTCGTGCCGCGGTGGAAATGCGAATCGTCGGTAGCAGGGCGCTTATTTCGGCGCGATCTTCATCCTGAATAACCCCACCTTTACCCGCACACATCAGCAGCGTCGGCACTGTAATGCCGGGGAAATCCTGATGGATATCGATGCTGTGGAACTCTTCAAACGCCTGAACAATGGCGGGCTCAAAGCAAGTGTGTAACCACTCGGCGCGTAACCGCAGTTGCTCATCGCTCCAGGTGGGGCAGTAGTGGCGCATGGTCTCGATATCGGCACCACGGGTGCAGTCGCGAATCGAATCCATGTACCAGGGCAGCTTGCTGGGATACTCACGACGCCCTGGTCCTGACACCGGTGGATCGATAAGTACCAGCTTGTCGATGCCTTTGGCGCCGCGACTCATGGCGCGCAACCCAAAGCGCGCTCCCATGGAGTGGCCGGCCAGGATGACACTGTTCAGCCCCAGCGCATCGATAAAGGTAATCACATCGTCGGCGCAGGTGTCGGTGTCATAGGCGAGGTCAGGCCCGGTGGACGACAAGCCGCGTCCGCGAACATCCAGCACATAGGTGTCGAAGTGCTGACCGAGCCGCTCGGCCACGAAACGCCAGGTGATGGCTGGGCTGGTAATGCCGGGTATCAGTACCAGCGGCTGGCGCGAGGTTTCGGCGCTGTCACTGAAGCGCAGGTAGTGCTGACGAATACCATTGGCTTGCACGTTGGCGCCATAGAGATAGTTGCTGCTCATGCTGGGCTCCCTTGACTGGTTGGTTGCTTCAGCGGTACTTCAAAGGGGTCATAGGCAAATACCCAGGCCGGATCTTCGTCTTCCCGTAACCAGGTATTGTCGTGGGAAACCTGCTGAACCCGCGAGGCGCGTTCAAAACGGTTGGTGCGGTAAAGCTCGAATGCCTGCTGGTAGTGTTCGGCACCCACTTCCTCCAAGCAGCGCACCAGCATGGCGGCATCTTCGATGGCCATGGCGGCGCCCTGCGCCATATGCGGCTTCATCGGGTGGCAGGCATCGCCCAGCAGCACTAGCCGATTTTCATGCCAGAGTGGCAGCGGGTTGCGCTCCAGCAAGGGCCATTTGGTGACGGTTTCAGTGCAGTCAATCAGCGCTTGTACGGTGGGGTGGTAGCCCTCGAATGCTTTGCGCATCTCTTCTCGGGAGCTGTCGACGAAGGAAGTGCCGTGATTCCAATCGGGTTCAGGCACACCGGTCACGTAGTAATACTCCTTCTCGTCGCCGGTCACGAAGTACACCATCATGTGGCGATCTTCCGACCACCACTTCACGCAGGCTTCGAAATCCAGGTCATATGCTTTGAGTTTTTCGGCAGAGATGATAGCCCGGTGAGCGACCCAGCCGCTATAGATCGGGGCTTCAGGGCCGAGCAGCTTCTCGCGCAGGCGTGAATTAACGCCATCAGCGCCGATTACCAAATCAGCTTCTTCGATTGAGCCATCGGCGAAGGTCATGACGACCTTGCCGCCGCTGTCGTCGACATCGACCAGACGCTTATCGAAATAGAGGTTGTTCTGGTCGAGCGTGCTGACCATCAATTCGTGCAGGTCACCACGGTGTACGGTGATGTAGGCCGCCCCATAGTTTTCGCGAGCAAACTCGCCTAGCGGGATGCGAGACTGATACTCGCCGGTCATACCGTTGCGGCTAAACCAGTAATCGGGGTGTGAGCCCATGGCATTGAGCTTCTCCTCAATGCCGATCCGGCTCATCACTTTCATCACGTTGGGGCCAAGGTGAATGCCTGCCCCAAGGCGTGCAAACGCTGGTGCCTGTTCGTACACCTTGGTGGGGTAACCCGCTTGCTGCAGCAGCGCGCCTGCAGCGGCGCCGCCAAGGCCCGCGCCAATAACGGCGATGGTGGGTTTGTTGTTCATATACTGGTTTCCTCGCTGTTTTATTCGCCTATCACTCGTTTCCGAATGCGTTCGTGAATGCTATAAAACAACGTATACACCATTTATTTTTTGGTCAAGAATTAGTTTCGAAATTATTTTTTAACGAAAACAGGGCGGTATTTTTAAATAAATATATGAATTAAATGGATTTATAGTTGTTTTTTTGGTTTTATGCAAAAACTTGAAAAACGCCTCCATTGAGTGCTATACGTTTATTAGGTTTGTTTTTATAGCGTATGCACCTTTAATGCTCGATGGGTATTAGCTCTGCACTTAGCTGGTGCAAGTCGATTGGCCGCCTGTGAAAGGGAGATGAAAATAGGCTGGTTTAAGGTGCTACGAAGCGTGTTTGACAGGCAGTATTTATTAGTAACATCTAAGTCATATCCAAGCCCTATCCAGAACAAGAGTGCGGGCTTAACAATAACGATGATGATCCCCTATGACGCTAAAGCTAACTATCAATGGGCAAGAACGTGAGCTGGACGTGCCGCCGCAGACACCATTGCTCAATGTGTTGCGTAACGACCTGGCGCTCAATGGGCCCAAGTATGGCTGTGGTTTGGGTGAGTGCGGGGCATGCAGTGTATTGATTGATGGCATGGCAGCACGCACCTGCGTGCTGCCCGTGTCTGCTGCCGTTGGTCATGAGGTCACCACCCTTGATGGTCTTTCCCAGGGCGGTGAGCTTGACCCTGTACAACAAGCCTTTATCGATGCTCAGGCAGCCCAGTGTGGCTACTGTTTGAACGGTATGATCATCACTGTTCGTGCGCTGCTAAATCATAATACCCAACCCTCTGCGCAGCAGATTCGCACCGCTTTAGAGCATAACCTCTGCCGATGTGGCACCCATGTTGAAATTCTCCAGGCAGCGGAGCGTGCCGTAGTCATTAACGCGGCCGCGTTGCAGGAGGCTTCTCATGAGTGAAGGGTCGATGCTCCATGGCCAGCAAAAACAGGCCGGCATCCCCGCGCTGCTAGCGAAGGCACGTTTTGGTGTCGTCGTGCGTCCACCTTACTACCGGTGGAATGGTGAGCGTTTCGAGAGTGATCGCTTAGTTGGCGTCGATAGCAGCAGCATTGCCTCGCTAGCAGGATATATTGAAGTCGTGGTGGAAGGAAATTTTGTGGGGGTGGTTGCCGATAGTTTGGCCTTGGCGACCGATGCTGCTAAACAGCTGAAGGTTGAGTGGCAGGCTGTTCACCAGACGCCCGAAAAAGCGCCTGAAAGCGATCAAGCGCCCTCTGATTCGCCTCTTGTAAAGCCTGGCCAGTCGTACACACATTCGAAACATGCGTATGGCTGGCCGAGTCGCATGCGCTGGGGCAATCATCCCAGCTGGGTAATTGTCGATTGTGGCGACCAACAATTGAGTGTGTGGGGGAAAACCGTCACCCCAGCGGCGCTGAAACAGGATCTAAGCCGGTTAACCGCGCTGAATATTAGCCAGATTGAGCTTTATAGCGCCGATGGTAAACACGCATCAAATCAGGCCTCAGGGCTGGGTCGCCATTGCGGTGACGATGCCGCCGTGGATGCGGCGTTGATGTCGCGGGCGGTGGGCGGCCCGGTAGCCGTCTGGCTTGATGCCCGCTACGCCAAAGATGTTCAGGCATTGGGCCAAGCGCAGCGAATTACCTTAAACGCGGATATTGCCAGTAGTGGTGAGATAGCCCGTTATCACTATCAGCAGGCCAATCTCACTGGTGAGGTGGCTGCCGTAGGGTTGTTGTTAAGTGGTAGGGCCGCGATAACAACGTCTAGCGCTGAGGCCACCGTCGGCGAGCAAGACACAACGCCGTTCTCGCCCTATGTATTTCGCGACCAATACCTTGCCGCACGCTCCCAGCCAGACTCGCTCTCCACCAATTCCACCTTGATGGGTATACAGCAGACGTTCGCTCGGGAATCTTTTTTAGATGAGGTTGCCCGCGAGAGTGACCAAGACCCTGTCGCGCTGCGACTTCGCCACCTTGACGATGCGCGTGGTATTGAACTGATTGAGTCCGTTGCTAAACGGGCCGAGTGGCAAAGGGCGTTCAATCCATCAGCGGACTCTTTACCCCAGGATCTATTGAGCGGGCGGGGTTTTGCCTACTCCCAACTACCTGACCGCGAACAACGCGTGGAATCGGGAGTGCGCTCTGCCTGGATTGCCGATGTGGAGGTTAATCGTGTTACCGGCGATGTCCAGCTTACCCGTTTGGTGGTAGGGCAGGACGCTGGCCCAGATGTGGATACTGATCGCCTTCAGCAAACGCTACAGGCCCGGGTATTGGGCGAGGCGCGCCCCCTTTTGGGGCAAGCGCCCAGTTTCGACGAGTGGGGTGACGGCAGTCGTGCGCTGACTAAAAGTGAATATTCAGCAGGATTACCAACCACCGCTTCTTCGCCAAGCCCTGTTGAGAAAGTTGTTAATCAAACCGCCGGTGAAGACGTATTGACCGGGGTGGAGTTATCGCCGGGTGTTGCGGTAATAGCCAATGCGCTTTTTGATGCCACTGGCCTGCGTTTTCGCCAACCACCGTTTACCGCCAAGCGCGTACGCCAAGCGCTCGAAGCCTCTTCCAATGAGGAAGCAGGGCGTTCATTTAAACAGCCGCGTTTTAAGAAGCGCCGCTGGTTAGCTGCCGCAGCGTTCACCACCATTGCGGGCACTGCGGCCGTGGCGTGGCCGTGGAAAGGGGCCATTGCGCCGATTTCCAGACCAGCCGCGAATCTCTATTCTGCCGAGACCATTGAGCGCGGGCGACTCGTCGCGGCTGCAGGCGACTGCGCGGCGTGTCATACCACTGAGGGTGGCGTGACCAGCGCAGGCGGGCGTGAGTTTGAGACACCTTTCGGGACGCTCTATAGCACTAACATTACGCCGGATGAGGCGACGGGGATTGGTCGGTGGTCTTACGCTGCCTTTGAACGCGCCATGCGCCACGGGATCAGCCGCGATGGCAGCCACCTGTATCCCGCGTTCCCCTATACGGCGTTTGCCAAGACCAGTGATGCCGATTTACAGGCGCTTTACGCCTACTTAATGGCTCAGCGCCCAGTGTCGACTGAAAAAAAAGCCAATGCGCTCACCTTCCCCTTCAGTGTGCGTAGCTTAATGGCAGGCTGGAATACGCTTTATCACGATGCAACTCCTTTCCAACCTGACCCCATGCAAAGCGAACTGTATAACCGGGGGGCTTACCTTGCCGAAGGATTAGGCCACTGCAGCGCTTGCCATAGTCCCCGCAATGCCATGGGCGCTGAGAAAAACGGCGAGTTGTATTTTGCCGGTGCCTTTGTAGATGGTTGGGAAGCACCACCGCTTAATACGCTATCGCGTGCGCCAATTCCTTGGAGTGAAGCCTCTCTTTACGACTATCTACGCCACGGCGAATCTGCCCTCCACGGCGTTGCCTCTGGCCCTATGGCCCCGGTGGTAGCGGGGCTGGCTGAGCTGCCTGAATACGATGTGCGGGCTATTGCCCACTATGTGGCCGCCCAGATGCAGGCGCCCACAGGTAATAGCGATGCGGCTATGGCGGAAGCTACGCAGCGCGTGACCAGTGCAGCCGTTAGCTCAACAGAAATGGAGGCAGGGGAGCGGCTCTTCGAGGGCGCCTGTGCGGCGTGCCATGTTGATTCTGGCGTTCCTACCTTTTCGAGGGCGAGCACTAATCTGGCGCTAAATACCAATTTGCACAGCGATCATCCCGATAACGTTATTCAGTCAATTTTGGGCGGTGTTCATGCCGAACACGTTCCCGGTATTGGTAGCATGCCAGGCTTTGACGACAGCTTTAGTAATACCCAGGTCGCTGATTTGACGACCTACCTCCGAGCGCGTTTTGCCCCAGAGAAAGCGCCTTGGCAACAAGTAGAACAACGTACCGCAGAGTTACGCCAGCCTCACCACAACAACACTCACTCTACTCCCTGACGTAATAAAACGAGGTGGACTATGAAACGTAGTAAATGGATATGGCTAGTATGGGCCGTCGTCTTACTCAGCTATTTAGTGCCTTACACCCTCTTGAGCGGGGTCGCGCTCTGGTACGGCAGCTTCCTGTTTTGGATGTTGGCAGGGTTGGCCATCATTGCGCTGAATGTGTTTATCACTAAAGATTTTGAGGAGCACAGCAATGACTGAGTCACTCATCTGGTGGTCCATTGCCATCTACTTATTGATCGCTATTGGCATTGCGATTATGTCTCGCCAAGGCCCTTCCGAAAGTATGTCGGGATACTTCCTGGGTAACCGACAAATGAACGGCTTTGTCTCCGCGCTGAGCTACAGTGCCACGACGTATAGCGCATTTATGATGGTGGGTTTGGCAGGTCTTACCTATGCTGGCGGCGTTGGCGCCCTAGGCTTTGAAATTATCTATTTTGCCGGTGTTTCCCTGGTGGCTGTTTTCGGGCCTAAATTCTGGGCGGTGGGCAAGAAGTTTGGCTTTGTAACCCCCAGTGAGATGCTCGGCCACCGCTACAACAGCAAACATGTGGCCATGGCTGTCTCGATTGCCAGTTGTATCTTCCTGATTCCCTACTCGGCCGTTCAGCTCGCGGGTGTTGGTTACCTGTTGCAGGGTATTACTGATGGGGCGATTACCTTTACTACCGGGGTGGTGCTGGCCACGGTCATCGCCATCTTCTTCTCCTATATCGCGGGTATTCGTTCGGTGATGTGGACCGACTCGCTCCAGGCTATCATGATGATTGTCGCCTCAACCCTGGTGGCTTTCCTGGTGATCCAGGGCTTGGGTGGTTTCGGTGCACTATTCGATACGCTGGCAACGGAACATCCGCAGTCGCTCACGGTGCCCGGCCCTGGCCTGTTCAGCTTTGTCACTTTCCTGGGGCTCACCATTCCCTGGTTCTTCTTTAGTATCTCCAACCCACAGGTCAGTCAGCGCCTGTTTATGCCCTCTTCGCTGCGCTCCATGCGCCACATGCTGATCGGCTTCTTGGTGTTTGGTTTCATCTACACCATGGTTTCTGTGCTTTGGGGTTTCTCCGCCTTAGCCGCTTTCCCAAGTCTTGAGCGTGCGGATCTAGCCACGCCTTCACTGCTGGCCTCGGAGTTTGTACCGCCCGTATTAGGGGTGATTGTGATGATCGGCATTATGGCGGCCGCGGTCTCTACTATCGATTCGATCATGCTGACCCTGGCGTCCATGGTCTCCCGCGACGTCTATGCGAACGTTAAACCAAACGTCAGTGAAAAGCGCCAACTGCTGGTGGGCAAGTTCGTGGTGCCGGTGATCGCACTGATGGCGCTGGCCTTTGCCGAGCTGCAGCTTGACCTTATTGCGGTGCTGTCGGTGGCTGCTTCCTCTGGCCTAGTAGCCATGGTGCCCGCACTGATCGGTGCCTTCTATTGGAAGCGCGGTACTGGCGTCGGTGCACTGGTAAGCGTGGTGGGCACCAGCGCCTTTGTACTGCTGATGTATGCCACTGGCAATTCACTGCTGGGCCTGCCCGCTGGCGTTTGGGGCATTGTGGTCGCTAGTGTGCTGTTTGTTGGCGTTAGCCTTATGACCAAACCTCATCAAGCCTCTTCGGACGCCTTCTTTACCGCCATCGCGGAAGAGCTGGGTAAAAAGCGCCGTCCTACCTCCGATCAAGCGACGAAAGAGGCGGCTGCCTAATTGACGTTCAGCTTTGAACCGATAACACCATAGAGCGCTTGGTGTGCCCAAAGGCGAGCACGAGCGCTCTCAGCTAACACTTCCCAGTACGCTATAGCTGTGCTTTCGCCTGGGGAGTTAGGAGAATTTATGGATCACGCAAGCTTTGCCGAAATTTGCCTCCATCAGCTAAAAATGTCCGGCGTACATGAAGGCGAAAAACTCGTTGTGCTGACCCAGGGCAGTGAACGCCTTGAGTATGCGGATGCCTTTATGGCGGCTGGACAACGCCTGGGCGCCAACATGTACCACATGCGGTTACCCTCGCCGCTACCGACAGGTGGCTGGGCCGTGGGAGCAACGGGACTAGCCAGCATGCCCGATGCGGTGGAAGCGCTAAAGAACTGTGACATGTTGATCGACTGTATTTTCCTCTTGTTCTCGCCTGAGCAAATGGCAATTCAAGCAGCCGGTACGCGTATATTGACCGCGGTTGAACCGCCGGAACTGTTGGCCCGAATGCTGCCTAGCCAAGAGTTGCGTGAAAAGGTCGAACTGGCCGCCGCGCTGCTGGAAAAAGCCAAAGTGATGCGCATCACCTCGCCCCATGGCACGGATGTGACCTACCAACTAAATACTTATGAGACGGTTGCTGAATATGCCTGTACCGACCAACCGGGGCGTTGGGATCACTGGCCTTCTGGTTTTGTGTTTACCGGCGGTGACGACGATGGTGTTGATGGCACCATTGTGGTGGCGCCGGGTGACATTCTGCTACCCCAGAACATGTATGTCAGAGAACCGATTACCTACACCATTGAGAAGGGCTGGATTACCGATATACGCGGTGGGCTGGATGCGGAGCTAGTGAAATCTTATATGGATAGCTTTAACGACCCGCGCGGCATGGGCATGAGCCATGTGGGCTGGGGCATGAACCCGAACGCCAAGTGGCATCGCATGGTGCCGGGCGAGTTCCCCGGTGGTATGGGAATGGAGCCGCGCAGTTTCTATGGCAACGTGATGTTCTCCACCGGCCCGAACAGTGAACTGGGTGGATCTAACGATACTGCCTGCCATCTGGATATTCCCATGCGCAACTGCTCGCTCTTCCTGGATGGCGAGCCCATCGTCGTTGACGGTGATATCGTCGTTAAAGAACTGCAAATGGCTAGAAACTAACGCGAGCGACGAGCAGGAAGTCATGCAGTTAAAAGCCCCTGATTAGGGGCTTTGTCGCTTTAACGCCAAACCATTAACTGCTGCCGATAATCATCTTGCGCCTGGCTGGCGCTGACCGGCGTCAGCCATACCTGGGTGCCGGGCAGGCATTGAGCTAGAGTGGCGCAAGCAATCGGGGTGAGAGCGCCTAAACGCGGATAGCCGCCAATGGTCTGGCGGTCATTCATCAGCACGATGGGTTGGCCGTCTGGTGGGATCTGCACCGCCCCCAACGGAATGCCTTCGGAGATGATGCCCGTCAGGGAGCCAAGCAGGGCAGGGCCAGTGAGCCGCACGCCCATACGATCGGCACGGTTATCCACGCTCCACGGTTGGTTGAAGGCTTGGAAAAGAGAGCGGCCACTGAAGGCGGCGATTTGCGAGCCGAGCACGATGGGTAAACGGCAACCTGACACTGGCATCTGAGGCCCTTGCACTTCTGCAATACGGCAAACCGCCGGGGCGGCGCCTTTCCAGGTCAGTCGGTCACCCGCTTTTAGCGGTTTGCCATCTTCGTGCAGGCCGCCCAATTGCTCGCGGGCAGTACAGGCGCGGCTACCCAGCACTTCCGGTGCATTCAGGCCGCCTGGGAAGGCGAGATAGGCGCGCAAACCTTGGCGCGGTTGGCGAAATACCAAGCGCTGGCCGGGTAGGAGTTTAAAACTGACATTGGGGGCGAGCGGCTTGCCGTCCAGTTGGGCATCTAAATCGGCGCCAGCCAGCGCCAGGCGCACTTCGCTTTCGCTTTCAAAGCTCAAACCGCCGCCCATGACAATTTCCAGCGCGGCGCTGTTGGGTGCGTTGCCCAGCAGCCAGTTGGCCCAGCGAAACGCGATCCAGTCGGCAGCGCCGCCCTGAGTAACGCCGAAGTGGCCGACGCCAAATCGTCCGGCATCTTGTATCAACGCCAGCGGCCCCGCCTGCTTAACCACCAGCCCTTTTGATGCTTCATTGTTAGCCGCGGGGCTCATAGCCGCTCCTCCATGGGGGTGGTATCGCCACCGTCGGCTTCAAACGCTTCGCGGGAGATTGCTCTAAAGCGCACCTTATCGCCGGGGCGAAACAGGGGGTCACCGCGCTTGGCGTATTCGAATAGCGGCACGTTGGTGCGGCCCAGGATGTTCCAGCCGCCCGGCGAGAGCAGCGGATAGATCGCCGTTTGCCGGTCGGCGATACCGACGCTGCCAGCGGCTACCTTGCGACGCGGGGTTTTCAGGCGTGGCGTTGACAACGCTTCGTCTACCAGGCCCATAAAGCCGTAACCGGGCGCAAAGCCCAACGCGAACACGCAGTAGTCGTGGTTGCAGTGCTGCTGGATCAGTTCGTCGACACTCAAGCCCGCACGTTTAGCGACCAGGGGCAGCTCCGGTCCGACGCTTTCGTCGTACCACACCGGAATATCATGCAGCTCCCCCGCCTGAGTGTCTGCCGGGGAGAGCCCGGAGAGCGCCTGGTAGATCAGCTGGCAGGCCGCGCCGTGGTTCAGTTGTTCGCAGTCGTAGTGCACGAGTAGCGTGGTGTAGGAAGGCACCAGATCAATCAGGGCAGCCCCGAAAGCACTGCGCAGCGCTTGGTCGGCGGCGATCACCCAGGCCATGTTGGCCTCGTCGATGGTGTCGAACAGCCGCACCATCAGGGCATCCATGGCGGCGGTTTCAACACGTACGTTAGTGCTTCTTTCAGCTTTTTTTTCAGTAATGGGTTTCACGCCTGCTCCAGCGCCTGAAAGGCCTCGCGAATGGCGCGTACGGCGGCCACTGACTCGGGGTTATCGCCATGAACGCAGAGCGTATCGCAGGGTAAATGCAGCGTTGTTCCGTCGAGTGCGGTGAGCGGCTCGCCTTTGGCCAGCTTGATGGCTTGATTGACGATGGTGTTCTGGTCGTGGTGCACAGCGTTAGGCAGGCGACGTGAGGCCAAGTGGCCGTTGCCATCATAAGCACGGTCGGCAAAGGTTTCGAACCACAGGGTAATACCCATTTTGGCGGCCAGCTCACGGTGCGGCTCGGGGTCGGCGGTCGACATAATCATCAGCGGCAGGCGGGCGTCGTACGCACGCACGGCGCGCATGACGCCTTCGAGTAGCGCCGGGTTGGCGGCCATGTCGTTATACAGCGCCCCGTGGGGCTTGATATAGCTGAGCCGTGCGCCTTCGGCTTGGCAAATGCCTGCCAGGGCGCCGACCTGATAGAGCACCATATCTTCAGCCTCTTCGGCCGAGCAGGCCATGGAGCGGCGCCCAAAGCCCATCAAATCCGGGTAACCAGGGTGCGCGCCAATGCGAACGCCGTTTTGCACAGCCAGCTTAACCGTGCGGCGCATGACATGGGGGTCGGAGGCGTGGAAGCCGCAGGCGATATTGGCGCAATCGACATAGGGCATTGCTTCGGCATCTAAACCAATAGTCCAGTTGCCGAAACTTTCGCCCATATCGCAATTAAGCAGGGGGATGGCCATAGCGACTCCTGTCGTTGGTGCCGTGGGTGCTTTCACGTGGCTGATGGGGGAATAAAATCCATCACCAATATATGAACACCGCATCTTGAGTGCCAATCGTTTTTGACGATACTAACTATCGGACACTCCTATCATATTGTTATTTGGTGGAAAAATAGTTGACGCTTGGGCACGATACGCTTATCACAGTAAGGGCGGGGCGTGATAATAACGTTGGTGAAACAGCGCTGCCGCAGATGGTCTCGAAGTTGCATAGTGATCTTGTGTTCACGAGCATCAGCACACAGCAGTTAGCGTTGCGTGTCAGTAAGACGGCGCTTAGTCACTCTCAAAAGTCATTCGTAGGCGTGTCACTATGCTCGATTTTAAGGAACTTGAGGCGTTTGTATGGGCGGTGAGGCTGGGCTCCTTCCGTAAGGCGGCGACTCGTTTGCACCTGACTCAGCCCTCAGTTTCTGAGCGTATTTCACGTCTTGAAACCGCCGTGGGTGAGTTACTGCTAGAACGTGCCGCCCGGCCCATTCAGCCCACCATGCGTGGCCGTGAATTCTTTGTGCACGCTGAGCGAATGCTGCACCAGCGTGACGAGGCAATGAGGCTTTTCGATGATGAAGAGGCGTTTTCTGCACCATTGCGGCTCGGCACGATTGAAACGATTGCCCATAGCTGGTTCCCAGAGTTTATGCGCAGGCTCACCGAGCGCTACCCACGCCTGACTATCGAGCTAACAGTGGATTACTCACCGGTGCTCAATGAGCGGCTACTGGGCAACGAACTGGATATCGTGCTGGCGATGAACGGATATTCACCCCAGAAGCAGATCGATTATGAGTCGTTGAGCCCTTATGAGATGGGTATGTTCGTCTCCCCTCGACACGCGCCGTTGCTCAGCGAAAGTGTCGGCAACTGGGGCAGGCAACTGCCGTTTATTTCCTTTGGCAAGCTGGCGCGACCTTATACCGAGCTGGTGAATTACCTGGCAGAGCAGGGCGTGGTCAGCCCCCGAATTCACAGCGTCAGCACATTGATGACGATAGTACGCATGACCACTGAAGGTCTGGGGATTGGCGCCTTGCCAGTGGCTACCGTGCTGGAAGAGTGGCAGCGAGGGGAGCTTTACCGGCTTGAACTGCCGGTGCCGTTACCGGCGATGCACTATGATGTGATATGGCGTCACGCTAACCATCCGCGCTTTTGTCGCGGTGTGGCCCGCCTGGCCCAAGAGTGCGCTTGCGGCTATGCACAGGCGCGCCGTGCCGATATGGCCACCACACTTTTCTACGGGCGTTGGGTTGCCACCGGCGCCTCCTCTGGTACCACCAAAGCACCACACTGTTAGCACCATACGGTTAGCACAATACTATTAATAGAAATAAGAGGGTTCTCACAATGCGCAAGACAATAACGACATCACTGCTACTGGCGACTGCCTGCGGTTTAACGGTAACGGCTCAAGCAGCTGAGTGGACCATGGCCACGCCTTACGGTGATGCCAGTTTTCACACCCAAAACAACAAGCAGTTCGCCGAGGACGTGGCCGAAGCTACCGATGGCGAATTAACCATTACCGTACATAGCGGCGGCTCGTTGGTATCGCATGGTGAAATCAAGTCGTCGGTTCGCCGTGGCACCATCGATGCGGGCGAAGTCTTCCTTTCGGTACTTTCCAATGATGACCCCATTTTCGAAGTGGACACACTGCCAGGGGTGGCTGGCAGCTACGATGATGCTTACGCGTTGTGGGAAGCTACCAAGCCAATGATCACCGAGCTATTCGCCTATGAAGGTTTGATTCCGCTTTACGCGGTCACTTGGCCTGCGCAAGGAATCTACACGTCAGAGCCGCTCACCGATCCTGAGCAGTTTGAAGGCCTGCGCGTGCGTGCGCCCAACATCAATACGCAGCGTTTCGTCGACAACCTGGGCGGTAGCCCCACGGAAACCGAAGAGTCTGATATCCCCACCGCCTTTAGCACTGGCCGTGTGGACGCCATGATTACCTCGAGCTCTACCGGCAACTCCATGGCGGCTTGGGACTATGTCACCGACTACACCGACGCTAACCTGTGGTTGCCCAAAAACATTGTTTTCATCAGCCAGCGCAGTTTCGATGGCTTGGATGAAGCGACCCAGGAAGCTTTGATGGAAGCTGCTGCTGAGGCTGAAAAGCGTGGCTGGGAAATGAGCCGCGAAGATAACCAAGCAAGTCTGGACGCATTGGAAGAGAACGGTATTGCGGTTTCTGAGCCGAATGAGGCCATTTCCGAGGCGCTGCAAGGCGCGGGTGACAAGCTGTTTGAAGATTGGCAGTCACGCGCCGATGATGAAGCCAAGCAGGCGCTGGAAACTTATCGCGAGCAACGCGATAGCTAATAGCCTTACCAACGATCTTGCAGGGGCTGCGGTAATGCCATCGCCCCTGCTTTTCCCGCGCGCTTCATGAGGCTGCGAACATGACGTTTAAATTCGACAAACTCTATCGCCTCGGTGCTTGGGGTGCGGCGGCGTGCATGGTGGCTATCTGTGCCCTGATCGCGCTCCAGGTAACCTTCCGCCTGGTAGATGCGCTGCTGGTGCTGGTGGGATTGAGCCGGCTAGGCCTGAGTATTACCGGCGTTTCAGAAATTGCGTCTTACTTATTAGTCGGGGCGACCTTTCTGGGCTTGGCCTACACCTTTGTGCATCACGCCCATATTCGCGTGACGCTGTTGATTACCCGTTTGCCTCCGGCCATCCGTGTGTGGTTTGAAGTCTTCTGCCTGATTATTGCTCTGGCGATCAGCCTGATGCTCAGTTACGGCCTGGTGGGCTTGGCGCAGGAGAGCATCCAGTACAACGATGTATCTTCGGGTTTTGTGTCGATTCCACTGTGGATTCCCCAACTAGTGCTTGCGACCAGCGTAGGACTGCTCTGCCTGGCGCTGGCTGAAGCCCTGTTCATGGCAATCCGGATTGCCATTCGCGACCCTTCAAGTTTTCGCGAAGCGGCGGCCCCAGATGACAGCGAGGGGTACTAAATGACGACCTTACTATTGTTTCTAAGCCCCCCGCTTTTAGCTATCTCTCTTTTAACGACGCTTTTACTCCAGGCGCTTCTGTCCCTTAAATTGGAGAGATCCTCGTGCTGCTACTAAGTCTCGCCACCATTTTTACGCTTGTGTTGCTGCTGGGGAGCGGGGTATGGATCGCCTTCGCGCTGATCGGTACTGCCTGGATAGCGCTCGAGTTCTTTAGCTCCTTTTCGCCCGCTTCTATTCTGGCCTCAGATTTCTGGGGGGCGAGTTACGGCTGGGACCTGACGGCGTTGCCCATGTTTATCTGGATGGGGGAAATTCTCTTTCGGTCGGGGCTTGCCGATAATATGTTTCGCGGCCTGTCACCCTGGCTAAACCGCCTGCCCGGGCGTTTGCTGCATACCAATATCATTGGCAGCGGCATGTTTGCGGCAGTGTGCGGCTCCTCAGCGGCCACCTGTGCCACGGTGGGCAAGATGACACTGCCGGAGCTTGAGCGGCGGGGCTACGACAGCAATATGGCGATTGGTACTTTGGCCAGCGCTTCGACCTTGGGGCTGCTGATTCCACCTTCCATCGTACTGATTGTCTACGGCGTGGTCACCGAGCAGTCGATCTCCAGGCTGTTTATGGCGGGTATCGGCCCTGGCCTGATGATCCTGGCGCTCTTCATGAGCTATCTCATCGCGTGGGCGCTGCTCAAAGGCAACCGTGAAGGGCTGACCGGGGAAGATGAGTCGGGAATGAGCTTTGCTGAGAAGCTGCGTAATACTTGGTCGCTGATGCCCATTCTTCTGCTAATTGGCGGGATTATTTTCTCGATCTATGGCGGCTTGGCGTCACCCACCGAGGCCGCAGCAGTTGGCGTGGTGCTGTCGATTGTGATTGCCCGCTTCAATGGTCATTTTGATCGCAATATTTTCAAAAGCTCGCTGTTTGCCGCCGTGCGTACCGCCTGCATGATCGCCTTCATTATCGCAGGGGCCTCGTTTCTAACCTCGGCCATGGGCTTTACCCAAGTGCCGATGAAGCTCGCTCAGGCAATTGGCGAAATGGGCCTGTCGCCCACCATGCTGCTGATCGCGCTCACCTTGCTGCTGCTAGTGATGGGCTGCTTTCTCGACGGTATTTCGCTGATTTTGCTGGTGACGGCGATCATCATGCCACTGGTGAGTGCAGCAGGATTCGATCTCATCTGGTTTGGTATCTATTTGGTGATCGTCGTCGAAATGTCGCAGATTACTCCACCCGTGGGCTTCAATCTGTTCGTAATTCAGGGGCTGACCGGTAAAGATATCTTGACCATTACGCGCGCCACGCTGCCGTTCTTTTTATTAATGCTACTGGCGATTGCCTTAATGCATATCTTCCCCGGCATTGCGCTCTATCTGCCCGAGGCAATGACCCGCTAGCGGCCCAATACTGTTCACGTTTAAACATCCAAGTAGCGTTATAAAGGCTTGGGTGTTTAATGGGTGCTTCTTTGTGGCCTCGCTTCGAGCTAAGCTGAAGCAAAAGCGGGAATAGGGGACACCACCAATGCGCTCGGAGAAGGACGCAGCAGACATATTTCGCCAGTTGGCAGAAGGGATGGGCCACAGTGGAAGCCCCCGCTTTTATGCCGAGCTGGTGGAGCGCTTGGCAAATTTGGTGGATGTCGATCATGTGCTAGTGGCCGACATTACTCAGTTGCATCAAGCAGAGACGTTAGCCGTCTGGTCCAATGGGCGTTTGATTAGCAATGTCACCTATCCGCTGGTGGGCACGCCTTGCGAAACCGCTTTAGGCAGTGAATCTTGCCTTTATGCGCATGATGTTCAGCTGCGCTTTCCTAACGATAAACTACTTGGCGAGCTAGGTGCCGAGAGTTATCTGGGGCGTCCCCTTTATGCGGCGGATGGTGCACTGATTGGCCTGCTGGCAGTGCTTAAAAATTCGCCTATGCAGCTCGATGGGTTAGCTGGGGAAATATTGCAAATTGCCGCTGCACAGGCCGGGGCGGAGCTTGGTCGGCAAAAGGCAGAGCAGGCCTTAAGAGAAAGCGAAGAAATCGCGCGGGAGAGTGAGCGACGCCTGGATACGCTGCTCAACCATCTGCCGGGCATGGCTTACCGCTGCTTTAACGACCGAGACTGGACCATGCAGGTAGTGAGCCAGGGAGCCGAGGCGCTGACCGGCTACCGGCCGGATGAACTGCAGGGTAACCGAGTCACCAGTTTCGCCGCGTTGATTCATTCTGATGACCAGGCAAAACTTTTTAGTGAAGTGCAGTTGGCGATCGCCCACAAGCGACCTTATCGAGTGGTCTACCGCTTGCAGCATCGTGATGGTAGCTGCCGCTGGATGTGGGAACAGGGCCAGGCGGTCATCGGGTACGATGGTGAGATTGTCTGCCTGGAAGGCTTTATCTCGGATGTGACCGATCAGCAAGAGTCGCAGCGGGTGCAAAACGCCGTGTTGCAGGTTGCTTCCACTGTGACGACGCGGGTGGGAGACGGCTATTTTCAGCAGCTGATTGCTACACTGGTCGAGGTGCTGGAAGCCGATGCCGGTTTTATTGCGCTGCTGCATACCTCCCCGCAAGGCGAGCACGAGGTTTATGGCCAGGCGACCACGGTCAGTATGGTCGTCGAGGGGGCTCAGCTCGAACAGTACGCCTTTGCTTTGCGCGGGTCACCGAGTGAGCAAGTCGTACTGGAGCGCGAAGCGGTAGTGCATGACGGCCCACCGCAACGTTTGGCGGGCACGCAGCTACCCATCCGGGCATGGATCGGACGTCGCCTGGATAACGCCAACGGCGAAGCTATTGGGGTCATGATGGTCTTTTATCGCCAGCCGCTAACCACCAATGCCTTCGCTACCTCGGTGCTACAAATACTTTCTACGGGCGCGGCGGCTGAACTTGAACGTCGCCGAGACCATCGCCACATGCATCAGTTGGCCTATACGGATAGCACCACCGGCCTACCCAACCGCGCTCGATTTATGGTGCTATTGGGGCAACTGTGGACCGAGGCTCGCCGCGCTAAGCAGGGGCTATCGCTGCTGCTATTGGATATTCGTCGCTTTAAAGAAGTGAATGACCTGCATGGCCACCAGGTGGGTGATCAATTATTGGTGACGGTAGCGGATCGTTTACAGATGATCAGCTATGCCTGTGGTCCATTGGCGCGGTTATCCGGCGATGAGTTTGCCATGCTGGTGCCCGACGCCGGTGGAACAAGCATCCGCGAGCTGGTCGAACAACTTCGCTCTGCGGTGATGCAGCCCCTGTATCTGGAACGCCGCGTGTTTAATCTTGATATCAGCATAGGCTATGCCCGTTATCCCTACGATGTGACGCAAGCGAGTGAACTGTTCAATGCCGCCAGTATCGCGCTTCACCACGCCAAACGCCGCGACAGTAGTACCTGCCCCTACACCCAAACCATGCGCCATGCGCTCCAGCGTCGCCAGCGCATGACCGAAAGGCTCAGTGCGGCGATCAGCGACCACCAGTTGGAACTCTATTTTCAGCCCCAGGTCGACCTTTCCAGCGGGCAATTGACCGGTGCTGAAGCCCTGTGCCGCTGGTATGACGCGGAGTGGGGATGGGTGAGCCCTGGGGAATTTATCCCTCTTGCCGAAGAGCGCGGGCTGATTCGTGCCCTGGGCGATTGGGTCCTGGAGGAATCCGCGAGGCAACTCATCGCTTGGAACAGCCAGTTCTTGATGGCGCTGCCTGGCAGGCTGTCGATCAATATTTCCGCCCAACAGTTCGCCGACCCACAGTTGACGAGCCATATTGCCCAACTGACGGCGGGGGTTTCACCCACAGCTATTGCGCTAGAGCTTACCGAAAGTGATTTTATGCGTGACCCCGATCAAGCGATCGCAATTACCCACACCATGCGGCAAGCGGGCTATGCGCTCTCGATTGACGACTTCGGTACAGGCTATTCATCGCTCTCCTATTTGCGGCGCTTTGCCGCCGACGCACTCAAGATCGATATCTCCTTCGTGCGCGAAATGCTTGATAACCGCCACGACCGCACCATCGTGCAGGCCATCATTGCCATGGCGCAAGCGCTAGAGATGAAAACGGTGGCAGAAGGCGTAGAGACCCAGGAACAGGCCCGCCTGCTGGCGGATATGGGCTGTAACGAAGCCCAGGGGTATTGGTTCGGCCGGCCGTTACCGGCGAATGAGTTTGCTGCAGCGTGGTTAAACGAGTAGCCGCTTAATATCGTCCCCAGCGTCATCGTCTTGTCATCACCTCTGGCATAACCTACGCGCCGCCAACCCGCGATGATAGGAGTGCCCCCATGCGCCTGGCTCTGTTTGATCTTGATGACACCCTCCTGGATGGAGACTGCAGCGACCGCTGGAATTTATGGATGATAGAGCAAGGCTGGGTCAGTGATGCCGAGACCTTCATGGCGCGGGCAGTGCAGATGCAGCAGGCCTATCATGCGGGTAAGTTAAAGCTCGAAGAGTATTTGGCCATGACCCTGGCGCCGCTGCGCGGGCGCCGGGTTAAAGATGTGCAAAAAGAGGTCGAGCGGTTTGTCGCCACGCACCTACAGCCACGCATTTTTGAACAAGCCTGGGCCTGCCTGGAAGCGCATCGTCAGGCAGGCGATACGCTGCTGCTGATTTCCGCTTCGTCACGTCATCTGGTCGAGCCGATCGCTACCATTCTGGGGATCGAGCACGTGCTGGCGGTAGAGCTGAGCATCGAACATGGCATCAATGAAGACGCACGCTATACCGGCGGCAGCGAAGGCATTTTTTCCTATCGCGGCGGCAAGGTGCTGCGCTTGAAGCAGTGGTTGGTCGAGCAGCAGATCACCCCCAGCCACACGACTTTCTACTCAGATTCCCGCAACGACCTTCCGCTGCTGCAGTACGTGGATTGCCCAGTGGCGGTTAACCCTGACCCGGTACTGGCCGAGGTGGCCAGCGTTGAAGGATGGCGGCGCTTAGACTGGCGGGGGTCGCCAAGCGGTTCTTTGCCTAATCCTTTGTCAGGGAAATCGGCGCATGCCTGATGCCGTCACTACACGGCTTCAACAGGGAGAGCGTTTTTGAGCCCAGCCGCACTCGCCCTAGTGCTGGTGTCGGTGTGTATGCACGCCGGATGGAATGTCTTGGGCAAACGCAATGCGCCGTCGCTGCCTTCTTTTACCCTTGCCTACGGCGCGGCAGGGTTGGTGATGTTTCCGCTAGCGTTACTTGGGCCATCACTCGTGGTGTTACCCAGTACTTTTTGGGGTTGGCTGGCGCTCTCTGGGCTGTGTCAGATGCTCTATATGGGTGGCTTAGCCTGGGCCTATGCACGTGGAGAGGTGAGCGTACTTTATCCCATCGCCAGGGTGTTGCCCGTCGTGCTGGTGCCTCTGGTCTCCATCGCGCTGCTGAGCCGCCGCGTGCTGGATATGTGGGATGGCCTGGGAATGGCGCTAATAGTGGGTGGAGCCCTCTGCCTGCCGCTTAGCCATCCTGAGGCGCGCCGGTTTTCCACCTACATAACCCCTGCGATGGGCTTTGCGCTGCTGGCGGCGATGGGAACGGTCGGCTATTCACTCATCGATAAGCAGGCCTTAGGGCTAATGCAAAGCGCGGGACACAGTGGGCTCACCGCCGGAACCGTCTTTATGGTACTACAAGCAGTGATGACGCTGACCTGGGCGGTACCGCTGCTGGCACTGCTGCCTGCCGAGCGGCGACGGCTACCCGCGCTTCGCCAGCAAGGCTTGCCGATGCTAGTCACCACCGGGCTGATGATGACCTGCACCTACGGCTTGGTATTGGTCGCCATGGCAATCACCGATGAGGTGAGCTACGTAGTGGCGCTGCGTCAGCTTTCCATCCCGGTGGGGGTTTTAATAGGTGTGTTGTGGCTGAAAGAACCCGCCTCCAGCGCTAAAACCCTCGGCACTCTGGTGATGCTGGCGGGGTTGATGTTGGTGGCGCTGTAAGCAGCGCTGACTTTTTAGGTCGATAATCTCTAAGTGAGATTTCCTAGGTTAGTAGCTCCAGGTTAAAGCGCCTGCCATACCAAGTTAATCCCGACGGCGAACATGGCCAGAATGACTAAGCGGTAAAACAGCTTCTCATTGACCCTGCTCTGTAGCCAGAGGCCGTTACGTACGCCGATCCAGGCCACGGGCACGAGCAGTAGTGAGGCCCAGGCGCTGGTCATATTGACCTCGCCAAGCCACACATAAGGACCCAGTTTGATGGTGTTCACTACCGCGTAAGTGATCGTACAGGTGGCAATAAAGGTCTCTTTGGTGAGCTTGCGCGGCATCAAGTACATATTCATTGGCGGCGCGCCTGCATGGGCAATGAAACTGGTGAAACCGCATACGCTTGCCGCTGGCAGTGCCCAACGGCTGGAAATCGGTTTTTTAGCGACAGGTTTTAGCAGCATATAAGCAGCAAACACGACGGATAGAATTCCCAATGCCAAGCGCACGCCTTGCTCACTCAAGCTGCCAAACAGTAATGTTCCCACCGCCACACCAATGAACAAGCCCGGCACAAAGCGCCACACTTCCGCATTCGATTGCTTGCCCCACCACGCCTTGACCGCAAACACGTCCATCACCAACAGCAGCGGCAGCAACAGACCTGCTGCCTGGGTTGGGCTAATCGCCAGCGCCATTAATGGCACTGAAAGCGTGCCGAACCCACCCGCAAAGCCGCCTTTGGATACCCCGGTGAGGTACACCGAAAAGATAATCAAGAGCCAGGCGATGATGGAGTAATCGGGGAGCATGGGAGCCTCTATAGTCTTTCAGTAAAAGTGATGCACAAAAAAGCCCCACTTTTACGGGGCTGATTAGCATAGCATTAGATAAATGTTAGCGGGCGAAGTGAGTGTGGTTCCCACTACTGTCAATGAGCGCCTGTGGTCACAAAATAATCAGCGTCGCGAGGCCCAAAAACGATAGAAAGCCCACTACATCCGTTACTGTGGTGAGGATGACTGCGCCCGAGAGGGCGGGGTCAATTTGTAAGCGTTTCAATACCAAAGGAATGAGGACACCAGAAAGATTGGCGAGACTCATATTGATAAAAATCGCCAGGGTGATGACGAGCGTAATCAGCGGGTCGCTAAACCATAGGTAGGAAATACCGCCGACCACCAGCGCCCATACAAAACCGTTACTCATCCCCACCCATAGCTCTTTATTATACAGCCAGCGTTTATTGTTACCGGCAAGCTGGCCGAGTGCCAAGCCGCGTATGACCACCGTTAAGGTTTGGCTACCTGCAATCCCGCCCATGCTGGCGACCACGGGCATGAGAATGGCGAGCGCTACGATTTGATCCAGTACGGCTTCAAACTGACCGATCACAAAGGCCGCCAAAAAGGCAGTCAGCAGATTAATACCTAGCCAAATGCCGCGACTTTTTGCGCTGCGCGCAATGGGGGTAAACACTTCCTCTTCGTCGCTAACGCCGGACATATGTTTCAACGTCATGTCAGCATCATCTTGGGTGATTTCGAATACGTCGGCAGCGTTTAGCTGACCGACCAATAACCCATCGCTATCGCACACCGGCACAAAGTGGAGCTCTTTTGAGCGCAATAACGCAGCGGCATCGCTCACTTTCATTTGATCGTTTAGGGTGAAAAAATCATCCATATACTCATCAACCACGGCCTCTTGTGGTTGTTTGATTAAATCAATCAGGCTCAGGGTGCCGAGTAAACGTTTCTCCTTGTCCGTAATCATGATTTGCTGCGACTCATCGTCGAGCAGGTGATGAATCCGGATATAGCGTTGTACGGCCTCTAATGACACGCCTTGTTTTACATTGACCGTCTCGGGGTCCATGTATCGACCCACTACGTCATCTTCATAGGCATGAAGATTCTCAACCTGGGCGCGTATCTCCTGATCCAGGCTGGCATAGACGGTGGTTTTTATCTCTTCGTCGGCAACATCGAGAACTTCGGCGACTTCCTGGGCATCCAAGCCTCTGACGATTTGCTCAACATCGCTGGCAGAAAGATCCTCAATATAGTCAGCGCGAATATCCTCATCGACTTCGGCGAGCACTTCACCCAGCACAGCGTCTGGGATGTAGTCCCAAAGTAAATCACGAGTTTTAGCGGGGAACGACTCAAGCGTGCGCGCAATCGCTAATATATCGAGCTCTTGAAATAGCTCGTTGAGGGCAGCGGTATCTTCTTCGTCTAACAACTTTTGCAGATACAGCAGTTGCTCCTCAGTATTGGTATATTTTTCCTCATCGCGCATAGAGTCCATCCTTATAAAAACGCATTTTTAACACAATCACTTGAAAGCTCGTGATGGCTCACCTTGGATCTTATCGGCAGACTTAGTTGAAAGCCATTTGACCGCGGCGAGAATGGCAGCATCTTAGTGCTGGGTAACAAAGGCAACCCGAGTGCCATACTGCATACGCTGCTTGGCGGAGACCGGCGGTGTGCTATTGCCGATCATTTCATCGGTGGTATCGGCCCAGGTGACGGTGCCGTGGGTAAAACCTAACGGGGCCAGCGCACGGCTAACCCACTGGGTACCGCTAAAACGCTGTGCTTCGCCGTTGGCGTCAATTAGCAGGCCGATTGAGTCATGACGATGTAAGCGCACGATATACCAACCCATATCGAGTCCATGTAGCTCGACGTCAGGAAGCGGCGCAGAGAGTTGCTTAACGTCGGTAAGCGTGAGGTAGGCAGGAAGAATAACAGACATGGCGAACCTCATTAGCAGGAACCTTATACGCCGAGTCTAATTTCTGTTATTCATTTGTACAGTTATTTAAGCAAGGATGTGGGGGCACCGCCTGGAAGCGCCTTTTAAGCTACCGGCCAGACGGGCATTTGATCAAGTTAGATTGGGGTGGCTATTCGCTAGCCATTGCGAAACAGAAAGCTGTAGGCATTGAGTGCCGGTACGCCGCCCAGGTGGGCGTAGAGCACTTTTGAACCTGCTGGGAATTCACCGTTGCGCACCCTGTCGATCATGCCGTGCATGGATTTACCTTCGTAAACGGGATCGGTAAGTACACCCTCCAGGCGGGCACACAGACGAATGGCGTCCAGCGTGCCTTCGTTGGGCAGGCCGTACTCGGGGCCTCCGTAGCGGGTATCCAAAATCACGTCGTCATCGGCGATGCTACCCTCCAGCTCTACCAGCTCAGCCGTATGGCGGGCGATACGCAGTATCTGCTCGCGGGTCTGTTCGGGTTTGGCAGAAGCATCAATGCCAATCACTCGCTGGGCGCGGCCATCGGCAGCAAAGCCCACCACCATCCCGGCCTGGGTGCTGCCGGTGACCGAGCACACCACGATATAGTCAAATTTGAAGCCCAGTTCTTTCTCCTGCTGGCGCACTTCTTCGGCAAAGCCCACAAAGCCTAAGCCGCCGTAAGGGTGTTCGGAACAGCCCGCGGGAATGGGGAAGGGTTTACCGCCCCGTTGGCGAACATCCTCCATCGCCTGTTCCCAGCTGGGGCGGATGCCGATATCGAACCCCGCTTCATCCAGGCGCACATCGGCGCCCATGATGCGCGACATTTCGATATTACCCACGCGGTCATACACCGCATCGGAGTAGTTAACCCAGTTTTCCTGTACCAGCACACACTGCATACCCAAGTGAGCGGCGACAGCAGCGACCTGCCGAGTCTGGTTGGACTGAATGCCGCCAATCGATACCAGTGTGTCGCAACCTTGCTCCAGCGCCTCAGGAATCAAATACTCCAGCTTACGGGTTTTGTTACCACCAAAGGCGAGGCCGCTGTTGCAGTCTTCACGCTTGGCGTAGAGCTCAACTTCACCGCCAAGATGTTCGCTTAGCCGCTTGAGGGGTGTAATCGGAGAAGGCCCAAAGGTAAGCGGATAACGGGGGAAACGATTAAGATTCATATAAAAATCTCCTACTTCACAGCGAGAGTGGCGATATGAAAAGCGCCTGGCGAGGGTGGACGTGAAGCGTTGGCGTGCTCGCAAATTGTTATATTGAGTAGCTTTCCATAATAAGCGGTGATTGAGTTTTTTGTATTGCAAAATTATTGCTATATAAGCAACTAAAAATGGTATAAGTTTTACAAATCGTTTTTTAATACCGTTAAATCATAGAAAAGGTAAATAATTGTGTGTGCTAAGGTCACGCATCCACGCGCGGATGCCCACCCGCCAGGGCCTGAGTTGGATCGTATTGATAAGCGTATCCTTAAGCTGCTTCAGAATGACGCCACGCTTTCCAATGTGGCCTTGGCCGAGCGCGTTAACCTGAGCCCCGCGGCTTGCCTGCGCCGAGTGGAAAGGCTCAAGCGGGACGGGGTGATCAGCCGGATCGTGGCGCATTTAGACCCGGAACAGCTCCAAGCAGGCATGGTGGTATTGATTGGCGTGGTGCTCGATCGCTCGACACCGGAATCCTTCGCCGCCTTCGAAGAAGCGGCCCAGAAGGTATCCGGCTGCATGGAGTGCCACGTGGTAACAGGGGAGTTTGATTACTTTATGCTGGTGCGCACGCGGGATAGTCAGAGCTTCAACAGGCTACACGCAGAGCAACTGCTCTACCTGCCCGGCGTACGTCAGATTCGCTCGTTTATGGGACTGCGGGAGGTGGTTTCGACCCATCAGGTGCCGATTTAGCTTAAGGCGAAGACGAGGGCTCTGGCCGGGTGGCGAGCCACAGCGCAATCATTACCAGTAAGGCAACTACCATCCAGCGCAGTAAGCCGGGACCGAGTGACCAGATGACGATCAGCGTGCTCAATGCCAGCATACTCACGGCTGCGAGCTTGGCACGCCGGGGGATGGCGCGCTCTTGCTCCCAGGTGATCAGTAAGGGGCCGACATACTCGCGGGAGCGAATCCAGGCCTCGAATCGCGGTGAGCCTTTTGATGCACAGTAAACCGCGATGAGCATAAACACGGTCGTTGGCAGCAGAGGCAGAAAACCCCCCAGCACCCCGATACTAAAGCTCAACCCCGCCAGCACCACCCACATGAGGCTGATCAGTCTCATCCTTACTCCCTTGCTACTAGGTTTGCACCCGGTCATCCATGCATTGCGCTAATGTGAATCAGTATGGATTTATATCACGGCTTAGTCATGTCGGTAGGGCACCTTCATCTAAATGCAGACACTCCGTCATCGTTCTGTCATTTAGCTCCTTTAGTGTCTCCTAACGTTTAATCGTTGGCTTACAAACGATCAGGGGGAGACCACCATGAGTAAAGAGATCGAAGATCATCGCCTATTTAATAACAGCAGCAATCAACCCTTTGCTGAAGTGCTGGCACGTCATGTTTCTCGCCGGGATGTGATGCGCGGTGGTTTGGGGGTCGCTGCTGCTTCAATGCTCAGCTTTGGTGGCGCTGCCCAAGCGCTGGCTTCAAGTGGCGCGCAGAAAACACCCCTGACACTTGCTTTTGAAGCGGTGCACGGTTCGCTTACCGACGCGATTGTGGTACCGGAAGGCTATATTGCCCAAGTATTGGTGCCTTGGGGCACACCATTGAACAGCGGCGATTCGTGGCAGGCCGACCAGACCATGACGCCTGAGCAACAGGCAGAAAGTATCGGCATGCATCATGATGGCATGGCCGGTTTTGCCTTGGATGCTGACAACGCTTCACGTCGATTTATACTGGCCCTCAATAACGAATATATCGATCAAGCTGCACTATGGGCACCTCAGGGCGGGCCCACCAATGCTGAAGCGGGCAAGCGACCAGCAGATGAGTCGCGCACCGAGATCAACGCTCACGGTGTCACGCTTGTCGAAGTTGAAAAAGACGCCAACGGTCAATGGTCGCATGTGCCGGGGTCACGCTATAACCGCCGCTTCACCAGTGCGACGGTGATGGATCTTTCCGGGCCCGTGGCGGGCAGTGACTACGTCAAGACGCAGTTCTCACCGACAGGCATGCAAACCCGTGGTACGAATAATAACTGTGGTAATGGGGTAACGCCTTGGGGTACCTATATTGCCTGTGAAGAGAACTGGCCCGATATCTTTGTCAATCGTGGCGAGCGCTTTCAGGATGATGCCCGTATCGGCATTCCTACGGACAAAAGCCGCTACGGTTGGGATACATCCGCAGGCGATACCTCCGAGGAGAAGAGTGAGTTCGCTCGCTTTGATATCACACCACGTGGCGAGCGGGCAGAGGATGATTATCGCAACGAGGCACGCACTTTCGGTTATCAGGTAGAGGTCGACCCCTATCGTGATGCGCGGACAGTCAAGCGGACAGCGCTTGGGCGTTTCCGCCATGAAGGGTGCTGGTTAGGCAAACTGGAAGCCGGTCAGCCGGTGGTCTACTACTCTGGGCATGATGCCCGTAACGAGTATGTGTATAAGTACGTCTCTGACGCCGCTTGGGACCCCGCCGATGCCAATCGACCCGGCGAGGCCTATGACCGCCTTGCCATTGGCAACAAATACCTGGACAACGGCACGCTGTTCGTCGCCCGTTTTCATGCCGATGGCAGCGGGGAATGGCTGCCTCTGACGCCTGATGCTCAAACAAGTGATGGTCGCACACTGGCAGCGGCACTGGGGCTTGCCAGCGATGACCACGCGGGCATTATCATCAACACCTGTGACGCGGCGGATTTGCTGGGTGCCACGCCAATGGATCGCCCTGAATGGGCGTCGGTCGATCCTGCTTCGGGTGATGTCTACCTAACCCTGACCAATAACACTCAGCGTACCGCTGAGGATGCTTCTCCAACGTACACCAACGATGGAGAGCGCCTTGAGCAGAATGGCGTCGGTTACGATCTGGCGCCGACCAACGCTGCTAATCCGCGTGCCAATAATGAGGCGGGACACATCATCCGCTGGCGTGAGAGCCGTCTGCCGAACGCCTTTACCTGGGAAGTGTTCGTGTTTGGTGCGGCAACCGATGATACGGATAATCACTCCGGCCTGACGGAAATGAACCAATTTGCGAGCCCTGATGGACTATGGTTCGACGAGCGCGGCGATGGGCAGGGTATTCTCTGGATCCAGACTGATAATGGCTATGAAGGTGTCACCGAGTACACCAACGACCAGTTGCTTGCGGTCGTTCCTAACGGCCTCGACGATATTCAAGGCACCGGACCCGTCATTAACAGTAGCAACCAGCAACAGCTCAAACGCTTTGCGGTAGGGCCGAACGGCTGTGAAGTGACCGGTATTTTTGCTACGCCGGATAAAACCGCGCTGTTTATCAACATTCAGCATCCGGGCAATTGGCCTGCCGACGGGAGTGCGCTAGTGCAAGACGCCACGGTTGCCGCCAGCGGCCAAGTGCGCCCCCGGGCAGCGACTGTGGTGATTCAGAAGCGTGACGGCGGACCGGTGGGGGTATAAAAGCTATTAAGCTGCTAATGGAAAAAAGTGGTAGTCATGGCAATTAGCTAATAATGCCAATTGCTAAAACGAACGGGAAAGGGTGGGCTTGGTTAATTAAGCCCACCTTATAAAAGCTTAACCAGCTTTCTTGTTAACATTCTCTTTAGCCAACGTATTCAGCTTGTCATCCGTGGATTTCTCTTCTTTCAGCGTTTCGGCCAGGATGTTTTTAGCTTCGGTATAACCTAATTGCTCGGCCAGAGAACACAGCGTGCCATAGGTGGCGATTTCATAGTGCTCCACTTTTTGTGCAGCACCAATCAGTCCAGCATCACGCACAGCGCCTTTTTCGGTCGCTTCAATCAGCTCTTGCGCTTCTTCTATCAAGCTCTCCATGGCGTAACACTTCAGCCGTTTGATGCGGATGTCCGGCACGCTATCAGCGACTTGCTCTAACCGTTCTACCTGCCCTTGGGTTTCATCAAGGTGGTGTTTAAAAGCATCGACCAGTTTGGGGTCATCCGCCGCGCGCGCCATCTTGGGCAGCGCGCGAGTCATTTGCTTTTCTGCGCTATTTGTTTCAGACAGTAGACGAACAAAAAGCTCGTTAGCGTTTTTAATAACCATGATTTGCTCCATGCCGTTAAAAATAAAACCGTCGCAACTCCATGCAACGGTTTAAAGCTAGCAAGGAAAGTAGGGTTGATAAATATATATAAGTTAAGTTTTATCGCCAATGTTGGCCCTTTCTTCTAACGCTTGCACAGCATCGATACTCAGTGGCAGCTGATTGGCCCAGTGAATATCTTCACGGCAATGACCAATATCTTGCAGGACGTGGTCATCGTAGGCCAATAGAGGCACTACATGGCGGCGAAAAAGCTGTCGGCGCCGATAGCGCCACCAGCGCATTTCAAGCTTGTGGATCAAGGTCAACGGTGGCATCGCTGGCATATAAAACTCCAGCCGTGGCGGTTCAGGCGGCGGAGTCAGTCGGCGGGCTTGGCGCCAAGCATACTTCGCCTGGCGGTTCGGGTTGTCGTGATTCATTACACACCTCCATCGTGCACCTGCTGCCCAGCCACGGCGCCTGCGCGCCTGCTGGTTAGGTGCTATCTGTCGTTACTAAGAAGGAGGATCGCGACCTCTGATGAATAGCTTGGTGCACAGCTTTGGATCAATCAAACGAAAAGAACTACACTATGCCTTAAGTTTTTATGAAAGGTGGCGTGATGAATCAGCTAACGAATGTGGTGGATAGTCGGGCGGTCTTACCACTACTGGATAGTGAAGTGCTGCGTAGCTTTGTAACGATTGCGGAAAGTGGCAGCTTCACTCGCGCTGCCCAGCAGCTTTTTCGCACCCCCTCCGCGTTAAGTATGCAGATTAAACGCCTGGAAGAGACGTTGGGCCAAACCCTGTTTATACGCGAAGCGCGCCATGTGCGACTGACGGCAGAGGGGGAAATGCTGCTCGGCTATGGCCGACGGTTGCTGAAGCTCAATGCCGAGGCGGTGACACAATTCCTGGCGCCCACCTTGGAAGGGCGTGTAGGGCTGGGCATTACTGACGACGTTGTCTGGCGTGTACTGCCCTCTGTGCTGGCACAATTCGCCCGCTCCCATCCAGCGGTGCAGGTCGATGTCATCGTTGGTCGTAGTGTCGAGCTGCTCGCTAGGCTAGATGAGGGGGAGCTCGATTTAGCCTTGGTAATGGCTGGTGAACCTGGGCAGGCGGCGCGTGGCGAAATCGTGCATAGCGAGCCGCTAGTATGGGTGGGCCGTGAGGATGGGGTTGCCGTACAGCGCACGCCGCTGCCGGTGACACTGGCGCAACAGGGGTGTGCATGGCGAAGAATTGCACTCCATGCGCTGGATAGCGCCGGGGTGAATTACCGAATTGCCTACTCCTGCGACCACTGTGCCGGTCAGGAAGCCGCCATGTTGGCAGACCTGGCTATTTCACCTTTCCCAAGAAGCCTGATTCGGCCGCCGCTCAAGCGGCTCCACAATGATTCACTGCCCCCACTCGGTGATTACCAAGTTGCGCTGGTTAAACGGGCTGGCAGTGGTGATGCCAGCGAGGTATTGGCTGAGCGGGTGGTGGAGGCGTTTCGTGAGGGGTGAGCCCACATCATCAGTCAACCTAAGAGATTGCCAAGTCGGCTAACGTGGTGCTGCACTCAGTTCGCTGTCGCCTTCATAGGTAAGGTTGGTTTCCCAGCTTTCGCTGCTAACGGCTATCGCTGTATGAATACCGGCGGTGTCGCCTGCTTTAAAGGCAGCATAGATCGCTTTGTGGTCTTTCAAGGCGGTTTCCGGTAGCGAGCGCATGGAGGTTTCCAGCGCGGCTTCGATCAGTTGCAGTAAGGTCTCCCCGACGCGGATGGTCATGGGGTTATGGGTGCTGTGCAGAATGGCGCGATGGAAGGCGATATCGTGCTTGGAGGTTTGAGCACCCTCGCGGATAGCTTCTTCCATAGCGTCGATACTCTGCTGAATGCGTTGGTGATCCTCTGCTGTGGCGGTATGCATGGCTTGAAGGGTATACGCTGGTTCAAACATAAGACGGAATTCCAATACGTCCCTTGTCATGCCCCGCGCCAGAATCATTCCGAATGCCATTGGGTCGACGAGCGGCGTGCCTGGTTCGCGGCGAATCATGGTGCCTTGGCCTCGTTTGACTTCGACAATCCCTATCGCTTGCAGCATCTTGATGGCTTCACGCACGCTGGATTTACCAATGCCCAGGGTATGAGTGAGCTCCGTTTCCGAAGGCAGGTAATCCCCTGGCTTGAGGTCGCCTCGTATTAGCGCACTTTTAATACGCTCCAATAGTTGCAGTGCAACTGAGCTGCGCTCCATCGAATCCCCAAATGACGTTGTATTGCTGATCGAATTCATCTCTGGCTGGCGTTTAAAACTCATGTGGGCCTCGCGTGGCGCATCGGTATTTTCTGCATTTTATCAATGTTCTAAGCCTAGCGGCTTAACACACTCGCTTGAATATACTTAAAAGAAATAGGTTTATTCTCCATTGTTTTATGCGGCTGCCTTGCTAATGGATTGATTTTTAGTCTAGTCTGAAATCAGACATCTGATGTCTGTTGTTTGTTCAGAAAGATATAAAACATGAGAGCCTGAATGACCCAAAAGCACATCGTGGTATTGACCACGGGCGGCACGATTGCCAGCAAGCCCAGTGACTCCGGTCGAAGCCAGTCAGGGGCTTTAAGCGGCGAGCAGTTGTTAGAGCAGGTGGCGCTGCCGCAGGGCGTCGACGTTACGTTAGAAGTGATATCGATCCTGCAAAAGCCCAGTAATGCCGTCACCCTCGACGATCTTGCTGAACTCCATCGCCACGGGCGGAGAGCATTGTCGCGTGCGGATGTGGACGGACTGGTAATCACCCATGGCACCGATACTTTGGAAGAGACCGCTTACTTTCTATCGCTCACGCTGCCAGCGGATAAACCTTGTGTCATCACCGGTTCTCAGCGGGCGCCTCACCAGTTAGGTACCGACGCCTTTAAAAATATCTGCGATGCTATTGTGGCGGCGGTAAGTCCCCAACTGAGTCAGCTTGGCTGTGTCGTGGTGTTCAACGAGTCGCTATTTGCGGCGCGTCATGCCCGCAAGGTGAGTAGTTTCCAGTTGCATGGGTTTGACGCCCCCGGTGTCGGTTCGTTGGGATATATCGACGGGGAGCGCCTCAAGCTTTATCACGCAGCAACCGCCATAGCGCCCCCCCTTGAAGGGTGGGATACCCCTTTGCCGCGTGTCGACCTTTTGCCCGCTTACCTGGATGCCTCGCCAGCAGTGCTGAAAGCCTGTGTGGAGAGTGGGGCGAAGGGAGTAGTGATTGATGGCTTGGGCCGGGGCCATGTGCCACCTGGCTGGATGAACGCCATACGAGCATTGGTTAGCGCAGGTGTCCCTATTGCGGTCGTGAGTAGCTGTGCTCAAGGGCCGGTAAACACCAGTTATGAATTTAGCGGCAGCCTGGCCGATTTGATTTCGGCTGGGGTGATTGCGCTCAACGATATCAGTGCACGCAAGGCAAGGCTTGCCCTTGCCCTGCTGCTGAGTAGTACCCCGCGCGAAGTGCTGGGGGATGCGATGGAACGCCTGATGGCGTGAGCGGCCTTTCAACCTTGCTCAACGGCAGTAACAGGAAACTAAAAAGCAACTCACCATAACTAAATAAGGTGCTGGACATGAAACTAACGCTGACAAAAGCCACTCTCTCTGCGGCTATTGCTGTCGCTTCTCTAAGTGCGGCTCAACTCCATGCGGCCGACTATACCTTCAGCTTCGCCCACGTGTTGATTGAAGAAACACCGAACGGCCAGGCGGCGCTGCGCTTTAAAGAGGAGGTAGAGGAGAAGTCTGACGGGCGTATCGAGATTAACGTACTGCCCGCTGCTCAAGTGGGGGGCGATGTTGAAATCATTGAGCAGATTCAGATGGGTCTGGTCGATATCGGTATCCCGCCAACGGCCACTCTGGGCAACTTTGAGCCGCGTATGCAGATTTTGGATCTGCCGTTCTTGATTGCCGATTACGATACCATGGTGGAAACCCTGGACGGTGAAGTGGGTCGCGAAATCCTCGATACCCTGAATGGCCATAACATGGTTGGCGTCAATTTCTGGGGTGCAGGTTTCCGCCATATCACCAACAATGACCGCCCGATCGAAACTCCCGAAGATATGGACAGCATCCGCATGCGCACCATGCAGGCGCCGATCATCATCTCCACCTATGAAAACCTGGGCGCTAACGCCACCGCTATGGCTTTCACCGAGGTTTACAACGGCCTCCAGCAGGGCGTGGTGTCGGGACAGGAGAACCCACTGGCCAACATCTACACCATGCGTTTCCATGAGGTGCAGGATTATCTCTCGCTGACCAATCACGCCTACCACGCCTATGCGGCGGTTATGAACCAGGACTCTTGGGACTCGCTGCCGGAAGATCTGCAAGCGGTCATGCTGGAAGCCTTCGATAACGGTCGAGATACGTCCCGTGCGCTAACGCTGCAGGACGAAGAGACCATCATGGAAGAGATCAAAGACGAGATAGCGATTAACGAACTCACCCCTGAGCAGCGCGACGCCTTTATTGAAGCCAGCATGCCGGTGCACGAAGAGTATGAGGAAATCGTCACTACCGAGTTGCTGCATAAAGTATATGACGCGGTAGGTATCGAGTATTGATCCAACGGGTCGGCTAAGACCTGTCTTTTCTCTTCTTACCCCTTTCAGGGTGTGGGTATCTCATGTTCGAAGCGCTCAACAAATGTCTTGATCGCTTGGAAAGCGTGGCGATGGTCGTTTTCATGTCGATTGCGACCATCCTCACTACCATCCAAGTCGTGTATCGCTACGGCTTTAGCGGTTCGCTATTTTGGGCTGAAGAAGTCGTTATTTACTCCATTATCTGTATGAGTTTTGTAGGTGCCAGTATGGGAGTGCGACATGGCACGCATATTTCGGTCGATGTGCTGAATGCCATTGCCTCACCCGCAGTGAACCGCTGGCTGCATATGATCGCCGCACTGATCGGTATCGTGTTCGCACTTTTTATGACCTATTACGGCTTTGTGCTCTATTTCAGTACGCTGGATCGAGGCCAATTGACTGCGGCACTCCGCCTGCCAATGGCGTGGTTTTATCTACCGATTGGCATATCCGGTGTGCTGCTGATTCTGCGTTATCTATGGGTCATCAATGAAGTCTGGAAAAAGCCTCCGGTAGGACTCTCCGAAGAGCTTGTAGCCGGTTCGGATAAGCTCATTTAACCCCTGGAGAGCGACCATGATTACTGCATTATTACCGATCTTTTTTGCCGTTCTACTGCTCGGACTGCCCATCTTTGCTTCCTTGGCATTGGCGGTGTTTCTTGCCATTGAGTTCTTTGGTACTACCAATCCGGTCATCGTGCCGATGCGCATGTTTACCGGCATGAACAACTTTTCGCTGATGGCGATCCCGTTCTTTATCCTGGCGGCGGAGTTGATGCGGATTGGCGGGCTTTCCGACCGATTGATCAATCTTGCCAAGGCGCTGGTCGGGTGGGTGCCAGGGGGCTTGGCAGCGGCTACCGTGCTGTCATGCCTCTTCTTTGGAGCCATTTCCGGTTCGAGCCCCGCCACGGTGGTGGCGATTGGCTCGATCATGTTCCCGGCACTTGTTGCTGCTGGCTACGATAAGCGCTTTGCGATTGGCTTGATCGCCACCGCTGGCACCTTGGGGCCGATCGTGCCGCCGAGTATTGCGCTGATTATCTACGGCTCAGTGACCGGTACTTCGGTGGGACGGCTGTTTGCAGCGGGCCTGCTGCCCGCCATTGTGATTGCTTCTATTCTCATCGCCTACTGCATCGTCTTTAGCAGCATAAAAGGCTATGAACGTGCTCCTTTCCCTTCGCTGCGGCAAATTTTAGTCGCCTTTAAAGATGCTGCCTGGGGCCTTGGGCTGCCGGTGATTCTGCTCGGGGGTATCTACAGTGGTGTCTTCACCCCGACCGAATCAGCGGCGGTCGCCTGTGTATATGGCTTGTTTGTCGGCATGGTGGTTTATCGCACCATTAATGTAACGGAACTGGTGGGAACGCTAAGAAGCTCTGGGTTGATTTCCGCGACGCTGCTGCTGATTACCGCGGGGGCATCTGCTTTTTCTTGGCTGCTCGCCATTACCGGCACGCCTAGCCAGTTGGCTGGCGAGGTGTTGTCGTGGACAGACGATCCGTTTCAGGTCATGGCGCTGTTTAATGTCGTGATGATCGTTGCTGGTTTCTTCCTTGATAGCGCCTCGGCCATCATCGTGCTCTCGCCACTGCTGCAGCCTATTGCCGCCCAGGTAGGTGTGGATCCGGTGCATTTTGGGGTGATCACGCTGATCAACTTCTCGGTAGGGATGATTACACCGCCTGTTGGGCTGAACCTGTTCGTTGCCATGGCGATATCCAAGATGTCGCTGCAGGAAGTGTTTAAGGCCTGCTTGCCGTTGATTGGTTTGATGCTGTTAGCGCTGATTATCATCACCTATGTTCCATGGCTAAGTACCTGGCTGCCCTCACTGATTTATTAATGAATCGCTTTAAGACGTTAATCAATAAGGACAACGAACCATGAGCAAAACGATTGAACAAGCGGTGGCGGAGCAGGGCCTTACGTTACCGGCTATTCCAACGCCGCGCGGCCTGTTTCTGCCTTGGTCCCGGTTGGGTAGCCAGCTGTTTTTAGCCGGCCAGATTTGCGAACGTGGCGGGGATGTTCTCTATCCTGGCAAGGTGGGGGGGTGAGTTCGATCTTGAAACCGGCAAATTGGCGGCCCAGGCGTGTGCTTTGAACCTCTTGGCTGAATTGAGCGATGCTGTCGATGGCGACTTCTCTCGGGTGGTGCGCTGCGTGCGCATGAATGGCTTCGTCAATGTGGCGCCGGGCTTTCACGATGTGCCGCTGGTGATCAACGGTGCATCAGAGCTTTTTGTCGCGCTATTTGGCGATGCGGGGCGCCACGCTAGAACCGCCATTGGGGTGGCGACACTGCCCGGCAATGCGGCGGTAGAAGTCGAAGCGATTTTTGAAGTGCGTTAAGCATCCACAGAGGTACGTAAAGCATGCAGGACTCACCCATTTTTCTCCCGTTACGTGAGCAGCGCGAGCGGCTCCGGGCGGGCACGTTGACAGCTACCGCGCTGGCCGAAGCGGCAAACGCTGCTTATCAGCAGCGCGGAAAATACGACCACGCCTATCTCACCTGGAACGGTGAACAGGCACTGGCCATGGCAAAAGCGGCCGATGCGGTGCTCGCCCAAGGTGGTGATGCGGGGGCGCTAATGGGCATGGCGGTATCGATTAAAGATATCTACGCCGTGACGGGGTTGCCCACGTATGCGGGCTCTTCCCAGCGCCTGCCTAAGCGCTGGGAGCGTCCTGGCCCGGTGGTGAGCGCTTTATTGAAGCAGTTGCCCTCTGTGATGGGTAAAACCCACTCCGTTGAGTTTGCCTTTGGCGGCTTGGGCACCAATACACACTGGGGCGCACCGCGCAATCCGTGGGATGTTCAGCAGCACCGCACGCCTGGTGGCTCCAGCTCCGGCGCGGGTGTTTCGTTAGTGAGCGGCACGGCAAGCCTGGCATTGGGTACTGACACCGCAGGTTCAGTACGTATTCCTGCCTCGATGACCGGCGTAGTGGGATTGAAAACCACCGCCGGGCGCTGGTCGACCGAGCAGATTGTGCCGCTTTCAAGCAAGCTGGATACCCCAGGGTTGCTGGCACGGCGGGTCGATGATCTCGCCTTTGCGTTCGATGCGTTGGATGGCGGCCTTAGCGGTCAGGATGATCGAGTGCCCGCAACACCAATGCTTGCCGGATTGACCTTTGGGGTGCCTGAAACATTTTTCTGGGACGACTGCAGTCCAGGTATCGCAGAAACTGTACGTGCTGCCATTAAGCAGCTAGAAGCCGCCGGGACGCGAATAGTGACCCTCGAGTTGCCTGGGATTGAGGAAGCGTATGAGTTGTTCAAACTCGGCGGCGTGGCCGCGGCAGAGCTCGCAGCGTTTCTAAACACCGAGCTACCCGAGATGATTGACTCCCTGGATCCTAACGTCGCCGCCCGCGTTAAAGCGGCAGATGACATGCCTGCCTGGGAGTATGTGCGTCGTCGCACGGTGCTGGAATCGCTGGCCGCCTCTGCTGCCGCTCGCATGGCCGATGTCGATGCGGTGCTAACTCCCACGGTAGCCATTACCCCGCCCACTATCGAAAGCCTCGAGCCAGAAGGCGCCTATCCCAAAGCCAATATGCATGCCCTGCGCAACACCGTGATCGCTAATTTTCTCGGTTTATGTGCCTTGACGCTGCCGGTGGGAAAAGACGCCGCAGGCATGCCCGTTGGCCTGCAAGTGCTGGCCGGGCCATGGCAAGACGCCAACCTGTTGGCAATCGGCCAAGCAATTGAAAACGAGCTGGGATCAGGCTTGGAGATTCTTGGTCAACCGCCAGCGATATGAGCACTCAGGCGGCCTAAGTACTCCCGCCGGTTTGGAGCGTAAAGCCCACATCGTGCTGGCGGCGGTAGACATTTTTACCGCTTAGGCGCCGAATAAGTTCTTTGGCGGCTAAACGGCCCATTTCTTCTCTGGGTGAAAGAATGGTCGTGAGCTGAGGGGTTACATGCTGTCCAAGCGGCAGGCCGTTAAACCCAGCAATGGCGATATCCTCTGGCACGTTTAGACCTTGACGTTGAGCAGCCAGCAGGGCGCCTACCGCCAAGTCGTCGTTGGCAAAGTGAATGGCCTGGGTATGAGGGTATTGCGCGAGCACTTGAGCCAACCCTTCAGCGCCCGCCTGTAGGCTGCCCAGGGTGTCTAGCTCCAACAGTGGGGCGTCGACTCCTTTCTCCTTTAGCACCGCTTTATGGCCTTCATAGCGCATGCTGGCGCGATAATCTTGTGATAGACGGGCGCCCACATAAACAATATGGCGGTAACCTTTGCCGATCAGATGGGTAGCCATACAGCGGCCGGCGGCCACGTGATCCAGCCCGACGTTAAGATCCATGCCTTTACCTAGCTCCATTACCTCCATAATGGGGTGATCCCAGTTCGCTAGCAGCGTATGACATGCTGTGTTGTGGCGTAGCCCAGCCGTGACCAGTGCAGAGCATGACCAGCCTAAAAACGTGCGCACCAACTGATACTCACGGTCTAGATCGTAGTCGGTGTTACCCAGCAGTATCTGGTAGCCCTCGGCTTCCAGCGTCTCCTGCAGCCCCTTGATGACTTCCACAAACACGCTATTGACCAGTGACGGTACGATCACGGCAATCAGCCGTGATCGGGAGGAGGCCAAGCTACCGGCCACCAGGTTGGGTACGTACCCCAAGCGCTCCACGGTCTGGAGAACACTGCGCCTTGCGCTATCGCTCACTTTATCGGGGTAGTTCAGTGCCCGCGATGCGGTGATCGGTGATACCCCCGCCGCTTGCGCCACTTGGCTGAGCGTAACTTGGTCGGAGCTTCGCCGTTGCCTAGCGGTGGTGGGCAAGTCAGCGTTAGGCGAGTCTTTAGACATTGGTCGCAGGGCCCTAATGTTCAGCTTGTCGTTACGCAGAGAATAATCTAAAACGAATGGTAGCGCTATCATGACAGCGCTACCATTTGACTTTCAGCAATGGGCTAGAGAGGAGAACAACACCGCGACGATAGCAACAAAAGCAACAACACTTTCAACAAAGCGAGGTGTCGGCAGGTGAGTCAATACAATCAACAATCACTTCAAGTAGGCGTTATTGGCCTGGGTGCCATGGGCATGGGTACTGCTACCGTATTGCTCCAACAGGGGTTTAACGTCACGGGCTGCGATATTTCTGTAGAGGCGCGCGATGCCTTCGTGGCGGCAGGGGGCCGCAGTGTTGAAACGCCTGCTGAGCTTGCTCACTGCCACATTGTGTTGGTGGTTGTCGTAAACGGATTACAGGTTGAGCAGGTGTTGTTCGGAGAGCAAGGCGTCGCCAGCCAATTGGCGCCGGGCAGCCTGATTATGCAGTGTGCCACGGTGGCGCCCAGTCAAGCCAAACAGCTGGGTGAGCGCTTGTTGGCACAGGGTTTAATGATGCTGGATGCGCCGATTAGCGGCGGTGCGGCGAAAGCGAAAAGCGGTGAGCTATCGGTCATGGCGTCTGGTACACCTGAGGCGTTCAGCTTTGCCCAGCCAGCGCTTGATGCCATGGCCGCTAAAGTTTATCAGCTGGGCGATGCACCTGGGGTTGGCTCCAGCATGAAGTTAGTCAACCAATTGCTAGCGGGTGTACATATTGCCACCGCCGCCGAAGCCATGGCGCTGGGGATTCGTATGGGGCTCGACCCTGAGGTTATTTATGACGTCATTACCCACTCGGCGGGTAATTCCTGGATGTTCGAAAACCGCGTGCCGCATATTCTTAGTGGCGACTACACGCCGCTTTCCGCGGTGGATATCTTCGTCAAGGATCTCAATATCGTGCATCAGACCGGACGCGAGCTGGCGTTGGCCACACCGGTGGCGTCCAGCGCACTGCAGCAGTTTACCGCTGCCAGTGGCGCAGGCTTTGGCCGAGAAGATGATTCAGCGGTGATCAAGGTTTATCAGCGGCTCTCCGGCATCGCCTTGCCGGAAGCCGCCAACGATGCCCAGGGAGCCTGATAATAATGGGTATGGGATCGAACATTGTATTAGGTGCCATCGCCGACGACTTCACCGGGGCCACCGACCTTGCTAATAATCTGGTGCGCGGCGGCATGCGCTGCCTGCAGGTGATTGGCGTACCGCAAGAAGAGATTGATCTGCAAGAAATTGATGCGGTCGTGGTGGCACTCAAATCCCGCTCCTGCCCGGTAGAGGAAGCAGTTAATGATTCCCTCGCTGCGTTAGATTGGCTGCAAAAGCAGGGTGCCAGGCAGTTGTTCTTCAAGTACTGCTCCACCTTTGATTCCACCGACCGGGGCAATATCGGCCCGGTGGCGGATGCTTTGTTGGAAGCGTTGGGCGCTTCCCAGACGGTGATGGTGCCCGCCTTCCCGATCAATGGCCGCACGGTTTTCCAAGGCCATCTGTTCGTGGGCGACCGCTTGCTCAACGACAGCGGCATGCAGCACCACCCCTTGAACCCCATGCAGGACGCGGATTTAGTGCGCGTACTTACTCGCCAAACGCCGCACCCGGTGGGCTTAGCCAACCGCGCTGTGCTTGCCCAAGGGTCAACGGCCACCCGCGCTCATTTATCGGCGCTGGAAGCACAAGGCGTTCGCCATGTGATCTGTGATTCCCTGGATGAGCAGGATCTGGACGTACTGGCCGAAGCGACGGTTTTACTGCCCTTGGTCACCGGTGGCTCTGGTCTAGGGCAGGCGCTGCCTGCCCAGTACCGTGCCCAGGGCTGGTTAGCCACCATTACTGAGCCGGGGCGTTTATCGCCTGCCTCCGGTGGGGCGTTGGTACTCTCCGGCAGTTGCTCACGAGCCACGCTCGCCCAGGTGGCAGATTTTTTGGCCAAGCACCCTGATGGTGGCTTTGCTCTGGAGCCTTTATCGCTGGCAGAAGGCGAACAACAGCAAAGGCAGGCGCTAGCGTTCGCACGGCAACGCCTATCTAAACAGGCGCCGGTACTGCTTTACGCCTCAACTGATCCTGACAAGGTGAGTACCGCCCAGCAAGCCTTGGGGGTAGAACGTGCGGGCGCGCTGGTGGAAGAGGCACTGAGCCAACTGGCAGTCAAGCTGGTTAACGAAGGCGTAGGCCGGTTACTGGTGGCGGGGGGCGAAACCTCCGGCGCGGTGGTTTCGGCGCTGGGCATTACCACCCTTCGCATCGGCGAGCAGATCGACCCCGGCGTGCCCTGGACCCAAGCCCCGCTGGCGGTTCGTGATGCGCCGCTGTCGCTGGCGCTGAAATCCGGCAACTTCGGTGGCGTCGATTTTTTTACCCGGGCGTTTAAGGTGCTGGCATGAGCATCCACCTGCATCGCCATCCCCAGAACAGCTTGCGGGAGCAGATCAGCACCCTGGGTAAATCGCTGTTTGATCGCGGCCTGACCATGGGCGCCAGCGGCAATATCAGCGTACGGCTAGACGATGGCGGCTGGCTGATGACGCCGACCAATGCTTGCTTGGGAAGGTTAGACCCGGCGCGCATCTCTCATCTGGATAACAACGGCCAACTGCTGAGTGGTGATAAGCCTACCAAAGAGCAGTTTTTGCATATGGCGATGTACGAGGAGCGCCCGCAATCCGGTGCGATTGTGCACCTGCACTCCACTCATTCGGTAGCGGTCTCTTGCCTGCCCGATGTGAATCCCTGCGACTGCATACCACCACTCACTGCCTACTACGTGATGCGGGTGGGCAAGCTGCCGCTGGTGCCGTATCACATTCCCGGCGACCCCAAGCTGGGCGATGCCGTGCGGGGCTTGGCGGGCCAGCATAGCGCGGTGCTGCTGGCTAACCACGGCCCAGTGGTGGCGGGCAAAAACCTCGAAGCAGCGGTCTACGCCACCGAAGAACTGGAAGAGACCGCCAAGCTTTACCTGTTGCTGCGGGGCGAGAACCCAAGAGGATTAACACCTGAGCAGGTGGCGGAGCTGGAAGCGCGTTTTCCACGGGATTAACGACGCACTTCACAATGACGTACTTAACAACAAGAAACAGGACAACAAGAGCACCACGATGATTCGATTAGCCGCCAACCTCAGCATGCTGTTTAACGAGTACGCCTTTATGGATCGCTTTAGCGCCGCTGCGGACGCGGGCTTTAAAGGCGTTGAGTACCTGTTCCCGTACGCCTATGGCGCCGATGAGTTAAGCGATGCGCTGAACAAGCACCAACTGGAGCAAGTGCTGTTTAATCTGCCGCCAGGCGATTGGGATGCTGGTGAGCGAGGTTTGGCGAGCCTGCCAGGCCGAGAAGGGGAGTTTCGTGACTCGGTGGTTGAAGGATTACGATACGCCGAGGCGCTCAACTGCCCTCGGGTGCATGCCATGGCGGGACTGCTCCCGGGAGGTGCCGATGCCGCGACCCAGGCTGAACACCACGCCACCTATATCCGCAATCTGCGCTTTGCGGCGAGTGAAGCAGCCAAGGTTGGTCGAGACATACTGATCGAGCCGATTAATACGCGCGATATGCCCGGCTTTTTTCTCTCTCGCCAAGCGCAGGCCATGGCGGTATTGGAACAGGTTGGGGCGGAAAATCTCAAGCTACAGTTTGATCTCTACCACTGCCAGATCATGGATGGCGACTTGATTCGCCACCTTGAACGCCAGTTCAGCGTCATCGGCCATATCCAGGTCGCAGGTGTGCCAGAGCGCCACGAGCCGAATGTTGGAGAAGTGCACTACCCCGCCATTTTTGAGCGATTAAGTGCGCTGGGCTACCCCGGTTGGATCGGCTGTGAGTACAGGCCCAAGGCAGAAACCCGTGCTGGGCTAGGGTGGGGCGAAGCTTGGGGGCTAACCACCCACTGATATCCGCCAAGCCAAATAAAAACGAGAAATACACAAACAATAACAACAGTGCATAGGAGCAAAGCGATGCATATTGCCATTACCGGCGCGGCAGGCTTTCTAGGCCAGCGGTTAGTGCAACAGCTGCTGACTAGAGGAGAGCTTCGCCAGCAGCCGATTACTCGGCTAACGCTGATTGATCAGATAGAAGCACCGTTGCCTGATGCGGGCAAGGTCGCCGTGTCATCAAGGGCGCTGGATATTACCGAGTCCGGCGCGCTGGATAGCGTACTGGAGCAACGCCCTGACGTTGTTTATCACCTCGCGGCGGTAGTGAGTTCTGCCGCAGAAGCCGATTTGGAGCTTGGCCTGCGGGTTAATTTCGATGCCACGCGGGCGCTGTTGGAAGGCTGCCGAAAGCAGTCACTGACCGATACTCGCTTGATTATGGCAAGCTCCGTGGCGGCCTACGGGGGTGAGTTACCGGAAGTGCTGGATGATAGGACGGCCCTTCACCCGCAAAACTCCTACGGCGCCCAGAAAGCCATGTGCGAGCTGCTCATCAACGATTACAGCCGCCGAGGGCTTATCGACGGCCTAGTGCTGCGCCTGCCTACGATCGTGATTCGCCCTGGTCGGCCGAATGCCGCGGCCTCTAGCTTTGCTTCGAGTATTCTGCGCGAGCCGCTCAATGGCGAAGAGGCGGTGTGCCCGGTGCCCGTTGAGCTGCCGATGTTTGTGATGTCGCCAGGCAAGGTGGTGGATGCACTGATTCATGGTGCTGAGGTGCCGAGTGAAGCGCTGGCGCCTTTTCGGGCCTTTATGCTGCCAGGTATTACCGTCACCGTGGCTGAGATGCTGGAAGCGTTGCGTGACGTCGCGGGAGAAAAAGCGCTTTCACTGGTACGCCATGAACCCGACCCACGCATTAAAGCCATTGTGACGAGCTGGCCCGCCCGGTTTGAAACCACGAAAGCCAAGCAGCTTGGCTTTGTAGGTGATGACAACTTTAAGCAGATTATCGACGCGTTCGTTTCTGAATCGTCGTGACTTCCTCACCTACCCGCAACGGTAGGAAACTGCCTGGGCAACCCCCGCAGTCGGGTAAGTTGCCTCAATGACCACCCTCACAACAATATAAAGAGGGCACTACAATGACGAAGCAACACATGACACCAATGCTCAAGCGCCATGTTCTGGTGGCAGCGATTAGCGGTATCGCCACGGCAGGTATCGCACTTCAAGCCCACGCCGCGACGGAAGTGAACCTAGGCCATACACTCTCCACGACTTCGCACTACTCGGTAGGTGCTGATGCGTTTAAAGAGACGCTTGAGCGATTATCCGATGGCGAGTTCACGGTCACCGAGCACACTTCTGGGTCGCTGGGCGGCGAGCGGGAGATGATCGAAGGCCTGCAGATCGGTACCGTCGATGTGGTGATTACCTCCACTGGCCCGCTGGGTAACTTCGTACCGGAAAGCTATGTACTCGACCTGCCGTTCCTATTTGAAAACTACGACCAGGCTCGCTGCGTGTTGGATAGCGAACTGGGCGATGAACTGTTGGAAAAAATGGGCGAGCACGACTTGGTGGGTTTGGCGTGGTCTGAAAATGGCTTTCGCCACCTAACCAATAGCCAGCGCGAGATCGCCACGCCCGCGGATGCCGAGGGGCTGCGCGTACGCACCATGGAAAATGCCGTGCACCAGGAAGCGTTCCGCCAGATGGGCGCCCGCCCAACGCCAATGGCGTTCCCTGAGCTGTTCACCGCGCTTCAGCAGGGCACCGTCGATGGTCAGGAAAACCCGATTACCGTCATCGTCGCCACTAACTTCTGGGAAGTGCAGGACTACCTCTCGCTCACCGGGCACGTCTACTCACCGGCTATCGTGCTGGGGTCGCCCATACTGCTGGATGGTTTGAGTGATGAGGAGCGTGGCTGGTTTATGGAGGCAGCTGCGGCGTCTGCCGAAGCGACCCGTGAAGAGGTGTCGCGTCTGGAGCGTGACGGGGTGGCCCTTCTGGAAGAGAATGGTATGACGGTAAAAACTGATATCGATATTGCCCCCTTCCAGGCAGCGGTACAGCCTGCCTACGAGATATTCACTTCAGAATACGGCACTGAAATGCTTGAGCGCGTTCAGGAAACAGCCAGCGGTTGTTAAGTAACCCTGTCGAGCGCTTCCCCACCTCGGCCTCCGGCATCTCGGAGGCCGCATTGGCATGGTGACTTCTTATGCTAGCGGTCTTTCTTCGTTTTGAGCACCAGTTAACCCGGCTCGCTATGCTGCTTGCCGTGGCGATGCTGGCGATCTCGGTGACACTCAGTTTTTATCAGGTGCTCACCCGTTTTGTCTTCAATGCACCCTCGACCTGGACGGAAGTGGCCTCCCGTGCGGCAATGATTTGGTGTGTCTTCCTGGCGGCGGCTGCCACGTTTCGGGGTGGCTACATGATGGCGGTGGAGGTTGTTTATAAGCTAGTGCCCGCGCGCTTTCTGACCTTATTGGAAGTCGCCATTGTGGTGTGCTGCCTGCTGGTACTGGGGGTGCTGATTCACTACGGCATTCAAATGACCCTGCGGGTGAGCAGTCAAACCATGTCGGGAATGAATATCTCGATGTCATGGGCTTATGCGGCGATTCCGACAGGCTCCAGCTTTGCTATTGTCGCCGTGGTGGCGAGGCTGCTCGCACAGCTTGCTGGCCGGGAAAAGGTAGGCCCTGAACATAGCGAGATCGTGCCGGAGGCTGAAACATCCCAGGGTGCATCACGACCAGAGCGGGAGGTACAGCCATGAACATGGTTATTGGTCTATCGCTGATCATCCTGTTTACCTTCGGGGTGCCGATTGCGATTTCGATTATCTTGGCATCGATTATCGGTATCGAATTCTTCACGCGCCTGCCACTGCTGCTGGTGCCACAGCAGATGTTTATCGGCATCGATAAGTTTCCGCTAATGGCAATTCCCTTTTTTATACTCGCCGGCAATCTGATGGCTGCTGGGGGTATCTCCCAGCGCTTGGTGGACCTGGCGAAATCCATCGTTGGCCGCGTGCAGGGCGGGCTGGCCATGTCCTGCGTACTGACCTGCATGATGTTCGCAGCGGTGTCCGGCTCCAGCGTGGCCACTACGTTTGCGATCGGGGCTATCTTGATTCCCGCCATGGTCAAGCATGGCTATCCCAAGCCGTTGGCCGCCTCCATACAGGCCTCATCAGCAGAGCTTGGGGTACTGATCCCACCCTCGATCCCATTGATCCTTTACGGCGTGAGTACCGATACCTCTATCGGGCAGCTGTTTCTGGCGGGCATCGGTCCCGGCATACTGATTGGCAGCGCGCTAATCCTCTTTCTCTACCTGTTCTGTAAGGTGCGAGGTTACGGAAAGGACGACTATAAAGACAGCACTGGCTTTATGATCTCGGTGAAGCGTGCTTGGGTCGCGATGCTGATGCCGGTGGTCGTGATTGGCGGTATCTATGGTGGGGTATTTACCCCGACTGAAGCCTCCGCCGTGGCCGTGTTTTTTGCGCTGATCGTGGGTGGTTTCTACTACCGGGAACTAAAGGTCGACGACCTCTGGCCGATTATGCGCCAGAGCGTTGTCTCTACCGCTGCGGTCATGCTGATCATCGCCGCCGCCTCGCTCTTTAGCTTTCTACTCAGCCGAACGGGGCTGCCGGCACAAATCGCCACTCTCGTCACCAACACCATCAATGACCCGCTGATGTTTCTGCTGGTGGTCAATGCATTGCTGTTGGTTGTCGGCATGTTTATCGAAACTTCCGCCGCTATTTTAGTGCTGGCACCGATCTTGACACCGATCGCCATTCAGTTCGGTATCCACCCCGTTCATTTTGGGTTGGTGATGGTGGTTAATCTGGCCCTTGGCATGATCACCCCGCCGTTGGGCGTAAATCTGTTTGCTGCCTGTGCGGTTGCCAAAATATCGATTGATCAGATGTTGCCCTGGTTGGTGCGCTTTGTGCTGGTGGTGATGGCCTGCTTAATGGCAATTACCTATATGCCGTGGATCTCCATGGGGCTGGTGAACATCTTCTACGGTTAAGCAACGCATGTTTAAGATTAAAAAACACAATAAAAGGAGTGCTGTATGTCTCAAGCATTAACGTTGCCACCGCAGCAGGCGCTGATTGGTGGAGAGTGGGTAGATACCGCCGCTACGCTTCAGGTAGAAGCCCCCGCCACAGGAGAGCCACTGGCGCGCATTGCGCGTAGCCAAGGGGAAGAGGTCAATGCAGCAGTGCAGGCCGCACGGCAGGCCTTTTCCGGCCAGTTAGGCGAATGGGCTCGCTGGCCTGCCCGGCAGCGCAGCGAATGGCTGCTGAGTTTTGCCGATGTGATCGAGACACATCATGAACAGTTGGCCCAGCTCGAGTGTGCCGATACCGGCAAGCCCATGACCCAGGCCAAGGGGGATATATCAGCCTGCGCACGCTACTTCCGCTTTTATGGTGGGGCGGCGGACAAGCTGCATGGTGAAACCATTCCGTTTGAAAACGACTTCGCGGTAATGACACTGCGCGAGCCTTACGGCGTATGTGCCCAGATTATCCCTTGGAATTATCCCTCTCAGATATTCGGACGCTGTGTGGCAGCAGCGCTGGCGGCAGGTAACTGCGTGGTGCTTAAGCCCGCCGAAGATGCCTGTTTGAGCGTGCTGCGCTTGGCAGAACTGGCGGTGAGTCATGGGCTTCCGGCGGGAGCACTCAATGTTGTGCCAGGGCTTGGTTATGAAGCAGGCGCAGCGCTCGCCGCCCATGCCGAAATTGATCATCTTTCTTTCACCGGTTCACCTGAGACCGGTACCCATGTTGCCCAAGCCGCCGCACAGCACCATGTGCCCGTTACCTTAGAGTTAGGAGGTAAATCGCCCCAGCTCGTGTTTGCCGATGCAGATCTTGATGCAGCGCTACCGGCAGTAGTGCGCGGTATTGTTCAGAACGCCGGCCAGACCTGTTCAGCGGGTAGCCGCCTGTTGGTGCAGCGTGAAATCGCCGATAGTGTGGTGGACAACCTTTGTGAGCGCTTTGCTGCTTTGCGCTGTGATGCAGGCGAAGCCGATGCCGACTGTGGCCCGCTGATCAATGCGCGTCAAAAGGCCAAGCTGGAAGAGCGTTTGTCGGCGGCCAAAGCCGACGGCATTCGCGTCGCGGCGATAGGAGAGCTAGCGTCTAGCGCACCGGCTGGTGGTCACTTTGTACTGCCTCAACTGCTGACCGATATTCCTGATGGACATGAAGTGCTGCGCGAAGAGCTGTTTGGCCCAGTACTGGTGGTGCAAGTGTTTGTGGACGAAGCTGAAGCGCTTGCAATCGCTAATGCGACAGACTTTGGTTTGTGTGCGGGGGTTTGGACGCGGGATGGCGGTCGTCAGCTACGCCTTGCCAAGGCTATTCGTAGCGGTCAGGTGTTCATCAATAACTACGGCGCCGCCGGTGGTGTTGAACTACCTTTTGGTGGCGTTGGGCGCTCCGGGCACGGCCGGGAAAAGGGCTTTGAAGGGCTGAGAAGCTATACACGGATCAAGACCGTCGCTATCAAGCACGGCTAGCACGATATCTACTTAAAAGGAGCTATCACAATGACAACATCTCGCCAGGTAGGCATCGTCGGCGTTGGCCTGATGGGCCATGGAATTGCCAGTAGCCTACTACGTGCAGGCCATCAGGTCAGTTTTCTGAATCACTCGGGTAACCAGCCAGTAGATGACTTACTGGCAGCCGGTGCTACCGCGCTGAGTACCGGTAGCGAAGTGGCACAAAGCGCTGACGTGATGATTTTATGCGTCACGGGGTCGCCTCAAGTAGAAGCGGTGCTATTCGAGCCTGACGGTGTTTTGGATGGGTTGAAGCCCGGTTGTGTTGTGGTGGATTGCTCTACCGCCTTGCCCAGCTCAACCGAAAAAGTTGCTGCCAGAGTGACTGACGCAGGTGGGCGCTTTATGGATGCCGCCATGACGCGCACGCCGAAAGAAGCGGCAGAAGGGCGGCTCAACTTGATTGTCGGTGCGCCCAAGGCACTGTTCGATGAAACGTTACCTCTGCTGGAGGGGTTTGCCGAAAATATTGCCCATGCGGGCGATGTAGGCGCGGGGCATACCCTCAAATTGTTGCATAACTTCGTGTCACTTGGATTTTCGGCGGTATTGGCCGAGGCCACAGCGGCTTCTCGTAAAGCAGGTATTAGCGATACCGCCTTGCTTGAAGTGCTTGGCGCAGGTGGCGGTGGCGGCGTGGTGCTTGAGCGCTTGCGTCCTTATATTGCTGAAAACGACCCTTCGGGTTTCAAATTTACAGTAGCTAATGCCAGCAAGGATCTCGGTTACTACCACACCATGACCAATGAGTTGGGGGTGGAGCGCGGCGTTGCCGGGGCCGTCCATGCTCTTTATAGCTCCGTTGATGACACGACCTTGGCAGTGCCCGAAATGATAGGCGTGCTGGAGCAGCGAGGTTAATCATCGACTGCTATTTTCTGGCGCTTTGCAACTAATGGCGAGAATTGTGATCAGAGCGTGGGCTGATCACAGTTAGGTCTGCCTAGATAGCCTGAGTTATGTTAACAAACTGTAATAAATAATAGTATTAGCGTAATTTTGGTGTTAAACACAGTGTTAAATCTCGCGGTGGGAAGGGTGAGCACCCCTGTAGACGTGTCATCGGTGCTGATACCTGTCAATATGCTGGCTTCCATGCAGGCATATGTCCGCGCGGCTATTCCACAGGGATGAGGAAATAGAATGTACCAGCACTATGCGCGTCCACGGTCGGACGCAGATGGCGAGCGGCCTGGCCACGCAGTGGCGATTCTGAGCGTGCAGGAAGGCTCGCCAGAGATCCACATCGTTGATGTTAATACTGATTATCAGCGTTTATGGGGTGGCAGCCGCGAGTCGTGGTTGGGCTCTCCGCCTGTTATCGTTCAACAGGAGGCCGCTAACCGCCAGATTTTTGCTCAGTTGCATGAAGCACTCCATCCGCTAAAAGACAGCTCCGACGGTACCTTTGAAGGCATTAGTGGTGGTGAAGTATCCCGCCATAATGACGGCAAGCGTCGCCATATCGAGTGGCGGATTACGGCCATGGGGGCATGCCACAACGGGCAGTGTACGCTGGTGTTAACTCAGCGTGATGTTACGGAACAAATGGAAAAAGAGGCTCAGCTCGAGCGCTTGGCGACGACCGATATGCTGACCGGGCTGGTTAACCGATCGCAGTTCGATACCGTGCTGAAAAGCGAGCTAAATCGCCACGATCGCTACTCACGTCCGCTTTCCTTAATCATGCTTGACCTGGATTATTTTAAAGATATAAACGATAACTATGGTCACGACGTCGGTGATCAAGTGTTGATAGAACTTACCCACCTGCTTAAGCGTAACTTGCGTAAAGCAGACTGCTGCGCGCGCTGGGGCGGTGAGGAGTTTATGTTATTAGCCCCTGAAACTTCGCTTGAGCAAGCGGTAAGGCTAGCCGATAAAATCCGCAGTACCATTAAGCACGCTGTTTTTCCCATTCAAGGCAGCGTTACCGCAAGTTTTGGTGTGGTCGAGGTGCATCCGCAAGAGTCGCTCAAAAGTGTTATGAAACGCGCCGATAACGCCCTGTACTTTGCGAAAGATAAAGGGCGTGACCGAGTATCCTCAGGCGGTTTGTTGTCCTCTGCGAAGCAGGCTTAAGCAGGGTCGCGATCAATGGCGAAGGCTGACCATGCTTGACGTACCGACATAATTTCCAAGCGATTGATATTGATATGGGGTGGCAAGGTGGCTAGGTAGTAAAGCTGCTCTGCAATATCTTCCGCTTGGAGCGGCGTTGTACCTCTATACAGTGCGTCTGACGCGGTCTGATTCCCCTTGGTTCTCACCAGCGTAAACTCGGTTTCCGCCATGCCAGGGGCTAGGTCCGTCACGCGCACGCCTGTTCCCAGTAGGTCGCAGCGCAAGTTATAGCTAAACTGCTGAACAAACGCTTTTGACGCCCCATACACATGCCCGCCCGGATAGGGCCACTGGCCCGCGACTGAGCCGAGATTAAGAATGCTCGCGCCTTCGCTGTTTTTGAGTAACAGCGGTAATGCTGCGTGGGTGACGTTAACTAACCCGGTGATATTGGTATCGATCATGGTGTGCCAATCCTGCAGCGCCACCTTTTGCGCGGGCTCCGGCGCTAACGCCAAACCGGCATTGTTAATGAGGCAGGTCAGCGGCAGGAATTTTTCCGGCAGGTTGCTAATACTGTCAGTGACGGCGTCGCTATCGCGGACGTCCAGCGCCAAGGTGAGTACGGGTACCTGCTGGCTCAACTCTTTTTCCAGCGCCTCTAATCGCTCCTTGCGGCGTCCGGTAAGAATCAATGACCAGCCTGCTTTGGCGAAGCGCTGTGCCGCCGCTTTACCAAACCCCGAAGTAGCTCCTGTAATAAGTACGCTAGGCATAGTGAAACTTCCTTGGTTGTTAGAAAGGTATTGGACCTTTATTAATAGACCATATTTATAATAACCATTGGAACCCTATCCCAACTGTCGGCGCCAGCGATTTTTCATGGTGACTAGCTCGGTGGGGCTATCACTGGCTGCCGTTAAGGTGTGGATTGGAGGCTACAGGGGCCGCGGCTGGGTGGCTTGCTGAGTGCTGTTTTTATCCTCCACCGCATCCGCCAGCATATCGGCGGTAATCGCAGAGAGTGTCCAGCCCAGATGGCCGTGGCCGGTGTTATAGAACACCGTGGGTAATTTGCCGGGGCCGACCTTAGGCAGCATGTTGGGAAGCATCGGGCGTAGGCCCGCCCAGGGCACTACGCGGCGGGTGCTAACGCCGGGGAAACACTCTTCCACCCAGCGGATTAGCGGGCGGATGCGGTTGTCGCGGATATCGCGATTGAAGCCGTTGAATTCGGCGGTACCCGCGATGCGAAAGCGTTCATTGCCCAGGCGGCTGGTCACCAGTTTGGTTTCATCATCGAGTAGGCTCACGGTAGGCGCTGCCTGCTGAGAGGCAGCGTCATCAAGCTGCACGGTAATCGAGTAGCCTTTGACCGGGTAGATATTGACTCGATCACCCAGCTTGGCAGCCAGGGCGCGACTGCCCACCCCGGCGCAGACCACCACGCTATCGAACGTTTCCCGCACCGGTTCAGCGTCAGCCTCGCCTTCAATGGTGGCGGTGATCCAGGCGTGTTGTTCGTCCGCGCCGAGATCCTGCACGCTGTGGCCATACTTAAGCGTTACGCCGCGGCGCTCGGCGGCTTGCGCCAAGCCGTGGGTAAACTTATGGATATCCCCGGTGGCGTCGCTTTCAGTAAAGAAGCCGCCGTAGTAGTTGCCTGCTAGCGTCGGCTCGATGGTACGCATTTCGTCAGGCGTTACCGCGCGGCGTTCTAGGCCTCCTTTGCTGAGCAGTCTGGAGACCTTGGCGGCGTGGTCATACCCCGCTTTATCGCGGTAAATATGCAGAATGCCTTTCTGCTTTAAATCAAAATCGATTTGCTCTTCCTGCGCCCACTGAAACAGATGCTCGCGTGCTGCAATGGCCAGCCGCGCGGTCTCGGTGGTGTTGGCAGAGTAGCGGGGGATCGAGGCGATAAATTCGCCAAACCAACTAAGTTTGTGCCAGCTCGGGCGGGGATTGACCAGCAGCGGGGCGTCGTTTCTGAGCATCCAGCGCAGGCCTTTGATCACGGTGGGCCAGTGGTTCCATACCTCGGCATTCGAGGCCGAGAGCTGACCGCCGTTGGCGAACGAGGTTTCCATGGCGGCGTAACGATGCTTTTCAAACACGGTGACGTGATAGCCACGTTTGGCCAGGGCGTAAGCGCTGGTAATGCCGGTGATACCGCCACCGATAACGGCAATGCGTTGCATGAGTTTCTCCAGATTGTATGAGCGTCGGGGATACCCGCCTAACGGCGTAGCTGCTGCTGGGCGTACCCCTTCCGTCATGGAACCTGAGAGATTCACGTGCCCGTTGGGCGCGCTTGCTCCTTCGGTGGGCTGAGTGACGCAGTCATCAGCCGCTCTTCGGAAAGTGAGGGTAATAGCGGTCCGGTTGCCTGAGAGTTTCCGGGGCAGTTGCTCCTTCGGCGCTGGCGTCATCCTTGTGAGATGCGCCAAGCTCTCCCGCTACTACTTTGCTGCTTCTTATTTTAAGACTAGCAATTTTAACGCGAACAGTTTTAACGTGATTAGTTTTAGCATGAAATCCGACCAAGGTCGCGAATGCTTATTCTACGCGGCTCACTCCAAGGCGTTTATTCCACGGGTCGGGCACGCTCAATAATCGCCGCGCAATCGAGTCCAGTAGGTAGCGTGCCTGTATTGAGGCCACTGCGATCAGTCAGCCGGCCAGCGCAGAATGCATCGGCCACATAAGAAGGGGCGTGCTGCACCAGCAGGGCGCCCTGTAACGCGATGGCCATGCCATCCGCTAGTTGGCGGGCGCGGTACTGGAGCGCTTGATTATCCTGCATCTCACGCTTTAATTGGCCAATAAAGCGGTCAAGATGTTCATTAGCGCCCTTTGAAAGGGCAATTTCGGCAAAGAAGGCATCGAGCACCTCGGGCTGCTTTTCAATCGCGCGCAGGATATCTAGACACTGCACATTGCCACTGCCTTCCCAGATGGCGTTGATGGGCGATTCTCGGAACAGGCGCGCCATTATATGGGTCTCCATGACGCCGCTACCACCAATCACTTCCATTGCCTCGTAAGCGTGGTGGGGCGTGCGCTTGCAGATCCAGTACTTGCCCACCGGGGTGGCGATTCGCGACAGCAGGCGCTCGTGCTCATCGTCTTGATGATCCATGGCGCGGGCCATGCGCAGCATCAGGGTGGTGGCGGCTTCGCTCTCGATGGCAAGATCGGCGAGCACGTTCTGCATCAGCGGCTGTTCGCTTAGGCGCGCCCCAAACGCCTGGCGATGGGTCGCGTGATGAATCGCTTGAGCGGTGGCCTGGCGCATTCCAGCGGCTGAACCAATCATGCAGTCGTAGCGAGTCATGGCGACCATCTCAATGATGGTACGCACGCCGCGGCCTTCTTCGCCCACCATCCAGGCAAAGGCGCCGCGCAGTTCCGTTTCGCTGGAGGCATTCGCCACATTGCCCATTTTGCGTTTTAGCTGCTGTATATGGAGCGGATTCTTGCTGCCATCGGGTCGCCAGCGTGGCAGTAGAAAACAGCTCAAGCCGCCGGGCGCCTGAGCGAGTACCAGAAAAGCGTCGCACATCGGCGCCGAGACAAACCATTTATGCCCTACCAGCTCGTAGGCCTCGCCCGGCCCGCCTTGATCAATCGGGTAGGCGCGAGTGGTGTTAAGGCGCACATCGGAGCCGCCTTGTTTTTCAGTCATGGCCATACCAACAGTGACGCCCTGTTTCTCGAAATAGGGCACGTTGCGCGGGTCATAATGCGGGGCGGTAATCTTATCTCCCCATTCTTTGAGCAGATTGGGCTGGTGGCGAAGCGCAGGCAGAGCGGCAAAGGTCATGGTAATCGGGCAGCCATGCGCTGCTTCCACCTGTGTTTGGAGAAAGTAGCGGGCGGCTCGGGCAACGTGGGCACCGGCCTGAGGATTTTGCCAGGGACTGGCGTGCAAACCGTGCTCAACCGCCGATTGCATAAGCTGATGGTAGGCGGGATGAAACTCGATCAAATCGACCCGGTGGCCTTGCCGGTCATGGGTTAACAACTGCGGTGGGTGGCGATTGGCTTCAAAACCCAAGGCAATCGCCTGGGCAGACCCTGCCCACTGGCCAAAGGTTTTGAGCGCACTATCGTCATTCGCCTCGCTTTCGCGTTTGACACCCTCTTGCAGCGCGCGATCAGTGGTGTAGCTATTATAGTTCTCCAGCGGCGGAGGCTGGTTCTCTACTCGGTGCGTGCTGGCTTGGAGCCGGTCGGCAAGGGGATAGTGATGAGTCATGAGGAACACCTGAGGCGTGGCGTCGATAATGGTGATTATTTAAACGATCGTTTGGTGCCTTTTATACTAGTCGCTTGATATAAAGGGTGCGAAAAATTCAGCGGCCAGAGGAGGGGCGTGCGTTCTGCTTTGCTCAGCCACTGCATTTAACCGACAATGCTGCTTATTCCTTCTCAGCCCTAGGTATGATCAATGCAATCAAACGCGATGCAGGCAAACGGCTTTTTTGACGAAATCGGCGAAACTATCGGCGAAGCCATCCGCGTGGTGGTGGAGTTTCTGTTAGGTATTTTCACCAATTTCTTTGGTGCCTTTGGTGATTTTATCGATGGCCTAACCCGTTCTCTGGGAATCAATGATTCTTTTTTTAGCATTGCCGTGCTGGTCGTTGGCCTATTAATTCTGTTTGGCGGCGTACGTGCATTTCTGCGCGGCTCGCTGATAGGGGGTATATTTCGTACCTTATTGGGGTTGTTTATTCTTTCGTGGTTGATGATGTAGACACACTGAGAGGTGTATTAAATGAAGCAATATGCGTTGGTTGCCTACGATTACACCGATGAAGGTGCCTTGGATCGCCGTTTGGCTTGTCGCGGGCCGCACCTGGAAGGACTCCGTAGTCTGTATCGGTCGGGTAATTTCGTAAGTGGTGGGGTAGTGCTGAACGAAGAAGGTAAAATGATCGGTTCAAATGCACATTTCAGATTTGCCTCTCGAGAAGATTTAGAGGCTTGGCTGGCGCAAGAAATTTATATGACTGAGCGTGTCTGGGAGCAGATCAATATATGCGAAGTTAAGCTGTTTGATCCCTCTATGTAGCATGAAGAACAGGCCTGGGTATTGTTTATAAAAAATGTCATAAAACAATGCCCTTGTTTCTCATCTTAGTTAACACCCCATAGCGCTAATGATGATCAATCGCGTTGCCCTTGAGTTAGTTTCATCCAAGGCATGATGGATTGTCATTTGCTTATTTGGTGCATTTTGGCATCATTTGCACTCATTTTGTGCAAAGCGAGTGTCATGAAAACTTATCTTGGCAAGATGCGGGGGCAGCCAGTTAAGCGTGCCCGAGTAGGCTGGCAAGATGCTTTTTGGTCATGGGTGGGTGCTTTCACCGGGATGGCGGTCATTTGCTGGCTCAGCGCGGCGTGGCTGTCGCAGCAACTGCTCATTGTCGGCTCCTTTGGCGCAACGTCGGTGTTGATTTATGCGGCGCCGGAAAGTCCCTTTGCCCAGCCAAGCCATGTGCTGTTCGGCAGCGTTTTATCGGCGGGTCTTGGCGTTGCTTGCTATCAATTACTGGGGGCGACGCCTCTCTCAATGTCATTGGCCGTGTCACTGTCGATACTGGTCATGCAACTGACCCACACGGTTCACCCGCCGGGAGCCGCGGCAGCTCTGATTGCGGTAGGGGGCGGGGCCAGCGTTCACCAGTTAGGCTGGTGGTACCCGCTTTTACCGATAGGGGCCGGGAGTGTGGTCATGCTGGTCATCGCCATACTGGTCAATAACCTTGCCCGGCATCGTCGTTATCCCCGGTACTGGTAATATCAAACGCGGCTGAGTTGCTCCTCCAGCGCGAAGATATGGGCATCCTCTGCGTCTAGTTCGCGTAGAGCAGCCGCTAGGTTGATTAGGTACTCTTTATTGGGGCCGCTGGGACCGTGCGCATTAGCGATTTGTAACGCTATTTCGGCCAGCGGCGCCTCACCCAGAAAGGCCGGGTTATCTTCGCTGGCGAGATATATAAGCCCTTCGCTCTGTTCAGGCGTTTCGCTGCAGCCATCGGTAAACGTCAGGGGCACCTTCTCCCGTAGATAGCCGTTTTTCTCTCGAACATCTAGCGGAGCTAGTACTTCCGACGTAATCCGGTAGGCCATGCCATGGCACACTGCTCCCTCCGCGGGAATCAAGGTTACGACACGTCCTGGCGATTCAAGCGTACCGCGATGGTCGTGGGAGCCTTGCCAAAATCGCCGTTCCCAGCCGTGTATAAACGCCGGGCGACGCTCTAGATAGGCAAAGTCTGCCTTCCAGATCAGTGAACCGTAGCCAAATAGCCAAATAGCCTCATGACCATCGAAGAAATTTCTTTGCTGATTAAGCGCAGTGGTATCAAGCATGGTTATCAAGCAACATAGCGTCGTCAAATAGCATAGCGAACAGCCCATTTTTGAAAACAGCTATCTTATCATGTCAGCCATGATCACTTATTGGCTCACTCTCACCACCACAACGGGCGAAGACAATCATGCGTGCAATTTTTCTGGTCGATAACGGCTCGCTACGCCCCCAGGCAACGCTTAATTTACGCCGCGTGGCCGCTTCGCTTAGCGAGTTGATAGGCGAAACCGTCCAGGCGGCTTCGCTGCTGCACTCCAATAAGATCCCTGTGGAAGAGGTCGATGGTATTCCTGCCACTACGCTTGGTCCTGCCGCTGAACGCAGTGCCGAACAAGGGGCAACGGAAATTATCGTGCTGCCGTTCTTTTTCGGCCCCAGTAAGGCCCTGACCGGCTACCTGCCTGAACGTATGGCCACGTTGCAAGCGCGTTTTCCCCATGTGAAGGTGCGGGTAGCCCAGCCCTTGGTGGATGAGTTGGGTGATAATGACCTGCGTTTAGCCCACCTGCTGGCCGACAACGTGCGCGAGAAGCTTCGATCTGGTGCTAAGCCGCATGTGGCACTGGTGGATCACGGCAGCCCAATCCCGGACGTCACCGCCGTACGTAACCGCTTAGCGGGGCAGCTTAGCGTGTTGCTAGCCGACGAAGTAGCGTGTGTTGCCGCTGCCTCCATGGAGCGCCGTGATGGCGATGAGTATCGTTTTAACGAGCCACTGTTGGAAAATTTGCTGACGTTACCTGAGTTCAATGCAGGCCCGGTTATTCTGGCCATGTTGTTTCTTTCGCCAGGCCGTCATGCGGGCGAGGATGGCGATATCGCTGAAATATGCGCAGCGGCTGAACAGCAGCATCCAGGGCTTTGTGTGACCACGACCAAGCTGGTGGGTGAACATCCGATTAGCGTCGATATTCTGGCAACTCGTTTACGCCAAGCGCTTGATGATCAACGCTTTCTAATCGATATCCCGGCAATCGCCTGATATGACGAAAGTCTGATGGGTGAATACCCGTCCAATAGCGCGTAGAATCGCGAGCCTTTCTATTACTGTCAATGACATGCTAACCGGGCTCTTTTTGTGATCGCAACCGCCAATATCACCATGCAGTTTGGGGCTAAGCCCCTGTTTGAAAATGTCTCCGTTAAATTCAATAACGGCAATCGCTACGGCCTGATTGGCGCGAACGGCTGCGGCAAATCCACCTTCATGAAAATTCTTGGTGGCGATTTGGAGCCTTCATCCGGCCAGGTGATGCTGGATAGCAGCACGCGGTTGGGTAAGTTGCGCCAGGATCAGTTTGCGTTTGAAGATGAGCGGGTGATCGACACTGTTATCATGGGCAATGTCGAACTGTGGTCGGTCGCCGCCGAGCGCGAGCGTATCTACTCGTTGGCAGAGATGAGCGAAGAGGACGGCATGGCCGTTGCTGACCTGGAAGTGCGCTTTGCGGAGCTGGACGGTTATACGGCCGAGTCCCGTGCGGGTGAGCTGTTGCTGGGTTTAGGCATTCCCATTGAGCAGCACACCGGGCCGATGAGCGAAGTCTCCCCCGGTTGGAAGCTGCGCGTACTGCTGGCCCAGGCGCTGTTCTCAGACCCCGATGTACTGCTGCTGGATGAGCCCACCAACCACCTGGATATCAACACCATCCGCTGGCTGGAAGATATTCTTAAAGCGCGCAGCAGCACCATGATCATCATCTCTCACGACCGCCATTTTCTGAACAGCGTCTGTACGCATATGGCGGATCTGGATTACGGTGAAATCACCCTATTTCCCGGCAATTACGATGACTACATGACCGCCGCCACCGCGGTTCGTGAGCGCCAGCACTCTGATAACGCCAAGAAAAAGGCGCAGATTGCCGAGCTGCAGCAGTTCGTTAGCCGCTTCTCAGCCAACGCCTCGAAGGCCAAGCAGGCGACCTCACGGGCACGTCAGATCGATAAAATCAAGCTGGAAGATATCAAACCTTCCAGCCGCGTAAGCCCCTTTATCCGTTTTGATCAGGCTAAGAAGATTCACCGTAATGCCGTCAACGTGGACGGCATCACTAAAAGCTATGACGGCGAGAAGCCGCTGTTCGAACGTCTTTCCATGACTGTAGAAGCCGGTGAACGCATTGCGATTATCGGCCCCAATGGCATCGGTAAAACCACGCTGCTGAAAACCTTGGCAGGCGAGCTACACCCGGACGCGGGTGAAGTGAAGTGGACCGAAGCTGCAGAGGTGGGCGTTTTTGCTCAGGATCACAGCCATGATTTTGCCGTCGATGCGACGCTGTTTGAGTGGATGTCGGCCTGGACGCAAGGCGGCGAACAGGTGGTTCGCGGCGCTCTGGGGCGGATGCTGTTTTCCAGCGACGATATTGGTAAATCGGTGAAGGTGATTTCCGGTGGTGAGCAGGGGCGTATGCTGTTTGGTAAGTTAATCCTTACTCAGCCTAACGTGATGTTGATGGATGAACCGACCAACCACCTGGATATGGAGTCGATTGAGGCGTTGAACCTAGCGCTGGAAAACTACCCCGGTACGCTGCTGTTTGTGAGCCACGACCGTGAGTTCGTCTCGTCACTCGCCACGCGCATTATCGATATGCAGCCGGAAGGCATTGTCGATTTCAGCGGCAGCTACGATGATTACCTGCGCAGCCAGGGGGTCGTGTAACCAGAAAAGGGCCGCTAGCCAATAATGCGCTCAAAGGTGTCATCGGTAGTGGGTTCGCGCTCCGCATTAAGCATGGCACCGCTAAAGTGCGTCTGCATTTCCTTGGCGAGTTCTACGTAGACGTACATTTGCTGATTGCGTCGCTTGTGCAGCGGCGGCTTTACTAACAGGCTAATGCCTTTAAGGGGGGCATGTGTTTCACCACGGAGTAGGTCAGGCATTTCGCCGGGTGGAAAGGCGTTGGTAATGGTAATTGGGTTGGCGGGTTGCTGCCCGTCAATCAAAAATATCTTTTTGATTGAGTCATAACGGGCACCTTTTTCTCGCAACCATTCGGTCAGGCGCTCATCCGAACGCTCACTAGGCTGATCGAAAATAATAAAAAGAGAGTGCTGCTTTATACCGCTATTGCGCTTCGCGGGTGTGGTGGATTCAGGTTGCTCCGGCGGGCTTTCAGTTTGAAAAGTGACTGAGTTAGCGGCGGCCTCTTTCGCTGCACGCCGTCGTCGACGCCAGGGAACAATGACATAAATAAATATTGCTATCGCGAGAGCACCCAATACCAGCGATACGAAGGAGAGTAATATGATGGTGGTCGTACGATCCATATTCTCAAAAACCCTTTGTTGTTTTAATGAGTAATTAAACGCTAATTAACCGATGAATAGTGGGTTAATGGTTAACGCAAGTAACACCCAGAGCTAGTAAGGCATACTATTAGCCATCAGGCCGAAAACGGACACCGGTGCTGGCGGTAGGACCTACTAATAATATGGGGGCCACTAGCACCAAAATTTAATTTAGCATCCATCGTCTTTTTTTAAAACGAAATAATCAGCAATCTATTGATGCTAACTCACTATTAAGTATTAAAAAAGCATCACCGAAGTGATGCTTTTTAGCCAAAATAATTCAGCTGTCAGCCAAACGTATGCTGTTTAGCTCGTACGATCATAACCGTTATTCATAAATGGGTAGTCGGTATAGCCTTTTTCGTCACCGCCGTAGAACGTTTCGTGGTTTGGCTCGGTGAGTGGCGCGCTAACGCGGAAACGCTCGGGTAAGTCAGGGTTGGCGATATAGGGGCGACCAAACGCAACGGCGTCAGTGGTGTTTTCGCTAATGCGGGCCTCGGCGCGCTCGGCGTCGTAGTTGCCGCAGTAGATCAGGCTGCCGCTAAAGCGTTCGCGCATCTGTTCACGGAAACCTGCAGGGAAAGTGATATCGCCGCCGGCCCAGTTGGGCTCGTTCAGGTGTAGGTAGGCCAGCCCACGCTTGGAAAGCTGATCGGCCATGTAGAACGCCATCGCTTCCGGCTCATCATCGGTCAACCCAAATAGCTCGATAAATGGCGTCATGCGGATGCCGACCCGGTCAGCACCGTAAACGTCAATCACCGCATCAACCACTTCCAGCGGGAAGCGGGCACGATTTTCCAGCGAGCCGCCATACTGGTCGGTACGCTTGTTGGTGCCAGTCGCCAGGAACTGGTTAAGCAGGTAAGCGTTCGCCGCGTGGACTTCGACCATATCGAATCCCGCGCGCTTGGCGCGTTCGGCCGCTTGGCGATAGTCCTTGACGATACCGGGAATTTCATCGGTTTCCAGCGCGCGCGGTGTGCTGGTGGGGTGCTGACCAGCGGTGCCGTCTTCAAACTCGACGAAACACTGCGCGCCTTCGCCTTTTAACGCGCTAGGGGCAACGGGTTGTTGGCCGTCCGGTTGAACCATTTCGTGGGAAACGCGCCCAACATGCCACAGCTGTAGCGCCATGCGACCGCCTTTGGCGTGCACAGCATCAACCACGCCTTTCCAGCCCGCTTCCTGCTCGTCAGTCCAGATGCCCGGCGTATACACGTAGCCACGCGCAGTGGGGGAGATGTTGGTGGCTTCGCTGATGATCAGCCCAGCGCCAGCGCGCTGCCCATAATAGGCTTCCTGTATTTGGCCTGGCACGCTGTCAGGCGTACGCGCACGGGTCAGCGGCGCCATGATGACGCGGTTAGGAATTGATAGGCTGCCCAACTGGGTTGGGGTAAACAGCGTTTCATACGCCATAGAGTAAAACTCCTTTTGAAGCAGTGGGTATCATCGTGGCAAACAGAATAGACCAGTTTACTAGTAAGCGCCAACGACGATGCTATGCCCTTGTAGATGGGGACGTGATGGGCAAAACAAAACCCCGACAATCAAATAGGCGGGGTTAGGGTCAGCTTGGGTTGTTTATTACAGCTTCATCCAAGGCCAGCGGCGCTTAGCAGGCGTATCGATTTGGCCGATGGCGCTTGAAAGCGGCAACATAATGGCACCTAACTGGCGATAGCAAACGGCGCTGTTCAGCACCCCGGGGCACTGCTTTAGCAGCAGGTCGCACTGCTGCGAAGCGAGATAGAGCTGTTCGGTAACGGGCAGGGCAAACAGCGGCTTGGACTGCTGGCAGCAGCGGGTTAGCTCCCGCGATAGCAGGGAGAGCATACTGGTATCCAGCCAGCAGGGCAGCGGGTCTTCCAGGCGACCAGCAATGGAGTGCTGCACCGCTTCAAACGAGGTGCGTAAAAACATGACTGTTTGGCGAAGTTGCCGCTGCTCGCTCGTCATCCCACTTGTCCCTCACCTGGTGACTGTCGATGGGTATAGAGGCCATCACCTATACGTTAAAATAAAGAGAGTGTTTCTCATTTGCATCTTTAGCGACAATAGCGCTCCTCTATAGGCCTGTCAATGCTGTGGCTATCGGGGCTGCGAGCTTAATGTTAGCCGTGCGCCTCAAACAGCTGCCAGTCGTTACTAGTCAGCGGCTTGGCTCCCTGCTTGGTCACCACCACGGTATCGCTGATGCCGACGCCCCACTGGCCGGGCACACGAAGGCAGAGCGGTAAATGAAAGACCATATTCGCTTCAAAGGTGTGCGACTGACCTTTGGCGATAAAGCCAGTGCCCTCCACCCAGCTAGGCGGAAACTGCGCGCCCACGGCGTAGCCAAACACGCCGGAGAAAAAATACTGGTCGCGCTGCGGGGCGAGTAAAGCATCAGCCGCCTGGGCGGCGGCATCGAAACTATTGCCGGGCCGCATGGCGTCGCAAAGCGCCTCGAATATAGAACGGCAAAGGTCGCGGGTGGCTGAGAGGGCAGCGTTGGGAGTGCCGGTCACCGCGGTACGCATCATGGGGGCTGTGTAGCGCTGATACGCGGCGCCAAACTCCAAGAACACAGGTTCGTTAGGCTGAATCACGCGCCGCTTATGATTGACGTGTATCACACCAATGCGGTGTCCGCTGGTCACGATCGGCTGCAGGCTCATGAACTCGCTGCCGTTTTCCAGCAGCGCTTTAGCGCCGATAGCCGCAATATCGTTGTCAGTCATGCCTGGTTTAATGCTCTGAATCGCCGTCTCTAAACCGAGTGCCGTGATACGGGCACTCTCTTGCAGCATCTCTAGTTCAGCAGGGCTTTTCACAATTCGAATGGCGTCGACTAGCGCGCCTGCTTCGCTGAAGCGTTCGCGACCAATGGCCTGCATGAGCGCATCGATTACCCCAAAGCGCAGCCCGCTGCTCCAGCCGTCTATACCGATGTGCTGACAAGGGGTAAGCAGATCCGCCAGCGGGGTGATGATTTCATCCAGGTTTTCCCAGCGGTAGCCGATAATCTCATCGACCCGAGCGGTGACCACCGCCGCACCGGTTTCAATGGAGGCAACTTGCAGCACTAACCGCTCTTGCGTGCAGACCAAACAGGCATGAACTGAGACTTCAAAGGTGTGGTAGCCAGTGAGGTAGTTAATATCCGCAGGATCGGTGAGCAGCAATGCATCCAGGCTCTGTGCCGACATCGCCTGACGCACCTTGTCCAGGCGCGCTTGGTATTCGGCAGCCGGAAAGGGCACTTCACTCTGGGCAAGTGTTTCAGTCAGGGCTTTGCGATAGTGATGATAATCCATAGCGACCTCCGTTGATGGCTATGGTCAGTATAGGCATCAACAGCAAGCCCGCTTTTATCGCCCTCAACGCTAGCGGGTGAGCAGGAATATCCCTTGTGCAAAGTAGAAAACGCCAATGCCGGTCACGATCCAGCGGGTCCAGGTGCGGAAGTTGGCATCGGTGAGGCGGTGTAAAATGCGGTTCCCCGCTTGCGTGCCGAGCATGGCAAACGGGGCGGCTAGCAATACGATACCCCATTCGCCCGCGCTAAGTGCCATGGCAGCACCCAGGTAGAAGATGATTTTAATGCTATGAGCCACCACTTGAATCATCGCCTTGGTGGCCACCACTTGGCGGCGATCCATGCGTGAGCGCACAAAGAAAATATCGATGAGTGGCCCGGAAACCCCAGCGGCAATGGTTAACCCGCCTGATGCAATGCCGCAGCAAAATGCATGACTGGCGCGATTGGCATTGAGATGAAACCAGCGCTTGGGCAGCCACACCAGTATTGGCAGCAGGCCAATCAGTAGCGAGACGCTGGCGGCATTGGGGCTGTAGTTGAACAGTAATAGCAGGCCAGCGGCGCTCAACACGCCCAGCGCCATGAAAGCGACGATGCGCCAGACGATATAGCCCCGCGAGAGCCAAGCGCGCGACCCATTGGCCGTGAGCTGTATCACGCCATGCACAGCCATCGCCGTGCCCGCAGGAAATACCAACAGCAGAAACCACAGCAGCACCAAGCCGCCCGCCATCCCAAATACGCCGGAAAGCATCGAGGTGAAAAACACCACGCTGACCAGCGCCACACCCATCCATAGTGACATCGTTTATCCCTTAACTACGGCAAAATGGCCAAACCTGGTAAAACTTGCGGCACTGAAACTCTGCTTCACAGCTGTTGAGTTGGGCTTGGTAACGATTAGCGCGCGCCGCCACTTCTCGACCCGCCCTCAAAACCTGCGGTTTGCCCCGATACGTGCCGCGTTGATAGCCACCGGCCCCTTCATGATACGCGTAATAAAGGTGTTCAGGGTTACTCAGCGATATTCCCGCCTGCTGTTGGGAAAGGCGGTTGTACCAACCAATAAAGTCGGTGGCATGCTTCATATGCGTTCGCCGTGCAAATAGGCTACCCGCTTGGTCTTCATATTCGCCCCATACCGGGTCCTGTGCTTGGGCATACCCCTTGGCTGATGAAGGGCGTGGGCCGGGAATAAAGCCCAGGTAGTATTTACGATCCGGACGGATATGGCTACGAAACGAGGACTCTTGCTGAATAAACGACATCTGAGTCGCAATCGGCGTGCCCCATTTCTGCTCGGACTCCTGGGCGTAGTCGTACCAACTGGGCTGCTCGCGGAATATCTCACAGACATTGGTTTGATCTTGGGGTGGGTTGGGGGCGAAAGTGGCGCAGCCAGAGAGCAGCAGCACAAAAGCCAGTGATGCCCAAAGGCGTAGGCGAGCGAACGCATTTGAAGAGACAACGGTAAAACGATCAACAGCGCAGCGCATAAATGTCCTTGTGGATATGCTCTTGTGAATAAGCTATTCAAAGCTTGTGGATAAGGTGTTGAAAAGCACTTTGTTCACCATCAATGAGCTATCAGTAACGCCTAGCGCAGTAGTGCTTCCAGGCTGCGACGCAAGCGCTGTGCTTCACGTACTAGCGTTTCCCCTGACAGCATGCCGACGCCCATCACCAAACCGACCCTCGGATCGATTGGCGCGCAAACCGGGCTTAAAGGGCGCACGATTAGGTGCTCTTTCAGCAGTGATTGGGCTATTCCCACATCGTTGATGCCCGGCGCAAACTCAACGCAAAGGCTGATCGCGCTGCTGGGCGGTGAAACGCTGCGTACTTGCGGCAGCGAGCGCAGCTGGTCATGCAGTACCTGCTGACGCCCTAAATAGTCGCGCTGGATGCGCCGGCACCAAGCATCCAGGTCGCCATCAAAAATAAACTGGGCCAGTACGGCTTGATCCAGCATACGCCCTTCGCGGAAAAGCTCGCTGCGCAGGCGGTTCATCGGCGCCGCCAAGTGGCGTGGAACCACTAAATAACCCAGCCGCAGCCCCGGAAACATCATCTTGGAAAACGATCCTACCAGCAAGTGACGCTCTGATTGGGGCGAAAAGAGCAGGTTAGGGTGGTCGTCGCGATTGAACTCATAATCATCCTCGACAATATAAGCGGGTGATAAGGCATCGCATAAGCGCTGCTTATCGGTGGCGCTGGTGGGCACGCTGAGTGGGTAGTGATGTGAGCCGGTTAGGTAGGCCAGCTTCACCGGGGCAGCAATAGGCGGAAGGTTGTGCCCCTGCTCTGGCAGCCACGGCACTGCTTCAATGTTCAAACCAGCCGCGGCAAATACGTTGCGCGCCCCCCAGTAGCAGGGCGATTCCATGGCAATGGTGTCACCCACGTCCGCCAGCGCCATGGCACACAGCTCAATGCCATTATGGGTGCCGTCGGTAATGATGATCTGCTCAATATCACAATCAAGGTTACGCCAGCGCGCTAGAAAATCGCGAATGGCGCGCTTTAGCGGGCCGTAGCCGCCAGTGGAGTAAGAGAGCAGCAGGGCATTTTGCGGCACCGTTACGCTTGAGTAGAGCTGGCGCCACTTACGCATCGGGAACTGGGCGATATCAGGAATGCCGGGCACGAACGCGCCGCTTTGAATCATGCTGGCACCAGGGCCATCCAGCACCCGCTGGGCGCGGGATGAGAGCTCGGCGTTGCCGGGCAAGGGTGAGTAAGGGGTAACCGGTCTGCTGGTCCAGGTGCCTTGGCCGTGGGCTGTTTTCAGCAGTTGCTCTTCCAGCAGCGTACCGATGGCAAGGGCGAGGGTTTGACGGGCGACGTTGATCGCCTCGGCCAACACGCGATGCGAGGGCAAGCGCAGCCCGCTCGGCCACTGCTGGGTAATGGCTTGGCGCAGCGCTTGCTCGATTCGCACCTGCTTACTTAGCCGCTCCGGTTGGAGTGCATAAAGTTGCAAAAATTGGTGCAAGACCTGCTGGCGATCCATATCAACGCCTCCTTCTCGCGTGAAGCCCGCCATCGCCAGGCGTTTAGACGAAAGCATAAGGTAAAAAGCGCACCCTTATGGTGCGTTTTGAAAGTGGTCTAGTCGAACGTCAGAGTGGTGCATTCGCGTTATGGCCCCCGCCTGCTAGCGTATAACTATTCCGCCACTGGAATCAGCATACCGCGCCCCTCAGCGCCCACGACAACATCTAATAACTCGCAGGACACTTTTATAATGACGACTCCTTCATCAGAACAGGATGGGCTTGTCCGGGTACTCGCCCGTGGCGACGTTTTAGCGTTGGCTTTTGGTGCGATGATCGGCTGGGGCTGGATAGTATTAACCGGCACCGCGATTCAGTCCGCTGGCAGTCTAGGCGCCATTATAGCCTTTATTATCGGTGGTTTAGCGATCGTGTTGGTCGGCCTGACCTACGCGGAGCTAGCCGCTGCCATGCCCAAAGTCGGCGGTGAACACGTTTACAGCTACCGCGCTCTGGGTCATTGGCCCTCTTTTCTCTGCACCTGGGCGATCATTTTAGGCTATTTGAGTGTGGTCGCGTTTGAAGCGGTGGCCCTTCCCACGGTGATTGAGCACCTCGCGCCCAACTATGCGGTCGGTCATCTATGGACCATTGCCGGTTGGGAAGTCAAAGCCACCTGGGTAGCGGTAGGCGTTGGCGGTTCACTGGCCATGATGGTGATTAACTACTTCGGTGTAACGACCGCCGCATTGCTGCAAAAGGTAGTGACCGGGCTGATTCTGCTAGTGGGCGTGATGTTCGTTACCGGTTCGCTGTTTGAAGGTGAAACCATCAACATGCTGCCGCTATTTACTCAGGCGGATACCGGCGTGTTCGCGGGCATCGTCGCGGTGCTGGTCATGGTGCCGTTCCTGTTCGTGGGTTTTGACGTCATCCCCCAGGCAGCGGAAGAGATCAACTTGCCCTACAACGCCATCGGCAAAGTGCTGATGATGTCGGTCATTCTGGCAGTGGTGTGGTACGCGCTGATTATTCTGGCCACCAGCCTGGCGCTCGATAGCACCGCGCTGGCGGCAAGCTCACTGAGCGTGCCGGATGCCATGGGTAGCCTGTTCAACGCCGCGTGGGCCAGCAACTTAATGGTGATGGCGGGTATTGCAGGCATTATTACCAGTTGGAACGCTTTCTACATTGGTGGCTCACGGGCGATTTATGCCCTCGCTAAAGCCGGCATGCTGCCTGCACCGTTTGCCAAGTTGCACCCGCGCTATAGAACCCCGACCAACGCCATTTTCATGATGGGCTTTCTCTCTTGCCTGGCGCCCTTCTTTGGCCGACCTGCGCTGGTGTGGATCGTTAACGCCGGTGGCTTGGGCATCGTGCTGGCTTACCTGTTTGTGGCGATCTCCTTCATGGTGCTGCGCGTTCGCGAGCCGGACATGCCACGTCCGTTCAAAGTTAGCAACGGCAAGCTGTGCGGCACCTTAGCGGTCTTACTCTCTTTTGGTATGGCGTGCCTCTACCTGCCCGGTAGCCCGGCGGCCCTGAGCAGTGCGGAATGGACCATTTTTGCCGGCTGGGCGGTTTTAGGCTTGGCGTTATATATCCATGCACTGCGCACCTATGGTCGTGATTACAGCGACCGTCATATGAAGATGGATCTGTAAGTCTTTCACCTCGTTACCTAGGAGCCATGTATGAGCTTTATCGAACAGTGGTTACATGATGCAGTACCTGCCCTGGTGGGCAGCGAGTGGCGCAAAGGTCAGCAGAGCTTTGCCGTCGATAACCCCGCCACTGGCGAGACCATTGCCCGCGTGGCCGAGATGGGCGCCGATGACACTCGCGACGCTGTAGCCGCCGCTTACGAAGCAGGCGCTGCCTGGCGCGCCACGCCCGTCAAACAGCGCTCGGCCCTGCTGCGCCGCTGGTTTGAACTGATCAATGAGCACGCCGACGACCTGGCCCGCCTGATGACCCTAGAGCAGGGTAAGCCGCTGGCAGAAGCCAAAGGCGAAGTCACCTACGGCGCCTCGTTTATCGAGTTCTTCGCCGAAGAAGCCAAGCGCATGGCGGGGGAAACCCTGCCCAGCCACGGCGCGGACAAGCGCCTGCTGGTGCTGCGCGAGCCGGTCGGTGTGGTGGCGGCAATCACACCCTGGAACTTCCCGCTGGCGATGATCACGCGCAAGTGTGCCCCGGCCCTGGCCGCGGGCTGCACCGTGGTTATCAAACCTGCGGAAGCCACCCCGCTTACCGCGCTTGCAGCGGCCTATTTAGCGCTGGAAGCGGGCCTGCCCGCGGGCACCATTAACGTGGTCACCGCTTCCAAACCCGCCGCCGTGGGTGAAGTGCTCACCACTGACCCCCGAGTGCGCAAAGTCTCGTTTACCGGTTCTACCCCGGTGGGCAAACACCTGCTGGCCCAGTGCGCCAGCACGGTGAAGAAAACCGCCATGGAGCTGGGCGGCAACGCACCGTTTATCGTGTTTGACGACGCCGATGTGGATGCCGCTGTTGATGGCGCCATCGCCTCTAAATTCCGCAACGCCGGGCAAACCTGCGTGTGCACCAACCGCTTCCTGGTGCAGGACGGCATTTACGATGCGTTTGTCGAGAAGCTCACCGAGCGCGTGAACGCACTGAAAGTGGGCGATGGCCTGGCAGATGGCAGCATTATCGGCCCGCTCATCAACCAAGCGGCAATCGATAAAGTGCAGCGCCACGTAGACGACGCCCAAGGCAAGGGCGCACGTCTTATGTGTGGCGGCAAACTCCACGCAGCTGGTGAGCGCTTCTATACACCCACTGTGCTGGCCGACGTCACCATCAAGATGACCGTGGCTGATGAAGAGACCTTCGGCCCCGTGGCGCCGGTGTTCCGCTTCAAGAAAGACGAAGAAGCCATCCAGATGGCCAACGACACACCGTTCGGCCTGGCCGCCTACTTCTACGCCACGGATTACCGCCGCATCTGGCGCACCATGGAGCAGTTGGAGTACGGCATGGTCGGCGTCAATGAAGGCTTGATCTCCACCGAGCTGGCGCCGTTTGGCGGCGTAAAAGAGTCCGGGCTGGGCCGCGAAGGTTCTCACCACGGTCTCGATGAATTTACTGAACTGAAATACGTCTGCGTTGGCGGCCTTTAAAGAGAACGATGATGACTAACCAAGAATTGAATGACCTGAAAAACCGCTTCGTGGCCAACGGCGCCGCCACACCGACGACCCAGTTTGCCGAGCGCGCGGAAAACGCCGAGCTGTGGGACGCCGACGGCAACCGCTGGATCGACTTTGCGGGCGGCATTGGCGTGCTCAACCTGGGCCACCGCCACCCGAAAATCGTCGCGGCGGTCGAAGCGCAGCTCAAGAAAGTCATGCACACCAGCGCGGCGGTGATCTCCTACGCCCCTTACGTGCAGCTGTGCCAAAAGCTCTGCGAACTAAGCCCTGTGCGCGGCCCAGAGCGCAAAGCGATGCTGGTCAACACCGGTGCCGAAGCGCTGGAAAATGCCGTGAAGATTGCCCGCGCTGCCACTGGCCGTACCGGCATTATCACTTTCGACGGTGCCTTCCACGGCCGCACCATGATGACGCTGGCGATGACCGGCAAGGTGCTGCCCTACAAGAACGACTTCGGCCCGATGCCGGGCGATGTGTTCCGCGCGCCGTTCCCCAACCCTTTGCACGGCATCAGCGAAGAAGCCTCGCTGAACGCCATTCGCACGCTGTTCAAGACCGATATCGCCCCGCACCGCACGGCGGCCATCGTGATCGAACCGGTACAAGGCGAAGGTGGTTTCTACATCGCCTCGCCGGACTACCTGAAAGCGCTGCGCGCGCTGTGCGACGAGCACGGCATTCTGCTAATCGCCGATGAAGTGCAGTCGGGCTTTGCCCGCACCGGCAAGCTGTTTGCGCTCGAACACAGCGGCATCGAAGCGGACATTCTGACCACCGCCAAGAGCCTCGCCAACGGCATGCCGCTCTCTGCCGTGGTCGGCACCGCCAAAGTGATGGACGCTTCCGGCCCCAACTCCCTGGGCGGCACCTACAGCGGCAACCCGCTCTCTTGCGCCGCGGCGCTGGCAGTGATCGAAGCCATCGAAGAAGAGAACATCCTGGCCCGCAGCGAGCAGATGGGCAAAATGCTGGCCGAGCGTTTCGCCGTATGGGAAGAGCGCTTCCCCGCCGTCGCCCACGGCCGCCAGCTCGGCGCCATGGCCGCGTTTGAACTGCTTGATAGCGACGGCAAGCCAGATACTCAGATGACCGGTGCGCTCTGTGCCAAGGCCCGCGAGAAAGGCTTGATCCTGCTCTCCTGCGGCTTCTACGGCAACAGCATCCGGATTTTAGTACCATTAACCGTCTCTTCTGCGGTGTTGGAAGAGGGCTTGAGCATTATTGAGCAGTCACTGGAAGCGCTTAGCTAATACTCTCCTAAGCATCACCAAGCCCGCCCTCGTCAAACAGCGAAAGCTGTTGGCGATGGGCGGGTTTTTTATGCGTTGAAAGCACAACGCCGAGATGGTCAGTTGCCCTAAGCACCCTGTGCTAATGTGGGTTTGGCAGGATGGGTGAGAAAAGTAGCAAAACGGGTGGCCTCACAACTTGGAGGGGCTGGCAAGTGCAGCAGGAGCGCGAGTTTTGTATTGCCACCTAATAAAAAAAGTTAATACTTATAAGAATCAAAGGATTGGTAGAGTGTGATTGGCTGCATTTATCGGACACCATGCTGGCGCGTTTATCCAATCATAGGATGAGCTGTCTAATACCCCTTAGCGCGCCGGACTTAAGCAATGAGTTAGAAATCAAAAGGCGGATGAAAATGGACTTAAAAGAGTATGAATCATCTTGAGCAGTTGGTAGCGGAATGGTACGAGTTTCGAGGGTACTTCGTCCGTCGTAACGTACAGGTTGGAAAGCGTGTCAAAGGCGGCTATGAATGCGAGCTGGACGTTGTCGCCTTTTGCCCGCAGCGCCAACACCTAGTTCATGTTGAACCCTCTATGGATGCGAATACATGGGCTGTGCGCGAAGCACGCTATGCAAAGAAGTTTGAGGCTGGCAGGAAATATATTCCTGGAATTTTTGCTGGGATAGATTTACCGACAGAGATCGAGCAAATAGCTGTTCTTGGCTTCGCTAGTAACATCAATGTCAAGACGTTGGCTGGCGGGCGTATTATGACGTCCGCCGATTTGCTCTCCGAGATTACCGCTGATATTGGTGGTATGCGCATTGCTAAGGCCGCAATACCGGAGCAGTACCCACTGCTTCGGACTATTCAGTTTGTATATCAACATAGGCACGCAGCGGGGTGGCGCTAACAAACCGATCCTGAGCGATAAAAGTATGTTGGCGTGCCTTTAGCAAAGGGCGCAAAAAATACGCCTACATACTTTCGCGCCAGATCACGGGTATTAGGCGATGGGGGCTTACACATGGGTAGAAAAAGCAGACTGAAACGGGAGCGCCGAGAGCTAAAGGATCATGGACTGTCAGAAAACTCATCTCGGGCGCTTGTTCTGCTTCATCAGCACAACCAATCGGTATATCGGTTCTTTCAGGAGGAATGGCAAGCTGATGCGCTCGCGTGTGGTGATGTTTGGCTAAGTACATTGGAGACGTGCAGAGCTTATGAGAATCCCGAGCAAGGAGACTCCGAAGAGGCTCACGAAACCTACAATTCTGGTCATGCAGTAGGTGGCAGTAGTGATCCGGATTTGGTCGAGATCGCGAGAAGAAGTGGGATTAATATAGGACCAGGGTGCAGCAACATTACATTAAGCAACAATACTAGGAAATCAGTTCTTACTGATGCTTACGTGCTCTGTACAACCACTGAATTTTCGCCTGAAAAATTGGGCGAAACTTTTGGCAGGTACTGCGTTGAAATAACCAATCCTAGACAATTCTTTATTGCCGCATCAGAGGTCATTGAAGGGGTAGCTTCGATTAGAGAAGCTGCAGCTGGAAAAGTGATCTATAAAGACAGGTTCTACACCGGCATGGAGCGGCCGCCCGGGCCACTTGGATTTGTAAAGCCGCCTGACCTTTATGCGAGCCAAAAGGAGTTCAGGCTTTTGTGGATTCCAAAGGAAGCCAATGGGTTAAATCCATTTCTCTTAAAGTGTCCCGAAGTAGGTCACTTGTGTGAACGAATCGCCTAACAATGCGCTGTTGTCTGACAATTTATCCACCGCCTCGTGGCTCCAAAATTGTCGCAAAGCTTGGCCTTAATTGTACACAGGAGGTCTGAATGAGATTGCCATTTACTTGTATGGATTGCACATTTGGCGAAGATAAACTTCCAGTTCCTCCATACCCTACATATGTTGAACTCAAAGATGATGGAAGATACGAGTTCACATGCCCTCAAGGCCACAAAACAGTCACCATTCTACAACAGCAAAAGTTTGAGTTGCTTTTTGAGATAGGTGCATATGCTTTAATTGACGGTTACTACAGGGAATCTGTTGCATCATTCACTGCTGCGCTAGAACGATTCTATGAGTTTTTCGTCCGTGTAATATTTCTTCAAGAGAAACAAGAAGATGGTGCTTTTAACGAAGCATGGAAAATGATGTCTTCTCAATCTGAGCGACAATTAGGTGCTTATATTGCTTCTTATCTTATGGCTTTTAAATCACCGCCGACCCTTTTATCTAATTCAAAGATTAAATTTCGAAATAGCGTAATTCACAAAGGGGTAATTCCCTCCAAGCAGGAAGCAATTCAGTTCGGAGAGGCAATAAGGGATCTTATCAATCCTGTGCTATCGAGATTGATAGAGGAATATTCTGAGGAAGTTCAGCAAGCAACCTTTAATCATCTTATTAATTCAAGAAAGCCAGACGAGCAACAGCCAACTGGAACAATGTCAATGCCGACAATTATTAGCCTTACGAGAAGTAAGGAAGAAGGATCAAAGCCGTTGGAGGAATGCTTAGAAAACCTTCAATGGTGGAGAGATAGATGGCACCACAATTAATAAGTACGAGCATAGGACTCGTATCTGGCCTTTGCAGTAAGCATTACTGAAGCAGTTCGCCACGAATATCAGCAATATGGTGAACAACAGGCTCCTTCTCATGGTGCATATGCCATGCCGTATTGTTCCCCGATGCGGCCACACCTTCTGGTAACAAACTAGCTAGCCATACTTAGAGTAACCGCTACATATCCTCCAACCCGCCCTCATCAAACAGCGAAAGCTGTTGTCGATTGGCGGGTTTTGCTTTTTTAGCGCGCTGAGCGGGCGTTCGACGCTGGCTGGCGAGCTTATCCACGATGGCTTGGCTGGCTTCTCTGGCCTCAGGGGTGCGGCGAAGCTCATATAGCATCTTCTTCCAGTGGCGAGCTTCGGTTTCAAAGTCGTTGGGTAGCGGGTAGTGCTCGCCGGGCTGAAAGCCGAACCGTTTGCGTAGACTTTCCGGCAGCGCCCAGGGCTTGGCGCGCCACTCTAACGGCAGTGGCGCTAGTTCCGGCACCCAGCGGGCGACAAACTCACCGCTAGGGTCGTTATCCTCCGCCTGTTTGATGGGGTTATACACCCGTAGTGCATTGGTGCCCGTGGCGCCTGCTTGCATCTGCACCTGGGGGTAGTGAATGCCGGGCTCAAAATCGGTAAACAACCGCGCCAAATGTAATGCTGGTTCGTACCAGTGCAGCCCAAGACCAAAGGTGGCGTGGGAGATCAGCATGGCGCGCATGCGAAAGTTGATCCAACCGGTGGCAATCAGGCTGCGCATGCAGGCATCGACCAGCGGCACGCCGGTTTGGCCTTGCTTCCAGGCAATCAGGTTGTGGTGTTCCGGGTCGCGCTCCCGCAGGCCGCGCAGCGCCGGGTGCAGTGTTTGCGACTCTATACTCGGCTCACTTTCGAGCTTTTGAATAAAGTGGCAGTGCCAGTGGAGCCGGGAGGCGAAGGCGCGCAGCGAGCGTGACCACGGCGTGTCTTCCGCATGCTTTTTCCGCTGGCGACGCAGCGACTGCACCACTTCGCGCATAGAAAGAGTGCCCCAGGCCAAGTGGGGCGAAAGCCGTGAGCCAAATTCCCAAGCCAGCAGCGGTTTCGAAAGTGAGCCGCGGTAGCGCCGCCCGCGCTGGTTGATAAAGCTGCGCCATATTGCGCGGCCTTCGCTGCGGCCACCGGGCTGGCGCTCGGGGCAGGGCGTGGTATCAAACCCTAGCGTCAGGCCGTGAAGCTGTTCGGCGTCAATGTGGTGAAAGGCTTGCCAACCCTCAGCAGCCTGGGCGTTTTGCGGGGCAGTGGCGGTGGGCGCCGTCATTAACGTTTCCCACTGCTTTTCCCAGGCGTTGCGGTCAGCCACTCTGGATTTTAAACCACGCACGAAGCCGTGCTGGCGTGCTTCATGCCAGGGCGTGTCGTGCTGCTGGCACCACGCTTTAACGCGAAGGTCGCGGGCAAAGCTCCAGACGTTACCGGTCTCTTCGTGGGAATGCAGCACCAACTCGCCATAGTGCGCTTTGAGGGCGTTCAAACCATCAACGATATCACCCTGCCAAATACACAGCGGAAGGCCAAGGGTTTCCAGCGCGCTTGAAAGGTCGATAAGCGAGTCAGCGGCAAACTGCCAGTGGCGCAGGGCGCTGTCTGGTGCCTGCCACAGGCCGGGCTCGATGGCGAAGAGTGGCAACACGGGGCCCGCCGCGGCGGCGTTAGCCAGCGGCGCATGGTCGTGAATGCGTAAATCGCGTTTGAACCAAACGACCTGGAGGGGTGCCTTAGTCATTAACAAGACCGATACCTGGCGGTTGAGGGCTATTCGTCGCTACACCTGTTCGTCATCACCCCAGGACGTTACCATCAAGCCAGCATTTGCGTAATCCATTCAGCAGAACCCTTCCAACAGGAGCGTCACCATGTATATCGCCATGAACCGTTTTCGGATTGCCCCAGGCCGTGAAGAGGACTTTCTAGAAGTGTGGCGCAACCGCGACTCCCATCTGGATGAAGTGCCGGGCTTCAAGCAGTTCCAAATGCTGCAAGGTGAAAGCCAGGAAGACCACACCGTGTTTATTTCCCATAGCGTATGGGAATCCGAAGAAGCCTTCCGCGACTGGACCAAGTCAGACGCGTTCCGCAAAGCGCATGCCAACGCAAAAGCGCCAGAAGGTATCTACCTTGGCCCGCCCAAGTTTGAAGGTTATGAAGTGGTGCTTTAAGCCACCGGCTACCGCACGCCCCTGTGCGGTAGCGTTCTGTGAAATCTAGTCGAGGCCAGCGGCATCCAGCATGGCGTGGAGCAGAACGTTACAGCCTGCATGCACATGCTCTGGCGTGGCGCTTTCGATCTCGTTATGGCTGATGCCATCCTTGCAGGGAATAAAGATCATGGCGGCGGGGGCGACGCGGCCCACAAACATCGCATCGTGGCCTGCACCGCTGATGATATCCATGTGCGATAGACCGAGCTTCTCTGCCCCTTGGCGCACCGCATCAACACATTCCTTATTGAAGTATTCCGGCGCGAAATCCGCCGTGGGCGTTAATTCATACGCCAGCCCATGACGTTGGCAAATCTCTTCGACTGCCTCGGCGACAGCCTGGCCCATCGTGATCAGCGCTTCTGGTTCCCAGTGGCGCATATCCAGGGTCATTTTGACTTGGCCGGGAATCACGTTACGCGAACCAGGGTGCAGCGTCATAAAGCCGACCGTGCCGCGCCCGTGGGGCTGATGCTCATGGGCAATACGGTTGAGCGCCTGAGTAACTTCCGCAGCACCCATCATGGCGTCGCGTCGAAGGTTCATCGGCGTAGGGCCCGCGTGGGCTTCCAGCCCGGTCAGGGTTAAATCAAACCACTTCTGGCCAAGCCCGCCGATAACAACGCCAATGGTGGTGTCGGTATCTTCCAGGATCGGGCCTTGCTCAATGTGCGGCTCAAAGTAGGCTTTTATCTCGCTTGGCGAGACGCTGTCGCTGCCGCGGTAGTGAATGGCGTCCAAGGCATCGCTAACGGTCACGCCATCGGCGTCGGTGCGGGCCATCATGGTTTCAAACTCCAGCTCACCGGTGAATACGCCGGAACCCATCATGCAGGGCGGAAAGCGGCAGCCTTCTTCGTTGGTCCAGGCGACGACTTCGATAGGGGACTGAGTAGTAATGCTGTGCTGGTTAAGGGTGCGAATCACTTCCAAGCCTGAGAGCACGCCAAAACAACCATCGTACTTGCCGCCGGTAGGCTGGCTATCCAAGTGGCTGCCCGCCATCACGGTTTTGGCGTTGGGGTCGCTGCCTTCCCGGCGAGCAAAAATGTTGCCAATATTATCGATACGAATAGTGCAGCCTTCAGTGCGGCACCATTGAATAAACAGATCCCGCCCCTGGCGTTCTAAATCGGTGAGCGCCTGACGGTTAACGCCACCTTTGGCGGTGGCACCTAGCTTGGCCAACTCCATTAGCGATTCCCAAAGTCGATCGCTGTCAGTGCGTAAGTCAGCGATGGCGATTTTCGGTTCAATAAGCGAGTTCATATCAATTCCTTTTATTGAGCACGGAAGAAGCTGGCGACTCCCCGATTTATTATTTGGCTCATTGCTAGAGTAGAGACAAAAAAGCCGGTGATACGTATACATTCTCTAACGTGAACAAAAGAAAAGTGTAATTTTACAAACGTGTGTGGTGGCGCATGCTGAGACCATGTCTCATAGCGATGGAGCTAGACACCATGTTTGGAATAAAAAGCAAAACCAAGACGCAATCCTCACCTTCTTCGATGGGGGATTCACCCTCGAAAACGGCCCTTAATCAACACTACTGGATGCCGTTTAGCGCCAACCGCGACTTCCACGCTAACCCGCGTGTTATCGCCGGGGCGGAAGGGCGTTACTACATCGACGACCAGGGCCGAAAGTTGTTCGATTCGCTTTCCGGGCTATGGACCTGCGGCGCGGGGCATAACCGCGAAGAAATTCAAAAAGCCGTGGCGGCGCAGTTAGGTAACCTCGACTTTGCACCAGGCTTTCAGCTTGGCCATCCGTTGGCGTTCAAGCTGGCGGAAAAGGTTGCCAGCCTTACGCCTACCGGGCTTGACCATGTGTTTTTCACCAACTCGGGTTCAGAGGCGGCTGATACCTCGGTCAAAATGGCGAAAGCCTATTGGCGCTTAAAAGGTAAGCCTGAAAAGACCCGCATGATTGGCCGTGCCAAGGGATATCACGGGGTGAATATCGGCGGCACCAGCCTGGGCGGTATCGGTGGCAACCGGAAACACTACGGTCAGTTATTGGATGTAACGCATCTGCCGCATACCCTTCAGGCGGGCCACGCTTTTACCCGCGGCCAAGCGGAAACCGGTGCCGATCTTGCCGATGCGTTGCTCGATCAAATCGCCCTCCACGATGCCTCGACCATTGCGGCGGTGATTGTCGAGCCGATGTCCGGCTCTGCAGGGGTGATTGTGCCACCCAAAGGCTACCTCGATCGGCTGCGCGAAATCTGCACCGCACACGATATTCTGCTGATTTTTGATGAAGTCATTACTGCCTTTGGCCGCTGTGGTGCGACTACCGGCGCGGAAGCCTTTGGCGTAACGCCCGATATCATGAACGTGGCGAAACAGATCACCAACGGCGCTATCCCCATGGGCGCGGTGATTGCCTCGAGCGAGATATTTGACACCTTTATGCTGGCTGGCGGCCCCCAGCACGCGGTTGAGTTCTCCCATGGTTACACCTATAGCGCCCACCCGGTGGCCTGCGCTGCGGGGTTAGCGGCGCTGGAAATGATGGAACGTGAAAACTTCCCCGCTCAGGTGAGCGCCATCGCGCCCGCCTTTGAGCAGAAGTTGCACGCGCTAAAAGGCCGCAACCACGTTGTGGATATCCGCAACTACGGCTTGGCCGGTGCTATTCAGCTAACGCCCCGTGACGGCGATCCCATCATTCGCCCACGGGATGCCCACATGGCGCTCTGGGAAGCGGGTTTCTACGTGCGCTACGGCGGCGACACGCTGCAGTTTGGCCCTCCGTTTGGCACCACTGAGGCTGAACTTGAGCGCCTGTTCGACGCCGTTGCGACTACCTTGGATTCGTTAGCCTAATCTGTTTCGGAGTTTAAACATGAGTGTTGTTTCCCATCTGATTAACGGTGAGTTAGTCGAGAGCAAGCGCACACTGGATGTCACCAATCCCTCAACGGGCAAAGTGATGCGCCAAGTCGCTGATGCGGATGCTGCCGACGTAGAGCGTGCCATTAGCGCGGCCCAGGAGGCTTTCCCCGCTTGGCGCGATACGCCACCTGCCAAGCGCGCCCAGGTGATGTACCGTTTTAAGCAGTTGCTGGAAGAGCACGCTGACCGCCTAGTGCAACTGGTCAGCGAAGAGCATGGCAAAACCCCAGAAGATGCAATGGGCGAGCTCAAGCGCGGTATTGAGAACGTCGAGTACGCCTGCGGTGTCCCGGAACTGCTCAAAGGCGAGTACTCCCACAACGTAGGTCCGGGCATCGATGCATGGTCTAACTTTCAGCCTTTAGGTGTGGTGGCGGGCATTACCCCGTTTAATTTCCCCGCCATGGTGCCGCTGTGGATGTACCCGATGGCGATTGCCTGCGGGAATACGTTTATATTGAAGCCATCGGAGAAAGATCCGTCCGCCTCGATGGCCGTGGCCGAACTGCTGCTGGAAGCGGGGCTGCCTAAAGGCGTGATGAACGTCATTCACGGCGGTCGGGAGGCAGTGGAAACACTCTTGGATGCCAAAGCTGTTAAAGCCATTTCGTTTGTCGGCTCCACGCCAGTGGCGGAAGCGATTTACTCGCGCGGTTCTGCCGCGGGTAAGCGGGTTCAAGCGTTGGGCGGGGCGAAGAACCACGCCGTGGTGCTGCCGGATGCTGACCTGGAAAACGCAGCTAACACGCTAATGGGCGCGGCTTACGGTAGCTGTGGCGAGCGCTGCATGGCGATTTCAGTGGCGGTATGCGTCGGCGATGAAACGGCCAATCGCTTGGTCGAAACCATGTTGCCTAAAATCGCTCAACTGAAAGTGGGCCCTGGCACTGATAAAGGCCTGGATATGGGCCCGCTGGTAACGGCAGAGCACCGGGATAAGGTGCTAGGCTTCATCGAAGATGGCATTAACGCCGGTGCAACCCTCGTCGCTGATGGCCGCAGTCTTAAAGTGGCTGGCCATGAAGAGGGCTATTTTGTGGGTGGCTGCCTGTTCGATAACGTGACCGCCGAGATGCGCATCTATCAGGAAGAGATCTTCGGGCCAGTGCTGTGCATCGTGCGGGTCGGTAGTTTGGACGACGCCATGCAATTAATTAACGATCACGAATACGGCAACGGTACCTGTCTATTTACCCGCGATGGCGAGGCCGCTCGTCGCTTCACCGACGCTATCGAGGTCGGCATGGTAGGGGTGAACGTACCGCTGCCCGTGCCGGTGGCCTACCACAGCTTTGGCGGCTGGAAGCGCTCGCTGTTTGGTGACCTTCACGCCTATGGGCCGGACTCAGTGCGTTTTTATACCCGCCGCAAAGCGGTTTCCCAGCGCTGGCCGTCGGTGAGCGAAGCGACCCGAGCGGAGTTCTCCTTTCCTGCCAATCAAAGTTGACGTTCTCGGGTAACTAGGACATCTTCTCAGCACCGTCGCCCTGCGATGGTGCTTTTTTTGGTGCGTACTTCATGCGTATAGGGACGAGAATAGCGTGGCGAGAACTCAGGACGAAATTCGGCAAACCAACGTAAAAAAGATTCTCCAGGCGGCGGAGCAGCTGTTTGCTGAAAAAGGCTATGCCGGTGCCTCCATGGGCGAAATCGCGCAGTTGGCAGAACTCCCCAAGTCCAATGTGCACTATTACTTCTCGACCAAAAAAGCGCTGTATCAAGATGTCCTGTTAGCCCTTCTTGAGGTCTGGAAACAGGATGCGCTGTGTTTCGAGCTTTACGATGATCCCCGTGTCGTGCTGTCCACCTATATTCGCGCCAAGATGACCCACTCCCGCAACCGCGCCCACGGCTCAAAAGTATGGGCCGCCGAAGTGATGCAGGGAGCCCCCATCCTCAAAGAGCGTCTGCGCGATAACCTTTATGAATGGGCCAAGCTGAAAGAGTCAAAAATCCGCGAATGGGTAGAGTCGGGCCAGATCAATCCTGTCGAACCTTCCTACCTGCTCTATATGATCTGGGCTTCTACCCAGCACTACGCCGATTTCGACTACCAAATCTGCCTGCTCAACGACGACCAACCGCTGAGCGACCTGCAGTTCGAAAAAGCGGTGCAGTCGGTGACTTCGGTGATTTTGCGCGGTATTGGGTTGACCGCTTAGCTGGGTAAAGATGGCTTGAAAGCTTGTAAGTAGACAGGTAGACTATGAATATATAGCCTAGGTGTCTACTTATGGATCAAATGATCGCTCGTCACCACTTGGATGCTTGGGATCGCCAGGGGCGCAATATCTTCACGCTGCGAGATCTCGCCAAACTGTTCCATGAGGATAGCCCGAAAACACTGCAAGAGGGCGTGAACCGCCTCCGCCGTCATGGGGTGCTTGAAGGCGTTGCGCGGGGTATCTATCACTATGCGCTATCTCGAACCCCAGATGCTTTTCGGCTGGAGCGTATCGCCCGTGCCATGCGCCGCGGCGAATACAGCTATGTTTCTTTAGAGTCTGCTTTATCTGAATACGGCGCCATCTCACAGATTCCGGTTGATCGGCTGACTATTATGACGACCGGCCGAAAGGGAACCTACCGAACGCCTTATGGCACCATTGAGTTTACCCACACACGGCGTCCAATCACCGAGCTGATGGACCGCATGAAGGACATTGGCCGCCCCCTCAAAATTGCGACACCGGAAGCCGCGTGGGCTGACCTTAAACGCGTAGGCAGAAATACTCACCTAGTTGATATCGAGGTGCTAAATGAGCCGGATTGAGCCTGGTGATTATGAAAATCTAGTGGCGAAAGCAATGGAGGATCCCGCGCGTATAGCGATGCGTCCGGTGATTGAAAAGGAGCTGCTCCACTTTGATATTTTGTATGCCCTTGATCGGGAGGGCTTGCTCGACGCGCTGTCGTTCCAGGGCGGTACCTGCTTGCGACTATGCCGCGGATCACCCAGATTTAGTGAGGATCTTGATTTTGCAGGAGACCGAGACTTTAAACGCGAAGACTTTATGCGAATAAAAGAGTGTATTGAAGAGTACGTTAGTCGTCGCTATCGCCTAGAGGTCACGGTGAAAGCACCAAAAGAGCTAAGAGACGATCCTCGTTACGCTGATGTTCGTGTCGACAAATGGCAGGTTGCCGTTGTGACAGCGCCGATGCGCCCAGACATTCCTAAGCAGCGAATCAAATTGGAGATCGCCAATATTCCTGCTTACACCCGTGAGGCGCATGCTATACAGATTAATTACTCTTTTCTGCCGGATGGTTATAGCGATCTTTTGGTGGTCACTGAGAGTGACGATGAGATCATGGCAGATAAACTCGTCTCGCTGGTAAATACGAAAAAATATATACGCCACCGGGATATCTGGGATCTACAGTGGTTAAAACAGCAGGGCGCAACGCTTAACCTTGATTTGCTTAAGCGTAAAATTTTGGACTACAGCGTTGAAGGTTACTCAGCCAAGGCGCGCGGCATGATTGAACGTTTGCCAAGCATCATTTCAGGCACAGACTTCCACGCTGAAATGACGAGATTTCTACCTACTGACACGTTGGCGCGAACGCTAGACAATCCGCGATTCGCTAGCTTTCTGTCGCGTGAACTTACCACAATGCTTAGTACCGTCGTGGCAACGCTTGAGGGACAGGGTTCAAATACAGCACTACCTGAATTTAAGCTCTGAAAGCCAGTTTATTTTCTCAACGACTGAGTTGTACGGATGTATCAAACTTATGCCGCTTACGCGACAGTAGTGTACGAAACTTGCGCAGGTTGTCATCGCCATAGAGCACTCGGTCGCAGAAGCAGTCGTATTCATCTAAATCAGCCACCGTCACTATCAATACAAAATCACACTCCCCGGTTACCTGATAGCACTGCTTCACTTCAGGGGCGCTCAGCGCTGTTGTTAAAAAACGCCTGTAGAGTGATTTGTTATCCCGCTCCATGGTGACTTCAACCACCATGTGCAGGCACTGCCCTAGGGCGTCAGGGTTGATTAGTGCCACCTCCCGCTCAATGATTCCAGCGTCGCGTAATCGATTAACGCGCTTTAAGCAGGCGGAGGGTGAAAGCCCTATCTCATCTGCTAGTGCTTGGTTGGTCAGGCCAGAATCACGTTGAAGCTGGTCAAGAATTCGTCGATCAATGGCATTCATGAAATAAAATTCTCTTTCTGAGCTTATAAAGAACGAATATCAATTGTTAGCGCTGCATTGAAAAGAAGATTCTGCGTCACTTTCATTATCATAACGTTTGTTCAAACGATGGCAATGGGTGCTTAATGCGGGTCAAAATTCACCATTTATTGGCTGGAGTAACTCTTCTACTACAAGACGCGTTGCGTGTGTACGTGACGCTTCTCAAAATCCTGATTCCGGCGTTGCTTATCGTCAAAGGGTTAGAGCTTTTGGGGGTTATCGGCTGGCTGGGGACTGTGTTAGCTCCATTAATGAGCGTAGTTGGCTTGCCCGAGCAGTTGGGCGTTGTGTGGGCGGCGGCGCTCTTTACCAACTTGTACACCGCTATTGCGGTATTTCTTCAAGTAGCCGGTGATATGCACTTAAGCGGCGAGCAAGTAACAGTGCTGGGTGCATTAATGCTGGTAGGGCACTCTATTCCTGTTGAAGGGGCTGTGGCCAAGCGCGCTGGCGTACCATGGTGGGCTACGCTAGTCCTGCGTGTAGGTGGGGCTCTGCTGTTTGCTTGGCTCTTACACTGCTTTTATTCGTATTTTGGCTTGCTACAAGCGCCAGCAGCATTGGTATGGCAGCCAAGTTTGTCGTCAGCCCCAACGTTAAGCGGTTGGGCGGTGGCACAGCTTGAAACGTTAGCGCTTATTTTTGTGATTATTTTAGCGCTGGTTGTTTTGTTAAAACTTCTGAAAAAGCTTGGCATGGAGCGCTGGATTCATCTTGGCTTGCTACCGCTACTCAAACTATTAGGCATTGGCCGTTCGGCAGCTAATGTAACGGTGATTGGTTTTACGTTGGGATTAAGCTACGGCGCAGGGCTGCTGATTCGTGACGTGCAAAACGGAGTTCTTAGCAAGCGTGATAGCTCGTTAGCACTGTGCTTTCTCGGCCTCTGTCATAGCGTCATAGAAGACACACTGCTGATCTTGATGCTGGGGGCCGATATAGCAGGTATCTTATGGGCACGGTTACTCTTTGCCATTATTGTCACCGCTATGATTGCCCGCTGGCTTAAAACCGCGATCAACAATAAATAGTCAACTACACCGGCTGCCATTAGCGCAAATTAAATACGCACAAACTGATAAAAACACTGTCCATTATTCGATTCAGCCACTTCACTCATAGCGTTTTGCTGGAGATTAATCCCTCTCCGAGCCAACCTGCTCAGCAATCAAACACAAAAGCTCATACATGATGGTAGCGCCAAGCAGTGCCGTGTTGCCGCTGGGGTCGAAGGGTGGGGAGACTTCCACCACGTCGGCACCGATAAGCGGCAGGCCGCGAAAGCCGCGCACTAGCTGCAGGGCTTGCAGGCTGGTGAGACCGCCTACTTCCGGTGTGCCGGTGCCAGGGGCGAAAGCGGGGTCGATGCTGTCGATATCGAAAGATAGATAAACCGGGCCATTCCCTACCACGCGCCGTGCTTCGGCGATCGTCGCTTCAATACCCAGCGCATCCACTTCCTCCATACACATCACCCGCATGCCGCTAGCCGCGGAGTAGTCCCAGCCCTGGGTGGTGTTTTGGGCACCGCGAATGCCGATTTGTACCGTGCGTTTGGGATCGATAAGGCCCTCTTCGCAGGCGAGCCGGAAGGGGCCGCCGTGGTGAAATTTCGAGCCCTGAAACTCGTCCCAGGTGTCGGTATGCGCATCGATATGAATCAAGCCTACCGGTCCGTCGGCCGCTAAGCCGCGCAGGATAGGGTAGGTGATTGAATGGTCGCCCCCGGCGCTTAGCGGGATAACCCCTGCTCGGTGGATAGCAATGTAATAAGCGGCAATATCATCAGAGACCTGCTTAAGATCGTAGATCGATGAAAAGCGCACATCCCCGATGTCGGCAATACGTGCCTGGGCAAACGGGTCCAGCCGGGTGATATGGTGCAGGCTGCGCATCATGCTCGACTGGTTGCGAATCTCACGAGGGCCGTGTCGGGTGCCAGGGCGATTGCTGACGCCGCCATCAAACGGAATGCCGACCAGGGCAATATCAAGCTCCTCCAAGGAGTCGGCGAGCGGTGCACGCAAGAAGCTGGCTATTTCGCGATAGCGTGGTTCTTGGTGCGGTAGGTAACTTTCGCCAGTGGCGGCATTGCGGCGAGTACCGTCGGTGCCCTTGGCCATGTGGCTCTACTTATCGGGTTAAGCTCGCCAGGCTGGCGGCCAGTAGCTGAGTACCTGCGACGGCATCACTGAGTTCGGTATGCTCATCGGGGTGGTGACTCAGGCCATCGCGGCAGGGCACAAACAGCATCGCCGTTGGGCAGTGGTTGGCGAGGTGAATCGAATCGTGAAAGGCACCCGATACTAAGCGCGGTGCCGTCATCCCCAGTTCGTGGGCGGTGTCGTCAAGCAGGGCGGTGAGTGTGGTGGGAAACGCGACGGGCTCAACGCGCGAGAGTGATGTCAGTGTTGCTTGGCAGCCCGCCCAGGTCTGCTGGGCGAGCGCATCGAATTCGGCGTCCAGCGCTTTGAGTGTTGCCGCTTCGGGGTGGCGTAAATCAATAGTGAAGGTGACATGGTCGGGAATGGTGTTCACCGAGCCAGGGCTGACAGCAAACTTGCCAATGGTAAATCGCACGCGGTCTTCACTATCCCTGGCGGCCTCCCGTAGCGCGGTTGCCAGCGCGCAGGCGCCCTCTAACGCATCGCGGCGCATGGCTCGTGGAGTGGTGCCCGCATGGTTGGCGCTTCCGGAAACGGTGACTTCAAACCAACTGACACCCTGAATACCTTCGACCACGCCCACGGCAGCCCCTTCACGTTCCAGAATCGGGCCTTGCTCAATATGCAGCTCAAGAAAGACGTGCATCGGCGTTGCCAGCGGGCGGCGGGGAACGCCTGCTGAATCCAGTTCCGTCAGGCATGCATCCAGTGCACTCCCCAGGCTGACGCCTTCGCCGTCTTCGATCTGGCGGGTTTCCTCCATGCTGCGTACGCCGCAGAATACCGCCGAGCCGGAGGTGCCAGGTGAGAAGCGCGCCCCCTCTTCATTGGTCCAGCTCACCAGCGATAGCGGGCGGCGCGGGGTAAACCCCGCCTGTTTAAGCGCGCGTAGTGCCTCGAGTCCTGCCAGCACGCCCAGCGCGCCATCGTACTTGCCACCCGCCGGTTGGCTATCCAAATGACTGCCCGTGACGACAGGCTCAAGCGTGGGGTCGCTACCTGGCACGTCAAGAAACACATTGCCGATAGCGTCGACACTGGCCTTGGCACCCAGGGCGCTTGCCTGCTTGATCAACCAAAGCCGGGCGCGGGTGTCGTTATCATCAAGCGCCAAACGCGCCACGCCGCCATCTGAACGGCCGCCCATCATCGCTATGTTTGCCAGGTCATTGGCCAGGCGTTCTGGACTTACCGCTGCGGCGATAGTCGCCAGGTCGATAGCGGGATTGTCGGTTGGCTCATTAAGGCGGCTTGTCATCAGGCTCTCCTGGGCGATGTTTATTCGTAGACTTCGAAATGTACCTCGACAGGTACACAGTCTGCTCCATTGATGGGAATAATGTCTTGTGGGCAGGCGGACATGGCGACGATACAGTCCATCTCGGCGCGTAGCTCCACATAATCACCGGGTTTGGAAACGGGTGGGCACCAGTCGACCTTCATTTGGCCATTGACCGGAATATTCATCCATAGGTTGAGTGGCTGGGGTACCTCAGGGGTGACAACGCCTATCGCTTGCATGGCTAACCGCAGGTTGTCGGCGCAGCTGTCATGGTAGCCCTCGACGCCCAGCGTCATATAACGGAACAGGTCGCAGGCGGCCATTAGCGTGTCGTGGATACCCGGCGACGTGTCGGCGGTGAGGGTCATGATCGGGCGGCGGCGGTTACTTATCAACGGATCACCTACCTGGGGAATCAGTGCGCTCAACCAGGCACGCCCGTGCTCCCAAGACATGAACTCGTTGATGTTATCGGTGCTAAACGCCCAGGTATCGCACACTTGGGTACCGTGGGTATTGATAATGCGGATGGTTTGGCCCGCTTTAAGACGCACCGCTCGGCCGCCACGGGCGGCCACTTCGTAGCACTCGCCTAACACCGGTGTGCCGTCGGGAGAGATGGGGTTTTCCAAGCTGTGGTTATGGCCGCAAGGTTCGCTGTTGCTGCGCGGCAGTTGCTCAATGCGAGCGTGATTAAAGCGTGTATCAGAACTCATGGGATGCTCCAGGTGTTTTAATCGTGTTTAGGTGACTGAATCAGTCAATATGGCGCTCGCGCCAGGTGTTAAGAAACTGCTGCAGACGCTCACTTTTCGGCTGGCGGAACAGGGTCGCGGGCGGGCCGCTCTCTACCACGCGGCCTTGATCCATAAATATCACGCGGTCAGCGACTTTGGCGGCAAAGCCCATTTCATGAGTGACGATCACCATGGTCATGCCATCGGCGGCCAGCTTTTTCATGACATCCAGCACTTCGCCAACGAGTTCAGGGTCAAGCGCTGAGGTGGGCTCATCAAAAAGCATCACTCTGGGTTTCATGGCGAGCGCCCGCGCGATGGCCACTCGCTGCTTCTGGCCACCGGAAAGACTCTCTGGAAAGTGCCCCGCACGATCTGCCAGGCCGACCTGTTCGAGCATGGCCATGCCTTCCGTGTCGGCGTCGCGGCGGGAAAGGCCGTTGACCAGACGCAATGCCTCGGTCACGTTCTCCAGCGCGGTGCGATGGGGCCATAGGTGAAAGTGCTGGAAGACCATGCCCACCGGTGCACGTACTTCGTCGACGCGTTTTTCACTGGTGCGCACGCGTTTACCGCTGCGATCCTCAAAGCCCAATAGCTGACCGTCGATATAGACGCTACCGTGGTCGTAGGGCTCCAAAAAGGCGAGGCAGCGAAGCAGCGTCGATTTACCCGAGCCGGAGGGGCCTATTACGCAGACCACTTCGGAAGGGTTGAGGCTGAAATCGATGTTGGTCAGCACTTCCAGATCGCCAAACTGCTTGCTGATACCGTGTGCCTCGACAATCGACTTTTGGCGCGCGGGCGATGAGGGGTAGAGCGTGTCAGCCATGGACATGGGGAGTAGCTCCTTGTTGAGCGGCAGGGCGCGGTTGACGATTGGCCAGACGCTTTTCCAGCGCATAGCCGCCACGGGCAATAAGCTCAATCATTAGCCAGTAGAGCAGGGCAACGGCCAAATAGGGCTCGATGACTTGAAAGGTCTGATTGACGATGGTGGTGGCGTTTTTGGTCAGGTCATCCACTGAGATGATCGAAATCAGCGCGGACTCTTTCACCAAAATGATTAGCTGATTGGTGCCGGGCGGTACGATCAGGCGGGCCATTTGAGGAATCTGAATGCGTATTAGCGAATGCCAGGAAGAAATGCCGAGCATTCGCGCCGCCTCAAGCTGGCCTTTGGGAATGGACTTAAAGCCGCCACGATAAATTTCTGCAAAGTAGCCGGCACCGTAGAGGCCGATTCCCACCACGCCAGCGACGCTGGCGCTCAACGTCAAGCCAATGCTGGGGCCACCGTAATAGAGCAAAAACAGCAGAATTAGCAGTGGGATGCCGCGGCAAATTTCCACATAGCAGGCCACCGGATAGCTAAACAGGCGTGGGTTGGCCAGCCTTAGCGCGGCGAGCACCAATCCCAACGAAAGCGCCAGTAAGCAGCCTAAAAAGCAGATCCACAGCGTATTCCACAAACCTTGCAGGATAAGCTCGCGGGATTCCCATAACAGGGCAATATCAAACATAAAGGACACTCCCCTATTCGGTGGCTAGGCCGCCGCTCATGCGGCGTTCTAAGTAAGCGCTGAGTCTTGCCAACACCAAATTGACCGCGAGATACAGCAGCGCGGCAGCCAAATACGTTTCCAGCGGCTGAAAGGTACGCGAGGCGATTTGCTCGCTAACGCGCATCAGTTCAGTCACCGCGATGACCGAGATCAGCGATGAGTTCTTGAGGATGGTGATGATCTCGTTAGTCAGCGGTGGCAGAGTGAGACGAAAGACCTGAGGCATGATGATGCGCCTGCGGGTTTGCCATGCAGAGATGCCCGCCATGCGCGCCGCTTCGATTTGCCCAGCGGGTATATGGCTGATGCCGCTGCGGAAAATTTCCGATTGGAAGGCTGCCGTGTTCAGCGTCAGCGTCAAAATGGCGGCGGTAATAGGCGCGATTTCAATGCCGATTTCGGGCAGTAGGTAATAGACCAACAGCAGTTGCAGTAAAATGGGGGTGCCACGCCAAAAGCTGCGGTAAAGCCCGCAGGGCCAGCGCACTAGGCCATAGCGGCTGGTCAAGCCGAAGGCCAGTAAGACACCTAACACCAGGCCCAGGGCGATGGCGGAAAGCGAGACCACCAAGGTGGTGGCCAAGCCTTCAAGCAGCACAGGGTAGTGGTTGAACAGGATCTCAAGCATGGGTCATCCAGAAAGCGAAGTAGCGCGGCTAGGTCAACGACAAGCTGTCTTACTCAGCTGCAGGCAGTTCCAGCGGTAGATCCATCGGGCCACCGAACCATTTTTCCTGCAGTTCATTTAGGGTGCCGTCTTCATTGAGGCGTTGAATTTGCTCGTCCATGAAGGCGTTTAATGACGCGCTCTCTTCGTCGTCGCGGCCAGCCCAGGAGAAGTAAACCGGGTCACCGAAGGTGCCGACCACTTCAAACACATCAGGACGGGTGCGTTCGGCTTCGAGCAGGTTAGGAAGGCTGTTGATCACCACATCGACACGGCCGGTTCCCAGCTCGGCATAGGCCTCATCCACGCCGGTGTAGGTGCGAATATCTTCAACAGGCGTACCCGCTTCTTCTAGCTCCGCGGCCAACGCTTCCAGCGCTTCTAACTGCGCGGAGCCTGACTGGGCAGCGGCAACCTTACCGGCGATATCTTCTGGTGAGCTGATACCCTCTTCGCCCGCACGCTTGAGAATCGCCATGGTGGCATCGGCAATGGGCACGCTTAAGTGGTAGCGCTCCATACGCTCCGGCGTGGCGGTGACCGAGGTGATCACATAGTCAAAGCGCTCGCGCTCCAGCCCTGGAAGAATGCCCTGCCATGGCAGATCCATACGGATCAGTTCGACGCCTTCAAGCTCTGGCATGATGTGTTCCATGATGTCGGCGGAGTAGCCGACAATTTCGCCATCTTCGATGTATTCAAACGGGGCGAAGCGTGCTTCCGTGCCAACGGTAAAGGTGGCATCTGTGCGAATGTCTTCTAGCAAATCGCTGTGAGCGGTAGTGGCGAAACTAACGCCCAGTAGGAGGCCAGCGGTGATAGTGGGGATGCGTTGCATGGGGATGCTCCTCGGGGTGGTGATACTCGAAACAGAGGCGAAGGCCTGTTGAACAAGAACCCCTTGAGTTAAGCAGGTGTGATGCAACAATAAAATTGCTATCTTTCGATGTTCATACCCGTTTTATTGATGTTAATTGCACTAACGTGGAGCATGCTGATGAAACTCTCCGCCGCCGACCTTAAAAGCCTTTCCGTATTTCTTGCCGTTACCGAACATCGTGGATTTGCCGGTGCCCAGACGGCACTGCACATGAGCCAGTCAGCGGTGAGTTTTCATATCCGCGCGCTTGAAGAGCGGGTGGGATTTACCGTTTGTCGTCGGGGTAGGCAGGGGTTTGAACTGACCGAGCGAGGCGCCATCGTCTATGAGCGTGCCAAACTGTTGCTCTCGTCGGTAGACGATTTTGATAGTGAAATGAGCGAGCTACGTAGCTCGGTTTACGGCACGCTGCGGCTAGGTGTGGTCGATAACACCATCATGGATGTGGATCTTGATCTGCAGGGTGTGATTGGCGAGTTCCTGCGCAAGAATCCCAAGGCCCGCCTCAATATCACTGTGGGCAGCCCTGACCGCTTGATCGGCGAGATCGCTAATGGTGAGGTGCAATTAGGCATTCTTCCGGAAACGGCACAGATGGAAGGCCTGCAGCACCGCCAGGTCTATACCGAGATGCACGGTATCTATTGCGCAAAACGGCACCCACTGTTTGGCCGCGATAGCGCACAATTAACGGTTGAAGAAGTGATCAAACACTCCTTTGTAGTGCGTCCTTATGCCAATCTTCAGGAGCTTAAAAGCTTTCCCAGCGCGCAAGTTGGCGCCCATGCCTCCAATATGGAGGCCCAGGCGCTGCTGATTTTAAGCGGTCACTTTATCGGTAACTTGCCCCACTACTACGCTAGCCACTGGGTGGCGCGGGGCGAACTCAAAGCGCTGCTGCCGGATCAAGTCGAGATCGCTTCGCCGTTTTGTGTCGTGACCCGGGCAGGGCGTCGTCCCTCGCTGATCGTGCGTACCTTTATTCAGGAACTAGTGGCAAGGCTTTGGCAAAAATCACATTTAATGGAGGCTTATAAAGGCGATGATTTGCTGCCGGGTACAGCGGAAATTGATCCCTCTTAAATCGATAAAAAATTGCTCATAAGCCCCTTGAAAGCCGTCTGATCGCTCCTATTTTGCAGATTGAGAGGCGCTGTTCTCTGGCGTGGCGGCCTCTTTTGATCATCTGTCTGATGTAGAAGGTGTTAGCTATATTCGACGATCTTAAGCATTTTGAAATCGGCTCGCTCCACCAAGTGGATTGGTTTCGACAACTATTGGACGGCTTTTTGCCCGATGGCAGTGCAATGGCATTCACGCGGTGCCGCTACTAACCGTCCCCGTATTTTACCTATTGTGCGAGGGTCGGACTTTCCTTCTGCCCTCGTTAAGCTCTATGCTCTATTAAAGAAGCGTTGATTTACACTTTCTTACAAAATAACCGCATAGGAGCGCACCATGACCGATATAGCCACTTTGCTTGGCAGTGATGCCGATAGTTTGCTTAACCATACCTGCCAGGGTGTTCGTCATGAGGACTTGCACCTGCCAGGCCCTGATTTTATTGACCGGGTCATGGCCGATAGCGACCGCAGCCCAGCGGTGCTGCGTAACATGCAGGCATTCTTTGACCATGGGCGCTTGGCGGGCACCGGTTACCTTAGCCTGCTGCCGGTAGACCAGGGCATTGAACACTCAGCGGGTGCTTCTTTTGCGCCTAACCCGCGCTATTTCGATCCGGCCAATATTGTCGAGTTGGCGATTGAAGGCGGTTGCAACGGCGTGGCTTCCACCCTGGGCGTGCTTTCGTCGGTATCACGCCGCTATGCGCACAAGATCCCGATGATGCTGAAACTCAACCATAACGAGACGTTGAGCCATCCGGCGATATACGATCAGACGCTATTTGCTGATGTCGAACAGGCCCACGACATGGGATGCGTGGCGGTGGGGGCGACGATTTATTTTGGCTCCCATGAGAGCCGTCGCCAAATCATGGAGATAAGCGAAGCCTTTGAGCGTGCTCACCAGTTGGGAATGGTGACGGTATTATGGGCCTATCTGCGCAACCCGGATTTCAAGCAGGAAGGCACCGATTACCACGTGGCAGCCGACCTCACCAGCCAAGCCAACCATATGGCAGCGACCCTCAAGGCGGATATCGTTAAACAGAAACTGCCTGAAAATAATGGCGGCTACAAAGCCGTTGGTTTCGGCCATACCCACGATGATGTCTATAGTAAGCTGACGACAGATCACCCGATCGATCTGGCTCGCTACCAGGTTGCCAACTGCTTTATGGGCCGTGCGGGTTTGATTAACTCCGGTGGCGGTTCCAAAGGGCATTCTGACTTAGGCGAAGCCGTCCGCACGGCGGTGATCAACAAGCGCGCCGGGGGAATGGGGCTGATTTCTGGCCGCAAGGCATTCCAAAAGCCGATGCAGGAAGGCGTTGACTTGCTGCATGCCATCCAGGATGTGTATCTCTCTTCCGACGTGACGATAGCCTGACCTTGCAGCCACTATCCCTAGCGCCGTAGGGCCAAGTAATAAGGCAGGGCGTCTTTTTTATGCACGCACTTATTGGTGCAGTTTAAACACGCCCTGACCGACCAAGACGGCGCTACCGCCCACCGTGACGAAACCGCGCTTGATCTCGCCATTGGCGGCGGTGTGAATAACGCTGGGCCGCCCCATTTCAACGCCTTGATGAATCGTGCACTGCAAGGCATCTGGTTGGAGTGATGCCAAGTAGCCGGTTAAAGCGGCGGCGGCGCTGCCGGTGGCAGGATCTTCGCAGATACTGGCGTGCATGCAGAACATACGGCTGCTGATCTTGATGGCTGCGTTGTCTGAGGGCCCCGTCACGTATAGGTAGACCTGCTCTGCGCTGCTCGTCATCACCGAACTTTGCCATAGCGCGGTGTCGATGCTGATACGCGCCAATGCGTCTTGATCGGCTAACTTGATCAGATGAAAGGGCAGCCCGAAGGACGAAAATACGGGGCTGCCATTCACTTGGTTGCTTTCCAATCCGAGTAGCTTAGCCGCGGTGGCATGATCAATAGTGCTGTCCATGACCGTGGCCGGCTGGGCGGTGGTAAAGGTGGCTATTCCCTGTTTATAACTAACCACCAGCTCGCCGATAGGGGGCTGAAGAACAATGTCATGAGCGCGGTTAACTAGATTCAGCTCTGCTAACAGATGCGCGGTGCCAACCGTGGGGTGACCTGCGAAAGGCAACTCACGGGTTGGCGTAAAAATACGCATCGGGTAGTGATTCGGTCCAGTAGGCGCGCCTAGAAACACCGTTTCGGCCAGGTTAAGCTCATTAGCCAGTGCCTGCATGGTACTGGCTGCCAACCCATCAGCCTCTAGAAAAACGGCCAATGGGTTGCCGGTAAACGGCTGGTCGGTAAAGACGTCAAGCAGGTAATACTCAGCGGTTTTCATAGTGCCCACCTTCTTTTGGTCCATGTTTCCAAAACGCTTTGCGGCCCTCTTTCAGTGCTTGGGTACGGTTAACACCAATATCGTCTAATAGCCGGTCATCAAGGGATAGCAGTTGGTGACGGCTGCGCCGGTAGTGACGATACTGGCGCAGTTGATAACGCAACTGGTAGCGAAGCTGGGTAAGGTTGAAACGTTTCATGGCTAATCCTCCTAGTTATCTGCTCAACCAGCTTACTTAGTGCTACTATTTCAATACAGATATAGGTTGTAGTGTTTTTAAGATACAGAAGGATGTGCTGGTGCTCTGTATCGTCAATTAATAAGGTATCTGTATGGTTGTCGGAATGTGGGCGAGGGAGTGTCATGACACGCTATGAAGAAGTCGCCACGATTTTACGCGAGCGTATCGAGCACGGTATTTACCGTGTCGGTGATCGCCTGCCTTCCATTCGCGCGGTGTGTGAGGAACTGGGCGTCAGCATTTCGACGGCCCAGGAGGCCTACCGGCAACTGATGGATGTAGCTCTGATCGAGTCACGGCCCAAGTCAGGTTACTTCGTGCTTCCTAGCCGAGTGCCTACGGTGTTGCCTTCAGTCTCCCGCCCCGCCCAGCGACCGTTGGATGTTTCCCAATGGGATCAAGTGCTGGAACTCGTCGCCACTCAGCGAGATGACGTGCGGCTACTGCTGGGGCGTGGCGTACCGAATTTTGAGTATGAGACGCTGCGGCCGTTGTCGAAAATCCTCGCTGGTTTGCATCGCAGCAGTGACCTACACGGGTTCAATTACGACAAGCTGAGCGGTAGCCCCGAGTTGCGTCAACAAGTAGCACGACTGGCAATTATTTCTGGCTGCCTGCTACACCCGGACGACATTGTGATTACCACCGGCTGCCAGGAGGCGCTTTCGATTGCGTTGCGCACCCTCACCCAGCCTGGCGATGTGGTAGCCGTCGACTCGCCCAGCTTTTACGGCACCATGCAGATTCTCAAGGCCAACGGCTTAAAAGCGCTGGAGATTCCTACCGACCCACAAACCGGCATCAGTCTGGAAGCTTTAGAGTTGGCATTAGAGCAATGGCCGATTCGGGCGATACAGGTCACGCCGACCTTCAATAACCCGCTGGGCTACACCATGCCTGAAGCACGCAAGCGGGCGCTGTTTCAGCTTGCCCAGCGCTTCGATGTGGCGATTATCGAGGATGATATCTACGGCGATTTGTCATTTAACCTGCCTAGGCCGCGCACCGTAAAATCCTTCGATGACGATGGTCGTGTGATGCTGTGCAGCGGTTTTTCCAAAACGGTGGGGCCTGGGTTACGGGTAGGTTGGCTGGCGCCGGGCCGCTATCGCGACCAAGCACTGCATATGAAGTATGTCTCCACCGGCGCCTCAGCCACGCTGCCACAGCTGGCGGTAGCGGAGTTCGTTGCTAAAGGGCATTACGAGCGCCATGTCCGTTACGCTACTCGTCAATATCAACGCCAGCGCGATATTATGATCAGTTGGGTGCAGCGCTACTTCCCCGCAGGGGCGGGTATCAGCTACCCACACGGCAGCTTTTTGCTGTGGGTAGAGCTACCCGCTGCTGTTGATTGCGTGCGACTCAACCAGCGCTTGGCGCAGCATGCGATCCATGTGGCGCCGGGCTCGCTGTTCTCTGCCTCGGGTAAGTTCCGCCAATGTTTGCGCTTGAACTATGCGTTTACGCTAACCTCTGAGATCGAAGCGGCCGTGCGCACGGTGGGCGAGTTTGCCACCGAAATGGTAGAAGAAGCCCAGTTGCATGCGGTGGGTACCTCCTAGATTCATTCATCATTCGAGGTGTCCATGCGTCGTCACGCTCTTACCTACCGGTCATTCGGAAAGCCGCTTGAAACATTGAACATGGAAACAGCGGAAGTTCCACCCAGGGGTGAGGGCAAGCTCAGAGTGAAGATGTTATGTGCTCCTGTGAATCCATCCGATTTGATTCCAATTAGCGGTGCGTACTCGCATCGTATAACGCTTCCCGCGGTCGCCGGCTACGAAGGAGTGGGGCGCGTTATTGATGCAACTAAGCAGTATGCCTCTCTGATCGGAAAGCGAGTGCTCCCATTGCGAGGCGAAGGTACTTGGCAGACAGTTCTAGATTGTGATGCGGCACTCGCAATCCCCGTCCCCGATACCATTCCTGACGCCGTTGCCGCACGAGCTTACATTAACCCCTTGGCTGCCCTGACTATGCTTGGTAACTGGCCTGTCGAGGGAAAGCGTGTCCTTCTCAGTGGAGCGGGTTCCAATTGCGCTGACTATCTTGGGGCATGGGCATATCAGAATGGCGCTAGGGAAGTTATCGGCATATACCGCTCTGAGAGTCGAGTTGCTCGTCTGGAACAGCTCGGTATCAAACCGGTATCTATCCAAGACGCACCGCAGATCTCATATGTGGCTCGTGAGTCGGACATAGTGTTTGACGCTTTAGGAGGGCCAATGGCGGCAAAAATATGGCAACTAATGGCACTGGGAACGAGTTTTATCGCTTATGGGCTATTGACGGGGCAGGCAATAAAATTGGACTCCAAACCTTACGCTCACTATAAAAGGTTTCACCTACGCGATAGTTTGGCCAGGATGTCTGCAGAAGCTTGGAAGCAAAAATTTTTGACTGTTTGGGAGCTGTTAGCCCAATTTGAGATGCCTGATTATCAAGTGTTTCCGGGTCAGGAATGGAGGCAAGCAGTCGAGAGCGCGCTTCGCCCGATTAGTCAGAAAGTGCTTCTGAACTTATCAACTCTTGAGCAATGAGGACGGCGTTACGTCAGATCCATAAACGGATTGTAGGCGATTTCCCAGTAATGTCCTTCTGGGTCGCGGAAGTAGCCTGAATAGCCACCCCAGAACACTTCTTCAGCAGGCTTGATTAGCTCGGCACCTGCGGCAACCGCTTGTTGGAGTACCTGATCAACAGCGTCTTGGCTGGCGACATTGTGCGCAAGGGTGATACCGCTAAAACCACTGGGCGAGTCATCTTTAATGCCGATATCCTTTGCCAGCTCTTTACGCGGGAAAAGTGATAACCAAGCCCCTTCGAGCTTGAAAAATGCAACCTCGGCGCTGTCCGTTTCGTGCTCGGGTAATCCCAAACCTTCACGGTAGAAGCGTATGGCGCGTTGCAAGTCGTGTACACCAAGAGTGATCAAGCTGATTTTTGGCTTCATGCGAACAGGCTCTTTTGGAACTAATAAAAGTGGCTGTATTATCAAAAAATAAGGGTGCTTCCCGCCACAGGCGTCAAACGGCCATGGTCGATAATGGGGCCGGTTGGCTGGCCTTCGGGAGCGCCCCCTTGGGGCTCAACGCTGACGGCTAAATCGGCATTGAATAACTGCGCGCGCAGCTCAGCGCTGGGTTGGAGGCGTCGGCTGCCTTGCCCGGGCAGTAGTCCTAGCGAAATGGGGGTACCATCGGCAATCAGCCACAGCTCGCCGGTCTGCTCGTTGCCAACTTGGGTTGGTTGAACCGCTTGTACGACCAGCTCTCCCTCCTGGGTGGCGCTAATAATCCAACCTGGCGTGCGCGATTCGTCCTGAACCACAAACACTGCTTCGCCGTCTGGCAGCTGGTTCAGCTCAGCTTGTTGCCACAGAAGGCCCAGCGCGACAGCGATTACCCCAAAACTGGCCGCCATGGACTGCCATGCACCCAGGCGTTGCCACCAGCGTAAAGGTAATGCCCCGGTCGCAGTGGTAATGCGCTGCCAGACCTCTTTAGGCGGTGTCTTTGGGTCCAAACGTTCGTTGAACAATTGGAGATGTTCTCGCCACTCTTCCACGTCGTTACGTAGGTCATGGCTGACAGCCAACAGCGCTTCAAAGCGTGCTTTCTGATCACGATCCAACACGCCCAGCACGTACTCGCCAGCCGCCAGATGGCGATCGTCAGGGTCGCTTAAATCCCATTGGTTAGACATGTTTTTAACCTCTCAAGTCCACGGCGGATCCAGCTTTTGACGCTGCCCAGCGGTTGGGACAGAGAGCTCGCTAGCTCGCTGTGAGTCATACCCTGAAAGTAGGCCATTTCCATTAACTGGCGCTGATGATGACTGAGTGTATCGAGGCAGTCGTTCAGTTTGTCGTTTTGTTCATGATTGATGCTGTCATCTTCAGGATCGTCGGTTCCCAAGAGCGTCGCTAATAAGGGTTCATCGGCTGTTGCGTCCTGGGGTTTCTGGCGGCGCAGCCAGTCAATGCCAATATTGCGTGCGAGCGTTGAAAGCCAGGTCATCGGCTTGGCACGCCTGGCATCGTATTGATCGGCAGCCTGCCAGATTTTGATAAAAACATGTTGTAGGCAATCCTGTGCGGCACCTTCATCTCTTACTATACGCAGCAGTTGAGCATATAGATGCGAACTAGAGACACGATAAAGACGTTCAAACGCTCGTCGATCGCCCTGAGCGCAGCCGTTTAGTTGCTCAATAAGATATTGGTGGCGTTGTGTGGCATCTAGCATTCGGGCATCTCTGCACAGTAAACCGAATCGTCAGTCTTGGTGAGTCAGCCGTTGAAGGCAATAGGCGAGAACTAAGCAGCGAATAAAATATTGATGAAATGTTTGCATCCACTGAGGCATCAGGCACGTAAGTGTTAGTGAGCTTGCATGGTTGAGCTCTTTTAATAACAACCAGGAGATGCCCCAATGAAACTCAAACTTCTTACTGCTAGCTTGTGTGCTGCTGCCCTCTATACCGGTGCCGTCGTTGCCGATCATGGGCCTACCACGGTAGGCGGCGCTAGCATGCTTCCTGAGCGCAATATCATCGAAAATGCCGTTAATTCGGGTGACCATAAAACGCTAGTGGCCGCCGTTCAAGCGGCTGAACTGGTTGATGTGCTGCAAGGTGAAGGCCCCTTTACCGTCTTTGCTCCGACCGATGAAGCTTTTGCGGCATTGCCAGCAGGCACGGTTGATACCTTGCTGAAACCTGAGAATAAAGAGCAGTTACAGACGGTTCTGACCTATCACGTTGTGCCTGGCAACATGAATCGGGACGCATTGTGGGAAGAAACCATGGAAAACGATGGCACCGTGGCCTTCAAAACCGTACAAGGCGAGTACCTTACCGTTTCGCGCAATGGTAATAATCTGATGGTCATGGATGCTCAGGGCAACAGTGCCAATATCACGGTGGTGGATGTGGCTCAGGCGAACGGCGTTATCCACGTGATTGATAGCGTGTTAATGCCATAAACGACTTGATTCAGGCGGGCAGATCAACGATGGCCGCCAAGTGAATGACCCTCCTGCCACCTCGCATCGCTAGGTGGCAGGAGGGTTTGTTTTGTAGGCTGAGTAAACATTTCTAATGCGAGCGGGGTTTTCTTACCCTTTATGCTTTCGCTCAGCGGTATTTGGCGAAAAGAGGTCTAAAAGAAGTTGGGCGCTAATCTTATCTTTACAGCGTGAGATTGGCCTCGCGCACATCTAATTGCTCTAAGCGCTGCTTTAAGAGACCCGGAAAGCGAGAATACCAAGTCTGGTTGAGCGGAGAGGGGTGGGGCAGCGGATAGAGTTGAAAGGTTTGTGCTTCGCCCCGGTCATCCTCAAGCGTTACTTCGATACTACTTTCAAAGCGGTCCTCGCGCTTCCAGAACGCCTCCAAGCGGGCACGCTCCTCTTTTGAGCGGCCGATACCGAACCACAGGAAGGCTTCGCGTCCCAAGGTGATTAGGGTTCGCCCTTCCCAGCGTGAGATCAGGACTTCGTTCATCAGGCCGTGAAAGTGGCGCTTAATCTTCATAGACCACGCCTTGTTACCGACGGGCTTGTAAGGCACGGTATTGATCCAGAAAAAGTGCTCGCCCACGGCGCGCGAGGCCTCGAAATCAGGCATTTTCTCATCATAAAGGTGCTCATACAGCGCCTTTCTGACCAACTGCCCGCCCGCACCAATAAAGGGCTCACCATGGCGAACCTCATCGCGCCCTGGATCGCGGCCAAAAAAGCCAATGCGCTGGTTAGGCTTGCCAAGGCCGATGATAGGCTCCAGCGGGTCGCGCTCGAAGCGCTGGTAAACCTCGACATCGATTCCTTCGATGTCTGCCGCCAGCGCTCTGAATTTTTCCTGTTGCCGCGGGGTCAATGACATCTGCCATGCTCCTTGCTGCAGTCGTTCGGCTTGTTCAAACAAACCACTCTTGCGCCGTACGCCATAGGCACATCCCGGCGAAGTATACAGAGGCAATGCCCCACCCCCATAGTGCCCAGGCGGTGTGCTCTGGGCTTGAAAGTATCAGTGACGTCGCACACACACACCATAACAGGGTGACAGTGATATTGAGTGGCATGAACAGACGCACGCGAAAGGGGTGCAGAAACTTCATTTTAGTCACGGTGAGAATGGCGAGAACAACGATAGTGATAAAGGTAATTAAAGGCGGTAAATCAATAACGTAAAAATAGGCGGCGGTGATGTTCCAGGCGGCTGGAAAGCCAACGAAGTAGTTGTCCTGGCTTTTCATATCGACATTGCAGAAACAGAACATCGATGACAGCAGGATGATGAACACTGAAGGCAGTGCCAAATAAGGCGGCAATTCAATAAAGTAGTAGATAAACAGGGCGGGGATAAAGGCCCAGGTCAGGTAATCAATGACCATATCAAGGGTCGAGCCATCGAAATGGGGCAGGATGGTTTTCACTGCATACTTGCGTGCCAATGTGCCGTCGATACCATCAATCATCATCGCAGCACCCAGCCAGAGTAGGCAGGCGACGGGATTATTGTCGACCAGTGCGAGCAGCGCCATTGTGCCAAGCAGTACACCGCTGGCGGTGAATATATGCACGCTCCAAGCTTTATATCGTGAGGTGCGTGATTCTGTATGCGAAGAGAATGATTGAACCACGTTGACCCCATTGGGAACGCGTTGTCCCCTTGCTGTTCGGTTTATTGATTAGCGTGCCAAAAACCATACCCTATCACTGTTTTTTTATATCGGCCGCTTAAATTGCTGTCGCGCCTGAGCCACCTGCTCGCGGGTGATGCAGTTTAGCGAGTGGTCATTGACCAACCCCATCGCCTGCATAAAGGCAAAAGCGGTCGTCGGGCCAACGAATTTCCAGCCACGTTTTTTTAACGCTTTAGAGAGCGAGATGGATTCAGGCGAGGTGGTCTGGGTTTGCGGCGGGGGGAGTGAGTCGGCGTCAGGCTCGAAACGCCAAAAGAATGCGGCTAACGCGCCTTCCTGTTCGACCATTTCTTGCGCTCTTAAAGCATTATTAATCACCGCTTCGATTTTTCCGCGATGGCGAATAATGCCTGCGTTCTTCAGCAGTCTCTGCACATCGTCTTCGCCAAAGCGGGCAACTTTTTGAAAATCGAAATGATGAAAAGCGGCGCGGAAGTTCTCGCGTTTATTAAGAATGGTGAGCCAACTCAACCCGGACTGAAAACTCTCCAGGCACAGCTTCTCGAACAGCCGCTGGTCGTCAGCCACTGGAAAGCCCCACTCGTTGTCGTGGTAAGGCAAAAACTCCGCCGCGCCCCCACACCATAGGCAGCGGGGATGGCCATCAGGGGCGATAAAGTCGGTCATAGGGCATTTCCTTAGCAGGTGATAAAAGCTGTTTTCAGTGAGCAATTAGGTGTTAACTCACTATAACGCTATTGGTGTGATAGCAATCGAGCCTGGAGATGAGTATGACATTTGTTCGCCCTGCCACGATTAATGACCTTGATACGCTAACGGAGCTGCTAGATGGTTATCGGCAGTTCTACGCTCAGCCTAGTAATGTGGAGGCCGCTCGTACCTTTTTGCGCCAACGATTTGAGCAGGCGGATTCACGTATTCTCGTTAGTGAGAGTAAGGAAGGCCAACTGACTGGCTTTGTGCAGCTTTATCCTGGGGTTTCCACCGTGGGATTAAATGCACGCTGGACGCTAAATGATCTGTTTGTGTTGCCAGAGTGCCGTGACACAGGCACCGGCAGGGCGCTAATGGAGGCTGCCACCCAACTTGCCCATGAGCATGGTGTCGCGCGGTTGATATTAATGACGCAGGTTGAGAACGAGCGCGCTCAGCATCTCTATGAGTCATTAGGCTGGCAGCGCAACACGGCGTTTTATGGTTACTTGCTTGATGTGAAGTGAGTCAAGCAGTTCAGGCCCGGCGCCTCGCCGAGCCTGAACCGCAGTGCATCAAGCCTCGCTTAGTTTGCGCGCTCTATGCAGATTTTCCATGGTGTTCAGGCACGCCTGCGCGGCTTCTTTCCCTTTGGTGACAAAGTGCTGGGTGAAGAAGTCGTGGTGTGTGCTGTGCTCATGGAAGTGGTGCGGTGTTAACACTGCCGAGATCACCGGCACTTGCGTGTCTAGCTGCACGCGCATCAAGCCATCAATGACCGCATGGGCCACAAAGTCGTGACGATAAATACCGCCATCGACCACAAAGCCAGCCCCCACGATGGCGCCGTAGCGGCCACTCTGGGCGAGAATCTTGGCTTGTAAGGGGATTTCGTAAGCACCGGAAACGATGAAGGTGTCTACTTGTTCGGCGTTCAGGCCACCGCGCTCGACTTCTGCAATAAAGGCTTCATAGGCCTTTTCGACGATATCCTGATGCCAGTGGCCTTGGATAAAGGCGATGCGTTGAGACGTAGTGTGGTTAGAAAGGGTCAGCGGAAATGTCTGATTCATGGTCATTCTCTTGGCTAAGGTGTACCAGAATCAGGGCACGCGGAACCGGTCGTCAGGTAGCCACAAAGGCAGCCAAAGCCGCTTTTGCATCGCCTGTCTAGGGTGCCGTTCTCTTTCATCCGGACTATCACCGTCGGCTTCGGTTTCTCACCGAATCTGCTGACCTCAAACAAGTGCTTGTTTGAGCGCTCGCGGGCTTAGCCGCCCGGTTTAAAGGCCGCATCACCGCCGGTGGGGACTTTCACCCCGCCCTGAGAACTTTGCTGAATATCAGCCCACCCATTTTACGCTTATTCTAAAAGCTGAGCCAAGGCGGTGTGGTGATCTTAGCGCGGTCACGCTGCATGATGATCTCGCCATGACGCACCGAAAGCAGCACCTCGCCTTGGGTGCGCAATACGCTGTAATCATCCTCGCCCTCTAGCAGGTTGAAGCTGGCCGGTTTGCCCACTTCGAGGCCGTAACGATCTTCAATATTTAGCGAGCGGGCACTGTTGTCGGTAATCAGTGAAAGCGCCTGGCTGAAATCCTGATAGCCCATCATTTGGCAGATATGCAGGCCGAAATCCAGCGTGCGTAAGAGCTTGCCATTTCCCAACGAATACCAGGGATCAAAGATGGAGTCTTCAGCAAAGCAGACATTGATACCCGCCTCGTTGAGTTCCTTTACTCGTGTGACGCCGCGCCGTTTGGGGTAAGTGTCGAAGCGCCCCTGTAAATGTATGCTTTCCGTAGGGCAAGAGACGAAATTAATGCCCGAGCGTTTGAGAAGCAGGAAAAGCTTGGAGCAGTAGGCGTTGTCGTAAGAGTGCATTGCCGTGGTATGGCTGGCGGTCACACGGCTGCCCAAATCATTAAATAGCGCTTCACAGGCCAGCACTTCTAAAAAACGTGAGTTGGGATCATCGATCTCGTCACAGTGAACATCCACCAAACGGTCATACTTGATTGCAAGTTCGATCACCCGTTTCATGGACGCCACGCCCAGTTCGTGGGTGTATTCAAAATGGGGAATGCCGCCGACGACATCGGCACCGAATTCCAGCGCCTCCTCCATCAGTTTGTCGCCGCCCGGGTAGGAGAGCAGGCCATCTTGCGGAAAAGCGACCACTTGAATATCGATTTTATCTTTTAGCTCGTCGCGCAAACGACACAGCGTTTTTAGGCCAACCAGGCTTGGGTCGCTGGTGTCAGCGTGGGTGCGCACGAACTGCACCCCATTGCCGATCAATAAATTAAGCGTCTTCAGCGCGCGCTCGCGAATGTCCGCCTCTGTGAGCATAGGCTTTCGCTCACTCCAGCGCTCAATGCCTTCAAACAGCGTGCCGCTTTGGTTCCAGCTAGGCTCGCCTGCCGTTAGCGCAGCGTCCAAATGGATATGAGGCTCAATAAATGGCGCGCAGACCAGCTTGGCGCCTGCATCGATTTGACCTTCGCTTGGCGTTTGCGGTGCATCTTGAATAGTAATCGAGCTGAACGTGCCGTCTTCCACGACGAGACGATAAAGCTCTGGGCGCTGGCGTAGGCGGGCGTTAATGATCTGCATGAACATATAAAAAAGCGCTCACTTATTGTTTGGCGGGTGAAGGAAGCGTATCGCTCAGCGTAGCGTGTTTTAAACGCAGCAGCACGGCGTAGCTGCCCGCTGCTACCGCCACCCCCACTAAGGGCGGCAACAAAGGTGAAAGGTAGGCAGCGCTGGCGCCTATCGCGTAGGCGGCTAGCCCACGGCGATTGAAATCGGGTAGCCGAGCAGCGTTTAGCTCGGGATAGCGGCCTTTATACTTGAGCCAGAAATCCGCCATGATGACCCCGCCCATGGGGGGAATAAAGGTGCCAAGTAGGACTAAAAAGGGGATTAGCAGATTGTACATGCCGCCGACCGCTAGCACCGTACCAATGGCAGCACCTGCTACGGTGACTAAGCGGCGTTTTTCAGTACGCAGCAAATTGCAGCCCGCTACCGCGAAGTTGTAGATAGTGTTGTCCTGTGTCGTCCAGATATTAAGAAACAGCATGAGTACGGCGATAGACACAAATCCTTGAGCGATCAGCACATCGACGATATCCGCCTGCTGGTAAATCATGGTGCCGAGCGCGCCTGTTAGGACCATTAAGCCGTTACCGACAAAAAACGCTGCCAGCGTTGCGATGACCGCAGTTTTGGGCGTTTTGGCAAAACGACTCCAGTTGGTGGCTTGGGTGCCACCGCTAATAAAGGTGCCGATGATGACCGTCACCGCTGCTGCCACGCTCATACTCTCCGAGGGCGTTTGTTGGCTTAACCCGGCAAAGCCGCGCACATCGACGAGCCCGGTGAATAGGCTGATCAAGATAAACAGCATCATGGCAGGGACAGTAAAGCGCGACAGCCAGTCCATACCCTTGTAACCGATCATGGCGGTCACACAGAAGCCAAAACCAAAAAGCACCATTAAGGGGATTTCCAGCCATTCAGGCATTCCCATGGTGCGCACCAGTACCAGTGCGATGGTTGCTGTCCCCCACGCATACCAGCCGATTTGGGTAAAGCCGAGGATAAAGTCAGAGAGCTTGCTGCCTTTTTCGCCAAAACAGAAGCGCCCCATCAACACTGAATTAAGCCCACTTTTACAGGCGATATAGGCAAGCGCTGCGGCATACGTACCCAGCAGCAAATTGCCTATGAGTATGATCCATAACAGCTTACCAATTGGGAAAGCTTGTCCTAAGGAGCCACCCGCCCACATGGTCGCGGTAAAAAAGGTAAAGCCTAGCAGTACGGCAGAAGCGGAGAGCAACCCCTTCCGAGCATGGGTAGGGACTTCGCTGAGCGGGTAATCAGACTGGTGCATCACGATCTCCTAACGTAAGTAAGTAAAGTGATTAGCTAATAACTTACTAGCAAAAGACGTGCCAAAAATAATTAGCCTCAAAGAAGTGCAAAGCGTGTTTTTTAAAACATATTCACTCTTTTTAATGATACTTTATTAAATAAAGGCTAATAATTTCGTTTTATTTACCGATGTAAACAATATGAAAAAAACGATTCGTACAGAGCGATGTGTACAAAAAAGAATATTGCTTAGTGCAATGACTAATTGAGTCATTGCGTGGTAGCGATAAGGAACCCGACTAAATGCAAGCACCGCAGCCTGTGAACGCTTCACCGCCTACTGCTAACCTTTCCTGGCACCGTTCGCTAGTAGGGAAATTGGTCATTTTTATGCTGTTGGGCGTGCTGTTTGCCTATTTGATGGGCGCGTTGTCAGGTTTTTTGATGGTGGAACGGGGCGCGCGCGAACAGTGGTGGCGTGAAGCGCAAGTGAACACCCAGATCGTTAGTGCCACCATTCGGCGTATCTATACCTCTGTGGCGGTTAAAACAGACGATACAGGGCAGGTGACGCATATTATCTCACCACGCGCGATTGGCGATGAGGAGTCAGTGCTTGAAACAGGGTTTAGCCCAGTTGATGTCTTAGCATTGGCCAGTGCCCAAACTCGCAACAATGTCTGGTTATTTGCCGAGTCGCCGCAAGGCAAACTAGAGAAGATGGTGGATGCCCGTAATACCGTTGAGTCTAACGCTTTACTGGCGGTGAGTAGTTGGCGGTCCATGTCGCAAGCGGCTGACTTTTACGTGGGGTTTGCCAAAATTGGTAATGAAGAGCATTTTATTAGTTCACTGCCGATTGTGACCTCTGAAGGCCAGCTATTGGGTGTTGTGGTTTCCACTATTGGCCAGAAAGCGTCTCTTTATCAGATACGCAACGATCTAATCCAAAAAGCGTTTTTGGCGCTTCTAGCGGTACTGCTTGCCACAGCGTTGCTGTTAAGTATTTTGATGCGACGATTATTTAGACCTGTACCTGTATTGGTACGGGCGCTAACCGCCATCGCTAAAAACCAAACCCAAAGCACTACGCCTTACACGCAACGCAAAGATGAGATTGGCCGTATGGCAAATGCTATTGATGCCCTGCGCAAGAAGGTTATTGAACGTGAGCACCTGCTTGATGTGAAAGATGAGGCCCTGCGTTTTCAACATCTTGCCCATCACGATGAGTTAACCAAATTACCTAACCGTATACAGCTTAATGATGCTTTAAAAGCGGCGGTGCGCTCACTGCTTCAAGGCGACGTATTTAACGTCATGCTGTTCGACCTTGATCACTTTAAAGAAGTAAACGACAGCTTGGGCCATGCGGCGGGCGATGCGCTGTTGATAGAAGTCAGCCAGCGAGTGCAGGGGTTGCTGACAGAGAACGACTTAGTGGCGCGCTTAGGCGGCGATGAATTCGCCATCATTCAGAGCGTTTCGCGTAGTGCGCTGGAAGAGGCCAAGGCGTTGGCGGGCCAAATTGTTGCCACGCTACATGCGCCTTTCCACATTGATGCGCAGGTCATCCAAATAGGCGTGAGCGTTGGTATAGCGATGGCACCCACTGATGGTGATGACAGCTATGAACTGCTGCGTAACGCTGATATTGCGCTATATGCTGCGAAGGCGGAAGGGCGCGATCGCTATATGCTTTTCACCCTTGGGATGAAGATGACACCCAATACGATTAGGGAGAGATGAACAATGCGCTGGTTAGCCGTTTTTATGGTAAGCACGTTGAGTTGGCAAAGTGCAGCCGCTGCCAGTAGCGCGCAGCTAGCCAACTCGCCCACGTTGTCGCGTATTGCATCAACGGGCGAAATTACCATTGGGCATCGAAGCAGCGAGATACCCTTTTCCTATGAAGTGGCTGGTCAACCAGCCGGCTATGCGATTGACCTTTGCCTACAGGTTATCGACGGTTTGCAGGAGGCGTTGGGTTTAACCGATATCCACGTGAATTATGTGCCGGTGACGCCTGCTAATCGATTTATATTGGTGCGTAACGGTGACGTGGATATCGAGTGCGGTGTAACCACCAATACGCCTGAACGTCGCCTTCAAGCGGCCTTCTCCTACCCGAATTTTTTAACGGCTACACGCTATGTATCGCTCGCCGAGCAGAATATGGATAGCGTCCAGGATTTAGCTGGCCGCAGCGTGGTATCCACTACGGGCACCATTAATATCGGCCAGCTTAATGAACTCAACCGTACCGAAGGGTTGAATATCTCGGTCATACTAAGCCGAAATCATGAAGAAGCATTTGCCATGGTGGCCTCTGAGCAGGCATCGGCGTTTGTGATGGATGAGATTTTACTAGCGGGGCTGGTGTCTTCAGCCTCAGACCCTGCCGCGTTTCATATTTCGCAAGCAACGCTAAGTAGTGCTGAGCCGTATGGCTTGATGATGCCGCCTGACGACCCTGTTTTTGTTGAACTGGTCAATCAGCAGCTAAGCACGTTTTATCGAAGTAACGGCATCCAGGCTCTCTATGACAAATGGTTTTTACAGCCTGTTCCCCCGGATAATCGCGTGCTTAATTTGCCGTTAGCGCCTGAACTTGCCGCTATATTTGCCAATCCTGAGCAGTACGTAAAACAAAGCTTAGCGCAGCAAGTAGAGTAAAGAGGAGAGAGATGATGTGCCAGAGAACACTAGTCGGGTGGTGTAGCTTGCTAATCATGCTGCTAGGTGGTGGTTCCGCCCATGCCGGGCAAGCCTTCAATACGCTTGAACGACTTAAGGAAACGGGCGTATTGCGTGTTGGATACGGTGATACAGCCCCCTTCTCTTATGTCGATGATCACGGCAAGGTGGTGGGCTACTCTATTGATATTTGCCAACAGCTAGCCGGGCAACTGCAGAGACAATTGGATATTCCGGCGCTTGATATCACCTATGTGGCGCGCACGCCAAGCAACCGTATACAGCTGCTTAACAGTGGCGAAATCGATATTGAGTGTAATGCCAGTACCAACACTGAAGAGCGTCGACGCAGTGCACAGTTTGCGCTGAGCCATTACTTTGTATCCGTGCGCTATGTAGCACTGAAATCGAGTGGGTTTACCACGCTAGAAGATTTGTCCGGGCGCAGCGTGAGTGTGGCGCGTGGCACCGTTAATGTCAGCCAGATCAACCAAGCAAACCGCAAACAACAGCTAAACTTATCGGTAGTGCCGGTGGAAACACTGCAAGGCGCGTTTGATTTGGTGGCCGAGGGGCGTGTAGCCGCCTTTGCGATGGACGATGTGCTGCTCAGCGCCATGATCGCCGAGTCAGATGAACCTCAAGCATATGTGCTTTCAGAGGAGGCCATCACCTCGACAGAGCCGCTCGGTTTTATGATGCGCCTCGCGGATGACGCCTTCGCCGTAGAGGTTAATAAAGCCCTCGAGCATATATACACTAGCCCTGAGATGCCGCCGCTTTACTATCAATGGTTTCAGCAGCCTTTGCCGGGGAAGGATATTACGCTTGATATACCCATGAGTGAGGTGTTGGCTGAACACTTTACGGCCCTGCGCACTATGGTTTCACGCTAGTGCTATCAGTCACGTTAAGCGTTTTGGGTGTTTAACAATCCCCGCATTAACGTTTCTACGATGCCGTCGCACTCGTCGACCAGAGAATACGCTTGAGGGTCTTGCAGCCAATCAAAACAAACCCCAATTAAAAAGCCATGAAACTGACGCCGGGCGCTGGCTGGGGTGAGGTCGACACGTAGGCTGCCTTTTGCTTGCGCTCGATCAAATAGTGCTTCCACCTGTGCTTCAGCATGTTTGGGGAGCTGAGTGATCATGCAAATTCGAGGGTGTTCATCTTCCAATTTTTCGCAGCGGTGCAGCACGATGGTGGCGGCCCGCTGCAGCGGTAGGTCATGACAAATTCCCGCCAATGAGCGTTTAGCTATTTCTCGCAGGCATTCGACCGGCCTGGCACCGAGGCGCAATACTGCATCATCGACAATCCCATCCAGAGGGAGTCTGACGCGTTCTAACAGCGCATCGAATACCGCCGCTTTATCTTCAAAGTGCCAATAAATAGCGCCTCGCGTCACGCCTGCCGCCTGCGCAATATGTGCCAGTGTGGTGCGCGAAACGCCTTGTGCGAGAAATGTCTTTTCTGCAGCATCAAGAATCGCTTCGCGTGTTCGTTCTGCTTCAGCCTTTCGACGGGACATAGCGACTCCTGTTAATGGCATTAGCGGTATTTTGGCACTGAAAGATAGCAATGTCGCCGCATGGTGATTATTATACACATTCACTGACATTCATGAATGTCAGTGAATGTGTATCCTATCTGTTCTGTTGATTGAATTCAGGTTTACAAAGCTGCACTGTCCGCCATCAAGGAGCCTGCCGTGCCTTTTCTTCTCCGTTTCCTGCCAATCACACTGGCTTTGCTTATGCTGATGGGCTGCGAGCAGCCTCAGGCGCAGTCAAATGACACGACTAGGCCAGTCAAATTAATGACCTTGGCGTCGGCCAATGCTGACGCCTTACGGCAATTCCCGGCGCGGGTAGAAGCTTCCAAGCGCAGTAATCTATCGTTTCGCATGGCCGGAGAATTATTGGCGCTCAATGTCAGTCCAGGTCAACGAGTAAGCGAAGGCGAGGTGATTGCGCGTATTGATGATCGCAATGCCCAGAGCGAGTTGGATAGTGCTCGCTCTCGCTTAGAGTTGGCTGAGGCAATGCTGGAACGCATGCGTTATACCTTGGAGCGCGGCGCGGTCAGTCAATCCCAGTTTGATGAGGCGGAGAGCGAATGGCGGGCTGCCCGGGCGACGTTTGAGCAGGCCCAAGAGCAGGTGTCACATACTCAGTTACGTGCTCCCTACGATGGCGTGATCGCCCAAGTGCCGGTGGATAACCGTCAAATTGTTCAGGTACAGGAAACCGTCGCAGTCATTCAACAGCCAGGGAAGTTAGATGTGGTGTTTCATCTCCCCGAACAAATTGTACAGCGCATGCCGCGTAATAACGGCTCGCCCTTAGGCGATGAATTGGCCTATGAAGTGCGCTTCGGAAACAGCGACAAACCCTATCTTGCCCAGTTAGCCTCCTATACTACCCAGGCCAGCGCGCAGAGTCTGGCTTATGAAGTCACGCTGACGCTCCCCCAGCCCGATGACATCACCTTGTTGGATGGCATGAGCGCCAATGTGCGGCTCGACTTGAGCGCACTGCAGCCTAACTCGGCGACGCCGGTTTGGCATTTGCCGCCTGAAGCGGTGAGCTATGCGGGCGACGATCCCGACCAAGCCCAAGTCTGGCGATACACCGGTGCAGATCATGTTGAAGCGGTGCCCGTCAGCGTAGGGCCATTAACGTCGCAAGGGCTGGAGGTTAGCGGAGATTTGGCCGCCGGGGAGCGTATTGTGGCGGCAGGGGCTCACCGCGTGACGGCAGATATCAAAGTGACGCCGTGGGAAAAGGAGCAGGGGCTATAACATGGTCGACTACTTCTTACGCCACCGGGCGGCCAGCTATTTAATGACAGTGGTACTCCTGGCCGGCGGTGCACTGTCATTTTTGGGTATGGGTCAGCTTGAGTTTCCCGAATTTACTATTCGTAATGCCCTCATTACCACGCAATATCCCGGCGCGACTCCTGAAGAGGTCGAGCAGGAAGTGACATCGACGCTAGAGCAGTCCATTCAGGAGATGTCATCGATCAAGCGGATCAGTTCGGTCAGCTCCGATGGTCTCTCGCAAATTACCGTGGAGCTCGAAAGCACCGTCCAGAATGAAGAGCTCGAACAGCTCTGGGACTCACTGCGCCGTAAAGTGCAGGATGCCCAGGCAGCCTTACCGCCTGGGGCCAGCCAATCCCGCGTCAACGACGACTTTGGCGATGTGTTTGGCTTTATGGTCAACCTCACTGGTGAAGGGTACAGCATGCCTGACCTGGCCGACCATGCGGACTTTCTCAAGCGTGAGCTGACCCTGGTGGAAGGGGTCGAGAAAGTATCGTTGGGCGGGGAGCAAGAGGAGCGCATTTACATAGAGGTCGACCGTGAGCGTTTACGCGCGCTGAATATCCCGCTCACCCGGCTGCAACAGTTGCTGGATACTCAAAACGCCGTGGCCGATGCCGGGCACCTCAAGCAGGATGGTCGCCGTTTCCGTATTACCCCAACGGGCAGTGCAGCAAATATCGATGACCTGCGTGCGCTGATCGTCAGCGAAGGCGATGGCGAGTTAGTGCGATTGAGCGATATCGCCGACGTGAGCCGCGAGCTGGCCGAACAGCCTCAGCAGCTCTACCGCGATATGGGCCGGCCAGCCATCTCGCTGGGCATCTCGTTTGAAAGCGGTGTCAACGTGGTTGAGGTCGGCGAACACTTACAGCAGCGGCTGGATGAACTTCAAGCGCGCACGCCCCTGGGAATGGAACTGAACATCGTCTACAACCAGCCTGAGGTAGTGGATGATGCGGTGTCTGGTTTCCTGGTGAGCCTGATTCAGGCGGTAGCCATCGTCATTGTGGTGCTGATGCTGTTTATGGGGTGGCGCAGCGGTCTGTTGATGGGGTTTATCCTGCTGATTACTATTATCGGCACTTTTATGATGATGCGCTTCCATGGGCTGCAACTGGAGAAAATCTCCCTCGGGGCGCTGATTATTGCGCTCGGCATGCTGGTAGATAACGCCATTGTGGTGACTGAAGGCATGCTAGTGGGCTTGAAGCGCGGTCACACGATTCGCGATTCTGCGCACCAAGTGATCCGCCAAAATGCTTGGCCGTTGCTGGCTGCCACGCTGATCGCCATCGCTGCGTTTGCGCCTATCGGCTTATCACCGGATACGACCGGGGAATTTATCGGATCGCTGTTCTTTGTGCTGCTTTACTCGCTGCTGCTGAGCTGGATCACGGCACTGACGTTAACGCCTTTTTACTTCAAGCTTTTTTTCCGCAATATCTCGCCTGGCGATGGTCAAGAGGATCCCTATAAAGGAATTGTTTATCGCTGGGTAGCCAGCGTTATCGTCGCCGGGATTCGTTTTCGCTGGGTGACGCTGGTATTGGTGGTAATCGGATTAGCGGGGGCGGTAGTCGGCTTTGGTTCGGTCAAGAATGCTTTCTTCCCGGCCTCGAACACGCCTATCTTTTTTGTCGATTATCGCACGCCGGAAGGCACCGATATCCTCGAAACCCAGCGCCGTGTTAGCGAGCTAGAAGAGAGCGTGATGGCGATGCCGGGCATTCGTCACCTCACGACTACCGTGGGTGGTGGCGCGCAGCGCTTTACCCTGACTTACTCGCCGGAAGACCGCTACGCAAGCTATGCACAGTTGATCGTTGAAACCGGTGATAAAGCGACTCAGCGCGAACGCATGGCCGATGTCGAAAGGGTAATGAAGCGCGACCACAGCGATATCGACTACAAAATAGCGCCGCTTGAAGTCGGCCCTGCGCCCAAAGCCAAGATTGAAGCGCGCTTCTATGGCAGCGACCCGCAAGTGTTGCGCCAACTGGGTGACCAGGTCGAAGCCATGTTCCGCGCGACACCGAACATGACCAGCGTACGCTCCAGCTGGCGTAACCGCGTACAGGTGATTGAACCCGTTTTTCTGGAAGATACCGCGCGTCGGCTGGGCGTGACACGCGAAGACTTGGCCGGCACGCTGGCACTGAGCACCAGTGGCCGCCAAGTGGGCGTTTACCGTGATGGCAGCGATCTCATCCCCATGGTGGCGCGGGCGATTCCCGAGCAGCGACACGACGTGGATAACCTGGGCTCGCTCAATGTCTGGAGCGAAGAACAAGGGCGCTATATTACCGCCGATCAGGTAATTAGCGACATCACCACGCAGGTGACGGACCCGCTGATCATGCGCCGCAATCGTGAACGCATGCTGGCGGTGTATGGCGAACCAGACCCATTAAGCGGTATTACCGCCGCCAGCGTATTAGCCGACATTCGCCCCCAGGTGGAGGCACTGGAGCTGCCACCAGGTTACCGATTGGAGTGGGGCGGAGAGTACGAAACGGCTGGCGAAGCGCAGAGTGGGCTGTTTGCGTCGCTGCCGCTGGGTATCGCGATGATGTTTATTCTTACCGTGGTGCTCTTCAATAACTTCCGCCAGCCACTGGCCATCTGGTCGCTGGTGCCGTTGACGATTATCGGCGTTGTCGGTGCGCTGCTGCTCACCGGGCTGCCCTTCTCGTTTATGGCCCTGCTGGGCACACTTAGCCTGATTGGTATGGTGATTAAGAACGCCATCGTGCTGGTAGAGGAGATCAATGTGCAACTGCCCCAGCATCAAGACCGCTATCACGCGGTGGTGCGGGCAGCGGTCAGCCGGGTACGTCCGGTAGCGATGGCGGCGTTGACCACCATGCTGGGAATGATCCCGCTGATTAGCGATGCCTTCTTTGCCAGCATGGCGGTGGCTCTGATCGGTGGTCTCGGTGTCGCCACGCTGCTAACCCTCGTCGTTCTGCCGGTGGTTTACTGCGTGCTTTACCGTATTAAGATACATGCCGATTAGTCGTGAGCATTAGTTCAGCGCTGCAGCGACTTCTTCGACCTGCAGCGCAAGGCTTTGCAGGCCGCCGCCGGAGAGATACCAGAGCGCGGGGGTTAGCATAACGACCCGCGCTTTCTCAGCACCCGCATCTAAGAGCGTTTTCGCTAAGGCATCCGCATCGGCGGGCTCATCGCCAATCGCGGCGCTGCGATCAACCACCAGCACAACCTCTGGATCAATTTCGCTAACCGCTTCAGGTGAAAGCGGGGTAAAGGTACGGGTACCGCGGGTTTCTGATGTCACGCTAGCAGGCATCTCAACGGTAGCTATGCCCAGCACGTCGTGAACGACCGGGTGCTGATTCAGCATCAGGTTGCCGCCGTTGTGGGTTACCACCAGCGTGCGAGGAGCGTTGCTTAGCGCTTCGCGCTGGGTCTCAATCTCGGCGTGCAGTGTTACCAGCGCCTCTTCAGCCTTGCTTTCCACTGCTAAACGACTCGCCAGTTCGCGTACGTTGGCGTCAAAAGAAGTCAGGTAGTCGTCACCCTGAAGACTGGTATTGAGCAGCGGAGCGATCTCGCCAAGTTCCTCTTCCCACTCACCTTGGCGTCCGGTGTAGAGAATGAGGCTAGGCTCGCTTTCGCCAAGGGAATCCATATCCGGTGAGCGCAGACCACCAATATCGGTGACGTCATCGGCTGCATACTGCTCAAGATAGTCAGGCAGGCTGGCTTTCGGTACACCCACGACCTGCTCGTTTAAACCGAGTGCATCCAGCGTATCCAGGCTGCCTAAATCGAAGGTGGCGATTCGTTGGTCGGCGCTCGCAGTGGCGTTGGCAGTAGCTAATAGCATAGCGATGGTAGTGATAGCGAACTTCATTGAGCTTCCTTTTATGAGAAAATATTCTATATGCGATATTTTCTCATTTTCTCAGAGGCGCTGTCTCTTGTCTCTATTGGGTGAAGGAACAGTATGTTGCAGAAAACGCGACCGCCCTCACAAGCTGAGGGCGGCAGGTAGCGCTAGAGCTGTTTAAGAGGGGGAATGGAAGGGGATTAAGAGGCAACGCGGAAAGGATTGCGTGGGTCGTTATCCCATGCCAGGAAGGGTTGGCCGGTCTCCTGGGGCACCATGGTGATGCAGTTCTCTACCGGGCAGGTGATCTGGCAGAGGTTACAGCCTACACACTCATCCTCGATCACTGCGTAGCGCCGCGCGCCGTCCTGCTCGGTGAGCTTGGCAATTGACTGGTGGGAGGTATCCTCGCAGGCGATATAACAGCGGCCACACTCGATACATAGATCCTGATCGATCTTGGCGATGGTCTTGAAGTTAATATCCAGGTGTTTCCAGTCGGTGGTTTGCGGTATCGCCTTGCGCGAGAATGCCTCGATTGAGTCATAGCCCTTTTCCGCCATCCAACGGGAGAGGCCATCTTTCATCTCCTCCACAATGCGAAAGCCGTTGAGCATCGCCGCGGTACATACCTGCACACTGCCGGAACCGAGGGCGATAAACTCAGCCGCATCCCGCCAAGTGGAAATGCCGCCGATGCCGGAAATGGGCAGCGTTGGGGTGGCGGGGTCGCGGGCAATTTCGGCCACCATATTCATTGCAATAGGCTTCACGGCGCTGCCGCAATAGCCGCCATGGGTGCTCTGATGGCCGACCGTGGGTTTGGCGACCATGTTGTCGAGATCGATACTGGTGATCGAATTGATGGTGTTGATCAGCGATACCGCATCCGCACCGCCCCGCAGTGCCGCCTGGGCGCCTACGCGGATATCGGTGATATTGGGCGTTAGCTTCACAATCACTGGCTTCGAGTAGTGTTTTTTACACCAGTAGGTGACTTTCTCGATCAGGTCGGGGTTTTGGCCTACTGCTGCGCCCATACCGCGTTCCGGCATGCCGTGGGGGCAGCCTAAGTTTAGCTCGATTCCGTCTGCGCCGGTGGCTTCCACTAGCGGCAGGATATAAGCCCAGGCCTCCTCGTTGCAGGGCACCATGATAGAAACGATCAGCGCTCGGTCGGGCCAATCCTTCTTCACCTGGGTGATTTCTTGAAGGTTAATCTCCAGCGAGCGGTCGGTAATCAGCTCGATATTATTAAAGCCGATCACTTCGCGGTTTTTGCCGTAATGGGCCGAGTAACGCGAGGAAACGTTCACTGCCGGTGGTTCTTCACCCAGGGTTTTCCATACCACGCCGCCCCAGCCGGCCTCATAAGCGCGCACCACGTTATAGGCTTTGTCAGTGGGTGGGGCGGAAGCCAGCCAGAAAGGGTTGGGGGCTTTTATACCGGCAAAATTCACCGACAGGTCAACGCCATTCACCACACTGTCGTCGCTGTTTTTCTTCCCTGGAAAAGAGAGAGGAGTAAAAGGTGTCGTGTTCATGCTGCCTCCTGCTGGGCGGTGAGCGCTTGATGAATGGCGTGGGCCGCCAGCTTGCCGTGCTGCACGGCTTGTACGGTAAGATCTTGGCCGGGTTTTACACAGTCGCCGCCGGCGTACACGTTGGGCAGTGAGGTTTGGAACATCTCGTTGACGTGGATGCGTTCGCCGTCGCGGGCGAGTTCAGACGCGGTGGCGTCACGCAAACTTTCGCCCTCGAAGCCCTGGCCGATGGCGGTGAAAATGGCATCCGCGACGATCTCAAAAGTCTCTCCAGTGGCCGCTAAGCGGCCTCCCTGCTCAGCGGTTTTGGCAAAGCGCATGCCCGCCACTCGGCCTTGCTCATTCAACAGAATCTCGTCGGGCTGTGCCCAGGTGATCATGCGCACGCCGTTGGCCTTGGCGATCTCCTGTTCATGGTCGGTGGCCGACATCGCTTCGACGCCCCGGCGATAGACTAGCGTGACTTCTGCAGCGCCCAGGCGTGCCATTTGGGTCGCCATATCGATCGCAGTATTGCCCGCACCAATCACGATACAGCGCTTGGCCACGGCTAGACTGCCCAAGTCATCGGTTTGGCGCAGGGTTTTGATGTAATCCACTGCGGGCATCAGGCCAGGGGCGTCTTCTCCTGTGAGCCCCAACGCACGGCTGGCACCGAGCCCCAGGCCTAGAAAAACACTGTCGTACTGCTGGCGCAGCGTATCGAGGGTGAGGTGTTCCCCTAGGCGCTGCCCGTACTGGATATCGATGCCGCCGATCTCCAGTAAAAACGCGACCTCTTTGCGGGCAAAGTCATCGGTCATCTTGTAGCGGGCGATGCCGTACTCGTTTAGCCCACCGGGCTTTTGCTCCGCTTCAAAAATACTTACTTGGTGGCCGAGCATGGCGAGGCGATGTGCGCAGGAGAGCCCGGCAGGCCCGGCACCTATCACGGCGATGTGGCGGCCAGTGCTGGCGGCGCGTTTGAACGGGTGACTCTCAAACTGCATGTGGTCAGTCGCATGGCGTTGTAGCAAACCAATCAGCACCGGCTGGCACTCGGCGTCGTGGTTGCGAACACAGCTGCGCTCGCAGAGGATTTCCGTAGGGCAAACTCGGGCGCAGCTGCCGCCCAGAATGTTGGCTTCCAAAATGGTCTCCGCCGCGCCATTAATATTGTTTTCGCCGATCTGGCGTATGAAGCTTGGGATATCGATATCCGACGGGCAGGCCTCGACGCAGGGCGCGTCATAACAGTAGAGGCAGCGTTGGCTTTCGATGATGGCCTGACGCGGCGTCAGCGGTGGGTGAAGATCGCTGAAATTATGTGCCAGAGTCGCAGGGTCGTAGGTGCCGACCTCTTTTGCATTGGGCAGGTGATCAAGTGAATGGGTCACGGTCGTTTCTCCATTGCTCTATTCTTCATGAGGGCCGGTGTTAGCGCGACACCGCCACAGGGGCATTCAGCTCGGCGCGTTTGGCGAGCAGCTCGAATACACCGGGGTAGGCGGGGCGCTTCAAGTAGCGTCCTGCGCCCCGCTCGGCATGCAGTTCGCCGTCGCGCCATGTCCATTTGCCCTGGCTGATGGTGTGGCGAGCGATACCGCGCACCGTTTTGCCCTCGAAGATGTTGAAATCGACGTTCTGATGGTGAGTTTTGGCAGAGATCGTGCGTGTGCCGTTCGGGTCCCACACCACGATATCCGCATCGGCACCCACTTGAATCGCCCCTTTGCGTGGGTAGAGGTTGAATATCTTGGCGGTATTGGTGGAAGTGACGGCGACAAACTCCTGGGGCGAGAGCTTGCCTGTATTCACGCCTTCGTCCCACAGCACGGCTAAGCGATCTTCCACACCTGCGGTGCCGTTAGGAATCTTGGTAAAGTCATCTTTACCGGCGGCTTTCTGCTCTTCGCAGAAGCAGCAATGGTCGGTGGCAGTGGTTTGTAAGTTTCCCGATTGAAGGCCATGCCATAGCGCCTCTTGATGGCCTTTAGGGCGGAAGGGCGGACTCATCACGTGAGCGGCCGCCGTGGCCCAGTCCGGGTGCTGGTACACGCTGTCGTCGATCACCAAATGCCCGGCTAAACACTCGCCAAATACGGGATGGCCCTGCTGGCGGGCGTAGGCGATTTCATCCACGGCATCTTTGGTAGACACGTGGACGAGATAGACCGGCGCGCCTAACGTGCTGGCAATACGAATAGCGCGGCTGGCGGCTTCGCCTTCCACTTGCGGCGGGCGAGACAGCGGATGAGCTTCCGGCCCGGTAATGCCTTGGGCGAGCAGTTTCTGCTGCATGTGGTACACAAGCTCACCGTTTTCCGCATGTACCGTGGGGATCGCACCCAGCTCTAAGCAGCGCGAAAAGCTTTCCACCAAAATGTCATCGGTGGCCATGATGGCACCTTTGTAGGCCATAAAATGCTTGAAGCTGTTGACGCCGTGCTCGCTTACCAGGGTGCCCATCTCCTCTCGCACGCTCTCGTCCCACCAGGTGATCGCCACGTGGAAAGCGAAGTCGGTGGCGGCTTTTTCCGCCCAGCCTTGCCAGGTATCGAAGGCTTCCAGCAGCGACTGGCCGGGGCTGGGGATCACAAAGTCAATAATGGTCGTGGTGCCGCCCGCCATGGCCGCGGCGGTGCCGGTGTAAAAATCCTCGCTGGCCACCGCGCCCATAAACGGCATCTGCATATGGGTGTGGGGGTCGATGCCGCCGGGCATTACCAGTTGATGGCTGGCATCGACGATCTCGCAGCCTTCGGGAATATCGAGATCGGTGCCGATGGCATGGATTTTTCCATCGACGCAGAGTACGTCGGCGCGGTAGGTGTCGGCGTGGGTGACGACAGTGCCGCCCTTGATCAATAAGCTCATGATGCACTCCCTCAATAATGGCTGGCTGCGGCTTATTCGCCGTCGGTGAGGCGGGTATAAGTCTCGGGGCGGCGGTCACGGAAGAACTGCCAGTTGTTGCGCACCTCGCGCACCATATCCAGATCGATCTCGTGTACCAGCAGTTCGTCGTCGGTGTCGCTGGCCTGGGCTTCGATCTTGCCGCGCGGATTAACGATGTAGCTGGAGCCGTAAAAGTCGCCAATATTCCAGGGTGCCTCGGTGCCCACACGGTTGATTGCAGCGATAAAGCAGCCATTGGCGGCGGCTGAAGCGGGCTGTTCCAGCTCCCATAAATATTGGGAAAGCCCAGCGACGGTGGCTGAGGGGTTGAAGATCACCTCGGCGCCGTTGAGCGCCAGCGCCCGCCAGCCTTCGGGGAAGTGGCGGTCATAGCAGATATACACGCCAATCTTGCCGTAGGTGGTATCGAACACTGGCCAGTTGGATTGGCCTGGCTTGAAGAAGAATTTTTCCCAAAAACCGGCCACTTGGGGAATATGGGTTTTGTGATATTTACCTAGGTAGCTACCGTCAGCATCGAAGACCGCCGCGGTGTTGTAGTAAACGCCCGTCTCGGTTTCTTCGTACACCGGCACGATAATGACCATACGGTGTTCGGCGGCGAGTTTTTGCATCATTTGGCAGGTGGGGCCTTCCGGTACGCGCTCGGCGGCGGCGTACCATTTGCCATCCTGGCTGGGGCAAAAGTAGGGTTGGTTGAACACTTCTTGGAAGCACAGTACCTGCACACCTTGCTCAGCCGCTTGCTGGATCATGGGTAGGTGCGCTTCGTTCATGGCATCGCGAATCGCGGCCGGTTCCAAATCCGTACTGGTTTTTAGACCCATTTGAATCAGGCCGATTTTCATTTTCTGCATACAAAAGCCCTCTCGTGTCCTACGCGCCAACCGTTGGCTCGTTTGTAGTGGGAGTAACGGTCCGCAGTAATCAGGTATTGCTAATGTTTGTGAGCCGCTATGGATGAGCCATTAGCGTTGATTGCTTGGCGTGTAGTGACATCGGCTAAATGCCGACGGATTATTGTTATGAGTAAAGTTGTCATAATTGACAGCTTTTTGAACATAGTCCTTTATGCAGTCGCTTTTCAAGGTTTTTTTACTATGGGCGTTAGTTTTTATTAACTAATTGATTTTATATGTAAATATTGTCTTTTATCATCAATTTTACTTATTTGGTGAATGCATGCACATAAATGGTGATTTATTTATAGTTATAAATATCAGTTGGTTATTATTGTTATTTGCGATTTTTCTGAAATTTAATGTATCTTTTTGGTGCGTTATTTTTTTAACCAGCTATGTTTTTTAGGGGAGTTTCTATGTGTTGATTAAAACAATAACAATTTAATAGGGAGTGATTGCCTAACTGTCATTTAAGTCAGCTTTTTGTTCAATAAGTTAACGGGCATGCTTTGTTTTTAGGCATGTTTATTGCTGTAACGAGAGCTGAACCCGTGAATGCGATCGGCAATATCGCTGCTGAGGAGAATAAAATGACTGGCTCAAGAACCCAGATGATCGACAGAGAGGGGCTGATTGAACTTAAAGTCGGTGAGGATGTGCGCAATAGTCCTCGCTTCAATGAGGATATTGCTCCTACCCAGGCCAGCGAGCGCACCTGGAGCAAGTGGAACATTGCGGCGCTGTGGGTCGGGATGTCGATCTGCGTTCCCACCTATACACTGGGTGGCGTATTGACCGCCTACTTTGGCTTAAGCGTTGGCGAGGCGCTCTTTGCCATCTTGCTGGCCAACGTGATTGTGCTGATTCCACTGACGCTCAATGCGTTTCCAGGCACCAAATTCGGTATCCCTTTCCCCGTTGTGCTGCGCTCTTCGTTCGGCATTCTAGGCTCGAATGTGCCCTGCTTGGTGCGTGCGTTAGTCGGCTGTGGCTGGTTCGGTATTCAAACCATGTTCGGTGGCTTGGCAATTCATTTGCTGCTTTCGGAGTTAATTCCTGCCTGGGCGGCGCTTGGCGGCGTGGGGGAGGTAATTGGCTTTTTCGTATTCGGCGCAATGAACCTGTATGTGGTGATCCGCGGTGCAGAATCCATCAAATGGCTGGAAACCTTGGCCGCACCGCTTTTGTTGGCAGTGGGCGTTGGGCTGATGATGTGGGCGTGGCCAAACATGTCGATGACAGAGCTGCTGGCGCAGCCGCCGTCACGCCCAGAGGGTGCTTCCGTTTATGGTTATTTCTTTGCGGGTTTGACCGCCATGGTGGGGTTTTGGGCCACCTTGTCACTGAATATCCCTGACTTCAGCCGCTTTGCCAAAAGCCAGAAAGACCAGATTGCTGGCCAGATCATCGGACTGCCGCTGACAATGTTCTTCTTTGCCGCCCTGGGTGTCGTGTTAACTGCGGCGTCTGAGACGCTGGTGGGACAAACCGTTGCCGATCCAGTGCGGCTGATTGGTTATATCGACAGCCCCTTCTGGGTCGTCATGGCGATGCTGCTGATCATCATTGCTACGATTTCCACTAACACAGCGTCGAATATTGTTTCGCCTACCAATGATTTCCAGAATATTGCGCCCAAACTGATTAATCAGACCCGCGGCGTGCTAATGACCGGCGCGGTGGGTGTTTTGCTGATGGGCTACGATCTGCTGCAAAAGGCAGGTGTGATTCCTCCGGGCGTGTCACTCGAGCAGATGTACTCCAACTGGCTGCTCGGTTACTCCAGCCTACTCGGCCCGATAGCGGGCATTATGGCGGTCGACTACTTTCTAATTAAAAAACAGCGTTTGGATGTGCCGAGTCTTTATCTGGACAACCACGCCTACCCAGCGGTGAATGTGGCCGGCTTTATTGCGTTTGGGGTGCCAGTACTGCTTACCTTGATCTCCCTGCTAACCGGTACAATGAACTGGTTCTACGATTACGGCTGGTTCACTGGCTCTGCGCTAGGCGCCATTGTTTATTTTGTCGCGAGCCAAATGTTGGCATCGTCTACCCAAGCGGGGCCTGCGCCCATCATGGCCAGTGAGGTATCCAAGCACTCCTAATACCTAGGCGGGGCAAGCGGGAATAGGGCAAATCTCGGCTGAGCGCTGAGATTTGCTGTGTCTATTCAGCACCTTTGATAAACCCCAGAAACGCATCCACCACCCGATTGGGGCGTCTGTCGTGGCGGGTGATTAGTACAAACGGAACACGGTAGTGCTGGGAGTCGGCATGAAGGGTGCGCATTTTGCCTGCGCTTACCCATTGTTCGGCGACGTGCTCGGGTAGAAAACCGATAAATCGCCCGGTCAGGATCAGAAATGCCGCGCCTTCGCGATCAGAGGCAGACGCTTGCAGATTGAGCGCTTCATGCGCTTGGCGTGCGGTATCGGGTAGGGGGTAGCGAGGTCGAATCGCTGGGTGGTTGTTGAGCTGGGCGAGGCTCAGTGCCTCATTGGGCACGCTAAACAGCGGATGACCGGCTGCGCAGTAGAGGAACGAAGGCTCGTCATAGAGGTGTCGACTCTCCAAGCTGGTGGGCAAGTTCACTGCAGGTACCACCCCGACGTGTAAATGGCCGTCCATCACGCCCCGAATCACCGCATCGGATGGCTCCATATGAATATGAACCATTACCTCGTGATGAGGCGCAGTGAGCGCTGCCAGCGCGTGGGTCACGTCCATCGCGGGTAGCGTGACGAGGTTATCGGTAATGCCGATATTCAGCTCGCCTTTGACGGTATGGTGTAAGGCGTTGACGTCGCTTTTAAACGTTTCCAGCGCGGTAAGTAGCGTCAAACCCGCCTGGTAAATCTCTTTACCTTCTTCGGTTAAACTAAACCCGCTACGGCCTCGCTGGCAGAGTGAGAACCCCAGCCTGCCTTCCAAATCGTTCATGTGCTGACTAATCGCCGAACGACTGATGCCAAGCGTGGTTTCCGCTGCCGTAAAACCGCCGCATTCAACCACCGTTTTGAAAATTCGAATGAGACGAATCTCGTAGTCGCTCATTTGGCTCAGCGATGCCATAGCAATTCCTTAGTACGCAGCCTCTTAACCTATAACGTCACGCTTTTTAACGTATTGCCTGTGATAAAAACTGATATACAACCCATAAGCACCCCGGCACTATCGGTTTAAGCCACGTCTCAGCGCGTGTGGTGTATCGTTGCTGTTTTTTTACACTGTATCAGGTGTCCTGGTTGGATACCTGAATAAGGCCTCTGTGCGATGTCTGTTACTCCCAATGATGTAAGTGATAATACATTGAAGGCTACTCCTACCTACCGCCGCCAGCGGCGAAACGTGGTGGCGGCTTATCTGTCAGCGCTTTTCGTTATGACGTTCCTTTTTGCCTGGCTGCTTAACGCCCAGTACCGACAGGAAATCAAGGCCGCTGAATCACGCATTGCCGCGCGGGCCAATGTCGTGACGGAGTGGGCTATAGGGGTCTTTGCACAGAGTGGACAAGCCCTTTTTGGACTCACTGAAATCCTGGCGTTACAAGGCATGCCCACAAGTGATAATACGCAGGTATTACGGCGTTCACTAGAAAACCTAACCGCCTACGTCTCGATGATTGATGAGGTCGCCGTATTCGATGCCGAAGGTGGCTTAATTGCGAGCAGCAGAGCTGATCGACCAGCGGGTATGACCATCGGCGAGTCGCGTTTTTTTAAAGTATTTCAGCATAGCCAACGGCAGGAACAGATTACGCCGCTTTACTGGTCTCAAAGCGATCAGCGCTTCTATTTGTACCATGGTCGGCGCGTCAATACCTTCACCGGTGATTTTGCGGGTGTGACAGTGTCTAGCATCCTTCCTGAACTCTTTGCCGACTCCCTTGAGCAGATGAGCGTTTACGACGGTGAAAGTATTGCGCTGGTCGATTCCGGTTTAAAGTTTATTGCTCGCTATCCGCTACCCGGCGAGCAGTTTACGGTTGGCAAGCAAATTGAAAGTACCGAAACAGTGCAGCGGCTAACCAGTGGCGAAGCCACTTTCGCGTTAACCGCTGTGTCCCCTATTGATGGCCGTGAGCGTCTATTTCGCATTCAGCGAGTAGGTGAATACCCCATGCTGGCGGTGGTAGGCATTGATCTACACGAATTGTTGGCAGCGTGGCGCCAGCGTGCATTGATCCTAACGCTTGTAATGGGTGTGATTGCGCTGATAGGAGCCTGGGGGGTTCGCCACTACCTCAATCGCTTAGCATTAGCGCATCAACTGCGTCAGCGAATCGAGGAGCGTGAACAGGCGCGGGCCGAGGCGCAAATTGCCGCTGCTGCCTTCCAGACGCATTTAGGGATTCTTATTACCGATGCGCGGGGCTCTATTCTCAAGGTTAATGAGACGTTTACGCGAATTACCGGCTATAGCGAAACTGAGATAATAGGTAAAAACCCGCGCATGTTTAGCGCTGGGCTCCAAAATGCCACGTTTTATCGTCGACTATGGAAAAGCGTTAGCAGAACCGGTAATTGGGAAGGAGAAATATGGAGTCAGCGTAAAAATGGCGAGCTCTTTCCTGAGTGGCTCACCATTAGCGCGGTACACAGCGCAGAGGGGGCGCTGACCCATTACGTGGCCACCATGAGCGATATTAGCGAGCGCAAAGCCGCTGAGCAGGAGATTCATCAACTCGCCTTCTATGACCCGTTGACCGGGCTCGCCAATCGGCGGCTGTTTATGGACCGCATGGATGCCGCACTCAAGGAGCTTCATCGCCATCAGCGCTTTGGCGTATTGCTCTTCATTGATATCGATAACTTCAAGCAGATTAACGACACTCTAGGGCACTATACCGGAGACCAACTATTGCAGAGTGTGGCGCGGCGGATGGGACAAATGTTGCGCGATACCGATACGCTGGCGCGACTGGGCGGGGACGAGTTTGCGGTACTCATTGAAGGTATTGATAGCAATTACGCGCAAACCACGCGGCTTGCTGAACGTATTGCGCACAAGTTGCTGGCAGCGCTCAATGAGCCAATTACGCTCGCTAAGGAGAGTGTGATCGTTACCGGCAGTATTGGCATTGCCATGATGGCCAGCAATGAGTACAGCGTAGACGACTACCTGCAGCAAGTGGATATGGCGCTCTTTGAAGCCAAAAGTAGTGGTCGTCATAGTCTTTGTTTTTTTAATCCATCCATGCAGGCAGCGCTACTGGCGCATGTGAAGTTAGAGTCAGATTTGCGCCAAGCGCAGACCAATAAACAGTGGCAGCTCTATTACCAGCCTCAAGTGGATCGTCACGGTACTATTACCGGTGTTGAAGCATTGTTGCGCTGGCAGCATCCGGAACGAGGCATAGTCTCTCCAGGCGAGTTTATTCCGCTTTTGGAAAGCATGGAGCTGATTAACGAAGTGGGCGAGTGGGTATTGGAGAATGCCTGCTTGCAATTGGCGCATTGGGCACAGCATCCGCGGCTAAGCCAATTGACGATATCGGTTAATATCAGTCCGCTACAGTTCCGCGACGAAGACTTTTTGTTGCGTGTGGAGAGGGCTTTTGCGCGTGCCCAGGCGCCGCTTTGCCAGCTAAAGCTAGAAGTGACCGAATCATTGTTCGTGGAGGCGCGAGATGATGCGCGGGATAAAATGCTGGCCCTTAAAGCACACGGCATACGCTTTTCACTGGATGACTTCGGTACCGGCTACTCGTCGTTGGCTTACTTGGCTCAGTTGCCGTTGGATCAGCTAAAAATTGACCAATCGTTCGTTCAGCAGGTGCTCGAAAGCCAAGCCAATGCAGCGATTGTAGAGAGTACTATTGTCCTGGCCGAGAGTCTTAACTTAGAGGTAATCGCGGAAGGCGTCGAAACAGAGGCGCAGCAGGCGTGGCTATTGGCGCATGACTGCCATGCCTATCAAGGTTACCTGTTTGGACGCCCCGCCCCCGCCGAGGAGATTGAGAGACTGATAGCAGGTCACTAAATCACTCCTGTGGACCTTCGCCCCCCCCCCCCCCTTTAAACCATCGCCATTGAGAGCAAGCGGGCTTCGATAGTCTTGTCATGAGGCGCCAGGGCATCGGGAAGGATAATTTCCAAGCGGGAGTCTTGCCGCCAGGCGCTGCTTTCGACGCTAAGTGTGCCTTGTGCACGATTGAGACGCTTCCAACCACTGCTGGTGTGGAATACGCCTTTAATGCGCGCTTCCGGAGGCAGTTCTCCCAAGCAAGTCGCCAAGCGATCTAGATCAAAGCGTTCACTGGGATGCCAGCGTAAACCGGTGCTGGTATAGCCCAACGCGGCGCCGGTTTCCCGCTGCGGCTTACCTGGCGCCGGGGGGAAGTCAAAAAAGCTGCCTTCTAGGCTTGGCGTTGCCGCCAACTGTTGATGGTTGGCGGGCACGCTAAGATCACTTCCTTTCGCCTGCCCGCTCTGTGCTAATAGCGCAAAAGGAAGCTTGCCCTGCGTGGCTGCATGCACCCATTTGCGTGGTGGCCAGCGCTGAGCCACAAAGGAGTGAGCAGCGTCGAGCTGTTCGGGAGTGCTCTGATCAAGCATGGTCAGCGCCACGGCATCGGCCATGTCGAGCTGATCGCGGAAGGTGTCGTGTTGCCTTGCGCGGGGATCATCCAGCCGGCGCGGGTCAAGGGTGGCGATAATGTCGCGCACTTCTACCACTTCGCTGAAGGCATCACCGCGCAGTAAATCGAGGAGGCCTGCCGGGTGGCCAAGGCCGGATGGCTCGATGATGACCCGGTCCGGCTGGCTGCGGGACAATAAATTCACCAGCGCCGCTTGTAATACAAAGGCGAGCTGGCAGCACAGGCAGCCGCCGGGCAAGCCTTTGATAACGACATCATCGCGGGCATCGAACATCGCTTGGTCGATGCCGATCTGGCCAAACTCGTTGACTAGGATAGCCCACGTTTCATCCACAGGCTTCTGCTCGATCAGGCTGTGGATAAGCGTAGTTTTGCCGCTACCTAAAAAGCCGGTAATGATATGTACCGGCACGTTACTCTTCGTTTTTTTTGCCAACCCCGCCAACGTCTAGCCCCCTGTCATGTTCATGAAGCGCACCACTTGGACGTCACCATCGGTCGTAAAGTGGTGGCGCTCTGGTTTGAGCGGCAGGGCGTTGATAATCGCCTCTTTCAGCGCCTGCATATTGCCGGGGTGGCGACGTAGCACAGCGCGAAGATCCACCGAGTGCTCATTGCCTAAACACAGCAGTAAACGGCCTTCGACTGTCACCCGCACACGGTTGCAGGTATCGCAGAAATTGTGGCTATGGGGCGAGATAAAACCGATGCGGCTGTCGCTATCGGTCATTTTGAAATAACGCGAAGGGCCAGAAGTCGTTTCGGTCGTAGGCGTCAACGGATAACGGGTTTCAATTAGCGACTGAACATCATCGCTAGAATAGAACGTTTCCGCGCGTGAGTGATCCGATACATCGCCCAGTGGCATCTCTTCGATAAAGCTAATATCGAGGCCTTCCTGGCGGGCAAAGGTCACCAAATCGACCACCTCGTCATCGTTACGCCCTTTCAAGATGACCGCATTGAGCTTGATACGCTTGAATCCTGCTTCCTGGGCGGCATGGATGCCGTCAATCACTTTGGCTAAATCGCCCGTGCGGGTGAGCTGTTTGAAGCGCTCAGCATTCAGCGAATCCAGGCTAATGTTCAGCCGCCGAAGGCCACTGGTATATAGCTGCTTGGCGTGCTTGCGCAAGCTGGCGCCGTTGGTGGTCATGGTGAAATCATTAAGGCCTGGCATTGCCCCGATTTCATCGACCAATTGCTCAATGCCGCGGCGTACCAGCGGCTCGCCACCGGTCAGGCGGATCTTCTCGACGCCAAGCTCGGTGAAGGCGCGGGCCACCATGGCGATCTCTTCAAGCGTGAGTACCTGGGCGCGGGGTAGAAATGTCATCTCCTCGCTCATGCAGTACACGCAGCGGAAATCGCAGCGATCGGTAACCGATATCCGCACATAGCTGATGCGTCGGCCAAAGTCGTCGATCAGTTGCTGGGTAGCGGGTTGTTGAGTCGGTCGTTGCTCGATCATAGCCATCCCGTTAGTGGTTGTATGTTGACCACTTCTCCTGGTTGCGCGCCGTCCTGGTCGTCGGCAAGTTCGATTAAACAGTTAGCAGCTACCATTGAGGTTAAAATACCTGAGCCCTGTGCGCCGGTACTGTGTACGTGTAACTGTCCATTCTCATCAGTATGGTAAACACCGCGAATAAAGTCAGTACGCTTTAAGCGACTTTTTAATAGGTTATCGGCGATCGCAAACAGGCGATGGGGTGGCGCCATGGGCTGCCCATGAAGCCGGTCCAGCAGCGGTATTACGAATTGTAGAAAGGTTACCATGACCGCTACCGGATTACCGGGCAAGCCAACAAGCGGCGTGCGCGCTGCGCCTAGCCAGCCGCAGGCCATGGGGCGGCCTGGTCGCAGCGCCACGCGCCAAAATGCCAGGCGGCCCAGTTGTTCCAGTGCGGTGCGGGTAAAATCGGCTTGACCCACCGACACGCCGCCGCTGGTAATCACTAAATCGCTCTGATCAGCGGCCTGCTGCAGCGCCGTTTTGGTTGCCTCTAAGTCGTCGGGCAGGATGCCTAGATCAATGACCTCGGCGCCTTGCTCGTTAAGCAGACCGATCAACGTAAAACGGTTGGCGTCATAAATACCTGCCTCCGGCAGCGCTTCACCGGGGGCTGTGACTTCGTTGCCCGTGGAAAAAATCGCCACTTTGGGCCGTTTATAGACGGCTACCTCGGCATAGCCTAATGCGGCGATCAGCCCTAACGCCGCTGCATCGAGCCGCGCCCCCGCAGGTAGCGCCATTTCGCCGATGGCAATGTCTTCCCCAGCTTGGCGAACATGCTGGCCATGCTTGAGGAGCTCTGGAGATTCAATGATCATATGCGCAGGCTTATCGTCTAACGGTTCGCGCAGCTGTTCACTCATCACCACAGTATCGGTGCCCGGCGGCAATGGCGCGCCAGTAGTAATGCGGACACAGTGGCCAGCAGGTACTAACTCACGGCGATACTGCCCGGCCAACACCTCACCGGCCAGCGGCCAATACGTTTGCTTGACGCCAACGCCTTCTTTGGGCAGGGCTAACGCCACACCGTCCATGGCCGCATTGGTATTTTGCGGCACGTTGATCGGGGCCTGTATGGCGGCTGTCAAACGTCGGCCGTGAGCCTGCGCCAGCGAAATCTGTTCGCTGTCTAGCGGGCATTCGATCAGCGTAGCGAGTGCTTGCCGCGCCTCGTCAACGCTGAGCATCCGCTCGCCAAGGTCAAAACAGGAGAGCGTCATCTGGGCTCCTTCGTAGAGGATTTCAGCAGCACCGCTTCCAGGCGCAATTTCTCTTCCTCGGTATTCAGGTTGGCAAATGCGTCGGGACAATCCGACATATCGACTTTGCACCAAGCATGGCGAGCGTACCAGCGGTCAATCTTGCGCTCGCCTTCGGCAAGCGTTGCGGCCAAATCATCGGCCAGCGAGGTGCGCAGCAGCGCAACGACAGGGTGCAACCGCTCACCATCAAAGGCGACGGCTATATCATGATCACCAATGCCTGCCACCATGCGTGCGACTAGGTCGTCAGGCAGGGCGGGGGAGTCGCACGGAACCACCAGCAGCCAAGGCGTTTTGGCCGCACAAAGGCCGCTATAGATACCCATTAAAGGGCCTTTAAAGCCCGCTTCTTTATCGGCAATCACGCGATCGGCAAAGAAATGGTAAGCGTCGGCATTGCGGTTGGCGTTAATCAGCAGCTCAGCCACTTGGCCTTTAAGGCGTTTGACGACATGGCCGACTAACGGCAGGCCGGCGAACGGCTCAAGTCCTTTATCACGGCCACCCATTCTGCGCCCTTCGCCGCCCGCGAGGATCATGCCGGTGAGTTCGTGAGTGGGAATCATGAGCTTGCCTCTTTCGATGAACGAGTCTGGGGCGGACGATTAGGTATCGCATCCAACGCCAGGCGATTGTGGGTATTAATAGCCTGAAAATGGCGGCCTTTAGCGCGGGCAATCAGCATGACGCCGAAGCGTTCGGCCAGTTCAACGCCTTTTTGGGTAACGCCGGAGCGCGAGACCAGCACGCTAATGCCCATTTGCGCCACTTTCAGTACCATTTCAGACGTCAGTCGCCCGGTGGTGTAGAAGATGTCGGCATCGGCACTGCCGGCTTGTTGTAGCCATTGCCGCCCTGCTAGCGTATCTACCGCGTTGTGCCGACCAACATCCTCGACAAAGTCGAGCACCTCGGTTTGACGGCAAAGTGCGCAGCCGTGAACGGCGCCTGCGCTACGGTAGGTTTCATTATAGGCGTTAAGATTTTGCAGTAGTTGATAGAGCGATGATTGTGTCAATTGAGTCTTGGGTAGTGCTGTGAGCGCTGTTTGATCGAGTAGCTTACCAAAGACCGTGCCCTGGCCGCAGCCAGTCGTGACGGTACGAGTGCTTAACCGCGCCTCTAAATCTTCGGGTAAGTGGCGTGTGATCACGACCGCGGCTTCTACTTCCCAATCGACCTGCACGGCGGCTAAGTCAGCCGCGGCACGCAACAGGCCTTGGTTGCGTAGATAACCCACGACCAATGCTTCCGGATCATCGCCCAGCGTCATCAGTGTGACGATCTCTCGCTTATTAAGGTACACGGTGAGTGCCCGTTCAGCGGCGATTGCCTGCTGGCGCGTATCGCCGTATTCATCAACGATACTGATTTCGGTGGTGGCCGGTAGGCGGGCTCGGCTTATTTGAAGGGTAGGCTGAAGGGCGGGCATCCATGAACCTCACAAAAGAGTTCTCGCAGAACGACAGGGTTGACGATGATGGCGCTGGGGATGCTTACTTGTCTACCCATTCAAGCGCTATCCTTATCTGTGCGTTTTTTCTAACGACGATTTTTTCGAATGCCATTTCTTCACGTGCCATCCATGTAAGGTTCAGGGTATTTAAAATTATGAGCGATAACTTACGCCCAATCAGTATTACCTTGGTGGCTGAGGCCAAGCAGGTGAAACGTTTTACGCTGACCCAGTGGCGCATAGCAGAGCTTGCGCTGAGCGATCAGGGTGACAATGTGGTCAATCTACAGCTTTCGATGACCGAGCGTGCTGCTTACCGGTTCAATTTAACATCGACTACGCCGCGATTATTTGTGCGGGCAGGCTTTTCTGGGCAAACACCCAAGCCAGATGCCATCACCGCCAGCCAGGACGTGGCGGCCGGTTGGATGGACGGCGAGCAGCAGGTGCTGGAAGCCGCCATGCCACTGGCCATTCAGGTTTGGCTTGAGAGCTATCTGGCACGTCATGGAGAAGCGCCGATGGAAATGCGCAAGAAAAAACGCAAAGGGGCGGGACGTGCCAAAGATACGCCTACCCAGGAGCAGCCGTAATGAGCCGCTTGGAACGCTGGTCGCGGTTGAAGCGCAACGTTGAAACAGAAGAGGCGTCGGCCATTGATGACCTGCCCGCTGACCCAGAAGCGGCGTTTCATGATGAGGCCGGTCAGCTTGAGGCGGAGAATGAACACCCCCTGACACCGCCTGCGCAGGCGCCTGAACCCGGCAGCTTAGACCACACCTTGCCAGACCCTGAGACGCTGCAAGCGGGCAGTGACTTCAGCGCGTACATGGTGCCGGGCGTCAGCGGTGCTTTGCGTCGTCAAGCGCTTAAGCGGCTTTGGGCCACCGGTAACTACAACGTGCGCGATGGTTTAGACGATTACGACGCCGACTACCATAAACTGCTGAAACCGATGTCGTCAGAACTTGCCGGTAAGCTTCGCCAGTGGACACATAAAGTAGAAGAAGCCGTCGATAAACAAGTAACTGACACCCAACCCGAGCGCGCAAAAGACATCGGCGAGCAAGAAGCGTCTCTACCTGCTGAGGACAGCAGCTCAAAAAATGCCTCACTAGACGACCAGTCTGATTATTCATCTGACCGAGAAAAAAACACCTAGCCTTTGTTGAAAGTAGATGTAAAACAAAGCATTGAATGATGCTGATAGCTCAAGCGTTGGAAGCGTTGACGGTAATTAATTTGGCAAATAGTGGTTTTCGCCATAGGCTTAACTTAGTTTCCGCACATTGTTATGCCACAATAGTTAAATATATAACTCAAAAATATAATAAGAATTATTCACTGACCGTGAGAATGCATGAATCAACGAATCCAACTGGCGTCTGTAGACGACCAGCGTAATGCCGAGGCTCGAGAAACGGTACGCCGACGTATCTCTTGGCCTGCCAACTTAACGCCTGCCAATGTGACTTATCACAGCCGTGGTCATGCCCTGTTGATAGGTACTTCCGCTGACGTAAACGCTGCTGCGCGCGCGCTTCAAGGCCGCGGTCTGGCCTCGCTCACGCTGCTAATGACCGGGCCTGCCGCCCATGGCCAGGACAGCGAGATAGCAGATACAGCCGTCGCCAGCGAACCGGTTGTCACCCAAGCGCTTAGCAGCCATCAATTGGCCCAGCTGCGCATCAATGGTTATCTCGGGGCTTTTCGCGTTCAGCTTGACGAGGAAGATGCGCCGCTGGATCTTGCCCGCGCGTTGATTGAGCGCGACAGCTTCGATCTAATTCTCGATCTTGCGTCAACCACTCATACCCAGCGCTGGGAGCTACCGCCTCCGGGTTATGTCGTCATGCAGTGGCAAGATGTTGAGCAACGCAGCGAGATCCTCGACAGTTTTGTGGGGCTAGTGGGTGAGTTCGACAAGCCGCGTTATTTCCAGGTCAATAGCGACCTGTGCGCCCACTCCACCAGCGGTAACATTGGCTGTACCCGCTGCCTGGATGTATGCCCAGCGGATGCTATTTCCAGTGTTAAAGGCCGTATTGAGTCTCGCATTGAGATTGACCCCTACCTTTGCCAAGGCGTGGGAAGTTGCACCAGCGCGTGCCCCACGGGGGCCATTGAGTTTCGCTTACCGGAAACACGCCGCCAGCAAGATACGCTCTCCGCGTGGTTAGCGGCTTACCGTGAAGCCGGCGGTCAAGTGCCGGTGCTGCGTTTTGTTACCCATGAGTCCCAAGACGCCGAGCGTGCTGCCGGGGTAGTACCCGCCGGGCATGTCATTGATGCACCGCTAGAAGAGTTAGGCGCCGCCGGCCACGACCAGTGGCTAACGGCGCTGGCTGCTGGTGCCGCCGAAGTGCGTATTCAACTGCATCCGGGGATGCCCGCCCGCTTGAGTGCTTTTTTGACCGCTCAGGTCGCCCAAGCGCATGCCTTATTAGCAGCGCTGGGCCATGACCGCGCGAGGGTCTCGTTGATCGAGATTGCCGATGGGGCCGCGCGCGACGCACTGCCGGTAGGTACGCCGCTGACCGATGCGCCGCTTAACCTGCCAGAGCCAGAAAAACGTGCACGCTTGAACCGTGTGCTGGCCCGGTTAGCAGAGTTGGGTAACCCTGACGAGCAGCGGGCCGCGGTACCGGCGGGCGCTGCGTATGGTGCCATTCAAGTCGACAGCGATGCCTGCACGCTTTGCCACGCCTGCGTTAGTAATTGCCCCACCCCGGCACTCAAGTCAGGCGGTAAAACGCCTGCACTTAGCTTTCTGGAAGCTGACTGTGTGCAGTGTGGTTTATGTGAACAAGCCTGCCCGGAAGATGCGATTACGCTGCTGCCTGGTTTCTTGGCATCCAGTGCCCGTGACACGCGTCATATTTGCCACGAGGAAGCCGCTTTTGCATGCATCAACTGCGGCAAGCCGTTTGCCACTGTCAGCACGGTAGCTACTATTAAAGAGAAGTTGGCCAACCATCCTTACTTTGCAGGTGATGCCATGATTCGCCTGGAAATGTGCGAGGACTGCCGGGTAAAAGATGTCTGGAAAACCATGATCCGCGATCCCGACGCGCAACTGAAGGTATAAGCCGATGACGGATGCACTGCCCACGCTGAATGAAGCGGATGCGCTACGCGGCGATATCTATCGGCTATTGGCCACCTTGTTGCGTCAGGCGCCCGATACCGAGTTGTTAGATTGGTTGGCTGAACTGGATATTGAACAAGACGGCAGTCGCTTAGCCGAGTGCTGGCATGCACTGTCAGGCGCCGCTAAGAGCGCTGACAGCGAGCGACTAAAGCAAGCCCATTTCCGCCTTTTGGTCGGTGTGATTCAGGGTGAAGTCGTGCCCTATGCTTCTTGGTACCGCAATGGCGAATTGATGGAAGCAGCGCTAGTGGCGCTGCGCCAGGATTTAAGAGCACTCGGCTTTGAACGTAGTGAGCATACCCGGGATCCTGAAGATCACTTGGCTGCACTATGCGAAGTCATGGCGATGCTGATCGACTCTGCCAGTCACGAGCAGGCCTATTTCTTTAGCCAACATTTAGCCCCTTGGGCGGCCAGCTGTTTTGCTGACCTAGGGCAGGTAGACACCGCTTTCTATGCAGCGCTGGGGCAGTTAGGTAGCGCTTTTATGGAGAGTGAAGAGGCTCGCATGCAAGTAGATGTGGGCCATACGCCAGTGCGTATCGTTGAACGTTAACACTGACGGCACAGGCAGTATCGTGCTAAGCCTGAGAGAAGAGCTGAGGGTGGAAACCCGAAGCCATTGATAACAGCAGCAACCTAATAATAAAAAGCTAAAAGCTCTTAATAATCAAAAGCTCTTTATAAAAGCCCCGGTTAAAAGGCCCTGTATAAAAAGCATGCAAGAGGAGAAACCCATGCACCAGCCACACAATTCTGAGCGCCGCCGTTTTATGAAAACCGTAGGGTTGGGTACCGCCGCTGCAGGCGCTGCGGCGGCCGTCGGTCATGTCACCCTGGCTCAGGCTGATACTGCCCCGGTGAAAAAAGAAAAACAAGCGGTTAACTACCGTGAGACTGATCACGTCCGTGCTTACTACGCCTCGCTGCGTGACTGACGGCGGAATGCCAGGAGATTTGCCATGCGCTTAACTCGCAAAACAGACACCCCCAAGGCCTCCGGGCTGGGTATTTCCCGCCGCCAATTCCTCAAGCGTAGCGGTGCAGCCACCGGCGGTGTGGCTGCTGTGGGCTTCATGGGCGCTCCGATGATGCGGCGCGCCGAGTCGGCCGACAAAACCCCCGTGCTGGACTCTCCAGTAGAGGTCAAACGCACCATCTGCTCCCACTGTTCAGTAGGTTGTGGCGTTTATGCCGAAGTTCAAGAGGGCATTTGGACCAAGCAAGAACCCGCCTTTGATCACCCCATTAACCGTGGCGCACACTGCGCGAAAGGCGCCTCGCTGCGCCAGCACGGTCACTCAACGCGTCGTCTTAAGTACCCGATGAAACTTGTGGCCGGTGAGTGGGAGCGCATGAGCTGGGAAGACGCCGTTAACGAAATCGGCGACAAGCTGCTCGAACTGCGAGAAGAGCACGGCCCGGACAGCGTTTACTGGTTGGGCTCGGCGAAGTTCAATAACGAGCAGGCGTACTTGATGCGCAAGCTTGCTTCGCTGTGGGGTACCAACAACACTGACCACCAGGCACGTATCTGTCACTCCACGACGGTGGCGGGCGTGGCGAACACCTGGGGTTACGGGGCGATGACCAACTCGCTCAACGACATGCATAACAGTAAGGCGATTCTGTTCATTGGTTCTAACCCCAGTGAAGCCCACCCGGTGGCGATGCAACATATCCTTATCGCGAAAGAGCGCAATAATTGCGACATTATCGTCGCCGATCCACGCTTTACCCGTACCGCCGCCAAGGCTAACAAGTACGTACGTCTGCGGCCTGGCTCGGATGTAGCGTATATTTGGGGCCTGCTGTGGCATATTTTCGAGAACGGCTGGGAAGATAACGAGTACATCAATCAGCGTGTTTATGGGATGGACGAGGTGCGTGCCGAAGTGGCCAACTTCCCGCCCAGCGTCGTGGAAGAAGTGACCGGTGTACCCGAAGCCGAGATGTACGATGTCGCCAAACGCCTCTCCGACAATCGGCCTGGCTGCGTGGTCTGGTGCATGGGCGGCACCCAGCACACCACCGGCAACAATAATACCCGCGCTTACTGCATTCTTGAGCTGGCGCTGGGCAACATTGGTGTCGCCGGTGGTGGTGCCAACATCCTGCGTGGCCACGATAACGTGCAGGGTGCGACTGATCTTGGTCTTGGCTGCGACTCGCTGCCGGGTTACTACGGCTTGGCGGAAGGTGCCTGGCAGCACTGGGCGCAGGTATGGGATCTCGATTACGAGTGGCTTAAAGGCCGCTATGACGATACCGAGTATGCCGATGGTAAGCCCATGTACACCGCGGGTATCACCGTATCGCGCTGGGTCGATGGCGTGCTCGAAGACGACGAGAATATCTCTCAGCGTACCGCGCTAAAAGCGATGTTCTACTGGGGCCATGCGGTTAACTCCCAGACCCGTGGCGTCGAAATGCAGAAAGCGATGCAGAAACTGGAAATGATGGTCATCGTCGACCCTTATCCCACTGTTGCCGCCGTTATGCACGACCGCACCGACGGTGTTTATCTATTGCCCGCCGCCACCCAGTTTGAAACTACTGGTAGCGTTACCGCGACGAATCGCTCGCTTCAGTGGCGTGACCGTGTGATCGAGCCGCTTTTCGAGTCCAAGCCAGACCACGAAATCATGTATCTGTTTGCTCGCAAGCTGGGCTTCGGTAATGAGCTGGTGAAAAACTATCAGATGAACGGTGATGAGCCGCTCATTGACGATATTCTGCGCGAAATTAACAGCGGGATGTGGACGGTTGGCTACACCGGGCAAAGCCCAGAGCGACTCAAGGAGCATCAGAAAAACTGGCACACGTTCAGTTTTGAGAACCTGCGCGCTCAAGGTGGCCCGGCAGATGGCGATTACTACGGTCTACCGTGGCCCTGCTGGGGCACCGCAGAGTTTAGGCATCCCGGTTCGCCGAACTTGTACGACACCAGCGTGCCGGTAATGGAAGGCGGGATGGGCTTCCGCGCCCGATTCGGTATCGAGCGTGACGGTGTTAACCTGCTGGCGGAAGGCTCCGCTCCTGTAGGCGGTGATATCGACGACGGCTATCCAGAGTTCAACGACCAACTACTCAAAGACCTGGGCTGGTGGGACGACCTAACTGCCGATGAGAAGCAGGCGGCGGAAGGCAAAAACTGGAAAACCGACCTCTCCGGCGGTATCCAGCGTGTCACCATTGAACATGGCTGTGCGCCCTACGGCAACGCCAAGGCACGCGCCGTGGTCTGGACCTTCCCTGACCAGGTACCAAAGCATCGCGAACCGCTTTACACCACGCGTCGTGATCTGGTTGAACGCTTCCCTACCTGGGACGACTTCGACTCCATCATGCGTCTGCCGACCATGTATAAAACCATTCAGGATCGCGACAACAGCGGCGAGTATCCAATGATCCTCACCTCTGGGCGACTGGTTGAATACGAAGGTGGCGGCGAAGAGACGCGCTCCATGTCGTGGCTTGCTGAGCTGCAGCAGGAGATGTTTGTCGAGATCAACCCGGCGGATGCCAACGACCTTGGTATTGCCGATGGCGATCAGGTCTGGGTCGAAGGGGCTGAAGGGGGCCGAGTGAAAGTAAAAGCGCTGGTCACGCCTCGTGTTGATCGTAACGTCGCGTTTATGCCGTTCCACTTTGGCGGCATGTTCCAAGGCGAAAGCTTGCACGACCGTTATCCGGAGGGGACTGTTCCCTACGTCATCGGTGAGGCGGCCAACACCGCCACCACCTACGGTTACGACCCGGTGACACTGATGCAAGAGACCAAGTGCACCATTTGCCGCATTGAGCGCGCCTGAGTCTAGAAAAACTGAGTCTAGAAAAAAGACCGACCGACCTGACAGCACGACGGTGCGGGAGCCATCCCGCACCGGCATGAGGAGAACAACATGGCTCAAATGAAATTTATGTGTGACGCCGAACGCTGCATTGAATGCAACGGCTGCGTCACCGCTTGTAAAAATGCCAACGATGTCGAATGGGGCATTCAGCGCCGTCGCGTAGTGACACTGAACGACGGTGAAGCGGATGAAATGTCCATTTCTGTTGCGTGCATGCACTGTGACGATGCCCCCTGCATGGCCGTCTGCCCGACCGACTGTTTCTACAAGACCGATGATGGCATCGTGCTGCACGACAAAGATCTCTGCATTGGCTGTGGCTACTGCCTCTACGCTTGCCCGTTTGGCGCTCCGCAGTTTCCCCAGCAGGATGCGTTTGGCGAACGTGGCAAGATGGATAAATGCACCTTCTGTGCGGGCGGCCCTGCCGAAAGTAAAGAAGAGGAGTACGAGAAGTACGGCTCCAATCGCATTGCCGAAGGCAAACTGCCGCTATGTGCCGAAATGTGCTCTACCAAAGCGCTACTGGCGGGCGATGCCCAAGACGTTGCCGACATCTTCCGCCAGCGGGTAGTTCACCGCGGCCATAAAGATGGCGCCTGGTCCAATAACCCTCAGGCCAGTGCCGACAACCTAGCCTATGATGCTGCCCATAAAGGGTAAGGAGGCGTGTCATGAACCTGTTGACTGCACAGGCACCCGGCAGGGTGCCACGCTCAGGTAAAGGGCTCGCACTGGGTATTTGGCGCTTTACGTTGGTGGCGCTTGCTCTGGTGCTAAGTCTCGGCTTTACGCAAGTGGCGGTGGCCCAAGCGGACCCCGACCGCGAAATGACCACCGCTGCGCCCGGTATTACTGCGGACCAGTGGCGCCAAGTGCGCAGTGGAGAAACCGGCCCCAACTACCGTGATTCACGCGCTGACAGTAACTACAGTCTGATCAACTCAAGCGGCGAGACCTGGCGGCAAATTCGTAACCGCTGGGTGTCACCCTTTGGATTGATTGCCGTATTTGGCATGGCGGCGCTGATCGCTCTGTTCTACTTCATTGTGGGACGTAAGGAGCTTGAAGCACCGCGGACAGGTCGTTTGCTATTGCGCTGGACGCTAATGAAGCGCGCGCTGCACTGGACGGTAGCCACGCTGTTTATCATTCTGGCGCTGACCGGCATGACGCTGCTGTTCGGCAAGTTCGTGTTCCGGCCCCTGTTTGGCGATGGGATTTGGGCATGGATGATCGCGGCCACAAAAGTGCTGCACAATTACCTGGGACCAATTTTTGGCATTCTGCTGGTGATCCTGCTGGTCAGTCTGATCAAAGAGAACATTCCCAAAAAGCACGACTGGGTATGGTTCAAGAAAGGCGGCGGCATGATTGGCAAAAAGCATGTTGACGCAGGCTTTGCCAATGGCGGCGAAAAAGCATGGTATTGGCTGTTGGCAACGGTAGGCCTATTGGTGATCGCCAGCGGGTTTGTGCTTGACTTCCCCAACTTCAATCAAGGCCGCGACACCATGCAGTGGGCGAATATTATCCACGCGGTGGGGGCATTGGGGCTAACGGCCGTTTCTTTTGGCCATATTTACATCGGTACGTTAGGCACCGAGGGCGCCCTAGAGGGGATGACCACCGGCTACGTCGATGAGACCTGGGCGAAGGAGCACCACAACCTGTGGTATGAAGAGGTCAAAGACCAGACGCTATCGGAAGAAGAGGTAGCTACTCGAAAATCAGCTGGTGGCAGCAGCGAGCCATCGGCGCCTCGTCCCAGTTAACGACCCATGATTAACACCTAAGACACCGCCTTCCGGCGGTGTCTTTTGTTATGCTGAACCCACATCATTTTGTTAAAGGAACGGTAATGTCAGCGTTTGATGAATTGGACCCCTCGACACGTACAGAGCTTGAAGCCGCTGCGTTTCGTCGCTTGTTACAACACCTGGACGATAACAAAGACGTACAAAACATTGATCTAATGATCCTGGCGGACTTTTGCCGCAACTGCCTATCCAAGTGGCTGGTCGCCGCCGCTGAGGCTAAAGATGAATCGCTTAACTATGAAGAGGCCCGCGAGTATGTCTATGGCATGCCCTATAGCGAGTGGAAGGAGCTTTACCAAGGTAAGGCGACGCCGGAACAACTGGCAGCGCTAGACGCGCGGCAAGCCCGAAAAGGCACGAAGGAGTAAGCTCATGGAGCCAATGGTAGCGCTGAATATTGCGGTGTTAACGGTCTCTGATACCCGTAACGAGGAGACGGATCGAAGTGGTCAAGCCCTGGTGGAACGGCTAACCAACGCAGGCCACACGCTGGCCGAAAAGCGCATTGTGCCTGACGATGTCTATCGCATTCGCGCGGTGGTCGCCGCTTGGATAGCCGATGCAGACGTACAGGTAGTGATCACTACGGGCGGCACCGGTTTTACCGGCCGAGACTCTACCCCCGAAGCCATATCCGTTCTACTCGACAAGCGCATTGAAGGCTTTGGTGAACGGTTTCGCCAACTCAGCGGGGAAGAGATCGGCAGTTCGACTATCCAGAGCCGCTGCCTAGGCGGTTTAGCCAACGCCACGGTAATATTCTGTTTGCCGGGCTCCACCGGCGCCTGTCGCACCGGCTGGGATGGCATACTGGCTGAACAATTGGATAGCCGCCACAAGCCTTGCAACTTCGCCAACCTGGTCATCCCAGGCCGGGGGCAACATGGCTGATTTACAGCCGCTTTCAGCCGCGTTGGAAGCGCTTCTTTCAGACGTTAGTGCACTCAGCGCAGAGAGCGTTTCGCTAGAAGCTGCAGCGGGGCGTGTGCTTGCTGAAGCTGTGACCGCGCAAATGGATGTACCGCCGTTTGATAATAGCGCGATGGATGGCTATGCCTTGCGCGCTGCCGATGCTGGAAAATGGCTACCGGTGAGCCAGCGCATTGCGGCAGGCACACCGGCCCAGGCGCTTGCGCCCGGCAGTTGCGCACGAATTTTTACCGGCGGTGAGATACCGTCCGGTGCGGACTGCGTGGTGATGCAAGAGCGCGTTGAGGTAGAGGCCGAATCGGCGCGCATGCCTACCGACATTCCCGCGGGCGATAACGTTCGCCGCCGCGGCCGTGACGTGCGCCAGGGCAGCGTACTATTAAAGGCGGGTGAGCGCCTCGAAGCGGCGGCACTGGGCCACTTGGCAGGCCAAGGCGTGACGCAAGTGAGCGTGCGCAGACGGCCTCGTGTGGCGCTGCTCTCGACCGGTGATGAGATCATCGATCCTGGCACACCGTTAAAGCCGGGCCAGCTGTATAACTCCAACCGGCCGATGCTCAAGCGCTTGCTGGAAAATTTTGGCGCCGACGTGGTCAGCACCGTTAGCGTGCCAGACAGCTATGCCCGCACCGTTGAACTGTTAACGGCTGCTGCCGATGAAACGGATTTAGTAGTGACCACCGGCGGCGTGAGTGTTGGTGAAGAGGATCACGTCAAAGCAGCGCTGGAAGCGATTGGCCAACTCGATATGTGGAAGCTCGCCATTCGTCCCGGTAAGCCGCTGGCACTAGGCCGTTTGCCTCGCTCTGATGGCAGTCAGGCGCGTTTTGTGGGCCTGCCTGGCAACCCGGTTTCAGGTTTTGTCGGGGCTTGGCTTTTTTTGCGTCCGTTGCTGGGGGCAATGCTGAACTGTCGGGCACTGAGTGCCCTGCCAAACATTACCGCTAACGCTGGGTTTGCCACCTCGACGGGGCCTCGCGAGCACTATATGCGAGTAACGCTGACATTTACGCCTCGCGGCGTGACCGCAGTGGCGTTTGAGGACCAGAATTCTGGCGTGCTTTCGTCGTGCATCAACGCGGACGCCTTCGCGGTGATTCCGCCCCACAGCGAAATAGCAGAAGGCGATACGATTAGCTGTTTATGGTTGGCTGGCTAGGGCTTTTGAAGACTTAGCTTGTTTGCATCCAGCAGTAGTACCAATTGCTCCCCAACGAAGGTAACGCCGCATAGTGCAGGTGAGTGATGGCGGGACTGGAGCAGTGTTGGTAATGGGTAAAGTGACTTGGCGGGTAGTTGCTGTAGCGTAATCTCGCCATTCACCCCCAACTGCCAAGTACTGGCGGTTGGCGTATCGCGCAAGGTCAACCAGCGGCTCGATGCGGACGCCGCTTCGAATTTCTGCCGCGTTGACTAATAAAATCATGCCGCTAGGCGGGGCTTCTGGCGTCGGTAAACCGAGCAGTGAATTCAGGCTAATGACCGATTCAATCTTACCGCGCAAGTGCTGCACGCCCTCGGTCGAGGCGGGAAGCCCTGGGACGTAATAGACAGGCTGATCGCTGGGTAAAATTTCACTTACTGCGCTGCCGAGCAGTGCAAAGCGCTGGCCCTGATAGCGCAGCGTGGCTCGCAACAACACTATTAAGTAACGCTCAGGGTAAAGAGGTGATGAGGTTTCTGCTACTCTGCGCGTAAGAGTAACACTTAAATCAGCTATCATGATTTCAGCTTTTTTTATGAGAGATGTCCAGTTTTTGTCAGCGAGAATGAGAGGGCGCTTTTATACAATGGCATGGGGAACAAAGCAGGAGGAGTCTTTGGTGATGCGGCCAACATCTTCGCGAATACCCATGCCGCATGCGCGGTCGCCCACGACCCAACTGCCGATTAACGCGTGATTGTTACCAAAGCGCGGCATCGGGTGGTAGGCCTGGCGAATCCAGGGGCTGTCGGTGTAAGGGCCGCCAACCGCTTCGCGCTGGCCTGCAGGCGTGATCAGTTCCACATTACTGCCTTCCCTAGAGAAGAATGGTTTGCGTACCCAGCCAGCTGGCAGCGCTGGGCTTTCGGAGGTTTCAAAAAAGGCCGGTAACAGGTTGGGATGGCCTTTAAAGTGTTCCCATAACAGGGGCAAAATTCCCTTATTGGAAAGAATGGCCTTCCAGGGGGGCTCAAACCAGTGGGTATTTAATTGGGGAATGACCTCGCCGAACGCATCATCGGCCATCTCTTCCCAGGGGTAGAGTTTGAACAGCGCGTGGATGGGCTGGTTATCCAGGTCGACGAAGTGTTCAGCACCTGGGCGCAGGCCGATATCCTCCATATAGATAAACGGCGCCTTGAGACCCGCTTGTACCGCGACATCCTGTAAATAGTGAACCGTGGCGCGCTCTTCGGCGTTATCTTTGATGCACGAGAAGTGCAGCGTGCGCGCGTCAATACGATCGCCCAGATGCGCCATGGCATTGATCAAGCGCTCTTGAATGGAGTTGTACTGATCCGCATGGCGGGGCAGGATCCCCTGGCTGATGGCTTGCTCAAGCCACACCCACTGAAAAAAGCCCGCCTCGTAAAGTGAGGTAGGCGTATCGTAATTGAGTTCGAGCAGTTTGGCGGGGCCATCACCAGCGTAAGCAAAATCCATCCGTCCATACAGATGCGGCTGTCCTGATCGCCAAGAGTGATGGATGCTGTCCCACATATGCTCGGGCAGTGCCAAGCGCTGCATCAGTGCATTGGAGTGGCAAACCTTATCGACCAGCTCCATGCACATCTCGTGCACCGCTTCGGTAGGGCCTTCAATATCTCGCTCTACCTGCTCCATGGTGAACTGGTAGTAGGCATCTTCTTTCCAGTAAGGCTCACCGTCGATAGTATGAAAATGGAAGCCCAATTCATGGGCCAGGGTTTTCCACTCTTTGCGTTCAGGGATATCAATGCGCAGCATGGTGATGTTTGCCTAGAGGTTATGAACCCCAGCCGCCGCGGGCCGAAGAGCGAGAACCGAAGCCGCGGCGCTGAGAGGTTGCCACGGTGTTGCGCATCGCTTCGTTACGCTGGGAAACCCGCTGGGTGGCTTGATTGGTCGCGGTATTCCAGTTGCCCTGATTTTGCCGATTGCGGTACACCGGTTCCTGATAAACCCGCTCAAAAGAGCGACCACGGTTGGTATTGGACATCATACTACCGACCATATACCCCATCATGGCAGGCATAAACCAACTACCACCCGTACTGCCGGTGGCTGCCTGAGATTGCGCCTCGGTGGGGGCCGTACACGCGCCTTCGCCGTTTTCAGCTTCACACTCTTCAAGGGTGCTATAGCGCGGCACTTCCTCTAGCGAGGCTTCATAGGCGTCTTCGCAAGCACTGCGCGTGTAAACATTCTCCGCGACGCACTCTTCGACACTTTGAAAGCTGCGTGGCTGGTCAAATTCGATATCGGTGATCTGCTCTTCCTGAGGCGGTTGACCGCAGGCGGTAAGGCCAAAGGCGCTGGCGCCCATCATGGCCAGCGACAGGCGTGCGCTGCGCTTGCGTCGCGGCAGGTGGGGCGTGTGATCGTGTTTAGACATGCGGGCTCTCCTTTACCACGTCGTCGTTACCAAGTCATCGAAGCGGCGTTGAGTAAGCCGACGGCTACCGCCACGCTGGCCATTAAAATGCCATAGGCCTGATGGCCTTCGGTAATATGTTGAGACAAGCTTTCTCCCTGCTTACGCAGAAAGAGCTTAACGGCAAAGAAAGTGGCCAACTGAACGATAAACGCGACCACACCCCAAAGCACAAAATCAATAAAATTGATGGAGTGCGCCATCGCGCTATAAAGCGGGATGGTAAAACCTATAATCGAGCCGCCGTAGGCGGAGGCCGCAGCAGCGTTGCCTTCACGAATCAGCGTCCACTCGTTGTGTGGGGTAATGCGGCTATAGCAGTACATAAAGGCGGCAAGCAGCACAATTGCCGTGACTAAATAGGCAATAAATGATGGCAGGCCGTAAAGATAATTCACCATGTTGTCAGTTCCTTTTAAGCACGTTAAAACCGTTTTTAGAATCGGCTTTTGATGATCCTATTACATTGCGTCGATATCGACAGAGGCGACATCCACCCCGACGTTGTGCACAACCATAAAGCTGCCTTCACCATCGCTTTCAGCGCTTACCAGTAAGTACTCCATGCGTTCAGTGTCTTGTATGGTGCGCTCGTAGAGCATCGCATGATGGGTCACAGAACGGGCAGACATGCTCTCGGTAGATATCATCTGCTCTTCAAACACGACCGCTGGCGACCATAGGCTGTCGCCATTGCCCCACACCCGTTGATAGGTGCATTCGCGGGCCTCATCGGTTGTTGACGTAAGCGCAATGGTTTGTGCACCCAGGCTGTTGGGCTGCTTATCGTCGCCGTTAATCACACCATCGAATTCACTATCCGAGAGGTGAGCAACACGGTAAAAGTCGAACAGCTTATATTCAAGTACCTGCCCATGCTCGATGTTGGCCTGCAGCCATGTATCGTTATCCAGATAGAAGCGCACCAGGTGCGCCCCCTGGCCTAGATTAACGTGGCCAACGGCGGCGATATGATGATAAGCATCGTCGTCCCAGCGAAACAGCGCATCCTGATGGGCGCGTAGGCCGATCAGCTTGATATTGACACGCCCATCCAGGCGCAGGCCCTCAAGATCTTCCTGGCTGACGTCCATTGGCAGGCCGGCGGCTACCGGACGACCCGTGGGCGACTCAGGCGGCTGCTGCGTGGTAGCGCGAAAAAGAGCTTTAAGGTTATTAAGCATGGCCTGCCTCGTGAGTGCATGGGAAAAGCTGAGCTGGCTTGAATGCGAGCTTACGCCTGGGGCGTATTTTTCTTCGCTTTCAGGCGCGCGAGCACATCGTCTGCTTTACGTTCTTGACCGCCAATACCGGCCGCCTTTAGGCGCGCTTCCAGAGAACTGCCGCTCTCTTCCGCCGCCATTTCGTCAGCGGCGCTCATTTGCGCTGAATTAAGCTGCTGGCGCTCTTTAATGCGTTCCAGTGACTCCATGGCACTGCTCATGGCACTGTTTTGGCCAGAGTGGCGAGACGCCACCGCAGACTGCGCCTTTTGCGCTGATTCGGTCGCTTTGACCACGCTGACCTGTTGCTTGAGCTGGCGAAGCTGGTTATCGGTGCCACGAATCGCGCCCCGCAGCTTTTCGATGCTGGCGTCATATTCGCTAACGATCGCGCGCTCCGCTTCCAGGTCGTCCTGCAGGGCGACCATGCGCTCAGCCACTTCTACCGCCAGCGCTTCCTCGCCCTTATCCAGCGCCGCTTCAGCACTTTTTTCCAGCTCGGCAATTTTGCTTTCCAGGGTATCGGCTTTATTGCTGTTAAGCTGGCGCTGGCCCATGAGCCGGGTCAGTTCGGTTTTAGATTGGCTCAAGTGTTTTTCCGAGTCGCGAATCTCCTGATCCAAAATACGCAGCGCCTGGGAGTCCACCACCGTTTGTCCGGTTTCATTCGCTTTACCGCGCAGAGCGGTCATAATTTTACTTAACATAAAAATCTCGCTGATAAGTCACTTAGAGAGCGACACTGGTAAAAAGAGTCGGGCGAATTAGGCGCACCCGCGTTAGGCAAAGTGTGTTTGAATCAGTTCAGCCACTTCCATGGCGGCGCCAGCGGTGGCATGCAGTTCAGCGCAAATAGATTCGAGCTTGGAGTCGCCGAACAGTTGCCCATAAGCGACATAAAAATCATGCCCGTCGATGTCGACAATCCCCACAGAGGCTAGCGGTAACGCAATGCCCTGACGTAGCAAAACCTCATTTAATTCAGCGCTATTGTTGACGCTGGCCACCTTCACAATGGGCGCCATAGCGATCCATTCATTTTCACTGCGCGACAGGGTGATTGGCAAGTTGCCGTAATCCGTAAGCTCCCAGACTAGGGTCTGATTAACCTCATCCAAGCTGATCGTCGCTTGAGGCCACTCGATGGCCGCGTCTCCATCAATGCTGGGCGCTGGCTGGCTTACTAATTGATATAGCTCGCTGGCGGTGATGCCGCTAGTGACGGTAGGCGTAGTCAAGGCGTTTTGCTCCATCGTTCGGTAAGTCATTTTACCTTAACACTTAGTAGCGCAAATGGTTCATTTAAGCGTCTTATCGCATGCCAAAAAAAGCCCCGCGGGGTGCGGGGCAAAAAGGGAAGGATGCTTATATGGGTAGGTGGGGCAATTAGGAGGCGCGGTAAGTGTCGTTAAATCGCTTACGCAGTTCGTTCTTCTGCACCTTTCCCATAGTGTTACGCGGCAGCTCATCGACAAAAAATACCCGCTTGGGCTGTTTGTACTTGGCTAGTCGACCATCTAGGTGCTTGATCACTTTCTCTTCTTCTAACTCAGCTCCTTGCTGGCACACTACCACTGCTGTGACGCCTTCGCCAAAGTCGGGATGCGGCAGGCCGATCACCGCCGATTCAGCGACTTGGTCAAGTTCATCAATGACCTGCTCCACCTCTTTGGGGTAGACGTTATAACCGCCTGAAATGACGAGGTCTTTATCGCGCCCGACGATATGCACATAGCCCTGTTCGTCGACCATGGCGAGATCGCCGGTGATGAAAAAGCCATCGTCCAACAGCTCTTCGCGGGTTTTTTCGGGCATCCGCCAGTAGCCAATAAACACGTTGGGGCCGCGAATTTGCAGCATGCCAATCTCGCCCAAAGGCACTTCATCGCCATTTTCGCGATTAGTAATGCGCATCTCCACACCCGGCAGCGGCATCCCGACGGTGCCCGCGCGACGGGCGCCGTCGTAGGGGTTGGAGAGGTTCATGTTGGTTTCGGTCATGCCGTAACGCTCAAGAATGGCATGGCCGGTTTTGGCTTCGAACGCTTCGTGGGTTTCGGCAGTGAGCGGGGCGGAACCAGAAACAAACAGCCGCATCTGGGCGGTTACCTTGGGCGTCAGTCGCTCATCCTGCACTAAGCGGGTATAAAACGTGGGGACTCCCATCATCACGCTGCCATGGGGCAGCTCTGCGAAGATCACATCGGCATCGAACTTGGGCAGGAACAGCATGCTGGCGCCCGCCATTAGAGTAACGTTGCAGGCGACGAACAGGCCATGGGTATGGAAAATCGGCAGTGCATGGATCAACCGATCATCAGCGCTGAAGTGCCACGCCTTCGCCAGGGTCTCGGCGTTAGAGGTTAGGTTTTTGTGCGTTAGCATGGCGCCTTTAGAGCGCCCCGTGGTGCCCGAAGTATAAAGAATGGCAGCCAGGTCGCGTTCATCAAGCGCTACGATATCTTCTCGCGGGGTTGCCTTTTTAGCCGTCTCCATCAGGCTGCCATCAGCGGCGCTACCCAGGGTAGCGATTGCTGGGCAGCTGGTTTCAGAGGCAATCGCCCGTGCTTGCTCTTCAAGCTTAGGCCGGCAGACAAACAGCGCAGGCTCGGCATCGGTTAAGAAGTAGCGGATCTCATCGCCGGTATAGCCCGTATTGAGGGGTAAATAGACCCCACCGATGCGTAGGCAGGCAAGGTAAAGCAGTATTGCCTCAGGGCTTTTATCCACTTGCACCGCGACACGGTCGCCTTGCTTAACGCCCAGCTTGGTCAACGCACCGGCAAGCTTAGCGCTGATATCTAGTGCATCGGTGTAGCTGTAGCGGCGGCCTTCACGGGTGGTAATAAAATCAGCGTCAGCGCGCTCGCGCATTTTTTCCGCAAACGTTTCGAATAAATTATGGCTCATTTGGTGGTTTCTCCCTTGGCCAGCTTACGAGCGCGCCGAGCAAGGTCGCGCACCTCGTTGGAGCAGGCAACGGTGCCCTTGGCAGTATAGTTTTCGTGGTTGCGTTCGATATCGTCCAACACGTAGAGGTAGTTGACCATTAACCCTGCAGCCTGTTTAAAGCCTTTGGCAGAGATATCGCCCAGCCAATTAATGCGGTGCAGCTCGGCGCCATTGCCAAGGTGAAAGCGAGCCACCGGATTGAGTGGTAGGCCGTGACGGTTCTTCTCTTCGACCAGGTAGCGCGCGGCCAATGGTCGGATCGCGGCTTTCAACGTCTCCTCGCGGGTTTGATCTTGATGCCAGCCCGGCGTTTCAAGCCCTTTGAGTGATTTGCGTAGCGATTCGGGAAGCTGCTCATCATCACGCTGTTCCTGTAACCACTGGGCGAAGCCGGGCACCGGCGAGAGGGTGACGAAGTACTTAAGCTGCGGCAGTTCCTGAGAGAGCTCTTGCACCACCTGCTTGATCAAAAAATTACCAAACGAGATGCCGCGCAAGCCGGTCTGGCAATTGCTGATACCAAAGAATGCGGCTGTGTCGGCGTCTTCGGGTTCGTCGACCCCTTTTTTGCTATGGCTGCTCTCGCCAGACAGAATGGGCTGTATTCGGCTTGGCAGACCCTTGTGCAGGGCGACTTCCACAAAAATCAGCGGCTCGTCGCCAATAGCCGGGTGGAAAAAGGCGAAACAGCGTCGATCGCGCGCATCCAGCCGCCGACGCAGATCGTCCCAATCCTGTATTTCGTGCACGGCTTCGTAGCGGATGATCTTCTCGAGAATCGACGCAGGTGTGTTCCAGTCAATGCGCTTGAGCATCAAAAAGCCGCGATTGAACCAGGAGCCAAACAGGTGAGCGAAGTCGTCGTCAATGGCCGCTAGTTCCGGCTGTTCGCGTAATAGCCCCAGCAGGTCTTCCCGCATTTTGACCAATTCATAGGTACCGTCGCTGGCCAGGTTCAAACGTCGGAAAAGCTCTTGGCGCCTGGGCTCGCAGGCTTCGAAGAGGCGCTGTAGCGATTGGTTGTCGCGGGCTTCCTGGTACGCGGTGTAGGCCGCATCAATGGGGCCGGGCTCCGCTGCGAAATCGGCCGTCAAACGGCCAAAGAAGCGGCTCTTCTCAGCCGCTGGCAGCCGCTGGTAGATAGCCAATGCGCGGCTTGCCAGCGCGATGCTGGAGGCTTCGCCGTCACTTTCCAGCAGCTTGTGGCACGCCTTGACTAACTGTTGATGATCCGGCGTCAACGTTTCGGGATGGCGGCGGCGCAACAGCGCATCACGCTGGGTGATGTTGTTGAACAGCTCCTGCAAAAACATCATGTTCATGGTCGAACTCCTTACCCCATGATCAAGTTGGGAAGCCAAAGCGCGATGCCTGGGAAAAGACACAGCAGCAAGATACCCAGCACCATGCAGAGTGCGTAGGGCAAGCTTCCCATCAGAATGTCGCGCAGCGAGATATCCGGCGCGATGCCTTTAATAATGAACAGGTTGAGCCCCACTGGCGGCGTGATCAGGCCGATCTCCAGGTTGATGGTCAAAATGACGGCAAACCAATAAGGGTCGAAGTTGGCCGCCAGGATAATGGGCAGCAGTATCGGTGCGGTCATGACGATCACCGCCACGGGCGGCAGAAAGAAACCAGCGACAAGAAGGAAGAGGTTAATCACCCCCATCAGTGCCCAGCGGTTAATTTCCAGGTCAGCAATCGCGGCCGCCACGGTTTGGGTGATAAACATGGACGAGAGCGCATAGGCGAACACTTCGGCGGTGGCGATCACCAGCATGATCATCACGCTTTCGCGCAGTGAGTCGCGCATGATCAGTTTGATCGGGCCTAGCTGCCACATGCGGTAGATGAGAATGGCCAACGCTAGGCAGAGAAATGCCCCCACGCCCGCTGCTTCTGAAGGAGTCGCGACCCCGCCGTACAGCGCAAAAAGAATACCCGCGACCACGCCCAAGAAGGGCAGCACGCGCACCAAAGCTTTTAAGTTGGTATCGACATTCTGCTTAACATTGTTTTTAAGCCGTTCCACGGACTCTGCTACCGGGTTGTTGTAACCACCGGCCATTTTACAAGCAATCATGGTCCAGATCATAAACAGACCCGCGAGCATAAAGCCCGGCACCACCCCGGCAATGAATAGCCGACCGATGGAGGTTTCGGTGGAAATGCCATAGATGATCATGGTGACCGACGGCGGAATCAGAATGCCTAAGGTGCCCCCAGCGGCGATACAACCTGCGGCAACGCCATCTGGGTAACCGCGCTTGCGCATTTCAGGAATGCCCATTTTGCCGATCGCCGCACAGGTGGCCGGAGAAGAGCCCGATAGGGCCGCAAAAATAGAGCAGGCGCCGATATTGGAAACCGCCAGGCCGCCGGGCAGCTTGCCCATCCACAGGTCCAACGAACGGTAAAGGTCACGTCCGGTGGGGGAGGAGGCCACCGCCGCGCCCATCAGGATGAACATCGGAATGGCGACAAAGCCAAACTCCGCGATGCGGTCAAAAAACGTTTCACCGAAGTAGGTGAGCTCAGAGAGACCGCGGTCATAGAGCAGTGCGAGTAGCGATACGCCGCCCAGCGCAAACGCGATAGGGGTGCCGATAGCCATCAGCGCAATCAGTGCAATGGCAACAATAATGCCTAAGGTAATGGGATCCATGCTCACCCCTCCCCACGTAAAATTTCAGCCACATACTGCAGCGACAGAAGGGTAGCGCCGACGGCCATGGGCAGCAGGGCGGGCCACAGGGGCGGGTTCCACACCGAGCCGGTGGTCCATTCGCCGTGTAGCGCCTCAAATACATAGATCCAGCTGGCATACGCTAGGACAGCACAGAAACCTAATCCAAACAGGGAAGCGATCAAACGCATGATGGTGCGCGTAATACCGCCCAGCGCATCGGGAACAATGGTGATGGCGACATGGCCGCCGGTCATCAAGACGTAGGGGCTGCCCATCAGCATGGCGCCGGTGACTGAGAAGATGGTGAATTCGGTCTGCCAACTGGTGCTCATTCCGAGTAAGTAGCGAATAAATACCATCTGGCAAATCGCTAATACGCCAGCGATAAACATGGCGCAGGCTAAATAGGCGGAAAGCCGCGAGAGCTTATCCATAACGCGAATGTAGCCGCCGATGATGCCCCCACGCGGAAGGGCATTGTGAGTCGTTGCAGGTGCCATATGTCCCTCGTCAAGCTGGTTATTTCACCAGGCTAAGGCAAGCATCAGTTGAAAACGGCCACCCCGAAGGGCAGCCGAGCCGTTAGGCATTCATGGGTTGCTTACTCGACGGCCAGCGCTGCATCGATAATGGCTTGGCCATTGGGAACATTATTGGCAAAGTTTTTGTAGGAGGTTTCCTTGGCGATATCGAGCCAGGCGTTGTAGTCGTCTTCGCTCATACTGACCACCTCCACACCATTCTCTTCGTAGAGGTCGACCATCTCTTGATCAATGGCGGTAGCTTCTTCAGCGAAGAATGCTTCGGCGGCTTCACCGGCTTCCATCAACGCTGCTTGCTGTTCCTCGTTAAGCTTCTGCCATACCTGCTCAGAAATAAGAATGGGTTCGTACATATACCAGAGCGCGAAATCACCCGGCTCGGTCAAACATTCAACCTGTTCATAAAGCCGGTAAGAGATAAATGACATCGACGATGTATTCGCGGCATCCAGCACACCGGTTTGCATGGCGGTATACACCTCGGAAGAGGGCATGGAGGCAATCGAGGCACCAGCGGCCTCAAGCATTTCTTCAAACGCAGGTCCGGCAGCGCGGAAATTTTGGCCCTCGACGGTATTTGGGGAGGTAACGCACTGTTCGCTAGATGCAAAGCCTCCGGATAACCAAGCATCTGCAAGTACTCGAGCGCCGCCTTCGCGAATGACTTCTTTAATCATGTCCATATATTCAGAGTCATTTAGGCGTTGAGCATGGGCCTGATTACGCACTAAGCCCGGCATCAGCGTAGCCGAAAATTCCGGATGCCGACCGCTAGCGTAGTCCAGCGGTAGAGAGGTGATATCAAGGCGACCACGAGCGATAGCGCCCCACTGTTCACGCGCTTTGAACAGGGATTGGCCCGGGTAAACTTCTATGGTCAGCCCTACATTTGCATCGGCGACTTCGCGGGCCATCATTTGCACCATTTCATCGCGAACATCCCCCTGGCCACCAGGGAATTGATGCGACGCGCGAAGCACGGTATCGGCAGAAGCGTGGGAAGCCGCAATGGCGAGACCGAGAGCGGCAGCAGTTGAGATCAAATAGCGTTGCATGTGGCGTCTCCAACATTTGTTGTTGTGTGTTTGGATTGACTATATGTATCTATCAGTCGAGCTGATATATATATCAATAGGCGTTACGTATGCTAATGTCAACTGTATGACAGCATTAACACGGCTAAGGTGAGTCGCGATCCACGGAGGTAAAACATGACGGGCAGCAAGCGTTCCAACGCTCAGCGATTAAGAGATTCGCTTGAAGATGACATCATTAATGGCCGCCGTGTGCCTGGAGAACGCTTGGACCCCGAGGCGTTAGGTCGTGAGTTCCAGGTTTCGCGGACGCCCGTGCGTGAAGCATTTCAGCAATTGGTGGCCAGCGGCTTGGTCACTGTTTCGCCTAAAAAAGGCACTTTCGTGGCCAAAGTGGGTATCGATCAGTTAATCGAAATGTTCGAGGTCATGGCCGAGCTTGAAGGCATGTGCGGTCGCTTAGCGGCGCGTCGGATCAACGAGCAGGAACTCGCTGCGTTGCGTGAAGCGCACCAGCGCTGTGAAGCCGCTGCCCTGGCCGGCGACAGCGACGAGTATTACTACGAAAACGAAGGCTTTCACGACTGTATCTACACCGCTAGTCACAACGCCTTTCTGGCCAGCGAAGCGCGTCAACTCAAGCAGCGCTTAAAGCCCTACCGCCGCCTACAGTTGCAGGTGCGGCAACGGGTCAATAATTCGCTCAGTGAGCATCAGGCTATCGTCGAGGCGATCGAGCAGGGCGACCCGGTGGCGGCTCAGCGGGCACTGAGTGACCATGTGTTGATCCAGGGCGAGCGCTTTAGCGACTTCGTTTCCAGCGTGAGAAGGATGGAGGGGCCGCTAGAGAGGACGGGCTGATCTTGGCCCGCTGATGGTTGACGTAGTCTCATGTCCGAATCGGTGGGGTAATGGTCCTTGCCGACCTGGGGCGCAGCACTGACACTCTCTCTAATGCTTTGATAATCCCTTTACGGAGAGAGACAGTGACCCGCCATGTTGCGCTATTTGCCTACCCCGATTGCCAAGTGCTGGACGTCAGCGGCCCTTGGCAAGTGTTTGCCAGCGCCAATGCGTTAAGCTCCCAGCCGCTCTATCAGCTCACCCTGATAGCCGATACCGCTGGGCCGGTAGCTACTAATGGCGGTCTTGCTGTTCACGCTACCCATTCCTATCATCAGCTTCCCCAACTACTGCCTCTGGATACATTGCTGGTGGCGGGCGGTAGCGGCGTTATTCAGCAACGAGATATAGCTGCGGTGAAGCAGGTCCTTTGCGAGATCGCCCCAGCGGTGAGACGGCTGGGGTCGATTTGCTCCGGCGCGTTTTTGCTGGCAGCTGCAGGATTGCTAGATGGATGTCGCGTCACCACCCATTGGCGTCATGCGGAGCAACTAGCCGATGAGTATCCCGCGCTATTAGTCGAGCCTGATGCGCTCCATATCGAAAGCAACGGCCGTTACACCAGCGCTGGTGTAACGGCCGGAATTGATTTAGCGCTTTCGCTCGTGGAAGCGGATCATGGTGCCGGGCTGGCCGGGCGAGTGGCCCGTGAACTCGTCGTGTTTTTGCAGCGGCCAAGCGGACAATCCCAGTTCAGTGAGATACTGCGCCGCCAGCAGACGGCAGGGCCGCTGCGTCGCTTACTGGATCAACTCCACGCCGACCCCAGCGTAGATCATGGGCTTGAGAGCATGGCCGAGCTAATGGCCGTCTCCCCACGCCATTTAACCCGGCTCTTTAGACGCTACTTAAACACCACTCCTGCCGCTTACCTGACTCAACTTCGCCTGGAACAAGCACGCTTGGCACTGCTCAGCAAACGCGAGCCGGTCTCCCTTGAACGGCTCGCACAGCGCTGGCGGCTGGGCGGCGCAGAGCAACTACGCCGTCAGTTTCAGCGCTACTACGGCATCTCTCCTTCGGTTTATCGCCAACGCTTTACGTCTTCCCACACCGATTCACTTCAGGAGAGTTCATCATGCCTTTAACCGTCACCCTCCTATCGATCTGCCAAGCGCTGCTGGTGACTGGTAATGTCTTGTTGATCGCCGTCTCGCCACTGATTGGTGCTTCGTTAGCCCCCAGCGCGTCTTGGTCGACTGCGCCGGTCGCCACCCAATGGCTTGGATTGATGTGCGCGACCATTCCTGCTTCGTTGATGATGGCCAAACTGGGCCGTAAGCGTGGTTTCATGCTGGGCAATCTCGTTGGTCTGATCGGCGCAATGGTTGCCGTGCAGGCGCTGGTTGGCGAGCGGTTCGGATTGTTCTTACTGGCGACCTGGCTAATCGGAATCGGCATTGGCTTTGGTCAGCTCTATCGCTTTGCTGCGGTGGAGGCTGCTCCTGCGCCGATGCGTGATCGGGCGATTGGCTTGGTAATGGGGGGAGGTGTGCTGGCCGCGTTTGCCGGGCCGTGGTTGGCCAGGGTGAGCCGTGAGCTGGGCGAGGTGGCGTTTCTGGGCAGCTTTGTGGGCTTGGCAGCGCTCTACGCTCTGGCGCTGGTGGTGCTGATGCTGACGCAACTGCCGCCCGCTTCGCGCACCCATGGTGAAGGCACCGCACTGCCACTGGGTAAGATTGTTCGCCAACCCGCGTTTCTTCTCGCAGTAAGCGCGGCGATGGTTGGTTACGGCGTGATGAATCTGGCCATGACCGCCACGCCGCTCGCCATGGCGGGAGCTGGGCACTCCTTTAACCACGTTTCCATGACCATTCAGTGGCATGTGGTGGCGATGTTTTTACCCTCGTTCTTTACGGGCCATTTAGCCAGCCGTTTCGGGGCTAAACAGGTCATTGTGGCAGGCTGCCTGCTGCTGGTGGCAAGCGCCTTGGTTGCTCAGTTGGGTGTGGGGATCGCTGGCTTTAACGTGGCGCTGATTTTGCTGGGCTTGGGCTGGAACTTTACCTTTTTGCCCGCCACCGGGCTGCTCACCGAGAGCTACCGTCCGGTGGATAAAGCGCGTACTCAGGCTGCCAACGAGTTTTTAGTGTTTGGCACCGCCGCGACGACGGCGTTGCTCGCTGGCCCCTTGGTTAGCGGCTTGGGCTGGGCGACACTTAACTTGCTGTTGATTCCCGTCGCGCTGGTGCCTTTGGTGGTGCTAGTGTGGCAACGTCGCGCAAGGCTGGCGAGCGCTTAAAAATCCCCGGGCGCGCACTGTAAACAGGTAAGCCCGAGCGCGCGCCACTGGGCGACCACGGCATCGCGGTCATCCAGCACCAGCCAGGGCGCGAAACCGTCGTTGCGCATACGCGCCAATAGGGCCTCTTTTACCGCTTCATCATCCACATGATCGTCACCTTCTGGGCGCAGGTACATGGCGTCAAAAGGAATCGTGTGACGCTCCAACCAGCGCTGGGTATGCACCCGATGGCTATCTGGGCGACCGCTGCAGATAATGATCTGCTGTCCCTGAGCCTTGAGTATTTTAACCAGCTTGGCGACTGCTTCTATCACCGGTGCTTCGGCCATGTGGGCAAAGAAGGGCTCCCACTGCTTCTGGCTACCCAGTACCCAATCGCTGACCTGATGAGGGTGGAACTCGGCGAGCGTGCCATCGACATCGACAATCACTGCGGTCATACAAAACTCCCTAAAGAAGAAGAGGTGGCTGGGCAGGCTTGAGCAGAGAAACGCTGATCAGTACAGAGACGATCGCTCAGCAGCCTACGCCACGCGGTTAGTTCGTTATCGCTCAACGGGGTAAATAGCGGCACCACTTGAACGGCGCCCAGTTGGTTGGCGAGGGCCACCAGGTGCGATGCGCGCAGGTGGACATTCCAGCGTTGCCAGCTTATGTCACCTGCCGCTAGTTCGTTGCAGCGTTCAGGGGTGAGGTAACCGGTATGGAGCAGGTGGTGATCGGGCCAATGTTCCGGCGTATCGTTGAGATCACGAATCAGCCACAGCGTTGGCTGGTCAACGTTTTTCCGCGCTAAAAGCGAGCGAATGGCGTCGTCGTACCCCTGCCTGCGCAAGGTGGCAGGCAGGGCCAATAGCGCGGCTAGGTTATCGCGAATCACTGGGTCGATAGCGAGTGTTAACTGGCGCCGGTCAGCCTCTTCCACTAACCAGAGGGCCATTTCAAGGCCACGACCGGTTTCGGGCACCGGAAATGCCAGCGGTTGGTCAAGGTATTCAGCGATCACTTGAACGCAATTTGCTTGAGATAGATCGTAGCTGCCGTAGGAAGCGTCTAGCATCGCAACGCGTGCCGGTGGCGGCGTATCAAAGGGAAAGAGTCGCGACTCAAAGCAGGCATCGCCACTATAGAAAATACCGCCCTCGACCGCTAAATGCAGCCATACACCGCCTAGCGAGTGCCCCGCTTGACCGGTGGTGATGGTAATGCCCTCCACCTCTAGCGTGCCGCGTTCGGGGAGGGGGTGCCAGGCGCGGTTATGAGGCAAGGCCTTGGCGACGAGCGGTGTGCAGTAAAGGGGCACACTCTCCGCTAGCTCGGCCACGCCACCGATATGATCAATATGGTCGTGGGTTATTAGTACGGCGTCCACGTCCAGATCGTTCGCCCAGGTGATGGTGTCGCCTGGGTGCAGCGCGCCGCCTGCGTCCAACAGCAGCCGTTTACCCTGCGCTTCAACGACTATCGCCGCCGAGCCTTTGTCGCCTAAACCACTGAGAATCTCGATAGTGGCGCTCATTGGCCGGGCTCCAGACACCAGCCCTGCTGAAGGCTAACGGCAACCTGGCTACCCAAATCAGGCGCGCTGTGGTGGTAGGCCAGCAGTGTTTCCCCACTGGGCAGGCGCAGGCTGAGCTCATAGCGTTCGCCGCGGAAAATCACGCTTTCTACCTGAGTGATAAGTTGACTTGAGGTAGTCGGAGAGGAATCGATCTGAATATGCTCCGGGCGCACCAGTACGCTTTGGGTTCGCTCGGACTCGATGGCGTTCAGTCCGCGCATCAGGGCTGCGCTCTCAAGGCGCTTCCCAGGGTGACCGGCGGCGACCTTTAATTGGCTGCCCTGACCAATAAAACCCGCTACCCAGGCGGTTCTCGGCTGGCCGTAAAGAGTCTCCGGAGCGCCCCATTGAACCAGTTTGCCCGCTTTCATCACCCCGATTTTGTCCGCCAGCGCCATGGCTTCGGTTTGGTCGTGGGTGACATACACCAGCGTGGCGCCGGTGCGTTGGTGAAAATCGCGAAAGCTGTGCTCCATGGTAGCGCGCAGGTGACGGTCAAGGTTGGCCAGCGGCTCATCCAGCAGTACCACTGACGGGTCGCTGACTAAACAGCGTGCCAGGGCTACCCGCTGGCGCTGACCGCCGCTGAGGGCTTGGGGCATACGATCGGCGTAGGCATCGAGCTCCACCAAGGCAAGGGCCTGCTGCACCTTTTGGTGATACGCCGCCCCGCGCAGGCCACGCAGTTTGACCGGGTAGCCCACATTGTCCGCTACGCTCATATGCGGCCACAGCGCATAAGACTGGAACACCATGGCCATGTTGCGCTGTTCTGGCGGCACATGGGTATCAGCACTGGCCAGGGTACGATTGCCTAATTGAATACTGCCATCATTGACCGTCTCAAAACCCGCCAGCATGCGCAGCATGGTGGTTTTGCCACAGCCGCTGGGCCCGAGCAGGGCGACAAACTCGCCGGGGTTTATTGTCAGCGACAGCGCATCGACTGCCGTCTGCTCGCCGAAGTATTTGGTAACGCGATCAATCGTAAGCCCTGCTGTGTTTGCCCCTGATGTGTTCAGCTCTGCCATGGAATGACTCCTTTAGGTAAGCGCGGCGCCAGCAAGCTGAGCGTCAGCATCAGCGAGGCGACCATCATGACCACCAGCACTGACACCGCAGAGGCCAGCACGCTTTCGCCGCCTTCGTCGAGGTTGAAAATCAGTACGCCGAGAGTTTCGTTACCCGCGCTCCATAGCAGGGCTGACACGGTCAGTTCGTTGACCGCCAGCAGAAACACCAGCAGACCACCGGCAAACAGCGCGGGCGCCACCAGGGGTAAAATAATGCTGCCCAGGCGTCGCCAGGGACCTGCCCCGGCTAACTGGGCAGCCTCTTCAAGAGAGGGATCCAGCTGCGCCAAGCTGGCCGCGACAGGCTTGACGCAGACCACCAGAAAGCGCGCCAGGTAAGCGATAAAAATCAGCCCCAGGGTGCCGTAGAGCGCCACATTGATAATCGGCAGCGGGTGTACAAATAGCAGGATGCAGGCAATCGCTAAGACCACGCCCGGAAGCGCATAGGGAATCTCAATGGCACTGAGCACCACACCTCGCCAGCGCTCCGGCAGGCGCTGCAGCCGGTAAGCCAGTGGCAGGCTCAGTAGCATCAACACCACAGCCGCGCTGCCCGCCAGCCACAGACTGTTGTTTACCGCTCGCCATGTGGCGCCTTGGCGACCCACTACTTCCGCGTAAGCGTTCAGAGTGGCGGTCTCAGCGTTTAACGGCACGCCCATGGCAGGCACCAGCGAGCTGATGATTAGGGCTAGCAGCGGCGCGACCAGAATAATCAGTAAGATTCCGACCAGTGTGGTGGTCACCAGCGAGCGCCAACGTCCCAGGGTGAAATCGTGGGAGCGCCCACTATGGCCACCCAGCCCGAAACGGCTGCGATTCATTAACTGCTGTTGTAGCGCCACCCCGGCCAGCGCCAGTAATCCAATCAGCAGGGAGAGCGCCGCCATCTCTGCTAGCACCCCGGTGCCGAAGTTGGCCATACGCTGGTAGATCAGCGTGGGCAACACGTAATAGCCGGCGGGAATACCCAGCATGGCGGGGATGCCAAAGTTACCGAGGCTGGAGATAAACGCCATCGCGCCCCCGGCGATCAAGCCGCTACGGGTCACGGGCAGAATAATATGCCCCCATACCTGGGTCTGTTTGGCGCCGCTGATACGGGCGGCTTCGATCAGCTCACGAGGCAGCGAAAGCAGACTGGTGCGCAGAGCCAGAAACACCAGCGGGGCGCTCTGGATGCCCAGCAGTAAGGCGATGCCTTCAGCGGAGTAGAGCGGTTGCGGGCTGCCTAGTGGCGGCGCCATGCCAATACTTTTCAGTAGCGGGCTGGCCGGGCCGAATAGCTGCAACCAGCTCAAAGCGGTGACCTGCGGCGGAATCATCATTGGCAGCATAAAGCAGAACACCAGCCACGCTTTTCCGCGCACATTGGTGAGCGTGATGGCAAAGGCGAACAGGCTACCCAGCACCAGCGCGATCAGCATGCCAAGCCCGGAGGTATAAACGCTATGCCAGAGTGCCCGCCAAGTGCTGACACTGTTGAGCACCTGCCACAGCGGTGATTGGCTGCCTTGAGTAAGATCGCTCAACGCCTCGATCAGCAGGCGCAGGCTGGGAGCCAGGCTGAGCAGAACAATGGCGATCAGCAGGCTCGAAAGCAGCCAGCGATGCTGGCTGCCGTACTTGGTGTCATAGGTCATGGCGGGCGTCATGGTTAACCGCCGAACAGATCGCTAAAACGCTGTTTGAGCTCTGCTTCCTGCGCCAATGCCTGCTCGGTATCGACTGGCATCAGCTCAATGCGATCGCGCTCGGGGAAGCCTTCCGGCGGGGCTACATCGTTGTGGGCAGGCAGGTAGCCCTGCTGGCTGACCAGTTCCTGGCCCTGCTGGGAAAGCACAAAATCCACAAACTTTTGCGCCGCATCGACGTTCTCTGCCCCCTGCATAATGGCGACCGGCTCGGTGACCGCGCTCACGCCCTCTTCAGGGAATACGAATTCGACCGGCGAGCCTTTGGCAGCTTCACGAATCGGCAGGAAATCCACCACGATGCCGTAGGGCTTGGTGCCCGCGGCCACGGCGTTAAACACGCCGCCGTTTCCACCCTGGGCTTCGGTGCGGTTTTCATGGAGCGCTTCGTAATACGCCATGCCAAGGTCAGGGTTGGCAGTGATCGCCGCCATATGAATCAGTGCCGCGCCGGAGTAAAGCGGGCTAGGCATGGTGACCAAGCCTTCATAGTCGGGCCCTAGCAGATCTTGCCAGCTTTGCGGCTGATGTTCAGCGCCGGTGTTATAGACAATCCCGGTGGTGATCAGCTTGGTACCGTAGTAGTAGCCTTCTGGGTCATACAGCTCGGCGTCGTAGCCATTACGCTCATCGCTCAAGTAGGCCTGCAGGTGGCCTTCTTGTTTGAGCGACTCCATCGTCATGCTGTCGGCAATCAGCAGCACATCGGGGTTGCTCACCCCGGCTGAAAGCTCTGAGCGCAGCCGGGTCATCAAGCGCGTCGTACCGTCGCGTACCCACTCCACGTCAATATCGGGATAAGCCGCTTCAAAGGCGTCCACGGTCTGCTGGGCATCGCTATTGGGCTGGCTGGTGTAGAGCGTCAGCGTCTCATTTGCGGCGACCTGAGCCGACAGTGAAAAGCTGGCAACCGCCACGGCAGCCGTCAGGGCGGATACCGGGATAGATAACAGAGGGCGCTTCGACATGGGTAAACCTCCAATGAGTGAACCCTACCTAAGCTACTGTCATCTGCTTACAACAAAGTGACAGTACGCTTTCGTTCAACCTTTTGTGGCTTTCGTTTGTCACGCTTTTTGCTTTCGTTGTGCTGAGAGGTGAGGATGCGCCAGTTCGAACGTCGACAACGGCTGCTGGAACGAGTCCACAGCCAAGGCCGCCAGATGGTAGATAATTTGGCAGGAGAGTTCGGGGTTTCTGTACAAACCCTGCGTGGGGATATTCGCCATTTGGCCGAGAAGGGCTTAGTACTGCGCCGCCATGGGGAGGTGCTGCCATTCCCAGAGCAGGAAAACATCGGTTATGACCAGCGTCAGATCGTCAATATGGCAGGTAAACGGCAGATTGCGGCTCGCGCGGCCAGCTTAGTGCAGAACCATCAAGCGCTCTTTTTAGGAACGGGTACGACGGTTGAGCAGTTGGCCGATGCGCTAAGTGATAAGCAAGGCCTGCATATCATGACCAATAATCTGCATGCACTGATAAAACTCTGCCAATTGAAATGTGAGTTGGTGGTCGCCGGTGGCCGGGTGCGACGTCGCGATCAGGATGTCATTGGTGGTGATGCTTGGCGTTTTTTTCAGCGTTACCGTGCCGATATCGGCATTGTGTCCGTAGGGGGCATGGATAGCCATGGCCAGCTTTATGATTATAACGACGATGAAGTAATGGCCCGTGAAGCACTGTTAGCGCATGCCGGTTATCGCGTGTTAGTGATGGATAAGACCAAGTTCGATTTGCCGCTACGTTGCGCAGCAGGTCACTTAGGTGATTACGACGCCGTCGTCACCGATGTTCCTCTAGCGGATAAGTTGAGAAGCCCACTGGCGGCAAAAGGCGTAAGATTTTTGGGGTAACGGTGAGTGACGCTATTGCTGCTATGCTAAACGATTGTGAATAAGCACAGGAGTAACACGCTATGGCCGGTGGATGGGCAAAGGACGGCGCCGAGCAAGAACAGATGGAAAGCACACTGGACGATGCGGTGCGGCGTGCGCGTAGCCAACTGCCCTCAGGGAATAGCCTTGAGATGTGTGAGGAGTGCGGCGATATCATTCCCGAGGCGCGTCGCAAGGCTATTCCCGGTGTGCGCCTCTGCGTGGCGTGTCAGGAAGAGCGGGATAAAGGACAGTCCACTTTTAGCGGCTATAACCGTCGCGGCAGCAAAGACAGCCAGTTGCGTTGAGCGTATTTCCCTAAACAGAGTGGCTAAGGGGCCCGTTTGCGTTTAAGCGTCGTGATCTGTATCCGGCAGGCGCTTGAAATAGATATAGCGATGTAAGCGAATAGTGGGGCGTAGAAGCAGTTGCACACTACCAATCAAGAATAACCAAACACCAAAAGTCTTCAGACTGCCCTCGTAAAAGAAACAGATACTGCCGAAGGTGAACCAAAGGCCCAATAAGAAATCATTGAGGATACTCAACACCTCATAGCGCTGATGCACCACTAACTCTTTGTGCCCGATGGTAAATGTCCAATCGCGGGTTCGTGGGTTCTGCTCGCGCCGCATTCACTGCCTCCATGTGTAACTATTTCTTTAAATATGTATTGGTGAGTTACCGTTTAATATTTAAAGCAATATTGATTTTAACTAAACGTTAGTGTGGCACACTATCATTACAGGAAAAGGGAAAGCTGACTTTTTAGTATTGATTAATGGTGCGCGAAAGTTGTCAGTAATGGAGTAAGCAGCTGAGGGAGCGTAATGGTCAATGATGCACTGCTGAAAGCTGTCGAGGATGAGTTGGAGGGCGCGCATTGCCGATTACGCTTTGCTGAGGACGTTGAAGCGCGATTCGAAGCAGATACCCAGCGTCAGCGCAGCCGTAATATGGTGTTGGCAGGGGTGATTTCAGCGATTATCTATTGCCTCTTTTTAATCAACGACTATAGCTTTCGTCCTGAGGCCTTTGCTACCGCCGTTCAACTGCGCATGGGGGTAATGCTTCCCTTTGGTTTGCCAATCTTGTGGTGGGTGCATCGTGGTGTATCGCCGGTGCTGCGTGAAACCATGATGGCGAGTACCGTGATCGTCGCCACGGTGGTTTCTTGTCTTATTTTTACTAAATCGATAGCTCCCTATTCCTATTTAGATGTTTTTTCGTTTGGATTGATTTTGTTGGTGGGTAACATTGTTTACTCGCTACGGTTCAGCTATGCCTGTGCATCCTCCGCGGCGAGCATCGTTATCATTCTGGCCTTTGTGTTGCCTTACGAGCCAATGCCCGTTGAAGCCAAGCGTTTGGCTATCTTTACGATTATCGCGATGGGGGTTTTTAGCCTTGTAGCGAACTACCGTTTCGAGCTCAGTGAGCGAACCTCTTACTTGCATGTGCTAAAAGAGAAAATCCGCGCTGGCTACTACTTAATAGATAATCAAAAGCTATCTCAGTTATCGATCACCGACCCCTTAACCAACCTCGCCAATCGTCGTCAGTTAGATACGGTGTTACCCGTACGGTGGAAAGAGGCCGCCGATAAAGGGACTTGTATGGGGCTCATGGTGATCGATATCGATCATTTTAAAGCTTATAACGACTTTTATGGGCACCCGCAGGGAGACATCTGCTTACAGCAGGTGGCCAAGGCCATGCAAGTTAATAGCCGCGATGTCGATTTAGTGGTGCGCTTTGGCGGCGAAGAGTTTGTGGTGCTAATGGTGAATGCCTCGAAGGAGTCGGCCAACTCAGCCGCAGAGCGTATTCGTTCTAGTGTAGAGGCCCTGCGCATTCCTAATCCCGGTGTCTCCCACCAAGCCTATATTACCGTCAGCGTTGGCGTGGCCGTGCTTTGCCCAACCGATGAGCTTACCCCTACCGACTTATTATCGACAGCGGATAGAGCGCTTTATGAAGCCAAACTGCAGGGGCGCAACGTCATTCGGATGGTTAACTTGCCTGGTTCACCATCCGACGGTGACGCTGCTGATGGCTTAGGTAGATTAAGCCGATAGCACCGATGAGCAGCGCCATTGCCACATAGCGCGAAGCATCTAATGGGCGCACTGCATTGCTCAACCAGCCGAAATGATCAATCAGCAGACTCATCAACAGTTGGCCAGAAATAACGGCCACCGTGGCCGCCGCAGTGCCTACTCGGGGTACGGCAAATACGATTGCCAGCATATAGACCACGCCAAACAGCGCGCCGGTTAACTGCCAATTTGGTACGCTGAAAAGCGTTGCCTGTTGGGTTGGCTCAAAAAAGAACATCAGTAAAAATGTCAGTACAGCACCCATTATAAAGGTCAACCAAGCGCTTTCGATGACGCCTGTTTTAGCCCCTAACCGGCCATTGATGGAGGACTGGGCTGCCAGCACCGCACCGCCCACGAGCAGTAAGATAAAGATAAGAGGGAGTAGCATGGTTTAGCTCCTTAATATGTTAACCGTTACATTAACCACAGGGCGGCAAGAATCATCACTAAGGCGCCAACACGGTAGCCGTCGACCTTACGCTGCTCGCTTCCTAGCCAGCCAAAGTGGTCGATGGCAACACTAGCCGCGACTTGGCCGCACAATATGCCTACCATCGTCATACCCACTCCGACCAGCGGAGTCGCAAGTGTCAACACAATGACGTAGACCGGGCCTAAGATACCGCCCGTTAGCAGCCAGCGAGGCTGCTTAAAGAGGGTGCCTAAGTGGCGCTTTGGTGAAAACACCAGTGCTAACGAGAGCAGCAGTGCGCCCACCATAAAGATCGACAACGTGGCCGATAAATGCCCGACCTGCTCACCAAGAGGGCCAAGCAAACCAGCTTCGACCGACAGCCCCATCCCGGCGATGAGTACGCCGAGCAGAATAAGTGCATGACGCATAGGTGGCTCCGCTAAGTAAAAGAAGCGCGTACTGTAGAGAGAAAGCGTTATTGCTACAATGCGTTAAAACTGCAAAGGACTATTGCACTTTGGACAACTCGCTTCGCCTGTTAGCGTTGCGCCTTTTTGTGCGAGTGGCTGCAAGTGGCAGCTTCGCCGAGGCCGCGCGCTATTTCGATCTACCGGCTTCGTCGGTCTCGCGGCATATCGCCGGATTGGAACGTTCGCTGGGTCAGCGTTTGCTCTACCGCCACACCCGGGCGGTAAGGCTGACCGATGCGGGTGAGCGCTACTTTCAGGAAGTAAAGCGAGTACTGGAAAGTTTGGATGCCGCCACCGAGCAAGTGGTCAGTGGTGCCCGAGAACCTCAGGGGCTACTGCGTCTTAATGCACCGGTGGCGTTTGGGCGTCGCCATATAGCGCCTTTATTGGCGAGCTTTCAGCAGGCCAACCCAGCCGTGGAAGTAGAGCTAACGTTGAGCGATGCTTTTATCGACCCGGTGCAAGAGGGAGCGGATGTTGTGATTCGCGTGGGATCGCTGGGGGATTCAAGCCTGGTGGCCCGGCAGTTGGCGACCCAGCGCTTTGTTGCTTGTGCGGCTCCCACGTATTTAACGCGACACGGCGCGCCGCTTCATCCAGACCAGTTGAGTGACCATAATTGCCTGGTTTATAAGGGAACGAGGGGCGTGCAGCCGTGGTATTTCAAGGCCCCAAACGATCTGCTAGCGCAGCGCCACTCGGTCAAAGGCAATCTTTCGAGTAATAATGCTGAAAGCCTTGTGGAAGCTGCTCTGCAAGGCCAAGGTATTGTGGTGTTCCCTACTTGGCTGCTATTTGATGCGCTGCGCGCTGGCGGCCTAACGCCCATACTAGAAACCTATGAAGCTCTCGGCGAAGCGACGCGCGAAGGCATTCATGCTATCTACCCTGAAAATCGCCTGCGCTCACAAAAAGTAGCTGCCTTTTTAGAATATTTGTTCGCAAAGATAGGCGAGCAACCGTATTGGGATCATGAGCGGATCGATGCCGATTAGCGTGACTGCAATCACCCAGGTGAGTCGCTAACGCCACCGGCCGGTTTTAGCTGCTTGGTTCGGTTTCCTGATGCGCCAGAATGACAGCCAGAAAGGCCTCGCCGTAATCCGCCAGTTTGCGTGCACCGATGCCAGAGATATCGCCCAGTGCCGCTAGGCTCTGGGGTTTCTGCTCGACCAGTTCAGCCAGGGTGGCGTCGTGGAAAATCACATAGGCAGGCACGCCCTGGGTGTCGGCCAGTTCCTTGCGGTGCTGGCGTAGGGCTTCCCACAGCGGGCCGTGGCCCTGTGGGGAAGTGGCGCCTTTGCTGCCTCGCCGGTTGGCCTGGGTCTTGTGGGGTTTGCGTAGCGTCAGGCTCTGCTCGCCGCGCAGCACCGGCTTGGCATTGGCGGTGAGCTTAATGCCGCCGTGACCTTCCATATCCACGCTTAAAAAGCCGCTGGCAATCAGTTGGCGAAAAAGCGCCTTCCATTCTCTCGCGGTGAGCTCCTTACCAATGCCGAAGGTGCTGAGGCGATCATGGCCAAAGCGACTGATACGCTCGTTGCTTTTGCCTAGAAGTACATCCACCAGGTAGGTCACGCCGAAACGCTGCTCGGTGCGGTAGACGCACGACAGTGCCTTTTGCGCTGCCACGGTGGCCTCCCAGGTCTCGGGTGGGATCAGGCAGTTATCGCAGTTGCCGCAAGGGGCGTCCAGGTGATCGCCAAAGTAGTGTAAAAGCGCCTGCCGGCGACAACTGATGATTTCACACAGTCCCAGCATGGCATCTAGCTTCTGCTGCTCGATGCGCTTTTGCTGGTCGGCGGCGCTTGAGTCCTGCTGCATCTGGCGCAGCGTGATCACGTCCTGAAGCCCATAGGCCATCCAGGCGTCGGCGGGTAGGCCATCCCGCCCGGCGCGCCCCGTCTCCTGGTAATAGGCTTCGATACTTTTAGGCAGATTAAGGTGCGCGACAAAGCGCACGTCGGGCTTGTCGATGCCCATGCCGAAAGCGATAGTGGCAACGATCACTACGCCATCTTCTCGCAGAAAGCGTGTCTGGTGGTGCTGGCGCTGTTCGGGGGGAAGCCCCGCGTGGTAGGGCAGTGCCGTCAGTCCCTGGCGTTCCAGCCAGGCAGCGATCTCCTCGACCTTGCGCCGGGAAAGGCAGTAGACGATACCCGCCTCGCCGTCATGGTGTTCGCGGATAAAGCGCAGCAGCTGCTCCTTGGCGTTACCCTGATTCTCGGCGATATGGTAGCGAATGTTGGGGCGGTCAAAGCCGCTGTTGTAAAGCGCCGCCTCCTGGAGCTGCAAATGCTCCATGATATCGCCTCGGGTAGGCACATCGGCGGTGGCGGTTAGGGCGATGCGGGGTACATGGGGAAAGCGCTGATGCAGGTGGGAAAGCTGGCGATACTCCGGGCGGAAATCGTGGCCCCACTGGGAGACGCAGTGGGCTTCATCTATCGCGAACAGCGCAATCTGAGTCTGTTCCAGCAGCATCTGCATACGCGGCGTGGCCAGCCGCTCGGGCGCGACATATAAAAGGTCCAGCTCGCCTGCCCGTAGCCGATTTTCTACCTCGACTGCCTCGTGATAGTCGAGGCTGGAGTTGAGGTAGTCCGCCCTAACCCCGTTCTGCTTAAGCGCTGCCACCTGATCCTGCATCAACGCGATCAGCGGCGAGACCACAATGGCGGTGCCTTCGCGCAGCAGTGCCGGGATCTGATAACACAGCGACTTGCCTCCACCGGTAGGCATCAGCACCAGCGCATCACCACCGGCGATCACATGCTCAATGATCGCCTGCTGCGGGCCACGAAAGCTGTCGTAGCCAAATACCTCCTGCAGTACCTTGAGGGCTGCCGGGTCGCCGTGCATCAATGCTCTCCTTGTCTCGTGCTAGATAGCGAATTGTCGCACGAAAATTCAAAGGAGTTGGCCTAGCGAATCCCCGCCCGTAAAAATGATTGTACGAACTGGCGCTGGAACAGCAGAAAGGCGACCAGCAGCGGGGCGATACTGAGCAGGGTTGCGGCACTGACGGTCGCCCAGTTAACGCCGGTTTCGGGAGCGGAAAAGACCCCTAGCCCTACGGTTAATGGGCGGCTCTCTACCGAGTTGGTCACCACCAGCGGCCAGATAAAGTTGTTCCAATGGTGGCTAATCGAGACCAGCCCATAAGCCAGGTAGGTAGGCTTAGCGAGCGGTACGTACACCTTCCAGAGAATTTCCAGCCAGTTGCAGCCTTCGATGCGGGCGGCGTCTTCAAGCTCCCTTGGGATGGTTTTAAAGGTTTGGCGCAGCAGAAAAATACCCAGAGCGCTGGCGACATAGGGCAGGCCAATCCCGGTGATGGTGTTGATCAGGCCCAACTCACTGGCGATGCGGTAGTTCTCTACAATCAGCACTTCGGGGAACACGAAAAGCTGGATCAGCACCAGCATAAACAGAACGTTTTTGCCGGGAATCGGGAAGCGCGCAAAGGCAAACGCCGCCAGGGTACAGACCACAAACTGACCGATCACCACCCCCGTCACCAGGGCGAAGGTATTCAGGTAGTAGCGGGCAAAGGGCGCTTGCGACCAGGCGTTGGCGAAGTTCTCCAGCGTCAGCGGGGCGAAAAGCTCGAAGTTCACCATAAACTCGCTGGGGTGAAAGGCGGCCCAAAAGGCATAGAGCAACGGAAAAATCCAAATAATCGCCAACAGCCACGCGGCCACGGTTTCCAGTGCTGGAATGGAGTCGAAACGGGAGCGGGACGCATAGGTGGCGGTGTTCATTGGTAGTGCGTCCTACGATCTAGAATCGTGAACTTGAGCGTGGCAACGACGGCGAGTACCAGCAGAATAACCACCGTAATAGTGGCGGCTGTTGTGCCGTCAAAAAATGAAAAGGCGTTCTCGTAGACGTAGTAGAGCAGTAGGTTGGTGGCGTTATTCGGGCCGCCTTTGGTCAAAATGAACAAGTGATCCACCACCCTTACCGCGTTAATCAAGGCGTTGATGAGCACAAACAGTGTGGTGGGCATCAATAGGGGGAAGGTGACCCGCCAAAAAAAGCTCCAGCGGCTGGTAACTTCAAGGTCGGATGCCTCTTTTAGCTCGGGTGGCATACTTTGCAGCGCCGCCAAGTAGAAGATCATAAAAAAGCCGGCCTCCTTCCATACCGACATCGCAATCACGGAACCCAATGCAACGCTGGGGTCACCGAGCCAATTAACGCCGGAAAACCCAAGGATACCCAGCAGTTGATTAAATAGACCAATCTGGGGAGCATAGAAAAACATCCAAATATTGGCAGCGGCGATCATCGGCAGAATGGTCGGCGTAAAATAGGCCATGCGTACAACGCCGCGCCCGCGCAGTTTGCCGTTAACGAATAGCGCCATGCATAAGGCCAGCGCGATAGAGGTGGGGATCGTACCGACGGCGTAGATTAAGTTGTTGCGAGCTACTTTCCAAAACGTCGGGTCATCGAACAACACCTGATAATTTTCAAGGCCTACGAATTCAGTGGGTGCGCCGCGAAAGCCGGGTAAAAACAAGCTGTTGATCACCGTCGTGATCGTCGGAAGGTAAGCGAAAGTCGTCAGCAGTACCGCCGCCGGTAACAACAGTAGCGCGCCGTAAAGCTGCATTTTATGGTAGGCGGTTAAGGACATGATGGCACACCACAAGTGAAAGAAGCCGGGGCGAGCCCCGGCGAACAGTGAAACCTATAACGCTTAGCGGGCGTAGCGGCGCAGCACGCTATCGGCTTCTTGCTGCGCTTGGCTTAGCGCTTCTTCTGGCGTCAGTTGGCCAGTCAGTGCCGCTTGCACGGCGTTATCCAGTGCGCGGCGCACACGGCCACCTTGGTAAGTAGAAAGCTCGGCAGTGCCGTGCTCAAGCTGATCGCGGGCCACCGCCGCGGGCGCAAACTCTTCAACATAACTGTTTAGCGCCTCGGTTTCGTAGGCAGCGGGGCTAACACCCATATAGCCGGTTTCAATCGACCAGGCCGCGGCACGTTCGGGGGCGGTCATCCAGCGGATGAATGTCATCGCCGCGCGCTGCTCTTCTTCGCTGGCTTCTTCAAAGATGTAGAAATTACCGCCACCGGTGGGGCTGCCGCGCTGGGTTTTCATCGGCAGCATGGCAACGCCAAAGTCGAAATCAGCTTCGCTGCGCACGGCGGTCAGGTTGCCCGTGGTATGCCACATCATGGCGGTGGACTGTTCCAAGAAGTTCTGGCGCAGCGTGCCCCACTCGATGGTGCCATCGGGCATGGCATTATGCTCGTCAGCAAGCGATACCCAGTACTCCAGCGCTTCAACCGCGGCGGGGTCGTCAAAGTAGACCTCGGTGCCATCTTCGCTCATTAGCCGGTGACCGTTCTGAAACGCGAAGGCCTGGAACATCCAGTAGGGGTAGCCGGTAGAGGGCACCATCACGCCCCACTGTTCGCCGTTGGAGGCTTCCCGAACAGTGGCGGCCATCTCGGCCATCTCTTCCCAGTTTTCAGGCGGTGTTTCGGGATCTAGGCCAGCGGCTTCAAAAGCGTCTTTGTTCCAGAACAGCACGATAGTGGAGCGCTGGAAGGGGATGCCGTAGGTTTTGCCATCCAACTTGCCGTTTTCCATCAGGCCGGGGTAGAAGCTATCCAGCCATTCGCGCTCCTCGTCGGTTTCCACCAGGTCATCGAAAGCCACTATGGCATTCTGCTCAAGTAACTCGTACAGATCGATGGAGAACATCACGGACAGTTGCGGCGTGTCGCCTGCTTCCATCGCCGACATGGCGCGTACACGGGTATCATCGTAGTTGCCGGCGTAGATCGCTTCGACGTTGATATCGGGGTGTTCGCTTTCAAACTCCGCCACTAGGTTGTCCACCACATCGGTGAGTGCTCCGCCTACCGAGACCGGGTAGTACATGGTCAAGTCGACGCTATCAGCGTTAACCTGGGCAGCACTTAATAAGCCCGCTGCCAGGGCCGTCATCGCAAAAGGGATCCGCGCACACATAAAAGACTCCACTAGTATCAGATCAGTTTCCAAGGTTAGAAAGTGATCAGGGGTTGACGGTGATCAATGTTGGAAAGAACCCACGGCCGGTGGGCGAGGAACGCTTCGATAAGCGGACGCGATAACGCCCGGTGGCATGTCATCACGACGCAAGCCGTCTATATCGAAAAGATGCGTATTTTCCGCCGCCCAGGTGAGGCTGCATGACTGCCCGCTCAACGTCTGTTTGCCGCTGAGCCGAACGCGTAAGCTGTGCGATCCCACCGCGACATACGCAATCGTGTCCGCCCCCAGGTACTCTTCACTCAACACCCTGGCAGGCACACCGGGAGCCGAGGCAGAACGTAACTCAATGTCTTCGGGGCGAATGCCCAGCTGGCCACCCACGGCTTCAAAAGGCGCGACCGGGGCCGTTGGCTCGCCTTCTATAACAGCGCCTGTTTCACCCGCTACCAGTGGCAACAGGTTCATCGCCGGGCTGCCGATGAAACTGGCGGCAAAGGTGCTCGCGGGGCGGTTATAAAGTTCGTCAGGAGAGCCGTCTTGTACGATTCTGCCGTGTTGCATCAGGATGACACGGTCGCCCATGCTCATGGCTTCGACCTGATCGTGGGTGACGTAGATCACCGTCATGTTCAGGCGGCTCTGGAGCGCTTTGATTTCCCGGCGCATGTCGCTGCGCAGACGGGCATCCAGGTTGGAGAGCGGCTCGTCCATCAGGCAGATCGGATGTTCGGAGATAATCGAGCGTGCCAGGGCGACTCGCTGGCGCTGTCCACCGGAAAGCTTGGCAGGTTTCCGGTCCAGGTAATCGGTGAGATCGACTAGCTCAGCCACCTTGGTCAGCCGTTCGCGCTGTTCAGCTTTGGGCACCTTGCGGCTGCGTAGGCCAAAGACGATGTTATCGGCAACGCTTAAATGCGGAAACAGGGCATAGGACTGAAACACCATGCTCAGCCCACGGTCGCCGGGCGGCAAGCGCGTGACGTCGCGCTCGCCGATATGAATGCGCCCGCTACTTGCTTCTTCCAAGCCTGCGATCATACGCAGCGTGGTTGATTTGCCGCAGCCCGAAGGGCCCAGCAGAATGACAAATTGCCCAGGCGCAACGTCGAAGGAAATATCATCGACAGCAGTGGCCGCGTCCCAACGTTTGGTGACGTGTTCCAGGCGGATACGCGATTGATTAGACATAGCACACACATCACCGGCTGTTGGTTGTTATTAGGTCAGCTTGTGTTGAAGGTGTTGCCGTTGCATGACACTTATATGGATCGTTTATGACAGCCGTTGTGTCAAGCAGAAAATCATTTGGTGACTTTAATGCCGTAGCGCTGCAGCCTTCGCACCACGCTGGATTGGCTGATGCCCAGCCGCTCGGCGATGCCGTAGGTGCTGGGGAGCGTCTGGCATAGCGCTTGTAGCGCTTCACGCTCTAAGCGTTCGAGGTACTGTTTGAGGTTTTCTTCCGGCGCAAGCGGTGCTACCAGCGGTGCAGGGGAGCCACTCGGCAAGCTGTCGGCGCGCTGCTCGGTAGGTGCCTGTGCGGTAGGGGCTTCAATTTGATCGGTAGGACTTGATAGCCAGGCCCGCTCCAGCCAGTTTTCCAGCTCGCGAACATTCCCCGGCCAGTCGCTGCCCATCAGGGTCGACCATACCTGATTGCCGAGAATTTTTTGCCGCCCATAACGCTGGTTCAGCCGTTTTAAGCACGCTTCGACCAGATCGGGGATATCCTCGCGGCGGTCGCGCAGCGGCGGCAGGGTGACTGGGATCACGTTGAGACGGTAGTAAAGATCCAAGCGAAATAGCCCGGCTTCCACCTGTTTACCCAAGTCCTGATTGGTTGCCACCACCAAGCGAAAATCGACCCGGCGCGAGCGCGTATCGCCCAAGCGAGTCAGACTGCCATCCTGAATGACTTTGAGCAGCTTGGTTTGCATCAACAGCGGCAGCTCGCCGATTTCATCTAGGAACAGCGTGCCCCCTTCGGCCTGCTCCAATAACCCGGCTTTACCTTGCCGTGCCGCACCGCTGAATGCGCCGGGCTGGTAGCCAAACATTTCGGACTCGAACAGGTTTTCAGGAATTGCCGCGCAGTTGACATCGATAAAAGGGCCGTTATGGCGCTGGCTCCAGCGGTGTAGCTGCTTGGCAAAAGCGGTCTTGCCCACCCCTGACTCCCCCAGCATCAGCACATTGGCGTCTGAAGGGGCGACCCGCTTGAGCAGCAGGGCAATTTCCCGCATCACATGGCTTCTGACCTGCAGGTTATCCAGGGCGTCATCCAATGCCTGCTCTTCGGCATCCGGTGCGGCCTGGCTGCGCTTTAAGTGTTCGCTAAAGCGTTTTTGTAGCAGCGCATACTCGTCTTGCAGCAACTGCAGATCGGTTAAATCTCGCGAGCGACTGATAATGCGTTCCAGCTTGCCATTTACGAACACCGGATAGGCTTCCGCAATGACGCGGCGGCCCGTACCCGTGATTTGCATCAATTGAGCGGGCTGGCGGGTGCGCATGACTTCCATGGTGATGGAGGGCTTCAATACCCCAGCGGCCTGAAGCTGTTGAACGCTGCTGGAAAGTAGCTCTTCTCTCGACACTCCATAAACCGCTTCGGCCCCTGGGCTGACATCCACGATCTGCCCATCGCCACTGACGATAAAGAAGTGATCGTTGGCGGTTTCTACAATGGTTTGCAGTACGTGCTTGTCTATTTCACTCATTCTGTTTCTCTCACGCCATCTCTCATGGCAGCCAGTCTTGCCCAAGTAATTCATAAATGAATGATTGATTCACTTATGAATCGTTGGTGTGCCTATTTGATTCATTTTTGCATCGTTTTGCCAGCAATCCTACCTGTTTATCGCTAGCGCAGGGTTGGCACGTTCTGTGCAGTGTCTTAGAAGACAAAAAACCCAAGAAGACAAAGAACTCAACTAGGCAGCATGGATAAGCCGTGCCTAAACGCCACAATAAATCCAAGGAGATAACGATGTCAGAGTTTAATCAGCCGCTGGGCGGTAATACCATGCCGCGCTTTGCAGGCCCCGCCACTATGATGCGCCTGCCCACGCAAGAGAACGCCCAAGGGTTGGATGCCGCCTTTATTGGCATTCCCATGGATATCGGTACCTCGAATCGCCCCGGCACACGCCTTGGGCCGCGGCAGATTCGCGATGAGTCGCGCATGCTACGCCCCTACAACATGGCCACCGGCGCCGCGCCGTTTGAAAGTCTGCAGGTAGCCGATATCGGTGATGTACCGATTAATACGTTCCACCTGCCGAAAAGCGTCGACATCATCACGGCCTTCTACGACGACGTGTTAAAGCATGACTGCATTCCGCTGACGCTAGGTGGCGAGCACACGCTGACGCTGCCGATTCTGCGCGCCATGGCCAAAAAGCACGGCCCGGTGGGGTTGATTCATATCGATGCTCATGCCGATGTGAACGAGCATATGTTTGGCGAGCCGATTGCCCATGGGACGCCGTTTCGTCGTGCCCAGGAAGAGGGGCTGCTGGCCCACAACAAAGTCGTGCAAATCGGCCTGCGCGGGACCGGTTACGCCCCTGAAGATTTCGACTGGTGTCGCGAGCAGGGCTTTCGTGTGGTGCAGGCTGAGGAGTGCTGGCATCGCTCGCTGGCGCCGTTGATGGCTGAAGTGCGCGAGAAGATGGGCGATATCCCAGTGTATATCAGCTTCGATATCGATGGACTGGACCCCTCGGTCGCGCCCGGCACCGGCACGGTGGAAATGGGTGGCCTGACCTCCGCCCAAGGGCTCGAGATTGTGCGCGGCGCGGCGGGTTTGAACATCGTCGGCGGTGATTTGGTTGAAGTCTCGCCGCCTTATGACCCCAGCGGCAACACGGCGCTGATGGGCGCCACGCTGCTGTATGAAATGCTCTGCGTCCTGCCGGGCGTGAAGCGTGGCGACTAAGCCGCTGTTAAAACAGTTTTGATTCAAAAAGCGCCGATCTAACAAGGCGCTAATAAAAAAGACATATGGCAGGAAGTACTGCTTCCTGCCAGGACGCCGCTAGCCCACCTCCAATAATCACTTCCAATAGGTGAACCCTATGTCGAATAGCACCGTTAAGACCGAAGAGCCGACCTCGTCGGGGCCGATCCCCCAGGCGCATTTACTGAAGTTTATAGTGCCTTCTTTAATTGGGGTTCTGCTGTTCCTCGTCCCTTTTCAATTTGGCGATACCATCAATATTGGTATGGGCCTTATGGCGGAGGGGTTGCAAACGCTATTAGGCTCAGCGCTGCCTGCTATCGCGGTAGTCGTGCTTTGTCTGTCAGTGGTAGTCACTGTTTATGCCAAGCTAGCTAACCCTGGCTGGGCCAAAAAAGGCATGTTGCACGAGATGTTTCATGTTGGGCCGCTGTGGTTGGCAATGCGTGCTTTAGGCGCCCTGTTTGCGGTGATGACCTATTTCCAGTTTGGGCCTGAGTTCGTCACTGCCTCTTTTACTGGTGGCGTCATGCTCAATGACCTTGCGCCGGTGCTCTTAACGTTCTTCTTCTTTGCCGCGCTGTTGCTACCGTTCCTGGTCGAGTTTGGCTTTATGGAGTTTATCGGCAGCATGGTACGCAAACCGTTCCGGATAATTTTTAACCTGCCGGGACGCAGCGCCATTGATGCCACTGCTTCATGGATGGGGTCAGGTACCGTGGGTGTGCTCATTACCACACAACAGTATGAGCAGGGCTATTACAATGGCCGCGAAGCCTCGGTGATTGCTACCAACTTCTCTGTGGTCTCCATTGCCTTTGCGCTGTTAGTGACCAGCTTCGTCGATATTAATCACCTGTTTGTACAGTTTTACACGACGGTCGTAGTGGCAGGATTAATCGCTGCGGTCATTGTGCCGCGTATCCCGCCGCTATCGCGCAAGTCCAATGATTACTATGAACCGGTTGGCTGTCAGTTAAACGAAGAACGCACCGAAAAGGTCGGCCTGTTTCGTTATAGCTTGATTCAAGCCACCAATCGCGCCGCTGGCGCTCCCGGTCCTCGCGAGCTAGCACGTTTGGCGCTGCTCAACGTGATGGATATTTTCCTCGGGTTACTGCCCTTAGTATTTGCCATTGGCACGGTGGCACTCATTCTGGCGGAGTTTACCCCGCTGTTTACCTGGCTCTCTTATCCGATGGTACCGGTGCTGGAACTGCTGCGTATCCCAGAGGCAGAAGCGGCAGCCCCCGCAACGCTGGTAGGCTTTGCCGATATGTTCCTCCCGGCGGTATTAGCGACCAATATTGAAAGCGAGCTCACTCGTTTTGTGATTGCCTGTCTTTCCCTGACCCAGCTGATTTACATGTCAGAAATAGGCGCGCTGCTGCTTAAGTCGAAAATCCCCATCAAACTCTGGGAACTGGTCGCCATCTTTCTGCTGCGTACCGCGATTACGCTGCCAATCATCGCCTTTATGGCCCACACGTTTTTCTTCTAAGGGGCCATGCATGAAAGAGTCCAAGACAATGACCTGCGCCGAATTGCTGATTCACCTGCTGCGCGATACTTACGGCGTGCGGTCGCTGTTTGGCATTCCCGGTGTCCATACGGTAGAGCTTTATCGCGGGTTGGAAGGCAGCGATGTGCAGCATATAACGCCGCGCCATGAGCAGGGCGCGGGGTTTATGGCCGACGGCTATGCCCGCGCCAGCGGCCAACCTGGGGTGTGCCTGATTATCACCGGACCGGGCATGACCAACATTGCCACCGCCATGGGCCAAGCCCTGGCGGACTCCATTCCCATGCTGGTGATCTCCAGCGTGAACCGCCGCGATACTTTGGGCTTAGGCCAAGGGCGGCTGCACGAATTGCCCAGCCAGCAGCAGATGATTAGCGGCGTGGCGCGGTTTAGCCACACGCTGCTGGATGCCAGCACGCTACCTGAGGTGCTGGCCCGCGCCTTTGCCGTTTTCAATGGGGCGCGCCCAGGCCCGGTGCATATCGAAATCCCCATCGATCTGTTCAATGCGCCGGTCAGCGTGCCAGCTAACTGGCAAGCGCCGACACTTTACCGAGCTGCCCCCGACCCGGAAGGGCTTGCCGAGGCGGCTCGTTTGCTAAAAGCAGCGAAGCAGCCCCTGGTGCTATTGGGCGGTGGTTGCGTTTCAGCGCCTGAAGCAGCACGAGCATTAGTAGAAAAGCTTGATGCCCCTACGGTAACGACTATCAACGCCAAAGGGCTGCTAGGCCGCGATCACTCGTTGGATTTGGGCGCCAATGCCGCGCTGCCCGCGGTTCGTGAGCTTGCCGCCAAGGCGGACGTCATCCTAGCGATAGGGACCGAACTGGGTGAAACCGACTACGACGTTGTCTTTGACGATGGTTTCCACCTCAACGGCACGCTGATTCGGATTGATCTTGATCCCGAACAACTGGTGCGTAACCAGCGCACCACGCTGGGTCTGGTGGGCGATGCAGGGCGTAGTTTGGAGCTTTTGCTTGGCTACTTCCCCGAGCAGCTCAATCGTCAAGGCATTGAGCGAACCGCTGCAGCGTTGGGCGCGCTTGATCTGGCAAACGATTCTGCATTTAGCGATTTCGTGCCCCTCTATACAACGCTTGCCAACTGCCTTCCCGAAGCCATTTTGGTAGGCGATTCCACCGCGCCGGTGTATGCCGGTAACCACTTGGTCAGCCAGCCTGCACCACGTCGCTATTTCAATGCCTCTACCGGTTACGGCACCTTGGGTTATGGGTTACCCGCGGCATTGGGAGCACAGCTGGCGCAGCCTGACCTGCCGGTGGTGGCGCTGGTGGGAGATGGTGGTGTGATGTTCACGCTGTCGGAAATCGCCACGGCCGTGGAAGCCCGCCTACCAGTCGTCATCGTTTTGTGGCACAACGCCGGTTACGAAGAGATCCGTCGCTATATGGACGCAAACGGCGTAGCGCGCTTAGGGGTGGATATTCAGGCGCCCAACTTCCTCACCCTGGCCGAAGGCTTTGGTTGCCCCGGCATGCTGGTAGAGAGCCCCGCCGAACTTGCCAAAGCGCTCGACAATCGCGAGCCCAACGGGCCGCTGCTGATCGAAATTGACGCCGCTGCCTGGCAGCGTGCGTGCGCATTTTCTGAATAGGATCCCATCATGCAGTTACTCAACCAGCAATTTATCAACAACCATTGGGTGCCCTCAAAAGGCACGCGCCTACTCGACGTGATGAACCCTTACCGCGAAGAGCGTATTGCCCAAGTAACCGCTGGGGACGCAGCCGACGTCGATGCGGCGGTACAAGCCGCCCAGCAGGCGCAGCCTGGTTGGCAGGCGTTGGGTGGTGCCGCACGTGCAAAGTATTTGGAAGGGTTCGCCGATGCACTGGAAGCCCGCCTTGATTCGATTACCACGCTGTCAGCGACCAACAATGGTAAGCCGTTGGCGGAGGCGGGGATCGACCTGGAAGATGCCATTGCCTGCTACCGCTACTACGCCAAGCAGGCTAAAGCGCTGGATGCCCGCCAGGGTGAGTTAGTCAGTGTTGAAATGGAGGGTGTTGAAGCGCGCACCTATCACGACCCAGTGGGCGTGGTGGGACTGATTGCGCCGTGGAATTTTCCACTTGTCACCAGCGCCTGGAAGCTAGCGCCTGCTTTGGCCGCTGGCTGTACCGCGGTGCTTAAACCATCGGAAGTGACACCGCTCCCTGAGTTAGTGCTGGCAGAAATCGCTCTAGAGATTGGCCTGCCCACGGGTGTGCTCAACTTGCTCAACGGCGACGGTGAGGGCATTGGCGCACCGCTGACCAACCATCCGGATGTGGATAAAATTTCCTTTACCGGCAGCAACCGCGTGGGCGAAGCGGTCATGCAGGCAGCCAGCGCCCGCACCGCGAGTGTATCGCTGGAGCTAGGCGGAAAATCCCCCATTCTAGTGATGGAAGACGCCGACCCAGCCCAAGCCGCTGACTGGGTAATGGCGGGCATTTACTTCAATGCCGGACAAATCTGCTCAGCAACGTCGCGCCTATTGGTACACGAAGACATTGCGGAAGCGCTCTATACCGCGCTTGGAGAGCGAATGGATGCGCTAACGCTAGGCGACCCGCTTGCCGAAGGCACCGACTTAGGCCCGCTGACCAGCGCCAAACAGCGCGACGCGGTACAGCGCTATTTGGATCTGGCCGAACAGGAAGGACTGACAGTCGTACGCGATGCTAAACACCGCACGCTGCCGGCCCAGGGCTACTTCCTGGCGCCCACGCTTTACCGGGACGTGCCGCTCGAGAGCCGCCTGTGGAAAGAGGAGATTTTCGGCCCGGTGCTCTGCGCCCACAGCGTGACAAGCGAAGCCGAGGCCATTCAGCTCGCCAACGACAGCAGCTTTGGCCTGGCAGCAACGGTCATCAGCGGTGACCCTGAGCGGGCAAAACGCATCGGCCGCCAGCTCAAGGCTGGCAGCATCTGGTACAACAGCGAGCAGTTGGTGCTACCCGAAACCGCCTGGGGCGGCTTCAAGCGCAGCGGCATTGGTCGTGAATTGGGCCCTTGGGGGCTAAGTGCTTATCTGGAAGTGAAGCATGTGATTGGGCCTGCTGCCTGATAGTGCAGCTCGAAAACTCCATCACTCTTCAAAGTGGGCTAGGTAATGGGCCATCGCTTCTATCTCTTCATCTGAAAAGCCGCGCATGATGTCAATCATGGTGGTATCGGGGCCGCCGCGCGTGCGGTCTCGATAGGCCTGCATCGCCCCAGCTAAATAGTCCTCACGCTGCCCGGCGAGTCTGGGCATCTGTTCGCGGCCGCTATAGTCGGAACTATGGCAACTGGCGCACCCTCTACTCGCGACGATATCCTGGCCCTTTGTCGCTAGGTCGGCGTCACGCTCTTCGGTGGGCTCAGCAACCGGCTGGTCGGCATAATGATCAGCCAGGGCCTGGATCTCCTCGTCAGCGAGACCTCTCGCCTGAGGTGTCATTATCTCGGATTGACGCAGCCGCTCGCGAAAATAGATCAACTGATTGGTGATCGAGAGCGCTGGTTGCCCCGCGAGCGAAGGCGTGCCTGCCTGAGACGAATTTCCGTCGCTTCCGTGGCATGACCCGCAGTACTGAACTTGCTCGTCCAATGGCAGGCCCGCTGCTGGCGAGGTCTCGTCTGCAGCGGCTGCAAAAGGCAGTGCAAATGCGCTAAACGTCATTGCCTGCAGTGCGCGCCACAGGGGCGCGCGCTGGGATAATGGCATAATGATTACTCCGCGCTGTAGTCAGGGGTCTCATAGCTGATGCGATAGATTGCACCGTTCTGCTCATCGGCCACCAGCAGTGCGCCATCGGGCATCTGTAGGACATCTACCGGACGACCCGAAAAATCGTTTTCACGTGGATCGTGAAATCCCACCATGAAGGGCGACAGGCCAGCGCGCTCGCCATCCTCGGAGATTTTGGCTACCTGAACGTCATACCCTGCGCTGAGCGAACGGTTCCAAGAACCCCGGCGAGCAATAAAAATGGCGTTTTGGTACTCCTCTGGGAACATCTCGCCGTCGTAGAAGCGCATACCAAGTGGCGCGCTGTGGGGATCCATCGTCGCTACCGGCATGGTAACCCCCTCACAGGCTCCTTCTGCCCCCAGCGCTGGGTCGACAACGCCAACGCCATGACAAACCGGGAAGCCATAGAACGCACCGGGCTCGCTTACTCGGTTAAGCTCGTCATTGGGACCATGCTCACTGATCCAATCCTGGTTATTGTCGGTGAACCACAGTTCACCTGTTTCGGGATGAAAGTCGAAGCCAACGCTATTGCGAACGCCGCGTGCAACAACCTGCATGTCTGACCCGTCCGGCTCGAAACTGTTGATGGTGGCATGGGTGTCTTCATCGACTTCGCAGCCATTGCAGGGCGCGCCCACCGGTATGTACAGCCGGTCGTCGGGGCCGAAAGCGAGAAACTTCCACCCATGATGCTCGTCATCAGGCAAGCCAAAGGCGTCTGTTAGCTCTTCAGGTTCGGCAATATCGCCATCGGCTACCTGCGATTCGATATTGTCATAACGCAAAATCCGGTTGATCGCGGCAACGTACAGGCTGCCATCTTTAAAGGCGAGGCCGTTGGGTTGAGTTAGCCCTTCAGCGATGATCTGATGTTCGCGTTCCTCGCCATTATCCTGCACGGCATAGACGCGGCCAATGCTTCTTGTGCCTACGAACAAGGTGCCATCGTCGCCCAACGCCATCATCCTTGCTCCGGGCATGCCATGAGCCCAAACTTCAGCACTAAAGCCGTCTGGTAAACGAATGTCATCAACAGGAATATTTTCTTCTGTAGTCGTGGTCATCGGGGTGGCGTGAGGCGCCAAAGGTGATTCGGCCATCTCGGCCGAGCGCCCCTGCGCCCAGGCAGGGGCTTGTTGTTCTTCCGCGGCGCTCATGGTGCTTGTCAACATAAGGCTGGCGGCGGAAATGGCGAGGGTCAGACGCGTTAATACAGGGAGTGTCATGACAGGCTGTCCTTATTGTAATTATGTTGTACGGCTCATAGGCCAATCTTTATGTTAGTAGCATCTGTAAAAAATGCATAAATCTGCTTCGGCAGTTTACCGTCGTTACTTAACTCTCCGTTTTGAGTATCAGGTATGGGCTGCTGGCATCGCATAACGGCGGGTCGACTTCCCAGCTTTGACCACCTGCCCCGGCACATCATGGCCGATGAGGTCGGGGAGGGTGGCGGCGACTTCCAGCAGGGCATCCAGATCGACGCCAGTATCGACACCCATGGATTCGAACATATGCACTAGGTCTTCAGTACACACATTGCCCGTTGCCCCTGGGGCGAAGGGGCAGCCGCCCAGCCCGCCTAACGAGGCATCGAACCGGTTAATGCCTGCCTGCCAAGCGGCCAATGCATTGGCTAATCCCATCCCGCGAGTGTTGTGAAAGTGCAGCGTGAACGGCGTTTGCGGCCAGCGCTCAAGCACGGCTTCGCAGAGGCTCTTCACCTGTGCCGGGTTGGCCATGCCGGTGGTATCGCAGAGTGTGACGCCCTGAATGCCAAGGCCAATCAGCTTTTCAACAAGCGCTAATACCCGCGCCTCGGGCACCTCGCCTTCGAAGGGGCAGCCAAAGGCCGTGGAAAGCGATGCGTTGATAAACACACCGCTATTTTTACCGTTATCGAAATGCTTGCTGACCTCCAAAATCGCCGCGAACTGCTCAAGGGATTGTTCCGGTGTCATGCGCAGGTTGGCCAGTCCGTGGCTATTGCTGGCGGACATCACCAGATTGATCTCATCCACTTGGCAGGCTAGCGCCCGCTCGGTGCCTTTTGCGTTAGGCACAAGCACGGTGATATCAACGCCATCCCGGCGCTGAATGCCGGTGACTACGTCGGCGGCATCACGCAGGTTGGGAATCGCTTTGGGTGAGGTGAACGATGTTGCTTCGATGCGGCGCAGGCCAGTGGTAGAGAGCGCATCGATCCAGCGAATTTTCTCTTCGGTGGGTACAAAGCGTGCCTCGATTTGCAGGCCATCCCGGGGGGCGACTTCGTTGATTTCGATCTTTGCAGGGCAGGGCATTGGCTGGCTCATGATGTGTTCCTTAAATAATGCCCGCTTGGCGCAGCTTGGTGCGGGTTTCGTGATCAATCCCCAACTCATCCAATACGTCGTCGGTATGCTGGCCAAGGGTGGGGCCACCATCGCCGATTTGACCTGGGGTAGCGCTCAGCTTGGGCAGTACCCCAGGTACTTTGAGCGGTTTGCCGTTGGGACGAGTGAACGTTTGAATCATCTCGCGCGCCAGGTAGTGGGGATCAAAGGCGATGTCTTCTGCGGTATAGGGATAGCCCGCGGGCACCCGGGCGTCATCCAAGGCTTGCAGAATGACATCGCGTGGGCGCTCTTCGGTCCAGCTTTGAATCGCTGCATCAATCATCTCAGCTTGCTGGCTACGCCCATCGTTGTGGGCCAGGGCCGGGTCGTTGGCTAAGTCGTCACGGCCTATCACGCCCATCAGGCGTTTGAAGATACTGTCGCCGTTACCGGCAATCAGCACGTAATCGCCGCCCAGGCAGCGGTAGGCGTTGGAAGGGGTAATGCCAGGCAGGGCGCTGCCGCTGGGTTCGCGCACCTGGCCGCTGGCATCGAACTCAGGCAGCAGGCTCTCCATCATCGAAAACACCGACTCATACAGCGCAACATCGATCTCTTGGCCCAGGCCGCTGCGGTTACGCTCTTGAAGCGCCAGCAGCGTACCGATGACGGCGTAGAGCGCGGAAAGTGAATCGCCAATACTTACCCCTACACGTACCGAAGGCTCGCCCGGCTGGCCGGTGAGGTAACGCAGCCCACCCATGGCTTCGCCAATCACGCCAAAACCGGGTTTATCACGGTAAGGCCCGGTTTGGCCGTAGCCGGAGATATGCACCATGATCAGTCGTGGATTGAGTGTAGAGAGCGCTTCCCAGCCCAGCCCCCAATTTTGCAGCGTGCCGGGGCGGAAGTTTTCCACTACCACATCTGCCTCGGTGGCGAGCTTTCGCACTAAGGCCTGGCCCTCCTCGCTTCTTAAATCCAGCGCCACCGAGCGCTTGTTGCGGGTCTGCACATGCCACCAGAGCGAGGTGCCATCCTCTATCATTCGCCATTTGCGAAGTGGGTCGCCGGTGCCGGGTGGTTCGATCTTGATGACGTCGGCGCCGAATTCCCCCAGCAGTTTGGTGGCGAAAGGCCCAGCAATCAGTTGGCCAAGCTCAAGCACTTTTAAGCCCCTTAGCGGAAGCTGGCGGGCTTCGGTAGCGTTCATCTAGGCTTTCCTCTCTTTGTCGTTATCGTCATTGATGTTCAGCATGCGTGAGCCAATACAGGCCGACAATTAGGCAATCGGTAACAAAGGGTTCGTGGTTAGCGAAGGGGTGCGTTAGCATAATGCGCTTGTCTTACGGGAGTCATGTGTCATGCGCCGCTTCGATTTCGTCACTCTTAAGCTGTTTATCTCCGTGGCGGATGAAGGCCGCCTGACCGCCGCCGCTGAGCGTGAGCATTTGGCGCTCGCCGCGGTGAGCAAGCGGATCAGTGATCTGGAGGCGCTGGTAGGTACCACGCTGCTGTATCGTCGCCCGCGCGGTGTTGAGCTGACGCCCGCCGGGCAGGCTTTTTTGCACCATGCTAGGCGTATTCTGGATAACATCGAGCGCCTTCATGCCGAACTCAGCGAGTACGGCGAAGGGGTGCGCGGCCACGTGCGTATCCACTCCAATACCTCGGCAATCATTGCCTTTCTTCCTCAGGACCTCAGTGCTTTCTCGCGACTTTATCCTGAAATCAAGATCGACCTGCAGGAGCGGGTCAGTAGTGAAATCATTGCCGCCGTGCGCGATGGGTTGACCGATATCGGCATTTTCGCTGGGCATGTGCCCGCCCCAGACCTTCAGCAGCTCTCTTATCGACATGACCGTCTCGTGTTGATGACACCCATTGATCACCCCTTGGCTAAGCGAGAAAGCATCGCTTTTAACGAAGCGCTGGCCTTCGATTTTATTGGCTTGCAGCAGGATGCCTCGCTGCAATCGCTGTTGAATGAACAAGCCAACCTAGCAGGCAAAGCGCTGCGTATGCGCATTCAGGTACGTAGCTTTGACGCTATTTGCCGGATGATTCACCACGGCATGGGCGTTGGCGTACTCCCCGAGCAGACCATCTACCGCGATTTGGGTGATCTTCAACTTAAAAGTATTCCGCTTAGCGACCCTTGGGCCCAGCGTGAACTGGTGATTGGCATGCGCCGCTACGCCTCGCTGCACGTGACGGCACGGCATCTTGTCGACCACCTCACCCAGAATACAGACGAGCGCTAGCGGCAAATGCCTGCGCATGGCTTCGCGCTTTGTGAAAGCTGGCCAATATCTAGGGTGGCACCATACCCTGAATGGCGGCGCTGAAACGTGCCGCTGAAACGCGCCAACACTGCCTCTAAAGAGAGCTTTGAAGGTGGCCGGCCATTCACCTTTGGTCGTATGGTCACAAGTGCATCGGTTAAAAAGCGCGTCATGTCGGCGTTTCTAGCCATCGTATTCGACGAAGTCATCCTTCTTGAACGTCGATTTGAGCCCTTCGGCTGCTTGTTTCAAGATCAGACAAGCGACATCAGCTCTTGCCGACAGGAGCTACCCAGGCACCACACCCAACAACGACAACCGTAGAGAGTGATCCCATGCGGAAACAATTGCTTGCCACGCTGGCTACCCTAGGAATGCTAACGACGGCGCCGTTCGTCCTGGCTGACCCCATCGAAATTCAAGTCAACAACACCATGAGCGAAGGCGGCTCGGAAAGTGCCGCGGTGGAACGCTTTGCGGAATATTTAGAAGAGCAGGCGCCAGGCCGCTTTGAGGTGCGTCCCTTTTTAGCGGGTTCTCTGGGCGGTGAGAATGCCGTGTTGGAGCTGCTTAACCTGGGCCAAACCCAGCTCTCTCTGACCGGTGGTAACTGGCGTCAACAATATGCGCCTGAGTACGATGCCATTACGGTTCCTTTTGTGTTCACTACCTGGGATGAAGTCGACGCTTATATGGAGAGCCCTTCCGGCCAAGCATTGGTCGAGAAAGCAGAAAGCCAGGGCGGTCTGAAATATTTTGGGCTGCAGCACCGCGGGCCCCGCCACATGACCGCAAATAAAGAGATCCACACCCCGGCGGATTTGGAAGGCTTCCGCCTGCGCCTGCCCTCACTGCCGGTATGGCTGGAAGTGTGGGAAGAAATTGGTGCTCAGGTAGTCAACGTGCCCGCACCTGAGATTTATCTTGCCATGCAGACCGGTCAGGTCGATGGCCACGAGAACTCGCTCTCCTCCCCCTATACCCGGCGCCTATGGGAAGTGCAGGACTACCTGATCATGACCAGCCACGTGCAGTTTCCGTGGAGCTGGGTGGCCAGTTCTCGTTGGTGGGATGGCTTAGAAGAGGAAGATCAAGCGCTGATCGAAGAGGCCATTGAGGTGGCCCGCCAGTACGGGTCAGAGCAAGAACGCGAACTCGATGATTTCTATCTGCAAGCGCTGCAGGATGAAGGCATGACCGTCATCGAGCCGGATGTTGCTCCTTTCCGCGAGGCAGCGTTACCGGCTATCGATCGTGTGATGGCCGACATGGCCGAGGGCGTTCGTGAAGATGCGCTGGGTAACGACAGCGAATAACGCGGCACCGGACAACCACCGCGACGGCCCATTGGGCCGTCGTTGTTTTTCCTGTCCCTTAAGCTTTCATGATCACTAAGTTTCAAGATCAATAAGTTTTCATCCACGAGCAAGAAGACGTCAGGGTAAGGAGTTCTCCTGTGGAAGACGCGGTAGTGCCCAACAAGGGGCCGGATCGAATTGCTTTTTATACGCTGCGCGGCGTTACACGCCTGTGCGATGGCGTGGGCGTGGCGCTGATGGCCGCCATTCTGCTGCTGATCGTGGCGGCCGTGATTGCCCGTGACCTGCTGGGGGTGGGGATGCCCTGGACCGAAGAAGTGGCGTCCATGCTGGCGATTTACGCGATTGGCTTTGGGTCACTATCCGCCTGGGTACGCAGCGAGCATCTGGTGGTCGACTTGTTCAGCCATAAGCTTTCCGGGCTGGGTAAAAATATCCAGTACCGGCTCACCGCGCTGATCTCCTGCGGCTTTTTTGCATTGGCCGCCTGGGGGGCTTGGATCATGTCGGACATGAGCGCCAACAATAAAACCGTCTCGTTAAGTATCAGTTTCAGCTATCTCTATTACGGCATCTTTTTCAGCTTTTTGGGCATGGCACTCATTGCTTTTTGGCAAACGTTGCGCGGCCCGGTGGTGTGGTTGGAAACGTCCCATGATGAGGAGCGTAATGAGGAGATAGCCAAGCCATGACCGAACTACTGATTTTCGTCGGTGGCCTGTTAGTTCTAATGGCCATTGGCTTGCCCGTGGTGGTCGCCATTGGCGTGACCTCCTTTATCGCCTTGGTGGCGACCGGTACCGGCGGGCTACCCGTCGAGTTGCTGCCGCTGCGCATGGTGCAAACCCTCAATAACTTTACTCTGCTGGCAATTCCGCTGTTCATTCTGGCCGCCAATATCATGAATATTGGCTCCACCACCACGCGGATTTTTGATTTTGCTACCGCGCTGGTGGGTTTCACCAAAGGTGGCCTTGGCCACGCCAACGTGGTGGCCAGCTCCATTTTCGCTACGATGTCGGGCACCGCGGTAGCCGACGCTGCCGGGCTGGGGAGTATCGAAATCAAGGCGATGAAAGAGCGTGGCTATGAGTTGGGTTACTCAACCGGCATCACGGCCGCCTCTAGCGTGATTGGGCCAATTCTGCCGCCCAGTATCGCGCTCGTGGTTTATGGCTGGCTGGCCAATGTTAGTATTGGCGGGCTGTTCATGGCGGGGCTGCTGCCGGGTATCTTGATGGCGCTGCTGCTAATGGGTATGACCGTGCTGCTGTCTGCCAGTGGTAGGGTGGTGATGCCTAAACCCACACCCTTTGACGCACGTGAAGTCGTCCGCACCGGCAAGCGCGCCATTCTGCCACTGATGATGCCAGCGATTATCGTTGGCGGTATTTGGGGTGGTTTTTTCACTCCGACGGAAGCCGGCGCCATTGCATCGCTTTACGCGGTGATCCTGGGCGGGCTGGTGTATCGTGATTTGAATTGGCGGGACCTTTTCAGCGCTTTTCGCCGCACCCTGATGTTCAGTGCGGTCATCCTACTGATTATCGCAGTCTCCAGTTTCTATGGCTGGATACTGGTGCGCATGGGCATTCCTCAGGCGTTAGCGGGCCAGGTCGCCAGCATCGATATGCCGATGTTTGCACTCCTGCTCTGTTTTGCGCTGTTCTTTTTGCTGATCGGTTGCTTTATGTCGGTGATCGAAAGCATCCTGATTTTTACACCGATTGTGGTGCCAGCGGCACTCAGCGCCGGTCTGGATCCCGTACACTTCGGTATCGTGATGGTCATCACGCTATCGGTGGGGGTCATTACGCCACCGTTCGGAACCGTGCTGTTCTTGATGGTGGGTATTACTCGGCTACGCTACGGCCAGGTAGTCACTGCCATCTTGCCGTTCCTGCTGCCGATCATTGCCACCATTTTGCTGTTGATCGCCCTACCGGGGCTGGCTACATGGCTGCCGGATATCATGGGCTATTGAGGAACCTGCATGAAAATGCCGCGCAACGCGTTTAAGCAACAGCTACAGGCGGGCCAGCCCCAAACGGGTATTTGGCTCGGTTTGACCAGTGCTTATACTGCTGAGATTGCCGCCACGGCGGGCTTCGACTGGCTGTTGATTGACGTGGAACATACCCCTAATGATCTCGCCAGCCTGCTGGCTCAGCTGCAGGCGCTGGCCCCGTATCCAAGCCACCCGGTGGTGCGTCCGCCCACTGGCGATGCGGTGCTGATCAAGCGTTACCTGGATATTGGCGTGCAAAACCTGCTTATCCCCATGGTCGAGACCGCCGAGCAAGCGGCTGAGTTAGTAGCGGCTACCCGGTATCCACCCCACGGTATTCGCGGCGTTGGTCATGTGCTGGCACGCGCCTCGCGTTGGGGGCAGGCAGAAGACTATCTCTCACGCGCCGATGACGAAATTTGCCTAATACTGCAGGTGGAGAGCCCCCAGGCGCTTGCTAATCTGGAGGCCATCGCTGCAGTAGAAGGTGTCGATGGGGTGTTTATTGGACCGGCGGATTTGTCGGCGTCTATGGGGCATCTCGGCAATGCTGGGCATCCCGAGGTAACCGTGGCGATCAGCGATGCTATTACCAAAATACTTGCTGCGGGTAAGGCAGCGGGTATCGTCACGGTGGACGAGCAGGCAGCCCGCGGCTATCTCTCCGCGGGCTGTACCTTCGTGGGTGTCGGCATTGATACGCTGCTTTACGCCAATGCGTTGCGCAGTCTAGCGGAGCGTTTCAGGCAGGAATGAACCAAATAGTGTGAACCACGCTGGGGATTACTCCCCAGCAGGCAAAATCCTCCCAGGATTCATCAGCCCCTTGGGGTCGAACAGCGCTTTAACGCCGCTGACCATCTCACGCTCAATCGGCGATAGCCGCGCCAGATAAGGCGCTTGCTTGGTGCGGCCAATGCCGTGCTCTGCGCTGATGCTGCCGTGAACATCGTCGAGCACCTCAAAAAGCCGCTCCTCCAAAACATGCAGATGGGCTTTCTTATCGCTATCCGCCATGGCCGTGGGCGGTAGAATATTGAAGTGCAGATTGCCGTCGCCCACATGGCCGTAGGCAATAATTTCGCACTCGGGTGACGCCGCCATCACCACCTCGCTTGCCCGGCTAACGAAGTCGGGAATCGCTGAGATGGGTACCGCGATATCGGTGCGCAGGTGCTCGCCGCGCCGCCGTTGGCCTTCCAGCATGCTTTCGCGGAACTGCCAAAGCTGGGCCGATTGCGTATCACTGCCAGCCAGCGCGCCATCCAGCACCAGCTCGCGCTCCATGCCGGTTTCCAGCAGCGCTTCCAGCAAGGCGGTCAGGTCCACGGGCCCTGTGGCGGCGACTTCCATCAGCACGTACCAGGGGTAGGCACTATCCAGCGGGTCGCGCAGTTGGGGGGTCGCTTCGATCGCCAGCTCGATACAGCGGCGGGGAATCAGCTCAAACGCCGTCAGCAGATCGCAGCACTCCCGACGCGCCAAACCGTAAAGGTCAATCACCGCCTGAACAGAAGGAAGGCCCAGCAGCGCCGTACGGTTCTGGGTGGGTCGCGGTGATAGTTTTAACACCGCCCCAGTAACGATCCCCAAGGTACCTTCGCTGCCCAGAAACAGCTGCTGAAGGTCGTAGCCGCGATTGTCCTTGTGCAGCGCATTCAGGCTCTCCCAGATACGTCCGTCGGGTAGCACTACTTCAAGGCCCAGCACCAGTTCGCGCATCATGCCGTAGCGCAGCACGTTAAGCCCGCCTGCGTTAGTCGCGATATTGCCGCCAATCTGGCAACTGCCTTGCGCGCCTAGTGAGAGGGGGAAGTCGCAGTCATGATCAAAGGCGGCCAGCTTGACGTTCTCAAGAATGCAGCCTGCGTCTACCGTGATGGTGAAGTTGATCGGGTCAATGGCACGCACGTTGTTTAGGCGTTCCAAGCTGATCACTAGCTCCTGGCCATGGGCGGCGGGCAAGGCGCCTGCCACCAGGCCGCTATGACCGCCTTGTGGCGTCATCGCGACACCTTGTGCATAGCAGCGCTTTGCTACCTCGGCGACTTCAGCGGTATTGGCCGGGCGAGCCACGGCCAGCGGCATGCCCAACGTATCGCCCGCCCAATCACTCATATAGCGCGCCATGGCGTCAGGTTCGCGCAGTAAACCCCGCTCGCCGAGCAGGCTGGTTAACTCATTTAAAAAGGGTGTGGTGTCGGTCATTAACGCTCTTCCTGCCAGGCTGCACCCTCGGGGAAGCGGTGCTGTGCTTGGGATTCTGCGTGCATGGCAATGCTGTAACCCGGCGCTTCGGGCACCTGATAGCGGCCACGGTTGATGACCACTGGGTCGATAAAGTGCTCGTGAAGGTGATCCACGTACTCAAGCACGCGGCCTTCAAGGCTGCCGGATACCGCGATGTAGTCGAACAGTGAGATATGTTGGGTGTATTCGCATAGCCCAACGCCGCCGCCATGGGGGCAAATCGGTACGCCGAATTTAGCGGCCATCAGTACCACTAGAATAACCTCGTTTAGTCCGCCCAATCGCGCCGCATCAAGCTGGCAGTAGTCGATGGCATCGGCCTGGAAGAACTGCTTGAACATCACTTTGTTGTGGCAGTGTTCGCCGGTAGCGACGCCAATGGGTGCCACGCGGTGGCGGATCTCGGCGTGGCCGAGAATATCGTCAGGGCTGGTGGGTTCTTCGATCCATAGTGGATCAAACTCGGCTAGTCGGCGCATTTTGGTGATCGTCTCGTCGACTTCCCACACTTGGTTGGCGTCCATCATCAGCACGTTATCCCAGCCGATTTCTTCGCGCAGCAGCGCTGCACGGCGGGCGTCCTCTTCGATGTCGCCGCCAATCTTCTGTTTGAAGTGCGTCCAGCCCTCGGCCAGCGCTTCACGCGCCAGACCACGCACTTTCTCGTCGCTGTAACCCAGCCAGCCTGCGGAGGTCGTGTAGCCGGGGTAGCCGTCACTGCGCATTTCGGCTTCCCGTGCTGCTTTGCCAGGGGCTTGACGGCGTAGCAGGCAGATCGCTTCTTCTGGCGTTAATGCATCCGTCACAAAACGGAAGTCGAGACAGCGAACCAACTGCTCCGGTGTCATATCCACCAGCAGTTTCCACACCGGTTTGCCTTCTTTTTTCGCCCACATATCCCACACGGCGTTGACGATGGCGGCGGTCGCCAAGTGAATCGCGCCTTTATCGGGGCCGATCCAGCGTAGCTGGCTGTCGCCGGTGATTTCCCGCCAGAAGGTGCCCATGTTGTCGGTAATTGAGGAAAGTGTTTTCCCTTCAATGAGCGGCGCCAGCGACTGCAGTGCCGTGACGACAATCTCGTTACCGCGACCAATCGTGAAGGTCAGGCCATGCCCTTCGGGGCTGCCGTCATCGGTGTGCAGGATGACGTAGGCGGCGGAGTAGTCCGGCGCGGCATTCATGGCGTCCGAGCCATCTAGCGAGCGCGAGGTGGGGAAGCGAATGTCTTGAATCTCGATGCGAGTAATCGTTGTCATTGTGCTCTCCTTGGCGGTGCCATCAGTGGCGTGTTGGTTGTCAGTATCAGCGTTGCGCTAAGTGGCGCATCAGTTCGCGAATGCCGTAGGTCCAGGGCGGTAGCTGATCGCTTCTGCCTACCCCGTTGACCAGTGCGCCCAGTGCTGGCGTGGCGATAGTGACGCGATCACCCAGGTGATGGGTAAAGCCCTGGCCCTGGCCGTCGCGGTCTTGAATGGGCGAGAACATGGTGCCCAGGAACAGCATGAAACCGTCCGGGTATTGGTGGTGGGCGCCGATGGTTTGGCTAACCAGATCCAGCGGGTCGCGGCTAATCTCGCGCATGTCGCTCTCGCCCTGTAGTAAGAAATCGTCATCTTCGCCCTCGATACGCAGCGATACCTGGCAGTTGCGCACGCTGTCGATATCGAAGTGATCGTCAAACAGGCGAATGAACGGGCCGAGTGAGCAGGAGGCGTTGTTATCTTTCGCCTTACCGAGCAACAGGGCGCTACGCCCCTCGACATCGCGCAGGTTAACGTCGTTGCCCAGCGTGGCACCGCGCACCTGGCCACGGTTATCGACGGCCAGCACGATCTCCGGCTCGGGGTTATTCCACTGAGAAGAGGGGTGCAAGCCCACCGGGGTGCCGAAACCCACCGATGAGAGTGGCTGGGATTTGGTGAACACTTCCGCATCGGGGCCGATGCCGACTTCCATGTATTGTGACCACCCCCCGCGTGCCTGAAGCGCCTTTTTCAGCGACATCGCCTCGTCAGAGCCCGGCTTAATTTTAGAAAGATCTTTGCCTATCAGTGCCTGCAAATCGTCGCGAAGCTCCACCGCCCGAGCCGGGTCGCCGCCCGCTTGCTCCTCAATCACGCGCTCCATCAGGCTGACCGCAAAGGTGACGCCGCACGCTTTAACGGCCTGTACATCGCAAGGCGCAAGCAGGTAGGGCGCCTGGGGTTGGGATAACTGAGAGTTTTCCAGCAGTGCCTCGACACTGCACAGATGGGGCCCTTCCGCCCGTTGCACGACTTCCTGTAGATCGTCGCGTTCCAGCAGGTCAGCCATGGTGGGGCCGAAGGCGGTCATGTCGATGACCTGACCGTTGTTGACCGTCACTAGCGCGGGGCCGGGGTGACTGCCCTCCAGCCAAACGCGGCCAACCAGCAGTGCATTACCCAGATCTTCAGGCAGTGTGTCAGTCGATGAAAGGGGCTTCATGTGCGTCTCCATTCGTTCTTAAAGCTCTTTATTAAAAAATAGCTTTTTATAAGTCGTTATTAAACGTTAGCAGTGAGGTTGGCTGGCGGTTAGTACGCCATGGCCTATCATGTTATAGATGTCGTGTTGTATGACAGGTATGCCAGTTATAGGCTTACTTTAGCGCACCGCTCCATTTCGGGTCGATAGTTAAATCTATCGCGATGACGCCGGCGCTTAGTACAACGCTCACCATAAAACAAAAAGTGGTCAGGAGAATGGCATGTTAGACGAGTGGAAAGGAAAGCGCGTATTGATCACCGGCGCCAGCCGTGGCATTGGCGCGGCGGTTGCGAAACAGCTGGGGGCGCTGGGAGCCCACGTCGCGGTGCACTATCACAGCAGTGAAGGGCCTGCCGAGGCAGTGGCTCAGGCGATTCGCGATGCGGGTGGCGACGCTTTTACGCTGAAAGCAGATGTCAGCCACACCCGAGAAACCCAAAAACTCGTCGACGATGCCGCCGAGTGGCTTGGCGGTATAGATCTATTGATCAATAACGCGGGGGACATGCTGGGGCGGGTAGGTTTGGATGAGATGGACGATGGCCAGTATGACCGGGTCATGGATCTCAATGTTCGCTCGGTGATCATGGCCAGCCGTGCAGCGCTACCACATTTCCAGCGCGCCGGTGGCGGTAACATCATCCATACCACCTCGATTGCTGCACGCAACGGCGGTGGAGGAGGTGCTGGGTTGTATGCCTCTGCCAAAGGTTTTGTGAGTACCATCACCCGCAATATGGCCAAGGAGCTGGCAGGGGATAATATCCGCGTTAACGCCGTTGCCCCCGGTACGATTGCCACCGATTTTCATGATCGTCACTCAAGCGAGGCGCACCTCAATGCAGCGCGGGCATCGATCCCGATGGGCCGGTTGGGCACGTCGGAAGAGTGTGTCGGAGCTTATGTTTTCCTCGGAACAGAGACGCTGAGTGGCTATGTCACCGGCCAGATCATCGAGGTCAACGGCGGGCAGCTAATGCCATGAATAGCTCGCCACCTGTTGAACGTCAAAAATATTACGATATTGCGATCACCATGGGCGATCCTGCCGGTATTGGCCCGGAGATCATTTGCCGCGCCTTGAGTGCTATGTCCGCTACTGAGCGCGCCACGGCGATGATCATCGGTGACCCGGCGATTTATCGCCGGGCGGCGGCGAGTATTGGCGCCGCGCTGGAATTCGTGCCACTGGAGCAGGCAGAAAGCGGTAAGGATCATGTGGCGGTTGGTGTGGTCGAGATGCCGGAAGGCGTTGAGATTCCCGATGGAAAAATCAGCGCCGGGGCGGGTGATATGGCGTTTCGCTGCGTTCACAAAGCCGTGGAATTGGTGCAGTCGGGGCAGGCGAAGGTGATCGTCACCGCGCCACTGAACAAGGCCGCACTGCATGAAGCCGGGCACCACTATGATGGCCACACCGGAATGCTGGCGTCGCTGACTGATGCGCCCTCGTCGTTCATGCTGCTGGCATCGGAAACGCTCTCGACGCTGCATGTTTCCACTCACGTTTCGCTGCGCGATGCGATCGATCGGGTCGCGCCCGAACGGATCATTGCCACCGTTGAGGCGGGGCATGCGCACTTGCTAGCGTTGGGCATGCAGGCACCGCGCATTGCTGTCGCAGGCCTCAACCCCCACTGCGGTGAAGGCGGTATTTTTGGCGATGAAGATAGCCGCTGTATCGCCCCAGCGGTGGAGCACTTGCGCGAGCGTGGCTTTGACGTGAGCGGGCCTATCTCTGCGGATACGGTGTTTTACCGCGCCTCAAAAGGTGAGTTCGATTTGGTCATCGCCCAGTATCACGACCAGGGGCATATTCCCGTCAAACTGATCGCCTTTGATACCACGGTGAATGTCAGCCTCGGCTTGCCGCTTCAGCGCACCTCGGTGGATCACGGCACCGCCTTTGATATTGCCTGGCAGGGTAAGGCCGATGCCACCAACATGGGATCAGCGATTGCCTACGCCCGGCGGTTAGCCAGTGGCGCCAGGGCATGAGTAGCTGCCGATTGGTGATTATTGCCGACGATCTATCAGGCGCGCTGGACACGGCCGCCCCGTTCGCCGCGCAAGGCGCAGATGCCCGCGCGGTGATCAGCCTGGAGGCATTAGCAACAACGCTGGAGTCGTGGCAAGGTCAGTGGCCAGCGATCATCGCCGTGAATACCGAATCCCGCCATCTGCCATCCGAGGAGGCGGCGCATCGGGTAAGTGAAGCAGTGCGTTTACTCAGGCGAGTAGCACCGCAGCAGTGGTTTAAAAAAGTCGATTCGACCCTGCGTGGCCAAGTAGTTGCTGAGTGTAAAGTGCTGCGAGCGTCGCTTGGTTTACCCCTGCTGCTGGCGCCTGCGGTGCCCACCCAGGGTAGAACCGTTCGCGACGCAGGAGTATGGGTAGATGGTTACCCACTGGCAGAAACAGGCTACCAGCAGGATGCCCGCTCAGCGCCGCTGGCAGGCCCCATCGATGTCGCTTTTGCCGCCGGTGGCTTGCCCCTGCAACGCTATTGCCCAGGGCAGGCAACGCCACTCCCAGGCGAAGACTGTATCGCCGATGCCGCCAGTGACGAGGAGCTCACCGCCATTTATGCCCTCCTCGATACTGGCAGTTGCCGTGTACTGGCCGGGGCGGCGGGGCTGGCAACGGCGATAGCGCAGCGTCACTTTGGCGCATCTGAACTGCCGTGTCGTTCCCTGCATCGTATCAACGCGGTGCTTTATGCGGTGGGGTCGAGAAGCGCACGCGCTAGTGAGCAACTGAGGCAGCTGCGCCAACGCTTTCCCCATTTAGCTGTCATTGATGCGTGTGGAGATAAGCCTAATGGGTTTCACGCTTCAAATGCGTGTGTGGTGGTGCCTGGCGGTGGTGAATCCGAGCGTACGGCCAATCAGGTAGCCGAGGAAATAGCCGCCCAGGTGGCGTCGATCACCTCGAACTGGCAGCAGGATGATGAGAGCCTGCTGTTTTTAACCGGTGGAGATATCGCCATGGCAGTGCTGTCTCGGCTAGGCGCGAGCCATATTGGCGTTGAAGCCGAGTGGTCACCCGGCGTAGCGCTCGGCTATATCGATGGCGATCCCCAGCGCCGTGTGATGACCAAAGCGGGGGGCTTTGGCGATCCACGGCTGCTAGTGCGCTTACATGAACAGTTCACTCTTCGCCTGAATCGTGATCATGACGATGAAAATCCTGAGTGAGAAGGTTGCGCAATGGTAGGTGACCAACTAGGTTTGAAACTGGTGGTATGACACGTATACAGCTCTATGGTCGGTTATGTCGTCTACCACTGCTCACCTAATAATTAACTGCAGATCACAATAGCCAACAATAAATCCAATGGTTATGAGGAGTACACGATGAGCCACAAACGCCAACACTCGCTGAAGATGGCCCGCCTGCTAACGGCCACGCTTATCGCCGGGGGGCTATCAGTGACCGGCGCTGTGCATGCGCAGGAAGAACTCAACTTCGCTCACGTCTATGAGACATCCGAGCCCTACCACGAGTGGGCGCTGTGGGCGGCGGATGAAATCGAGGAACGCACTGACGGTCGTTATTCAATCAATGTGCATGCGGCGTCTTCGCTCGGTAAGGAATCGGATATCAACGAAGGGCTGCAGCTTGGTACCGTCGATCTGATCTATACCGGTAACCAGTTTGCTGGACGCTTCTATGGCCCGGTAGGCATTGCCGGTGCGCCCTATATGTTCCGCGATTTTGAGCATTGGCAGGCTTACGCTGATAGCGATTTGTTCGATGAAATCGCCCAGGGCTACCAGGATGAAACCGGTAACGTACCGTTAGCCATGAATTACTATGGCCGCCGTCATGTGACCTCCAATGAACCGATCAATACGCCGGAGGACATGCAAGACCTGAAAATTCGTACGCCCAATGCGCCAATGTACATGATGTTCCCCGAAGCGGTGGGTGCTAACCCGACCCCTATCGCTTTCGCTGAAGTCTATTTGGCACTCCAGCAGGGCGTCGTGGATGCTCAGGAAAATCCGCTGCCGACCATTCGCGCCAAAGCGTTTCATGAGGTACAGGACTACATCAACCTGACCGGGCATATTACCGATTCGCTAATTACCATTGCCGGTGGTCCGCTGTGGAACCGTCTCTCCGAGGAAGATCGCGAGATTTTCCGTGAGGTCTACACCGAAGCGGGTCAGCGCATCACCCAGGACATCCTTCAATCCGAGGAAGAGCTGGTGGCTTGGTTCGAAGAGCAGGGTGTGACCGTCAATGAGGTGGATATCGAACCCTTCCGCGAAGCCACGATTCCGGCCCATAACGGTGAAGCGGCGACATGGGATCAGGAAACCTATGATCGTCTTCAGGCGATCGGCCAGTAATACCGTGAGGCCTGGTTTTTCCTGAATCCATACGTTGCCGGGATCGTTTTTTTCGTAGACCAAGATGCGCCCCACCCAAGCCTTGGGTGGGGCGCAGGGGGAGCCTTTCATGCACCAAACTGACCCCACTGACGAGACCAGCCTCGCCGGCCTCGATGATGATTCTTTTAACATTCGTGACTATGCCGTGGAGGATTTCGTGACGCTTGGGATCTTCTGGCTGCTAGCACTGGATGTCTTTATGCAATTTTTCAGCCGCTATGTGCTGGGTAACTCCATCGCTTGGACGGAGGAGATGGCGCGCTATTTATTGGTCATGGTGGGCTTTATGGGTAGCACCATGGCGGTGCGAAAAGGGTCGCATATCGCTGTGGAATTTTTCTATCGCTACATGCCAGGGTGGCTGGGACGCGTGATGTCGACGCTGGTAGATCTGATCAACATTGCCTTCTTCGCCAGCATGGCCTGGATCACCTTCAAATTGGCTGATCGCACCAGTGCCATGATGGCCTCGGTGGATATCCCTAAAAGCTGGCTTTACTACCTAGTGATGGTGGGCTTTATCCTCATGCTGGTGAGAGGAGTGCAGGTGGCTATTCGTCACTGGCGCTCGGGCACCAGTGAACTACTCGATACCCAATAACAACACGCCAACACGCTACTCTCTCGGAGATCACCCCAATGCCCAACATTTTGGCTGTGCGGCGCGGCGGTGCGATAGTACCGCCATTGGTCGCGGCTATTGCGATACTCGGCTGTATCGCCCTGGCCGTCACCCAGCACTACTTACTGTTCCTGTTTGCGGCGCTCTTCACTCTGTTGGTGATGGGGGTGCCGATCGCCATCAGTCTTGCTGGCTCGTGCCTGCTGTATGTGCTGCTGACCGGCAGAGTGCCCGATGTGGTGGTGATGCACCGTATGATCAACGGTGTCGACAGCTTTCCTCTGTTGGCTATTCCGTTTTTTATACTTGCCGGTAACTTGATGAACAACGGCGGCATTACCGTGCGGATATTTGATTTTGCCAAAGCGTTGATGGGCTGGATGCGGGGCGGTCTGGGTCACGTCAATGTGGGCGCCAGCATCGTTTTTTCCGGCATGTCCGGTGCCGCAGTCGCCGATGCAGGGGGGCTGGGTACCATTGAAATCAAGGCCATGAAAGATGCCGGGTACGACGAAGAGTTCTCGGTGGGGATCACCGCGGCGTCTTCGACCATCGGCCCGATTATTCCGCCGAGTCTGCCAATGGTTATCTATGGCGTCATGGCGTCAGTGTCGGTCGGCCAGCTGTTCGTCGCCGGCCTGGTGCCGGGCCTGTTGATGGGGCTGGTGCTCATGGCCATGATCACGATCATTTCCCGGCGCCGCGGTTACACCCGCGATGCGGTGTTCTCGCTTCCGGTGCTTGGTCATACGTTCAAGCGTGCATTTTTATCGCTACTAACGCCGGTCATCATCGTCGGCGGCATCATGACAGGGGCCTTCACGCCCACCGAAGCGGCGATTGCTGCAGTGGTGTACGCCTTGGTACTGGGGGGCGTAGTTTACCGTAGCCTAACCTGGCGCCGCCTGCTCAAGGTGAGCATGGAAACGATCGAAACCACCGCCGTTATCCTACTGATCGTCGCTGGTGCCTCGATATTTGCCTGGATATTGACTAGCAACCAAGTCACTCAGCATGTGGTTACCCTGCTTGGCCCATTTGCCGATAATCCCATCGTCACGTTGATCATCATCAATTTGGTGCTGATTTTAGTGGGCTGCTTTATGGAGACCATCGCGGCGATCACCATACTGGTGCCGGTATTGTTGCCGGTGGCCGTTACCGCCGGTGTCGATCCGGTGCACTTCGGCGTGATCATGGTGCTCAACCTGATGATCGGCTTGCTAACGCCACCGGTGGGCATGGTGCTGTATGTGCTGTCGCGGGTGTCCGGCATCTCTTTTGAAAAATGCATGCGTGGCACGTTGCCGTTTCTAGTGCCGCTGGTCATTGCCTTGCTGTTAGTGACCTTTATTCCGGCCATCTCGCTGTGGCTACCGACGCTAATTTACCGTTAAGCATTAACGGGGCTGACTACTGATCAGCCCCGGCATGGTTGAAACCAGGAGCTATTGATCGATGAGTGATACGTCGTCCAGTTTTCGCGTCGCTCGCGAAGACCTTAGCCGTTTTATGCAAGCGGTGCTGGCGGTGGCGGGCGCTGATAAGGCCTCAGCAGATGCCGTCACCCGCGCGCTGGTCACCGCTTCTCGCATGGGTACCGACAGTCATGGCTTACGCCTGCTGCCGCATTATTTACTGGCACTCAAGGGCGGGCGGATCAACGGCGCGCCCGACATGCAGTTCCACCAGCGTTTGGCGGCGACCGGTTTTCTGGATGCTGACGATGGGTTGGGGCATCTGGCGGGTTACACCGCCATGGAGCACGCCATGGCCATGGCAGAAAAGGTGGGCATGGGCGCCGTCGCAGTGGGTAACTCGTCGCACTTTGGCGCGGCGGGGTGCTATGCGTTGGCAGCGGCCGAGCGCGGTTATCTCGGCATGGCGTTCTGCAATTCAGACCCATTTGTGTTGCTGCATGAGGGTGCCAAGCCGTTTCATGGCACCAACCCCATCGCCTTTGCGGCACCGGTGACGGGCGAGTCGCCTTACCTGCTGGATATGGCCACCAGCTCGGTGCCTTGGAATCGCGTGCAGCAGTTTGGGGCGATTGGCCGTGAGTTGCCCGATCAAGTCGCGGCGGACGCTGCCGGACAGGTAAGCCGCACGCCTAACGACGTGGCTGCACTGCTGCCATTGGGCGGAAGCGCCTTCGGTTTCAAGGGCGCGGGGTTGGGTGGCATGGTGGAGGTTCTGAGTTCGATGCTGTCAGGCATGCAGCACGGCTTTCGGCTGTTGCCCATGGGCGGGCCTGATATGTCGACACCGCGCGGCGTCGGCCACTTTTTCCTGGTCATGAAACCAGATGCCTTCGTGGATGCCGGTACCTTTGCGCGCGGAATGGCCGAGTACCTGGCCGACCTGCGTGCCCAGCCCGCGTCAAACAGTTCCCAAATCAGCGCCCAAGTCATGGCACCCGGGGATCGCGAATGGCGCTGCCAGGCCCAGCGTGACGCTGAAGGCATCCCCCTCGATTCTGCCAATCAATTGGCCTACGCCGAGATCGCCGAGCAGTACCAAATAGCGCCACTCATTCAGTTGGATTGAAAGGTTGGGTCGAGCGCTTTGGTTGAAGGCGGGTTTAAAGGACAATGGCGAGAAATGCCGTAAAATGGCGGTGAATTCTAGGTTAACCAAGGGTGACTGCCTATGAGCAGATACCGGATCGAGCGTAAAACGCTGTCCGAACAGGTGGCTGAACAGCTCGAGGCGGAGATTCTCGACGGGCGGCTAAGTGAAAACGATCAATTACCCTCAGAACGAGAATTGATGGAACAGTTTGGCGTTGGTAGGCCGGCGGTGCGTGAAGCGCTGTTCCACCTACAGCAACTTGGGCTCATCGCCATCAACAGCGGCACGCGAGCGCGGGTGATTCGTCCTACCGCCGAGGCGGTAATGGCGAGGCTCTCCGGCGTTACCCGGCAACTGCTTTCCAAGCCCGATGGTCAGCAGTATTTCCAGGAAGCGCGGGCCATGTTTGAAATATCCCTGGCGCGCTATGCTGCTCGCCACGCCAGCGAGGAGGACCTTGCTAGGCTGCATGCTGCGTTGGCGGACAATCGCGATGCCATTGGTGACGAAGCTCGCTTCAAACGCTCTGATAATGATTTCCATGGCGTGTTGGCCAGCATAGGCCGTAACCCCATTTTCGATGCTATTCACGTGGCACTTTCTGAGTGGCTGGATGATCGACGGGCGCTGGTATTGCAGCAAAAAGATGAAGACAAAGCCGCGACCGCTGCCCACACCGAAATTATTGCGGCCATCGAATCCCGCGACCCGGATGCGGCTGAGGCGGCCATGCGGCGCCATCTTGATCGTCACTATGGGACTTATATGCAGCTAAAAAAGCGCCTCTCGGACGCTTCTTAACACTTTCTCTTTTTGGCCGCTATGCCTGCTTTAGCATTTACCCCTGCCGCCGTTATCGCCCGGCGGCAGAGGTGATGCTTTGGTGCCTTTGTTACTTACTCGGTCATGGTCGATTCAGCGATCTCTTGGAATTCAGCTACGAGATCTTCGCCAATGCGCGGTGCCCACTCTTCGTAAACCGGCTGCACGGCTTCCTGGAACGCCGCAATCTGCTCATCATCAAGGCGGGTGATTTGCATGCCACGCTCTTCAAGCTGCTCGCGGGCCCAATCGTCGTATTCGCTTGAAAGCTGGATCTCATAATCAGCGGCTTGCAACGCGGCTTCTTGTACAAGCTCCTGATACTCAGGATCAAGGCGGTCCCAGGTACGCTCAGAGATCATCTTGATGAAGGGGGTGTAAACGTGACGTGTTTCGGAGCCGTAATCCTGCACTTCATAGAAATTGGAGGTCAGGATGGTGCTCCAGGGGTTTTCTTGGCCATCTACGACACCTTGTTCCATCGCTGAAAACAGCTCACCAAACGCCATGGGCGTGGGGTTGGCGCCCAGCGCCTGCCAGATGGCCAGGTGGACCGGGTTTTCCATGGTCCGAATGGACAGGCCGCGGACATCCATACCCGCCACATCCTCTGGTGAAGCGACTTCACGAGCGCTGTTGGAGAGCTGGCGGAAGCCATTTTCAGAGAATGCGAGCGCTTTCAAACCAGTGCCGTCAAAGGCATCGAGCATCTCTTGGGCGGCATCGCTGCGCATGGCCTTAACCGCCGCTTCGCGGGTGGGCAGTAAAAACGGCAGGTCGAACACCGCCAGTTCCTCAACGTAGCCGGTAGCAGGAGAAGAGGAAGGGTAAGTCATATCCAGCGTGCCGGTTTGCAGCATTTCCATCATCTGCACGTCATCGCCAAGCTGGCTATTCGGGAAAATATTGACCGTAATGCGTCCATCACTGCGCTGGTCAAGAATATCGGCAAAGTACTGGCTGGAAATATATTGTGGCGAACTTTCAGCCAAACCAAGGCCCATGCGTAAGGTAACGCTGCCGTGGTCACCTACCGTTTCACCATCGATCTCCGGTGGGTCGGATAGATCAGGCGTTTGTGCGTAGACCAAACCCGAGCTGAGCAGTGTGGCACCGGTCATCACTAGGGTGCGCTTCCAAAGATGATGCATAATCGTCACTCTCCTGGCGTGCTGGAGACCACTTAGTCAAAGGGGTTGACTGAGCCAGCTCCAGCGTGATGTCTATTGTTGTTGTGTCTCCGCGGTACAGGCTTTCTCGCCTATGCGCCGCAACCCTTAGATGAATGTGTAACGTTTTGCCTATATGTTCAACATATACTTTTGTATGTATCGACGTCGCCATCAAGAAAGCGTACCGTCGTGATCATCCTCCTTTATGACTTTTATAACCTTACTCTAGGCGTGGAGTGGCACCATGGCCAATTTTCAGCGAATAACTCCTGAGCAGTTGCGTTCACGCTACTGGTTCGACAACCCCGATCACGCCGGTACGACGGCGCTATGCATTGAGCGCTACCTCAATTACGGCATTACGCTGGATGAGTTAACCAGCGGTAAACCGATCATTGGTATCTGCCAATCAGGCTCGGACTTAACCCCCTGCAATCGACATCACATCGACTTGGTTAAGCGGGTGAAAGACGGTATCCGTGCGGCAGGCGGCGTGCCGTTTGAGTTCCCCATGCACCCAATCCATGAAAACGTGCGTCGGCCTACGGCGGCGTTGGATCGCAACCTCGCCTATTTGGGTATCGTCGAAGTGCTGCACGGCTATCCGCTAGACGGCGTGGTATTGACCACCGGCTGCGATAAAACCACCCCGGCGGCGCTGATGGCGGCGGCAACGGTGAATATTCCGGCCATCGTGCTCTCCGGTGGGCCGATGCTCAACGGCTGGCGGGGCGCTGAGCGAGTGGGGTCGGGCACGATTATCTGGGAACTACGCAAGCGCCTTGCAGCGGGTGATATCGACTACGCCGAGTTTCTGTCCCGCGCCAGTGATTCAGCGCCGTCGATTGGTCACTGCAATACCATGGGCACCGCGTCGACCATGAACTCGATGGCCGAAGTATTGGGCATGAGCTTACCCGGTTCCGCAGTGATTCCCGCGCCCTATAAAGAGCGCGCCATGGTCGCCTACGACACCGGCACGCGAATCGTCGATATGGTGTGGGAAGACCTGCGACCGCTGGATATCCTGACCCGCGAAGCCTTTGAGAACGCCATCGTCGCCTGCTCGGCACTAGGCGGCTCCTCGAACGCGCCGGTGCACATCAATGCGATTGCCCGCCACGCGGGTATCGAGATTAACAATGATGACTGGCAGCGCCTGGGCCATGAAATCCCGCTGCTGGCCAACGTCATGCCCGCTGGGGCTTTCCTGTGCGAAGAATTCCACCGCGCTGGCGGCGTGCCCGCGATTCTCCATGAACTGCAAACGGCCGGTAAGCTGCACAGCGATGCCCTAACGGTCAATGGGCGCTCCTTGGGCGATAACCTGCAGGGTCGTGAAACCCAGGATCCCGATGTGATTTGTCGTTACGGCGATCCGCTGGTCGAACATGCGGGCTTCCTCAATCTCAAGGGCAACCTGTTCGACTCGGCGCTGATGAAAACCAGCGTGATCTCGCGAGATTTCCGCGAGCGCTTCCTCAATGATCCCAACGATCCTGAAGCCTTTGAAGGCAAGGTCGTTGTGTTTGACGGCTCGGAGGATTACCACGCACGTATCGATGACCCGGCGCTTAATATCGACGCCCGCACTATCCTGGTCATGCGCGGCGCAGGCCCCGTCGGCCACCCCGGCGGTGCCGAGGTCGTCAATATGCAGCCGCCAGAGGCGCTGATCAAGCAAGGCATCGAATCACTGCCGTGCCTGGGCGATGGCCGCCAGTCGGGCACCTCTGGCTCGCCGTCGATTCTCAATGCTTCCCCCGAAGCCGCCACCGGCGGCGGTCTGGCGCTGCTGGAGAGTGGCGATCGGTTGCGGGTCGATCTCAAGCGTGGCGAGGTACAGCTTTTGATTGAAGCCAGTGAGCTGGAAGCACGTCGGACGCGTTTGGCCGAGCAGGGTGGCTACCGCTACCCCGGCCATCAGACCCCCTGGCAAGAGATTCAGCGCAGCATGGTCGAACCACTGGATCGCGGCATGACGCTAGCGCCTGCCACTAAATATCGCGATGTCGCTCGCCAGCACCCGCCGCGGGATAACCATTAAAGGGACCAAAAAAAGAAAGGGATTCGCACGCAGATGAGCCGTTTTAACACCTTGTCGCACCGCCAGCAGGGCCTGCTATTGACCGGTGGCGGCGCCATGATCATGGCGCCGGATGCCCTGCTGATTAAAGTGGCTGACCTGCCTGATGCCGAAATATTGATGTGGCGCGGTTTTCTCTCCGGGATGGGTTTTCTGCTGATTGCCCTGGCGCGCTATGGCCGGGGCACACTGGCCGCCTACCGTCGCTGCGGTTGGACCGGTATCGCCGTGGCGCTGCTGTTCAGCCTGACCACCTGTGGTTTCGTGCTGGGCAACCAGTACACCAAGGCAGGCAACGTGCTAATGATACTGGCCAGTTCGCCAATTATCGCCGCCGTTCTCTCCTGGATTATCCTCAAGGAGCGTTTGCCCCGGCGTACCTGGCTGGCTATTTGTCTCTGTATGGTCGGTATTGCGATGATCGCGCTGGATGATGCCGGGGCAGGTTCGTGGGTGGGTAACGCTTTCGCCTTGATGGCAGCGACCACGCTGGCGATTAATTTCACGCTTTGCCGCACGCGACCGGGCGTCGATATGAGCCCAATGCTGGTATTTAACGGACTTGTCGTCGGTAGCGTTGCGGGATTTTTTTGGCTGACAGGGAGCGAATCAACCACACTGCCTGCTACCAGCCAGCTCGCCGTGGTGATACTGCTGTGCCTGATTATCGTACCCTGCGGGGTGACGCTGCTGCAGCGCGGGCCACTCTATCTGCCCTCTGCGGAAGTAGGTCTGCTGCTGCTACTCGAAGTGGTGGTAGGGACATTATTAGCCTGGTGGATTTTAGGCGAGCAGCCCGCGCCGATCGCCATGGTGGGCGGTCTTCTGGTACTGGGCACACTGGGTGCGAAGGGTCTCTATGAAAGACGCCTTGAGCTACGCATGCGCGCCCGGCTCGCGGCTGCTTCACCGATAACAGTAGACCGGTCAAGTACGTTATGATGGGCAGGAATCGGAACAGGGTCTTATCGTAGTGACGTCATCTCTCAGTAAGCCAACCGCTCGCCCCAGTATCGCCGAATATCTCGCCGAAGAGATATTTGGCGGCCGCTATCATCCCGGCGATCTTGTGCCGCGTGAAATGGATCTATGCGAACGCTTTGCGATCAATCGCTCCGCGGTGCGCAGCGACCTTCGACAGTTAGTGGAGGCGGGCATTATCGAGCGTATCTCTGGGCATGGCTCAAAAGTACGTGAGTACTCAGAATGGCATATTCTCGACGCGCAGGTGACCGACTGGCTGACCCGTTACGCCGCCCCCAATCCGGAAATACAGCGCGAAATCCTCGCCTTTCGTTTGGATGTGGAACCCTATGTAGCGATGACCGCCGCCAAGCGCGCCAAAGCGCGTGATCTGGTGGCCATTGAGGAAGCCTTTGAGGGCTTGGGGCAGAACCTGCGCAATGCCACCTGTGAAGAGGAGCGACGGCTGCATAGCGAGTGCGACGTTGCCTTTCATGAGGCGATCTTCAAAGCGACCCACAATATTGTCTGGGCACAGCTGTCGCATATCCTTCGACCCTCTATCTTCATGCTGGTGTCGATGTCCAACGAGAATGCCGTCGACCCCGACGAGAGCTTAGAGCGCCATCGCCAATTGATGGAGAGCATTCGCCTGCGCCGCCCTCGTGAAGCGTTTTTAGCGGCCCAGGCCGTGTTGGCGGGCACCGCCGCTGCGCTGGGGTTAGAGCACAGTGCCAGCTCGCTGGGCCGCAGTGTTGAGTTGCCCCATAACACCCATTGACGCTGCCTCTCTCAGCCATTTCCAGTTAAGCGATTCTGGATTCGTTACTTCCATTAAAACGTTTTCTTCCTCAAAACGATTCTTCCATCAAAACAAAGGCAAGCGTATGTCTGACTACAGCTCTGGCTTTAAGCTCGGCCTGGTGGGCGTGGGCAAGATTGTTCGCGATCAACACCTACCGGCAATCGCCGCCACTCCAAACTGCCACCTTATTGCCACGGCAGACCCCCACGCTTCACTGCCGGATCTACCCGCTTATCAAGGCCTGGAGGCGATGCTCGACGCGCACCCAGAAATTACCGCCGTCGCCATTTGTACGCCAACCCACCTGCGCTATTCACAGGCGCGAGCAGCGTTGATGCGTGGCAAACACGTGCTGCTGGAAAAGCCGCCAGGGGCGACGCTGAGTGAAGTAGAGGACTTGATTGCGTGTGCTAAGCAACAAGGCGTCAGCCTATTCGCGGCTTGGCATTCGCGCTTTGCGCCCGGCGTCGCGCACGCGCAGCAGTGGCTAGCCGACCGTCACGTTCAGCGGGTTAATATCGATTGGAAGGAAGATGTGCGAGTGTGGCATCCAGGCCAGGCGTGGATCTGGCAGCCGGGTGGCATGGGCGTTTTTGATCCCGGTATTAACGCGCTGTCGATTGCGACTGAAATCCTGCCTCAGCCGTTTTTTCTGCAACAGGCGCAGCTGCTGGTGCCGAGTAACGCGCAAACACCAATCGCGGCGGAGTTGGCATTTACCGACCCTAAAGGTGCGGTCATTGCGGCAGAGCTCGACTTCCGCCAGAGCGGCCCGCCCACCTGGGATATACATGTCGAGAGTGACGGCAGTCGCATGAGTCTTACCCAGGGCGGCTGCTGCTTGATGATCGACGGTGAACGAGTGATCGAAGACGAAGAGCGCGAGTACCCAGGCCTCTACGCGCGGTTTGCCGAGCTAATCGCCAACAGGCGCAGCGAGGTGGATGTTGCCCCGCTGCGCCAAGTCGCCGATGCATTTCTATACGGTCATCGAGAAACCACCGACGCCTTCATTGAGTAACGTCTTGAGTGACGCTGGTTTACTCACGCTTACCGTCGACCAGGCGTGATACGCCAGCCGGGTTACCATCACGAATCGCTTCGGGCAGCAGGCCCTCCGGCAGCGCCTGGTAACACACCGGGCGCAGGAAGCGGAAGATCGCTGCGCTGCCCACCGAAGTGGTGCGTGAATCCGACGTCGCCGGATAAGGGCCGCCGTGAACCATGGCGTGGCACACTTCGACACCCGTCGGCCAGCCGTTGGCCAGGATGCGCCCGGCCTTGCGTTCCAGCGTTGGCATCAGTTGCTTAGCCGTCGCCAAGTCAGCGTCATCCATCTGCAGGGTAATGGTGAGCTGGCCTTCCAACTGAGTCGCTACACGGGCCACTTCCTGCGCATCGGCACAGGCGATGACCAGCGATGTGGAGCCGAACACTTCCTCTTGTAACGCGGGGTCACTCAGGAAAGCGTCTGCCTGGGTGACGAACAACCCCGCCTGGCAGGGGTGCGCTGTCTCACCGGCCAGGCCGCGCGCCACCTCGGTGACCTTGTCATGGCTGGCGAGCCGACCAACGCCCTGCTGATAAGCGTCATGAATACCCGGCGTGAGCATGGTTTGGCCTGTGCTACCCTTAACAGCTTCACCGGCGGTCTCAACAAAGGCATCCAGCTCAGGGCCTTCCACCGCAATGACCAGCCCAGGGTTGGTGCAGAACTGCCCAGCGCCCATATTGAGCGAGCCGACAAACCCTTCGGCAATCTCCTTGCCACGCGCCTTGAGCGCTTCGGGCAGCAGGAAGACCGGGTTGATCGAACTCATTTCAGCATACACCGGGATCGGCTGTGGCCGTGCCTGGGCAGTGGCCATCAAGGCCGTGCCACCGCTGCGTGAGCCGGTAAAGCCAACGGCTTGAATGCGCGGGTCAGCGACCAGTGCCTGACCGATCTCTTTACCAGAACCGAATAGCAGCGAGAAGACGCCCTCCGGAAGATCGCACTTGGCCACGGCGCGCTGAATGGCGCGACCTACCAACTCGGAGGTGCCGGGGTGGGCAGAGTGACCTTTAACCACGACCGGGCAGCCAGCCGCCAGTGCAGAGGCGGTATCGCCACCGGCCACACTGAAGGCGAGCGGGAAGTTGCTGGCACCAAACACCGCCACGGGGCCTAGCGCAATATGGCGCTGACGCAGGTCGGCGCGCGGTAGCGGCTCACGATCGGGCATGGCCGGATCAATACGCACATCCAACCACTCCCCGGCACGCACGACGGAGGCGAACAGACGAAGCTGGCCGCAGGTGCGACCCCGTTCGCCTTCTATACGCGGGCGAGGCAGGCCGGTTTCGGCCATGGCGCGCTCAACCAGCTCATCACCGATCCCTTCTATTTCAGCGGCAATAGTTTCAAGAAACGTCGCGCGCGCCTCTAGGCTAGTTTCGCGATAGCTATTAAAGGCTGCTTCGGCTAACGCACAGGCCTGGTCGACCTCGGCTTTGCTGCCGCCAGGGTAGGCAGGGCTAAGCGTTTCGCCGGTGGCGGGGTTTACGGCTTGAATGTCAGCCTGTTGGCCGCTGACGGCCTGCTGACCAATCAGTAATTTACCTTCCAGAGTCATATATCCTCCTGCTTGGCTTGATTTGCTTGCGCTGTGTGACTTGCGTTAGAGCGAATGAACGGTGATCGCCGGTGCGTCTGCTTCCACGCGAAGCGGGTTGCGCAGGGCGCGACCGAACGCGTCGATACGGATCTCAAAGCGATCGCCTTCGCGTACCTTGATGTTGTCAGCAAAGCTTAGCGTAGCCGTGCCAAAAAAGTGTACGTGGATATCACCAGGGCGTCGGAAACCGGAGTACTTAAAGTGATGGTATTCAAGGTTGGCCAGGCTGTGGGCCATGTTGGCCTCGCCGGTCAAAAACGGCTTTTCCCATACGGTCTCGCCGTCGCGCTGAATCGAGCTGGTGCCCTCTAAATGGGCGGGCAGTTCGCCAATCAAAAGTTCGGGACCAAAGCTGCAGGCGCGCAGTTTGGAGTGAGCCAGCCATAAATAATTGAAGCGCTCGGTGACATGGTCCGAAAATTCGTTACCTAGTGCGTACCCGACTCTCCAGGGTAGACCGTCCTCGCCAATCACGTAAAGGCCTGCCAGTTCGGGTTCCTCGCCTGCGTCTTGTGCGAATGCTGGCGAAGGGATTGCTGCTTCCGGCGCTACCACACACTGGCCATCGCCCTTGTAGAACCACTCCGGCTGCGCGCCAATCTCGCCCGCGTTGGGTTTGCCGCCTTCCACCCCCAGCTTGAACATACGCATGGAGTCGGTTAGGTCTTCCTCTGCCGCTTGGGCTTTTGCGTGCATCGCCGAACGGGTGTCGGCACTGCCCAAGTGGGTAAGACCAGTGCCGGTAACCAAGCAGTGCGCTGGATCGGGATGGGTCAATGGCGGTAGCAAGCGCTTATCGTCGACTAATGCTTGGTAATCCAAGCGCGTGTCGGTCAGCGCGGCGGTCACTGCGTCACTAAGTGACTGACCAGCGCTAATGGCTCGGTTGGAGAGCGTATAGGTGTCACAGTCTAGTAGCCTAACCTGCTGTTCACTCTCTACCAGGGCGGCGCGAACCTGGCCTTGGTCGTCAAACTGAATCAGTCGCATAGTGATCTCCTTATGAACCTATTGTAGTCGTTATCAAAGCGGCCAGATGGCGAGTTGCGGCCACATCAATAGCGCCGCGAGGACACATAGCTGAATAGCCATGAAGGGCAGTACGGACAGGTAAATATCCTTGAGACTGATATCCGGCGGTGCCACGCTTTTAAGATAGAAAGCGGCGGGCCCGAAGGGCGGTGACAGGAACGATACCTGCATATTGACGGCAAATAGAATGCCAAACCAGATCGGGTCGAAACCGAGTTGAATAACGATGGGCAGAAAAATTGGTAGGGCCAGCATGGCAATCCCGATCCAGTCGAGAAATAGCCCGAGCACCAACATGATCGCCATCATCACCAGAATGATCACTAACGGCGCTACGTCGAGCCCCATGATCAAGCTGGAAACGAAGCGGTTACCACCCATGAGATTATAGACACCCACCAGGGCGGCAGCGCCGATGCCGATCCAGATAATCATGCCGCAGGTGTTCATGGTTTGCCCCAGGCTGTGGTGTAGCATGCCGGGAGTGAATTCGCCGCGGACAATGGTCGCCAGCAGTACACCAAAGACACCCATGGCCGCCGCTTCGGTCACTGAGGCAATCCCGCCATAGATAGTGCCTAGTACCAAAAAAGCAATTAACCCCGGCAGTAGGATGGCTTTCACTGCGTCCAGCTTGGTGGCAAAGGGATTATCGAGGGCGTTTTTGTCTAGTGGCGGTCCCAGGGCGGGGTTTTTCAAGCAGCGCACCAGCACATAGGCAATGTAGGAGCCCATCAGAATGACCGCTGGGGTCACGGCTGCCGCGAACAGATCGGCAATCGAGACGCTGGCGATCAAGCCGTAAATAATCAGTACGATGGAGGGTGGCATCATTGTGCCCAGTGCCCCCCCAGCACACACGACGCCGATGGAGAGGCGCTTGTCATAGCCGAGACGCAACATTTGCGGTAGCGCCAGAATCCCCAGCAGTACGATTTCACCACCGATAATGCCCGAGAGCGCCGCCAGGAAAAACGCCACCACAATGGTCTGTACCGCAACGCCACCCGGCAAGCGACCGGCGAAAACGCGCATGGCGTTGAACAAATCCTTCGCGATGCCGGAGCGATCCAGTAGCGATGCCATCAACACGAACATGGGCACCGCCACCAGTGAATATTCGGTGATAAACCCATAGACACGGCTGGTGACTAGCGGCAATGCCGCCTCGCCGAACCAGCCGAAGGTAAAGGCTAATGCCACTAAACCGGTGATAAAAGCGAGCGGTAGGCCGGTGACCAACAGGGCAAAAATGCCACCCACCATCAGTATGGTGGCCGTTGAAATATCCATTAGCGGGCCTCCTCAATGCTGTTATAAGGCTTCGCTTTCAGCGATTGCCATAGATGCAGGCAGGCCTGGAGCGTCATCAACGCCAGCGCAAATAGGATCATGCCTTTAACCATGGCGGGAAAAGGCGGATTCCAGGAGGTCCCAGAACGCTCCAGCGACCATTCGCCAAGCGGGTTATGTGACGCTCCCCAGAACATATGGAACGCGGCGTAGCTCATCGCCAGACAGAAAATCAGGGTGAGCAGGTCGTTAAAACGATCCATCCAACACTTCAAGCGTGGCCCGGCGCTGTCGTACAACACCTTGACTCGAATATGACTATTGCGCGCCATGGCGGCTGGACCACCCAGCACAAAGATGACGGCAATCAAAAACACCACGGTTTCATGTACCCAGGAGGTGGGGTTATTAAACCCGTAACGCATGAATACCTCGACGACGCTAATACCCATGGCTACCAGCACCAGCCAGGAAACAGCGCGGCTGCCCCGCGCAATCAGCCGGTCTAACGCATTGCGTTCGGGGGCGATCTCCTCGACCGTTTCGAGAACTTCGGGCAGGTCATGGGTGGGAGGAGAGCGATATTGAGTGTCAGGCTTTTTTTGAGACATGGCGCGACTCTACGCGCAGCGCTCGGGGCGTTTGCCCGAGCGCTGCGTTGGTTAGGTTAATGAGGCAGCATTGAGAGCCGGGCGTTAGAGCAGGTTGCGCGAGCGCAAAAAGGCGGTCGCTGAGTCATAGATTTTCTGGGTCATTTCATTTTCGCCGGCCCACTCTTGCCACTCCTGCTCTGCCGCGGTGCGGAACTTTTGACGCTCTTCAGCGGGAAGGTCGAAGGGGTGAACCTCGGGATCTTCCTGAAGCCGCTGGAGGGTCTCAATATCCTGCTCTTTGAGGCGCGCAATCAGGTCATAGGCCATGCCGTCAAAGGCGATATTTAACGTCGTTTGCAGCTCTTCGGGCAGGCCATCCCAGATATCCTTATTGATCGATACGGCGATCATCGGCATTGAGTGGAAGCCTGGGTAAAGCGGGTAAGGAGCGAAAGCGTGCAAGCCCATGGCGTCATTATTTGAAAGCACCGTGGAGTCAGCAGCGTCGATCACGCCTTTCTCCAGACCGGTATACACCTCAGAGCCCGGTAGGTTGACCGGGGTGGCGCCAATGCGCTCGAAGATGTTGTACACCATGCCTTGGGGCGCACGGATCTTAAGGCCCTCAAAGTCGGCGATGGATTCGATGGGTACCGTGGAAGGTACTGATTCTAATGGAAAGGTGGCGGCGCTGATCAAATGCGCACCGTAAGGTTCGACCAGCTCGTTGTAGAGTTCTTCACCGCCGCCGTACTTCATGAATTCTAAAAAGTCGTAAGGGTTCTGCCATGCACCCACCAGGTTGCCGAGCATGCCAAAGGCCGGATCCTGGCCAGAGAAGTAGCTGGGGTCGGTCATATGCCCTTGCAGAATCCCTGAGCTAACGGCAGTCAGCGTTTCGGTAGGGCCGACGACGGAATTGATCGGCATTACCTCGATCTCAACCCGGCCATCGGTCATCGCGGTGATTTTATCAGCCCACTCCTGTTTGATTTTGAAGCTGGGCTCCCCCGACGTTTCGGATGCCTGAAACTTCCACTCGTATTCGGCCGCCTGGGCGGTTGAAAGGCCTAGTAGCAGCGCTGAGCCAGTGAGTAGCAAGCTGTATTTTGTTGTGAACATGGCACTATTCCTCAAGATTCTTGTTGTGGCAAAAGTGGTGGTGAACGGGGTCAGTGACCCTGGCGAAGGGGTAATGTTGAACATTAAGGGCAATTGTTCAACATATACTTTTGTATGGTCGACTATCTCTTGGGGGTGGTTTAGTGTCATGCCAATTCACCACCGGTATCGACATATGTCCTTGGGCCGTCAGCTGTTACCGAACTAAAACAAGGAGTTAACTTCATGGGCCAACGTCAACGTCCGCTACGCAGTGCTGAATGGTTCGGCACAGCTGATAAGAACGGCTTTATGTACCGCAGTTGGATGAAAAATCAGGGCATCCCTGACCATGAGTTTCAGGGCAAGCCGATCATCGGCATCTGCAATACCTGGTCGGAACTAACGCCCTGCAATGCGCACTTTCGCAAGCTGGCGGAGCACGTGAAGAAAGGCGTGCTGGAGGCGGGCGGTTATCCCGTGGAGTTCCCGGTGTTCTCCAACGGCGAGTCCAACCTGCGGCCCACGGCGATGTTCACCCGTAACCTGGCCAGCATGGATGTGGAGGAGGCGATTCGCGGCAACCCCATCGATGCGGTGGTGCTGCTGGTGGGCTGTGATAAAACCACCCCGGCGTTACTGATGGGCGCGGCGAGCTGCGATATTCCCACCATCGTGGTCACCGGCGGGCCGATGCTCAACGGCAAGCACAAGGGTAAGGACATTGGCTCCGGCACCGTGGTCTGGAAGCTCTCCGAGCAAGTCAAAGCCGGTGAGATATCGCTCCACGACTTTATGGCCGCGGAAGCCGGCATGTCCCGTTCGGCGGGTACCTGCAATACCATGGGCACCGCCTCCACCATGGCCTGCATGGCCGAATCGCTGGGTACCTCGCTGCCCCACAACGCGGCGATTCCGGCCGTCGATTCCCGCCGCTACGTGCTCGCCCATTTATCGGGTAACCGCATCGTCGAGATGGTCAACGAAGACTTGCGGCTCTCCAAAATCCTCACCAAGGAAGCGTTCGATAACGCCATCCGCACCAACGCGGCCATCGGCGGTTCTACCAACGCGGTGATTCATCTCAAGGCGATTGCTGGCCGTATTGGTGTCGATCTAACGTTGGATGACTGGAGCCGGGTGGGGCGCGGTACGCCCACGGTGGTTGATCTGCAACCCTCGGGGCGCTTTCTGATGGAGGAGTTCTACTACGCCGGTGGCCTGCCTGCGGTGCTTAGACGCCTGGGCGAGGCCGGCCGGCTGCCCTTCAAGGACGCGCTCACCGTCAACGGCAAAACGATCTGGGAGAATGTTCAAGACGCCCCACTCTATAACGACGAGGTCATCCGCCCACTGGATAACCCGCTTACCGCGGACGGCGGCATCTGCGTGGTGCGCGGCAACCTGGCCCCCAACGGTGCCGTGCTCAAGCCCTCGGCGGCCACCGCCGAGCTGATGCAGCACCGTGGTCGCGCGGTGGTATTCGAAGACTTCGACGACTACAAGGCACGCATCAACGACCCGGACCTGGACGTAGAAGCCAACGACATTCTGGTCATGAAACACTGCGGCCCCCGCGGTTATCACGGCATGGCTGAGGTGGGCAATATGGGTCTGCCGCCTAAGATCCTCGCCCAAGGTATCACCGACATGGTGCGTATTTCCGACGCGCGCATGAGCGGCACGGCGTATGGCACGGTGGTACTGCACGTAGCACCCGAAGCCGCCGCGGGCGGCCCGCTGGCCGCGGTACGCAACGGCGACTGGATCGAGCTTGACTGCGAAAGCGGCCGATTGCATCTGGAACTCAGCGATGAAGAGTTGGCCTCGCGGTTGGCCGAAAGCGACCCCACCGCCGCCTCGACGCTGATCGCCAGCCAGGGCGGCTACCGCCAGCTGTATATCGAGCGGGTGTTGCAAGCGGACGAAGGCTGCGACTTCGACTTCCTGGTGGGTTGTCGGGGGTCTGACGTACCGCGTCATTCGCATTAATTGGATTGGGCGATCAGCTCGCGCAGCGTGCTCATGAGCGCCGCAGCGCCAGGGGAGAGACGTTGATGTCGAAGGCTGACCAGCCCATAGGGCTGTACGCTCAGCGTTTCGCTGAAGGGCAGCAGGTGAAAGCGCTGGGGTGGGCAGAGCAGATCGGCGGCTTCCCGAGTGGTGACCGTGATGGTGTCGGATTTATCCACCAGCGCCAGCGAGAGCAGCAGATCCGCGGTATCGACGATCTGGCGGGGTGGGACGACCTGATGGTGCAGAAATAGGCTATCCACCCGCTGACGCATCAGCGCGCCAGCGGGCTGCAGTGACCATGGGTAGGTCGCCATATCCGCCAGTGCCAGCGCCGTTTTATCCGATAACGGATGGCCCTTGCGGCATACAAAGCAGAGTTCTTCCTCGCCAATTTCCTCAAAGACAAAACGCTCGGTATCCACCCCAGCAGGAATACGGGTAATCACAAAATCCAGCTCGCCTTCGAGCAGGCGGGGCACCAGCACTTTGCTGACATCGACATCGACACTGATTTTTAGGCCAGGCCGGTCGCGGTGCACCCGTTCGATGGCGCTGGTAAGCAGGGTCACCGCCGGGGCCATGACGGTGCCAACCGCTACCGTGCCCGCGCTGCCTGCGCTGAGCGCATTCAACTCTTCGCCGGTATGGTGCAGTGCCGAGAGCATGCTGTGGGCGTGGCGAATCATGATCTCGCCGTACCAATTGGGGATGAGCCCGCGCGGATGGCGATCAAATAACCGTATGCCCAGGTTGGCTTCCAGGTCACTGAGTAGCTTGGACGCCGCGGGCTGACTCATCTTGAGCTGGGTCGCGGCACGGTGAAGGTTACGATGTTCATCAAGGGCTAAAAATAGCTGGAAATGGCGCAACTTTAGTCGCACGTCTAGAAACCAGTTCTCACCGAGAACGCCCATGGGATAAGCCTTGCTTTGTTATTGATACTTAGAAGTATATCGCTTATGTGGCATTTGTATATTGGTTGGTTATGCCGGAACTCTCTACTGTAGAGGGTGTATTAACGGTGACCATGCCGTGCTAACAACAACAAACAGTGATTAACAAGGAGGAAGATCATGCCTCTCATGTACAGCCAACGCTTGAAAAATAGTTCGACGCTGCTGCTCAGTGCCGTTGCCGCGATGCTGATATCAAACGTAGTGCAGGCGCAGAACAGCTCTGAAAGCAAACCGGCTAACGGCGGCGAAAGAGGTATGCAACCCGCTGTCTTTGGCCACCTACCCGATGGGCGCCAAGTCGATGTCTACCAGTTCACCAACGCTAATGGTATCGAGCTGCGGGTGATCAACTACGGCGGCATCATCGTGTCGCTGAAAACGCCCAACTTGGAGGGTGAGTTCGACGACATCGTCCTGGGCTTTGACTCCCTGGATAGCTACCTCTCCGAGGCATACCGCAACGCTAACCCCTACTTTGGTGCCATCATTGGCCGCTACGGTAATCGTATCGCGGGTGGCCAGTTCTCTCTCAACGGCGAGACCTACTCCCTAGCGACGAATGATGGCAGTAACCACCTTCACGGCGGCAATCAAGGTTTCGATAAGGTGCTGTGGCAGGCTGAACCGTTTGAGAATGAGGCAGGGTCGGGGCTGGTGTTGCGTTATACCAGCGAGGATGGCGAAGAGGGCTACCCCGGCCGGTTGGAGACGGAAGTCACCTATACGCTAACCGATAATGACGAGCTAAGGGTGGATTACCGTGCCGTGACGGACAAAGCAACGCCGGTCAATCTTACCCAGCACAGCTACTTCAATCTCAAGGGCGAGGGGAGCGACACCATTCTCGATCATCGCTTGATGATCAATGCGTCTGAATTGACCCCGGTCAATGACACCCTGATTCCTACCGGTGAAATCCGCTCGGTAGAAGGTACGCCGTTCGACTTTACCGAGGCAACGCCCATTGGTGAGCGGATCGAGCAGGATAACGAGCAACTCGCTGTTGGCGGTGGTTATGACCATAACTTCGTGCTTGATCGCGATAACGCTGCATCGGATGAACTGGTTCTGGCGGCCAAAGTATGGGAGCCGCAGAGTGGCCGGCTGGTGGAAGTCTCTACTACCGAGCCAGGCATCCAGTTCTATTCCGGCAACTTTCTTGACGGCAGCCTGACCGGTAAGCAGGGCCAGGCCTACGAGCAGCGCTCCGGTTTTGCATTAGAGACTCAGCACTACCCCGACTCCCCCAATCAGGATGCGTTTCCTAGCACGATCCTAGAACCAGGCGAGACCTATCGTTCCCGCACGGTATACCGCTTTGCCACACAGCAAGACGTTGATTCGTAATTTCGATACATCACTACGTTTACCCGCTGTCGTGCTTGGTAATGAAGTAGCAATAAAAACAACGCTCAACATCGCAGGAGTAGCACCATGAAATTGACGACCACCTTTACGCGTTTGGCTCTCGGTAGTGCCATTATGCTGGCCTCGTTAGGCTCAGTTCAGGCGCAAGAGGATGAGGTGAAGATCGGCTTTATCGTTAAAAAGCCGGAACAGGCATGGTTTATCAATGAACAGGAAGCAGCCACGGCAGCCGGTGAAGAGCTTGGCTTCGACGTGGTGCGCTTGAGCGGCGAAGACGGCCAGGAGGTGCTTACCGCTATTGATAACCTCTATGCCCAGGGGGCAGATGGCTTTGTGATCTGTCCGCCAGATGTACGCCTGGGGCCCGCGATCATGAACCGTGCTAACCAGTACGATATGAAAGTGGTCACCGTAGATGACCAGTTCGTTAACTCGAGTGGCGAACCGATGGAAGGCGTACCCCACCTGGGTATGTCCGGTTATAAGATTGGTCAGCAGGTAGGCGACGCGATTGCCGCGGAAATAGAAGCACGCGGCTGGGATCCTGAAGAGGTCGCCGCGCTACGCATCACCAATAACGAACTACCCACCGCCGTTGAGCGTACTGATGGTGCGACCGCTGCGCTCCTTGACGCTGGCTTCCCGGAAGGCAACATCTTCGATGCACCCCAGCAGAACAGTGATACCGCCAGCGCCTTTTCGGCGGCATCTCCGGTGCTCTCCCAACGTGGCGATTATGAGCATTGGGTGGTCTATGCCCTTAACGAGGAAAGTGTGTTGGGTGGTGTTCGTGCCACTGAGCAGTACGGCCTAGCGCCTGAAGACGTGATCGGTGTAGGTATCAACGGCTCCGGTGCTGCTTTTGCTGAGTTCTCACGCGATAACCCTACTGGCTTTCATGGCACTGTGGCAGTTAGCTCTACCATGCACGGCCGTCAGACCGCTGAAGATCTCTATCGCTGGATTAGCGAAGACAAACAACCGCCGGCCAATACCGAAACCTCAGGCGTGTTGATGACGCGTGAGAACTGGCAGGAAGTGCGCGAAGACCTGGGTCTATAAGAAAACGGTGTCTGTAACGATAAGTGACCGCGGGAGTCTTGAAGCATGTCTGATGCTTATCTACGTTTCGACGCGATTAGCGTCGTCTTCCCTGGCGTGCGGGCGCTGGATGGTGTGAGCTTCGCGGCTCACACCGGCCAAGTGCATGCGCTAATGGGCGAGAACGGCGCCGGTAAATCCACTCTGCTCAAGGTGTTGAGCGGCGTTAATCGCGTAGCGGAGGGCGCGCTGTGGATCAACGGCCAACGCCACGTGTTCAGTAATGCCCGTGAAGCACTGAGGGAAGGGATCGCCATCATCTACCAGGAGTTGACGCTCTCGCCCAATATGTCGGTGGCCGAGAACCTGCTGCTGGGCCAACTGCCTACGCGGCGAGGCTTTGTTAACCGTCGCCAGTTGCGCGAAAAAGCGCTGGCGATTCTGGCCGACCTTGGTGAGGGGAATATCCACCCCTCGACCAAGGTGCGCGATCTCTCGATCGGCCAACAGCAGATGATTGAGATTGGCCGCGCACTGCTGCGCGACGCCAAGATTATCGCCTTTGATGAACCTACCAGCAGCCTTTCCATTCAAGAGACTCGCCAGCTAAAGCGCATCGTTAAACGGCTGCGCGACGAGGGGCGAGTGGTGCTCTACGTGACCCACCGCATGGAGGAGGTGTTTGATATGTGCGATGCGGTCACTATCTTCCGTGACGGCCAGCATATTCGCACCCATGAAGATATGTCGGAACTAAACCACGACCTCTTGGTGAGTGAGATGGTGGGCCGGGATATCAACGATGTTTACGGCTATCGCCCTCGCGAACATGGCGACGTGATCTTGAACGTCGAGGGCATTCAGGGGCGCGGTCTCAAGGCACCTGTCAGTTTCTCCGTTAAGCGCGGTGAAGTGTTTGGGTTGTTTGGTTTAGTCGGCGCCGGACGCAGCGAGTTGCTGCGGCTGGTCTGCGGGGTCGAGTCCCCCAAGGCAGGCAGTGTGCAATTCAACGGCGAGGTGCGACGGTTTAAAAGCCCGCAGGATGCCATCCGCGCCGGTATTGCCATGTGCCCGGAGGATCGTAAGTCACAGGGTATCTTCCCGGTGGCCAGCGTCGCCGACAACCTCAATATCAGTTGTCGACGCTTTTTCAAACGCTGGGGTATGTTCCGCCACCCTGGCCGTGAACGGCGCAATGCCGAGACGTATATCCAGCAACTCAGCGTTAAAACGCCGGGGTCGAGAACGCCGATTGGCAAGCTCTCAGGGGGCAATCAGCAGAAGGTGATTCTGGCCCGCTGGCTGGCTGAAGAGATCGACCTGTTCGTGATGGACGAACCGACCAGAGGGATTGATGTCGGTGCGCGGCGGGATATTTACTCGCTGCTCTACGACCTGGCCGAACAAGGCAAAAGCGTGGTGGTGATCTCCAGCGATCTCGCGGAAGTCAGCTCCATTTGTGACCGCATCGCGGTGATGCGCGACGGGGAACTGGTGGACGTGGTGCCGCGGGAATCGGCCACCCCCGAACGCCTGCTGGGGTTGGCATTGCCAGCCTAAGTCAGTTTTTTTTCAGCACGCTCGCTCTTAAAAGAACAAGTTCAGGACAAACACCATGACAACCAATGATGTGACCCAAAGCGCTGGTCTTAAAGCGCCCGCTCGCCCGGCGGGGCGCCAAGGGCTTATCAAGCCGTTACGTACATTGCTCGATACCTCGGGAATGATTGCGATCTTTTTGTTGTTATTTATCGCTCTAGCGGTGCTCATCCCCGACTTCCTAACCGGCCGCAACATGGTCGGGCTGCTGCTGTCGGTAACGTTGATCGGCAGTTTAGCCGCCACCATGATGTTGGTATTGGCGCTGGGTGAGGTGGACCTTTCGGTGGCTTCCACGGTGGCCTTTGCAGGGGTGGTCGCAGCGACGGTGACCACCAGCACCGGTAGCGTTTTTATCGGCGTGATTGGGGGTATTGTCGCGGGTGGTGCGGTAGGCGCCTTTAACGGTCTAGTCATTGCCAAGTTCGGCATCAATTCGCTGATCGCAACGCTGGCGGCGATGGAGTTTGTGCGCGGGTTGGCTTACATCACCTCTGGCGGCGACGCCGTGATGATTACCGTGCCGGGTTTCTTTGACCTTGGCAGCGCCTCCTTTCTCGGTCTAACCCTGCCGGTATGGACCATGCTGGCCTGTTTTGTGATCTTTGGCGTGATACTCAATATGACGGCCTTCGGGCGCAATGTGCTGGCTACCGGCGGTAACTCAGAGGCCGCCGCCCTGGCGGGGGTTAACGTTCGCCGCCTCAAGATTATTGTCTTCGGTCTCCAGGGCGTGGTGGCTGGCGTAGTGGGGGTGCTGCTGGCTTCGCGCATGGGGCTGGGCGATCCCAATACCTCCATGGGCCTGGAACTAGCGGTGATCTCCGCCTGCGTACTCGGCGGCGTAGCGCTGTCGGGCGGCGTGGCGACAATTACCGGCGTGGTAGTTGGCGTGCTGATTATGGGCTGCGTACAAAACGCCATGGGCCTGCTTAACGTGCCCACCTTTTACCAATACCTAGTGCGCGGTGGAATCCTACTGCTGGCGGTGATGTTTGACCGCTGGAAACACACTCGCCGTCAACGGGCCTGACGCGTAAAGCTTTACTGCCTTTTTTGTCACTATTTATCGCCACACTTTTCCCGGTTTTTACGGAGAGTTCCCTATGTCCGATCGCAAGCAGCCCTTACGCTCTGCCCAGTGGTTTGGTACCGCCGACAAGAACGGCTTTATGTACCGCAGTTGGATGAAAAACCAGGGCATCCCTGACCATGAGTTTCAGGGCAAGCCAATTATCGGCATCTGCAATACCTGGTCGGAACTAACGCCTTGCAATGCGCACTTTCGCAAGCTGGCGGAGCACGTGAAGAAAGGCGTGCTGGAGGCGGGCGGTTATCCCGTGGAGTTCCCGGTGTTCTCCAACGGCGAGTCCAACCTGCGGCCCACGGCGATGTTCACCCGTAACCTGGCCAGCATGGATGTGGAGGAGGCGATTCGCGGCAACCCCATCGATGCGGTGGTGCTGCTGGTGGGCTGTGATAAAACCACCCCGGCGTTACTGATGGGCGCGGCGAGCTGCGATATTCCCACCATCGTGGTCACCGGCGGGCCGATGCTCAACGGCAAGCACAAGGGTAAGGACATTGGCTCCGGCACCGTGGTCTGGAAGCTCTCCGAGCAAGTCAAAGCCGGTGAGATATCGCTCCACGACTTTATGGCCGCGGAAGCCGGCATGTCCCGTTCGGCGGGTACCTGCAATACCATGGGCACCGCCTCCACCATGGCCTGCATGGCCGAATCGCTGGGTACCTCGCTGCCCCACAACGCGGCGATTCCGGCCGTCGATTCCCGCCGCTACGTGCTCGCCCATTTATCGGGTAACCGCATCGTCGAGATGGTCAACGAAGACTTGCGGCTCTCCAAAATCCTCACCAAGGAAGCGTTCGATAACGCCATCCGCACCAACGCGGCCATCGGCGGTTCTACCAACGCGGTGATTCATCTCAAGGCGATTGCTGGCCGTATTGGTGTCGATCTAACGTTGGATGACTGGAGCCGGGTGGGGCGCGGTACGCCCACGGTGGTTGATCTGCAACCCTCGGGGCGCTTTCTGATGGAGGAGTTCTACTACGCCGGTGGCCTGCCTGCGGTGCTTAGACGCCTGGGCGAGGCCGGCCGGCTGCCCTTCAAGGACGCGCTCACCGTCAACGGCAAAACGATCTGGGAGAATGTTCAAGACGCCCCACTCTATAACGACGAGGTCATCCGCCCACTGGATAACCCGCTTACCGCGGACGGCGGCATCTGCGTGGTGCGCGGCAACCTGGCCCCCAACGGTGCCGTGCTCAAGCCCTCGGCGGCCACCGCCGAGCTGATGCAGCACCGTGGTCGCGCGGTGGTATTCGAAGACTTCGACGACTACAAGGCACGCATCAACGACCCGGACCTGGACGTAGAAGCCAACGACATTCTGGTCATGAAACACTGCGGCCCCCGCGGTTATCACGGCATGGCTGAGGTGGGCAATATGGGTCTGCCGCCTAAGATCCTCGCCCAAGGTATCACCGACATGGTGCGTATTTCCGACGCGCGCATGAGCGGCACGGCGTATGGCACGGTGGTACTGCACGTAGCACCCGAAGCCGCCGCGGGCGGCCCGCTGGCCGCGGTACGCAACGGCGACTGGATCGAGCTTGACTGCGAAAGCGGCCGATTGCATCTGGAACTCAGCGATGAAGAGTTGGCCTCGCGGTTGGCCGAAAGTGATCCAACGGCCGCCTCGACGCTGATCGCCAGTCAGGGCGGCTACCGCCAGCTGTATATCGAGCGGGTGTTGCAAGCGGACGAAGGCTGTGACTTCGACTTCCTGGTGGGCTGTCGGGGGTCTGACGTACCGCGCCATTCGCATTAACTGACGGAGCTGGCCTGACTCTCTGATAGCGCCTGGGCATCGGTGGCGTATAGCGCCATGGCGATGCCGCCCATGCAGGTCATGTCGCGATCCCAGGCGCAGCTTTCGATACGGGTGGTACCTCTTAGCTCGGCCACCAGGGCATCATCGATGGCGTGATGCATGGCGGCCTGCATGGCGTCAAAACCACGCACGCCGGAACCGGTAATCAGCACCAGATCGGGGTTAAAGAGCGCCAGGATATTGGCGATGCCATAGCCCAACGCCCGGCCCGCTTCGGCGTAGATACGCTGCATCGCTGGGTCGCCGTTCAACGCCTGTTGGGTTAGCGCCTGCATCTGCTGTTCTGAAGGGTGAGCGCTGTCGCCACCGCTAGGTAATGTTATATGGTCGGCGGCGGCGCGATAGAGCGCATAGTCGCTGGCATAAGCTTCAATGCATCCCCGTTTTCCGCAGGCGCACAGGGCACCATCCGGGTGATATTTGCTATGGCCAAACTCCGCCGCTGAACCATTGGCGCCAAGGTAAGGCACGCCGTTAATCAATACTGACATACCGATGCCGTAGCCCAGCATAATGACCACCAAGTTGGGGCAGTCTGCGTAGGCGGGCTGTGCCGCAAGCACACTGGCAATGCAGTTGGCATCGTTTTCCAGCAGTACGCTGCAGTGAAACCGCTCGGCAAGACGTGCCGATATTGGCGCGTTGCGAAAGCTTAAAGCGGGTGACCAAATAATCGACCCGCTTTGCGAAGATACCACCCCCTGCACGGCCAAACAGATCCCCGCCAAACGTTGAAATCCATTTAGCTGGTGCGCGCAAACAGCGCTGATCTTCTCTTTCAGCAGCGTTTCCAGGTCGTCGGCGCTCAGCGTCAGGGTGGGCAGTGCGTGGTGCTCGCTATGGCGTACCTGGCCTGAAAAATCGCCCACCACCAGTTGGAGCTCGTTGATCGATAGCTTGATGCATACCACGCAGGCCGCTTGCGGGTTGAGCTCAACCAGCGTCTTGGGTCGCCCACGCCCAGAGGGGCGGTGTGCTTCGGGTGGGCGTTCATTGATCAGGCCCTGCTGAAGCAGCTCGGCGCTGATGGAGGTCACCGTGGCAGAGCTAATGCCATTCAGCGCACCCAGGTCAACACGTGCAACCGGCCCTTGGTCTCGCAGGGTACGGATAACCGCCAGCGTGTTGTCATAGCGGCTGGTATCAGTCGACGTAAGCGCCATAAAAATGCCGTTATTGTTTGAGGTGAAAAATTGCAAAATGCGACCTAAGTTGCATATGCATTTATTTATTTTAGCACCTAAAGTAAATAAAGCATCGCACGACAGCAAATAATGTGAGAAAGCCTTAACGCATAATAACAACAGTAACGATAGGTGGCTCCATGCTCTTATCAGCGCACAAACTCTGCCGCTCATTTGGCAATAACCAGGTCTTATTCGACGTTGATCTCGATCTGCAGGCGGGCGAAGTGCATGCCTTGCTGGGCGAGAACGGCGCGGGAAAATCGACGCTGGTCAAAATTCTGGCAGGTTACCTTAGCGCATCTTCTGGCGACGTATTGGTGGACGGCTGCCAACGACATTACCGCTCCAGCGGTGAGGCGGAAGATGACGGTGTGGTGATGATTCACCAGGAACTGGCACTGGCGGAACAGCTCAGCGTGGAAGAGAACATCTTCCTGGGCCGCGAACTGCGTCGAGGGCTGTTCCTAGACCGACGCGCCATGCGCGAACGTAGCCGAGCTGCGCTGGCGGAGCTTGAAACGCATGTCGAGCCACGCGCCCGCGTGAAAGATCTCAGCACTTCAGACCAGCAGATGGTGGAAATCGCCAAGGCGATCACCCGTGATGTACGCGTGCTGATCATGGACGAACCCACTGCCACCTTGACTGAAAACGAAGTAAAGGTGCTGTTTGCGCTGATCGACCGCCTGCGCCAGCGGGGCGTGGCCATTTTGTATATCTCCCACAAGTTGCGTGAAATCGAGCAAATCGCTGACCGTGTGACGGTTTTGCGTGACGGCCACTTGGTGGACAGCGGCCCCATGGCCGGGCGCAGCAAAGAGGAGTTGGCGCGGTTGATGGTGGGGCGTGAGATCACGGAAATGTATCCGCCGCGTACCCACCTTCCTGACGATGCGCCGGTGGTATTGGAAGTGCGCGATATGGTAGTGCCCGGTGCCGTTAAGCACGCCAGCTTTACCCTGCGCCGTGGCGAGGTGATGGGGTTTGGCGGCATTGTGGGGGCCGGACGCACCGCATTGATTGAAGCGGTGCTGGGTTTGCGACGCAAAAGCGCTGGGCAGGTGCTGCGCAACGGCCAGCCGGTGGTCATGCGCCACCTGCGCGATGCGGTGCACCAGCGCATCGCCTATCTCACCGAGGATCGCAAGGGCAAAGGCTTAGTGCTCAATATGGATCTGCGCTCCAACGTTACCTTGCTCAACCTGCGCGCTCATTGCCACCCGCTGATCGATCGTCGACGTGAAGAGCAAGCCTTTCAACAGGCGATTGAGCGCTTCGATATTCGACTGCGCACCGCTGCACGCACCGCCGCTGAGCTCTCCGGCGGCAACCAACAGAAGCTGCTGCTCGCCAAAGTGATGTCCATCGATCCCGAAATCGTGATTATCAATGAACCGACCCGGGGCATTGATGTAGGCACCAAGCACCAGATTTATCACTTTATCCGTGAGTTAACGGATTCAGGCTGCTCGGTGATTCTGATCTCGTCGGAGATGGGCGAGCTGATCGGGCTATCCCATCGCGTGGCGGTGATGTGTGCTGGCTTGCTGACTGGCGTAATTGAAGGCGAACAAATTAATGAAGAAGAAATTATGCAGTACGCATCCGGTATTAAAGGAGTAGGGGTCGATGAGCAGCGCCATGGCTAATAACAAAACGACTAATAAAGCAGCTAATAAAATGATTACTCAAAAAGGCTTCGCGATTGACCTGAAAACCTGGGGGCCGTTTGTGGCGCTGGTGGCTTTAGGGCTACTGGGCGTGCTGATTAACCCGGCGTTTCTGGGGCTGGATAACCTTTCGAACATGCTCACCCGCAGTGCCTTTATCGGCATTATCGCCATCGGCGCCACCTTCGTGATTACCGCCGGTGGGTTGGATCTTTCGGTGGGGGCCATGGCGGCCTTTATTGCCGGGGTGATGATTATTTTAATGAATAGCCTCATCGAGCAGTTCGGTGCGGGGTGGACCACTATACTGCTGGGTATTGGCGCTTCGTTGTTGCTGGGGATTTGCGCCGGCTTTATCAACGGCATCGTGACGACGAAAGGCAAGATCGAAGCGTTTATTGTCACTCTCGGTACCATGGGGATTTACCGTTCGCTGGTGACCTACCTTGCAGACGGCGGCACCCTTACCTTGGATTGGGCCGTGCGCGATATCTACCGCCCGGTCTACTACGGCAGCTTTTTGGGCATCACTATCCCCGTGTGGGTGTTTTTGGCAGTGGCCGTCATCGGTTACATCTTGCTCAACTACACCCGCTTTGGGCGCTACTGCTTTGCCATTGGCTCCAATGAAAAAGTCGCCGAATACAGTGCCATTCATGTGGATCGCGTGAAAACCCTGACCTACATGCTGCAAGGCGTGTGTGTGGCGCTGGCGACGATTATTTATGTGCCGCGTTTGGGCTCTGCCTCGGGGGCTACCGGGGTGTTATGGGAGCTTGAAGCGATTGCCGCGGTGATTATTGGCGGGACCATGTTGAAGGGTGGGCATGGGCGCATTTGGGGCACGGTGGTGGGCGCCATCATGCTCACTATGATTGGCAATATTCTCAATTTGACCGACGCCATTTCCAACTATCTCAACGGCACGGTGCAGGGGATCATCATCATTGTGGCGGTCTATCTGCAGCGTGCATCGTGGAGGAAAACAGGACCATAGACTCACTCGCTAACAGCGCAACATTAACGACAAGCAGCGAAACATAACAAGTACAAACACGAAAGGAGCATCACCATGCGAACCATCAAGACAGCAGTGAAGGCCTGCGTGACGACCGCAGCACTCACGTCAACAATTGCACTCTCCGGCACCGCGGTTGCCCAGGAGTATACCATCGGTGTTTCCATCCCTGCCGCCACGCATGGCTGGACAGGCGGCGTTAACTACCATGCCGAAGAGGCCAAGAAACGCCTTGAGGCACTCTACCCGGATATTGAAATCACCATCTCCACCGCAGGCACGGCCGGTGAGCAGGCCAATGACCTGGAAGATTTAGTCTCACTGCGCAACATCGATGCCTTAGTCGTGCTGCCGTTTGAGTCGGGCCCGCTGACCGATCCGGTGCGCCGGGTTAAAGACTCCGGCGTGTTCGTCACGGTGGTCGATCGCGGGCTAACGGAAGAGGGCATCGAAGACCTTTATGTCGCGGGCAATAACCACGAGCTAGGCCGTGTTTCCGGCGAGTACATACGTGAACAGTTAGATGGTGAAGGCGACATTGTGGTGTTGCGTGGTATTCCCACGGTGATTGACGACGAACGGGTGCAAGGTTTCCAAGAGGCGATCGAAGGTTCCAACGTTAATATTCTCGATATGCAGCACGCCAACTGGAATCGTGACGATGGCTTTGAAGTCATGCAGGACTACCTATCCCGCTTCGACAATATCGACGCCGTCTGGGCCCAGGATGACGATATCGCTCTAGGGGTCATCGAAGCGGTGCGCCAGGCGGATCGTGAAGACGAGCTGTTTATCGTCGGCGGCGCGGGCATGAAGGACATCATCAAGCGAGTCATGGACGGTGATGAGCTGGTGCCGGTGGATGTGCTCTATCCGCCCGCGATGATTGCCACCGCCATGGATCTGACCGTTCAGCACTTTGTCTCCAATGGCCCCGTGCTGGGCGAATACATTCTGGGTTCGCCGCTGATTACCCAGGAGAACGCCGAGCAGTACTACTTCCCCGATTCGCCTTTCTGATCGCGTGTTGATGGCTTATTGATTGAGTAGTCATTAATAGGCGCGGGTAACAAGCATCACTTCCTCCCGCGCCTACCCCAGCACTGAATCCAAACGATATTGAGAGAGTCCTATGAAAACCATCAAAGGGCCAGCGCTCTTTCTCGCCCAGTTCGCCGGTGACGAAGCCCCTTTTAATAGCCTCGACAGCATTGCCAGCTGGGCGGCGGGGCTGGGTTATCAGGGCGTACAGATTCCCAGTTGGGATGCCCGCCTGTTCGATTTAAAACGCGCCGCGGAGAGCCGCACTTACTGTGATGAAGTAATAGGCACTCTGGCCCAGCATGGCTTGGCGCTTACCGAACTCTCCACCCATCTACAGGGGCAGTTGGTGGCGGTGCATCCCGCTTATGATGAGATGTTCGATGGCTTTGCGGTGCCCGAAGTGCGTGGTAACCCTAAAGCGCGTCAGGCGTGGGCCGTCGAACAGCTAAAGCTGGCCGCCAAGGCATCGCAAAACCTCGGCCTCACCGACCATGGCACCTTTTCGGGCTCGCTGGCGTGGCCCTACGTCTACCCCTGGCCCCAGCGCCCGGCAGGATTGATCGAAACCGCGTTCGACGAGCTGGCAAAACGCTGGCGTCCGATCCTGGACGCCTTTGACGAGGCAGGGGTGAACCTCTGCTACGAGATCCATCCCGGCGAAGATCTCCACGACGGCATCACCTTTGAGATGTTCCTTGAGCGAGTTGGTAACCACCCGCGCTGCCACATTCTTTATGACCCCAGCCACCTGATTCTGCAACAGCTCGACTATCGTGGCTTTCTGGACGTCTATCGCGATCATATTCAGATGTTTCACGTTAAGGACGCCGAGTTTAACCCCAGCCCCAAACAGGGCGTCTACTCCGGCTATCAGTCGTGGACAGAGCGAGCGGGTCGTTTCCGCTCCCTGGGCGACGGCCAGATCGACTTCAAGGCGATCTTCTCGTGGATGGCGGCCAACGACTACCACGGCTGGGCGGTACTGGAGTGGGAGTGCTGCTTGAAGCACCCCGAAGTCGGCGCCCGCGAAGGCGCGACCTTTATTCGCGACCACATTATTGAGGTCACCGAGCGGGCGTTTGACGACTTTGCCAGCGGCGGGTCTGACGACGCTGCCAATCGCCGCATCCTCGGTCTTCGATAACGTGCCTTAATTAATTCAACGACAGCGGAGGGCAACAAGACATGAGCAATCAACACGACACGCCGCGTCGGCTGCGCCTGGGTATGGTGGGCGGCGGCCAGGGAGCGTTTATCGGCGGTGTGCACCGCATCGCCGCACGGTTGGATGACCATTACGAACTGGTTGCCGGGGCCTTTGCCTCTGACCCTGCGCGCAGCCGGGCCGCCGCCGAAGAACTGCACGTGGACGCCGAACGCGCCTACCCCGATTACCAAACCATGGCCGAAGCTGAGCGCAAGCGGCCGGATGGTATTGATGTGGTCGCCATTGTGACCCCCAACCATGTGCACTTCGACGTAGCGCGCACCTTTCTCGAAGCGGGCTTTCACGTGATCTGCGATAAGCCAATGACGATCACCCTGGACGAGGCGCAAACCCTCGCCGAGCTGGTGGAAAGCATGGGGCTATTCTTCGGCTTGACCCATAACTACTCCGGCTACTCGCTGGTTCGCCAGGCTAGAGAGATGATCGCCAACGGTGAGCTGGGCGAGCTGCGCGTGGTCCAGGTGGAGTACCCGCAAGACTGGCTCTCCACCCGCTTAGAAGAGAGCGGGGTGAAGCAGGCCGAGTGGCGCACCGACCCCAAACGCAGCGGCCCGGCAGGTTGTTTAGGCGATATCGGCACCCACGCCTACCACCTGGCGCGCTACGTTACCGGGTTGCAACTGGAATCCCTCGCCGCCGATATGCACACCTTTGTCGAAGGGCGAGCGTTGGATGACAACGTACATATGCTGCTGCGCTTCAAGGGCGGCGCGCGGGGCATGCTATGGTCGAGCCAGGTCGCACCGGGCAACGAAAACGGCCTGCAGCTACGCGTTTATGGAAGCCTTGGTGGCCTTGCCTGGCGCCAGGAAAATCCTAATCAGCTGGAGCATTCGCCGCTGGGTGAGCCCACGCGGCTATTGATCCGCAACGGCCCAGGCCTGGGGGATGCCGCCTTGTCAGCCGCGCGTATTCCACCAGGGCATCCTGAAGGCTATCTCGAAGCCTTTGCCCAGCTCTACCGTGATTTCGCTGTGCAAATTCATGCCCATCAACGCGGGGAAAGTACCCACGCATTGGCAATGCCAACACCCGGCGTCACCGATGGTGTCGATGGTTTGACGTTCATTACCCGTGCACTGGCCTCGTCCGCCGCCGGTGGGCAGTGGGTGGATATGTAGAAACGGTCTTCGGCAATAACAATAAATGGAAGAGAGACACCTATGAACCAACCTTCAGCGCGCTATGCGAGCCTTGAGCAGCGGGTGGTTTTTATTACCGGCGGTGGGAGTGGCATCGGAGCTTCGCTTACCCGCGCCTTTCATCATCAGGGTGCCCGGGTGGTGTTTGTCGATATTAACGATGAGGCCAGTGAGGCGCTGGTCGAAGAGCTCCGAGCCGAGACCGGCGAAGCGCCGAGCTTTCACCATTGTGATATTCGCGACGTGGCAAGCCTACAGCAGGTTATCGCCGAGACCGGCCAGCACCTCGGGCCAATCCATACCCTGATTAACAATGCCGCTAGTGATGATCGTCACGCTTGGCAGGATGTCGATGTTGCCTATTGGGATGAGCGTATGTCGCTCAATCTGCGGCCGATGTTCTTTGCCGCTCAAGCGGCCGCTGAACAGATGATGCAAGCCGGCGGTGGTTCGATCATCAACTTTGGCTCGGTTAGCGTGCAAATGGCGCTGGGCGGTTTGCCCGCTTATGTAACAGCCAAAGCGGCCGTACACGGTTTGACCCGCAGCTTGGCCCGGGAACTGGGCGAGCACAATATTCGCGTTAATACGCTGGTGCCTGGCGCAGTGATGACAGCGCGGCAGCTCGAAAAATGGATTAGCCCCGAAGATGAAGTGACTATTCAAGAGCGTCAGTGCCTAAAAATGCGCCTTGAGCCCCAACATATCGCCCCCGCCGTGCTGTTTTTAGCCAGTGCCGAAAGTCAGGCCATCACTGGTCAGGAGTTGGCGGTAGATGCGGGGTGGGGTTAGAGACGCTCTGCCGGCTATGGTGTAACGCCTCGTTTTGCGTAATGATTTGATCCTTGAACCCCACAAGGATGTCTCGATGCCGCTGAATTGGACGACGCTGAAATGGAATGAAAAGCCCCACCTGCCCAAAGCGGAAGGCCGTATAGAAGCGATTGATTTGGCGCGCGGGTTAGCCATTGGCTTGATGATCGTAAGCCACGCTGTCAGTGGCCTCGTCGGTATCCGCAATGTGCCTGATTGGGGAATGGTGCCCATTCATTTTCTGACCAAATTCTCCTCTTCGCTGTTCATTATGGTGTTTGGCATTGCCCTGGCAGTGGCGTTTCTTTCTCACACCCAGAGCGATGACTGGCCAAAACGTCGGCTCAAACTTTGGCTGCGCGCCGTGGAAGTGTGGTTCTGGTACAAGGCGCTGACTGTCTTTGAGATGCTTCCGTTTTATCCGCCCAGCGAGATCGTCGATGCGTTGCTGTATGGCCGCTTTGCGATTTGGGTCGAAATCTTAGGTTTCTACGCCATTGCGCTGCTCTGGGTGCCGTTGATACTGCCGCTCTGGGCGCGGGCACCGCTGTGGAGCCGACTCGCCACCATTGGCGCATTAGCCGCGCTGACTATTTGGCTGCAGCATCTTACCTTTGGTGGCAACGACATTCTCAAAGCGCTGCTGGTAGATCATGAAGACCACTACGCCTGGGGCCAGATCAGCCGTGCACCGATGATTCTAGTCGGGCTGCTTATCGGCGAAGCGCTACTCCGCTGCTATTTTGAACCGACCTCTCGGCGACGCTTGGTGCTGACGCTACTGGGCCTGGGGGCGCTAATGGTGGCGGGGTTTTATGCACTGGCGTTTGCCAGTGGCGATGTAAACGCGGCGATGGTGGCCGTCGCCAACAATGTCGGTAAACACCCGCCAGGGCTTGAGTTCATGCTGTTTAGCTTGGGCGGTGCGCTAGTACTGTTAGCCCTCGCGTTAGCCGGTGGCGCCAAAGCTGCCAAGGCACTTTTACCGCTGACGATGGTCGGTTCAGATGCCCTTAAAGCGTTTATTTTTCATATCGTGATGATCTTCTTGGTGCTGCGCTTTTTGTGGGAAGGCGAGGGAGTGTACAGCTATCCACAGGCACTGGGCGTAGGCGGGCTGTTGATACTGGGCGCCGCGGCGTGGATTTGGCTGACCCGCTGGATGGCGAATCACCGTTAACCGCGATTAATAATGGCTGGAGCTTACGATTTGCGACACTGGATTCAACGCGCTCTTTTGGCTGTAGTGCTGCTGATGACACTACCCGTGCAGGCCCAGAGGTACGAGACGAATTGGTACTATGAAGTCGATAAGCAGAGCGCCTGGCAGGGCGATTTAACTGCACGTTTGCAGGCTATCGAAGGTGTATTTGAAGGTGAGCTCGGCGTTTACGTACAAAACCTTGCCAGTGGTGAAGCATTTTCCTGGCGTGCCGATGCCCCGTGGTATTTAGCCTCACTGATTAAAATACCGGTGGCGGCGCAGGTGCTGGCCGAACGTCAGGCAGGCGCCCTGACGCTGGATGAGCGGCTAACGCTTGCCCAAAGTGACTTTGTCGATGGCGCGGGGCCCACCAATTGGCACGATCCCGGTACGCCTATCTCTATTCGTTACTTGCTGGCGCAGATGATCACCGTCAGCGATAACACTGCCACCGATATGTTGATCGATCGGGTAGGGCTTGAAGCGGTGAATCAGCGCGCGCGTACGATGATCGCGGCAAGCGGTGGCAATCCCGACGATATAGGCCTTATCTCAAAACTGGTCGGCGTCCGCCAAGGTGTTTATGGCGAGCTGCACCCGGATGCTCGGACGCTTGGCGGCATGGATTTTATCGCCCTGCGACAGCATCCGGTAAGCCAGCGCGCCCAGGCGTTAGCCCGCGCGCTAGGCGTTAGCACAGCATCTTTCACTCAGCCCGATTACGATCACGCCTTTGATGCCTATGAAGCCACCGGCGAAAACGTGGGCACCTTACGCGCCTTTGGCGACCTACTGGCTAGCCTGCACGGCGGCATGGAAGACTTAAGCGCCGAGCAGCGACAAACGCTATTAGCGGTGATGCAGGGAACCCGCTCCGGTAAGCGGCGTCTTAAAGCGGGCCTGGGCAGCGGCGTAAGCTTCGCCCATAAAACCGGCACTCAGCAGCGGCGCAGTTGCGATGCCGGTATTGCCGAGCGTGCTGGTGCTGAGACGACCACCCAAGGGCCTTGGGTGATCGTTAGCTGTGCTCGCGGGCCGGCGGCGGTAAGCGCTCATGAACGCGCCTTGGCCAGTGTCGGTGAAGCGCTGCGTTATAGCGGCGCCCTGGGTAAGCCGTGGTAAACTACTGCCCCGAATGATTCTCAGAACCTACTCAGTCAGGAGCAATTTATGACACAAGCCAGCGCCCGCCACATTCTAGTCAGCAGCGAAGAGCAGTGCCTAGCACTCAAGCAAGAGATCGAAAATGGCCGCGACTTTGCTGAAGTCGCCAAAGCGCACTCCAGCTGCCCCTCCAGCCGTCAAGGCGGCGACCTCGGCAGTTTTGGCCCCGGCCAAATGGTGCCTGAGTTCGATAGGGTCGTCTTCAATGACGCGGTTGGCCAAGTGCACGGTCCGGTGAAAACCCAGTTTGGTTATCACCTGCTCGAAGTCACCAGCCGCACTTAACTTTTCTTAACCAAACGCTATTAATTTCGCCTAAAAGGCCGTCAAGCACCGCGGTGGTCAAGCCGCGGTGTGAGGAGTACGCCTTGAACGACTCGATTATTACCATTAACGCCCTGAACAAAACCTACGAGGGTGGCTTTCAGGCGTTAACCCACATTGATTTAACGATACAGCGCGGTGAAATATTTGCGCTGCTAGGCCCCAATGGGGCGGGCAAAACCACCCTAATCAGCGTGGTATGTGGCTTGGTCAATCCGACCGCTGGCCATGTGCTGGTCGATGGGTTCGATAATATTACCCACTACCGCCAAGCCCGCGAGCGCATTGGGCTAGTGCCTCAAGAGCTGACCAACGAAGCATTTGAAACCGTCTGGAACACCGTCAGTTTCAGCCGTGGTCTGTTTGGCAAAGCGCCCAATCCAGCCCATATCGAGAAAGTGCTCAAATCGCTGGCGCTTTGGGATAAGCGCAACAACCGCTTGATGACACTCTCGGGTGGCATGAAGCGCCGTGTGCTAATCGCCAAAGCGCTCTCCCATGAGCCGCGCATTCTGTTTCTGGATGAGCCCACCGCCGGGGTCGACGTTGAGCTGCGTCGCGAGATGTGGGAGGTCGTGCGCCAACTGCGTGACAACGGGGTGACGATCATACTGACCACCCACTACATCGAAGAGGCCGAGGAGATGGCTGATCGTATCGGTGTCATCAATCGCGGTGAACTAGTACTGGTAGAAGAGAAAGCCGCCTTGATGAGTAAGCTGGGAAGCAAGCAGCTCATCCTGAACCTGCACACGCCGCTCGCCGATATTCCGGCTCAGCTTAGCCACTTCGAGCTTAGCTTGGCGGCGGAAGGGTATGAATTGATTTATACCTACGACGGCAGCCAGGAAGAGGACGGCCACGCTATTTCAGCATTTTTAACCGCGCTGGAGCGGGAAGGGATTACGTTCAAGGATTTGAATACCCGGCAAAGCTCGCTTGAAGATATTTTCGTTGATTTGGTTAAGGAGCGAGCATGAACCTGCATCCCGTTCGCGCTATCTATATGGCGGAAATGGCCCGCACGCGCCGTACATTGCTGCAAAGTATTGTCTCGCCGGTGATCTCCACATCGCTTTACTTTGTGGTGTTCGGTGCCGCGATCGGCTCTCGCATCAGCGAAGTGAATGGCGTGAGTTACGGCGCTTTTATCGTGCCGGGGCTGATTATGCTGATGCTGTTAACACAAAGCGTCTCAAACGCCTCCTTCGGCATTTTTTTTCCGAAGTTTTCCGGCAGCATTTATGAGCTGCTTTCAGCGCCTATTTCGCATTTAGAGATCGTCGTTGGCTACGTGGGCGCGGCTGCTTCGAAATCGATCTTGCTCGGGCTGATTATTTTAGCGACCTCAAATTTCTTTGTGCCGCTGGAAATCGCCCACCCGTTTTGGATGCTCTCCTTCCTGGTGCTTACGGCGGTCACTTTTAGCCTGCTCGGTTTTATCATCGGCATATGGGCGGATGGCTTTGATCGGTTGCAACTAGTGCCGCTACTGGTTATCACGCCGCTCACCTTTTTAGGCGGCAGCTTCTACTCCATCGATATGCTGCCGCCGTTTTGGCAAACCGTTACCCTGGCGAATCCGGTGGTTTACCTGGTGAGTGGTTTTCGCTGGAGCTTTTATGGCATTAGCGATGTGAGTCTCGCAGCAAGCGTGGGCATGATTGCGCTGTTCCTGGTCGCCTGCCTTACCACGATTGGCTGGATTTTTCGCACCGGTTACCGCCTTAAACCGTAAGCTCGGTCGCTACTTCTCTCTTTAAACCTGGATGTTAGTCAACTCTTATGCCGCTACTGCAGAGTATTGTGCACCGTCTTGCCCCGACGCTTGATGGTGAACGCCTAACCCTAACCGCCGCCCCCCAATCAGAACCGGCGGCGCCCAGCGACGATCCGGTGATGGCGGGCCTAGTCGGTGTGCTGAACGACACCTACAACACCAAGCCCAAAGGCTGGGGGCGCTTTGCTGACGGGGGCGATCAGGCCGGGCCACTGGCCGTGTGGTTGCGTAATTACCTTGCCGGAGAGCAGAGCTTTGCCGAGCTCTCAATAGCACTGGCCGAACGGCTCGCAAAGCAGCTTCAAGAGCAGTTGTCAGTGAGTGGTTACTTAGTGTTCAGCCACCAGCGCCAGGGCGATACCGAAACCCTTTTCATGGCCTTGGTGCATCAGCGTGAAGGTGTTGGTATCGATCACGCGCACCAAGCGGTGCCCGCGGCCCAGCTCAACACCAGCCAGATCACCCTGGCGGCCCGCATCAACCTGACCCAATGGCAGAGCGATGCGCCAAGTGCGCAGTATGTCTCGTTTTTGAAAGACCGTGGCGGCAAAAAACTCGCTGAAGGCTTGGTGGCCTTATTGGGCATGGAAGAGGGCGTCGATGCCCCGGCCGAAACCCGCACGCTGCTAAAAGCGTTCAGCGACTACGTCGAAAAAGAGGATTACGACGACGAAGTAAGTCGTGAAAAAACTGACACGCTGGTCGATTACGCCAATGAGCAGTTGCGCCGCGGTGAGCCGATGACCCTGGAAGAGCTCTCCGGGCTAGTGAATGAACAGCAGCCTAAAGCGTTCTATGAGCATATCCGCAACTCAGATTACGGGCTCTCGCCGGAGATTCCGCCGGATAAGCGCACCTTGAGCCAGTTTCGTCGCTTTACCGGGCGTGCAGGCGGCGTCTCGATTAGTTTTGACTCCCACCTGCTCGGTTCGAGCATTGAGTACGATGCTGCCCAGGATCGCTTGATTATCAAACAAGTGCCCAAGCAATTAAGAGAGCAGCTTACCAAACAGGACTAAGCTGAGGACAAGCGGCACCGACTCAGGAGACTCTAATGCTGAACGCTATTAACGATTTTTTTCAGCGTACGCTGGCGCAACCCGAACAGCGCGAGAACCAAACGCTGACGCTGGAACTCGCCACTGCCGCGCTGCTGTGTGAAATCGTCCGCGCGGACTACGACACCACCGATGAGGAGCTTGTCGCACTGCGCGCCATGCTAACGGCGCGCTACCGGCTAAGTGAGCGTGATGTTGAAGAGCTCATGACGCTTGCCCAGGCGGAAGTGGATGAAGCCGTCGACCACTATCAGTTCGTTAGTCTGATCAAAGAGCACTATAACTACGAGCAGCGCTGTGAGTTGGTGGCACAAATGTGGCAATTGGCCTGGGCCGACGGCAGTGTCGATTCGCTAGAAGAGCATCGTATTCGCCGTCTGGCGGATTTGCTGTATGTCAGCCATAGCGATTTTATCCGCACCAAACTGCAAATAGAGGAGCGCAATAACCACGATGCATAACCGCAACGAAGACTCGGATTTAATGGACTTAATCGACTCGATCGAGAATATGGAGCAGGACGCTTCGCGAGTCAGCGTTGATGATGTGGTGCATGCCGTGGGGCGGCGTTCGTTTGGGCCACTGCTGCTGCTGGCGGGTTTGATTACCCTCACGCCGATTATTGGCGATATACCCGGCATGCCCACGCTGATGGCCGCCTTGGTACTGCTGGTGTCCGTGCAGCTATTAGCGGGTAGTGAAGCATTTTGGCTACCTAAATGGCTGCTCAAGCGCTCCATTTCACGGCCAAAGTTCGATAAAGGCATTCACTACATGAAAAAGCCCGCCCGCTGGGTGGACGGGCTATTGCGGGTTCGCCTGCCATGGCTGACGGGGTATATCGGGATCCGGGTGACGGCGCTTGTGTGTCTGCTCATCGCACTGGCCATGCCACCCATGGAATTCATTCCCTTTTCAGCCAACGGGGCTGGGCTGGCGCTGACGCTGCTGGGGTTAGGCTTGGTAGCCCGGGATGGCGTGGCGCTGCTGCTAGGGTTTGCGCTGTTTGGCGCTACCTGTGCTTTGATCGCAATGAATTTTTTCTAATAAGAGAATTTCGTCATGTCAGAGGCTTCATCCCCCCACGCCCCTGGACGCCATCTACCTAGCGCTTTCAGTGCTAGCTCTGGCGGCCGCGCTCTATTTGATGAGCCTGGGCCACAAAGACGAGTAAGCGAGCCTGCCTTTACTGGCTAAGCGACTGCGCATTGGCGGATAGCAACCCTTCCACCAGCCCATTCAATCGCTGTTGGAACTGCCCGCCCGGCGAGGGTGGGGTAGGGTCTGAGGTGATCACTATCGTCATTTCACGTTCAGGAATCACGAACAGCGCTTGGCCACCGTAGCCGCGTCCGTAGTAAACGTCTTCATCCGCCAACTGGGTAATAAACCAACCAAAGCCATAACCATCTCCGGTCCAGCGAGAGGTGCCGCGCGGCTGCCACGACGCCTCTACCCAGCCTTCAGGCAGAACGCGCTGCTCATTCCCTGCGTCGTCAATGACTAGCCCATGGTTGCGGTATAGCTCGCCCACCTCAATCAGGGCGCGTGGCGAAAGCTGCATATCATTGCCGCCAAAATAGATGCCTTGCGGGTCGCGTAACCAGGGGCGGATAGTGATATTGAGTGGATCGCCTAGCAAACGTTGGGCGAGTGTGTGGGTGGTCTCGCCGCTAGCGTGGGTGAGCGCGGCGGAAAGCAGATGGCTAGTGCCGGTTGAGTAGAGCATCTGCCCACCCGGCTCATCCACAAACGGGCGCGTCATCGCATCGTTAACCCAGTTGTCGCTGGCCACCCAGGCGCCATAGTTGCTGCCGGAGGTACGCTCAAGCCCCGCTTGCTGGGCAAGCAGGTGGGCCACCGTGATCTCGCTGACCTTTGGGTCGATCCCGCGAGGAAGATGCTCGCCAAACAGCGCCACCATGGGCTGATCGACGGATTCAATAATATCCGCCTCAATCGCTGCGCCAGTGATCGCCGCCAACACGGTTTTTGAGAGCGATTTGATGTTGGCCGGCGAGGCAACGCCCGGCCCACCCTGATGAATCTCGTGAATAATCTCGCCGTCGTAGGCGATGACCACGCTGTGGACGCGGTTTAATGCCGCCGTGTCACTCTCTAGTGACGCCAGCGAAGTAGCACTCGGTGCTGCTGCAGAAGCCGACGCTGCACTTAACATCGCGCAAGCGGTGGATGCCAGCAGTAGAAGTGATCGCATAGAAGTACCTCTCTGCGTGAATGGTAACCGAGCTTGGCGGTTTAGCGCGGGCGTTGGTATGAGTTCGAAAGTAGCCAGCGTGGAAGGTTCCGCCAACGTGGTTAGATGTGATTAGGCAAAATATGGGCAGGGCTGCTACTCTAGGGGTGTTACTTCAAAGCTAAACAACTCTTTGATTTTCCCTGAAACGCAATAAGCAAGGAGCGCCCTATGCGTAATATCATCTACATTATCGGCCTAATCGTGGTTGTGCTGTTCATTCTTTCGATGCTCGGCCTGCGCTAACGTCTGAGAAGCAATACCAGCGTTAAGCCAAAAAAAACCGCCTACAAGCATAATGCTGTAGGCGGTTTTTTATGGGCAGGATAATTAAAACGTATAGGCTCAAGCGCAATCAGCAGCACCTTGGCCAAACATATCGAACATCATCTCACGGCCCATGCCAGTCAATACAAAGCGACCGTACTCATTAAAGGTGGCGGCTTCGCTGGCTTCCAGCACTTGCTGGCAGGTTGCCCAAGTAGGCGCCGCGGTGCTCAGCGCGACAAGCTCACGGCGGGCTAAGCCGCGCTGGGGTAAGGTAATGGTTTCGAGCACATGGCCATGGTCGTAAAGCAGTTCAGCGGCAATCGACAGGCACTGGCGAAGGCTACGCTGAACATTGGCCGCAGTCGTAAGCCCAAGATTCGGCTGGGCAGGGCGTTCGCTAGTCAGCTCGGAAGGCATGATCTCTGGAGGCATCGCGTGTTCTCCTGCAATTAGCACCAAGTTGGGCTTGTTGCAGCGCATTATAGACCAAGATCGATATTAGACCAAGGTCTATCGCGGGTCGCTCATGCTTTTTGACTGGACGGCTAATCCTGATAGGGTGCTCTTTGGCAAGCACTGCTTGTGCATTAGGCTTACCGACTGTGTTTATTTGTAGCTTCTATTAATAAGAACGGATAAAAACTTTTCCGTTAGCTATTAATGGCATGATTTAACTTGATTGTTTAATTGTGTAAGGGCCGCTATATTGCAAACTGTTAATTAGTGTAAATTATTTAGTACGAGAAAAAATGTCTAATACTTAAGTTGTAATTCACTTGTCCGTCGTTTTAAGGTAACTATATTAAGTATTAGTGTCACGCATTGCTCGTCATAGACGGGAATGTGGAGCAGTGAGCGTAGCAAAACGTATTCAACAAAGGCATTGATTTTATGGCTTCCATTTCATCACTCGGTATAGGTTCTGGGCTGGATCTGAATGGTTTGCTGAATCAGTTGCAAGATGCTGAGCGCAGTAAACTCACGCCCATAGCACAACAAATCCAGTCTGCAGAAACGCAAATATCAGCCTATGGAAAACTGCAAAGTGCGCTTGAACAATTTCAGGGCTCTGCTCAAGCGCTCAATGATGGCTCTTCATTTGAAAGCCTGACGACTAATGTCGAGGGTAGTGCTGTTGGTGCTGTCAGTACCGATGAGGCTCAGCCAGGCCAGTATGAAGTGCAGGTTGAGCGTTTGGCGACGGCAAGTACTTTAGTGACGGAGCGTCTTGAAACGGCAGTTGAGAGCATCGTGACGGGGGAGCAGTCACTTAACTTTACGCTTGCTGATGGCGCATTAAATACTATTACCATTGCTGATGGCAGTTCACTGGAAAATATACGTGATGCTATCAATGAACAGAGCGATGGTAACTTAAGCGCCTCGATTATCAACGATGGTGAAGGGTATCGGCTCTCTATCAATGCGGCTGATACCGGCGCAGACGCAAGTATACAGAGCACCAATTTTGCAGACATTTTAGCCGCTGGCGTAGAAACCTCCGATGTGCAGGTAATTCAAGCGGGCCAGGATGCGGCGTTTAACGTCAATGGAATCGATATCGTTAGTGCCACCAATCAAGTGGAAGGTGCTATTCAGGGCGTTACCTTAAACTTATCTGAAGCGGGCGCGGCGAGTACGGTAACTGTCGAGCAGGATAACGAGGCGATGCGCGAGAAGGTCACGGCATTTGTTGACGACTTCAACACGCTTAAAGAGACCCTTACCAGTTTGACTGCTTTTGACCCTGAAACGGGCCAGGCGGCGGGGCTTAACGCAGATGCGACGACCCGCGCTGTCGAGATGACTCTTCGTCAAACCATCAGTAGCACTGTCGGGGGAGAGGGTTTTAACGCGCTATCCGATATAGGTATCTCACTGCAAGTGGATGGCACGCTTGCCATTGATGAAAACCAGTTGGATAACATCATTGCTACTCAGCCGGATCAGCTCGCTAATTTTTTCGCCGGGAACAGTGAAGAGGGCGGCATGGCAGGCCAAATGGTCTCGGCAATTGAGAGTCTTGTTGGAGCGGGGGGACGTCTCGAAAGCGCAGTTAGCTCATCAGAAAGTCGCGTTGCTTCCCTAGGAGACCGTTTTGCCACGACTGAAAGCCGTATTGAACAAACCGTAGAGCGTTATCGCACGCAGTTTCAAGCAATGGACGGTATGGTGGCACAAATGAATCAAACCAGCGCCTATCTTACCCAGCAGTTCGCAGTGCTGGGCCAGCAAAACCAAGGCTAAATCGATCAATACTCCCGATTGATGGCATGCCCCAAGCCCAGCACTCTGTGCTGGGCTTTTTTTTGCAATGGCTTAGAACAGCTTTAATAAACACCACCGCTAAAGTTTATTCGCCCGTAGCCGATAAATAACCTAGACGCGTATCTCTACTACTTTTAAGGAATGAACCAAATGGCCTCAATTACCGCACTGGGTGTAGGTTCTGGATTGGATCTTGCTGGTTTGGTGGATCAGCTTAAAGCGGCCGAACGCCAAAAGCTTGTCCCTCTTTTAGAGCAGCAGAGTGCGCAGAAAACCAAAATTTCTGCCTATGGGCGCCTTGAATCAGCAATGGATCGGGTGCAAACCTCTATTGCCAAGCTGAATGATCCCTCTTCTTTCATGCAGCAAAAAAGCACGGTAACCGGCGACGGCGTGTTGGCCACTGCAGGCGAAACCGCTAATGCGGGGCGTTATGAAATTACCGTTACGCAGCTGGCTCGCGCGGGCAGCGCTGCTTCTAATAGCGTGGCGCTCGATCAAGAGCTAACCGGAACGGATACGGCACTGACGCTTAACTTTGGTGCTGGCACAACACAAACAAGCTATGACGTCACTATTGCCGCAGGCAGTACCCTTGCTGACGTCCGCGACCAGATCAATGCGGATAAAGAAGCAGGTGTCACGGCTTCCCTTGTTAACGACGGCACGGGGTACCGCTTAGCGCTGACTTCCAAAGAGACGGGAGAGGACGCTTCGCTTACCGGTTTCTCTGGACTAGCGTCACTAACCATGGACGCGGCCACGGTGCGTGCAGGCCAGGATGCTGAATTAAATGTTAATGGCATCGCCATTACCAGTAAAACCAATCGCGTTGAAGAGGCTATTCAGGGCGTTACGCTTGATCTTACAGAGGCCTCTGCAAACCCTGTCACCCTAGTTATTGAGCGTGATGAAGCGTCACTGCGAGAGGCGATTGATTCGTTTGTCAGTAATTACAACGAAATGAAATCTACCGTTGAGCGTATGACCGCATACAACGGTGAAGGCGAGACCTCCGGCGAGTTGGTGGGTGATCGCACCGTTCGCACTATTGAAGATCGTCTGCGCCGAGATATCACCGATAACCTTGGTACAGGTGATATTTCACGGCTTTCTCAGCTGGGTATTGCCATTGATGAGCGCGGCCGTTTAAAAGTCGATGAAACTAAGTTGGATGAGGCAGTCGCCAATAATCCTGAAGGGCTATCCGCCTTTTTTGCGGGTGAAACGGAAGAGGGTGGTTTCGCAGGGCGGTTAAGTGCAACGCTTGAGGCGATCACTGCAGAGGACGGCATTATTCAAAGTTCGGTCAATAGCGCCGAGCAGCGGGTTGATAGCCTGGATCAGCGCAAACTTCGTATGGAGGCGAGTATTGAGCGGAGTACTGAACGCTACCGTAAGCAGTTTGCTGGGCTAGATGGCCTGATTGCGCAAATGAACTCTATGAGCAGCTACCTCTCTCAGCAATTCGATATGCTGGGTTCTATGCAGAAGAGTAACTAATTTATTTACAGTATTTTTTAGAAAAAAGAGCGTTTTTATCTAAAGAACTTGGTGGGCCTGCCGTTAATTATAATAACGGCAACGCAAGTGCCGCAAAACAGGCCACCAGGCCAGTTACATTTCGAGGAGCACTCATATGTCTGTAATCAACACTAACATTACTGCCCTGATCGGCCAGAATAACCTGTCTAAGTCTCAAGGCATGCTGGCTCAGGCGCAAGAACGTTTGTCTTCTGGTCTGCGTATTAACAGCGCCTCTGACGATGCGGCTGGCCAAGCGATTGCCAACAAAATGTCGGCACAAATTAAAGGCATGGACCAGGCTAGCCGTAACGCCAGCGACGGTATCTCTCTAGTACAGACTATGGAAGGCGGCCTTGACCAAGTAAATGACAACCTTCAGCGCATTCGTGAGCTAGCGGTACAGGGTGCCAACGATACCAACACCAAAGACGACCGTGCCGCTATTACTACCGAGATTAACGAGCGTTTGGCAGAAATCGACCGGGTCGCTAGTAGCAATAACTTCAATGGTACTAACCTGCTGAGCAGCGGTGGAACCACTTTGAATATCCAGGTTGGCTCCAACACCTCAACCAATGACGTTATTGAAGTTGATACTATTAATGCCACTGTTACTGGTCTCGGTCTTGAAACAACATCGACTGTGTCTGGTAGCACAGCGGCGGCCGTAGGTGCTGATAGTAAGTTTGTGGTTGCAGATGTATCAGGCGGCGCTACACATCAGGAATTCCAGAACCTGATCAACTCCGTAGATGACGCAACTAAAACGTTGGATACCAATCGCGCAACTCTTGGTGCGACTCTGAACCGCTTTGATTCGGTAATCGACAACCTATCGACAACCTCTACGAATCTTTCTGAGGCCCGTTCGCGCATCGAAGATGCCGATTACGCGGTGGAAGTGTCCAATATGACGCGTGCTAATATTCTCCAGCAGGCCGGTACTTCCATGCTGGCACAGGCTAACCAAACGCCGCAGTCTGTACTCTCTCTGCTGGGCTAATATCTCGGTAGTGTTTTAAAAGAAGTGATGACGGGGCCATTAGGCCCCGTCTTTTTGCATTTAAGAGCGTTGCTGTGAAAAGGTTGCGCAGGGCGCACCACATTCAAGCGTTGCGTAGGGAGGCGAGTATATTCAAAACCTTTAATGGCTATTGTCCTCTGCATACTTAACGCGATGCAAAAAAGTAGCTAGAAAGTTACAGTAGTTTACATAAAAAAAGCGGTTTTCTTCTCAAGAAATTGGTTGGCTTGCCGTTAATTATAATAACGGCAACGCATGTGCCGCAAAGCAGGCCATCAGGCCAATTAAATTTCGAGGATACTCACATGTCTGTTATCAATACTAACATTACTGCTTTGATCGGCCAGAACAACTTGTCCAAATCTCAGGACATGCTGGCTAAGGCGCAAGAGCGTCTGTCTTCTGGCCTACGCATTAACAGCGCCTCTGACGATGCGGCTGGTCAAGCCATTGCCAACAAAATGACGGCCCAGATTAAAGGCATGGATCAGGCTAGTCGTAACGCTAGTGACGGTATCTCTTTGGTGCAGACCATGGAAGGCGGCCTTGACCAAGTTAACGACAACCTGCAGCGTATTCGTGAGCTAGCGGTACAGGGCGCCAACGACACCAACACTGCAGATGATCGCGCAGCGATTGAAACCGAAATCAATGAGCGTTTGGCTGAAATTGATCGCGTTGCTGGCAGCAATAACTTTAACGGCACTAATTTGTTGAATCTGGATTCTGGCGCTGGCAGTAGCTTAAGCATTCAAGTTGGCTCTAATACTGACGCTGAAGATGTTATTACCGTGAAGACCGTTAATGCCACAGTTGCAGGGCTAGGACTTGCTTCTGGTAATGCTGCACTTACAGGCTCTACGTTTGACTCTACTGCTGTAAGCGCTGCTAGCGGTGGTGCTCATCAAGCCTTCCAGAGCATGATTGATTCCGTAGATAACGCTACTAAAACTCTGGACACCAACCGCGCAACGTTGGGTGCTACGCTGAATCGCTTTGATTCGGTGATTGATAACCTGGCGACGACATCTACCAACCTATCTGAAGCCCGCTCGCGTATCGAAGATGCTGACTACGCGGTGGAGGTATCTAACATGACGCGCGCTAATATTCTTCAGCAGGCCGGTACTTCCATGTTGGCGCAGGCTAATCAGACGCCGCAGTCGGTGCTGTCTCTGCTGGGTTAATACCTTTAACCGGTAATGCCAAAGAAGTAATAACGGGGCCAACAGGCCCCGTTTTTGTATGTAGAATACTTTCGTAATCAGCGCCATTAGTGATGACATTTTTGATTACCGCTAAAAAATGCATATTTAATACCACCAGAAAAGTAACGAAATAAGTTACAGCACTTTACATAAAAAGAGCGATCTTCCCTAAAGAATCGGGCGTGTCAGCCGTTAATTATAATAACGGCAACACAAGTGCCGCAAAGCAGGCCGTCAGGCCAGTCAAATATCGAGGAGCTCTCACATGTCTGTCATCAACACTAACATTACCGCCCTGATTGGCCAGAATAACCTATCTAACGCTCAAAGCTCGCTAGCTAAAGCTCAAGAGCGCCTGTCTTCAGGTCTGCGCATCAATAGCGCCTCTGACGATGCGGCTGGCCAGGCCATCGCCAACAAGATGACGGCCCAGATCAAAGGTATGGATCAGGCTAGCCGTAACGCCAGCGACGGCATCTCTCTGGTGCAGACCATGGAAGGCGGTCTTGACCAAGTTAACGACAACCTGCAGCGCATTCGTGAACTAGCAGTACAGGGTGCCAACGACACCAATACCGCAGATGACCGCGCGGCCATTGAAACTGAAATCAATGAGCGCTTAGCTGAGATTGATCGTGTAGCGGGTAGCAATAACTTCAACGGTACTAATCTGCTCAATGTAGCTAGTGGCGGAACTACTGGCGCACTAAGTATTCAGGTTGGCTCCAATACCAGTACTGAAGACGTCATCACTGTTAAGCGGATTGATGCAACTACTGCGGGACTTGGTCTCACTACGTCCTCAGGCGGTTCTATTACAGCCTCTGGCGGTGTAACTACATTAACTGGTACGGGATCCGGTGGTGCAATTACGCATGCCGATTTCCAGAACGTCATTGATGCCGTTGATGCGTCTACTAAAACACTGGATACTGACCGCGCTACTTTGGGCGCAACACTGAACCGCTTTGATTCGGTAATCGATAACCTGGCGACGACGTCTACCAATCTTTCAGAAGCCCGCTCGCGTATCGAAGACGCTGACTACGCTGTTGAAGTGTCTAACATGACCCGTGCCAATATTCTTCAGCAGGCAGGTACTTCCATGCTGGCGCAGGCTAACCAGACGCCGCAGTCTGTACTATCTCTGCTGGGCTAATACCGTCGGTGATTTTCAAAAGAAGTAGTAACGGGGCCAATAGGCCCCGTTTTTGCAATTAAGCCTGCTTTGGCGCTATGCGAAACAGCAGCTAAATAATTTGCCGTCATAAGCATAAAAAAGAGTAATTTTCTAAAGAAATAGGTGTATCTGCCGTTAATTATAATAACGGCAACGCAAGTGCCGCAAAGCAGGCCAACAGGCCAGTTAAATTTCGAGGAGCACTCACATGTCTGTAATCAATACTAACATTACCGCCCTGATTGGCCAGAACAACCTGTCTAAATCTCAGGACATGCTGGCTAAAGCGCAAGAGCGTCTGTCTTCTGGCCTGCGCATTAACAGCGCCGCTGACGATGCTGCTGGTCAAGCTATTGCCAACAAAATGACGGCCCAAATCAAAGGTATGGATCAGGCTAGCCGTAACGCTAGCGACGGTATCTCCCTGGTGCAGACCATGGAAGGCGGCCTTGACCAAGTTAACGACAACCTGCAGCGTATTCGTGAGCTAGCGGTACAGGGTGCCAACGACACCAATACTGCAGACGACCGGGCTGCCATTACTACAGAGATCAACGAGCGCCTGGCTGAGATTGATCGTGTGGCGGGAAGTAATAACTTCAACGGCACCAATCTGCTGAGTTCTGGCGGCACTACCTTAGATATTCAGGTCGGTTCCAACACTACCGCTCAAGACGTTATTGAAGTGGATACAGTCAACGCTACGACAGTAGGACTTGGCTTGACTACAGGCTCAAGTGGTTCGCTTTCAGTCTCTGGTGGTGCCACTGTAATTACTGGCACTGGTTCTGGTGGTGCAGTTACGCATGATGATTTCCAGAATGTTATTGATGCCGTTGATGCATCTACTAAGACATTGGATACCAATCGTGCCACCTTGGGTGCAACGCTGAACCGCTTTGATTCGGTGATTGATAACCTGGCGACAACGTCTACCAACCTCTCTGAAGCCCGATCGCGTATCGAAGATGCTGACTACGCTGTTGAAGTCTCTAACATGACCCGTGCCAACATCCTTCAGCAGGCCGGTACTTCCATGCTGGCACAGGCTAACCAGACACCACAGTCTGTACTGTCGCTGCTGGGCTAATAGGTTTCGCCGCAGATCTGAAAAAGAAAGTAACGACGGGGCCAGTTGGCCCCGTTTTTTTGGCCTATTAATCTCATTGTTGAGGAGTTTCTAATAATATATTAAACAAAATTGTCGTGAGTCATTGGTAGCTAAGCCACCATTTGCTGTTTTTAAGTAGTTGTGATCGAAAGAACACCCACCTAAATACCCGCGCATTCGTACCTTTGCAAACTGCCCTAGCAAGGTAATCTAGCTAGATTGCCATTTTTCTGTGTGAGTCACTTCATGGTTAAGACAAACCCCGCATCCGCTACTTCAAAACGCAAACCCCGCTTGCTTTGGGCTAATCCCTATTGTCTGTTGGATACCTCTAGCGGGGCCAGCATGACTGTTCGCCAAATGTTGATACAACTGGTGGCACGCGGCTATGAGGTTCAGGTGCTGGGGGCAACTGTTTTTGATAACCCCAAAGGAATGGGTCGGCTCAAAGAACAATTTTTAGATCTGAGCGCTCACTTGCATCAATTGATTGAGGCCGATGATGGTCCGCTAACGCATCAATTAGTCGTCAGTTACAGTCACAATCGCAATCATTTTACGACGCATGAAGAAGGTCTTTGGTATAGCCAGTATCTCTACATGCTGGATTCATTTAAGCCAGATGTTGTGTGGTTCTATGGCGGTCAAACCCTCGATATTCTGATTGCTGATGAGGCCCGTGATCGAGGTATTCCTGTCGCTTTTTACTTGGCCAACGGTAACTATAAAGCATCACGCTGGTGCCGTGATGTGGATTTGATCCTTACCGACAGCCAAGCAACAGCGGATATGTATCGTAAAGAAGTCGGTTATATCGCTAAGCCGGTGGGCAAGTTTATTGCTCCGAGAAACTTTATCGCTGAGCATCATGAACGCCAGCGCCTTTTATTTGTTAATCCAAGTTGGCAAAAAGGAGCTAGCATATTTGTACAGTTGGCAGAAAAGCTGGAGCGAGAAAGGCCCGATATTGAGCTTGAAGTGGTGGAGGCCCGAGCCGACTGGCCTGCCGTTTTGAGGGAAACCACCCGGCGAATGGGGGAGCAGCGCAGCACTTTAAACAATGTGGTAGTGACCCCCAACACTAGCGATATGCGCGGCCCATACAGTAGAGCTCGCGTATTGTTAGCGCCTAGCCTATGGTGGGAGAGTTCCGGGCGCATGCTTGCCGAGGCCATGCTGAACGGTATTCCTGCGCTGATCACCAATCGTGGTGGCATGCCGGAAATGATAGGCAACGCCGGTATCGCCTTTGATTTTCCAGATGAGTGTTATAAAGAGCCCTACCAACACCTATTGAGTGAAGACGAACTTCAACCGCTTGTGGAGGCGGTCACTCGGTTTTTCGATGGTGAAGATATTTATCAAGAGTATGTTGCTCGCGCTTGGCAGGTAGGTAGCGAGAAGCACCATCTTGATAGAGCTACAGAACGACTGCTCACAGCTTTAACGCCTTTAGTGAATCTGCGCGCTGGTAATAAAGATTTCACTATTACCCAGAAGAAGCGGCACCGTCAGCGACTAGCCGGCCGAACAACAAAGCCTGAATTCAAAGTTGATAACTCCTTACAACAGTTGACCAGAGTTGAAACTGGAACCAAGCAGGGCAACGACGAGCCAAAAAATAATCAATTGTGGCTTACTGATAACTTTACCTGGCAAATTAAAGGTAAAATTATGGTGCTCGACAATCGAGCCAGCTTGATCAAAAGTGGTCTTGCTGATCAGATGGCAGCTACAAAAGCCTTTGGCATTGTCGCGTTTGACCCCGCAAGCGAAATAAAGGATATCTCTCAGTACGAAGGTAGTGAGTATATTCAGTTATTCCAGCACGCCCTGCTAGGCGATGGAAAAGTAGCTACGATGCACGCCTGTGTGGCTCCAGAGATGACCAGTACCCTGGCACCGCTACCGGCCGAAAGTCTTCCCAAGCGCCACCAATTAAGTGCAAAACCGTTGGCTGAGCTACCTATTAATTCTGTAGCTCTAGATAGTATTGAAGGTTTAGGAAGCCTCGACTGGTTGATTCTTGACGAGTTAAGCGATGCCATAACTGTGCTGGAGAATGGTAAAAAATCACTCGGTGACACGCTGCTTATTCAAGCCCGAATTCCTTTTCAGCTTACCCATGAAAAACAGCCCAGCCTCGCTGAATTGCAGCACTGGGCGAGCCGAAATAATTTCCGTTTTTATCGTTTTCACAATATTCGTCACTACAGTCATCTGCCAGAAGAGCTGAACTCGCGAACCCCCTGCGCTACTGAGCAAGAAAGCGCTGATGTATTATTTCTTCCCAGTCACGAGCGAATGGCGGCTCTCAGCGATACCAGCAAGACTAAGCTCGCTTTTATTTTAAGTGTCGGTTTTGCGGCACATGATATGGCCTTTGAATTATTAGCTGACGTGAGTGAAAAGAAGGCGTTAGAGTTTCTTGAGGCGCAGGATTTACTTCCGCGTGTCTCCGAAAATGGTGAAGGTAGTGACGGTCCGCAGAAGGTGTTATCTCAATGTTCGGATGGTAATGATATTGAGGCTAAAGTTGAAACTGTAAACGATACAGGCTTGTATGCACGAAATATGCAAGCAATTATTGATAGTAAGAGTTGCACGAAAGTTGTTCAGGTAGGGGCAAATGATGGGTGCATCAACGACCCTATTTATGAAGTTGTTATGCGCAATAAAGATAAGACTAAAGTTCTTCTTATCGAACCGCAAAGCAATATTATCGAACATTTGGAGCAAAACTATAGCCTTCACCCTAGTGCCCATATTGCTAATTATGCTGTGGGTCCTGATTCACTGCTAAGTCTTTATCGTATCAAACCAGCTTACTACGGTTTGTTCACAAAAAGATATTTGCATGATTCACCTAATTATCGCGTGCCTAGTGGTTTTTCTTCTTTTGACAAAAAACATGTTATTAAACATGCGGAAGGGAATCTTCCTAAAAATACCAAAATAGAGGATGCTATTGAAAGGCTTGAGGTTCCATCTCATGATCTTTTGACTATTCTCGATTCTGCTTCATGGGATGAGCGACAAATCGATATTTTGCAAATCGATGCTGAGGGCATGGATGATAAGGTCATTTATTCTTGTAATATTGAAATAACTCAACCCCAGCTAATAAATTTTGAAAGAGCCCACTTGTCCAAAGAAGCATATAAAGATTTGTGTGTTTATCTTTCTGGCCTGGGTTACACATTATACAACTACAGTAATCTGGATACTTTGGCAGTAAAAGAAGCCTCCCTTTCTACAGATAAAAATAATGTCGTAGTTGACAATGTTTCTCACAAAAAGCCTTCACAAGAGCTTAGAGAAAGATCGACTCAAGAGATGTTGAAAAATTTAGGAGAGCTCTATGAGTTCTCTCGAAAAGTATTAACTAAAGAGTTGAATTTTATTCATGGTTTGGAGAAGACCGAGCGATTTTGGGAAATACTATTACACTACTTTTTAGGGAGAAGGTTTGTCCCCCGCTACCTATCTCGGTGGAATAATGGTTTATTAAATAGCAACCCTAAAGCAGATATGATCTTTAAAAATTTTCCGTGCAAAAGTTTTAGAGATTACATGAATAAAACAGAAACATTAGTTGGAGAAATGTCTCCTTATGTGGCAGGTAACATTATATCTAAAAACGCGAGCAGAGAGTATTTTGGAGATGCAGAGTCATTTGATCTTCTTAAGTTAAAAGAAACAAAAATTAAGGCCATACTTGATGATTATGAAAACTCTAAAGCCCCTCTTGCTTACAACTTGGGGGTGCAAAATATTCGATACTGGAAGCCTAAGTTTAAAGCCAAAGGGATAAATCTAGTAAGCTTCCCCAGTTTCGATACGTTTACAGCGGGTTACGTAGATTGGAATGTGCGTTATCGCATTGCAAATTTAGATGTAACCAGTCCTGCTGAAGGATTTGAAGGTTTTTGGTCTAGCTTAGCATTATGTTTGCCCAAAGAATTATTAGAAGATTTTATGTCTCTTTACGAAACTTCAGAAAATGTTTTGTATGAGCGTAAAGTTGAATTTGTTTTTTCTGCGCTGCTACCAACGATCACAAATCGCCTTGTGGCAGCTATTCTAGCTGAGCGAGGAACACCTTTATATTTACAACAACATGGAGGGGGATATTATGGAGATGATCCTACCCATTCTGGTTCATCAATTGAGTTGAGAATGTCAGATAAATATTTTACGTGGGGCTGGGAAGATAAGTTAGGTAAAGCCATACCCGAAAAGCCTCATCGAATAATTGAGCTGAAAAAAGAGTTTTTAAAAGTAAAGCGTAAGCCTGAAGAAATTTTAGTTATATGTCCACATAAGATAGTTGTGCCTGATGGTATTGCTGGCACAGACTTAGATTATTATGATGAAAGTAAGGTAAGAGAATTTTATAATTCTCTTACTGATGATGAGAGAGTAAATGTCGTAATGAGGTTTAGGCGACAGCATGGATATAGTCTTGAGGAAGAAAAGAAGCTTTTAGCTTTGATGCCTGGGGCTAAGGTAGATACTCAGGCCCGAAATATTATTCAAGCCTATGCTAGTGCCAAAGAAGTGATTATTCTTATGCCATTTACTACAACTGCCTGGGAATGTAAATATTTTGGGATTCCTTATCGAGTCTTAAATCAACCTAGTGCCGAGTTTATGAAAATTCCTTCATTTATACCGGAAACTTATGATGATTAAGTGTTCGGCATTAATTACCAGAGCTGGTGGCTTTATCGGGTCTCACCTAACTGAACTGCTCGTCCGTGAAGGTTATAAAGTCAAAGCTCTTTCTCAGTATAACTCCTTTAATAACTGGGGCTGGTTAGAAGATGTTGACTGTTTAGTATAGGTTGAAGTGCTTAACGGGGATGTGCGCAATCCATATTATTGTAAGTACATTACGAAAGATGTTGAGGTAGTTTTTCATCTGGCCGCCTTAATTGCGATTCCTTACTCTTACGTTGCGCCCGATAGCTATGTCGATACTAATATCAAAGGTACGCTGAATATCTGCCAAGCGGCGCTAGACAACGGCGTTCAAAGAGTGGTTCACACCTCCACAAGCGAGGTGTATGGCACGGCGCAATACGTGCCAATTGATGAGAAGCAGCCGCTTCAGCCACAATCGCCCTACAGTGCTTCTAAAATTGCTGCCGATGCTATGGCTATGAGTTTCTATAACACTTTTGATTTGCCGGTGACGGTTGCTAGTCCATTTAATACCTATGGCCCTCAGCAGTCGGCTCGAGCAGTCATTCCAACAATTATCAGTCAGATTGCTAGCGGTATAAACCAAATCAAGCTAGCGACGTGTCGCTGACCCGATATCTCAATTATGTAGAAGATACTTGCAGAGGTTTTTGGCGCTGGCGAACTGTGATGCGGCGGTTGGGGAAACGGTTAATATTGCCTCTAACTACGAAATTTCTGTGGGTGATACGCTTAATATCATACGCGAGGTGATGAAGAGCGATGTCGAGTTCATCACCGATGAGCAGTGCTTACGCCCAGGTAAGTCAAAAGTTTTCCGCCTGTGAGGGGACAACACCCGTATTCGCGAGCTGACTGGTTTTGTGCCACGGTATGATATTCGTACCGGCTTACAGAAAAATATTGATTGGTTTTCTCAACCGTACTAACTGGCGAAATATTAAGCCAGTCTTTATAACGTTTGAGTGCCGCTATGCTGTCAACGCTGATCCAGTTCATTCGCGAACACTATCACACCTATGCGTTTATTCCCCTCCATACGCCGGTCGTTCGCGACAATGAGAAAGCTTATGTTTCGGAAACCATCGGCTCTACTTTTGTATCCAGCGTAGGTGCGTTTGTCGACAAGTTCGAGCAGGATATTGCCACTTACACAGGTAGTCCGAAAGCCGTTGCAACGGTCAACGGAACGGCGGCTCTGCAAGTTGCTCTCAGGTTGGTAGGCTTTGAACCAGGAGATCTTGTTATTACCCAGCCACTAACTTTTGTAGCTAACTGTAATGCTATTGCTTACACCGGTGGCATGACACTGTTTATTGACGTTGACCGTCATACGATGGGATTGTCGCCAATCGCACTCACGAGGTGGCTGGAAACGCACTCCTACCGTGTTGATCAGAGGCAGTGTCGTCGGCAGTGCCTGCCGATGTGTACATTCGGGCACCCGGCAGATATTTTTGGGCTTGTCCGTGTTTGCCAGCAGTGGGGTATTACGTTGGTAAAAGATGCTGCCGAGTCATTGGGAAGTCTCTACCTGGCCAACTCACCGGTATCTTTGGTTCGGTGGGTACGCTGAGCTTTAACGGTAACAAACTGATGACCACCGGTGGTGGCGGTATGATTTTGGCTAGTGAAGAGCTGGCCCATCGTGTCAAGTATCTGACAACTACCGCCAAGCGTCCGCATATTTATGAATACGTGCACGATGAGCTTGGCTATAATTATCGCCTGCCAAACTTAAACGCTGCTCTTGGTTGCGCCCAGCTAGAGCAGGTCGACGCTTTCATTACCGAAAAACGCCAGCTAGCGTCCAATTATGCCGCTTGCTTGGAGGATAGCAGTTATCAATTTGTGACTGAGCCAGAAGAATGTCGCAGCAATTGTTGGCTGAATGCCGTGATCTGCGAAAATTAGAAACATAGCGATGAGCTGCTACGCATAACCAACGATCTAGGCGCGATGACTCGCCCTATTTGGCAGTTAATGAATCGCCTGCCGATGTATGCCCATGCTCCTGTTGGTGATTTGAGTAATGCGCGTTGGCTCGAAGAGCGCGTGGTGAATCTGCCTAGCAGCGTCAGCTCTACACAGGGAGAGGCTGATGCGTAAGATCGCTGTTTTTACCGGTACGCGAGCTGAATACGGGCTACTTTATTGGTTGATGAAAGAGATTGATGCTCACACTCAATTGGAGCTACAGGTCATCGTAGCTGCCATGCATTTATCACCCGAATTAGGTAATATCTGGCAATTAATTGAGCAAGATGGCTTTAACGTAGGTGCCAAAGTCGAAATGCTGCTTTCCTCGAATACTCGCGTGGGCGTGGCCAAGTCAATAGGGCTTGGTGCTATAGGTGTCGTCGCACATACTTTGTTAGGGTTTTCTAAAATAGGAATTTATCCTAAACGTGCTTTGCTTCTTCAGCCAACTTCACTAGTTAGAAAAGCATGCAATATTCAGGGAGCTATTAATTTTTTGAAAAGGAAAAAAACAAATAATGTTATTTCTGAATGCGAAATTGATCATCCAACTGCACGGTGTAGAATTATATCAGAAGATAGCGTTTGAAAGGTTTTGATATCAGTGTTTCGTTCTCTCAAGAGGCTAGTAAAGAGTATAGAACTAATGGCGCAATTTACGTATTTGATAGATTGGCCTTCTTGACTGAAGGTCGAATCATTTTCGATGAACCTAAAGCATTTATTATGCCAAAAGATAGATCAATAGATATTGATGCTTATTTGACTACGCGATGTGTGAGTCACTGATGTTAAATGAAGGAAAATACAAAACCTGAGTATTTTCTCAATCGTCCCCTAAAGTTCCCATCACCTCTGCCGTTACTCAATGTAATAAATTGTGTACAAGGATGTCTTAGATGGCGGTAATCAATACGAACCTGCTCGCCTTAAGCGGGCAAAACCATCTCAAGCGCTCACAGTCCGCCATGGAGAGTGCCGTTGAGCGACTTTCATCCGGGCTGCGTATTAACAGTGCCAAGGACGATGCTGCCGGGCAAGCAATAGCTAACCGCATGGAGTCCAATCTACAGGCGGGTAAGGCCTTGGCTCGGGGCATTAATGATGGCATCTCGTTGATGCAAACCGCTGAAGGTGGCTTGGATAGTATCAATAGCATTTTGCAGCGCTCACGCGAACTGGCCATTCAATCGGCAAACGGAACCCTTTCTGATGCTGATCGTGCCTCGGTCAATGCCGAGTATCAGCAGCTTGCAGAGGAGATCGATCGGCTGGCATTCAGTACCGAGGCGTTTGGCAAGACCCCGCTCGCCCCCGCTGAGCCCCGCCCATTGCCAGTTAAGCTAGGTAATACACCCCATATAACCGAGCTTCTAGGGCCTAGCGCTAAGAATTTCACCTCTGGGACGGTCTCCTTGTCTTACATACCTGCTGGTGCTACTAACGTGACGCTGGAAATCGACTCTCTTGGTTTAGACGATGATATTCAGATATTTACGCAAGACGGGCAGCACCTTGTTGGTACCCCTATCGAGGGCGGAAACGCTGATTATGTTTGGCAGTTCCAAAACGTTGATGATGCCGCCTCTGCTAATACTTCGCTACTGACGCCTGGCAATGGATTTAATTCAGGCGCCACCTACGATGCTAGCCTGCTCCAAGACGCTGCTGGGAGTTATGATCTGAATTCACCGCCTGTTCAGCTTGATTACAATGGTATGAAAATTACCTATAGCGGTGACGGTGATCGTCTTGCTGTGGCGACGGCGGGTGATGCTGGCACAGAGTTTAACGACGGCAGGCTGTCGGAAAATATGCGCGAGCGAGTTACCTTCGACAAGATAACGGAAAACCTAATTGTTTTCGTGGTAGGCCAGGGCGCTTTCAATGCCAGCGCTACCTGGGATGATATGCCCATTGAGTATGACGAGCCAGAGCCCGCGATGACCCCTGTTAGCACGCCCACAAACATACTGGTAAGCGCGGGGGTTGGGCAGAAAATGGATTCCATCACGATCGCTCCCACGCCCTCGGATACCCAGTCTTTGGGGCTTGAGGGGGTAGGATTAGATCCTGTAGAGAAGGCCTTGGAAGCGATGCAGAAGCTTGAGCAGGCAATGGGCCAAGTCGATGACTATCGAAGCCAATATGGAGCACTCAACAATCGCTTCGAATCTGCTATTGGTACCCTGGGGCAGGAGCAAGAGAGCCTGGGGGTTGCTAAGTCGAGAATCGAGGATGCAGATTACGCCTTAGAGGTCACTAATATGACGCATGCACGAATCTTACAGGAGGCTGGTACATCAATGCTTGTCCAAGCCAATCAGATTCCCAAAAGCGTTCTTTCATTGCTGGGTTAATTGATTAATCGATTGGTAATTGAGAGTTAAAAGGGGACCGAATACGGTTCCTTTTTATGGTGTTAAACATAGGAGGTGGATCATCAGCCTTTACTGGGTCGTCTTGGCTTTCTTGTGGCAATATTCCCACCAATGGCTATGCCCGCTAGAATCGAACTTGCTCGTATGTTCAATAAAAAGTAAGTTATAGTGAGCTTAGGGGAACTATAAAAATTCTAACCACTGTTTACTTACCTAGCGGGAAACCAACTATGGATCCGCATAAATTGGCAATAACCTTAACGATTGCTGCTGGCTGGCTGAGTTTTAACTGTTTAGTCGTCGCTATGTATTACATGCTGAGTGGCAGGGGCGACGTCACCCCATCTTCAGTAGCAGCTAGGTTTAGAGTCAGAAGTAACTTTATCGTGTTTTATCACCAGTTGCTCGGCATAGGCTGAAGGTGTCAGCCCACCAAGACTTTTCTTCGGTCTTTCTTC
>NZ_JBQXYA010000002.1:0-716969 GCF_052645115.1 Vreelandella sp. V005 | reverse complement strand
TGCCGGGGGTGAAGTCCACCCCGCCGTTGGCCACGGTGAGCGTGCCGTCTTCTTCGTCACTGGCGGTGAAGGTGGCCACGGTTTGGCCGACCACGGCGTCATTTTCGTTAAAGGTGTCCACCGCGGTGACGTCGATCGTCGGGCCGTCGTTCTGGGCGGTGTACGCCGGGGTGTCGCTGTCAGTGGCCGTGAGCGCAGGCGTGCCGCTGTCAGTGGCGGTGAGGCTGACCGGGGGCAGCGTGGTGCCGGCGTTAATGGCGTCGACACCGGCCTGGGTCAGGGTCACGTTCTCGCCGTCAAAGGCGTAGTAGCCGTCACCGTTGGTGCCGGGGGTGAAGTCCACCCCGCCGTTGGCCACGGTGAGCGTGCCGTCTTCTTCGTCATTGGCGGTGAAGGTGGCTACCACAGTGCCAACTTGGGCATCATTTTCGTTGAAAGCGCCCGCAGCGGTCACAGTAATAGTAGGAGAAGTATTTGGCTCAGGGCTCGGTTCTGGCTCGTCAGCTTCTGCTGTGTCGGCATCAGGTGCACCACCGAAATCAATAAACTCCCCCTCCCCAAGCCCTCCTGAGGTTTCAAAGCTTAGTGAATCCGTCTCTTCAGCAATACGGGCAAGGCGGACAAAATCGCTGCCGCCACCGCCACCGCCGACGCCAGCTCCGCCAGCAGCAGTAGCATCAAGCAGATCAAGTAAGTCGCCGTCTTCATCATCAAGGGCAGCAAGCAGCGCCTCTAAATCATCGTCTTGTACACTGGCATCAGTGGCAACAATGAGGTCACTCACCAAATCGGGAGTAACTACAACTTCTTGTCCACCTTCAACTCGACTTACCCCCGTGCCATCAGCGAAATCCAACTCAACACTTCCATTGCTGGAGGTGATTAAGGTTTCCCCTTCCTGCAACACATCACCAATACTCAGTTCACGCAAGTTACCGGCTTCATCACGCGCCCAAGCCTGACCTGTAATAGAAACAATGGTTGCAGTTGCCATATCAATCTCCCGAATGAATTGAAAAGCCGTTGGCTAGTGCCTAGCACTAGGGAATTAGCGGCATATACCATCATCCTAGATGAGCGAACTACCAAAAAATATTGTACCGATGGACAGAAAAAGAGGGGGCAGATTAAGCCAATAAGGAAGGCATACGCTCTATCAGGCGATGAAATGACACCGACAAGAGCGCATTGATAGACTCAGGAAATAACACGCTCATACGCTGATGAGAGCTTAAGCATTAACTGCAGACGGTCACGAACTGACAGCTTCCTGAAAATAGCGCTTAGGTGGGCTTTCACAGTGCGCTCGGTAATATCCAGTTGGCGCGCTACCTCTTTATTTGTCGCGCCACGCGCCACCGCCAATGCAACGCCCCGCTCACGTTCGGTGAGCAAAGCAAGGTAGTCGTCTTGAGCATAAGAGAATTCCTCAGCGCGCTGAGCTAACGCTCTAAATGACCCGCCGATCACTTTGGCCAGCAATTCCTGGCCGACCCAAATCCCTTGATTAGAAACGACCAGAGCAACCTGCTTAAGCACATCAACGGCTGCTAACGTATGTACGTAGCCACGCGCACCCAAATCCAATGCCCTTAGGGCTTCTTTATCTTGAGGTGAATAGCTGAGGATGACCACGGTTACGTTCAACAAACTCAAGCGTTGAGTCAATTGCGGCCATGAGCCAACGGTAGTAGCTACCCAAACTAAGTCGCCAGAGTGGGCATTTCGTTCTATAAAGTCGGGCGTTGAGGGCTGCGCACCAGGAAAAGCTTTTTGCCATCGAGCTTTGAGACCACCCTCCACTGTCACAAACCAATAGTCCATTATCGCTCCCCCATCGAATCACGCCATGCCCTTAAAACAGGCTTAAGTAAAAACTGCATAACGGTGCGCTTACCCGTGATGATATCTACCTGTGCGGTCATGCCAGGAATTACTTGAAGTGAACTGGTCACATCTTCTTCCTCTAGACTACGCACTCGCACCAGATAAAAGGTGTTATCTTCATCATCGGTAATAGTATCTGCACTTATATGGTCCAACTCTGCTTTCAGCCCCCCATAAATCGAATAGTCATAAGCTGTCAATTTAATATTCGCCGGCTGACCAGGGTGTAAAAATGCAATATCTTGAGGAGCAATACGTGCTTCGACAAGTAGCTGATCGTCGCTTGGCACGATATCGATGACTTCTTGACCTGGCTGGGCTACCCCACCAATTGTATTGATGTGAACCTGTTGAATCACACCATCCACTGGGGATCGGATTTCAGTTAGTCGTACTCGATCCTGCAGCCCCGTCCCGGACTGTTGTAGCGCATTTAGATCACCTAACGTTTCGGCAAGGTCATTACGCCACTCGCTTCTACGTTCCGCCCCTAACTCAAGTAGCTGACCTTCTGCTTCTTCTACGGCAGCTTCCAATCTTGATACAGCAGCGTCGGCCTGGTTACGCTCACCTGTGGCCCTTGACAAATCGCGTTGTAAGCGAAGAACTTCCACTTCTGAAACAGCCCCTGATTCCAGCAAAGGCCTTGTCAAATTAAGCTCTTGGCTGGACATGTTAGCTTCACGCTGAGCAGTATCGCGCTTAGCCACTGCTTCTCTTAATTCTTCTCTTCGCTGGCGAATGCGGTCATTGAGCACATTCTCTTGTTCGCGCAATTCTTCGCGGCGACTTTCATAAACTGCGCGTTCTTGAATAACAATAGATGGCACTTCCTGGCGCAACTCTTCATCAGGCTCAAACGGTGAATCGGTGACCAAAGCTCTCAAACGTTCGGCTTTTGCTTGTAAAGCAAAACGTTGAGCGCGATTTTCCCGAAAGTCAGAAACAAAGCGTGTCGGGTCAATTTGCATCAGCACTTGCCCCGCCTCAACCACTTGGCCTTCCCGAACCATGATTTGTTCAACTACACCGCCATCGTAAGACTGAATACGCTGTAATTGACTAGCGGGAATAACACGCCCACTACCGCGGGTAACTTCATCAATCGGAGCAAAAGAAGCCCAAATAATAAGCGCTAACAGAGCCACGCATGCTGTATAGAGAAACAGGCGTGCTCGAAGCGGCTCCTGTTGCAACCTGGCCCAGTCCGTATCACTTGCCCAGTCTCTGTTTAAATGAGCGGAGGTAACCCGCTTGGCGAACAGACGATCCATAAAAGGGCGGAATGGCTTTTTACCTTTTTCCGAGAAACGGCCAATTGCTTCAAAGCTTTTTTGTTCGGCCGAATTAGGTTTTTTCTGGGCCATTAGGAAGCCCTCCCTATCTGACCTTTACGTAACGCCTCAACGACCGTATCTCTAGGCCCATCCGCCACTACTTTACCCGCATCCATGACAATAATTCGATCCACTAAAGAAAGCAGTGAAGTTCGATGCGTAACCACCAGCATGGTTTTACCTTTAGCCTCTTTCTTGAGGTTAGCTTTAAAGGCTTCTTCACTTGCATTGTCCATGGAGCTTGTAGGTTCATCTAACAGCAGTATGGCGGGATCATGTACTAATGCGCGAGCGATAGCGACGGATTGCTTTTGCCCCCCTGAAAGAGCTTGGCCACGCTCACCAACTTCAAGATCCACACCACGAGGATGACCATTGACTAGGGGTTGTAAACCAGCAATATCCAAAGCCTTTAGCAGTTGCTCATCATCTATTCGGTCACTACCTCCGCCCGCTACTATATTGTCTCGCAGCGAGCCGGAAAAAAGACTTACATCTTGAGGCACATAACCAATATGGCGACGTAGTTGTAGAGGGTCTATTTGTCTAATATCAACTCCGTCGATCAAGACAGCGCCTGCCGTGGGCTGGTAAAAGCCAAGAATGAGTTTATTAAGTGATGACTTACCACAGCCGATACGACCTAATAAAGCTACCTTTTCACCGGCTTTAATCGAAATAGAAACATCTCGAACAGCATCACGCTCTTCATTTGGATAACGTAACGTTACTTTATCGATACGGATGCTGCCGTCTACGCTGGGTTTCTCCACGTAGACTTTCCCTTCACTGCGCTCTACGCGCTTATCCATCACTTGATCAAGCGAATCAAGCGCAGTCGATGACTGATGGTACTGTGCTAAAAGTGCCGCCGCTTGACTAATAGGCGCCATCGCCCGCGAGGAGATCATATAAGCCGCAATAAGGCCACCCTGACTTAAGTTACCTTCAATGATCTGATAAACACCCACTATAATCACACAAACCGCGACACTGTTTTGTGCCCACTGAGCAACGTTAGCAACTGATGTGCTAACGAGGCGTAACTGAGCACTGGTGCGAGATAAAAATGCAGTCGCTTTTTCCCAATGGCGCTGAATACGGCTTTCAGCACGAAGTGCTTTAACGTTTTCAAGTTGTGAAACTGACTCAACAAGCAATGAGTTTCTTTGAGCACCCATTTCCCACGTAGTTTGAGAAAGCTCATGAAGCTTACCCTGCGCAGCAAGAGCGTAGAGCAGTACAAAAATCACACCCACTAAAACTGGCAGCACAAGCCATGGGTTAATTAAGGCGATAATTGCCATAAATAAAACTACAAATGGAAGGTCAACTATTCCCAATATCGTTGCCGATCCAATAAAGGCACGCACTGATTCAAAGGATTGTAATGTTGAAGTAAATGAGCCTGTAGAGGCTGGCCTATCTTCCAGCCTCATCCCTAACGTCTTAGCCATAATAGACGAAGATAATTTCACATCTGCACGACTAGCAGCCAAGTCTACAAAGCTACTTCGCATCAAGCGCAGCGCCAAGTCAAAACAGAGCACAATAAAAACACCTAACGCTAACACCCAGAGGGTTTCAGTCGCTTGATTCGGTACTACTCGATCATAAACATTAAGCACGAACAATGGCATGGCAAGCGCAAATAAATTCACTGCCACCGATCCAATTAGAATATCGCGATATAGCCTTCTATTCTCTTGAATAACCCCCCAAAACCAATGTTGCCCTTTCTTTTTCTTAACTTCAGTACCGTTATCCAATCTTAGGCGGGGGCGCACATAAATTGCCTCACCGGAATAGCTTGAAGATAGCTCATCTAAGTTGACATCTACTTCAGCTTCATTAAGTTCCGGGAATATAACTTTGGCGACTCTTTTATGCACATCGATAGCATTAAGGATACATGCTCGACCTGGCTCTAAGAGCAAAATAGCTGGAAATAATTCTGGATTTAAACTTACTAAACGACTCTTAACAATACGAGCAGTCATGCCAGCACGCGCTGCAGCTCTGGCAAATACAGAAGGCGTCAAACTGCCTTGCTCAAGGGGCAAACCTGCAGTCAAGGTCTCAGATGAAATTTCATGCTGATGCATTCTTGCCACAGCCTGCAAGCACAGAAGCAGTTCATCACTCTTCTCTGAAACATCAGGCGATTTCATAAGTGAAAGCGTTTCTTCATGCTCTGCCAATGTCCACCTCTTATATTAAAAAGCACATAGCGTCTTAACCTCTACGCTATGTGCCATCTACTTGTTAAATATATACTAACGGTGATTTCAAGATCGCATTAAAGGAAAAACAGCGCTTTACCTATTTATTTCGTCAAATCGCTCTAATGTTATTTCCACGCGCCGATTCAGCTTTCGTCCTTCGAAAGTATCGTTCGAAGCGACAGGCCTTTTGGAACCATAGCCTTCCGTTTGCATTAGATTCTGCGCCACCCCTTGCGAAACGAGAAAGCGAGCAACGCTATCCGCACGACGCTTGGAAAGAGGGTCATTAATTTCATCTGTACCGGTGATATCAGCATGGCCCGCAATAAAGACTCTGGCCAAATCATCACGCTCTTTTATCTCTGCCGCTAGGCGCGAAAGATCATCCCTTGTGTCGACTCCAAGCTCTGCACTGTTAATAGCGAATAACGCATCAGTAGAAAGCGTCACATCTGGCGCTCGAGTAGGCGCAGGGGCCGAGAAATCCCCCCCAGTAAAGTCTTCAAGCTTGAAGCCACCAGGGCCAGCCACTGGACAAAGAATATCTGGCGTAATTTCAACCCCATCATTTCCAAGCTCAGCAAGGCTTGGCATATCTTCACGCATGATTTCTAATGCTTGCATTAACTGCCCAGTCGCTGCGAGTGTCCTGGCATCAGCTAACGTAATGTCATATTGAGCATTAGTATATGCACGGCTGGCTTCGAAATATTCATTTTCACTATCTAAAACGTCCAAGAGAGTACGCTGACCAATATCAAACTGCTGTTGATAAGCGCCACGAACGCGATCTATGGATAATCGATGTTCATTTAAATAATTTAGCTGTTCGCGAAGACGTTGAGCATCGTTGTAAGCAATTTGAGTGGTTTGCCGAACATTCGTACAAGCCAACTCCCGCTGATCAACAGCCTCTTCGATGCGCTCACTAGCGGCTCGATAAGCAGCAAGATCACTGCCCCCATTATACAAATTCATAGTAGCGACTAGCTGAATACTAGTCTCATCACGACGCCCAGCAATCGCGTCATCCTGATTATTAGTGCCTGATCTACCTTGAATTTCTAAACGCGGCATAAAGGCAGCGCGCGAACTTCCTTGCTCAGCACGCTGAACATTAATGTTTTCGATTGCTGCATGGAAATCAGGATTACCTTGAAATGCTAAATTTACTGCCTGACTTACACTGTCAGGCAACTCCTCCTCTAAGGAGGGGGCTGCCATTAGGTTTTGTGCTGGCAAATCACCCACAATCCGCATGTAACGGGCAGTAACGTCATGTAGATTGGTCGCCTCGGTCATCAAGTTAGACTCTGCTAACGCTAAACGTCCGCTAATCTGCTCAAGGTCAACGCCACGGCCCGCACCTGATAAGGTGCGCTCTTCGATTTGCCGATAAACTTCTTGATGTTTTGCGTAATTTTCTTGTGCAAGCCTTACCAGCTCTCTACGGCGAGCAACATCCAGGTAGGCTTCGGCAGCTTCTAGAGCAATATTCTCACTGGCACCAATAAGCTCATAGTAGGTCACTAATTTTGATCGATCTAAACGCTCGACTTCACTACGAGTAGCAAAACCATCAAATATCAACTGAGTTAAGGTAATTTCTGCATAGTCAGTATCATAACTGCCTCGACCATCACCTTCCTGTGATTCGCGACCTACCCCCGCAGTGACATCAATACTGGGCAAATAGTTGCCTCGAGCAACGCCTATATCATGCTCAGCGGCATTCAAGCGCCTCCATGCAGCCTCTACTTCCGGGTTTGTGGAAATGGCTCTTTGAACCACACTTTGTAAATTGTCATTACCAGGCTCATAAAGAGTTTGTGGCAGTGTCTGTGCGATCGCACTAGTGAGCGGAATAAGTGACAAAGTGGCCACTATCAAGGGTAGTGAAGCACGTCGAAAATTAATTTTATGCGCTTTTGTAGGTACTTCTAGCTTCATTTTTTGCGTTCCCTATAGCTGATATCACTTCACTGGCCACCCAGCTAAGCGTTTAGCCTCCATGCTTTTTTATTCGGCTAACCCCACCAAGCCTAGCACCTAACTGTAAAAGTGATAATTTAAATTAGTTACATTTTACTAAGCATATCCAGAAAAAATGCTTAAGACACCCTCAACACTCACCTAGCGTAATACAAAAACACAAAAAAATACAAAAAAATACTGAACCCTCACCCCAAAAGCCAATACACAGAATCAGACCGATATTTGACGCTGTTGAACGACCAACCCCGACAAAATCAACCCCAACCCCAACAAAGTTGAAGGGAAAATAGGCTCACCCACTACAAGGAATAGTAAAAGCAGTGAAACAGGGGGCGAAAGAAAGATCAGGTTGGAGACTTTAGCCGTACGCGACACCTTATGTACCGCCAACTGCCAAAGAATGAAAGCCACCCCCATTTCGAACAGACCAACATAAACACCCGCACCAAGAGCAGGCCAGCCATGCCACTGCAGGCCCGGGCCAAGGAAAAGCAAGACCGTTAACACCGGGAGGCCAACGCTGAAATTTTGCCACTGTCCAACTAAGGGTTGGCGTTTATCCTTGGCATTTAGCAGCCAGTAAAGCGCCCATAGCAGTGTCGATGCGAGCGCCAGGATAACGCCTAAGGGATCAGCGAAATCGACATCAAACACGGCGCCACGGGTAGCGATTACCCAAACGCCTGCATAGGCGATTAATCCAGCGACAATATCGATGCGCGTCAAGCGCTGCCCCAGTATCGGCACCGCTAAAAAAGCCATCGCTAACGCCCAGGTATAATTCAACGCCATGGCTTCTTGCCCTGGAAGCCGGTCATAAGCCGCAAATAGCACTAAATAGTAAGCGACAGGATTCATCAGCCCCGCCCACGCAGCCGTTTTCCAACCACTGCGTAGCGCCGTTTCAATATTCCCTTGCTTAAAGACTAATGCGCCCATCAACGCCCAGGAGACAAAAGTGGCCAGCCACATCAGCTCCAAGGGACTCATCCACGCAAGTGCAATCTTGAAGGCGGTTGCAACGGTCGACCATAGCGCCACCGCCCCTAGCCCATAGAGGATTGCTTGCCTGTCCTGACTCATCGGTCGATATGCCCTAAGTCTTGATCTGGCGCCAACTGGTCTCGCACACGCTGCTTGAGTAACTTTATATCGGGAAAGCCGCCGTCGCGCTTACGCTCCCAAAGCAGGATGCCACCACACCATATCTCGAAGGTGCCGCCATGGGAGGGTAATAACGCCACCTCGGTCAACTGCTCACCAAAGGTAGAGAGAAGTTCTTGTGCGTACCAAGCGCTGCGCAACAGCCACTGACATTGGGTGCAGTAGCGAATTTGAATGCGTGACATCATGCGTTCCTTATCAGTCATTACCTTTGCAAGATACTATTTCAATCTTAAACTACGTCATTTCTAAACTATGGCGTTCTAAAGCCGTGTCATTCTAGAGCTATGTCATTCTTCTCAAGCTTTGTCATGCTCAGCACACATTCTGTCACCTTAAATTAGCAATCGCCAAGGAACACTGTCATGGCCCAACCGGATGTTTCACAGTCTCGTCTCTATGAGTGGTTAACGGGCGATGAAGATAGCCGCATGTGCGATGACATACCCGAAGGTGCCTGCAATGAACAGCCGCGCAATTTCTTCCTGCATCTATGGGCGTCTTTGGGTAATAAGCTGGCTGACGAACTGTCTAGCGCGCGGTTAGTTTTACCCTGGTTGATGGGTATTATTGGCGCCCCGGTTTGGATGGTAGGACTTTTAGTGCCTATCCGAGAGGCAGGCGCCCTGCTACCGCAAATTTTTGTGGCGGGGTTCATCCGTGTAAAACCTAAACGAAAATGGGTATGGGTAACGGGCGCACTAATTCAGGCGTTAGCGGCTTTGACCCTGGCCCTACTTGCATTATTCGCCACCGGCGCTTTAGGCGGCTCGTTGGTGTTAGCGGCACTCGTGCTGCTTTCACTAGCAAGAGGCCTCTCCTCCATCGCTACAAAAGACGTTTTAGGCAAAACCATTGCTAAACGTCGCCGCGGTACGCTGATGGGATGGAGCGGCAGCGTTGCTGGTGGCGCTACGCTAATAGCGGGCGCTGCATTAATGCTGTTCGAGAACCGCCCCGGCAACATCGTTGTAGCGGTTCTCCTAATCATCGCCGCTAGTGGCTGGTTAATGAATGCGGTCGCCGCAGCCCGTATTGAAGAAACCCCTGGCGCCGTGGAGGGCGGTGAAAACGGCTGGGACAGTATTAAGCTAGGTCTTTCGCTGCTCAAAAAAGATCGTACTTTTTTACATTTCAACCTTGCCAGAGCATTGCTGCTTTCAAGTGCACTTGCCTTGCCCTATATCGCCCTGCTAGGACAAAACCAAACTGGCACCAACCTTGGCGGCTTAGGCATACTCATCGTAGTGTCTGGTGTAGCTGCGATGGTGGCAAGCCCCATCTGGGGAAAGCGCGCGGACCAATCCAGCCGCAACGTCATGCGTGATGCGGCGGTCGGAACGGCTATTTGCTGCATCCTCGCGGCTAGCTTAGCTTGGCTACCTGGAGGGTGGGCAGAGAACATTTGGCCCTACGCTGCGGTTTACGCCCTCTTGGTGATTATCCACCATGGAGTACGTTTAGGGCGCAAAACCTATCTCGTCGACATGGCTAATCAGGATAACCGGGCGCTTTACGTTGCCCTTTCCAATACACTAACAGGCGTATTAATGCTCGTGGTAGGCGGTATTATGGGTGCTTTAGCACAATGGTTTGGCAGCGCCATTCTATTATTAATACTGGCAGCAACGGCTATTGGAGCAGTACTTAGCGCTAATCAATTGCCCGACGTAGAATGACGCCAAACACAGCCTCTTGGAAGCTTTAACCCACCCTTGATAAAGGCTACGAATGCTAAGACGCTGCTCAAGATTGCAATACGTGACAACGCTCGCCATGATAGAGCCCTGATAGCAGCAGCATACCGTCCCATTACTATGCTGCTTATAATAAGTAATTTGAAATTCCGCCCGTTCAAAGTCAAAAAAGCTAGTTGGCTGGCGGAAAGGACTGGAGCTGCAACAGGAACCCCTTGATGAAACGATCTCCATTGATCAGTCCAGAGCTGCTCGAACGCATCATTGACGCATCGGAAGACGGCATTGTCGTTGCTGAACAGGAAGGGGATGAAACCATCCTCATCTATGTCAATAAAGGCTTTGAGCGCTTAACGGGCTATAGCGCGGATGAAATTCTGTACCGTGACTGCCGTTTTTTACAGAATGAAGACCGCGATCAAGATGCGCTAGTCGCTATCCGCGAGGCGCTTAAAGAGGGAAGGCCGTCTCGCGAAGTACTTCGCAATTACCGCAAAGATGGCACCATGTTTTGGAATGAACTATCCATCACGCCGGTCTACGATGAAGCAGATGAGCTGATGTATTTTATCGGCGTACAAAAAGACGTTACAGAACGTGTAGAGGCTCAGCTAGCGCTTGTGGAGCTTCAAAAGCAGCGAGACAAGGGCTAAAGATTAACTTTCTCTCAAAAAAAACGATCAACGCTTGAACTTCATCCCAACTGGCGTTATATAGCGACAAGGCGCTTAGTCTGCGCCAGGTCCTTCACTTTGCGAACACCACATGCTTTTAGAATTGCATGTGCTAACAAGTGGAGCCGTTGTTACGCCGGCATGCCGGCTGGGTTGGAGGACATCACATGAGCCGTGATCCCCTAAATCGTGAAACGTTTACCAGTGAAGCACTCGATTCAGACGAATTCGAAAGTTTAGATGCAGTCAATGATGACCACTACGGAAAAAGCAAACCAAGCAAAGCTGACAGCTTACGGGCTCGACGCCAAGTTGAAGCGTGGTTAGAAGAGCGTCGACTTCAGCGTGCTATAGAAGACGACTGGGACGAAGAAGAGTAAACGTTAGCCTTGATTAGCTTGGCCTTCTCAACCAATGAGTGGGCCTGGCTAGAAGCGCAACCCAAGCAGCCTAGCCTTTCCTGGCGCAGACCTCTATCATCACGCTTTCGCCAGTAGCCTGCTGCTGTCGCTTATATCTTTCATCAACCTAACGGATCTCCATGGCGCAATACGTTTTCACCATGAATCGGGTTGGCAAAGTAGTGCCGCCCAAAAAGCAAATTCTCAAGGATATCTCACTGTCGTTTTTCCCAGGCGCCAAAATCGGCGTGTTGGGGTTGAACGGTTCGGGAAAATCCACACTGCTGCGCATCATGGCCGGTGTCGATAAAGAGTTTGAAGGTGAAGCTCGTCCGATGCCCGGCATCAATATCGGTTACCTCCCTCAGGAACCGGAGCTAGATGACGAGAAAAACGTCCGTGACACGGTCGAAGAAGCCCTAGGCGCGATTAAAGAAGCGCAAGAGAAGCTCGATGCGGTTTATGCCGCTTACGCAGAGCCTGACGCTGATTTTGATGCGCTCGCCAGCGAACAAGCACGACTGGAAAATATCATTGAAGCAGCCGATGCGCATAACTTGGAACGCAAACTAGACGTCGCCGCTGAAGCGTTGCGCCTCCCGCCTTGGGAAGCCAAAGTGGGCAATCTATCAGGGGGTGAACGTCGCCGGGTAGCGCTATGTCGCCTGCTGCTCTCAAGCCCTGACATGCTGCTGCTGGATGAGCCTACCAACCACCTTGATGCAGAATCGGTGGCTTGGCTTGAGCGCTTCCTGCATGACTATAACGGCACCGTGGTAGCGATTACCCACGACCGCTATTTCCTGGATAACGTCGCCGGCTGGATTCTTGAGCTAGACCGGGGGCAAGGCATTCCGTTTGAGGGTAACTACTCTCAATGGCTTGAACAGAAAGATCAGCGCTTAAACCAAGAAGCCAAGCAGGAAGCGTCGCGTCAAAAAGCGATCAGGCAAGAACTTGAGTGGGTGCGCAGCAACACCAAAGGTCGTCAGGCGAAAAGCAAAGCGCGTCTTAACCGTTTTGAAGAAATGCAGTCAGGCGATTTCCAGAAGCGCAATGAAACCAATGAAATCTATATCCCCCCTGGCCCCCGCCTGGGCGACAAAGTCATCGAGTTCCACAATGTAACAAAACGCTTCGATGATAAACTGCTTTATCAGGATCTCTCCTTTACCATTCCACCGGGTGCCATTGTGGGCATCGTAGGCGGTAACGGTGCGGGTAAGTCGACACTCTTTCAGTTAATGACGGGTAACCAGCAACCTGATTCGGGCGAGGTTGTCATTGGCGAGACCGTCGATATCGCCTATGTCGAGCAGTTACGCGATGCCCTGGATAATAAACAGACGGTCTGGGAAGCGGTATCGGATGGTCAGGACATCCTGAATATCAATGGCTACGAAGTCTCTTCGCGCGCTTACGTGGGTCGATTCAACTTTAAAGGCAACGATCAACAGAAGCGTTTATCGGAGCTCTCGGGTGGTGAACGCGGCCGCTTACAGCTTGCGCAAACGCTTAAACAAGGCGCTAACGTCCTGTTGCTTGATGAGCCATCAAACGACTTGGATATCGAAACCCTCCGGGCACTGGAAGACGCACTGCTGGCCTTCCCAGGCTGCGCCATGGTGATTTCTCACGATCGTTGGTTCTTGGACCGTATCGCTACGCACATTATGGCTTTTGAAGGTGATTCTGAAGTGGTCGTGTTTGAAGGCAACTACGCAGAATATGAAGAAGACCATAAAAAGCGCGTGGGGAATGACACACCTAAGCGCATGAAATATAAGCGTATTGATGCTTGATAGCTCGCCTCGCGCTGACAGCGTTATTAATAACAAGAAGGCCCCGCTCTGCGGGGCCTTCTTGTTGGTGATTGCTATCCCGGACACCAAGCAGGGTGTAAATTGAGAATCGGCGCGCGTTATTGATCTTAATAACGCCTATCGCCTACGCCCGGTAATAAAAGACACGATAGAAAGGACTAAAAATAGTACGAAAAGAATTTCTGCAATAATCGAAGCAGCCCCGGCGATGCCAGAAAAGCCTACCACACCAGCGATAATCGCAATGATTAAAAAAATGAAGGCATTCCCTAGCATCCTACGCTCCTTCCCTTGGTAACGCTTCCCTCACGGCATAGCTGTCACGCCATCGCATGACGACACTAAGTGTTAAAGATGGTAAACACCTTTCGACATCACTTTCGATACCAGCCGCATCCCCCACTTCACAGGGGCTGGGAAACGAACACCGCCTGCCTCAAGGGCAAGGTGGGCATGATGAGCTTCATCGACAGCCATTTGGCGCAATATAACTCGTGAGCGGTGATCGCCTGAGGGAAGCGCTTTTTGATGAACATCTCGCTGCCTACCCAGCTCCTCTTGGACCGCCGCGACAATTCCCAAGCTGATCCGGTCACTAATCACGCCGGTACTAGCACCGATACCAAACGAAGCTAGATAAATGAGTGGGTTGAGGTAACTCGTTCGGCTTTGTAACTGCGTCAGACGCTCATCGCACCAAGCCAAATGATCGAGTTCCTGGAGCGCGGAATGATCCATCTGCTTACGTGCAAGGGGTAGCTTTGCCGTTGCACTTTGCCCCTGGTACAGCGCTTGGGCACACACTTCACCCGTATGATTGACGCGCATTAAACTCGCTGCGTGGCGGCGCTCCTGATCATCGAGGGCACTATCAACAGCATTGTCAGCCGGGTTGGCGCGCTGCGAGGTGGCTGCGTGTGGCATGAACGTGCGTAAAAAGGTATCAAACTGATGAATGGCGCGATCTGAACGACTCTGCAGACGATCCATGACAACACTCCATTGTTGTAGGCTAGATTGTTGTAAGCTCGCAAACGGCTTCGCCTAACCGGCAGGCCAAGTGAACACACGCCCACCCATTAAATGCATATGAATATGGTAGACCGTTTGCCCGCCCATTTCGTTGCAATTCATCACAACGCGATATCCGTCTTCAGCAAACCCCTGCTCGCGGGCTAGCTTGGCAGCGGTAAACTGCAGCCGTCCGATCGTCGCAAGGTCGGCTTCATCGATATCGTTGAGCGTCGCGATATGCTTTTTAGGGATAATCAGCTGGTGGGTCGGCGCCTGAGGACCGATATCGTTAAACGCTAGCACATGGTCGTCTTCATACACGATATCCGCAGGAATTTCCCGCTCGATGATTTTACAAAAAAGACAATCCATACCGCTCTCCTTTATCAGCTACCTGTCACTTGAGTGACGTCTTATCGCTATTAGCTTAATGCTTGCTCCCGTGAGAGCTCGCATGCTCTCACGACCTTTTATCGAAAGCGCCTCTGGGCAAGAAGATGCCTCACCAAGGGGGCTAGAATCAACTCCATCGCCAGCGACATCCTCGCTCCCGGCACCACTAGCGTATGCGGTCGCGTCATAAAAGAGTCTTTGATCATCGCCAGCAACCAAGGGAAATCAACGGTGGAAGGGTCCCGAAAGCGAATAACCACAAACGACTCAGCATCGGTAGGAATATCCTGCACCTCAAAGGGATTAGAGGTATCGACGGTAGGGACACGCTGAAAATTGATATGCGTGCGTGAAAACTGTGGCTGAATATAACGGACATAATCGTCCATCCGGCCCAGAATGGTGTCAATGACCGCTTCTTGCGAATAGCCACGCAGCTTGGTGTCTCGATCGATCTTTTGAATCCACTCCAGATTCATGGTTGGCGCTACCCCGACCAACAAATCCACGTGACGGGCAATGTCGTACTCTTCGGTCACCAACCCCCCATGCAGGCCTTCATAAAACAGAAGATCGGTCCCACAGGGCAGTGACTGCCACTCGGTAAACGTGCCTACGCGATAGCCCGCTTCAATTTTTTGCTTATCCTCGGCGTGAATATAGTGCCGAAATGTGCCGGAACCGTGTTCGCCATACTCGCTAAAGAGGCCTTCCAGGCGATCCAATAAGTTAGCTTCAACGGCAAAATGCGAAAGCTCATCTTTACGCTCGGGCTCTTCCCGAAAGATACGGTGCAGATCATCGCGGGTGTAGCGGTGAAAGGCATCGCCATCGACGACGGCTGCATGCACGTCTTCGCGAAGAAACATTCGCTCAAAGCTGCGCCGAACGGTGGTCGTGCCCGCCCCGGAAGAGCCGGTGACGGCGATAATCGGATACTCCCGCGACATCAGCCACTCCTCGCATTGGCAAGCGCTAGTTTGACGGCTTCGGGCACCTCGACAGGGCGCCCCGTCGCCCGATCAATGAGCAATTGATTAACGCGAGCCGTGGCAACTACCTGCTGGGAATCCGCCTGATAGACACGCTGATAAATCGTCAACGCTTTTCCCTGCGGTTCGGGCACCGCAGTTTCAATGATTAGCGCGTTCGGCCAACGTGCTTCATGTTGATACTGCACTGCAAGGTCTGCAACCACTGAGGGATGCCCACCCATATCCCACTCAGGTAAGTCCGAAGCCGCAAAGGCTTGGCTTCGCGCCTCATGGAGCAATGATATCAGCGCATCATGCCCCAGGTGGCGCCCATAGTTCATATCGGTTATCCGCACTGTCAAAGAGTGACGATGAATGACCGCTTCAGCGGGGAAATCCAGCTTGACACGCTCCATGCCTTTTCCTCGTCAGTGAATTAGAAAACCGGTGATGCACAACAGGCTATATGCTTAGCGTTTATTCACGTCAGGTCTACTTAGCCCTCACGGGCTATCGCCCTGAAAGCGATATCACGCCGACACTCGACACCTTCCCAGTGAATAGCATCGACGCCTTGGTAGGCTTTTTGCTGCGCTTGTGAAACGCTACCCCCTAAAGCAGTTACGCACAGCACACGACCGCCTGCCGTGATGATTTCGCCCTCGGCATTGTGCGCGGTTCCCGCGTGAAACACTTTGCAACCGACCTGCTCAGCGCTGGCTAAACCGTTAATCACATCGCCTTTTCGATAGCTGCCAGGGTAACCACCAGCGGCCAGTACCACGCCCACCGCTGCGCGTGAATCCCATTCACAGTGTCGCCCGGCAAGCTTACCCTCGGCACCCGCCAAACAGAGCTCAGCAAGGTCTGACAGCAAGCGCAGCATGATCGGCTGGGTTTCAGGGTCACCAAAGCGACAGTTATATTCAATAACGCGAGGATTACCAGAGGCATCTATCATTAAGCCGGCGTATAGGAAGCCCGTGTAGGCATTGCCCTCAGCAGCCATACCGCGCACGGTGGGCAGAATCACCTGCTCCATGATGCGCGCATCTATCTCAGCAGTCACCACCGGCGCTGGCGAGTAAGCCCCCATCCCGCCCGTATTGGGGCCGGTATCACCATCGTAGGCACGCTTGTGATCCTGACTGGTGGCCATGGGCACGACATTCTCACCGTCCACCATGACAATAAAGCTCGCCTCTTCACCTTCGAGGAATTCTTCGATCACCACTCGCGCACCGGCGTCGCCAAACGCATTGGCCTCCAGCATGTCACGAATAGCGGCTTCAGCTTCGGCTTCGCTAAGCGCCACAATGACACCTTTGCCTGCAGCAAGGCCATCTGCTTTGATCACGATTGGCGCACCCATTTTTTCAAGATAGGCAAGCGCGGGCGTCACATCGGTAAACGTTTGATAGGCAGCTGACGGGATGTCGTGACGGGCCAGGAAATCTTTGGTGAAAGATTTGGACCCTTCTAACTGGGCGGCCGCTTGTGTAGGCCCAAAAATAGTTAAGCCTGCCGCTTGAAAGCGATCGACAACACCGTCTACCAAGGGCGCCTCGGGGCCCACCACAGTGAGCCCCACCTGCTCGTCACGAGCAAAAGCGATCAGGCCCTCTAAGTCGGTAGCCTCAATGGCGACGTTGGCGAGTTTAGGCTCCGTCGTAGTTCCCGCATTGCCGGGGGCAACAAATACCTGCTCAACCTGTTTAGATTGCGCTAATTTCCACGCCAGGGCGTGTTCACGACCACCGCCGCCTATCATCAAAACCTTCATGTGCATCCTTCTCAAACGGGAGAGCTTATCGGCGGCATTATGCCACAGCGCAGCCACAAGTGGGGTCAGGAGGTAGGTTTGTTGTCATCGTGAGCGTCTTTATCTGGCTGCTTGGTCTCCTGTGTCTCACTGGTTTGTCCGGGCTGGTTCAGGGTGTTTTGCCAAAAGCGCATGTTCTCTTCCGCCAATTCGCGCATAAATTCCAATGGCGTATTTCGCATCGCTTGTTTCCATTGGCTTTGCAGGCGTTTTTGCTGCTCCAACATCAGTTGCGTGCCCTGCTCAAGATAGCGCGAGAGCGGCAACGGCGATGTCATATCGTATACGCGAATTAACTGCGCCAGCAGGTCGTTAGAAAACACTTCGGCTTCACTGTCCGCTTGCTCTTGCTCGATGATGATGGAGAGCAAAATGGTGCGCGTTAGATCTTCCCTACTTTTGGCATCTTCTACCCGAAACGGCTCTTCTTCGATAATCAAACGACGCAGATCTTCCAGCGTTACATAGCGACTTTGCTGGGTGTCATACAGTCTTCGGTTAGCATATTTACGAATCACGCGCACAGCGCTTCTCCTTTAACGCAATAGGGGCTTTCGCTCCCGTTACTGGTATTGTGCCTGCAACACGCACCCATGCAAGCAACCTGTATAGTTTAGCCAAACGGATTACGCCTGCTCTTTGACCAATAGACCTCTACTATGAATTTGATTTTGCTCGATCCTCATGAACTAACCGACAATGGTCACGTTTGCATTACCGACCCGCGTCGGCTTTTGCATCTGCGCGATGTCCATCGTGCGAACCCCGGCGACCTGCTAACCGTCGGCGTGCAAGGTGGCGGCATGGGAAAAGCCGTGCTGAAGGAACTGACGGCGGCGCGCGCCTATTTCCAGCTGGAAGCCCTTGATGAGCCGCCACCGCCACCGCTTCCCGTGCATCTGGTGTTAGCGTTACCCCGCCCCCGGATGCTAGCGCGCACGCTGGAGCATGTAACGGCGCTGGGTGTAAAAGAGATAACGTTACTGCATACCAAGCGGGTCGAAAAAAGCTACTGGCAGTCTCCGGAGTTACGCGACGACAAGATTCACCAACACTTAGTCCTCGGCCTGGAACAAGCACGCGATACACAACTACCCAGTGTCACGCTAAGTAAAGGCTTTCGGCCTTTTCTTGAACAGCAACTGCCTACTATGCTTAGCAAACGACGCGGCTTGCTGGCCCACCCCGGCCTGCCTAATCCCTGCCCAAGAAACATCAATGAACCCACCTTATTATTAGTAGGGCCAGAGGGCGGGTTTATCGCTTGGGAAGTCGAGCAATTACTAGCCGCGGGCTGTGAAGGCATGCATCTTGGCCCGCGTATTTTACGCGTCGAAACCGCCGTGACGGCACTCCTATCACGGCTATTCTAAGCTTCGACTGGCTAAGCGTTGTACGTTAGGACTGGTCATCTTCCGGGTCGTGGGGAACCACGGTCGAGTTCTCCCCGCACCCGGGTTCTTGCAGGAATGTTTCGCGTACATCCAGCAAACCCAAGTGGCTAATCGTGCGGCGGCCCAGCAAAAGTGGGTAGTTCATCTCTTCACGATCGCGCAGACTAAATTGTTCTTCATAGATAGTGTCGCCCATGCACACTTCGAGTAGCACGACCGGTCGCTCATCGCGACCACCAGCGCCCCTAACAGCTAACTCTCGATACATCGGGCGCTCAATTTGGTCACTAAAGACCTCACCGCTCTCCTGATCTTCTAGCTTGAGGCGAAAGCGTACCCACTCTTCATCGTCCTGCTCAAAGATTTCGATATCCCGTGCATCCAGTGAAGAAGTCAATGCCCCGCTATCGAGTTTGGCCTTCACCTCAATATCCCAGGGCTGGAGGGTGGCTTTTTCCACCCAGCCGAAGACTTCTTCCTCATCGGCCATGACCACGGTAGATGTTAACAAGCCCGCTAATATCGCGCTACCCAATCCCATTTTACGCATTAAGTGCATAGCATCCTCCCTGTTCAATTAACGTAATGCCGATTACTCAGAGCGACGACGTAACTGTTCAAGCAGCGCTTGTGTCGCAAATCCATCTGGTATTAACCCCTGATCGCGCTGGAAGTTCCTCAGGCCCTGGCGGGTATTGGGGCCCATCACGCCATCCGCGCCGCCAACCGAGTAACCCGCACGATTTAATCCGCGCTGAAGCGCTTGCACGTCATCACGCGTCAGCGGCGCTTGATCTCGTGGCCAGGCATGTTGAATACCAGGACGTCCAGCGATTGCATCACCTAGTGTTGCTACAGCCAATGCATAACTGGTGGCGTTGTTATAACGTAAAATTGCACGGAAATTAGCGCCTACCAAAAAGGCAGGGCCATTGGCCCCAGCGGGAATAACGATGGCGGCATTGTCAAAATCTGGCACCTCGCCCTGTTGCGCCCGCACGCCTTGATCGCGCCACTCGTCACTACTGCGACGCTCTGTTTGCGCATAATCGAAGCCGTCGGGCAACATTACCTCGACTCCCCAAGGCTGGCCGGTTTGCCAGCCTGCCCGTTCAAGATAGTTAGCCGTCGACGCCATCACATCGGGAATACTGCCCCAGATATCGCGGCGGCCATCGCCATCGCCGTCTACCGCATAAGCTTCAAAACTGCTGGGGATAAATTGGGTATGGCCCATCGCTCCCGCCCAGGATCCTTTCATCTGCTCGGCGGCGATGTCGCCTTCGTCGATAATACGCAGGGCGGCGAGAAGCTCACCGCGAGCAAAATCACGCCGTCGCCCATCATAAGCCAGCGTAGCAAGCGACTCTAACGTAGAAAAATCACCAAAATTGCTGCCGTAGTTACTTTCTATTCCCCAAATGGCGACAATAATTTCGGCAGGGATGCCATAGCGCTGCTGCATTTGTAAGGCGGTATCCCGGTGGGCTGCCAATTTTTCCTGGCCGTTATCAACACGTGTGGCCGAAACCGCCGTGTCGAGATACTCCCAAATAGGACGCACAAATTCAGGCTGATAGCCGTCGAGTTCAATCACGCGCTCGCGATAGCGAACGCCATCCAATGCGCTGTGCAGGGTTGCTTCGCTAATTCCCTGCTCAGAGGCATATTGGCGAAACGACTGAAGCCACTGTTGAAAATTTGCATAGCTGACCTCCGTAGCGGCCTGTGTATCCACTTCAGCCATCAGTTGTGTGTTAGCTAACGCGTTGCTTCCAACAAAAGGGGTGGTCAACGCTGCAATAAAAGAGGCACACACGAAAGGGCGTAATAAGCGCCCTGCAGAGAAATGTCGAGACATGAACGATATCCTTAGGCAGTCCTTGGCATGCCTGGGATGATGGCCTAGAAAAGACGTAGATACCAGCCTTGACGGCTGGCCACAGGCAAAGACTACTTCACAAGCGCCATTACGGGCGGCTCGGGGAATGTCGCGGTTTCGTGGCGGGGAATCAACCAACGCTCCCACTGTTCAGGCTCCACACAGGGTGCTTTAAAAGCGAGTGGATCAAAACGCCATGGTTGATGGCGTGCTAAACCATGGGGTACGTTTTCGAGCTGTTTTAACCAGTGCGCTACATAGAGGCCCTGAGGATCATAGTGGCCTGCCTGCTTAAGGACGTTAAAGTAGCGATCCTGCCTTGGGTCACGACCAACGCCTGCAATGTAGCGCCAATTTCCCCAATTACTGGCAACATCGTAATCAATCAAGCAGTGTTCAAACCACAGCGCACCTAATCGCCAATCCACGTTTAAGTCTTTGACTAAAAAACTGGCCACGTTTTGCCGAGCACGATTGGATAACCAGCCAGTCGTACGAAGTTCTAACATCGCGGCATCCACAAACGGCAGCCCTGTCGCGGCATTGCGCCAAGCGTCGAAAGCGGCGCACGGCACGTCAGGTTGGCCAGTGCCAAACATTTTCGCCCCTTCCAGCTCAGCAGCTCGGATAAAATATTCCCGCCACAGCAACTCGAAAGTGATCCAATAGCTCGATTCATTGCTGCCGTTCTCTGCTTCCCACGCCTTCACTGCCGCATACACCTGGCGAGCAGATAAGCAGCCTCGGGCGAGCCAGGGTGATACGCGGGTTGAAAAATTCGCCCCCAGTAAACCATTGCGGGTTTTCTTGTACGTTTGAGCGCCCTGCTGGTGCCACAAGTAATCGTGCAGGCGCGCATGCGCTTCAGACTCCCCTCCCCGATAGGCGTAGCCTTGACGGCTATCGGGCTGCCACGCAGCACTTTGCTCACAAACGGCTTTTAAGGGCGGAAATCCTCTGGGGGCATCAGGCCAAGGGGGCAGCGTTACCGGCGCGCAGCGATTTTCAGGCACCGCACACGCTTGCTCTACCCCACGCCTGAAGGCGGAAAAGCTTTCAGGTAGTGCCGCTTGCTCGAAAGGCAAAGATTGGCGGTCAAAAAGGCGTCCACTCTCCATGCACATAACGCTTGTTTCACTAGGCAGTAGCTCTATAACCGCCTGTATGTGCAAACTTTCTTCAACCCCAGGGTGCTCGGCAACTCTTATTTGATGGGCATTGAGCGAGGTAGCCAGTTCGATAACCACCTTGCTCGGTTTCCCAACGCGAACCAGCAAATCGCTACCACGCTGCAATAGCTCACCGCGCAACTCCATCAAGCTTTGCCATAGAAAGCGTAAACGCGCGGGTCCAATACGCGGCGTGGATTCGCCCTCAATGAGTGGCGCCAACCACTGCTCGTCAACGACATAGAGACAAAGCAGATGGCTAGGGATATCGGTAAAGTGAAAGAGAGGGTTATCAGCTATACGCAGGTCATCCTGCAACCAGACTATATCGGTCGTGCTGTTCATGCTTGTGCCTCCTTGGGGTGCTTAGCTACTTGGGGCTGCGACGGCAACGTTCGCTGCAGTAGCGCACCTCATCCCAGCAGCGCGCCCATTTTTTGCGCCAAGTGAATGGGCGCAGGCATTGAACGCAAGTTTTTTGGGGCAGATGTTGTTTACAGTGCATATCACGGTACCCGCACACCGATATTCTTACAGTAAAACATAGACACACTATGTTATACAGTACAATTATTGTACATAACTTATTTTAAATTATTTGTATAGAATTTGGTTTATTCGAATAATAGACATAAAAAAACCACCCGAAGGTGGCTTTGAGATTGATGCGTTTCAGATTCAAAAGGGCGCTCTTTCGGCTAGTCTGGGTCTGTCTCCCTCGGTTGCCGCTTAGCGTTTTCCTGGGTTTCCAGGCCACTTTTCAATTCGTGAGTCAATGGATCGTAGTTAGGGCGTAGCTCATCTTTCACCGTACCACTCCAGAGCTTAGAACCAACAAAATAACCGGCTCGTCCCATTACGTGTGCCGCCACGGGCGCGGTCATCAAAATAAACACAATAATGGCAAACGACCTGGCCACAATACCCACTTCCGCAAAGTGCATAGCGGCAGCCAGCATAATTAAAATCACGCCTAACGCCGCCGCCTTGGTGGTTGCATGCATGCGCGTTAGCAAATCAGGCAACCGCAGCAATCCGACGGAAGCGAGCAGCATAAACAGAGCGCCACCAATGATTAACGACCCTTTTAAAAAATCAATCATCTCGTGGGCCTCCCCTCTCCAAAAAGCGTGCGAATGCAATGGTTGCTAAAAAACCCATCAAGGCGATCACAATGGCGGCATCTAGAAAGCTGGCAACGTTTGATTTAATCGCATACACCCCGACCAGCCCCACTACCGTGGTCGAAAAAAGCTCCAAAGCGACCACGCGGTCGGGCAGGCTTGGGCCACGGACGACGCGAACAAAAGTGAACACAAGGGCCAAGCTCATGATGACTTGGCTAATAAGAATCACGGTATCCATTAGCGAAACAGCTCCAGAGCGCGATGTTCCATCTCTTTTAAATTACGCCGCAACTCCTCCTCGTTATCTAAAAACATGGCATGGATGTAGAGCACTTTACGGTCATCCGACACATCCAGGCTCAGCGTTCCTGGGGTCAAGGAAATCAGATTGGCCACCATGGTAATTTCCATTTCGGTGCGGGCGGAAAGCGGCAAGGCGATGACGCCGGGCTTCATGTGCCAGGGAGGAGTGACAATATCGAAAGCAACACGCAAATTAGCTTGGATCAACTCTTTTACAAAAAAGGCAATAAAACCGATTAAGCGTGGTATGCGAGCAGGATAACCTTTTAATGCATCTATTTGAGGCTCGAGCAGGACTAGAGTGATATAGGCGAAGATCAAGCCAATCAGAAGATTCAAGCCGCTGAAGTCCCCGCTCAACAGCACCCAGGCCAACCCTAGCAGCAAGTTCCAAATAGCCCCGGTCATGGTACTGCCTCCCCGTCATCAGCCTCAGGTTCTGTTTCTGCCGCAGCGGTCGATTCCAGCAACGCATCTTCTGCACTGGCGGCAGCACCCAGTACTGCTTCGATATAACCCTGAGGTTCAAGCAACTGATCGCCAATACGGGTCATGACCCACATGATCGGCTCTGCAAACACACCTATCAGTAACGAGGAAAGTGCCAGCACCATCACCGGTAAATACATCATCCACAGGCTGGGCTTTAATAGTCGGCCGTCGTCGCCGACCGGCGTGGCCGTTTCAGGGACTAGGTTGTCTTCGGGCAAGGATTTCCAGAATACTTCGTTCCATATTTTAACCATGGAGTAGAGCGTCATTAATCCCACCACCAGGGCAATGCCGGTGGCGACATAAGCTTCAACTTCCAGGCCCGCCCGCACAATCACAAATTTGGCAAAAAAGCCGGAGAGCGGCGGCACACCCGCCAGTGAAAAGGCCGAGATAAAGAAGGCAACGGCTAACCATGGGCGCTCGCGGTAAAGCCCACCCATCTTTTTAAGCTGATAAGTTCCCTGCAAACGATGAGTAATGCCGCTAATTAAAAAGAGGTTGGTCTTTACCACCATATTGTGGACGATCGCAAATACACCGCCAGCAATCGCCAACGGCGTATAAAGTGCTAACCCTAAAATCATGTAGCCAATTTGGCTGACAATATGAAACGATAAAATGCGCCTGAATTCATACTGAGCTGCCGCGCCCAACACGCCGGTTACCATCGTGAACACAGCGCCCCATAGCATGATGTCCTGAAGATAGCCCATGGTTTGATCAAACATCAGCGTGAAGACACGAAACATCGCATAAACGCCCACCTTGGTGAGCAAACCAGCGAACAGGGCTGAAACAGCGACTGGCGGCGTGTGGTAAGAGGCTGGTAACCAAAAGAACAGCGGAAAAGCCGCCGCTTTGATCCCAAACGCTACCATAAACATGACGGCCAATACCTCGACCATCCCGGTGTGTTCGGCCTCATCCATGCGCAGCGCAATATCGGCCATATTCAGCGTGCCCACCATGCCATAGAGCAGCCCCACCGCCGTTAGAAAAATCACCGACGCAAGCAGATTTAACGTGACATATTTAATCGCCCCTTCCATTTGTGCGCGTTCACCACCTAGGATCAACAGCGCAAACGAAGCCACTAGCATGACTTCGAACCACACGTAGAGGTTGAAGATATCCCCCGTCAAAAAAGCACCCATTACGCCAGCCAGAAGCAGGTGCATTAACGGGTAGTAACCGAATTTTTCGTGGCCGCGGCCGGTGGTGGCCAAAGAGTAAAGCCCCATTGCCAAGCCAATAATGGCCGTCATCAACACCATCACCGCACTTAGCAGGTCGGCGATCAAGGTAATCCCAAACGGCGCTGGCCAGCTACCCATTTGCATCGTGACGTAGCCATCCGACCATGTTGAGACAAACAACCAGAGACTGACCAGCAGCAGCGCCACATTACCTGCCACGGCTAAAAACCGCTGCATGGGCCGCGAGCGCCAAAACAATAACGAAATAGCCCCTGATAACAAGGGCAAGAGGACGGGAAGAGCGACTTCAGGCCTCACGTATCAGTATCCTTCATCTTATCGAGATCATCGGCCTTGACGACTTCGTAGGCACGTCGGATCAATACCACGGCAAACGCAAGTACCCCGAAGGCAATCACGATCGCCGTTAATACCACCGCTTGAGGCAAGGGATCGGCAACACCGCTAGGCGGCTGCATCATGCCTTCTGCAATCAGCGGCGGCACGCCTCGTGTCATGCCCGCCGTCGTAAAAATTAGTAAATTGGCCGCGTTGGAAAGCAGCATCAAGCCAATGACCAATTTGACGATAGAGCGACGCAGCATCATAAAAATGGCGGTTGCATACAGCAAACCAATCGCCACTGCCATCAATGGTTCCATGCTGAGGCTCCTGTTAGCTCAAGGCTCATCTTTATCGACCTCCATTAGCGTCATTACCATGCCAGTAACAGAGCCCAGCACAGCAAAATAAACACCAATATCGAAAATCAGTGGTGTCGAAGCTTTGAAATCGATAACGGGAATAGTCCACCACTGGGCGGTCAAAAAGGGCTGACCCAAAAACCAAGCCGGCACCACCGAAATCATCCCCAGCAGCAAGCCGATGCCAATTAAGTCGCGGGGGTCGACCATTCGCAGCACTTCTTTGGTGGCGCTCACCCCAAAGGCAAAGAGATAGAGCGTAAAGGCCCCCGCCGCTACTAAACCCGCAATGAAACCACCGCCCGGCTCGTCATGCCCTCGCAGCAATAGGAAAATAGAAAACATCAATTGCAGCGGCATTAAAAAGCGTGCCGCCGTATTGAGAATAATCGTGCCTGACTTAACCATCGGAAGGCTCCTTGCTGGTCACTTTACTGCCCTCTTCGTGCTTTTCATTGCTGCTCTCGCCATGACGCAGCTTGAGCATCGCGATAACACCAATCGCTGCGAGTGCCAGCACGAACATCTCACCCAGGGTGTCCAGCGCCCGGTAGTCAACCAAAATGACATTAACGATATTGCGGCCGTAAGCCAGCGGCGCGCTGTTCTCAATCATGTACGTTGAAATTGGTTCAAACTGCTGAATGTTCCACGCCGTCATAATTAATAAACAGATCAAAATACCCATCATCGCGGCGACGGAGCCATCACGGATACGTTCCAGACTCGTTGAAAGATTTGAAAATCGTGGCAGCCGGAACAGCACCAGCACGAGTAAAATCACCGTTAAGGTTTCAACCAATAGCTGCGTAATGGCTAAGTCGGGCGCGCTGAATAAAATAAAAATGAGCGCAATAGAAAATCCCATCACGCCAACCGACACGACGGCCCCAAGACGAGAGCGAGTCGTTGTAGCAAACAGCGCGCTCATTGCCATCGTTCCCGCCACTACCGCCTCGTGGAAACGAACATCAAGATCAAAAGTAATGACCGGCGAATGGCGAACCAGAATCGAGTGGCCAATCAGCGCGATGAGCGTGATCAGCATCACTAAAATATAGTTACGCATGTAGCCATTTTGCAGCAGCCGCGTTTGCCAGTCGGAGAACTGCACGATGCCGTTCATCATGTGTTCATAGCCCGCCTCAGGGCCATGGCGCATTACCGGTGTCAGCATCGAAAGCTTGGCACGCACACTATCCCACCGCTTAAAGAGTAAGAAGCCAATCACCAGACTGACTACCGACATGCCCAGTGCTACGTTAAAGCCGTACCAAAGCGAAAGCGCCACATTAATCGTTCCCCCTGAGACAGCGGTGGCGGCGGCTGTTAACAATCCATTCACGCCAAGTAAAGCAGGCATTAGGCCGAGTAGAAGCGATCCGACAGCTAGTAATGCAGGACCCAACCACATACTCTGCGGCGCTTCATGAGGCGCCAAAGGTGTATCGTGGCGCTTCCCATAGAAAGGCCGTAACGCAATGATAAAGGCAACCGCAATGGTCAAAATGGAGGCGACAAAAGCAAACAGTACCAACAGCAGGCGGAAGCTATCGGCACCCAGCACAGCCTCCAGCATCAGCTCTTTACCAATAAAGCCAAACAGCGGCGGAACGCCCGCCAGTGAAAGCGCCGCGATCAGCGCGATCATTGACGTTATCGGCATTATCGATCGCAGCCCACCCATCTGCGTGACATCTTTAGTGCCGGTTTCATGGTCAAGTATGCCGGCGACCATAAAGAGCGCTCCTTTATAGAGCGAATGGGCAAGAAGAAAGGTGACGAATGCCGTCATCGCGTACTCGGTACCGATCCCCAGCAGCATCGTTAACGTGCCCAATGCCATAATGGTTGAGTAAGCCAGCAGCTTTTTAATGTTGGTGTGGTGAATAGCTAAAAAGGCACCGACCAGCATGGTGAGGGCGCCTACAACGGAAAGCACGCCAATCCACATCGGCGTACCGCCCAGTTCCGGGTGCAAGCGGGCCAATAGATAAATCCCCGCTTTCACCATAGTGGCCGAGTGCAGGTATGCCGAAACCGGCGTAGGCGCCGCCATCGCATTGGGTAGCCAGAAGTGAAACGGGAACTGGGCCGACTTGGTAAAGGCTCCCAACAGCAAGCAGACCAACATGGGGGTGTAGAGTGCGTGTTCGCGCAAATCGGCTTCTTGGTCAAAAATTTCTGCCAGCGACCAGCTACCGCTCGCAATGCCCAGTAACACCAGCCCGGCCATCAACGCTAAGCCGCCCGCGACGGTCACGAATAGCCCCTGCCGTGCTGACTTGCGGGCGTTAATATCGGCGTGATTAAAGCCAATCAATAAATAAGAGGTAATGCTGGTCAGTTCCCAGAAAATAAACAGCGTAAAGAGACCATCCGCCAGCACTAAACCCAGCATTGAAACCATAAAGGCGACGAGTGCGATATGAAACCGGGCTATATCAGGATGCCCTTTTAGGTAACCACCGGCGTAGACCAACACGCAGGCCCCCATCACGGTAATCAATAGCCCAAACAGCAGAGACAAGCCATCCAGCAGAAAGGTAAGGCTGATGCCCAAGGAAGGTACCCACTGCCACTCGAAGAGTAAGCGGCCATTTTGCATAACTTCCGGCGTTTGAAGTAACAGCCACACGGCTAGCAAAGCAGGGAAAAGTGCCAATAAAAGACTGGTGCGCTGGCCAAACCAGCGGTTTAACAGGGGCGATAATGCTGCCAGCACGAAACCCATCAACACGGCGAGCTGTATCAAGCGAAACCTCCAGAATAACGAAAGGCCCACCCTTCAAGTCGAGGCGGATGCCCAAGCATCATGTTCTATCACCCACATTTAAGCGTTGAAATAATGTGATTCTGAAGTTGTACACCTTATAACAGCCAATATTGACTGACCAGCCAAACCCATAAACGCAAACAGCCGCTAAGGGTCATCTCACCGAGCGGCTGCTGTTAATTAACCTCTTAATTAATGAAGGGATGACACGTTAAGCAACCGACAACCACCCTGCTAATTCATTGTTGATAACGCTTAGCAGTGCTTCGATATGGTCATCGCGGTCATTGAGGCAAGGGATATAGCTAAACGTTTCTCCGCCCGCCTCCATAAAGCTATCGCGAATTTCCTCTTCAATCTCTTCCAACGTTTCGACGCAGTCAGATGAGAAAGCAGGCGACATGATGGCAATATGCTTATGCCCCTGTGTGGCAAGTTCTGCAACGTGCTTAACCGTTTGCGGACCCACCCACTTTTCAGGGCCAAACTGTGACTGGAAAGCGGTATCCACTTCCTCTTTACTGAAACCAAGCTTTTCCCGCAACAAACGTGTCGTTTTCTGGCACTGGCAGTGGTAAGGATCCCCTTCCATTAAATAACGCTCGGGCACGCCATGATAACTAGCGACCAGTTTCGTGGGGCGCGTCGAGAAGCTGCCGTACGCTTCTTGAACGGAATTTGCCAGCGCCTGCACGTAGGCGGGATGGTCGAAATAGGCGGGCACCGTGCGGATATACGGTTGCCACTTCATTTTCATCAGCGTGCGAAACGCCTGGTCATTGGCCGTTGCGGTGGTGGGCGAGCCGTATTGTGGGTAGAGCGGAAAGAAAACGATTTTCTCACAGCCCTTCTCTTTTAATCGGTTCAGCACACTTTCCGTCGAGGGGTTTCCATAGCGCATACAGAAATCGACTTCGACATCGTCACCGTAAAGCGCTTTCAACCGCGCCGTCATTTTCTCGGCCTGGGCGCGGGTAGTGGTGAGCAGCGGACTTTCATTCTTATCGTTATTCCAGATTCCTCGGTACGCCTTACCTGAAGAGAACGGCCGCTTCGTCAAAATGATCAGTTGCAGTAACGGCTGCCATTTCCAACCCGCATAGTCGACTACACGCTTATCAGAGAGGAATTCATTCAGGTAGCGACGCATTGACCAGTAGTCAGTGGCATCCGGCGTGCCCAAGTTTGCGAGTACAACACCGACTTTGGCACGCGGAACCGGCGGATGATCACTGGGCGCATGGGCTAAGTGGCCCTCGCCCGGCTGATCCTTGACGACATGTTCGGTCATTACACTGCTCCTGATAAATAACGGTATCACTGATGGCTAATTCAAGATTAAAAACAGCTTAATTACTAATTAAAAACAGGTTAAATACTACCACTTTTCGTCAAAGTGGCGGCATAAAGTTATACTATTGACATCATTTGTATAACTACAGGCTAACTCATGTCCAAGCCCTTACTATTAGTGCTCGGCGACCAGCTCTCTTTATCCCTAACGACGCTACGCCAAGCGCCCGCTGGCGCGGTGGTTGCGCTTTGTGAAGTGGCTGAAGAAGCACGCTACGTCCCTCACCATATCCATAAGATCGGGCTTTTTCTGGCAGCTATGCGCCATTTTGCCCAGACACTGCGCGAAGAAGGTTTTCAAGTACACTACAGCGCGCTAGATGACGATGATAATAGCCACTCCCTTATTGAAGAGGCAGAACGCATCGCGAAACAGTATGGTTGTGACGAAATACGCGTCGCACGGCCCGGTGAATGGCGGCTTTGGGAAACGATGCGGCAGCGTGATGACGCAGCGATTCCCTGGCGGGTGTTAGAGGATGAGCGCTTCTTCACCACACCTGAGGCATTCAGCCAATGGTCAAAAGGGCGCAAGCAGCTTCGTCTCGAGTATTTTTACCGGGAGCAGCGCAAGCGTACGGGGTTGTTGATGGAAGGTGATGAGCCCGCGGGGGGTAAGTGGAATTTCGACCACGACAATCGTCAGCCTATCAGTGCAGAACTCGATTTCCCCGACCTTCCGCAACATCGCCAAGATGCGTTGACCAAATCGGCTCTGGCGGATGCAGAACGCCACTTCGGCGACCATATGGGCTCCTTGGCAAATTTTAATCTACCGGTGACACGTCGGCAGGCACTGGTGGATCTCAGGCATTTTACTCAGCATGGATTGGCTCAGTTTGGTCGCTACCAAGATGCCATCAGCGATTCAGCACCGTTTCTTTATCACTCCCGGCTATCGGCAGCGATGAATATCGGTTTACTTTCCCCCCAAGAGGTATGCGAAGCCGCCGAACAGTGCTATTTCGCTGGCGACGCCCCCATCAACGCCGTTGAAGGGTTCATCCGTCAAATTCTCGGTTGGCGTGAGTATGTACGTGGGCTGTACTGGACACAGATGCCCAGTTATAAAGCCGCCAACCAACTCAATTTTAAGCGCGACCTGCCCGACTTTTACTGGGATGCCACGACGGATATGCGCTGTTTGCAGCGCGCCATACAGATGACTATCGACAACAGTTACGCTCATCACATTCAGCGGTTAATGGTCACGGGCAATTTTGCCTTACTGTGCGGGGTGAAACCCGAAGCACTATGCGATTGGTACTTAGCGGTGTATGCCGATGCCAGCGAATGGGTAGAACTGCCTAACACGCTAGGTATGGTGCTCCATGCAGACGGTGGTTTGATGGGTTCCAAGCCCTACTGCGCTTCGGGTAAATACATCGATAAAATGTCGGACCATTGCCAGCAGTGTCGCTATTCACCAAAGCAGGTGACCGGCCCTAACGCTTGTCCTTTCAACAGCCTTTATTGGTATTTTCTTGAGACAAACGCCGAAACCCTTAACAAGAATCCACGGATGAAGCTGATTTATGGTTCACTCAGCCGCATGACCGATGAAAAACGTGAAGCTATCCGCCAACAGGCTGAGCACTTTTTAGATCAACTGGAGACATCGCCTGGCTACGGGCAACCCTGCCACACAACAGGTTATGCAACGCTCAAAGACGACAGCCAATAAGGATCAACGATGAGCCGCTACACACCACTTAAGGCATCGCCCCCTGTCACGCTGTTTCATGACGGCCACTGCCCTTTTTGTCAGCAAGAAGTGGCGTGGTTGGAAAAGCATCGTCATCGGGAATACATTGCGCTGATAGATATTCAGGCCAATGACTTTAACGCCAAAGCATACGGGCAAGAGTTTAACGCGATGATGGGCCAGCTACATCTAAGAGACAGCCAAGGAGAGTGGTATATCGGGATGGATGCCAGCCGTGCCCTCTATGCAGTGCTGGGCTATCGGCGGTTGGTGAAGTTTTCGTGTTTACCGGGAGTACACGGCATAATGAATGCCGGTTACCGATTTTTTGCTCGTCGCCGAATTCGGCTTGGGCAGTGGTGGGAAAAGCGTCAGGCTAAACGTTAACGAGTTAATAATAGTGTTAAAAAACAAGCGGCATGCGCGATGTGATCGGTTCACTATAATGCGCATCGCGGCCTATCACTTCATCGTGAGGCACATGCTGCACTAAGTAAGCCCGATGAATCCCTGCACGCTTGAGGTCCATGTAGACATCATCTAGCGAGCGAAACAGCATCGGCTTAGTACGCTGCGTCAGCATATGTCGCTCGCCCTCAACGTCTTCCAGCTCAACCTGATAGAAACGACTGCCCGCATGGGTAATCACGCGAATTTCAAAGTTGTCGTGATTGGCGACAAACTGTTTAAGATCCTTCAGTTCCATGGCTCCCTCCTGTTATTCGTGTATTTCGTCAAAAATGTCACTAGAAATATCCTGTGGGCACAGCATGACCGTACCCAATGACATTTCTGTTGCCCTGTTGTTGCAGTGTGATGACATCCACTAAAAGATAGACGCTTGACGACTGGTTATACAACAAGTGTTTTCCAGCACGAATGTTTAAGCTGTTATGTCAGCTATTAGGAGGGCAACCATATAAAAGAGTTCCTGACCGAAGCGTCAAGAATTCGTTATGTCACTGATATTCAGAAGGGTCGATAGCTTTACCAAGCGAATTACGGTCGATCCAGTTGCCGCCTTTCGTCTCTTTGTAACGAAACACAACTTTATCGCCTACCTTAACAGGCAACTCACCATCTTCGGTTTGGTAGCTGTACTTTTCCCCCTCCACTATCAAATGGTAGCGATAAAGGTCGGGCATACCTAACCACTCCTTGAAAGGCCCTTCCCGCTCTAGTGCTTCAAGCTCACCGCGCCCTTCTAGCTTAGGAAGACGCTGCCGATTACCGCGCCGAAATCCACCTGCCATTTGCTACTCCCGTTTTTTGCGTATCGTGGGGAGGGCATTATACGAGCTCGCTCCCCATCCTCAAGCGATTCATCAAGAACCCGTCATTAAACGCTTAGTCGCCGAAGGCTTGGCCGTAGCTATCCGGGGCCAGGTCTTCGAAGCGGGTGTATTTACCAATAAATGCCATATGAACGGTGCCGATTGGTCCATTACGCTGTTTACCGATAATTAGCTCTGCAATCCCCTGATTGTCGGGATTATCTGGATTATAGACTTCATCTCGATAAACGAAGGCAATGACGTCCGCATCCTGCTCGATGGCACCCGACTCGCGAAGATCCGACATGACCGGGCGCTTGTTGGGACGCTGCTCCAATGAGCGGTTCAACTGAGAAAGTGCCACCACGGGGCAATTGAACTCTTTCGCCAAGCCTTTCAAAGAGCGCGAGATTTCAGAAATTTCGCCGGTGCGGTTTTCGCTAAAGCCAGGGATCTGCATCAGCTGAAGGTAATCGATCATGACCAGCGCTATATTGCCATGCTCACGCACTACCCGGCGCAACCTGGAGCGCATTTCATTAGGCGATAAGGCCGCGGTATCGTCGATAAACAGCTGTTTGTCTTTTAGCAGGTTGACCGCAGAGGTTAAGCGCGGCCAATCCTCATCTTCCAACTGACCGGTACGCACACGGGTTTGGTCAATCCTGCCCAGCGATGAAAGCATCCTAAGCATGAGCGATTCTGCCGGCATCTCCATGGAAAACACCATGACCGGCTTGTCGCTGGAAATGACCGCATGCTCTACCAAGTTCATGGCGAACGTGGTCTTACCCATGGAGGGGCGGCCCGCAATTACCACCATATCCGAAGGCTGTAGCCCGGTGGTCATTTCGTCCAGATCTCGGAAACCGGTCGAGAGCCCGGTCATTTCGCCTTTGAGATTAAACAGCTCATCAATGCGATCGACGGCTTTGGTCAGCAGGTCACTCATGCCAATGGGGCCGCCGGTCTTGGGCCGCTCCTCAGCAATCTGGAATACCAACCGCTCTGCTTCATTGAGCAGCTCATCCGCCGGACGACCCTGGGGCGAAAAGGCGCTATCAGCGATTTGATTCGCCGCACGGATCAGCTTCCGTAATGTCGCTCGCTCACGCACGATGTCAGCGTAAGCACGAATATTGCTGGCAGAGGGTGTATTGCGGGCAAGCTCAGCCAAAAAAGCCAACCCACCTACCGTATCTAAATGGTCACGCGCCTCCAGTGCTTCAGAGAGCGTGACCACGTCTAATGGCTGGCCAGATTCCGCCAGATGGATCATCACATTGAACACTAGACGGTGTTCATAACGGTAAAAGTCATCCGCTACCAACCGCTCTGAGACATTATCCCAGGCTTGGTTGTCCAGCATTAGCCCGCCTAATACCGACTGTTCCGCCTCCAGCGAGTGCGGCGGCAGTTTTAGCGCTGCCGTTTCTTGATCAGCAGAAGGCTGGTCCTGCATAGCGAGCTCCTTAAAACGTGAAAGCGTAGCCGATGAAAAGGAGCTATCTTAGCCGGAGCGAGTAAATTCGACTACCGGCATTGCCCCTCGCTAGACATTGTCTAAAAGCCGCCATGACTCAACGTATCGGGCGAATTTACGACACTATCCAGAACGTACTACTTATCCAACACAGGTACTTTGAAGCGCAAGCGCTTAAAGATAAACGTTTTAAAACACGAGATGACAAAAAACAAAAGGCGCGGGAAAACCCGCGCCTTTTGAGGCTGTCGTGCTAGCACAACAAGTGACTAAGCTAAGTAGCCAGTTACTCTGCCACTACCACAACGCGTACAACCGCATCCACTTCAGCGTGCAAGTGAAGGGCAATGTCGTATTCGCCAGTTTGGCGAATCGGGCCATTCGGCATACGGACTTCGCTCTTGGCAACATCGATGCCAGCAGAGGAAATGGCGTCAGCCAAGTCACGCGGCCCAATAGAACCAAACAGCTTGCCTTCGTCGCCTGCTTTGGAAACCAAAGACAGTTCGATGTCGTTCAACTGCTCAGCGCGCGCTTCGGCTTCCGCCTTACGCTCTGCAGCTTGCGCTTCGAGTTCAGCACGCTGCGCTTCAAACGCTTCGATGTTGTCTTTAGTAGCCGGTACGGCTAAACCGTAAGGCACCAAATAGTTACGACCATAACCAGGCTTCACGGTGACCTTATCACCCAGGCCGCCCAGCTTACCAATGTTGTCGAGCAGAATGACTTCCATCTCGTAAACCTCTTGTCAGTTGCTGCGGGCAAGGCGTGCGCGAACGTTCGCGAATGTATCAATCAGCCCCAACAGCAGCACAATGAGAATCGTGGGCCAGGTCGTGATCAGCAGCACATAAAATGCTACCAGCCACAGCCCGTTCATCCCCTTTAATCCAATAAACCCGTGCACTAACGCAACGCCAGCTACCAATAGCGGAATCCAGCCAAGCATCGCCAACGCATGTGCGCCTAGCAGCATGCCACCCACCCCAATCACCGCCAATACAGCTAGTTCTTTGGGGGTTAGGCGCAGTGCGTGAAACTCTTCGCGAAAGCCACCTGGATTATACAACCCAGCTTGCCAACTACGCGCAAGCGCCAAACACACGATGGCTGCCAATAGGACAACGAGCCCGGTCACACCACCTACCACTAGCGCGGCAATGGTTTGGGTATCGTAGCCTTGATTGGCGAATTCCGTGAGCATGCGATCCACTTCTTGTGAACCTTCACGCAACTGCTCAAGCATTAGTTCCGTACCACCTGGTGGGCTGAAAATGCCAAGCTGAACCATCACTGAGGCGACTAATGTCCCCACAATTAAGGTCTCGCCCCAACGCATTCTCTCGCGCAGAATGACCGCCATTAGCGTTACCAGCAATATGCTAGCAAGCGGAATGACATCACCTTGCGCCCACCACCAGCCAGCCGGTAGCGCTGCAGCGATAATAACCGGAAGCGCAGGCACGAAACCTTTACGCAGGGTCATCAACGCGGCGATGGCTGCCCCTAACCAGAACAACCAAGGCACTAGCGTTGCCAGGGCCGCCCCGCCTGCGGCGTAAGGCGTGCCCCGCATCAGCCATCGGGCTAGTGCCAGCATCACGTTAAACGCTTACTGGTGGCTATCGGAATAGGGCAGCAGTGCCAGATAACGCGAACGCTTGATAGCAGTCGCCAACTGACGCTGATAGCGTGCTTTGGTGCCGGTAATACGGCTTGGAACGATCTTGCCAGTTTCGGTGATGTAAGCCTTCAGCGTGTCCAGATCTTTATAATCGATCTGCTTGATGCCTTCAGCGGTGAAGCGGCAAAACTTACGGCGACGGAAAAAACGTGCCATGGACTAGCTCCTTAAAACGTGCAGTGAATAAAATCAGGCAGTTTCTTCTTCTTCAGCGCGCGGTTTTTCTTCGCGACGCGGACGTTTTTCTTCTGCCGGTTTCATCATCGGGGAAGCTTCAGTAACAGCTTCTTTGCAGCGAACAACCAGGCTGCGGATAATGGCGTCGTTGTAACGGAAAATATTCTCGATTTCATCGAGAGTCTCGCCGCTGCACTCAACGTTCATCAGCACGTAGTGGGCTTTGTGGATCTTGTTGATCGGGTAAGCCAAGTGACGACGGCCCCAATCTTCCAGACGGTGCACAGTGCCGCTGTTTTCAGTAACGATGCTGGTGTAGCGCTCAACCATCGCCGGCACCTGCTCGCTTTGATCCGGGTGGACCATAAACACGATTTCGTAATGACGCATGGGATCTCCTTGCGGTTTGACAGCTTCCTTTGTGTGCTACTGCTAAAAACAGTAAACGACGACAAGGAAGCAAGGAGTTAACTGAAGTGCGCCGCTACCGCATTAAACGGCTAACGGGGCATCAAACAGAACTTTTATCTCAACAACTGTTTTTTACGACAGTTACAATTACTAATTCTCACAGCTAACGCCCGCTTGCAGACAAACGGGCGCGTGTATCTTAGTAGTACGGCGTTTAACTTGCAAGCTGACGCTGACGAACTGCTTCAAACAAGCAAATACCGGTGGCCACCGACACGTTTAGACTAGAGACCTCTCCCGCCATCGGTAGCTTGGCTAGGTTATCGCATGCTTCACGGGTCAAACGACGCATGCCTTTTGCTTCTGCCCCCATGACCAGCGCAGTCGGGCCGGTCATATCAATGTCGAAAACGCTGGCCTCGGCTTCTCCGGCGGTGCCGGTAATCCAGACCCCGGCATCTTTTAGCTTGGCAAGCGTACGCGCCAGATTGGTCACCTGATAAACCGGCACCACCTCGGCAGCACCGCAGGCCACTTTGCGCACCGTGGCATTGAGCGGCGCGGCTTTATCTTTTGCCACGATGACCCCATGAGCCCCTGCGGCATCCGCGCTGCGCAGGCAGGCACCGAAGTTATGCACATCGGTGACCCCATCAAGGATTAGCAGAAGCGGCGGTGTAGGCGACGGCCAAGCACGCAGCTTAAGCCAGAGTGACTCCTCACCTTCTGGCGTCAGCGGTGGGCAAAACGCCACCACACCCTGATGAGCAGCACCCTGGGTTAGCTGATCCAGCAAATCGCGGGGCTGCTCTTTCACCCGAGCACCCTGCGACTGAGCGTGGGCGACCAACTCTTTCAAGCGGCTCCCCGCCCCCTGCTGCACCCATAACTCACGGGGCGCTTCGCCTCTGTCTAGCAAGCTTTGCAGTGCATGAACGCCATAGACCTGATCCAACCCATCGGGAGTCTTGGGACCCCGCCGTGAAGACGCTGACTTCATGCTCAGCCCTTATTAGGTGATGGTTTGCGTGGGCCGTTACGAGTACGGCGTGGGCCACGGCGCGTAGCGGGCTTCTCGCTATTGGAGGGTTTGTTGCCTGCCGATTTGGCGCCACCGGCTTTCGCTTTGGCCCCAGCGCCCTCTTCACCACCACGGCTCTTACGCGGCTGGCGGCGCGGACGGGGCTTCTCGTCCCCCAGGCCGAAATCGATCTTACGGTCATCCATATCGACACGCGCCACCTGCACCGTGAGGCCATCGCCCAAACGGTAGGTCGTGCCAGTACGCTCACCTTTCAGGCGATGCTTCTCTGCTTCGTAGTGGTAGTAGTCCGATGGCAACGAGGTCACATGCACCAACCCCTCTACGTAGAACTCATCCAGACGTACAAACAGACCAAACTGAGTGACCGAGGCAATCGTGCCCTCGAACATTTCGCCAAGCTTGTCGGACATGAACTCGCACTTCAGCCAGCTCTCTACATCGCGGGTGGCTTCGTCAGCGCGACGTTCCGTCATCGAGCAGTGTTCACCCAGCTCAAGCATCTGCTCGAAGGTATATGGACACCACTTACTTGGCGGCTCAACCGGTGCGCCTTCGACACGTAACACCGTGTTGGTTTGACGCGGGCCACGGATCACCGAACGGATAGCGCGATGCACCAACAGGTCAGGATAGCGACGAATCGGTGAAGTGAAGTGGGCATAGGCCTGGTAGGCCAAACCAAAGTGCCCCTCATTTTGCGGCGAGTACACAGCCTGATTCATCGAACGCAGCATGACTGTCTGGATAATATCCGCATCAGGGCGGTCAATAATTGCTTCGCGCAGCGCTTGGTAGTCCTGCGGAGTGGGCATATCGCCGCCGCCGACGGAGAGGCCTAGCTCATTGAGGAACAGACGAAGCTTATCCAGCCGCTCGGGCGTGGGCCGTTCATGGATACGGTAGAGCGCTGGCAGGTCATGCTTATCCAGGAAGCGCGCCGTGGCAACGTTAGCTGCCAGCATGCACTCCTCAATCAGCTTATGAGCATTGTTACGACTACGCGGCACAATTTTTTCGATTTTGCGCTCATCGTTAAAGATGATGGCCGTTTCAGTGGTATCGAAATCAATCGCACCACGCTCAGCGCGTGCTTCGCGTAACAGGTAATAAAGCTCTTCCAGGTTCTTTAGCGGTTTTAAGAGCTCACTGTGTTCTTGCCGCAGCACCTCGCCCTCTTCGCTCTTCTCATCAAGAATCGCGGCCACCTTGTTATAGGTAAGGCGAGCGTGAGAATTCATCACCGCCTCGTAGAAACGGTAGCGGCTGATCGCACCGGTTTGAGAGATATTCATCTCGCATACCAACACTAGGCGATCCACATGAGGGTTCAGCGAACAGAGACCATTAGACAACAGCTCCGGCAGCATGGGGACCACTTGACCGGGGAAGTAGACCGAGTTCCCCCGTGTGCGGCCTTCGTCATCTAGCGGCGTTCCAGGGCGCACATAGTGGGAAACATCCGCGATGGCGACAAGAAGCTTCCAACTGCCAGATTTCGTTTTCCATGCACACACCGCATCGTCAAAATCTTTAGCGGATTCATCATCGATGGTGACTAGCGGTACATCACGCAGGTCAACGCGGTGCTGCTTGTCTTCTTCCAGTACTTCCGCTGAAATGTCGGCAATTTGATCGAGTACTTCAGGCGGGAATTCAGCGGGGATATCGTAACTGCGAATCGCAATATCGATTTCCATACCGGGGTCCATACGCTCACCCAGCACTTCGACTACTTCGCCGACCGGCTGCACACGCGTCGCTGGCTGCTGAACGATCTTGGCCGAAATTACTTGACCATCTTTAGCGCCAGCACAGGCACTGTGCGGAATAATCACTTCCTGAGTAATACGCGGATTTTCGGGAATCAGAATACCGAACTCAGGCGTATTACTGCGGTAAACACCCACAATGGTTTGCGTGTTGCGTGCAATCACATCGGCAATGGTCGCTTCATCACGGCCACGGCGATCACGCCCGCTAACCCGAGCCAATACATGGTCACCGTGAAAGACGCGCCGCATTTGCCGCGGCGGCAGTACCAGGTCAGGCTTTTTGCCATCATCGCGCAGCAAGAAGCCAAAGCCATCGCGGTGCCCAAGCACTTTGCCTTTAATGAGATCCAGCTTATCAATTAACGCATAGGCACTGCGGCGGTCACGCAACACTTGGCCATCGCGCTCCATCGCCGCCAAACGGCGCCGGACAGCCTCGATGAGTTCTTCGTCTTCCAGGCCCAGCATTCGGCTCATATTTTCATGGGTAATTGGCTTACCGTATGTCTCTAGGGCAGCAAGCAAATATTCCCGGCTTGGCGCGGGATTACCATATTTATGCGCCTCGCGCTCGGCATGTGGATCATCACTTAACGTCCAATACTTCATACGAGCAACATCCTTGATGGCGTCATTTGCGAGAGGCATAAAAAAAGCGCATACGCGAAGCGTTGCGGGCGGGGGATTTCAGTGTTTGAAGCGCTGAAATGAATAGGGTTTTGTTTAGTCATAGGCGCAGTATAGCGCTGCACGTTCAATCACCCAACCGTCTTAGACATTGTTTATACAATTTGCTTCGCAAAAAGCCTCTACAGGGTCTTGCATTTAACCATCACCCCGGTATTATACGCGCCACTTGCCCAGATGGCGGAATTGGTAGACGCGCTAGCTTCAGGTGCTAGTGTCCGTATGGACGTGGAGGTTCAAGTCCTCTTCTGGGCACCAAACTGCTTCTTTACTACTCATTAGTGTAAGCAGTACGGTACCAAGCAAGGTTTGTGTTCGCCCAGGTGGCGGAATTGGTAGACGCGCTAGCTTCAGGTGCTAGTGTCTGTATGGACGTGGAGGTTCAAGTCCTCTCCTGGGCACCATACGAACACAAACAGCAAGTTGTTAATCCAAGCGTTAAATGATGCGCCCAGGTGGCGGAATTGGTAGACGCGCTAGCTTCAGGTGCTAGTGTCCGTATGGACGTGGAGGTTCAAGTCCTCTCCTGGGCACCATGACTTACATGGGCCAGTCCGCATCATGACAACTTCTCCAAGCTTATCTTCTCGACGCTACCGCTCTCTTTAAAGTACTTGCCTCTCTCAAGTATGCCTCTTTATTGATAACGCCCCGGCCGTCGTGCCACTTCCTCAAGCGACCAGCCCTGTGTACGCAACTCCCCTTCCAGCACTGACTCTACTTCCCTCGTCAACTCTGGGAAGAAGTTAAGCCCTGTAAGTGCCTCGATATCATCGATTGTGACCAGGTAGTCATCCAGTGGCTCATTACCACGGACATCCTGCGGCATGATAAACGCCAACGCTAACGGGGCTTCACTGTGTGGCGCGACAATAATTTTATAAAACGCCGAAGGTACTTCCACCAACCCTACCCGATTAAACACGTTATCCATAAAGTGTTCTGGAAAAATGGGGCCGGTAATCACCTGCAACCGGTCAAAGCGTGGCGCAAAGTGATCCATTACCGTCTCTTCTAAACGCTGCCACAGCTGGCGGTTCAGGTTGGGTCGTTGCGGGGCCATATTGCTCATCAAGAAGGTATCGACCTGAGCGCTGCGCCCATGCACCGCCGCAATAGCGTAATTGGGCGCCAGATGGCCTCGGTCGTAACCGCTGCCGGCGTAACTATCGGTGCCTACCGGCCAAAGCGTACGCCAGTCGGCTTGAAAGTTTGGGCGAGAGCCAATACGTGAATCGTCTACCGCTTCAACTTGATAGCTTACCCATAGCGGGTTGACGCGCACATCCGACCAACCTACCAAATAACCCTCATTGCGCAGCACACGGTGCATCGTGGTTGGATTAAATGTCTCCCAGCTAGGCACACCCATCCATGTGTAGGCATCTTTATGCTGACGCTCCTGAAATTCCCAAAGCCCGGTGCCAACGGCAACGAACAACACAGCTATCCCCAAGCGTCGACCCTGCCGACGCCAGCTTGAAAGCGACGTTCCCAACACGCTTACTCCCTGACTAGCCCTAGCGTAAACGCTATTTAAGCGACCAACGAGGCAACCATTGAAAGCTGCTTATGGTCTACCAGCCTAGCGAAAACATGGTTTCGAGGTCATGACGGGAGTGAACCTGCATGGCATTCAAGGTTTCTGTATCGCTGATACCCTCTACGGCATTTAAGCGCTCGGTTACCAGTTCAGCCAAGCTTTCGAAATCACGTGTGCGCGCAATGGCCACCAGGTCGTAGCGTCCACAGGTGGAGTAGACTTCACTAATACCTTCGACATCGGCCAAGCGCTCGGCCACGGCTTTTACCTGACCTTTATCGGTATTGATTAAAATGACTGCGTTTTGCATATCGCGCCCCTTAAAGAAAATGATGGCAACTCGACGTTGCCTCGAAGCTGCGCAGAGTATAACAGCGACCAAGAAGCGAGCGCAGCACCCAACAGCAGCGTGACCAATTGTCGCTGTACACTACAAGGCATTCGCACAACCTTTGTACATTCGCTAGCATGTAATGGTTGGAGAAGTATCTAGCAATGTGTCGCTAAGCACTCCGGCTGTTAAGATAATGCGGAGCACAAAGAGGTGGCTAACCACCCGACCAACGTGACCAAACGTCAGACCGTGACGATAAGGAGAAATCATGGCTAATAAAAGCCGTCGAGACTTCATGCGCAACAGCATGCTTGGGCTAGCGGCCCTGCCGCTGGGTGCAGGCATTCTTTCCAAGACTGCCTTTGCTCAAGAGCTGCCGCGCCTTGATCCCGCTTCAAGCAACGCTCAAGCGCTTAACTACGTCGAAGACGCCAGTGAAGCCAGCGATCACCCCGCTTATGAAGAGGGCGAGCGCTGCGATAACTGTATGTTCTTTAATGCAGAAACGCAGGGATGCCAACTATTCCCTGAAAATAGCGTCGCCCCTGCTGGCTGGTGTCAGTCTTGGACTGCGCAAGCCTAAGCCACTAACCCTCAAAGTGGTTACCGCCTACCCCGCGCCCAGCGCGGGGTAGTGGTTTTGGAAAATAGGTTTTGGAAAGTCGGGTTTCTAAATGAGCGGTTAAGAAGCATTGCCCTCCTCTTCTACCGGCCAGTGGAACCGACGCGTCACCCGCCCTTCTTCCATCGAAACGAGATGAACAGGGAACCCCCACAACTGCTGTAGATGGCGAATCACTGGGTAAACGCTTCGCCCCAGCGGACGACGATTGTCCTGCACATGATGAAGCGTCAATGAGCGGTCTCCACGAATCGCTGCTTCGACTACTTGTATATTGGGCTCACGCACCGAAAGCGCATACTGAGTAGCGAGCGCTTCACGCACCTGACGATAACCCTGTTCGTTATGAATGGCGGCCACTTCTAAGGTTTCGGCCTGATCATCATCTATCACTAGAAACAGCTTATGGTCGCGCATGACTTTTGGCGAAAGAAACTGCTGAATAAACGACTCGTCTTTGAAGTTACGCATCGCAAACTCAACCGTCTCACGCCACGGCGTGCCCGCTATATCAGGAAACCACTCTCGATCTTCAGAGGTAGGGGCCTCACAGATACGTTTGATATCCATAAAGATCGAGAAGCCAAGCGCATAAGGATTAATACCGCTAAAGTGCGGGCTATCAAAGGCGGGCTGGTTAATCACTGCAGCATGCGACTGCAAAAACTCCAGCATCAACCCTTCATCGACATTGCCATCATCATAGAGTCGATTCATTAGCGTGTAGTGCCAGAAACACGCCCAGCCTTCATTCATTACCTGCGTTTGGCGTTGCGGGTAAAAATACTGCGCTAATTTACGCACAATTCTCACCACCTCGCGCTGCCAAGGCGCCAGTAGCGGTGCATTTTTTTCAATAAAGTAGAGTAGGTTCTCCTGCGGTTCCGAAGGGTAAAGCCCTCCACTGTGCAAGCCTAACGGGTCATCATCACTGTGCACGCTGCCCGGCAGCGAAGAATGCCCAGTGGGCGCTTCAGGAATGGTGCGCCAAAGCATATTGACCTGCGTCTGAAGATAAGCCTCCCGCTCCTCCTGCCGCCTCGCCTCCTCTTCCGCCGATATCGGTGAGGGCCGCTTGTAACGATCAACGCCGTAGTTTTGTAGCGCGTGACAAGCATCCAACAACTGCTCGACCGCCTGCACGCCGTGGCGCTCTTCGCACTGGGCGATATATTTACGCGCAAACACCAGGTAATCGACGATGGAAGAAGCGTCTGTCCAAGTACGGAACAGGTAATTGCCTTTAAAAAAGGAGTTATGGCCGTAGCAGGCGTGGGCCATCACCAGCACCTGCATCATCAACGTGTTCTCCTCCATCAAGTAGGCAATACAAGGGTCGGAGTTGATGACCAGCTCGTAAGCCAGGCCCATTTGGCCACGCTTGTAAGCCCCCTCAACGGCCAGAAACTGTTTACCGAACGACCAGTGGTGATACCCCACCGGCATGCCCACACTAGCGTAGGCATCCATCATCTGCTCGGTGGTAATCACTTCAATTTGGTTGGGATAAGTATCGAGTCGGTACTCATCAGCAAGCCTTGCTAGTTCCGCATCGAAGCGCTCTAGCATCGTGAAGTTCCAATCCGAGCCGGTGGCAATCGGCTTGCGCTTGCGGGTCGTACTCATAGCCCACTCCTCTATACGCGGTCACTAGTCTCGCTACACGGTCACGAGGACTGGCTTAAGCGACGCTTGAACAGTTCGCGAAAGACCGGATAAATATCCCCCGCCTCAACAATTTGCCGCATGGCAAAACGCTCGGGAAAGGCTTTCACCACGCTCTCGTACTCATGCCAAAGTGATTGATGGTCGTGAGGGGTAATCTCAACATAAGCATAGTATTGCAACTGCGGCATCAACTGCTTGACCAACAGGTCACGGCATATATTTGAGTCGTCATCCCAGTTATCGCCATCGGAAGCCTGGGCCACATATAAATTCCACTGCCCGACCGGATAACGCTTTTCGATAATTTTGTTGACCAAATTGAGGGCGCTGGAAACGATTGTGCCACCGGTTTCCCGTGAGTAAAAAAACTCCTCCTCGCTCACTTCACGGGCGGCCGTATGGTGGCGCACAAACACCAGCTCGACTTTTTCGTAGTGCTTTTCCAGAAACAGATAGAGCAGCAGGAAAAACCGCTTGGCGATATCTTTATGGTTTTGGGTCATTGATCCTGAAACGTCCATGACACAAAACATTACCGCCTGGTTGGAGGGCTGCGGCTGCGCGCTTAACTGGTGGTAGCGTAAGTCATAAGTATCTATAAACGGCACGCCCGCAATGCGTTTCTCCAGGCGCTCGATTTCGGCTTTAAGCTCACTGACTCGCGTGGGGTTACGCAGCACTGAATCTTTACGCTCTTCCGCGTCGAGGGCCTCCTGGGCCTCTTTAAGCGCGCGTTTAATGGGCGCCCGCATGGCAATACGGCGGGCATAGGCTTCCCGCATTGAACGGGTAATACTGATGCGCGAAGGCACACCGTCTTTTGAAAGTCCTGCCCGCACCATTTTGACTTCTTCTAGCGACTTCAGCGGCTTACGCTGCAAGTGGGGCAACTCTAAGCCATCAAACACGAACTCCAGAAACTCTTCCCGGCTGAGCGTAAAGGCAAATTCATCGTTCCCTTCGCCCTGGTTAGAAGCGCCCCCCTCACCTGCCCCACTGCCGCCGCCCTGCCCGCTGGGACGGCGAATTTTATCGCCTGCAAGAAACTCCTTATTGCCCGGTGAGACGACATTACGTGCCCCCCCCGGGCCATGCTGAAAAACCGGCTCAGAAATATCCTTGGTCGGAATAGAAATTTTCTCACCACGCTCCATATCGGTAATCGAGCGGCGGTTTACGGCCTCTTCCACCGAGCGCTTTATATGTTTGCGATAGCGCTCTAAAAAGCGCTGGCGGTTCACCGCGCTTTTATGTTTTGCATTAGGCCTTCGATCAATAAAGTAGGTCATACGACCTCCTTAAACGCCCGACTTAAGCACTGTTATTACTAGTACTTTCAAGACAGTCCCTTACTGGGACTTACGCACACGCAAGTACCACTCAGACAATAGCCGCACCTGTTTTTCGGTGTAGCCACGCTCAACCATCCGTGCCACAAAATCCTCATGCTTCTTCTGATCCGACCGCGAGGCCTTGGCATTGAAGGAAATGACCGGCAGTAGCTCTTCGGTATTAGCGAACATCTTGTGCTCGATAACCCCCTTGAGCTTTTCATAGGACTGCCAGCTCGGGTTCATGCCATTATTTTGCGCGCGTGCCCGCAGTACAAAATTGACCACCTCATGCCGGAAATCTTTAGGGTTGGAAATACCCGCCGGTTTCTCGATTTTCTCCAGCTCTTCGTTCAGTGACTGTCGATTCAACAGCTCCCCGGTTTCATGGTCGCGGTACTCCTGATCCTGTATCCAGAAATCGGCGTAGGTCACGTAACGGTCAAAGATGTTTTGACCATACTCACTGTAGGATTCGAGGTAAGCGGTTTGAATCTCCTTACCGATAAAGTCGACGTAGCGAGGCGCCATATACTCCTTGATGAAGCCCAAGTAACGCTCGAATACTTCTGAAGGCAGCTGTTCGCGCTCCAACGCCTGCTCGAGTACATACAGCAAATGCACCGGGTTGGCGGCGACTTCAGTGCTGTCAAAGTTAAACACCTTAGAAAGAATTTTGAACGCGAAACGAGTAGAGAGCCCTTGCATGCCCTCATCAACGCCCGCCGCGTCGCGATACTCCTGAATCGACTTGGCCCGTGGGTCGGTGTCTTTTAGATTCTCACCGTCATACACCCGCATTTTGGAGTAGATATTGGAATTTTCCGGCGCTTTTAGCCGTGAAAGCACCGAGAACTGCGCCAGCATCCGTAGCGTATCCGGTGCGCAAGGGGCCGCGTTGAGTGATGAGTCCTCAAGCAGTTTTTGATAGATTTTGATCTCTTCGGTGACCCGTAGGCAGTAAGGCACCTTGACGATATAGACCCGGTCAAGAAACGCTTCATTATTGCGGTTGTTGCGAAATGCCTGCCATTCAGACTCGTTGGAGTGGGCTAGGATCACACCATCAAAGGGAATCGCCCCCATGCCTTCGGTAGGGTTGTAGTTGCCTTCCTGCGTGGCCGTGAGCAGCGGATGCAGCACCTTGATTGGTGCCTTGAACATCTCCACGAACTCCATTAGCCCCTGGTTAGCCCGGCATAAACCGCCGGAGAAGCTATACGCGTCAGGATCATCCTGGGAATAAAGTTCTAATTGGCGGATATCGACCTTGCCCACCAGCGAAGAGATATCCTGGTTATTTTCATCACCTGGCTCGGTTTTGGAAATAGCTATTTGATTTAGCCGTGAGGGGTACAGACGCACCACTCGGAACTGAGAAATATCGCCGCCATACTCTTTTAGCCGCTTGGCTGCCCAAGGCGACATCACGCTGCGCAGGTACCGTTGAGGAATACCGTACTCTTTTTCTAACAGCTCGCCGTCCTCTTCGGGGGAGAACAGCCCAAGCGGTGACTCGTAGACTGGTGAACCCTTAATGGCATAGAACGGGATGCGCTCCATCAGTAGCTTGAGACGCTCCGCCAGTGACGACTTACCGCCCCCCACCGGGCCAAGCAAGTAGAGGATCTGTTTGCGCTCTTCAAGCCCTTGGGCCGCATGGCGGAAGTAGGCAACGATTTGCTCGATGGCCTCCTCCATGCCATGAAACTCGGCAAAAGCGGGGTAACGACGAATCACTTTGTTAGAAAAAATTCGTGACAGACGCGGGTCTTTCGCCGTGTCGATCACTTCAGGTTCGCCTATGGCTTCCAGCATGCGCTCGGCGGCGCTGGCATAAACCTTCGGGTCACGGCGACAAAGCGCCAGATACTCCTCAAGGCTCATGTCCTCTTGCTGAACGCGGGCAAATCGGTCTTGAACGTGATCAAAGATGCTCATGGAACTCTCCTGTGGCCCAACCCCAGGCAGTCACCGCCAAGCCAAGTGTTTCGCAACGGTGTGCCAAACGAGGTGTCGCTTTTTTAGCGTAGTCAGCATTAGCAAAAAGTGATGACTAAAACTTCAACGCAGCAGCGATATCGCAGTGACGATATAGATAGGAGAATTATTCAGGCGATTAGTTGCGTTAAATAAAGCAACTAACCAGGCGAAGGGAAACGACCGGGCAGTCACGCCGCTGCCTGGGCGGCGGCGTGACTAGGGAGGGGTACTAAACAACGTCAAAAGAGGCTCTGTTTTTGCGCTTAACGCTCAAGGACAGCGCGAATATCGGCCAATAGCTCATCGAGTAATTCAACGGTGGTATTCCAGGCGCACACGAACCGAGCACCGCCAGCGCCGATAAAGGTATAGAAGGTCCAACCTCTGGCTTTCAACGCTTCAATGGCCGGTGGCGGCAATTCAACGAAAACACTATTGGCCTGCGTAGGGAACATCAATGAGACACCCGGCAACGCCTGCAAGCCTTCCGACAGGTAACGCGCCATGGCATTGGCGTGCTGGGCATTGGTTAACCAGGCGCCACTTTCTAATAATCCTAACCACGGCGCTGAGATAAAACGCATTTTAGAAGCCAGTTGGCCTGCCTGTTTGCAGCGGTAAGAGAAATCTTCGGCTAACTCGCGGTTAAAAAACAGGATCGCTTCGCCAAAGGCTAAGCCGTTTTTGGTACCGGAAAAGCACAGTGCGTCGACCCCCACCTGCCAGGTAATTTCAGCCGGCGTGGCATCTAGGCTGGCACAGGCGTTCGCAAAACGGGCGCCGTCCATATGCAGCCGCAGGTCGTGCTTATCGGCAATGGCACGAATGGCCATCAATTCTTCGCGAGAGTAGAGCGTCCCCACTTCGGTCGCTTGGGTCAGCGACACCACTTTGGGTTTAGGATAGTGAATATCGCTGCGCTTGGTCACCAGGGCTTCAATGCCTTCTGGGGTGAGTTTACCGTTGGCACCCGGTGAGGTAAGCAGCTTCGCACCGTTGGAGAAGAATTCGGGGCCACCGCACTCGTCGGTTTCGATATGCGCCAACTCATGACAAATCACGCTGTGGTAACTGCGACCCATCGCCGACAGCGCCAGAGAGTTAGCAGCGGTGCCGTTAAAGACAAAGAACACATCACAATCGTAGTCAAACATCTCGCGGAAGCGATCTGCAGCGCGGGCCGTCCAGAGATCATTGCCATATGCCAAATCATCGCTACGATTGGCTTCAAGCAGGTATTCCATCGCCTCCGGGCAGATACCTGAGGTGTTATCACTGGCTAAAAAACGCGGGCTACACTCCGAGGTCATGACGAGGGTCCTTTTATCTGGCGATCGAACGGCGCGAGCTGGGTGCCACTCTCGCCTTTAATATCTAGCTATTCTTAATAGCCAGATTAGTCGTTTAGTCTATCGCCATTTATGGGCCAACGTCACCCGCGCTTTTAAGCACTTACTTATCAATCAGATCTTGTGCGCATTTTTACAAACTCGCCGCCAAGCGTGTGCCCTGCTCAATGGCGCGCTTGGCGTCTAGCTCGCTGGCTTCATCTGCACCGCCAATCACATGCACGGCCACCCCTGCTTGCTCTAGCGGGGCCAACAAGTCGCGCACGGACTCTTGCCCGGCACACACCACCACGCTGTCCACCGCCAGCACCTGAGTGATGTCATCACGACGAATGTGCAAACCAGCATCATCGATTTTGAGATATTCGCAACCCGTTAGCGTAGTGACATCACGTGCCTTAAGCGACGCGCGATGTACCCAGCCTGTGGTTTTACCCAAATTCTTGCCAGGCTTGGAGGTTTTACGCTGCAACATCACAATCTGGCGGGGCACAAGGGGTGGCGTCGGTGTTTTTAGACCGCCACGTTCGCCCACGGCCAAGTCCACGCCCCACTCATCGCACCAGGCATCAATATCTAACCCAGGATGGCCTTGGTGGGCGAGCAGCTCCGACACATCGAACCCAATCCCACCGGCACCAATAACCGCTACGTTAGCGCCTACACGCTCCGGGTTCTCAATGGCCGCGGCATAGCTCAACACCTTGACATGGTCGTGACCGGGCAGCTCCAGCTCGCGAGGTTTGACGCCAGTGGCCATCACCACCTCATCAAAAGCAGTCAGCGCTTCTGCGGTGGCCGTCGTGTTGAGCCGCACCTCTACCGCATACTTCTCAAGCATCACCCGGTAATAGCGCAGCGTTTCGTTAAACTCCTCTTTACCGGGAATTTTACGTGCGTAGTTGAACTGGCCGCCCAGCTCGCTGCGCTGCTCAAACAAGACCACGCGATGGCCACGGCTAGCCGCTGTCACAGCCGTTGCCAAACCAGCCGGACCGCCACCCACCACCGCTACCCGTTTGAGTGCTTGTGCAGGCGCGATCACTAGCTCGGTTTCATGGCAGGCGCGCGGGTTGACCAAGCAGGAAGTCAGCTTTCCGGCAAAGGTGTGATCCAGGCAGGCTTGGTTACAGGCGATACAGGTATTGATCTCGTGCGCCAAGCCGGCTTGTGCTTTGCGCACCCAGGCGGGATCGGCCAGAAAAGGCCGCGCCATGGAAACCATGTCGGCATGGCCTTCGGCCAGCACGTGCTCGGCGACCTCGGGCATATTGATGCGGTTGGTGGTAATCAACGGGATCGAAAGCGCCGATTTGATACGCTTGGTCACCTCGGTAAAGGCCGCTCGGGGTACGCTGGTCACAATCGTCGGTACCCGCGCTTCATGCCAGCCGATGCCGGTATTAATCACATTCGCCCCAGCGTCCTCAATCGCTTGCCCAAGGGTGACTACTTCTTCCCAGGTACTGCCCTCTTCGACCAGATCAATCATCGAGAGGCGGAAAATAATCACAAAACGCTCGCCTACCGCCTCACGTACGCGGCGGACGATCTCGACGGCAAAACGCATACGGTTTTTAAACGGGCCGCCCCACGCGTCGTCGCGCTGATTGGTGCGCTGACAAATAAACTGATTGACCAGATAACCTTCGGAGCCCATTACTTCAACACCGTCATAGCCCGCCTGCTGCGCCAAGCGCGCACAGCGCACGTAGTCAGCAATTTGCTGCTCGACCTCGTCGCTACTCAGCGCCCTCGGCATGAACGGATTGATCGGCGCCTGTATCGCCGAAGGTGCTACCAGTTCCGGTGAATAAGCGTAGCGCCCTGCGTGCAGTATCTGCATACACAGGTGGCCGCCCTCGGCGTGTACCGCGTCAACCACCTGACGATGTTCAGGCAGTTGCGCCTCGTCGACGAGCGCATTGGCTCCCTGGAAAACCGCGCCCTCCGCGTTAGGCGCAATGCCGCCTGTCACGATGAGACTGACACCCTCTCGCGCCCGCTCCGCGTAAAAAGCGGCCAGGCGCTCAAACCCCTTCGGCGCCTCTTCTAAATTGGTATGCATGGACCCCATTAAGACGCGGTTAGGCAGCGTCAAATGACCAATCGTTAGCGGTCGAAAAAGATGCGGATAGGCGGGCGTCTGGGTCATCACGGGTCTCCTGGCTTTTATTAGTGGCAGTGCTAGCAGCAGTGCAATACAAATTCAAACAAGCGTATGACATCCTGAGCGGTACGTATAGCCCTTCGAACCAGCCCCTCAAACCGGCCCTTCACGCCAACCCCTTTAATCTAGCCCTCGATCTTAGTCAACCGCTTGCCCAGCGCGCCAATCCGCGTCACATTACCCGGCTAACGATAAGGAACCGTTGCGATGCCCTTGATTTACTTTTTGCCGCCCCTCGCCACCGTATTGATTTGGTCGGGCAATATGACCATAAACCAGCTTAGCGTAGGCGCCATTGCGCCCAGCAGCATTGCTTTTTTGCGCTGGCTGTTAGCGCTCGCGGTGATGACCCCGTTTGTACTGCCAGCGGTGCTGCGCCATCGTGCAGAAATTCGTCTCCAGTGGCCGAAACTGGCACTGCTTGGGTTACTGGGCATGGGGCTTTGGCAGGGGCTTGCTTACGTGGCGGCAGAAACCACGACGGCCACGAACATGGGCATTCTGGCCGCCATGGTGCCGCTATTGACCGTTTTGCTTAGCGCGCTGATTCTGCGTGAACCACCGACATTAGGCGGCGTTTTAGGCGGTGTGCTGGCCTTTGTGGGGGTTACTGTATTGCTGGGGCGTGGCAACCCGCTTTCACTGCTGCAGCTACAAGTGGCCCTAGGCGATGCACTGATGGTCGTGGCGGCCACTTGCTATGCGCTATATGGGGTGATGTTAAAACGCTGGTCAATGAATTTACCCCCCTGGGTGATGCTTTACGCCCAGGTCTGTTTTGCCGTGCTGATTCTACTGCCACCCTATTTGGTGGGCCCCATGACGCCGATTGATGGCCAAAACATCGGGCTAATCCTCTACGCAGGTATTCCCGCTTCAGTGATCACCACTTTTTTATGGATGCGTGCCGTGCGCCAAATCGGTGCCAATCAATCGAGTATCTTTATCAACCTCATGCCGCTGTTTAGCGCCGTGATTGCCATGATTTTTTTAGGTGAGCGAGTGGCGGGCTTCCACTTTGCAGGCGGACTACTAATTCTTGCCGGGGTCATCATGGCACAGACCCTGACACGCCCGTTAACACGTAGTTTAACCCCGGATAAGCCGAGCAACGCTCAATAATGGTAGAATAAGCATCTACTTCTGACGTTGGAAAGCCCTGATATGTCCCTGGAAGAACTGCATCTAAATCTGCGCAACCTAATGAGCGATGATTACGATCAGCTCAAGGCATTGATGGACGCCGTCTATCACGATATCGGCGGCGCCTGGCCGAAGCGTACGATCGACAAATTAATTCAGGAATTCCCTGATGGCCAAATCGCCATTGAGGACGACGGCCTGCTGGTGGGTGTAGCGCTCACTGTGCAGGTGGATTACGACGAGTTTTCCAACCCGCATAAATACGATGACCTGATCGGCCACCGCGAAATCATCCTCAATGATGAGGATGGCGATGCTATGTACGGTTTGGATGTGCTGATTCACCCGGATTACCGGGGGTATCGCTTGGGCCGTCGCTTATACGAAGCGCGTAAAGAGCTATGCCGCTCGCTCAACCTGCGTGCGATCCTGGCTGGCGGGCGTATCCCTGAGTATCACCAGCACGCCGACGAATTAACGCCCGCTCAGTACATTGATAAAGTCTCGCGCAAAGAGATTTACGATCCGATCCTCTCTTTCCAGCAGGCAAATGACTTTCAGGTAAAGCGCCTGCTGCGTAAATACCTGCCCGAAGATGAGCAGTCCCGTGGCTACGCCACCCTGCTTGAGTGGAACAATATTTTGTTTGAGCCCGCGGCTAGCGTGCTCGATAACAAACCGACCCAAGTGCGGGTCGGGGCCGTGCAATGGCAGATGCGTGAATTCTCCTCGGTGGAAGCCGCGCTGCAGCAAATCGAGTACTTTGTCGATGCACTCTCCGACTACCAGAGTGATTTCGCGGTATTCCCAGAACTGTTTTATGCCCCCTTGATGGGGCTTCAAGACCGCGCCGCGCAGCAGGATCAAATGGGTGCCATTCGCTTTCTGGCGGGCTTCACCGAGCGCTTTAAAGCGGAACTATCGCGCATGGCGGTCTCCTACAACATCAATATTGTGGGCGGTTCGATGATTGAGGTCGGTGAGGATGATCGCCTCTACAACATCGCCTACTTATTCCACCGTGATGGCAGCGTCGAGCGACAAGCCAAACTACACATTACACCTCAGGAGCGCCGCGACTGGGTCATCGAGGGTGGCGATCAACTTCAAGTGTTCGACACCGACGCAGGTCGCGTCGGTATCCTGATCTGCTACGATGTCGAATTCCCTGAGCTTGGCCGTCTTCTGGCTGACCAGGATATGGACATTCTGTTTGTGCCCTTCTGGACCGATACCAAAAACGGCTACCTGCGTGTGCGCCACTGCGCCCAGGCGCGGGCGATTGAAAACGAGTGCTACGTGGTACTGTGCGGCAGCGTAGGCAACCTCCCCTCGATTGAAAACCTGGATATCCAGTACGCGCAATCGGCGGTATTTTCGCCCTCTGACTTCGCCTTCCCCCACGATGCGGTACTGGCGGAAACCACGCCTAACACCGAGATGATCTTCTTCTCTGACTTGGATCTCACTCGTCTAACGGTAGTACGTGCCGAAGGCTCGGTGACCAACCTGAAGGACCGCCGCAAGGACCTGTTTGATCTACGCTGGCGCGACTGGTCGTGGAAATCAGGTGCCAACCTGGAGGATTGAAGTGAATCATAAATACAACAACGCCGCCCAATGGGCGGCGTTGTTGTTTCTAAAGAGTCTGACGTTGCTCAATCAGGCCAGACAAGATGCGCGGGTACGCGGCCTTTGGCATCGAATAGAATGCCCTCATCGCGCAACTTGCGGTGCTGACGCTCTGCCCCACCATGATCCGCAAGCTTCAATGTTGAAGCGATCACCCGATGCCAAGGCAACTGATGGCCATCTGGGAGATGTCGCATCGCCGATCCCACCATGCGCGGGGTAGCGCCTTCAGTCATGGCTGCGATGCGCCCATAGGTCGTCACCCGCCCCGCCGGAATTTGATCGACAATAGTGTAGATCTGCTCGAGTAATTCCGGCCGGGGCATGTGACATATCCTTTTATTCGTGACGCGTCTTAAAAAAAGCCTTATACCCTGCTTACAGCGCATCAACCAATTGATCGATCGCTTGAAAAGCTTCCTTGAGCGCAGCGTCGCGACGCTGCTCGCCCATGTTCAAACCTTCAGCATAGACCACATGGGTATCTTTAATTCCCATCAGCCCGAGCATGGCTTTAAGGTGAGGCGTCTGGCTATCCAATTCGGTGCCAGCATACTGGCCACCACGGGCTGCCAGGATAATTGCACGCTTACCTTCCACCAAGCCTTCGGGCCCGTTTTCGGTATAGCGAAACGTCTCACCAGCGCGCAATACGCGGTCAAACCACGCTTTTAGCTGGGAAGGAATACCCAGATTGTACATGGGCACCGCAATCACCAGCACATCGGTGGCGCGCAGCTCCGCCAGCAGGGTCTCCGAGTGAGCAGCCAACGCGTTTTGCTCCGCGCTGCGCTTGTCAGCCGCCACTTGCCAAGCACCCAACTCGCTAATATCCAGGTGCGGCAGCGCGTTTTTGACCACATTACGCTGAGTGACATTGATACCATTGCGGGCGTTAGCCTGGTCGATAAAGCGATTTGCCAACGCATTGGATTGGCCATTTTCGGCGAGAATGGAAGAAGTAATCACCAGGGCACGTGTCGTCATTAAAAGCTCCAAAGCGCATTAGGTTATTGGGTTGAGAGCTATTCTACGACGCCGTGCAGAAAGCAAAAGCGCAACGTTTTCCGGCTTGTATTCGATTAAATCGAATTATGTCCTCTCGGGGGCTTTCACCGCCCGTTACCCTATTTCGCTACCCTATTTCGTTACCCCATGGCGTTGCACAGCCACTGCCACGCCAGCGCGGCTTCATCGCTAACGTGTCGCCGGCTTGGCCGTACCAGCCAAAAACGCTCATCGCTAGGTACGCTGATGGCAAAAGGGGCTACTAAATCGTCACGTCGCTCCATTAACCGCCGATGCGTAAGGGCAATGCCGCCACCTTGGCTGGCAAGGGCTAACGTCATGACTTGATTATCGCAGGTGAGCGACCAGCACTTCGCTTCCACCTCGGCCACGCCCGCCTCTTGCAACCAGCCCGGCCATCCTACCCCAAAGCCTACCGCGTGCAGCAGCGTGTGCCCGGCGAGATCTTCTGGCGCAGAGAGCGTCTTTGCCAACGCTGGCGAGCACACCGGCAGCAGGTGTTCCTCCCCGAGTGGCTGCATTTCAACGCCCGTCCACTCCCCCTTACCGTAGCGTATTTCAATATCGGCTCCTTCGGGCCCAAAGTCATCGTGCCAAATAGCGCTGACCAAACGAATCGCCACCTGCGGATGGGCTCGATGAAAGGCGATTAACCTCGGCGCTAGCCACGACTGCTGAATGACTGGGGTCGCACGCAGCGTCACTGGCTGTTCAGAGGTGCTGCCAAATACCTCCAAGGTGCCTTCGCTGATGCGCACAAAGGCATCATGGATGCTGGGCAGCCAGGCCTGCCCAGCAGGCGTCAAGGTCAGGCTACGCGCATGACGCACAAAGAGCTTCTGCCCCACGCGGTCTTCCAGTAATCGAACACGTTGACTAATGGCCGCTTGAGTGACCCCAAGTTCATTGCCAGCAGCAGTGAAGCTCAAGGTTCGCGCTGCAGATTCAAAGGCTTGTAACCATAGCAAAGGGGGTAACTGACTCATGGGAAAGTGACCTATAAATAAAATGATACCTTAGGGGCCAGATTAATCGTTTGTCACTCGCACCGCTACTCCTCATCCTAGTCAGCACTTACGCACACCTCTTAGCTAACGCCAACTGGCATTCAGATTAAGGGAGCGATTGGGAGATTTAATGAATAGCGCAGTACAAAATATTTCGATGACAGCGACGAACTCACTACCCGCCCCAGAGATGGGTGAACTAACCCCTTATCAATCTGGCCCCGCACTTGCCCAAGCAATGCTCACCCCCCAGGGTATCGCCTTAGAGTGGCAAGACGGCCAGCAAACTACCCTGCCTCTGCTCTGGTTACGCGACCACTGCGCCTGCCAAGCTTGTCGCCACCCACAGACGCGTGAACGGCTTTACCTGCCGCTGGAAGCGATCACTGAACCACCCACCATCGAGCTGCTGGATGGCCATTTACATTTGACCTGGCAGGATGGTCATAGCAGCGCCTTTCATAGCGGCTGGCTTCATCAGCGCCGTCCAGAGGCAAGCCTTACCTCAGCCGTCCCCCGAGCCCAGCCATGGGTCGATAACTTTACGCCTGAGCGTATCAAGCACAGCGACTTTCTCACGCCCCAGGGCGAAAAAGCCTGGCTAACCGCTATGCTGCGTGATGGCTTGGCACTGATCACCGACGGCCCGCTGGTAGAAGAAGAAGTAAGCCGCTTGGCTGAGCGTATTGGGCCACTGCGCGCCACTAATTTTGGCGCTCGATTTGATGTCCGCTCCAAGCCAAATCCCAATAACGCGGCATATACCGCTGTTGGCTTACCGCTGCATATCGATTTACCCAACTGGCAACAACCGCCGGACATTCAGTTGCTCTACTGTCTTCAAAACGAAGCCAGCGGCGGTGAATCACTGTTTGCCGACGGCGCCCGCGTGGTAGAAGCGCTACGCCAGCAAGATCCAAAAGCGCTCGCCATACTCAGCGAAACGCCCATCGACTTTCGCTTCCAGGATGAGAGCCACGATATTTCCATGCGCGCACCGGTAGTCACGCTAGATAGTGCGGGCAATCTGGTAGAGATGCGGCTGAACAACTGGATTCGCGATGCGCTTCACCTTCCGGTAGAACAAATGGACGCTTGGTACAGTGCCTACGCGCTCTTATGGAAGCTATTTCACAGCGAAGCACACCAGTTAGAGTTCACCCTCCGCCCTGGCCAGATGATTGCGTTTGATAACCGCCGCGTGCTGCACGGACGGCGCGAATTCGATCCCAATAGTGGCGCTCGTCATTTACAAGGCACCTATTTAGACCGCGATATGCTGGCCTCACGCCTTCGTGTAATAGCCCGCGATATTTAGCGGTTTTTGATTAACGCTAATAAGCAATAGTAGTTTCGCAACGCCCCCTATCAGATAATAAAACCTAGCAAGGAGATCTTATGACATACCTAAAACCGCTCACTTCAGGTATCGCCCTCGCCACTACGGCGCTGTTCGTCTCAGCCGCTCAGGCCGACGATCAAACCCTCGACTTCGGCGTACCTGCCTGGCCCGGCATTACCGTCAAAACCGCCATTGCTGAACAGCTATTGAACCCATTGGGCTACGAGACCAGCACGCAAGAGATTGGCCTGCAGGTAATTTATCAGGGCATTGAAAGCGGCGATATCGATGTCTTCCTGGGTGCTTGGCTACCGGCCCAGCGCGAGATGTTCAATCCTCGCAAAGAATCGGGCGTGCTCATTGATGTGGCGAACAATGTCGATGGTGCACAAATGACCTTGGCGGTTCCTGACTACCTTTTTGATGACGGCCTGCAAAGCTTTGCCGACCTTGATGACTACCGCGACAAGTTGGACGGCGAGATTCATGGCTTTGGTGCCGGTTCGGCGGCCAGTGAGATACTCAACAACGCGATCGATAACGACACCTGGGGACTCGGCGACTGGCAATTGGTCGATACCAGTGAGGTGGGAATGCTTTCTGCCGCACGAGATGCAATCTCTCGAGAAGAACCCATTGTATGGGTAGGTTGGACACCGCACTGGATGAACCTTGAATTGCCGATGCGTTACCTGGAAGACCCCGAAGATCTGTTCGGTGAAAATAACGGTGAAAGCGACGTATTGACCCTTCTGCGCGCTGATTACGCCGAAGCAAACCCCAATATCGTGGCATTCTTTGAGCAGTTTGCCTTCTCTGCCGAAGAGCAGAGCTGGATGATTCAAGCGTTTGGCCAGGAAGAGCGAGACCTTGCCGATGTCGCCGAGCAGTGGATCGTTGATCACCCCGAGCGCATTGAAGCCATGCTGGCTAACGTCACCACCGCCGACGGTGACCCCGCATGGCCGGTAATTGAAGCCGAACTGAACAACTAATCACCCGCCAAAAGCGTCTTCATCCCATCGCACGGCTAGCGTATGCTAGCGCTTTTTTTAGCCGATGGGAGTGGGCATGTCGCGAACACTGAGCAAAGGCGTTGGCCTGCTGATAGCCGTCGTGTCGTTAGGCGTTATGTGGCACTTGCTGCAGCGCTACGACCTACTGACCCAGGCGCGCCTGAGCGAGCTGATCGATAGCGTCCGCCAGTGGCGTGAGGCGCCCTGGATGTTTGCGGCGGTGATGGCCGTTTACGCTGGCGCACTGCTGGTAATGTTTCCGCTTAGCCTATTAGTAGTGGTCACGGGCTTACTGTTTGGCCCGGCGTGGGGGCTGGGGTATGCCACGCTCGGCACACTGACCTCATCCATCGTTTCTTACTGGGTAGGCCACTGGCTAGGCCGCGAGGCGCTGATGCACTATGGCGGCCGTCATTTGCGTGGCCTTTCGGGCTATTTATCCAAGCGCGGCATTCGCACCATGACGGTCATTAACCTACTGCCACTCGCACCGTTCACGCTGACCAATATGCTAGCGGGAGCCTTTCACCTTAAGTTTCGCGACTACATGATCGGTTCCACCCTGGGCATCGTACCGGGGTTGGCAGCGGTCATCCTTTTGGGTAGCCAGCTAGGCGCCCTGTTTACTGCGGCTTCTGCAAAAGAACTCATACTGGCAGGCGCCGGGCTTGCCGCTGGGGTTGGCCTGCTTGTCGGGCTTAAGTACTATGCCAGTCAGCGTCAAGATGCCAACCACCGCCAAGCAGCCAAAAAACAGCCTCACCGTGACGGGGAGTGATACTTGGCGAGCACTTCGGCGTAAAAGGTGGCTACCGCGGTGGCAAAGTTAGCAATATCAAACTCCTCGGCAAAGTGGCTAGCCTGTTTACCCAACTGCTGACGTAGCGCTTTATTATCTTTTAGTTCAATGACTTTTTGACCCCACGCCTGACGATTTTGCGGCGTTTTGAAGCCATTCTCCCCCTGACGCACTACGTCATCAATCCCGCTCGAGCGTATCGCCACCACGGGCAGACCCGCCGACATCGCTTCGAGAATCACCATCCCCTGGGTTTCCGACGTAGAGGCAAACACAAATATATCGCCTAGGTGGTAGTAAAGCGCCATTTGGTCAGGCGGTACCGCCCCGACTAACGTTACCCGTGCGGTGAGTTTTAAGGTGTCGATCTGATGTTGAATCGCCTCGCGGTCGGGCCCATCACCAATGAGCAACAGATGAAAGTCCTCATGCCCTTGGGTCTGCAGCTCAGCGAGCGCTTCCAACATAAAGCCAATATTCTTCTCTTTGCTAATCCGCGAGACGCTAATCAATATTTTGTGCGCGGGAGCGATCGCCAGCCGCTCACGCAACGCTTCCAACTTCCCCGCCTCGACATGTGCGAAACGCTCTACATCAATGCCCGTGGGTTGTACCAGTGAAGGTGTTTTAACGCCGATCATGCGCAAATACTCCTCTGCGGAGTACGTGGGCACGATCACCCCTTGGCAGCGGTTAGAAAAGTGCTTGATCAGGTAGTGCGAGATCAAATTACGAAAAAGCGCACCGGGCAACGGTACGAAGTGAGCATAGTGCTCCAGTCGGGTGTGATAGGTGTAGACCACTGGCACCTTAAGCCGCCGCCCCATCAGCAGCCCCATGGAGCCGAGCCAAAATGGGTGATGCACATGAATCAAATCGGGCTTGAAGGCACGCAGACAGCGGCGAAAGCGCACACTGAACGGGTTGGTAAGGCGGAACTCGCTCTTCTCACCAAACGCCATCAGCGTTGGGATACGCTTGATTGCTTTACCGTCCTGCCAAGCGTCACGGTAACGGGGCACTAGCAGTTGAATCGAGTGCCCTAAGTCACGCAGACCATTGCGCAAGCGATCCACCGACACCGATACGCCGGACACAAACGGAAAGTAGTTATTGGATACCATCGCCACCCGCAATGACTTACCCAAAAAAGGCGTTGGATCGATATCAAAATCGGGATAGTAGTTGCGGTCTTCAAAAATGAGCCGATATAACCGCAAAGCTAACAGCGTCAACAAACCCACGATCAGTAAAAAACGGGTATAACTGACATAAAAGAAGGCGTACACCGTTGAGGCAACACTACTAAGTACCCGCCACCAGCCGGGTCTATCCACGTTTAAACGCACCGGTGCAATGGCGACGTTCTCGCCTTCAACATCGACAATGATGTAGTGATGAAAGCTGCTATCGGCATCGATCAGGATACCGCCCGCGCCGCCCGTGGTAACGTAATCCACCCCGTTAACCGTCTGCTCTGAAAAAAGCGTTAGGTTAGCGGAGAATACCGTATCCACGTCATGCTCCTCCGCCAGTGACATGATGCCATCGGCCAAGCGGGGGTCATTGAGATAGTTATCGGCCTCAAACAGCGGCGCATCGCTCACTACGTTGTGCAGTGGCAAACCGATAAACAAAAAACGATGCTGCGCCTCAGAGGCGGCCAACTCCCTGGAGAGCCAATCAAGCTGCCAGGAGGTGGATGACTTGCCCGTCCCATCCAAGAAAATAAAGTGGCTGTCTCCGGCCACAAACGAGTAGAAGTGCGGACCAAAGTACTCATAAAACAGGTAACTACCAAAGTCACTGTCTTCGTTATCGCCATAGGTCAGCAAATAAGGCACATTGAGCTGTTCCAAGCTGTGGTAGATCGCCTGATAGCTCTCTTGCCGCCCGCCATTGACCGCATTTCCCGCCGAGATAAGAAAATCGATACCGCCCTGGTTGATCAGCGGTACAATTTCATCTTGGAAGACACTCACCGAGTTATTGATATTGCCCACCACGGCAAAGCGGTAGTCGGTTCGCTCTGATAACGCGTCACGTATATCCGCCACCTGCAACGTATGAACTGACTCAAACTCAGGCTCGGCCACGTATAGCCAGATTTGGTGCGCAATAAGCACACCCACCAGGGTAAGATTGAGAAAGAAAAACAGCCGCAACCAGCGCTGGCGGGAGAGGTGAAAAACGGAGCGTCGTGGCATCTAAAAGCGCTTTTTCAATAATAGAGAATACAGAGTGAACCGCTTTTATCACGGTACAAGCCTTAAAACGCCCTAACTATACAGCAACACCGCGTCGAGGTGATGCCTCCGGTTAGCCAGCATCACAGCCATTTAAGGTAGCCAATAAACGCCGCGGCCCAGCCTGATTGCGATGCTCACCCAGCCAGATGCCCTGCCAAGTACCTAGTGCAAGTCGACCGTCACGCACCGCCAAGGTGAGCTGGGTACCCAGCAAACTGGCGGCCACATGGGCGGGCATATCGTCAGGCCCTTCCAATGTATGGCGGAAATAGGGCAAGTCTTCCGGCACTAGGCGGCGAAGAAAGGCATCTAAATCGTGACGCACATCCGGGTCAGTGTTCTCGTTAAGCGTTAACGAGGCAGAAGTATGCATAAGTTGAAGGTGCAGTGTGCCAATACGAATATCGTTTAAACACGGCAGCGCCCTAGCCACGTCATCGGTAATAAGATGGAAGCCACGCGCCACTTCGGGTAAGTGAATCTCTTGTTGAAACCACATAAACACTCCTTTGTTTGCTATCACTAGAGGCACAGCTCTAGCCTGCCCTTCTTATATGGCAAAATTACGTCAGTAAGTAACCTCTGATAGTACACAACATAGTCGATCGCCAATGACCCATCGCCACGCAGCGCTGAAATGAAACATTTGCTAGGAAGCAGCGTTATCACTATGGCTTTACTTACCGGCTGTACCGGCATTCCCGAGAGAACCGAGCCGGTTAAAGACTTTGCATTGGATCGCTACCAGGGCCAATGGTACGAAATAGCGCGTCTGGATCACTCATTTGAACGCGGCCTGGATTGCGTCACCGCCACGTATAGCTTGCGCGAGCGAGCAGCGGAGCTCGACTTCCCGACGGATGAACTCATCGACGTCGCTCAGGGGGAAACTTGCCCTAACCGCTAATGGGAAATCGCTGGCAGCGTGGCCACCCGCCCCGCCATCTCGCGTTGTACAAAGGCAATAAAAGCACGCAACCTTGCAGGCACATGCCGACGCTGTTCATAGACAGCATAAAAATCGGCTCTTACACTTTGCCAGCCGGGAAGAAGCGCAACCAATGCCCCGCTGGCAAGGTGTTCATTAACATCCCACCATGAGCGCAGCATCACACCGTGGCCATCCAACGCCAGGCGAGTGATCACTTCACCATCGTTACTGGCTAGCCGGCCACTGACCTTGACGGATTGCATCGTTGCCGAAGGCACCTGCACAGAAGGAGCGCTGCGCTCAAAACGCCAGAGCGGAAAATCACTGTCATTTTCGCGAATCACTAAGCAAGCGTGCTGTTGCAAATCTGCAGGCGCCTGAAGGGTTGGCGCGTTAGCAATATACGTTGGCGATGCGCAGAGTATGCGTCGATTCGACAAAATGCGCCGAGCCACCAAGCGCGACTCCGGGGGTTCACCCACGCGAATGCCAATATCAAAGCCATGATCACTCAGGTTGAGCGGAAAGTTGGTCAGCTCTAACCACCCCTCTACTTCGGGGTGCTCAGCACAAAAGCGAGATAACAGCGGTGCGATATGACGGCGACCAAAGCCAAAGGTGGCATTGATACGCAATCGCCCGCCAAGGGCTTGATCGGCACCTTCACCCAGGGAACTCTCCAGCTCATCAAGCTCGTCCAGAATGAGCGCGCCACGGGCAAGGTAGCGCTCGCCCTCTGCAGTGAGCGTTAACCGCCGGGTTGTTCGGGCGGCCAACTCGACCCCTAAACGCGCTTCTAAAAGTTTCAAACGCTTACTCACGGCCGAGAGCGATAGCCCCAGCTCACGGGCGGTTGCTGTTAAACTGCCCGCCCGTGCCAAGTGCTGAAAAAACGCCAAATCATCCAGTTGAGCCATACGCTCCTTCACCATTCTGCACTTTTACGCAACAATAGCTTGAATAATAGCCTGATTATCTCCGCCAAAATAGCCGCTACACTCTATTCAGTACTTACCAAACCCAGTACTTACCAACTCATTACTTGCCAGACCCAGCATTTGCCAGACCCAGTACTTATGAGCAAGTGTCAGCCACTAACAAAAGAAGGAAGCACCATGGCTCATCGTATCGCCATCATCGCCGGCGACGGCATTGGCACCGAAGTCATGCCCGAGGGCATCCGCGTCCTCGAGGCAACCGCCAAGCGTTTTAATATCGACCTTGAGTTCACCACCTTTGAGTTTGGTAGCTGCGACTACTATCTCGAACATGGCCAGATGTTGCCAGATGACTGGTTCGAGCAATTAAAAGGCTTCGATGCCTTGTTTTACGGCGCGGTAGGCTGGCCCGATAAAGTACCCGACCATATTTCACTTTGGGGCTCGCTGCTGCAGTTCCGGCGCCAGTTTGATCAGTACATCAACCTGCGCCCCTGCAAGCTAATGCCTGGCATCAAAAGCCCGCTGACAGGCCGCGAACCTGGCGATATTGATTTCTATGTGGTGCGTGAGAATACCGAAGGCGAGTACTCAAGCGTTGGCGGCAAAATGTATGAAGGCACCGAGCGCGAGATCGTTATCCAGGAAACGGTGATGAGCCGCACCGGCGTTGACCGGGTGCTGAAATACGCATTTGACTTGGCCCAAACCCGCCCACGTAAAAAGCTGACCTCCGCCACCAAATCCAACGGCATCTCAATTACCATGCCCTACTGGGATGAGCGCGTCGCGCAAATGGCAAAAAACTACCCCGAGATCGCCGTAGATAAATTCCATATCGATATTCTGACCGCGAACTTCGTTCTGCACCCCGACTGGTTCGATGTGGTGGTGGGCAGTAACTTATTCGGCGATATCCTTTCCGACTTAGGCCCCGCCTGCACCGGCACGATCGGCATTGCGCCATCGGCCAATATCAATCCAGAAGGTCTTTTCCCCAGCCTGTTTGAGCCGGTACATGGCAGTGCACCGGATATCGCCGGCAAAGGCATCGCCAACCCTATCGGCCAGATCTGGTCAGGAGCGATGATGCTCGAGCACCTGGGCCACAAGGAAGCCGGTGATGCGATCGTCACCGCGATTGAAAGCGTTCTTAGCGAAGGCAACAGCCAAGTACTCACTCGCGATGTCGGTGGCCAAGGCACCACGGAAAGCCTGGGCAAGGCGATTGCTGACGTCATTTCGGGCTAAAAATTTCCCGCCCTATTTATCCACTAACCCTGCTGTTTGCTAAATATTGGCTGCCTGGATCCCCTACTAGGCAGCCAATGTGCGAATTTTAACCTCATATGTTCTACATTTATTCTGAGAGTAGCCGAAGCACTGGTTTTGGTTCGCTCGTTACATCGTTTAATTAACAATCCCAAAAAATAACCCTCAGGATAATGTTATGAAACTCGGACGCCGTCAGTTTCTCTCGGCAACGGCCGCCCTGGCCGCTGTCGGCAGCTCGCCTCAGCTTTTTGCCATGCAGGCCTCGCCAGGGCCCGTGCCTGCTCGTTACCCCATTGATGCATGGAAAGTAGAGGATCAACGTTTCAGTGACTATATGATTTTCAATAGCCCGCTGGAGCGCCACTGGAGTGGCGGGCTATGGACAGAAGGGCCCGCCTGGAATGCCGTGGGCCGTTACGTCGTCTTCAGCGATATTCCCCGCGCCAAGCAGATGCGCTGGGACGAAGCGACTGGCCAGGTCAGCGTTTTAAGAGACAACGTTGGCTACTCCAACGGTAATACCTTTGATCATCAGGGGCGTTTGATTGCTTGCGAACACTACCCTTCACGCGTATTGCGCTACGAATGGGATGGCAGCACCACGGTGCTCGCAGAGCGCTATCAGGGCAAACCACTCAATGCCCCAAACGACGTAGTGGCACTACCCTCGGGCGGCGTTATCTTTACCGACCCTGGCTACGGCGCCCACTTCGACTATGAAGGTAAGAAGCGTGAACTGGAGCTTGAAACGGGGATCTATTACGTCGATGAAAGCCTTGATGAACCCATCCTTCTGACCAACGATATTCATAAGCCCAACGGTATTGTGCTCACGCCGGATGGCGAAGGGTTCTACGCCAGCGACAGCGCCCCCACCCATTTTGACGAACCCGCGCGTATCATTCGCTGGACGCTTGGCGAAGATGGCAAAAGTGTCAATGATCGCGAAGTAATCGTCACCAGCGAAGACACCATCTTCGATGGCATGACCTGCGATATGGATGGCAATATCTGGTCGAGTGCCAACGGTGGAGAAGGTATCGATGGCGTCGTGGTTTTCTCGCCAGAAGGCGCCCTGCTGGGGCGGGTTTTGCTGCCCGAAGTCTGCTCCAACGTATGCTTTGCTGGGGCAAATCGCAACCGTCTATTCATGACCGCGAGCCAATCCGTTTACACTATTTATACGGCCGCTCGCGGCGCCTAGCGGTGACGATATCACCCACAAAAAAGCCTCGCCGGAAGTCAATCGGCGAGGCTTTTTTACGCACAATGGGCGTTAGCTGGCTAGGGATGTTAGCTAGCTAGTTTAACGGCCGTCTTCGCGACCAGTTCGCCCTGGAAACGAGCAATTTTGAGTTCACGCTCATCCGGCTGGCGAGAACCGTCGCCGCCCGCGAGGGTCGCCGCACCATACGGTGTACCACCGCTGACTTTGGAAATATCGAACTGCTCTTCCACACCGTAACCGATCGGCACGATGATCATGCCGTGGTGAGCCAGGGTGGTCCAGGTAGAGGTAATAGTCATTTCATCGCCACCGCCGGTACCGGTAGACGTAAACACACTGGCCACCTTACCGCGAAGCGAGCCGTTAGCCCACAGGCCGCCGGTTTGATCCAGAAACGTACGCATTTGCCCTGTCATGTTGCCGAAACGGGTTGGCGTACCGAAGATAATCGCATCGTAATCAGCCAGTTCTTGCGGCGTGGCTTCTGGAGTATCGTAATCCTGCTTGCCACCGGCATTTTTGAAAGCTTCTGCTGGCATGGTTTCAGGTACACGCTTAACGGTGACTTCCACACCGCTCACCCCTTTTGCGCCCTCTGCGACGGCGTGCGCCATCGTATCAATGTGACCGTACATGGAATAATAAAGTACCAATACCTTTGTCATAGCTATCTCCTTGCCTTCATTTTCGGTGCGACGGGCTTAACCCCAGTTAACAGTCACTACAACATAACGCACTCAAACATAGATAAAAGCGAATGTTTTCGTCCGCGTTCGTCGATTTCATCGACGAACGACTGCTTGCACTTTACATTAACCCCCACTAGCTTTGGTCTTGCCTACCTATACGTATCCAAGGAGTCTGGAATGACGATTTTTGAAGCCCTGCGCAAGGACCATGATATTCAGCGTGATCTGCTTGCCCGCTTAGTTGAGACTCATGGAGACAGTGACGAGCGCGACTCCCTCTACAAACAGGTAAGAAAAGAGCTGCATGGTCATGCAGCGGCTGAAGAAAGGGCACTCTATATCCCCATGATGTCGATCGATTTAACCCAGGAAAAAGCGCGCCATAGCGTTGCCGAGCATCATGAAATTGATGAACTGTTAGAACTCCTCGACGAAACCGACTATAGCGCCACCCATTGGCTGACTCATGCGAAGCAGCTACAGCATTTAGTGACGCATCACCTGGATGAAGAAGAGCAGGAAGTATTTCAGCTGGCCGGCCGAGGGTTACAAGATAAGCAAAAAACCTCTCTGGCCAATGAGTATGAGCAGGAAATGCAGCGCCAGCGATCAGCATAACCCGTCACGCTACTTGAATAAGCGCTCATGCATTGCATGGGCGCTTTTTGATGCCAGCTATTTAATTGTTGCGCTAAAAAGGCCACTGTTTCTTGGCGACGCTTTTCACGAATACGCTGGGCTTTTACATGCGAACGACCTAGTGACTTGTGACAAGCGGTTAGCGTGGTAATGCTAGGCTCACTTTTTAGAAAGACCACGACATTTAAAAAACAACGAAAGTCACAGGCTAAGGAGCTGACAATGCTAGGCCAATGGCTCGACTGGTCGCTTGATGGGCAGCTCCCGGACAATCAGCACGGCGTTTTCCCAAGCGGCAGCTATCACTTGCATGCAGCGGGCATTTTGGAATTAACGCCTAGCACGGCAAGCCAGGGTGCCTATGCATGCATTTTTTCAGCGGCGATTCATGGTAATGAAACTGCGCCCGTCGAATTAATCGGTGAATGGCTTAGCCGCCTGGAAGCCGGTAGCGCCCTACTGGGCGCACCCGTGCTGGTGATCCTGGGTAACCTCCCCGCGCTTAAAGCACAGCAGCGTTTTATCACCACTAATCTGAACCGCCTGTTTGATCGTGAACTACACGCCGAAGGCGAAGAACCAGACCGCGCCCGAGCATTAATGGCCGCCGTGGATGATTTTTACGCCCGCCATTCGACGCTGGCCAAACTGCACTATGATCTGCATACCGCCATCCGCGATAGCCGTTACCCCCGTTTCATCGTCGAACCCTTTGCAGCGTCACCCACTGAGGACAACCAGTGGGAGTGGCTCGCCGCTGCGGATATGCAGGCGGTGCTACACCAACATCAGCACAGTTGGACCTTTTCTCATTACAGCAAGCATTATCATGGCGCTCAGTCGTTCACCTTTGAGCTAGGCCGTGTGGCCCTTTTCGGCCAGAACGATATGGCCTCGCTGACACCGATGCTTTCCCTACTCACAGCACTAAGTGAAGGCCACTCTCCGGCCCAACGATCCGCCTCGCAAATGCAGTTTTTCCAGGTACACCACGAGCTGATTCGCCGCTCGACCGACTTTCAGCTCTGTTTTGCCGAGGATACGGCTAATTTCAATCGTTTCGAACCTGGCACGCTGCTGGCGCAAGACGGTGAAGCAGGCGATTTCCGAGTGGGTGATACGCCTCTTCATGTGGTATTTCCCAATGCCAATGTCGAAGTAGGCGCCCGTGCGGCCCTGCTAGTGGCACCGGTCAACTAGCGCCTTCGTCAAGCGCACTTATAAATCTTCTTAACGAATGGGGTTTGACTGCAACGTTTGTTAGCAACGTTTGTTAGCAACGTTTGACAATAATAATGGTGAGGCGATAACAGGCTGCACGACGTCGATACGACTATCGTCGTATGTTTAATATGATAAGTAGGGCGCGCATTATGCGTCCAGCCTGATAGAATCGCCCCTTTTTTCGCGCCAGCCGCATCACAGCCTGTTCTTGATAACCCGTTGCTGCGGCAACTCTGCACTGGAGCCAATGATATGGCCGCTACGCCTACTCCCCTTGAAGTGCGTAATATTAAAAAGCGCTTTGGCGATACGGAAGTTTTGAAAGGTCTCTCTCTGCAAGCCCAAAAGGGCGATGTGATTACTCTGATTGGTGCCTCTGGGTCGGGTAAGAGTACTTTTTTGCGTTGTATGAACTTGCTTGAACAACCCGACGATGGCGACCTCATTGTCCATGGCGAGCCGATTCGCTTTAAAACCACCAAGCACGGCCGCGAACCTGAAGATTGGAAGCAGGTAGTACAGATGCGCGCCAAGCTCTCCATGGTGTTCCAGAGCTTTAATCTGTGGGCGCACATGACGCTACTGGAAAACATCATTGAAGCGCCGATCCATGTGCTGAAAAAGCCCAAAAAAGAGGCCTTGGAACACGCCCACGCCCTGCTCGATCGCGTGGGTTTAAGCGCCCGAGCCAACGCCTACCCAGCACAGATGTCCGGCGGTCAGCAGCAGCGTGGCGCCATCGCGCGCGCACTAGCGATGGACCCGGAAGTGATGCTGTTTGATGAACCCACCTCCGCCCTCGACCCAGAGTTGGTCGGCGATGTGTTGAAGGTCATGCACGGGCTGGCCGAAGAGGGTCGCACCATGGTCGTGGTGACTCACGAAATGAGCTTTGCCCGCGATGTTTCCAGCCAAGTGATCTATCTTCACCAGGGCTTAGTGGAAGAAGCGGGACCGCCGGATCAAGTGCTCGGTAATCCGCAATCACCGCGCCTGCAGCAGTTCCTGGCACCTAAATACTGATCCGCGAGGCTCACCATGATTGATTTGCAAGGCTATGGGCCCCGGCTGTTAGAAGGGGCTGGCGTCACTATTCAATTGGCGGTGCTATCGTTAATTTTAGCGATTGTTTTAGGGTTACTGACCGCCAGCGCGAAGATGTCGCGCAGTTGGTTGTTAAAGCGAACCGCCACGGTGTACACCACGCTCATTCGTGGCGTACCGGATTTAGTATTAATGATGTTGCTGTTTTTTGGCGGCCAGATAGGTGTCAACGCCATCAGCGATATGCTCTATTACAACTACGAAATCGATATCTATATTAACTTCAACGCCTTTGCCGCCGGTGTACTCACCATTGGTTTTATCTTTGGCGCTTATATGGGCGAAACCTTTCGCGGCGCCTTTATGGCCGTGGATAACGGGCAGATCGAAGCAGGCAAAGCTTATGGCATGAGCAGTGGGCTCGTCTTTCGCCGTATCCGCTTTCCACAGATGATGCGCCATGCACTGCCTGGGCTATCGAATAACTGGATGGTACTGCTCAAAACCACCGCGCTGGTATCCGTGATTGGGTTAACCGACATGGTACGCGTGGCCGCTGAAGCCTCTCGCGCCACCCACGAACCGTTCACCTTTTTGATCCCGGTCGCCGTGGTTTACCTATTGATCGCCAGCGTCTCCGAATGGATTTTTGCGCGGCTGCAAAAACGCTACGACATCGGCTTTGGAGGTCAGTGACATGCTCGACATTTCCACTTGGTTCAATGACCTACTCGCTGGCAATACCATTTTTACCGCCGATACGCTGGGTTACTATTGGGAAGGTTTAGTCACCACCACCCAATTAGTCTTCTTGTCGCTTATTGCAGGGCTTATACTCGCCGTGCCACTAGCGATCATGCGCAGCTCAAAGCATAAATGGATTAGCCTACCAATCTATTTTTACACCTACGTTTTTCGCGGTACACCGCTGTTGATTCAGCTCTATATCATCTACTACGGCGTGGTGTTTATTGACGGCATTCAAGACACCTTTTTATGGCCAGTACTGCGCGAAGCTTTCTATCCGGCCTTAATCGCCTTTACACTCAATACCGCCGCCTACACTACCGAGATATTCCGCGGTGCGATTAAAGCCACCGCGCAAGGCGAGATCGAAGCTGCCCGCGCTTATGGCATGTCGCAGAGCTTAATGATGCGGCGGATTATCTTACCCAGTGCCTTTCGCCGTGCCCTACCCGCTTACGGTAATGAAGTGATTTTTATGCTGCACGCCAGCGCGATTGCCAGCGTGGTCACCTTGATGGATTTAACCGGCGCCGCTCGCTTTGTCTATGCTCGCTACTACGCCCCGTTCGAAGCTTTTCTCTTCGTGGCTGCTATTTATTTATGCTTAACGTTCGCGATCCTGTTCTTCTTCCGTTATCTGGAGAAAAAGCTGCTGGCGCACCTAAATCCATAAGTACGCCCCCAAGACCCTTAATCATGAAAAAATGATGCAACCGTCAAACAAACGTTGGTTCATAGGCAGGTAAGCTCTTTTCGTCAGCGCCAACCTGGGTTAGTTTAATTGTCGGCTAACAAACAATGATCACCTTCTGGTGAATCTGCTTTTCTATGGAGATAGCTATAATATGAAAAAATTACTAACTCTTTCACTACTCGGCTTAGCAGTAGCGGCCGCCTCCTCAGCACAAGCACGTGACTACGACAACGTGCGTATTGGTGTTGACGTACCTTACGAGCCGATGGAATTCCGCACGGCTGAAGGCGAGCTCACCGGCTTTGATATCGACCTGGGCAATGAGCTGTGCGACCGCATGGGCGTTACCTGTGAATGGGTCGAGCAAGCGTGGGATGGCATCATTCCAGGGTTAATGTCTCGCAACTATGACGCCATTATGTCGTCCATGACGATCAATGAAGAGCGTCGTGAGCAAGTTCTGTTCTCAGACCCCTACATCACCATGCCATCAGCCTGGTTCGCCGCCAGCGACCTGGGTATCAGCGAAGCCACCAAAGAAACGCTGGAAGGCATGACGATCGGCGTTCAGCGCGGCACCTTGCAGGACAACTACGTCACCGATAATTTCAGCGACGTGGCTGAAATCAGCCGCTACTCTACCGCCGATGACATGGTGCTGGATATGGCCGCCGAGCGTCTGGATATCGTCTTCCTCGACTTCCCGATTGGCCAATCGACTCTGCTGGAAAGCGACGAAGCAGAATACGTCGTCGTGGGTGAGCGCGTTAGCGAGCCGAAAGAGTACTTCGGTGACGGCTTCGGCATCGCCTTCCGTCAACGCGACGAAGCACTGGCCGAGAAATTCAACGAAGCACTGGCTGAAGTGCAAGAAGACGGTACTTACGACGAAATCTACACCCGTTACTTTGGCGAAGAAGACGCCGAGTAATCGCTCTCTCCTCCCCGGCGCTTACGCCGGGGAGGCATTCGCCTTTCCCCCTTACAGCCAACCGTCTGTATTCTTCTCCTCGCTGAACCATCACTCCCCAGTGAAAAGTAGTCCCCCACCATTAGAATCACTAAGAAAAGCCAAAAGCGGGTAAACTCCCTTCATATTTGTCGTGACGCTGAGAAAGGTAAGCCAATTCAGCGAACTCGCTCACAAAATGTGGGTCTTTACTTCTTAACGCAAAATGACAAGGAGATACCATGGTTGAAAAATCAGCCGCCCACTCGGTGGCAAAAGAGGCTGCCGCGACGTTGCGTCCCTCTTCTCACTGGACAGGCTGGGGACAGTGGCTAGCGCTGATTACGATGACGGTTGATCACCTTACCCGCTATATCCTGCCTGGCGACTGGGATTTGAGCTGGGCAGGATCTTCCATTGGCCGGATTGCCTTCCCGCTGTTTGCCGCCATGGTCGCTTGGCATGGGCTCTTTAACACCCGCAACCCGCTGCGCTACTCGCGGCGCATCTTGGTGATTGGTCTGGTTGCCCAACTCCCTTATATGATGATGCCACGCACGTCAGATGCCTTTATTCTGAATGTCTGCTTTACTCTCGCCAGTGGGTTGGCCTTAGGAACGTTAGTGCGACAAGGCTGGCAGCACTATCAGCAACAAACGCTCACCATGCCCTGGCTACTCGCCGGTGCCGCGCTTGGGGTTACCGTCTGGTACTTACTAGGGTTTTGGGTCGAGTATGGCCACAATGGGCTGCTGCTTATTCCGCTTCTGATGTTTGCCCTGCACGCTTTGAGCCAAGCGAACAGTGACTTTCAGTCGCGCCTGTGGGCAGGGTTATCAGCGTTTCCGGTGCTATGGATTGCCGGTCAAATGAACGCGTCTGACCTGGCCAAGTCGTTTACCGTCGGTACCTGTGTGGTAGTGCTAATGCTCGCCGCTGGCGCCGCCCAGCGAGTCCCTGCCATTAACTTGGCGATGCCACGGCGTCTATGGCTGGCGTGGTATCCCGGCCACTTTGCATTAATCGCACTATGGCTACTGCTGAGCGGACAGATAACGTAAAAGGTTCTTGCAACATCGCATTAATGCATGGCATCCCGCATCCACGGCTCAAAGCGGCGTAGGCGTGCCCGGCCTTCCGTTTTAGCGCGATACATCGCAATGTCTGCCTGCTTGAGTAATTCTTCGTGGTCACAGTCCGCCGCCGTGAAGCAGGTGTAGCCTATGCTGGGGGTCACTTCCACCCAGCGGCTTTCAAGCCGATAAGGCTCAGAAAGTGCCTGCTGAACGGCGCACATATAAGCGTTGGCAGCGGCTTCCCTGTCTGCCTCTGGACCTTCTTCCAGTCGCGCCAGCAGTACAAACTCGTCGCCGCTAAGCCGCGCCGCCATATCGCCATCGCGTAGGCAGCCTTCCAGGCGGCGCGCCACCTGCACCAACAAGTCATCGCCAGTGGCGTGCCCCCATGTGTCATTAATCAACTTGAAACGGTCTAGATCCAAGAACATCAACAAGCCGCCCGACTGCGCCGTTTTTGTCTCATCGCAGAGGGTAGCCAACTGCTCGATAAACAGGCGACGGTTAGGCAGATCGGTGAGCGAGTCATAATAGGCTTGGCGGTAAATGATCGCCTCGGCGCGTTTGCGCTCGGTGAAATCTTCGATAATCGCTACACCGCCGACCATCTCGTTACCCGCACTATGCACGCCATTGAAGAAGGCACGCAGCGGCGTGCCCACACTCGCCTTGGGTAGATAGTAGGTGCCTTCGTAATAGCCCGAGCCTTTGGCTAGCGCACTGCGTACGGCCTTTGCCACGCCACTATCCGCCGTGCGGGATAACATGCGATAGCCGAGCAGCTGCGCACGATTCACATTGAGAATATCCAGTAGCTTGCTATTGCAGTCGGTCACTTGCCCATGCTCATTAAAATGCAGCACGCCAAGCGGTGAGCGCTGAAAGATAGAGCGATAGCGGTTCTCACTCTCCTGCAACTGTGCTTCACGAGCGGCCATGCTCACACGCAGGGCAATATTGTCGTGAATAGTGCGACTTAAACGGCGGCTGGTGGTGATAATCAGACCGAGAAATAGGCTTAGCATAGCGCCGATCAGAAACGCCAGCGATGATCCTAATAATAAAAACTGCACCAGCAACGGCAGAATAACTGGCAGCACGAAACCCAGTGCCACCCACCATACGGCGGAAAGCGTTGTTATCCCACCGGCGGCGATGCCGGCCAGAACAATTGAAAGCGCGGCGACCTGGCCATGATGCTCGCCTGTGAAAAAAAACAGTCCACTCGCCCCCCATACGCAGCCAGCCGCAATTGCCCCAACGCTGAACCGGTATAACCACCGGCGATGATGCTGTTGCTGTACGGGTAAACGACGAAAATAGTAGGCCAAAGCAAGCCGCGCCATGGATACCAGGGTCAATACGGCGAGCCAAGTGAGCAGAATCCAGCTTTCCACTACCGGCCACATAGCGGCTACCAGCAGCGTGCCTGCCAAGACGCTGCTAAGCACCGGCTGCCATAAATTATCGTACAGAAGACGTACTTTCTCGCTGTGCAAGCGCTTTACAGTGGCATGATGAGCGCGCTGGAAACCACTGTGCATTCCCGATGCAGTCCCCGTGGTGGTGGAGTGAGACATACCGACTACCCGCCTAAAAAAGAAGTGCTATTAAGACCAACTTAAAGCGCTGGTTTTTTTGTGGCTCCTTTTTAGCGCATTTAGACGATTTTAGCGATAAAAGTTGCGTAGTTGGTCAACTAGACGCTATCCCAATGGATAATAGTGAAATGAAAAGCCGCTTGCTGGGCAAGCAGCTTTCGATCACTACTGTTTGCTAGAAAAACTCCAGGCGGGAGGCGGCGCTTCCGGCAATAACACGCTGCAGGCCTGAACCTTCTCAAGCAGGTCGGCGTGGTTGGGTGCCAAGAGATTGACGTGGGCGAGCTTGCGCCCTGCGCGCTCGGCTTTGTCATAGCGATGCAGGTGCGAATCGGCAAGCGCCAAGATCGCTACGTTATCGCCCTCTCGACCAATCACGTTAATCATGCAGGTGGGGGCTATCGCCTGGGTACTTCCTAAAGGCAAGCCTTGAATGGCGCGCAGATGATTTTCAAATTGGCTGGTGACCGCGCCATCCATCGTCCAGTGACCGGAGTTGTGCACACGAGGCGCCATTTCGTTGGCCAGCAGGCTACCATCGCGAGTTTGAAACAGCTCAAGTGCCAATACACCCACATAATCCAACTCATCCAACAAGGCACGAATATAGCTATCGGCGGTTTGTTGAACACGCGCGTCTAAATCTGGGAGCGGCGCTACGGAGTAACGCAAAATACCGTCAACGTGCTGGTTTTCTGCCATGGGATAGAACGCTACCTTACCATCGCGGCCACGCACGGCAATCATGGAGACTTCGCGCACGAAATCGACGAACGATTCAACCACTAGCCTGGAATGGCCAATCGCGCTCCACGCCTCGCCAGCCTGCCCAGGCTGTTTCAATACTGCCTGACCTTTGCCGTCGTAGCCTTCTGTTACCGATTTAGCCACGACCGGGCAACCCAGCTCACGCGCGGCCGCTTCTAGCTGCTCAGCGCTTTCCACCACGCGGTAGGCGGGCGTGGGAATTCCTAAGCGGTCAAATAGCGTCTTCTCTTCGACCCGGTTTTGGCACACTTCAATCGCACGGCTACTGGGGTAAACCGGCTTGTGCTGCTCAATCTCACGCACCAGTTCCACCGGCAGGTGTTCAAACTCGTAAGTCACCACATCTACCTTGGCTAAAAACTCGGCCAAGTGCTGGTTATTCGGATCGACGATCACCTCGCCAATGCCCGCACTGGGATTACCCGTGGTATCCAGAAAGGTAAAGCGGTTCCCCAGCGGATAGCCCGCCAATGCCAACATGCGGCCGAGCTGGCCTGCACCCAACACACCGATGTTTTTGATAATTTCTGAACTCATGGCCGAGCCTCCTTATTCTGCTTCTGGATCGGGGCGCGGATCCGGATTATCGAGCACTTTTTGGGTCTGCTCAGCGCGGAACGCCTCGACCGCACTGCGCACCATGGCGTCTTGCAAGCCAACGATCTGCGCCGCCAGCAAGCCTGCATTTGTGGCACCTGCCTTGCCAATCGCCAGCGTTCCCACTGCAATGCCACCTGGCATCTGAGCAATCGAAAGCAGCGAATCTAAGCCTTTAAGCGCTTTTGATTCCACCGGCACACCCAGCACTGGCAGCGGTGTTTGCGATGCCACCATGCCCGGCAAGTGCGCCGCGCCGCCAGCGCCCGCCACAATCACTTGCAAGCCGCGCTCGGCAGCGCTCTTGGCATAATCGAACAGCAGGTCCGGCGTGCGATGCGCCGAGACCACGCGGGTTTCATAGGCCACGCCTAAACGCTCCAGCATGGAGACAGCGTGCTCCATGACCGGCCAGTCAGACTTAGATCCCATGATCACGCCCACCTTGGGTGTGCTGTTCGACGACATGCAAAACTCCTCGGCACAACGGCCTATAAAAGCGATACCAAATTGAAAAATCGGCGTGTACCCGCCTGGGTACACAACAAAAAAGGAAGGCGACTAGTTTACCAGAGCTAGCGCGTTTGCGGGCTTTGCAGAAATCGCGAAATTTTCATCAAAATAGACATTGAAATGCGCACGACTTGGCGGCATTGTGTGATTGTCATTTCAGACTGTTGGAGCCACATGAGCACGGCACGCGCAACTGCCACTGCGGAACAGATTGATCCTCCGCGAAGCAGCCCTGACCTCGATGTCAGGGAACTTGAAAAACGTACGCGATTAATGCGTATTATTACTCGTCTGATCGCTGTATCGGACTTAGGAAGTCGAGAAATTGCCCGCCGGGCAGGACTTCCCGTTCAGAAAATTAGCGACCTGCTCGCCGGAAAGCTTGAGCATCTGGGAGTGGATGAACTCCACGCCCTGCGTCGTACCTTAGAGCTGGAGGCGCCATAGCCGATAGCCAATCAACGCCTCGCTCTCGCGAGGCGTTTTTATTTGCTGGGCTAGTGTTGATGGGCTAGCTAGTCTTCGCGCTGCTCTAACGCCTCGGCAGCCTGAATCGCCTCTTTCTTAGAGGTGTGCTCGGATACAACCACTTCGTTTTCGGGCACAGTTTCATCAATTACCAACCATCCGGTGATGGTTTCTTTAAGATCAGTAGCCTCAATGACCGGTTCGATACGAGCTTGTCTAGACATGATGGTCTCCTTGTCCATAGTGGCAGTTTTACGCTATTGGTGGTTAAAACTGCGCGTTGCTGAATCCTTCCATTACTTCTTCGCCGCCACTCTCTTCATCTGGATCAGGGCGATTTAGCTCACTACATGGGCACCCTTTGTGCATACAATCGCTCCCTCCTGGGTGACCGACGGCACACGCCTGACAACAATAAGCACGCCCTTCAGTGATGGCCGCCTGCTCGCTGGAGACGTGATGCTCACAGCCAGGACAGGCACAGACTCCCATGTCTGTCATGATAACTCCTCCCTCGTTAGCCATGATTGGCGACAACTTCAGCGTAGAAGATAATGCCGAGGTAGGGGAAATTCAGCGTGAGTGTTTATACACAACGCGCGTAGATATTGCCGTCACTGCAGTGGGATAAAGATTCCTGCGATTGCCACCAGCGCGACCACCAGCCAGGCAGGCAGCTTCCACACAGTCAGCAGCAAAAAGCCTGTTAGGGCTAAAGCGAACGCATAAGGTCCGATAATCGCACTGGTCCACAACGGCTGATAAAGTGCCGCGCCTAGAATGCCCACCACCGCCGCGTTGGCACCCCGCATTAGCGCCTGGGCGCTGCCCCATTGGCGAAATTGATTCCAAAACGGCAATACGCCCACTAACAACAAAAAGCCCGGAATAAAGATCGCCAGCAGTGCCAACAAGGACCCAATGATACCAGCCATGCCGGGCAGCATCGCCCCAAGGTAAGCGGCAAACGTGAATAACGGCCCTGGCACTGCTTGCGCTGCGCCGTAACCGGCCAAAAATTCGTCGGTTGTTACCCATCCTGACTGCACCACCTCGGCTTCTAATAGTGGTAACACCACGTGACCACCGCCAAACACCAGCGCACCTGAACGATAAAACGCATCCACAACGTTCAGCCAACCGGCACTGCCCGCCAACAGCGGCAAGAGAATTAACAACCCACCGAATAGCCCCAATGCCACCACGCCCGCACGACGCGTTACCGGAAAATAGAGCGACTCGCTGGCTGAGACAGCCGCGCTATCCCGGCACATCAGTAAACCCGCTAAGCCACCCAGGACAATCGCCGCCACTTGGCCCAAGGGGCCACTCACTAACACCACGGTAAAAACCGCTGCCAGGGCAATTCCAGCGCGGGTTTGATCGGGGCAGAGGTTACGCGCCATGCCCCATACGGCATGGGCGACGATCGCTACCGCGACCACTTTCAGGCCATGAATAATGCCGCTAGCAATCGGGCCATCCAACACCGCCGCCCCCAGCGCAAACAGCACCAGTACAATGGCTGAAGGAAGCGTAAAGGCCAGCCACGCCATCGCCGCGCCCCACGGGCCAGCACGCATTAAGCCAAGAGCAAAACCCACCTGGCTACTCGCCGGCCCCGGCAGAAACTGGCACAGCGCGACCAAATCGGCGTAGGCGTTTTCGGTTAACCACTGACGCCGCTCCACAAAGGCGGTACGAAAATAGCCCAGGTGCGCTACCGGGCCGCCAAAAGACGTTAAGCCCAGCGCTAAGAATGCCCAAAACACCTCGCCTATGCGCCCGCGTGCTTGTGTTTGATCCACCATCGTCTCTACCTTTTACCCAATAAAAAAGCGCAAGGCTTATAGGCTAAGCCTTGCGCTTGACGTCTTGATGACACCTGCCGATAAACCGTTACTCTTGGTCTGTCACTGCACCGGTGCTGGCCGAGCTAACGAGACGCGCGTATTTGGCGAGCACACCGCGGGTATAACGAGGCTCGGGCCGCTTCCATACCGCTCGCCGACGCATAATTTCGTCCTCGGCCACGTGCATCTCGATAGTGTCGGCCTCGGCATCAATGGTGATGATGTCACCATCCTCCACCAACGCCAGCGGGCCACCTTCGAACGCTTCCGGCGACACATGGCCAACCACAAAACCGTGACTGCCACCCGAGAAACGACCGTCGGTAATCAGCGCCACATCGTTACCCAGTCCGCGGCCCATAATGGCAGAAGTAGGCGTCAGCATTTCGCGCATGCCGGGGCCACCTTTGGGGCCTTCATAACGAATCACCACCACATCACCCGCCACGACCGTGCCGTCGTTGATGCGCGCTTGGGCTTCTTCTTCCGAGCCAAACACCCGCGCCGAACCAGAAAAGCGCGTGCCCTCTTTACCGGTAATCTTCGCGACCGCGCCTTCCGGCGCCAAGTTGCCGTAAAGCATGCGCAAATGGCTTTCCGCTTTGATCGGGTTGCCCAGCGGAGCAATAATCGGTGGCTCGGCGGGATAAGGTGCTACATCAGCCAAGTTCTCTTCCAGCGTTTTACCCGTCACGGTCAAGCAGTTGCCGTTGAGCAAGCCCGCATCCAGCAGCATTTTCATCATCGGCTGGATACCACCAATCGCTACGAGCTCGCTCATCATGTAATGGCCGCTAGGGCGCAAATCGGCGAGCACCGGCACGCGTTTACCAATCTCGGTAAAGTCTGCCAGGGTCAGCTCCACACCGATGGTACGCGCCATCCCAATCAAGTGCAGCACTGCGTTGGTGGAGCCACCCAACGCGATGGTGACTGTAATCGCGTTCTCGAACGCTTCACGGGTCATGATATCCGAGGGTTTGATATCGTTCGCCAGCAGCGCCAGCACGGCTTCACCCGCCGCTTTACAGTCATCGCGCTTCTCTTGCGAGATAGCGTTCTGCGCGGAGCTACCCGGCAGGCTCATACCGAGCGCTTCAATCGCCGACGCCATGGTATTGGCGGTATACATGCCGCCACAGGAACCGGGGCCAGGAATGGCGGTTTCTTCGATGTTTTTAAGTTCGATCAGGTCGATATCGCCGCGGGAGTGTGCGCCCATGGCCTCAAAGACCGAGACGATATCGGTGTGCCCTTTGCCGGGCATAATAGTGCCGCCATAGACAAACACGCTGGGGCGGTTCAAGCGCGCCAAGCCCATCAAGCAGCCCGGCATGTTTTTATCGCAGCCACCGATCGCCACCAAACCATCGAAGCCTTCACAGCCCGCTACGGTTTCGATGGAATCGGCAATCACTTCCCGTGACACCAGCGAATACTTCATCCCCTCGGTGCCGTTAGCAATACCATCGGAAATCGTGATGGTATTGAAAATCACACCTTTACCACCGCCAGCATCGGCGCCATCGCGGGCAAACTCGGCCAGCTCATTAATATGGCTGTTGCACGGCGTCACCATGCTCCACGTAGACGCAATGCCCACCTGAGGCTTCTTAAAATCGGCATCTGTAAAGCCCACCGCGCGCAGCATGGCGCGGCTAGCAGCTTTACCTGGGCCATCGACCACAGGCGCAGAGTGACGGCGGGAGTTTTGCGATGAATCTGACATTAGAGCTCTCTCTTAGCGTTGTTCACGATATCCGCATAGCTTGGCGATATAATCATAATCTCGCAAGATGATTAACTTATGGCACCATACAATCAGCCGCTGTGCCCCTGCCGTAAAGGAATGATTAACTAAGGAACATCCTGCATGTCTGCAAACTCGCTGCTCTCACAAACACCGCTAACTCCGGGCTTTATGGTCGTGCACGCCAATCGCCTGGAAGATTTGCGCGGTTTGGCGGTGGAGTGGATGCGTCTGCACCCGCTCTCGCCACTGGAGAATGAAACCATTCTGGTGCAGAGCAACGGCATTGGGCAGTGGCTAAAGCTGGCGCTGGCGGAAGACCCGGCCCAAGGCGGCGCAGGCATAGCGGCGGCACTCAACGTCACACTGCCCGCGCGTTTTCTTTGGCAGGCCTATCGCACGGTGTTGACTAATTTAACAAAAGACAGCTTAACCCACGACGAGCACGCGGTGCCGGAAACGTCGCCTTTCGATAAGTCGCGGTTGATATGGCGCTTACTGCGCCTGTTGCCCAGCCTTGCCGAGCAGGAAGCCTTTGCGCCGCTCGCGCGCTTTCTAGAGGTCGATCGCGACCAGCGCAAGCACTACCAGTTGGCCGAGCGGTTGGCGGATCTATTCGATCAGTACCAGGTGTATCGTGCCGACTGGCTGGACGCCTGGGCCAAAGGTAAAGACGTACTCATCACCGCCCGTGGCGAAGCCCGTCCCCTGGAAGCGCATCAGCTGTGGCAGCCCGAGCTATGGCGCGCGCTGCGCGACGATGTGGCGATGACGCAAGGCGACACAGGCCTTAACAGCAGCCGCGCCCAGGTGCATAGTCGTTTTCTGGAAGCCGCCGTTCACCTTGAAGGCCAAGCGTGCCCACCCGGTTTACCCCGGCGGCTGATCATTTTCGGTATTTCTTCGCTGCCCCAACAAACGCTAGAAGCCCTGGCGGCGCTCTCGCGCTGCTGCCAAATCGTGCTCTGCGTGCATAACCCCTGCCAGTACTACTGGGCGGATATTATCGAGCACAAAGACCTACTGCGCGCCAGCCGCTACCGCCAGCGGCGCAAGGCAGGCATGCCCGACGCCCTGGACGTGCTAGGCACCGGCGATGCCGATGACGCCCTTCACCTGCACGCACAGCCGCTGCTGGCCGCCTGGGGCAAACAGGGCCGCGACTACCTGCGCCTGCTCGACGAACACGATGATTCCGGCAACTACAAAACGCTCTTCGAGCAGCAGGCGCTGCGCATCGATATGTTCGAGCCGTTCAGCGGCGAAGAGCGTAACTGCCTGCTCAGCCAGCTGCAGGACGATATCCGCGAGTTGCGCCCTGTGGCGGAAACCCAAACCCACTGGCCCGCGATCGCCCCAGCCAGCGACGACTCCATCGTGTTCCATATCGCTCACGGCCCCCAGCGGGAAGTGGAGATTCTTCACGACCAGCTACTGGCGGCCTTCAGCGCCGACCCGAATTTGCGCCCGCGGGATATCATCGTCATGGTGCCGGATATCGACCGCTACGCGCCGCACATAGAAGCAGTGTTCGGCCAGTACCGCTCCGCTTTCGGTGGCTACAACGCGAACGCGAGACCCGACGACCCGCGCTACATTCCTTACACGCTTTCGGATCAGGCCAGCCGCCACCGCCTGCCGATGATGATCGCGCTGGAAAAATTGTTGCGCCTGCCGGAATTGCGCCTTTCGGTAAGCGACCTGCTCGACTTGCTAGAAGTCCCTGCGCTGCGCACGCGCTTTGGCATCAATGAGCACGACCTGCCCACTCTCAGCCGCTGGATCGAGGGCGCCGGGATCCGCTGGGGGCTCAACGCAGAGCAACGCACCCGGCTGGACCTCCCCGAAGGCCTGACCCAAAACACCTGGGCCTTTGGCCTGCGTCGTCTGCTGCTGGGTTACACCGTAGGCAATGCCGAGGCGTGGCAAGGCATCGAGCCATTCGACGATATTGGCGGGCTGGAAGCATCACTAGCAGGCCCGCTGGCAAATCTGCTAGAAAAGCTGGAAACCACCTGGGAGATCCTCTGCCAGCCCACCGACGCCGCCAGCTGGGTGGCCCGGCTGCGCGAACTGCTGGAAACCTACTTCCTGACCGACGACGCCCAGGAAAGCGTCATGCTCACCAAGCTCGAAAACGCGCTCCAGCAGTTGCTAGACAGCACTGAAGAGGCCGCGCTTTTTGATCCCCTGCCGCTCTCCATGGTGCGCGAACACTGGCTGGGGCAAATCGACGAACACAGCCTCTCCCAACGTTTTCTCGCGGGCGCAGTCAACTTCGCCACGCTGATGCCGATGCGCGCCATTCCCTTCAAACATGTGTGCCTGCTGGGCATGAACGATGGCGAGTACCCGCGCTCACAGCCGCCGTTGGATTTTGACCTGATGGGCAGCGACTACCGCCCCGGCGACCGCTCACGGCGCGAAGACGACCGCTACCTGTTTCTGGAAGCGCTGCTCTCCGCCCGCCAACAGCTCTATATCAGCTGGGTGGGCCGCAGCCAGATCGACAATAACCCCATGCCGCCCTCGGTGTTGGTCGGGCAGCTGCGCGACCACCTCGAAGCAGGCTGGCACACGCAAAACGGCGAGCCATTGCTGGAAGCGTTAACCACCGAGCACCCGCTGCAACCGTTCAGCCGCCGCTATTTTACCGAACAAATCAGCGATTCCCCTGCCCAGGCGCGGCTGTTTACGTATGCCCACGAATGGCACGCCCTGCACACCCCAAGTGGCGAAAGCACCCAAGGCGCAAAGTCTCCAGCGCTTAAGGCGGACAGCGAACAGCAGAGCGCGTTAACCCTGAACCAGCTAGGCAGCTTTCTACGCGACCCCGCGAAGGCATTTTTTAACACCCGCCTGGGTGTTTATTTCGAGCAGGAAGCGCTGACCCGGCTAGACGTTGAACCCTTCACGCTGGACGGGCTACAGAACTGGCAATTGCAGGATCAATTGATCGCCGCCCAGCGTCACGCCATGGATAACGGTCAGCCGCGAGTAGAAGCGCTGCACGCTGCGTTGGAACGCTTCAAGGGTCAAGGCGTGTTGGCCGTGGGTGCCTTTGGCGAGCGGATGCGCGAAACGCTGGCCGAACCGATGGAGGCCCTATTTGGCGCCTACGAAGAGGCGCTGCAAGAGTGGCCACACGTGGTAGCAGCGCCACAGGCGGTGCATGTTGTTGTTAAAAGAGCTGAAAGCGCTGAAGGGAAGGTAACGCTGGAGGACTGGCTAGGAGAACTACGCCGGGATGAAGCAGGTAACCGCTGCCGCCTGCTATTGCTCAGCAGCAGCCTAGTCAGCCAGGGGCGCGGCCGTGGTCAATACCGCTGGCAGCACCTGCTACGCCCCTGGGTCGCGCATTTGGCGGGCAATAGTGAGGGGCCAATGACCACCCAGCTACTTTCCAAAGCAGGCCATGTGCGGCTGGAGCCACTTGAAGCCGGGAATGCCCGCTACCAGCTACAAAACCTGCTAAGCGTCTGGTGCGATGGCATGCAAGCCCCGCTACCGCTGGCGCCACAGGCCGCTTTCGCTTGGCTGGCGAAGCTGGGTACGCCAGAATCCGAACCGGACAGCGATGCTTACGCCGCCGCCGAAACCGCCTACGAAGGAGGGCGCTTCCAGACCGGGGAAGTCGCCCAAAGCGCCTATCTTTCCCACCAATGGCCGAGCTTCGAACGGCTGTTCAGCGAGCAGGCGCTAGGCCACCGTTTCGCCACCCTGACCGAAGCGCTCTACGCGCCGCTGCATCGTGCCGTTAAAGGCTGAAAAGCCTAATGGCTCTTCCAGCCCAAGGTTAACACCCGCTTCGCCAACGAAATCATCTCCGGGTCGCCAGTGTGCTTGTCCGGCACATCGGAGAGCTTGATCACCGGCAGCCACTGCTGCCCTTCCGGGCGTGCCTCGACCATCTTGATCACCATGTTCATCGGCTCGACACCCACATCATTGGTGAAGTTGGTGCCGATGCCGAATGCCATCCCGATCCGGTCTTCGCAAAATGCGTGAATATGCTCGACCTTCTCCGGCGTCAGCGCATCGGAAAAGATGATCGTCTTGCTCAACGGATTGATGCCCAAGCGCTCGTAGTGGGCGATGGTTTGGGAGGCAAAATCAATCGGGTCGCCGCTATCGTGGCGCACGCCATCGAACAGCTTGGCGAACTTCTTATCGAAGCTATCAAAAAAGGCCCGCGAGGTGAACGTATCGGTCAGGGCAATGCCCAGATCACCGCGATACACATCCACCCAATGCTCAAGGGCAAGGCTATTAGCCATCTTGAAACCGAAGCGGGCGCCATGGAACATGAACCACTCATGGGCGTGGGTGCCGATCGGCTTAACCCCATGGCGCATGGCCAGCAGCACATTGCTGGTGCCGCTAAACGCCTCGCCACCATGGTGGCAAAGTGCACCCACCACACGGTCATGAACATCGAACGAGAAGCGCCGACGGGTGCCGAACTCGGCAATTTTCAACCCCAAGCGGCGGTAGAGTTCAATTTTCTCCTGGGCGCGCTGTTCGATCATCGCATCAGCCTCATGGGTGACCGACACGCCACGCAGCCGATACCAAAGCTCGCTGATCAGCGCCATCAACGGCACTTCCCAAAGAATGGTGCGGTACCAGGGCCCTTCGATAATCACCGAGAGGTCACTGCCCTGCTGCTCGATAATCACCTCGGCGGGGTCGTAATGAAATCCGGCCAGGAAGTCGAGATAGGTAGGGTCAAGATAAGGGCAGGTTATTTCGAGATAGCGCTTCTCTTCATCGCTCAAGCGCAGCGTCGCCATCTGATCCACTTCGCGACGCAGCGCAGCACTGAAGCCATCAGGGAATTCGTGCTCGCCACGATTGATAAACGCGTAGCGCGCCTGGGCATAGGGAAAGCGTTTGATCACGGCGTTCTGCATCGTGATCTTGTAAAAGTCATTATCCAGCAGCGATGTCAGCATGAGATCCCATCGTTAGAGTGAACCGAAGCCGCCGGTAGCGTAAACTAAAATGCACCAAGAGTGGCTCGGCGACAAGATTATCAGGTGGCGGGGCTCTCATACAGTCTAGGCCCCACGTTGGGCCGATTTGCTTTCTGCTGCCAGCGTCCGGAGATCAGTGATGAGCCAGCCTGAACCACTCAATCCACTAAGCCTCCCGCTCCACGGCAGCCGACTGATAGAGGCCAGCGCAGGCACCGGCAAAACCTTCACCATCGCCCTGCTCTACGTGCGGCTAGTACTCGGCGGCCACCGCGTTGACGACGACACCGCGTTTATCCGCCCGCTCACGCCGCCGGAAATCCTGGTCGTTACCTTCACCAACGCCGCCACCCAAGAGCTGCGCGAACGGATCCGCAATCGGCTGGTAGAAGCAGCAGACGTATTTCGTGAGACTCCAGATGCTAAGGAAGCAGGTCACGAAGAGGGTCTTTTTCCAGGGATGGAAAAAGTAGCGCCCAAGGACGGGTTCACAGCGCCCTCGCAGTGGCCTGCTTCCGTGCCACCTGCTCATGATCCCCTGCTCATAGAACTCCGCGACCAATACGCCCCCGCCACCTGGCCCGCCTGTTCGCGGCGCCTGGCGCTAGCCGCGGAATGGATGGACGAAGCCGCGGTTTCCACCATCCACAGCTGGTGCTACCGCATGCTGCGCGAACACGCCTTCGACAGCGGCAGTCTATTCTCGCTCAACCTGGAAAACGACCAGCGCGAACTGGAGCAAGAAGTGGTGCGCGACTACTGGCGCAGCTTCTACTACCCGCTGGACAGCGACGCCCTCGGCATTGTCACCCGCTACTGGAAATCACCGGACGACCTGCACGCCCCGCTGCAACGGCTACTGCCCGAAAGCGAAGCGCTGGGCGACGAAAAGCCCGAACCCAGCGAGATCCTGGCCGCCACCCAGGCCGAACGCGCCGCTCAGCTCAGCGAACTCAAAGCCCCCTGGCCCGCCTGGCTGGACGAACTGGTGCCCGCCCTGGAAGACGCCGCCACGCGTAAAGCCTTCAAGGGCCAGAGCTTCAACGCCAAAAGCCGCACCAACTGGCTAGGCGCGCTACGCGAGTGGTGCGAAACGGATGCCGACCGCCCGGCGCTCACCGACGCCGCCTGGAAACGCATGACGCCCGACGGCATGGCGGATATCTGGAAAGAGGGCGCACCGCCCTGCCCGCAGGCATGGGAAGCGCTGGCACAGCTACCGCAAGTGCTGGATGCCCTGCCCGAGCCGCACAACGACCTGTTGATTCACGCCGTACAGTGGTGCCGCACCCGGCTGGAGCGCGAACAGGAACGCCGCGCCGAGATGGGCCCCAACGATCTGCTCACCCACCTGGATCGCGCCCTGAAAGGCCCCAACAAAGAGGCCCTGGCCGCGCAGATCCAGCGCCAGTTCCCCGTAGCACTGATCGACGAGTTCCAGGACACCGACCCGATCCAGTACCGCATCTTCAACGCCGTGTATGACGTCGCAACGCCCCGTCGCGACAGCGCCATCCTGCTGATTGGCGACCCCAAGCAGGCGATCTACGCATTCCGCGGCGCGGATATCTTCACTTACCTACAGGCCCGGCAAGAAACCGATGGCCGCCACGTTACGCTGGGCACCAACTTCCGTTCCAGCCGCGCCATGGTGGCAGCGGTCAATCACTGCTTTAGCTACGCCGACCAGCATGAGGGCGGCGCCTTTCTTTTCCGTGCCGATGGCGGCGACAACCCGCTGCCGTTCAACCCCGTCAACGCCAAAGGCACCAAGGAGACGCTGGTACTCAACGGCAAACCGCTAGCCGCGATGACCCTGTGGCCACTGGAAAGCGACGAGCCGCTCTCCAAAACCGCCTACCAAACCAAGATGGCCGAGCGCTGCGCCTCGCACATGGCCGCGCTATTGGAAGCAGGCCGCCAGCAACAAGCGGGCTTTGCGAAAGTGACTGAAGACAGCGACGATAACGGACTCACTCCGCTGGCCCCCTCGGACATGGCCGTGCTGGTCAACGGCCTGCAGGAAGCCCGGGCGATTCGACTAGCGCTGGCCAGCCGAGGCATCAAGAGCGTCTACCTTTCGGATCATGACAAGGTGTTTAGCTCCCCCATTGCTCCGCAGCTAGCCATTTGGCTACGCTCCTGCGCCGAGCCCCAGGCCAAGGAAGCCAAGCTGCGCGCGGCCCTGGCAACGCCGGTACTGGGGCTGAGCCTTGAAGCACTCGACCATCTCAATCAGAGCGAGCTGGCCTGGGAGGCGCGGGTCGAGCAGTTCAGCGACTACCACCGCCTGTGGCAGCGCCAGGGCGTGCTGCCGCTGGTGCGCCGATTAATGGTCGATTTCGATATCGCCACCCGGCTGCTGGGCGAGTTTGCCGAAGGTGAGCGTTTGCTAACCGACCTGCTCCACCTAGGTGAAATGCTGCAGCACGCCAGCCAGGAACTAGATGGCGAACACGCGCTGATTCGCTTTCTGGCGGAAGCCATTGCCGACCCGGACAGCCACGGCGACAGCCACAAGCTGCGCCTGGAGAGCGACGCCGATCTGGTCAAGGTCGTGACCATTCATAAATCCAAGGGGCTGGAGTACCCGCTGGTGTTCCTGCCGTTTATCGCCAACCACCGCCCGGTCAACGACACCGACCTGCAACTGCGCTGGCACGATAGCGATGGCACGCTACAACTCAGCCTGAGCGCCGATGAAGCAACGCTAGCCACCGCCGACCGCGAACGGCTAGGCGAAGACCTGCGCAAGCTTTACGTGGCGCTCACCCGCGCCCGCCACGCCACCTGGCTGGGGCTAGCACCGCTAAAAGGCAGCGAGAACAGCGCCATCGGCCACCTGATCAACGGCGGCAAGGCCATCGCCCCCAGCGCGTTTACCCAAGCGCTAGACGAGTTAGTGAAAGGCAGCGATATCGCGCTAAGTGCCGCCCCGGAACCCACCGCGCTGCGCTCCACCCCGGCGCCGGAACAGCAGGCACTGGGCCATGCCCGCACGCCGCTGCGCCCCGCCCGGGAACAGTGGTGGATCGCCAGCTACTCGGCGCTGCGTACCTCAGGGGCTGTCTCAGAAGTTATGCCAGGCGCGGCGCAGCCAACGCCCGCGCCGGAACCCACCACCCCCCAGGAAGCCACCACCCTGGAAGTGCTGGACGAACCCCACGACAACGCCATCAACACCGAATCGTTTCACCTGCACCGGTTTCCGCGAGGCCCAGGCCCCGGCACCTTTCTGCATGGGTTGTTGGAGTGGGCGGGCCAACTGGGTTTCAACAATGCGCTAAAAGACCCCGCCGCCCGAGAAGACATGCTGCGGCGGCGTGTGCAGCTGCGCGGCTGGCAGGCATGGCACGACACCCTGGCGGGCTGGCTGGAAGAACTGCTAGCTACGCCTCTACCCCTGCCAATGTCCCCGCCCCTGACAGAGCCCAGCGCAGGCAGCCAGGTGGCGCTATGCGAACTCGACAGCTATCAGGTGGAACTGGAGTTCTGGTTTGCCGCGCATCAGGTACAAACACGCAAGTTGGATGAGCTGGTCAGTGACCACTTACTGCCAGGGGTATCACGCCCCGTATTGGATGCCGACACCCTCAACGGCATGCTCAAGGGCTTTATCGACCTCGCCTTTGAGCATGAAGGGCGCTTCTACGTGCTCGACTGGAAATCCAACTACCTGGGCAGCGACGACAGCGCCTACACCGCTGACGCCCTGCGCGATGCCATGCTCGAAAAACGCTACGACCTGCAAGCGGCGCTATATATGCTCGCGCTCCACCGGCTGCTGAAAGCGCGCCTGCCCGATTACGACCCGCACCAACACCTGGGCGGCTCGATGACGGTATTTCTACGCGGCAGCCGCACCACCGCCCGGGGTGTTCACGCCGTGCCCGCGCCGGTCGCGCTGATTGAAGCGCTGGATGCGCTCTTTACAGGCACTGCAGCAGATGCAGTATCAGAAACAGGCCTAGAGGCGGTGGTATGAGTAATAGAGACACACAATCTATGAACTTTGACCTGTTCGCCGATGACGCGCCGCCCACTGCACCTGATTCAACCGCATCGGTAACACCACCGACAGAATCAGCCGCCAGTTCCGCCCAGCCGCACCCCGCGCTAAGCGATACCGCCGCGCTATTCCTGCTGTTTGAGCGCTGGGTTTCCCGCGGCTGGCTGCGGGATCTGGATCTGGCCCTGGTGCGCTTTCTCGACCGTGAAACCCAAAACGCCCCGCCGCTGCTGTTGCTAGGCGCAGCGTTGGCCAGCCACCAGCTTGGCCGCGGCCATGTGTGCCTGGATGTAGCCGCGACGCTGGAAGCGCCGGATTTTGCGCTTTCGCTGCCGCCGGAAGGTGACGACCTGAACGACCCGCCGCCGCTGCCCAGCCACGTGCTGGCCACGCTAACGCTGCCCGAATGGCAGGCCGCGCTCAACCACCCCACGCTGATCAGCAATGGCCCCGGCAATACGCCGCTGGTAGTGAGCCACAGCGTCAACACCAGCAAACTCTACCTGCGCCGCTACTGGCAGTTCGAGCAAACCCTTCACCAGGAAATTGCCACACGCCTCAGCGCGGATAGCCCAGCGCCTAGCTCGATGGATAGCCCAGTGTATAAGACAGAGGAGTCACCGCTACTCAAAAGCGCACTGGACGCCCTATTCCCCGCCACCAACACCCTGGATTGGCAAAAAAACGCCTGTGCCCTCGCTGCTCGCAGCCCATTCGCGATCATCACCGGCGGCCCCGGCACCGGCAAAACCACCACCGTGGTGCGCTTGCTGGCCCTGCTGCAATCCCTGCAGCTGGCCCAGCCCCACTCCCACCCGCTGCGCATTCGCCTGGCCGCCCCCACCGGCAAAGCGGCCGCACGGCTAAATGAATCCATCGCCGGGCAGGTTAATGAGCTACCCCTTAGCGGGTTGGAATCGCTATTAGATGAGCACTCAGCCGCTTCCTCATCGAACGCAATCGACATTCCGACAGAAGTGACCACGATTCACAGGCTACTTGGTGCCCGCGCCGACACCCGCCACTTCCGCCACAACGCCGCCAACCCGCTGGCGCTGGATGTGCTGGTGGTAGATGAAGCCTCGATGGTAGATATCGAAATGATGACAGCGCTGCTCAGCGCCCTGCCCGCCAGCGCCAAGCTGGTGCTGCTGGGGGATAAAGACCAGCTGGCATCCGTGGAAGCAGGTGCCGTGCTGGGCGACCTATGCCGTCGCGCCGACGCCGCCCACTACACGCCCGCCACGGCGCAGTGGCTGGCCAAACTCTCCGACCACCCGCTGCCGGAGGCATTAATCGACCCCGACGGCCAACCGCTGGACCAAGCCATTACCATGCTGCGGGTAAGCCACCGTTTTACTGAAACAAGCGGCATCGGCCAGCTCGCCCAGGCGATTAACCAGCCGTTAAGTGAAGCATTGCGGGAACGGGATAAACACCAAGCCGTGCATGGCGTACTGAATAACGGCTACGCCGATCTTCACCATCTAGTATTGAAGCCTGACGCACAAAATGAAGACAGCGCCCTAGAGCGCCTGGTGATCACCGGCAGCCCGCAACGTTTTCCCAACGCAGGCGAAGGCCGCACCAATTTCAAGGGCGAGCCAATGGCACCGCCCACCGGCTACCAGCACTACCTGAATACCCTAGTGAGTAAGCGGCCTGATACAACACTGGCGTTTGAAGAGAACGGCGACGCTTACGATGCCTGGGCGAAGCAAGTACTCAACGCCTACAGCCGCTTCCAGCTTCTGTGCGCCCTACGCAAAGGCCCCTGGGGCGTAGAAGGGTTAAACCTGCGCATCGCCAAAACATTGCGCCGCGAAAAGCTGCTGTTTGGCAGCGACCACACGCTAGAGAAAGGCTGGTTCGAAGGCCGCCCGGTGCTGGTCACCCAAAACGACTACGGCCTGAAACTGATGAACGGCGATATCGGCATCACAATGGCGGTGCCTGATCCCCGCACTCCCGGCAGGACACTTTTACGCGTCGCCTTTCCGACCAGTGACCCGGAAAACCCAATTCACTGGGTACTACCTTCACGCTTACACGCGGTAGAAACCGTGTTCGCCATGACGGTACACAAATCCCAAGGCTCGGAGTTTCAGCATACCGCACTACTGTTACCGCAAACGCCTAACCCCATTCTCACCCGTGAGCTGGTCTACACCGGCATCACCCGCGCCCGCGACTGGCTCACGCTGATCGAAGCCAAACGAGGGATATTGAATGATGCGGTGACGAGGGAGGTTATGAGGGTTAGTGGGATGGGGCGGTTGTAATCAAAGCCGACATTACCTGTGTTGGTGTCGGTTTTCGGCCAAAAACGGTCCTTCAGTGAGGCGAATACTGTCACATCCAACCCTGAGACAGAGGTATTCCTTAACCGTTTTACTACAGAAAAGAAGAAAGTAGTACCCTATAATAACAGAGCGCTTACTTATAAATATTCGATTTTTATAACGTAAAAATTGGCCTACTTTTAAAAGCAACATTCAATTATTTCTCCTCTTATTTTGTATTTTATTATATTCTTTTCACCTATCTCTTCCTAAAAATCTCGAAGTTACAATATGCCATTGGGTTAGCATTATTTTTCTTTAATTATATTTTTAAAACCCTTCCATATCCTGATAGCCGTGCTCATATAGGAATCAAGCATCACCTTTTCATCAAACACATTATGCTTAATTTAAATTACTATATGCTCCCAACTATTTAATACATACATTAGACAAATCTGCTTTTCCTCTAACAATATAATTAAACTAAAAAAGAGTTTAAGAGAGAGACATGAAGACAGAAGCCACACTTGCTTATCTAACTGATTAATGTGCTTATCAATAAAGGTGCCGATTTACATATAATTAGGCAATTATCAACATAATCTAAGGGAATATTTTATGTGACTTGTTGGGCATAGCCAGAAAATATAAGCTGCTTTTGAAGACTATAACTGCAGGTTGATCTATGCTGTGTTCCCTTAACCGACTTCTACCCGATTGCGACCGTGAGTTTTCGCTTGATACAGGGCTTTGTCTGCACGCGCATAAAGATGCTCAAAGGTAGCTTCGTTTTTGTATGCTATTGCCACTCCTAAGCTCACCGTTACTGAAGTGGCCATGCCTAATTGTTGCTCTGTCAGATCGCTCACTTTTTGGCGCATACGCTCTGCTAGCTTCATGGCGCCATCCACATCTGTATCCGGCATCAAAACACAGAACTCTTCACCTCCGATCCGAGCTAACACGTCTATTTCGCGAGCTTCATCTTTTAGCGCTCCGGCTAATACCTGAAGTATTTGATCACCGGTAGGATGGCCAAATGTGTCATTTACATATTTAAAATAATCAATATCAATAAGAATCAAGCCCAGCGGACAACCACTGCGCTGGCTTTGCTTACAAAAGCTTTCTGCAAAACTCAGTAAATAGCGACGATTGCCTAATTTGGTTAGTTCATCGAACTGGCTAAGTTGCATCACCTTATGGTGCTCGCGCTTGAGCCTAAACAACGATATCAAAAGTCCCACTACTAGTAGCAGGATCATAAAAACCAGCATTGATATGGTACGCCCCAAGCGCTCCATGACAATACGCTGCTTGGCTGCTTCTGAATGCACCAGTCCTTCAAGGATGCTGAAAGTCAACGCCAAGTCGTTTTCGATCACTTGGCCCTGATCCAGAAACTTTTCGGGTGAGGCGCCTAAGATAATTTCATCAAGCTGCTGTCGCATTTCAGACAGATGCTTCTGGACTTCCTGTAACTCTTCTAGAGAGACGCGATAATCTGATTTTGAAAGTTTATTGGTCTGCAGACTAAAACGGATCCCATCAATATGCTGGGGTATCCGCCATAGAAGATTCTCCAGGCTACTAAAAACGTCAGGATCTCCAGGGCGTTGGCGCAAATCCTCCAGAGCGTTTCGAAGCATAACAGCATGAGACTGAGAGCGTACAACCACTGCTGCCAGTGAGGTATAATTAGATCCCATATACTGACGAGCATTTAAATTATATAACGCAATGGCAATGGCAATAATGCACATCAGCAGAGAAAAACCTAACACCAGTTGCCCGGCTATTGACTTGATGGCCCTCAACCTCATTGAACGATGATATCTCGAATCGACCAGACCCAATGGGTCATATTGGCGGTTCCCGCTTCAACAAACTCTGCCTCAGCCGGAACAATCAGCATAGTAGGTCCAAAATCGGTCAGCGTTAAGGGCTCTCCGTCGAGACGGGTAACGAGAAGATAATCCCGTTCTTCAGGATTTATAAAAGTGCTGTAATCGTCATGAGCGATGAAACGTAGCGTTGCCGTTTCATCAACACCTTGTGCAGACAATAGATCTTTAAGCCACACGCCTGCAAAACTTCCTTGCGGACCTTTGAAGTGCTGCAAAGTTGTGGCATGAAGTGGCAAGGATTCAATTTCAGCGCGGCTAATAAAACGCCGTTCTGACTGAGTAACCACCGTCAATATGGGGGACTCATCTTGGGAAGGAGCAAAAGTGCTTGGGACGGGCTCAGTCTCAGTCGCCTGTAACGTTGTCGCAAACAAATTCAGCGAGACTGCCAGTAACCACCATCTATATTTTCGTAAGCCAAACGATAAAAAATTTATCATACTTTTAATTACTCATTGAAAAAAATCAACTACATCCCTGAACATCACTCGCGGAATAAATTATATTCAACGCATGTGGTATTAAATATAGTGTACTGCTTCTCAAGGTAGGTCAAAATTTTTAACGAGTGATAATTCCTTTGGCGCTAGGTGTCAAACCTATCGCTTAGCCTGAACCCAAGTGCCCATTGAGAAGGACACTGCGCCTATGACTATTACCGCCTCCTTCGGTGTGACGCACATCGCCGCCACTAGCGAAAAGATCTTAAAAGCCGCTATCAAGCGTGCCAATAACGGCCTCTACGAAGCCAAGGAGACAGGTCGGAATCGTATTATCATTCAAGAGATGCAGTGGGTTTCCGATGCCCCCCTTTTTCAGTAGCAGCTTGGTTTAGAGTCTGATTTGACGCCGCAAGCAACGGGACGGCAGCCTCTCAACGACTGTCGTGTTTTGAACGGTATTCTGCTGGATCCCTTGCTCTTGCGCCAAATGATTCGGCCTTGCTAAGCGGTAAGATCCTTGAGGGCGTATGACTACTCCCGGCCAGAGTGGCCTTTTAGGCGACACTGATATAATGCGGAGCGCTGCGGTGGCCGGACCCAGCCGTCCAGTGCTTCCAAAATACTTTTCACATCCACCAGGCTGAAGTAGCTGGCCCAGCCACGCAGGACCGGAACCAGTTCTTCGAGCATTCGTCGGATGTTGCGCCCTCTCCCGCGCTTGAGTATCTCGCAGACACGCTGTATCAGGCGCTACGCACCATGCCAGGCGCACAACCAAGACGCCCCCGGAGTTCCGGGGGCGTTGGTGTTGCTAGGTTCTCAATTTACCGAGAGTGTCAGTCGCTCTCATTAAGGACCGCTTCCGGGAAGTGGCGACGCAACATCCGGTTCTGGAAGTCGTCCACGAAGCGGCTGTTGATAATGATGATGAACCGCTCGAAGGGTGCCTCGCTGTCGAGCTGTTCGATCCCGTCGACACTGTGGAATAGCCGGTCATCGCTCAGATGAAGGATATCACCCGGATCCAGAGTGATATCAACCAAGGGTTGCGTGCCAGCCTTGTCGCCGTAGAGGTGGTTTTCACCCCCCGCTACGTTTTCTCGATTGAGGACCAGAATGCTTAGGGCCTTGCAGCCATCGGCATGAATCCCCTGACCCTGAAGGGGGTCGATGCTGCCTTCCCCGCGAACCCCGGTGATCTGCATCAGGATGGGTTCACGCGCACCGATATTCCACAGCCTTGCCCAGGCGCGAACGAAGGCCTTCACATCGGGGCGTGCCATGAATTCCCGAGTCAGCGGATCATAGTACCGCAGGCGATCCGCCATGCTCTCCGCGTCGTTGAAGGCCCCCCCCTGGGCCATCGGGCATTGGCCCATGTCTTCGACATCGCCATGGTCGTTCAGGGCGAGCCAGGACATCCGCTTCCACCGCTGGTTGACATAGGGATCCCGCGGAAGATCGGCGGCAAACCCCTGCCAGGCGGTCAGATCGATTCGCTCCCGAATATCGGTTTTCGCCCAATCCTGATGCCTCAGCGCCTCGGTCACTCCCGGATTCCAATAATCGGCGAGTGAATCGGCAGGCATGAAGGTGAGATCGAAACCGTGCTTGAGGGTATCGAGTTTCACGATGGTATTCTCCTGTTAACTGGGCGAAATTGCCCTGTGTTGCCGGTGTAAGAACGCGGTCAACAGGAGAGAAATGAAAAGATCTGAAAAGATATGTCAAGAAATGTAATAAAAAAGATTAATTTTTATTAAAACAGGATTAGACCGCTGATGACGTATATGTGTAGGTTCCCTACTACACATAGGTGTAGGATAATCACAACAAAGTGCCCATTGTTGCCATTATGATGGCTCTTGACAGTGTTTTTTCTTAAGTGGATCCCATGACTGCCAGCGATTCCCGACATCACAGAGATCCGGAACGCCTGAAAAAAAACCGCAGGGAGTTTTCCGGTGCGCTCGAGTTGGAAGTGTCAAAGACACCTTCAACGAATGGCATCAATTCGCATAATGCCGACAGGGAAGAAGTCGAGTTAGTACGCCGCCAGTATCTGGAGAGTGAGCAGCGATTCCGCGCCCTGCTAGAGAGCCTGCCGAAGGTGGCGGTTCAGGGGTATGATCGCGATCGGCGAGTGATTTACTGGAATGAGGGTAGCACTCGTCTCTATGGCTATACCGCTGAGGAAGCCCAGGGGCAGTTACTGGAAGATCTGATCATTCCTGCCTTCATGCGTGACGGGGTGATCCAGGCGCATTGTGCCTGGATCAAAGACGGGGTCGATATACCCGCCGGTGAACTCGATCTTAAGCACAAAACCGGTGAACTGGTATCGGTCTTTTCGCAGCACCTGATGCTCAATGAGCATACCGACTCCCCCTTGATGTTCTGCGTGGATGTCGATCTTTCCGACCAAAAGCGCGCCCACCGAGACCTGGAATTCGCCACCCGTTTCGACAGGCTCACCCATCTCCCCAACCGCCAGACCTTCGAGGTCGACCTGGACAGTCTGCTGGATTCATGTCGACGCCAGGGCAATGGCCTGGCAACCATCTACCTGGACATCGATCACTTCGTTGAGATCAATGATGCCCTTGGCTATGATCAGGGCGATCGCCTGCTCATTGAGCTGACTCGGCGCCTGAGAGAGTGCCAGCGAGTCACTGATCTGGTGTCCCGTGTCTCTGGCGATGAATTCGTGCTGGCCTTTCCCGGTGTCCACTTGGACTCCGATGTCAGACGGGTCGTTCGTCATGTCCAGAATGTCTTTCGGGAACCTTTCGCCCTGGATGGTCGGGAGCGTCAGGTCACGGCCTGCCTGGGTGTGGCGCTCTTTCCCGAGAATGGTGAATCGTCAAGCGAATTGATCCGTAATGCCGATGTTGCCAAGAATCGTGCCAAACTGGATGGTCAGGGTGCTGTACGTTTCTTCCAACAGAAGCTCCATGATGAGCTGGTTCGCCAGCACTATCTCTCGGCGCGACTCGAGGAAGCCCTGGATAACGATGAATTCTCCCTCCACTACCAGCCCCTGGTCTCGGCGGCCAGTGGGCGAATAGAGAATCTCGAGGCCTTGTTACGCTGGCAGCCTGCCGAGGGCCCGCCGATCTCGCCTGCCGAGTTTATCCCGCTGGCCGAGCGTTCCGGTGTGATTCATCGCCTAGGCGACTGGGTCATCGAAGAGGCTTGCCGCCAGCAGGTGGAATGGCGTGCCAAGGGATTTCATGAACACCGCATCGACATCAATGTTTCGGGTCGTCAACTGGTGCGTCCCGATGCCCTCAAGCGCTTCGAGAACTCGCTGCAGCGTCACGGCTTAGGTCCGCGGGATATCGGCATCGAATTGACCGAGAATGTCCTGATCGAAGCCGACGAAACCGTCATTGAGGACCTGTGGCGCCTTTATCACCGCGGTATTCACATTGCTATCGACGACTTCGGGACCGGCTATTCCTCCCTGAGCTATCTCAAGCACTTTCCAGTCTCCGCCCTGAAGATCGATCGCTCCTTCATCCACGACGCTCCCACACAGCCGAAGGATAGGGCCATCATGGAGGGTGCCATCTTCATCGGCCATCGGTTGGGATTGGAAGTGGTGGCCGAGGGCGTCGAGAACGCCGAACAGTTGTCATTGCTTCGTGAAATGAATTGCGACCTCGTCCAGGGGTTCTTCTTCTACCGTCCGATGCCTGCCAAGGAAATCGACCGCCTGCTGGGCGGTTTCGTGCCTGACCACAATGGCGATGCCTGACCCTCGCTCTTCATCAGGAGCGCCAGGAAGATCGCTCTTAAGAGTCGCCTTTCCGACCAGTGACCCGGAAAAACCGATTCGCTGGGTGCTGCCTTCACGCCTGCACGCGGTAGAAACCGTGTTCGCGATGACGGTACATAAATCCCAAGGCTCGGCGTTTCTGCACACCGCCCTACTGCTACCGCAAACGCCCAACCCAATCCTCACCCGCGAGCTGGTCTACACCGGCATCACCCGCGCACGCGATTGGCTCACGCTGATCGAAGCCAAACGCGGCATATTGAATGATGCAGTGACTAAGGAGGTTATGAGGGTTAGTGGAATGTAGAGATTGTAATCAAAGCCGACAACACGTTGATGGTGTCAGTTTTCGGCCAGGAGCGGTCTTTTAGTAGCAACTAAAATAGCGCTTTAACGTCTCGCGGCTCACCAGCGCAGGGCACGCGGCGGTCAGCCAAAGCGGTGAGCTCTCAAGCTAGCAAAGCAGGAGTCCAAACGAATCGGACCTGCGTCCGCGTGCAGCCGCTTGTTATGCCGCCGATGAGGCAACTTTCTTATGCTCTACGAGAAAACAATCGGCGATCACAGCCACGAATGTGACGAAGCACTCATGTCCGCCTGAATCCTCGAAGTGCAACGGCTTTCCTATCTCGAAGCTAGCAGGCTGCCGTTTCCCTCCATCTACGGCAATGTTTTTCGTGTATACGTAGAGCCGGGCCGAGGAGTCGTGGATCGGGTTCATCGAGCCTTTCAGACCGGGAATCACATTGTGCCCACGAATACAGATAAGCGAGCCGATCCCTTCGATGCTTGGCAATGTGACCGAGAAGTCTCGTACAGGATCGAATTCAGGACTGACAAAGGCTGGCCGCTCAGGGTGAGCGCAGAATAAGGTCAGAGTCCTTCTCTTAGCAACCTCAAAGGCGGCGGTCCCGTTTTCACTTGTACGTTCCCGTAGATAGGTTCCGTTCGACGCGATGAGCAGTACATCTACCTCGGGAATGGGGGCGTCCTGCTCATCCCGAACAGCAATAGTAACCAGAGACGGCGAGGCCGCTGGCGCTTCATCTCCAGCAGGACGAAGAGGTTCGGGCGTGAGTTCCACACCCGACCGGACCAGTTTCTCGCAGATGGCGTCCGACAGTTGTTCAGGCGAGAAGTGTTTTAGGTCGAGGTAGCCGACCGTTTCAACTAAGCCAGGAACCTCCGACTCATCGAAACGAGCAGGCAGAATGTACTCTTGACTCTCTCGGAAGGCTCTTGCTTGCGCGCTCTTGCGCTCGTGACGTGTCCACAACTTCTCGGCGTAATGGCACGAAATAAACATAACGGTGTAGCGCGCCTTGTTCTGATATACGTCGCTAAGATGCTCGTATAGATCTCTGCCCCACAGATCCACTTGCTCGTACCTATCGTAGAACACGTCAACCCCGGCTCGTCTCAGATAACCGGCGACCTGATCTACGTAATCGCGATCTTCTCCGGCAAACGATAGTGCGACGTCGTATTGCATTAAGTGCTCCGATTTAGTAGGCGGTATAACGCTTTGCTCACTGATAAATTAGGAGCGTAGCGAGTAATTTATCCTTGTGCAGCAAATTGTTAGGGCTATGGCTTGCAGAGAATATGAGCTTGGACTCCGAAATCCTTGCATGAACTTATAAAGGTGTTAATCAACCAAATCAACTGCACATAATGTGGCTTACACTTCTGCCCCTTAGACAGCTTTTGCAACTCACCCCGCAGCTTTGTTTTCTTCAAGAAAGGAGTTGCCAGAACTATTTTCTTTATTGAGTTAGGGTTCAGCTCAATAACATCTAGAGCTTGCTCTAGCTCTGACCAATTTTTGGCACCATCAACCCTCTTAATTTTGGTACCCTCATAGTTTTTAGACCACTCATTATCATATTTAATCTTATACAAACTTTTTTCGGCTTGGGTTCGTCCTATATTCTTTAACGCTTGTGCGACCACCTCATGGAACGCGCTTGCGCCATAAGTATCTTTTTTAGTGAATTTGGAGTGAACAAAGGTTATCGAAGGTGTAGCGCTAGACTTGTCAATAGCAATATGATCAGCCCACTCATCATTCATATCGTCACATATTACAATATCATGTTTATTACAATAATTATCCTCCACAGCTCTGAATAGAGATTTATCCGGAAATCTAGTTAAACTTGCATCGTGCGGTTTTTCTTTTTCACTTACCACATCACTAAAGTCATAACCTTCGTCAAACACATTAAGAATAGATTGAATGTTACCCAAAAGTTTTTTGTCTTCAAAGCATGATTTTGAAAAATAGGAGTAATTTGGAGAATCGAACACTGCAGAGAAAGGTTTGTTCTTATTTATAAAAGACCCAACGGTGTAATCTGGCAGTCCATTTTCAATAACCGAAACCTGATCAAGAATTCTGTTTCTAACAGTGATTACATTTTTTGAATAGCCAACTTTTCCCGCCAAAGCTATACCTTTGGCTTTCAGAACTTCCCCATCAACCAGCATCGGAGCCTTTAACTGATTGAAAAATCTGTTAATCTCTCTCGTACTAAATTGTGTCCCGTCATTTTTCTGTAAGACCGAAACGCCAGAAGCTACTTTATTTTCAATCTCACTCAAATCAAATAGGATAGCTACAACTTTATAGCCCCTGTCCATAACATCCTTAAGTTGAACAGGCGAGGCAAAATTACTTATAAACTCACTTGAATTTTTTGTTGATTTTATTTCTTCTTTCACCTCAAACGCCCAATCAATCCAATCGTTAAAATTAGACTTTTTATCTCGATGACTAACTCTTGAAGTACTCGGAGTCAAAGTATACGACTCTTGGCCGATATTCATTCTAAAATTACTAGGAATTGACCTACTTGATGACGTGGAAGGCAGAATACCATTTAAACTTTTCGCTTCCAACGAACGGGACCTAATAACAGCATTGGAGATGCTCATGTTTTTCATCGTTACCCGCTCGTGTTCTGGATTTTTATCTCCATGGAAATGACAAAATTTCTCATAGTCATATTCATCAATGAATCTAGAAAAGTACTTCTCTGGCGAATCAACGTACTTTTTCAGGATTGCCAATGCATCATCAAACTCAATTAACAACAAATACGCATACTTATGTTCTTTTGTGGATGTCCCCTCCAAAAAGGAGGGTTCAGCCTCAATTTTATATGAGATTATAGAGTAAGTAGCTTTACTCCCGGAGCTTGCTATATGACTTTCTTTTATCTCATTTATCAGATAACTGCCAATACGATTTTTGGAAATATCTTTAAATGCATCAGCCACTGATTTTTTGCTTAACTGTTTTTTCAAACTATAAAACTGTGCATTTTTGCTTAAGCTCAAATTTCCTATCATTTTGAAAAAACCTTTTGTTGAGTGCGCTGATTGCCCTAACGCACACAGCACGGGCAAATTTGGAGCGCAGCGGAAAATTTGTCCCAGTGCCTGTGATTGTTAGCTGCGCTGCACATGTTTCGAAAGGTTCGAGACGATTACTTTTAGATGGCCTATCAACGACACAACATCATTTTCAGTGATCGACACCTTCTTCCCCAACTGTTCTGGATGGCTGCCCGTTTTCTTTATATATTCTTCATCAACTACGCCCATTTTATGCGCGAGAAGGTGACGCTTTTGAAACTGATTTACGACGAACTCCCATTCGGAGCTATCGAGACCTTCAGCGATGTTAATTCCGGATTCTTCGAGTTTATTCTTGGCTACGTAAATATTTTGAAAGGACAGCTTAGGATATCGGTCGCGACAACGCTCTCGTGCAAACCCATCAAATGCCGAGATGCAGTCCTCCAGCCCGTTTTCAATTAGCTTGCTTTTTATATCTGCTGGTGATTCTTTAGCCAGATCGAGTATTTTATTTACCAGATCAAAGTTTGCCTCGGCTATCTGTTGGGAGTTGTGCTCAGCACAATCAGGGCAGTACCCGAATGCACCATAGATAGCGTACTGCAAGGTGCAGTTTTTGCATTCGACTTTTTCTTCAAGTTCTTTTTCAGAGTAGTAGGTAATGGGAGCTGGCTTTCCCTTTACGGTTATTCCAATAGAAATAAACTGATTTCTTTTTGCTTTTCTCTCCATCTTCTTCATCGTTTTGAGAAGATCGCCAGAAACCTTGTTTAGAACAACTGACTGCGCATACTCAATCTGCTGTTTTGTCCAAAAATGGTATTGCGGCCCAAGATGCTGGCAATAGGGGCAATAACAATCGGAGAAATCAGGGATACCAGTACCCGGCTTTATCTTGAAATACTTTTCGCACTCGGGGCACTCTCTACCCAAATAGCCTTCTTCATCTTTTTTAATATCCACAGAGTAGGTTTCCACTACTGATTCCTTTTTTCAGCTAACGCAGAGCGAAGCGGTGGCTGAAAGCCGTCCGCCTTACGCGCTTGGTTATGTGGTTTGTTCGATTAACCATCTAAGCAACGCCGATGAGCATTCAAAATTTTGCTGCTGCCCACGCAACCCATACCGCCACTTTTCGCCATGGAATAAGTTATTCCGATACCTAAAAATAACTCCCAAGCATCCAATCAACTCGACCGATTTAGAGGCGGCTTGACGAAGGAGCATATCAGTGACCTCTGGGGGATTTCCGCTTCGTTCGAGATATAGATAATCGTAATGATGAGTAAAGGTAGTTCCAGCTGTATACCTAGACCGGAAGTACTCAACAACCTCCCCATCGTTGAAGCTTTCGACAACGTCGTCGGTTAGATTGCCGACGTATTGGCGTATCTGCCTCATGTTTGCATTGTTTTCGAGGCAATTTCCCTCGAAAAAGCTCCATATCATAGAAAAATCGACAATTGCTACCTTTTCATCAGCCGATAACTCGCCAAACTCTGGCACTTGCGTAGATAGCCAATTAATCGCAATCGATTCCATCTCAGTAAGTCACCATTCCACATAACGCCAGCAGCAGGGGCGCGACGCCAGGAGCGTCCCTTGGCTGCAATTGTTAGCTATCAACCGTCGATACGTGCCACAAAATTTGGGTAAAAAAACGAAACTGGGTTGTCGACCGAATCAGGATCTTCCAGTGCCCGCCGAACTTGATTGCTAATTTCCGATTGATAGGTGGCGATACGCGGCACGAGTGAGTATATGTCGGTAGTATCAATCTTTATTGTCCGAACCTGATTAAGGTCAAAAGGAATTCTTTCCGCTGCACGAATTATTTGCACGACCGGTAACCGAGCAGCGTGCCTTATAGCCAGCTCATAAAAGACATTTGGATTATGAAATGACAAATCGGCTATAACAAGCCTCGAGCGTAGCAGGTAATCAATAATTTGACGTGTTATAAATCCTGGCTTGTCGATATTATCAGCTCGAACAACCTTTAGCTGAAACTGCTCAAGGGCGGGCTCTATAATTGATCCTAAAAATAAATCGGAGTGTTTACGTTGTTCGCTACCATCTTCGCCAATGGGAGTGATATAAAAACAAGTATTTTCGAACGAAGCATGCTCAAGCGTAACCAAATTGCTAGGGGAATGAGGATGGGATGTTGGTGTAGCTTGTCTAGGTGTCCCGCTTGGGAGTGTGTCGAGCAAGTGTTCAACTGTAACTATTCGCTCTGCCCCAGATAAAGTCTGCAACAATCCCAAATCCCTGAGGTTAACAATGAAAGTATCTACAGCCTCCTCTAGAAACTTTTCTGGCACCCCGATATCTCTGGCTGAATCGACCATAGCAGCACGTGCAGGTAGTTTGTTCCCGACGAACTTCTCGTAAAGCTGGTTGAATGTGTCAATATTTTCAATTGCGAGGCCCACTTTTGCCTTCGTTCTTTCTCGCTCTGAGAGCTCCTCGTCAACTGCTTTCGCTCCCTCTGGGGTTAATTCCAGATGCTCTGCTTTATAACTTCCCTTTGTTAAACCATATTTGCTGGCGTTGGTTATCCACTGTCTAGATGTACCACTCTCCGGAGATTTACCAATATGATCAAAAAGACTTATCCTCCGAACTGGCTGCCCACTCCCATACTCAAGCAGGGACTTCGCCAAATCTAACGCTTCCAAAAAAGGGCAAGCTGGGAACGGCCTTTGCTTTCCCGCCTTTTTGGCTCTTGCATCATTAATACGCTCTTCTTCAGACTTTTCCGCCATAAAAACTCCCATCTATGTTATGCAATCCATTCCTAGCTAACAGGTATTAGACTGCCCATCTTATGATTGGATAAACGTGCCTGCATATTTATCTGACAAATGCAGCCTAAGAAAATAACTCCAAGCTATTAATATACATTCTTAATAATTATAATTAGGCTACATATCCCAAATTCACGCTCCTGCTGCATTTCCAAGAATGACCACTTTGGGTCGAAAAGAGTCATTCGCGCACTTCTTCATAAAAAGCCACCCTACCCGCTAGAGGCTCCATACCCTCAATCGGCTCCACATAACTCCAAGCAATATCCCGACTTTCACACAGCGAAAAACACACCGTATGCCCTTTAAAGGGGCAATAAGTGGTGGTTTCTGAAACGGTGAGTAAATCCATCCGTACGTTTTCGCGTAGAAAGTAATGGCGTGGCGGGTAGCCGTATTCGCGGAGTTCAAGCGTATTGGTGGAGTCGGCTAACAGAATGCCATCAACCTGCACCTGCATGCGCTGCTTGCTTGGGTGAAGCGTTATGCGGGCATTCTGCATCGTATTGTCCCTGCGGCGTTTTTCGCTCTAATACTTCGAGACTAGCAGTTAATTTAGGTTAAGCCTACCTTGTCGGATTAGTTCTTAGTCGGCAATAGATGCTTTGTGATGTAGGTGAGTCATCACTTCCACGCTACCGCTTAATGCACCTTGGTGAATGTGACAAAGCACTATGCTGGGCTGGGTGCCGGGGGCTTTAACCGTTAGCTCCCCCGCTGCGTTCCAGCTACCGCTGTTGCCGCAGGTTTGCAAGCCGCCCGTGGTGGAAACGTGGTTGGTGAGCAGTACCGTTAGTTGGTGGCGTTGAGCGATAGTAGCAAGTAGCTCGGCATCTTTGGCGTAGCCGCCTGGGGAGATCAGCGCGCTGGCTAGGTAAACGTCCGCTTGTTGGGCCGCCGCGGTGGCGGAGTGGCTAGGGTGGGTAAAGTCGGCGCAAACGGCCAGGGCGATGCGGGTTCCATTCACGTTGATAAGGCCGCTTTCGTGGCCGGGGGCACAATAAACATCCTCCCCTTCGTGAAGGTGCTGTTTTAGGTAGAAGGTGTGTTCGCCGTTAGGGAAGCAGGTTACCGCTGCAATGTAGGGTTTGCCGTTTGGGTTATGCAGTGGGCAGCCTGCGATCACCACCGTGTTATTGGCCACGGCAGCGGCAGTGAGTGCGGCAAAGATTTTATCGTAGCGAGGCAGTGCCAACTGGCTGAGTAACGCCAGCTCGTAGCCGGTGAGCGAGAGCTCGGGGAAGGCCACCACGTTAGCCCCTAGCGCAGCGGCACGCTCTATGTAGGCCAAGTGCGTCTGCAGGTTTTTGTCTACCGCCGCTTTGCTGACGGGCAGTTGGGCAAGGGCAATGGTGATGGGGGCGGCTGTGGTGGTAGTCATTTTTAATCGCTTAGCTGGTTGGGTGCTGAAATGGTCGCGGGCTAAAGCCACCTCCCACTACTGTTCCTTTATAGAGCTTTTGCCATACAAGGAGGTAAGTACTGCTTCTAGGCCTAAAACAAAAAAACGCCTAGAAGATGTTTGAACAGACGATAATACCCCTCAGTAGCGAGGTGATACTGGAAGCCAGCGCATGGGAGTAGACTCCGTTAAACGAATGCAGTCTGCTGAAAGCTTGCACGAGCAGTCACACCAGCATGCCATGCTTGAAGCTGTAGATACTCTTCTTTCCAGTTCACTTCTGGAAGCCTGAAAGCCAGGTAATCCAGCGCTACGGCAGTAGCGATTTCGCCCAGGTTGATGGCTGTGTCCTGCTGTTTTTCGCTAAGCTCGCTGTTCAGCTGTTTCAATAACCGCTGAATGGCTCGCGAACGCCGTTGCCCCAACTCACTCTCGTCAATCTCCTTACCATAGTGCTTTCTGGCAATCACCGTCGTGAAAGCGGCATCCATCAGATTTTGGCCCAGTCCCGCCAGGTGCAGCACATCGCCTAGGCTGACTGCTGGTAGCATTGGCGGGTTGGGGCTTATGCTATCCAGGTAAACGGCAATCAGCATGGACTCACTTAGCGTGGTGCCCTCCTCCGTTACCAGCGCGGGAATGCGCCCGGCGGGGTTGGCTTTTAACAGATCTGCATTGTCTGACCAGGGATCGCACCACTTTAGCGTCACGGCGTCCGCCAAGCCTTTTTCCAGTAATACGATGCGCACCAGGCGTGCGTAGGGCGACGTTGCGTTTAGATAGAGTTCCATTATTGCTTCCCTTGGTATGGGGGTTACTCAGCGAAAGTTACACTTGGCACTGTAAACCACCGCTAAGCAACAAAAGCTGACATTACTGTGATTCAGGCCTTCTTCACAAAATGGGCGGTCACCATCATGTCGCCGACGCCGTCGACCTTGCAGTCCAGTTGGTGATCCTTGCTATCCATGAGCCGCTTGATAACGGCTTTGGTGCCTACCTTGAGTACCAGCGAGCTGCCTTTGACCTTGAGGTCTTTGTTCATCGTTACCTTATCGCCTTCCGCTAGCGGTGTGCCGTGGGCATCTTTTACCGTCACGGTGTCTTCCGCCGCAGTCTCATCCGGGTTCCATTCGTGGGCGCATTCTGGGCAGATGAACAGGCGTTGATCCTGATAGACGAATTCGGATTGGCAGTTTGGGCAAGGTGGGCACGGCATATGTGATGACTTCTGTGGTTTGGTTTAGGCTGGTAATGATACTGAGCCATTGGCACCGTGGCGAATGCCTTCACACCGCCTAAGAAAGGAGCATCAGGATGAACAAACGTGACCTTGAAGCGACCTACCGTGATTACATCACCTGTCTCAATAATCAGGACTGGATGAAGCTTGGCCAGTTCGTGCATAACGACGCCCACCACAACGGCAGCTACTTAGGCGTTAATGGCTATCGCGCCATGCTAGAAGCCGACTATGAGCAGATACCGGATCTTCACTTTAACATTGAGCTGTTGGCCGTTGATCCACCGCATATCGCGTGCAGGCTGCGATTCGATGTCACCCCCAAAGGTAGCTTCCTTGGCCTTGCGGTGGATGGCAAAAACGTGACGTTTTGCGAAAACGCGTTCTACCTGTTTAGCGATGACAAGATTAGGGAGGTCTGGTCGGTGATTGATAAAACCGCGATTGAGACTCAGCTTGGTTAAACGTTCTGGTTATCTCCATTCACAAACGAATAGAGCAGAATATCGGATCGGTAAGCCCAGCCTTGGCTGGCCCAAAACGTCTGGGCGGCTTCGTTCTCGGGAAGGATCATCAGGTGTGATTTTTGGATACCTTCGTTCTTGAGCGCTTCCAGGCAGAGATTTACCAGCCGCGTAGCAATGCCTAACCGGCGGTGAGAATTCAACACCGAGAGGTGCTGCACATAGCCGCGCTTGCCGTCGTGGCCCGCCATGACTGTGCCCACCAGTTCACCTTCTGCTTCGGCAACAAAGCTCAGGCCGGGGTTGCGCAGCAGGTATTTCTCGATGCCTGGCCGTGAATCGGCATCGCGAATCTTCACGCCTTCGCTCTCGCTCCATAAGGCAATGGCGGCGTCATAGTCGTTGATGGTCATGGTGCGGTAGTGCATCAGTTGGCTCTCATTGGGTGGCGGCATCGTCTTGGTCGTTCTGCTCGGCTTTGTGGTTGAAGTGGTCCTTCTGCTCTGCCCATTTCAGCAAGGCATCCAGCGCTGGGCAGAGCGTTTGCCCCCATTCGGTCAGGCGGCACTCCACTTTCGGCGGCACCTGGGGATAGACCTTTCTGGCCACAATGCCATCCGCTTCCAGTTGGCGCAGCTGTTGGGCCAGCATTTTCTGGGAGATGTCGGGGATGAGTTTTTCGAAATCGGAGTAGCGCTGCACTTTCCCATCGAAGAGATGAAAGAGAATAATGAGCTTCCAGCGCCCTTCCAGCACTTTTAATACATTTTCCACATCGCTTGCGGCGGTAGCGGGCGTATAAATCTTTCTCATAGGTGAGCCACTTACCTTTTTGTGCGTTCTTGCTAACGCATAAGTCTGAGCAGAAGATTCTCGCATATTAACCCCTGCGAGAGATGACCATCATGAGTTTGTCACTGCCAGACGCGATCACCACTTACTTCAGCATCAGCAACGGGGCGGATGATAGCCGCCTTGGCGAATGCTTTACCCACGATGCCTGTGTGTTCGACGAAGGCGAGACGCACCGCGGGCGACCCGCTATTCAAGCGTGGATGCGCGCTACCCGCGAGAAGATTGAGTACAGCGTCGAGCCGGTCAGTGTTTCCCAACAAGGCAACACGATGGTGGTTACCGCCACCGTGACCGGCAACTTCCCCGGCAGCCCGGTGCAACTGGACCACGCTTTCCAGCTTGCCGAGTCGCAAATCCAGTCATTGGAAATCCACTAATGAACCTCGCTCTCCACCTATCGCAAGAGCCTATCAAAAAAGGTGTCGCCCAAGAGGCAGGCACCGATTACGCAGGTGGCAAGCAGATCATCATGAATTCGCTGGGCGGCATTCCGATTTGGCCGCCCTTCTAAGCCTGCTGAAGTGGCCAACCTGATTGCGTTTCTGGCATCACCACTGGCCGCCACCATTACAGGCACGGAGTATGTGATTGATGGTGGTACGGTGCCGGTTGTTTGAGGGTGATGTATACCGCCCCCTTTAGTGCCTTACCGCTTAGCGAAGGTGCGGTCTCACAACCGATTAGCAATTATGTACAAGCATTCTAAGGTGGCGCTGGCATAAGCTAGGTGGTGTGACTAATCAGGAGGGGGCGGCATGAGTAACGCAAGCCGGTTTCAATTTATTAAAAGCCAGCATGTGCCGACGCTAACGGTGCTTCATGCGGCCATTGAGGATTTCAGCTACGACCGACACGCCCACGAGGAGTATGCCTTCGGGGTGACCTTGGCGGGGCGTCAGGATTTCTTCAGCGGCGGGCGGTTTCACCGCAGCCCTCCCGGCAACGTTATTCTGTTCAACCCAGAGCAAGTGCACGATGGCGAATCCGGCGGCGAACACGCGCTGGATTACCTGATGCTGTATGTGCACCCTGAAGACGTTAACGACCTGTTCGCAGAGGCCCAGAGCCACGCGAAAACGGCGAGCTTTCGTTCACGTAGCACGCTGATTCAGGATGCGCAGCTGCGCAACACTATTTTGGCATTGGCGCGCTTGGTTACCTCTCAGGTCGGTAGCTGTATCGATCAGGAGAATGCGCTGTATCGGGTCATCGAGCGGACTGTGCAACTTGGTGGTATTGCTCAACCAAGCCAAGTGACCACCCGCCCAGATGCCCTGCTAGGGCTAGCGAAAGCATATATTCACGCTCACTTGGATAGTGATGTCTCACTCGATGACATCAGCCAGGCGGCCCACCTTTCCAAGTACCACTTCTTGCGTCTGTTTCGGCAGCAGTACGGCATCACGCCGCACCAATACGTGATCAATTGCCGAATCAATGCGGCCCGCTCGGCGCTGGATGCAGGCGCCTCGTTAAGTGAGGTCACATTGCAGTACGGCTTTGCCGACCTTAGCCATTTTAATCGTCGCTTTAAGCGCATTTATGGCATGACACCCCACCAGTACCAGCGTGATGTAGCGCGCTAGCACCTAAATACCAAAATAGAGGTTTCACCATGTTAGCAATCGTCGCCTATGCCCTGGACGTCATGTACACCCCTGGGCCTGTGAATCTGCTGGGTTTGAACGTTGGCATCAATGGCCAGGCCAGACAGTCGGTGGGATTTTGCCTTGGCGTGGGCACGGCGATGCTGGCGTACTTATTGGTGTTGGGCTGGGCGGGCGCTGCTTGGATCGATGACGACGCCCTGGTAATGGTAAGCGCTCTGGGCTGTAGTTATATCATTTATCTGGCCTACAAAATTGCCCGCGCTAGCTCCAATTTTAGCAGGCCCGCTCATGCCCCTCGGCTGGTGAGTTATCGCGATGGTTTAGTCATGCAGTTACTCAACCCCAAAGCGATTGTCGCCACCCTGCCGATCACCACGCTGCAGTTTCCCGCCGCGGGCATTCATGGGTTGAGTCTGCTGGTGTGGGCGTTAGGGCTTGCCATGCTGGCCGCGGGCGCGCCCGGCAGTTACGTGGTGATGGGCCGCTTGGTCGGCCAGCGGATCAAAAACCCAGCTATTGTGAAGCGCTTTAATGGGCTAATGGCCGGGCTGCTGGTCGCCGTGGCATTTTCGATCGGGTTTGAGCATGTGTGGCTGCCGCTTACTGTCCGAGGCTAATACCCAGGCGTAGCGCTTGCAGGCCATCGAACTCGACAGTGACTTCGTCGGAGAAAAGCGGGTGGCCTTTTACTGCCAAATAGATGGTGGCTTCAGCGCCACGGTAGGTGCCCGTGATGGAGATATCAGCTGATATGCTAATCGGGGCGGTTATGCCATATTCCACGTTCTCGACGCTGACGGCGGAAAGGCCTCGGTCATCTAGTTCTTGCTGAACTATCTGTTTGGTCACCACACCATAATAGAAATATAGGCCTGTGTAACCAAGCGCCAGCACGACTATCAGTGTAAAAAGCTTTCCCATGATTTCTCCCTAGGTGACGTAATTCAGGCGAATTGGCATTATCTGCAACCCGCTGCGAGCGCCGATAATGCCTGTAGTAGCAAGGGTGCACAAGCGGGAGGATGATTTGCCAATAGCCAGGGAAAATTAGCATTTCGCTATGTCAGGGAGGGTTAGCCGTATGCACCCATTATCGGCTAGGTGGTTATATCTTTATCAGCCCAACTACTAAAACGGGTCTGACCTATTGAAGGCCAGACCGCGCGCGGCTATCTAGATAAATAGCGAGAACAACGTTCAGGAAAGCTTACGGATCGCCAGCGCCACCGCCTGCGCCGTGTATATTCCCGGTGGTGTAGCTGGATTCTGGCGAAGCCAGCAGTACATAAGTGGCGGCCAATTCTACCGGCTGGCCAGGGCGACCAAGCGGCGTGCTTTCGCCAAACGATTGCACGGCGTCTTGTGGCTGGCCACCGCTGGGCTGAAGCGGGGTCCAGAACGGGCCGGGGGCGACGCCATTGACGCGAATGCCTTGCTCAGCCACTTGCTTCGCTAGCGCCTTGGTGAACGCCACAATGGCCGCTTTGGTCATGGAGTAATCGAGCAGGATTTTAGGTGGATCATAAGCCACCACTGACGTGGTGTTAATGATCACTGAACCGGGCTCCATGTGGGGGATGGCCGCTTGGGTGATCCAGTACATGGCGTACAGGTTGGTTTTCATGGTGTCGTCGAAGGCCTCATGACTAATGTCCATAATCGACGGCTGCCACTGTTGACGCCCTGCGTTGTTGACCAGAATATCTAGCCCGCCTAATTGCTCAACGGCCTTTTCCACTAACTCACTACAGAAAGATGCATCGCGCAGATCGCCTGGGATAGCCACCGCATTACGCCCTTCCGCTTCAATAAGCTCAATAACTTCACGCGCATCCGACTCTTCTGCGGGCAGGTAGTTAATCGCCACATCAGCGCCTTCGCGCGCATAGGCAATGGCGGCCGCCCGACCAATACCGGAATCACCACCGGTTATCAGCGCCCTTCTTCCTGTTAAACGGCCACTGCCGCGATAGCTCTCTTCGCCGTGATCTGGGCGCGGTGTCATCTCGCTGGCAAGCCCAGGCCACTCTAGCGGCTGGCGTTGAAAAGGCGGTTGAGGGTACTTGCTTTTGGGATCCTGCATTTGGTTTAACGTGCCTCCTGATTCATTGGTGCTTGAGGTATTGGCACTGCTCGATGGCGACGATGAAGATGACTGGGCAAACGCGGGCGCCGCCATAGCGGCAGCCATACCGGTAGCAAGGCCGCCCACTACTTGGCGGCGAGTAGGATCAAAAGTGTTGTCTGGCTTCATAGTAATCCCCAATAAATAATCGCCGTGAATCCGTACTTGGCGTATGGCCTAAGACACACGGCTTTTCCCTGATAGAGCACGCAAGAAGAAAATGCATTAGCGCGTGTAAAACTCTATTGACCCTAGTTGGGATAGCGGTGATTACCAAGCGAAGAACTGGAAGAAGTCAGAAACTTAAAAAATGATAGTTAGAACTCCAAGCTGACGTAGCCAATGTAAAAGTGATGCATGGTAGGTAATATAGAGCCCGCGCGTTGGCCAGCTCTTGTCACTTATCGCTCACTACTGGGTTTCATTAACAGACTTGTGGCTCTCTCACTTCCCGACACGCCCTGACGCTCTCGGCCAGCTCGCTAACCAGCCCATGCACTCGCTCAACGGCCTCGTCAGGCGTGGTGGCATTTTCGATACAGTCGACGAGTGCAGAGCCAACGACGACTGCATCGCTGAAGCGGCCAATGGTGGCGGCTTGTTCGGCGGTGCGGATGCCAAAACCAACGGCGATAGGCAGTTCAGTATGTTCACGAAGCCCGGCGACTGCACCTTCCAGTTTTTCAGGCGTGGGCGCACTGCCGCCGGTGACGCCTGCGACGGAAACGTAGTAGATAAAACCGGAGGCGTTCGCCAGCACCTTGGGCAGGCGTTTGGCATCGGTGGTCGGCGTGGCTAGGCGAATAAAATCAATGCCGTGTTGTGCCGCTGGCTGGCAAAGCTCTTCGTCGTGCTCGGGGGGTAAATCTACTACGATCAGGCCATCGACCCCGGCCTTGGCGGCATCGGTCAAAAAGCGCTCAACGCCGTAGCAGTAAATGGGGTTGTAGTAGCCCATCAGCACAATGGGCGTGGTGCTGTTTTCTACGCGGAAGCGGCGCACCATTTCCAGCGTTTTGGCTTGGGTCTGGCCGTTTTCCAGCGCCCGCAGCGCGGCTTTTTGGATGGCGGGGCCATCAGCCATAGGGTCGCTGAACGGCATACCGAGTTCGATGATATCCACTCCCGCTTTTGGCAACCCGTGCAACAGGCGGCGGGAGGTCTCGGCATCTGGGTCGCCAGCCGTCAGGTAGCTGACCAGCGCCGGGCGGTTTTGCTGCTTGAGCGCAGCAAAACAGTCTTCAAGCCGAGAAGTAGTGTTCATCATAGCCTCCTGTGTTGCGCTCATACGTTTTTTACCCCGAATTTATCCCCCAGGTGATGGGCCACGCTCATCATGTCCTTGTCGCCACGGCCACTGAGATTCACCACCATCAAGTGTTCTCGGGGGAGCGTGGGCGCACGCTTGGCAACTTCGGCCAGGGCGTGAGCGGTTTCCAGGGCGGGGATAATGCCCTCCTGACGACAGCATATCTGGAACGCTTCCAGCGCTTCGTCGTCAGTGGCAGAGACGTACTCGACCCGCCCCTGCTCGTGCAACCATGCATGCTCCGGCCCGATACCCGGATAGTCCAGCCCGGCGGAAATCGAATGAGCGTCGATAATCTGACCATCTTCGTTTTGCAGCAGATAGGTGCGGTTACCGTGCAGCACGCCGGGAGTGCCACCGTTCAGGCTGGCTGCATGCAGGCCGCTTTTAACCCCTTTGCCACCCGCTTCAACGCCAATCATCTTCACATCGAGGTCATTCAGGAAGGGGTGAAACAGTCCCATGGCGTTTGAACCGCCGCCGATGCAGGCCACCAGTGAATCCGGCAGGCGACCTTTCTTTTCCAGCATTTGGGTGCGGGTTTCATGGCCGATCACGGCCTGGAAGTCACGTACCATAGCGGGATAAGGGTGTGGCCCCGCCACGGTGCCAATGATGTAGAAGGTGTCGTCGACGTTCGTTACCCAGTCGCGCAGTGCTTCGTTCATGGCGTCTTTTAGCGTGCCGGTGCCCGAGATGACGGGGATCACTTCCGCTCCCAGCAGCTTCATGCGAAATACGTTGGGCTGCTGGCGTTCAATGTCGGTTGCGCCCATGTAGATGACACAAGGCAAACCAAAACGTGCTGCAACGGTCGCAGTGGCAACACCGTGCATACCCGCCCCGGTTTCTGCAATGATGCGCTTCTTGCCCATCTGCTTGGCCAACAACACCTGACCGATGCAGTTGTTGATCTTGTGTGCGCCGGTGTGATTTAGCTCTTCGCGCTTAAAGTAAACACTCGCCCCGCCGAAGTGCTCGGTCAGCCGCTCGGCAAAGTAGAGCGGGCTTGGCCGCCCGACATAATCACCCTGAAAGTAGGCCAACTGGCGCTGAAACTCAGGGTCGTTCTTGGCCGTGGTGTATTCATCTTGCAGCTCAAGGATCAGCGGCATTAGGGTTTCGGCGACAAAGCGGCCACCGAAGCTGCCAAATAGGCCGTTGGCATCGGGCAGGCTCTTGGATACATCTACAGGTTGGTTCATCGCGACCTCTGAATGCGTTATCGACCAGTGCAGTGAAAGTAGCGCAAGCAGGTGCGTATAAAAATCGATAAGATGTCATCAATAGGTGAGATTAAGTCAACTATCAGCAGGCCACTTCATGCAACATAGCATGCCCCCACTCAGCGCCTTGCGCGCTTTTGAAGCAACTGCCCGGCTGGGTAGCGTCACTGCCGCTGCCGATGAGCTAAGCGTGACTCACGGCGCTGTCAGCCGCCAGTTAAAAAGCCTGGATGACCATTTTGGTGTCGCGCTGTTTACCAAAGCGGGTCGAGGTATTGTATTGACTGCGCGCGGGGAAAGACTACAAAGCGGCTTGAGTGAGGCGTTTACGAAACTGCGCGATAGTTGCGCAGTGCTCAAACGTGAAGTGGAAGAAGCCCCCTTCATTCTCGCTTGCCCTGGCAGCCTGTTGGCACGCTGGCTGATTCCCCGCCTGGATCGCCTTCACCGCGATTTGCCCGAGCTCAAGCTAAAAGTCGTGGTGAGCGAAAGTGAACAGCCGGGTAAGCAAACGGATGCCAGCGCCACCCTGGCGTTTGCCGAGCCGCCGTGGCCTGGGGGTGTAGAGGTATTCGAGCTGATGGCGGAACAGATATGTGCGGTGGCAAGCCCGCAGCTGGCAGCTCAATGCGATGTGACCAAGCCCGAATCGCTGCTTACCAATAAGCTTTTATACACCTCTTCCCGACCCCAGGCATGGCCGCAGTGGGCCATTGCCAAAGGGCTGGAGCTGGCACAGCTTGAAACGGCACTAAGCAGAGGCCAGGGGTTCGATCACCTTTACTACTTGATGGAAGCCGCGGTGGCAGGCCTGGGCATCGCTATTGCGCCACGGCTATTAGTGGAAGACGACTTGAGGAGTGGCAGGCTGGTGGCGCCCTGGGGGAGTATTCGGACTCCTGCGCGTCTTTGCCTGTGGTTGACTAATCAAGGCAGCATTGCGAGTGTCTCCCGCCAAAGTGAGCTTCTTGCAGAATGGCTTAAGCGGGAGTTGGCAACTGATCCAAGCAATGATTTAACAACCAATCACGTTTAGCTCTTACTAGCTGATAATCTCGCCAATCGAACGCTTACCATCCAACAGCAAATACTCCTGATTAATCAAATAGGGCTTTTGTACAAGATGAAGTAGCGCATGAGCCACATTGGCTCGTGAGATCTGGTTGTCGCCTGCTTCATCCAGTGAGCTGGCGAACTGCTGGCTGGCAGCCGCATTGGTTAAACGCCCAGGCTTGAGAATGACGTAGGGCATACCGCTATTGCGTAGGTGGGCATCAGCGGCAAATTTCGCGGCCATGTAGGGGCGCATTTTTTCGGGTGCTTCCAGCGGTTGCTCTGCTCGCATGGCGCTGATCATGATGTAGCGAGAGAGGCCCTTCTGCTTGGCGATATCGGCAGCATGAATGGCACCAAAAAGGTCGATCATCAATGTTTTGTCTGGCCCGGTGTGAGGGCCAGAGCCCGCCGTGAAAACCACTTGATCGCAGCCGTCAAAGGCATGTTCAAACTCGCCTTCCAAATCAGCTACCACGGTATCGATACCCTGCTCTTTAAACCAGACGGCTTGTTCTTCACTGCGAATCATCGCCTTGATGGGCATGCCTGCTTTTTGGGCCAGATCGCAAAACTGTTTGCCAATCTGCCCGTTCGCGCCAATCACTAATGTGGTCATAAGACCTCCTCGTATATTGCTTTTTAGACTATGTATGCAGGCGCATGGAGGTAATTCAACCCATTATTAACCCAATTACGTCTGCCCCCAATTACCTATATTGAGTCTCCTCTTATCAGACATTGTTACCAGCGCTTTTAGTGCAGCGGTCTGTAGCTCTCGTCGCGCTGCTAGCGCTCTAAGCAGAGTCGGTTGCCCATTCGAGAAGCAATTTATAAAATGCCCTGCTGTTCAAAAAGTGCTCTGTTATGAAGATTAATGTGGTTGGCACCAGTGGTAGCGGCAAGAGCACGCTAGCAAAGCAGCTCTCAACAGCGCTAAACGCTCCTTATGTTCAGCTTGATCAGTTTTTTTGGCAGGCTAGAAGCGGCCTTGGCGACGTCGCCTGAGGGCTGGGTATTGGACGGCAACTTTGACCGAACCCGCCCTATCAAGTGGCGTGATGTCTTTATAGTAGTCTGGATCGATTACCCGTTTTGGCGTGTGTTTAGCCAAGCCATCTTTCGAGATATCAAACGCATCATCAGCCAGGAAGAGCTTTGGCCCGGCACCGGCAATCGAGAATCTTTCCGCAAAACCTTTTTAAGCCGCGAGTCGGTGTTGCTCTGGTCTCTCAAGACTTGGAGACAGAATCGGCAACGTTACTTTGCCGATATGATTAATCCTCGCTATGCACATATTCAGGTTGTCCGTTTGAGGTCCAGGAAAGAGGCACTGGCATTGGTGAAAAGCCTAGCTACTTTGGACTAGGCAGCGTGTAAGGCTGGCTTGGCTTTCATTCAGTAATGCGTGTAGGGTTATTAAACAAGCATTCAAAGAAAGGAATTCCTATGCAGTGTCGTTTACTGGTTAAGTCAATTGCCCTGAGCTTTTTTGCTACCGCTACCACCGCCGCTTTGGCAGAAAACTCTTCAATAGAGCAACAGCTACAGGAACTTCAATCTTTCCAGGTCATCGCTCATCGCGGTGCTAGTGGCCATGCGCCGGAAAGCACGCTGGCAGCCTACGAATTGGCCCACGAATGGGGCGTCGATTACTTGGAGTTGGATGCGCAAATCACTTCCGACGGGGAGGTCGTGGTGTTTCATGATGACGCCATTGACCGCACCAGTGACGGCGAAGGCGCCATCAATGATTATACGCTAGAAGAACTCAAAGCCCTGGATACCGGCACGTGGTTTAACCAGGAAAACCCCGACAGTGCCGACACTGCCTTTGAAGGCGCGCAAATGCTCACCCTGGATGAGCTATTAACGCATTTTGGTCACGACGCTCGTTATTATATTGAAACCAAGTCGCCTCAGTTGAACCCAGGTCTGGAAGAAGCGCTGGTAGCGTTACTGGAAGAGCACGATTTGATTGAGAGCGGTCATGTTCTAGTGCAATCGTTTGAGCAAGATAGCCTGTTAAAAGTGCATGAATTAAACGAAAATGTGCCGCTTATCCAATTAGTCTGGTATTACCCCAGTGAAGAGAATGATGGACGTCTAGTCGAGTGGACAGGCGTGACGCCAGGGCCAACAGAGATCACCGATGAGGATTTCCAAGCAGTAGCGGATTATGCAGTCGGCATGGGCACCAACTTCATCTACGAAGGTGAGGAAGTGATTGATGCCGACTTTATTCGCCAGGCGAACGAAAACGGCTTGCCGGTACATGTTTATACCATCAATGAAACCGATGAGATGGAGCGCTTAATGGAAATGGGCGTCAACGGTTTATTCACTAACTATCCTGACCGCCTGCTGGAACTCGTTGAGTAAACGTCGATTGTACGGTGAAAACGCCCAGCCTTGTCTGGGCGTTTTCATTTCACGATGCTAAGTCTAGCTGCTTGATGACCTGCTCTACTCTTTTGCGATCATTCCCTTGCAGCGTTTTGAGCGGCTGCGGCAAGCAGGGCTGGCTCACCTTGCCTGTTATTTCTGCGATGGTGGCGGCGACCCGCAGGCTACCACCATATTCACGATAAAGCGCCCATAACGGCTCCCACGCAATGGAAAGTGAATTGGCTTGCTGAGCATCTCCAGCCTGAGCGGCCCGGGTCAGGGCTAACGCTGCGTGGGGGTAGAGCCCGCCGATAACGGAGTACCACGCATCGCAACCGGCGTTAAGCCCGGTAGCGGCGGCCGGGTCGCCGCTGATGCCCAGAGTGACCTCTGTAGGAATAAGGGCACGCAGCCGTGAGATACGCTCACGCGCTGCATCTAAATCATTTCCCACCGGTGGGATCTTGATAGAACGCACCTGTTCCAATTGAGCGATACGCCCATGCAGCTCATCGCTAAATTCGAAATGGGTAGTACCGGGATTGTCATACACGCATAGCGGAACACTCAGCGAACGACTAACGGTGGCATAGAGGTCATACACTTCATCATCGGTGAGCTTTTGATAGGACACCGGAGCCAACAGCACGCTACGTGCACCTGCCTGCTGGGCACTTTCGGCATTCGCCAGCACATCTCGGGTACGCAGCGCACCAATACCTACAACGACCGGCACGCTTCCAGCGTTTTCCACACAAAGCTTGGCAATGCGGGCACGCTCTTCCGTTCTTAAATAGGCATAGCTGCCGGTCGAGCCCAGCACGCCAATAGAGTCCACGTTTGCATCAGCCAGATGCTTTACCAAGCCAACGAAGGCACGTTCGTTAATGCCTTGTTCATTCATAGGGGTCAGCGGAAAAGCACTTAGGCCGGTGAACATGGTAGTTATTTCCTATCAGATGGATGGCAAGGCACTGCTGGGCAATTAGACAAGCTGGATAATGCATCGCTCCTAAAGCAATGCTAGAGCATGAGACCACTTGCTTACCTTACGTAAACGATGCGTGTGAGCATTACGGTGGTTCATGCTGGCCTCTCTACTTTACCTCACGTGATTTATAAATATGCCGTTTGGCGGCAGATATAACAATAAACGTAAGGCGGTTCGGGATATTCGGTCTAAAAGTTTCCTTATTAACAGCTGATAACCATATCTCTAAACTCTGAGCTCAAGGCCCTACCGGCAGACGTAGCAGGCCATCTTTATTGTTTTGCGTTGACGCCTAAGCCTGAAAATCTCATTAATTTGTTGTAGGGTTTGGAAATTAACTGTGCCGAAATGGCATAATGCTTCTTTAGCGCGCTATGAAAGTAAATTCCAAAAGCTATTGACAATAACGAAATAGCCATATGCCCAAAGGAGGCCGTGTTATCAAAACTTACATACCTCAAGTGATATTCGTCATCGAATGCTACTTAGGTACATCTGTCATCAATCAATGGACCTGTATCCAACGATGACATCGTTAGTTCTTATACGCTGCTCGATTCATCGAATAGCAAGGGCTATCTCGTCTAGTATGCTCATAGGCTGCTTCCTGCTGGCCACCTCTCAGGCTATTGCTAGAGAACCAGCTATTTTTTTAGTTGCAAACCCAGATGTAACCATCAATTTGTTAAACCGTGATACCGTTCGGGCCATCTTTGCTATGCGTCAGCGCACTTGGCCAAACGGACAAGCAGCACGGGTATTTGTATTAGATAGTAACAACCCTATACATGCTCGTTTTACCAAAGAACATTTATCAGTTTACCCACACCAACTGCAGCTAGCCTGGGACCGTATGGTCTTTTCGGGCACCGGGCAAGCCCCTGATCGCGTAAGCAGTCAACTGGAGATGCGCGATAGGATCGCCAACACTCCTGGAGCTTTAGGATATCTTGAAAGGGAGTATCTGGATGATAGTATCCAAATCATTTCGATGGATTGAACCTCACTTAATTGCTGCTCTGGTAGGCGCATCATCGTTTTGCGTATCACCTCTTGTACTCAGCGATAGCGGTATTATGGGTACACTACAAGTTCATGGTTTTCTTAGCCAAGCGTTAATAATTACAGACGAGAATGAATTTTTTGGCCCTAGCAACCAAGGGGTTGGCAGCTTTGAATATACGGAAATAGGCCTTAACACCTCATTACGACCTCATCAGGATATATTGTTGGCGGCGCAAGTGCTCAGTCGTCGGGCAGGAGGCGAAAGTAGTGATGCCCTCCCAGAACTTGACTATGGTTTGATTGACTACCAAATGGTCTCTAATCAGCAGCGAACCTTTGGTATTCAACTGGGGCGGATAAAAAATCCTTTTGGTTTTTATAATCAAACACGTGATGTGGCCTTTACCCGGCCTAGCATATTACTGCCTCAGTCCATTTATTTTGATCGAACTCGGTCACTAGGGCTATCGGGGGATGGGGTTACTTTTTATCACGATGAAAAGCTTTCTACAGGGGCAATCCGTACTCAGCTAGGTTTTGGGAAAGCAAGGATTGAAAATGACGTAGAACAAACTTTAGGTCTCGATAGTTTTCCTGGTTCATTAGAACCGGGGAGCTCAGCCATTGGCCAAATACGCTATGAGCATGATGGCGGGAGGATTATCACAGCCCTCAGTACTGCGAAGGCTAATGCTGATTATAACTCATACGGCAATCAACCAGGCAATGGCTCCTTCCAATTCCAGCCATGGGTGTTTTCTTTCCAGTATAACCAAGAGCTATGGACACTAACTGCAGAATACGCGACAAGACATCTTGAACTTACTGGCTTCGAATCTATTCCTAATTCAAGCACACGAGGTGAAAGCTGGTATCTTCAATTTACTCGCCGTTTTAACAATAATTGGCAGTGGTTAGTACGTTACGATAGTTTAGTTAATAATCGTGATGACCGTTCGGGTAAAACATTTGAAGCTAAAGGATTAGGGCCTGCTCATTCTCAATTTGCAGACGATCTAACTTTTGGCTTGCAATGGACCCCGCATCCTCAAGTAATGCTTGCAGGCGAGTACCATCATGTAGATGGCACTGGCTGGTGGCCTAATCAAGGTAATGAAGCGTCTGAAGAAACCAGTAGACGCTGGAATATGCTGCTGTTTCAGTTATCGCTGCGTTTCTAACGTTTTTACTCGATCCTGGCTTGGATGCTACTGCGATGAGAAAACCTACTCTTTTTCGAATGCCCCAGCGCCTTAGCCTTACTTGGCGCGTTATCGCGCTAAGCAGCCTGCTGCTCTTAGCGTTAGTCAGCCTATTTACTTTGCTAGGACATGAAAAACTCACTCGTCAATTTCAGGAAAGTCGCCACCAGCATCATGAACGACAGCAACGAGAAATCCGCTTAGCGCTAGCTCGCTCATCGGATAATTTAAGGCAATTGGCTGGCTTGATTGCTGCTTCTGCAAGCTTAGGCTCTCCTTTACAAGCTAATAATACACTCGATGTCGAACAAGCACTCGACGCACAGTGGCCAGCACTGCAGCTTGAGGCTGGCATTGATGAAATTTTAATTATCAATAGAAGCGGCCAAGTTCTTGGTAATTGGGGTGCTGGCAATACAGAATCGCAACTACCTCTACTCAGTTGGGTGCAACGGGTCATGGATACTGAACGCCCCCTAGCCACACTTCGATGCGCTGTTAGCTGCCAACAATTTGCGGCCGTGCCGGTACTCGTCGAGGGAGAAAGTGTTGGCATGGTCGTTTTATCTCGCTCGTTAGCAGATGTTACTCGACAGGCGAAAGAAGTTTCTAATAGTGAAGTAGCTTTGCTCGTAACAGGTACACTTGAAGAAAGCGCTGTCGCAGCATCAAGAAAGCTAAACGCATGGAATGGTCGTTTATTAGCACTAACCAATGAAGAAAGAAGCTTAGCACCATTGCAGCGCGCCTCTCGAAAAATAGCACTTCCCCGTTTAATAGATGCCCCTCTAAGCCTTGATTACTCGGGCAGGCATTTAGAGCTCAGCGCTGTTCGGATGGAGGAAGACTATGAGCGTAGTAGCATTGGTTATTTATTACTCATCTCAGATATTACTGAACAAATTAATGCTATTAATTATGATACACGCACGCTACTTTTTGTCGGCGTACTTGGGTGGATCGCTGCTGAATTACTCCTGCTCGTCATTCTCCTTGGACCAATGGCGCGACTTCGTAGAGTTGCAGGGCTGCTCCCCGCGCTAGCTAACGGGAAGTTTAGCGATATTCGCTCAGCAATTCCCCAACATCGTCATCGCATTTCAGATGAAATAGATGTACTTGAAAGAACGACGTATGAGCTATCACACCAACTTGAAAGGCTAGAAGGTGAAGTCCAAGAACGAGGCAGCCAATTAGCCGAACGTATTGAGGAACTGGCTAAAGAACGTGATTTCGTCAACGGCTTATTGGATACGGCCCAAGTATTTATCGTTGCCCAAGACAGCACCGGCCGCATCAGCCTGGTGAATGAGTATACTCAACTAATGCTAGGAATTGGTGAATCATCCCTACTTGGCCGTCATTTTGTCGATGTGTTCGAGGCAGGGCTTCCTACTACTGTGAATACATTCGCCATTCATCAGCAAGAGGAAAAAACGTTAAACACGCCGAATCAGCAAATACATACCATCGCTTGGTATCATGCGCCCCTGCAAACAGGTAATGAGGGTAAGGTAGCGCGCATTTCAGTTGGGCTTGATATTACTGAACGCAAAGCTGCCGAAGCGCGGCTAACCTGGTTGGCCGAACGTGATCCCCTCACTGAGCTTTATAACCGACGTTACTTCCAAAATGCGCTGCAAATCGCCATTGAGAAACCTGCCACTGAAATTGGCGCAGTGCTGTTACTGGACTTAGATCAATTCAAAGAAGTTAATGAATTAAGCGGGCATCATGTAGGAGATATATTATTACGTGAAGTAGCCGATACACTTTTTCATAATTTAGGTCAGCGTGGAGTCATTGCTCGCTTAGGGGGCGACGAGTTTTCACTACTACTTGAAGATACTAATGCTGATCAAGCGGTAAGAGTTGCGCAATATATTATTCAGTTGTTAGACGGTATCGGTTTTGTTGTCGGTGAGCGCAGGCATCGAGTCACGGCCAGTATTGGTATCGCGCTGTTTCCCACCCATGGCAAAACACCAGCCGACTTAATGGCTAATGCCGATGTGGCGATGTACAAGGCAAAAGAGAACGGTCTTCAGCAATGGCACCTTCTGTCTAAAGAAGAAAATGCCAAAAATGAATTACAAGAGCGAGTCTACTGGGTTGAGCGCATACACACTGCGCTGGAAGAAGACAGCTTCGAACTCATGGTTCAGCCGATTATTAGGTTGGAAGACAATGATGTAAAACATTTTGAAGTATTGCTTCGTATGCGCAATAAAGACGGTAGTCTTGTTTCCCCTGGCCAATTCATAGCCGTTGCCGAGCAGAGTGGGCAAATAACAATGATAGATAGATGGGTCTTGCGGCATAGTTTAAAAGCGCTCAGCAAACTGCAAGATCAGGGCATTACGTTAGCCGTTAATCTGTCAGGCCAATCGTTGCATGATGAGGGGTTGAAGCAATACCTAGCCGATGAATTAGAACTTAGTGGCGCTGACCCATATCATCTTATTTTAGAAGTGACTGAAACAGCAGCGGTTACCGACTTTTCAACAGCACGCGGCGTATTACAGACTTTTCGAGACTTAGGCTGCCGAACAGCTTTAGATGACTTTGGCGTTGGGTTTAGCAGCTTTCATTATCTTGGTCAGTTGCCTGTTGATTATATTAAAATTGATGGTTCTTTTATTCGTAGTCTGAAGATTAGCCCTGATAGCAGAGTCATCGTTCGAGCCATAGCCGATATAGCAAAAGGATTCGGCAAACAAACGATTGCAGAGTTTGTTGATCAAGAAGCTCTATTGCCTCTATTAAAATCATATGGAATAACATACGGCCAAGGCTATCATTTAGGGCGGCCAAAAAGCATATATACATTAACTAAAAAAGCATGAAAAAAACCAAACACATCTCTTAAATACCACTAGACAATCCCTATTACCTAAGGAAATTAAAACATGGTTTCTCAAGGAGGCAAAAAAAACATAACGTCACCGGGACAAGATATACTGATAACATTTAAAAACGACTATAAATTTATAATCGCTAAAACGCCACAAGAAAAAAAAAGGGCATTAGAATTGCGCCATAAAGTTTTTTTAGAAGAATTAAGATACAAAATGAAAGAAGATAAAATACAAAGAATCGAAACAGATGAATATGATGAACACTCATTGCACTGCCTAATTGAACATAGAAGAAGCGGTCTTCTAGCTGGCTGTATGCGCTTAATTATACCTTCTGACGATACAGAGTCTAAGTTTTACAAATTACCTGTAGAAATACAGGGAAAGCATAGCCTAAATCACAAAATCATCCATCCCGCTAAAATGCCAAAGCTTCAAATATGCGAGGTTTCGCGCTTAGCAATTTCACAAAACTTTCGCTCTTACCATACATTAAAAAAAGGAAATAGAGAAGAATTAGAGGAAGTAAAATTTACGTCCGAGGAAGAAAGAACTTTCCCAGTGATCGCTATAGCTCTCTTTCTATGCACTTATTCGTTGGCTATATTAAGTGGCAAACATCATGTTTTTGCAATGATGGAACCACGATTACCTAGATTATTAGCCTTGTCAGGCTTCCACTTCACCCAAGTAAGCGGTGCCATAGAACATCATGGTTTAAGGTATGCTTATTATATTGACCACTTAAAAGCCGAAATAGGCATGCATGAAAAATTAAAACCTTTGTATCTAAACATCAAAGAATCACTAGAGCCGCAATTAAAAGAACTGCTGGCAAAAAAAGACAGCAGCTCAGCCGTGACGTCTATCTAAACCGCTTTTAGGTTGTTGTGCTATTGTCTACAAATGACACTGGCTTAAAATCATTGACCGTCACGCTAGTAAATTTTTCCAAGAAAAAAACTAGCGTTTCGGGGTATTGGAAGCGTTCTTCAAACCGCTCTTGGCCCTCTTGGGAACGCCGCGTCACGCTTGCTTGATAACCATTTTTGGACTTTGTCACTTTAACGCTATTCTCGCGCGTTTCATCCCTGTTGATGGCAGTTAGTGAGGAGTTGTTCGTTAATAATGCCTCTAATTGGCGGGCAGCCGTTCGCTCTTCTTCAGAGGCCCATAGCGGTTGATCGCGATTTCCATAGTGGAAAAGCATGATAACCAGCATGACGGAAAAAATGCTGCTAGTAAGCATCCATGTCAACAACTCACTGGACAGTGATGTGGTGAGCATGATGAATAACTGAATCACAATACCAACCGCTAATACTCCCGCTAGGGGCCTCCACATGCGGGGGTTCATAAACCGGCGCTTAAGGATATATCCCCATAACCCCATTACGGCTAATGCGCCCACCAGCAAGTACACAGGAGAAAGGAGTGTTCCGCCACCTGCTATCAGGGCGATAACACCAATGATCAGCATCAACGTATAGAAAGCGGCTAATAGACGGTAAGCGCGGTCTAGATTCATCAGTCAATCTCCAAGCTAAATGGCCGATGTCATCGGTGTTGTATCGGCCTTTGTTTTTATCGTCTTTTTATCTTGTCGGCTGTCGTTATTGCCATGCTTTGTCAGTATAGGCGATATGCTGCGTTCTACACGTCGCGCTGTGGCTTTAATTCAACGGCTATCAAAGGCCCTGAGCGCCTCGGCGCAGCCAATCATGTACGAACGCTAGCTTGCGTCGGGCGACCTCAGAAAGCACAAAGGGATAAAGATCCGGCAAGCCCATGGCGCGATTAACATGATTAACCCCCACGGTGAGCGACGCGGCTACATATATCAGATGCTCGGCATCGGGTTCTGCGTACGGCTCCCATTGATGGCTGGGCAACTCTGGCGAAGAAAGATTGGACGCTGCAAAACTATCGGCGATATCGGTTAAATGCAGCAGATGTGCAGCGGTTTCGGCCCAGTCTTCATGTGGGTGAGCAGAGGCATAGGTCGTTAAATAACGCTCTTTCCAATCGGGTGGCGGCCCATCTTGATAGTGGCGTTGAAGAGCGGCCGTATAATCCTGGCGCTCGTCTCCAAACATCTCGCGGAAAGCGTCAAGGAAATCCTCACGCAGGCTTAGCCGCCACCATAGCATATGGGAAATTTCATGGCGCATATGGCCGATCATTGTCCGATAAGGCTCTTCTAGTGCCTCACGACGGGTCGTGACCAATACAGGGTCTACCTCGGCCACGCTGATGGTGACGACACCCTCTATGTGGCCCATTGGCACGGGCTTCTTCCCTTCCGCTAGTAAGTGAAAAACCGGTGGTGCGCCTGGGTCTTCTGGCCGAAACCAATGCCAGCGCCCCAGGTTATCCAATACCCAGCGCTTCGCCGCTTCGGTTTTCGCCCAGTTCGGTATCGCGTTAGGCAGACTGGGATCAGGGGCCAGCGCCGTCATCGCACACGAGCGGCAAAAAGCCCCCTCTTTCGGAGCGATCCAGTTACACCCTATGATGTCTCGATTGATGCAGAACGGCGGCATGGGTACAAATGCCCGAGCCTGGGGGTCGTAAGCGATAGGTATGCCGTCAGCCGTGGTGAGATTGTCGAACCAAAGAGAGCCGGCACCGACGGGATTAGAAAATACGCGCATGCGGTGAAGCTCCTGAAAAACGAGGAAAAGGGATCATCAAATAAACCGTTGAGCTTTCTCTTCTCCACAATCCTATTAAAAGTGTACTGCGCTTATTACTTGATGGCGAAACTGTTCATGGCCACATTGTATTTTTTCAAAACCATTTCATTTTGACGCTTTGTTATACCCTTACTGTGGCCCATTAGCCCTATTTCATTTCAAAACCACGTTTGGTTAAGAAGTCACGCATGTGAGGACGCAGCTTGTTATCGAAAAGGGGCTTGAGGTTATGTGACCAGTCGGTATCTTTATTGCTGCTGCTCCGAGCTTGGTAGTAAGCCTGCATGGTGGCATCAAAGGTTTTCACCTGCTCAGCGTCCTCAGTGTAGTAGTCTTCTTTCAAAATCGCTTCTACTGGCAGACGTGGTTTTACTTCAGGATCATGCGCTGGATAACCAAGACACATGCCAAACACCGGGTAAACATGATTGGGTAAGCGTAATAGATCACTAATTTCTTGGGGATTGTTACGAATGCCGCCGATATAACAGATCCCTAACCCTTCAGATTCAGCCGCTACTGCCACATTTTGCGCCATCAGAGCCGTGTCCACCGTCGCCACCAACATTTGCTCGGTCATCCCGCGCACGACGTTGGCACCTGTATGCTCAGACGCTTCGGTGGGCCGCTTCATATCAGCGCAGAACACTAAAAAATCGGCACAGGTAGCAATGTAACCCTGGCCGCCGGCTAACGCTGCGATTTGCTCCCGATTCGTCTGATTTTTCACATGGATAATGGTATATGCCTGTACATGGCTAGAGGTAGCAGCGCCCTGCCCTGCTTTAATCAGCTCATGGAGTAGCTCACTGGGAATCTGCCGATCGCTAAACTTGCGGATGGAGCGGTGAGCTTTAAGTAACTCAATAACGTCGTTCATGGTACCTCGCCTTAGAATATTCACTTTCACTAATAAGCATTAGAGCAACCTCTCATGATTCTATTATCTTATCGACTATGAGTTAGCCTCACCAGCTTACCTCTGCACTGATTGAGTATCCGTGCGTCACGCTCTTTTCTCACCCCCCTTTAATGCTTACTTTGTTTTTCGCTTGCTCCAACGCTCTAGAAGTAGATACATCATGCATGCCACCACGAGAGGGAATAAAAAGTAGATCGCTCGATAACCTATCAGCGCAGCGATAATCTCGCTGGAGGCCAATTGATGTTGCAACATAGCGATGAACACGGCCTCCAAGACGCCCAGGCCGGCGGGTATATGGGTCACCACGCCCGCTATACTACTGACCAGAAGAATTGCGAGAACAGTGGGATAGAAAACGCCTTGGGGTAGCAAAAGGTAGACAAGGACGGCCATCAAGGACCAATTAACCGCTCCCAATAATAATTGCAGTAAGGCTAAGCGTAGCGAGGGCAGCACGATGTCATGCTCCCGCCAGCGCCAGATACGCCGGCGGGAATAACGAGACGCTAGTAGATAGCTAAGGCAAATAACCAATAACCCCGCACCAACCAATTGCAAACCTAACGTGCTGATGTGCCAGTGCGGCGGTAACTCAATATACCCGAGGGTAAATAACGCACCCGCAAGCAGCATGTAGCCGAGCCAATTAGTGGTCAAACTCACACTCAACACCCGAGTCACCGTCGCCACACTCAAGCCAAACTGCGTGTAGAGCCGATAGCGAAGCGCAATGCCCCCCACCCAGGCGCCCAGGTTGAGGTTAAAGGCGTAGCATACGAACGCTAGCGGTAGCACCTGCGTAATGGGTAGGGTATGCCCGGTATACCACTTACCCAGCAGGTCATAGCTGCTGAAGACAGCAAAGCTTGCAGCAGTGACCCCTACCCCCATGACGACCAGAGCAGGGCTATATCCGCGCAGTGTCTCAACGACCGCCTGCCACTCCATATTCCGAACCAGCGAAAACAGTAAGGCAGCGACCACAGTAAAAAGCAACAAAGTGACGGCATGCTTTAGCCAGCGCGCCCAGGCGGTACGCAGAGCAGAGCGAATACCGCCCGTTTTTTTGCGGTTAGTCTGCATTCTGCTCACTCCTTTGCGCGTCTGCTTTTTGCGACCTGGGCGTCAGGGTTTCCATCCGTGCGGCATGCGCGGGCAGCCACCCCATGTGCTTGGGGAAATGACGCAGGGCGTGAAAGCTGACAAACATTAGCGGTGCCCGCCACCAGCGACCTTTGGCTGCGGCTTGAGCCGTTATCATTTGACAGCTGGTGTCGATGAGCATTGAGAGATGCTCATTGATCCTTTGGTTGAGCCGGCTATCACGTACGAAAAGATTGGCTTCCAGATTCAATGACAGGCTGATGGGATCGAGATTGCTCGACCCCACCGTAGACCACTCTTCATCAACGATGGCGATCTTTCCGTGTAATGGGTGCTCGGTATACTCAAAAATGCTAATCCCATCTTGCAACATATAGCTGTAAAGCGAGCTAGAGAACATTCTGGCCCAGGGCAAATCTGGACGTCCCTGCAAGATGAGCGTCACGCTAACGCCCCGCCTTGCCGCGTTGCGTAATTCGTGGAATAGGCGATAGCTGGGAAAAAAGTAAGCATTGGCAATGACAACGCGTGACCTCGCCGCATGAATCGCCTCAAGATAGAGCTTTTCGATATCATTGCGATGAAATGTGTTGTCGCGCACAGCCAGCCGGACAGCGGCGCCCCCAGTGGGCGACGATGAAGGCTGCGTGGGTGGCAGCTCCTGCACCGCCTGATGCTCAATCAGCAGTGCGCCTGCGGCTTCGCGAATGTCATTAACAATCGTTCCGCGTACCCGAAGGGCATAGTCTTGCTTGCCCATGACATACTTATCCGGCAGGTGATCGGCGCCAAAATTGATACCGCCGATAAAGGCGACATCACCATCCACGACAACGATTTTGCGGTGAAGGCGGCGAAACAAATTGGTGCGCATACCGAATAAACGCGGTTTGGGATCGTAGATATGAAGGCGGATGCCAGCGTTCGTCAGCGCCGTCATATAGTCATTGTCCAATGCCGCCGTTCCATAGCCGTCCACGGTAACGTGGATACGTACCTGTCTGGCGGCAGCATCAAACAAGACTTCTTTTAGTTGCTGGCCTACTTCATCATTAAAGATGATGAAGGTTTCGATTAATATCTCTTCGCGAGCCGCGCGAATGGCCTCAAAGACGCGACTAAAATATTCGTTTCCGTTGATCAGCAACTCGGTTTCGTTACTTTCCGTCCATTGGAAATTCACAAGCATATCTCGGCAATAAGCGGTACATGATCTGACAGATGAGACCAGGGCTTTCGGAACAAGGCCTGGGGATTGCGCACCGAAGCATGGCGTATATAAATACGGTCAAGGCGCACCAGCGGCCAGCGCGCTGGAAACGTCTTCGCCGGGCGGCCCTGGTGTTGCACGAATGCCTCGCAAAGCCCACAGTCCGCTAGCACACGGTCGGCCTGGCGTCGCCAGTCATTGAAGTCGCCTGCCACAATGACCGGTTCCTCGTCTGGTAGCGTTTCGAGCAATTGGCACAACCCGTTCAATTGCTCGAAACGATGTTTTTGCCGCAGCCCCAGATGAACGCAGACCGCATGCACGCCTTCGTGGCCAGGGACGTCTAACTGGCAATGCAGCAAGCCTCGCTTTTCATTATCAGGAATGGAAATATCTTTATTGTCGTACTGCACGATGGGATAGCGGGACAACAGCGCGTTGCCATGATCGCCTTGGGGATAGACGGCGTTACGGCCGTAGGCAAAGTCAGGCCATAGGGTATCTGCGAGGTATTCGTACTGCGGCACGCTCGGCCAGTCTTGAATGCGAACGGCATGCTGTCGGTGCTCGCCTATGACCTCTTATAGAAAGACCAGGTCAGCGGAGTGGGTCGTTATCGCATCACGCAGCTCGGGCAGGATATGGCGCCGATTAAAGACATTAAAGCCTTTATGCACATTAAGCGTCATGACCTGTAACGAATTAACAGGCTTGCTATGACGTGGTCTTGGGGTGGTCGTCTGTTCCATGACACTCACCTGAACTCCCTTCCTTTCCGTGACATTGCATCACGGAAAAGCGTAGCAGGAGAGCCTTGATCTTGCCTCTTACTTGCCGCATCTTGGCTTTATGCTAACGGCAGAATTTGTCTTCAGAACGGCAAAACATTCTACGAAAACACCCTACAGCAAATGCATGATCGCACCGCGTAGGCCACGTTGATCAAGCCATAGTTTGCCGAGCGTAATAGGCAGCTTAAATCGACGTTTGCCCGCTGCGCCTGGATTGAAAAGCAGCGTCCCTTCTCGTTGTTCGTTGCGGGGTTTATGGGAATGGCCGTGAAGAACGGCCTCGCAATGGGTTGTGGGAGCGGCGTCTTCTAAACGGTGCACAAGATGCAAACGGCGACCATTTACGACGATATCTTGATGCATCGGCAAACTCTCCGCCCAAGCAGCCGTATCAATGTTACCTCGCACGCAGTGAACGGGAGCCATGGTTTCAAGGCGCTGCAAAATCGCTTTATCCTCTTCTTTGCTGCCCACGTCTCCCAAGTGCAGCATTAACTCGCATCCCTGCAGTAAGACCAGCGCTTCATCACGCAATAAGCCATGGGTGTCGGCAATTATTCCTACGGGGGAAGTAACGGTATAGTGCGGTATTGATGCGTCCATTAATACGTTTACTCACTCTGCGATAGTAACTGCATGGTAGCTTTTATTGATAGAAAGCTACGTAACATTACTCAAACAGGGGATAGATTTAAATAACTGAAAATAACGCCTCATAATTGCATTAGAATTTCGTTACCAATCTAATAAGTTAGCCATTAGCCAGCTATACTCTGATGGTTATACCGATGTGACTATCATCCTTTGATGGAATAATAACGACGCCAGGAAGCTGACATGTCTAATACCTCTCAAAATGCACCCGGGCAAGAGTGGAACGCCAGCGGCTATGCCCAGAATGCGAACTTTGTGCCTAAATTAGGTAGTGAAGTCGTCAAGCTATTAGCCCCCCAACCCGGCGAACGTATTTTGGATCTCGGCTGCGGTGATGGCGCATTAACTGAGCGCTTAGTGCAATTAGGCGCTAATGTGCTGGGCGTCGATGCGTCAGAGGAGATGGTGGAGGCAGCCCGCCAGCGTGGCATTACGGCCCGTGCTATCGATGGTCACCAGCTGCCTTTCGATCATGAGTTTGATGCTGTTTTTAGCAATGCGGCGCTGCACTGGATGCTTGACCCTCAGGCTGTCTTGGCAGGCGTGAAACGGGCTTTGAAACCAGGGGGTCGGTTTGTGGCCGAGTTTGGTGGTCATGGCAATGTAGCCGCCATTTGTACCGCCCTCATTGCCGCCCTGCAATTTCGAGGCATTAGCGCCCGCGGGCGACATCCCTGGTACTTCCCTACACCGCAAGAGTACGGTCGTATGCTGGAAACGGTAGGGTTCAAGGTAGAGAGCATTGAGCTAATTCCACGCCCTACGCCTCTGCCTACCGGCATGATTGGATGGCTTGAAACCTTTGCCAGCCCGTTTTTACATGGGCTTGATGAAGATATACGCGAAGCAGTGGTGGAAAATACCTTAACGCTCTTAGGCCACAGCCTAAAGGATGAGCAAGGTAACTGGACAGCCGATTATGTTCGCCTGCGCGTTTCGGCCCGCGCATAAACCTAACAAGCCGCTAAACAAAAAGCCGCCGATAGTGAACCTTACCATCGGCGGCTTTTAATTAATGATGGCTTAGAATTCGTCCCACTCGTCAATCGAGGCCTTTTTACGTTGCGCCGCTGGTAGGCGTGGTGCGGGTTCCATATGGCTGCTAACGTTTTGCGCTTGGGTGTCAGGTGTGTGCGTTAACGCCGCATTGCTGGTGGCACTTTCATCAATTCGGAAAGTCGCCATCAACTCGGCTAATTGACGGGCCTGCCCTTCCAAGGCGCTGGCAGAACTGCTGGTTTGTTGAACCAGAGCAGCATTTTGCTGCGTCACCGAGTCCATTTCAGTAAGCGCCGCGTTGATCTGTTCAATACCACTATTCTGCTCTCGCGTTGCGGTCGAAATTTCACCCATCAAGGTGGTGACTTGGTGAATGGCGTCTACCGTCTGATGAATGGTCTGCCCACTTCGCTCCGCCTGTTCGGCGCCACCGTTGATCTTTGTGGTGGTTTGTTCTATCAAGCTGCGTATCTCTTTGGCGGAATCAGCACTGCGGGTCGCTAATGAGCGTACCTCGCTAGCCACGACGGCAAAGCCACGCCCTTGTTCACCGGCACGTGCTGCTTCAACCGAGGCATTAAGCGCTAAGATATTGGTTTGAAAGGCAATAGAATCAATCACACCGATAATGTCGTTTACTTGATTGGCACTGGCGGCAATCTCGCGCATTAGCTGCACAGTCCGCTCAACTTCTTCGCCACCTGACTCCGCAGATTTCGATGCCGCGACGGAAAGTTGATCCGCCTCTTGAGCCGTTTCAGCGTTCTTACTCACGGTCGTCGCCATCTCTTCCATACTAGAAGCCGTTTGCTGAAGTGCTGACGCCTGCTGTTCGGTACGCGAAGAGAGATCCTGGCTTCCTGTCGAAATATCGCCAGCACCATTGAACACATGCTCACTGCTGCCTCGCAAGGCAATCACCAGCTGTTTGAGCTTCTCTTGCATCGCCGCCAAGCCACTGAAAAGTTGGCCTATTTCATTCCGGCCACGATCTTCAATGTGGCCGGTTAAATCACCATCGGCGATCCGAGCAAAATGGTCACTGGCATCGCGAAGCGGTCTTACCACACTGCGCATCATGGCCCAACGGATCGCCACGGCGGCCAGCAATGAAATGCCGAGTAGGGTAAGGGCAATAACACCAATAACAGACGCTAATTGATTGACATGTTGAAGCACACTGGCGCCACGCTCTTCGGTATAAGCAATAAATCCGCTCATTGCCGCATCGAGCTCAGCACTTAAAGCCCCCAATTCTTCTTGACGACGCTGTATTTGAAAGGGGGCGGCCTCTAGCAACGGGGATATGCCTTGGGTTATAAATGCATCGTATGCGCTGATAATGGCATCACGGTGAGGGGCCAGCGTGCCTTCAGGATCAATGGGCACCGCCCGAAACTCAGTAAAGCGCTCCTCTGCAGCCGCCACGGCCTCGGCCGCCATGGCAAGGCTCTCCTGCCCTTTTTCTGGATTCCCTTGCGTACTAAAACTCGCCGAACGATCCAGAAAGGTTTGCGCTCTCAATGCGTGTACTTGTGTCCGGTTGGCTAAGTTGGTAAGTCTGACGTTGGTCGCTGTTAGTTCTTCCAGTGCTTGAGCGCTGTTTTGATTTGCATAAAACCCTAGCCCACTAATCAACCCAATCATCAGCACCAGCAATGCTAACGCGGCCGTCAGGCTCCACTTAATCGAAAGGTGCTTCATCCCGTTGTTCCCTTTTTCATTTATAAGTCATGGCATTAGGTATCGGCCAGGTATTAGCCAACTAAAACGATTTGGGGCAACTTTAGACCTTTGTATAACACATTAAGTGAAACAGCAGCGGTGACACTCTTTACGAGACCAGAGCCACCTTTGGTCGATGACACTTGGCTTGGTGGGCGACGTCCACTTGCAGCCACGCGCCTGGCATACAGGCTAGCCGAGGCGCTTCGATCACCCCCTGAATGCGTGCCCGCGTTCGCACGATGGCGCGGTTATTCGCTTTAAGCGTGCCTACCAAATGTCCATCAATATCGACACAATGCCCTTCCATGTAAGTGGTGACGTGGCCGGTCGCCGTCACTGAAACAGTGTGATTAGGCGCAATGACGGTTCCCGTTATGCGACCTTTAATGAATACCGGCTCATCTGCAATGACTTTGCCTGAAATATGCGTGGCTGCACCGATGCTCGTCCCGACATCGCTGCGCTCAACCACTGGGAACGCTCTAGTTGTCGCCACCGATGTGAGGGGTGTATTTCCTCCAAGTGGCTCGCTAGGCATGGGCGAAGCACTTACGATTGATAACGATGGCGAGCGGTCAGGGGCACCCGAGGTAGTCTGTTGACGTTTACGGCGCTTGCCGTCCCATACAATCAGCATCATTGCGCCAACACCAAAAATAATAAACCATGCTTGAATGCCCATACTGGTGCCCTGTCGCTTCAGATGTGGTTACCCCAGTTAACGTTATACGCTCTCTCATGAAGCGGCGGCAGCCCGAATAAGCCCTCTCACTCGGCTTAACTCCAAGCTTTGTTGTTTGAATAAGCAGATTAAAGTGCTTGATCAGAACTTTTTAGCTGTTAACACGCTGCCAAAAGAGACCTTGTCGTCATTCATCAGGAGCCACCCATGTTTACGAAAGCGAAGAATGCCCCACCTGAAAATAAAGCAGCCGCGCTCATCACGCCTGAAGCTACCTCCTCTTCGGCCCAGGGCTCGACAGCCAACCATGCGCGTTCAAGCCTGTCTGTCATTGGTAGCAATACGCAAGTGGAAGGGGACATTAATAGCGATGAGGACTTGACAGTAGAGGGGCGTGTTAGCGGCATTATCACCTGCAAGCAGCACACGGTGACACTGGGTGCAAAGGGTTATATTAAAGGCGATGTTTTTGCCCATACGCTGCACGTATCAGGAGAAGTCACCGGCAATCTCGTGGTACTACACCGCGCGACGATCCACAAAGGCGCCCATGTCTCAGGTACCATTGTCGCCCCTTGCTTGATACTGGAAGATGGCAGTGTTTTCCATGGCAGTATCGATATGAACCCGGATAACGAGATACTCAAAAGTGCTTTTAACGACGCTTCAGGCAGCTCAACAACGCCATCGATGCTAAGTAGTTCTTCAGGCGCCACGGCTCAAAAAGCAACCAAAGAACAACGTACCACCACCGCTCAAGCTATTAAGCAGGATGAAACCGAAGTGTGAGCGGAAAGCGCTGTCCCATGCTTAACGACGATGAGCACAAACTGCACAGGCAGGGTCTCGGGGAACTTGAAAGTGTCGCCATTGGCCGCTTAACCCATCAAAAGTGGATAACCCTTGGTGGGGTGTGCCTGCACCGCTAAGCAGCTTGAAGGCCTCAACCGCTTGAAAACAGCCGATCAAGCCTACTAAGGGCGCCATCACGCCACTCTCTGAACAGCTTAGCGCTTCTTCGCCACGCTCGTCAGGCGGGTAAAGACAAGCATAGCAAGGGCAAGACTCGTCGCGCGGATCAAACACTGCCAGCTGGCCTGAAAAGCGAATGGCCGCACCGGAAATAAGGGGCACACCGGCTTTTTGCGACGCCTCATTGACCGCATAGCGGCTTGAGAAACGGTCGGTGCAATCCAGCACCACCTGCGCAGACGCTATCAATTGCCCCAGCGCTTCACCTTCTGCATATTGGTCTAACGCCACAACTTCGCAGTGCGGATTAAGCGCTTGCATACTGGCCTGGGCCGAGTGGGCTTTGTTCAAACCAATGCTTGCCTGCTGATGCGCTATTTGACGCTGAAGATTAGAAAGCTCAACGTGATCGGCATCGGCGATGGTGATCCGTCCTACCCCAGCGGCGGCTAAATAGAGCGCCGCAGGCGAGCCTAAGCCGCCCGCACCAATGATGACGGCATGAGCAGATAGCATGCGCTCTTGGCCGTCGATATCGACCTCGGGCAGCATGATTTGGCGGCTATAGCGCAGCAGCGCCTGATCATCCATCATCGGCTCATTTATCCTCAAATTCCTCGAAAGCAGGGATATGCAAATTAAAGCTCTCTTTTACTTCTTCCATTACCACGTAACTCTTGGACTCTTTCACCCCAGGGAGCGTTAACACCACATCACCCAATAATTGGCGATACGCCGCCATTTCGGGAATACGGCACTTCAGAATGTAGTCAAACTGACCTGATACTAAATGACACTCTTGAATCTGGGGAAGTTTCTCGACAGCACGGCGAAACTCATCGAATACCGCAGGTGATTGTGTTTCTAAACTGATTTCGACAAAGACTAATAAATTAGCTTTCAATGCGCGAGGATCGAGAATGGCTTGATATCCACGAATAATGCCCGCTTTCTCTAAGCGCTTAACGCGTTCGAGGCAAGGGGTTGTGGATAACCCAACTTCAGAGGCAAGATCCACATAAGAAATACGCGCGTTCTCCTGCAAGCAGTGCAGGATTTTAAGATCGATACGGTCCAGCGTTCTATTTTTAGGTTTCATGCCAGAGTCCTTGATGCCAAAGTCCTTAATACCGAAGTCCTTCATGCGAGCCCCTCGCTAAAGGTTGTACTATAATGACGCTGAGTGAGCCGATCATTTATATACAAATTCTAATCAACCCGTTAATTATTAAATTAACCCCTTGAGTCAGCGCTGGGGAATTCGCAACGCTCATGGAAGTGAGCGCGGTTGCTTGAACTCAATGCGCTTAAGTGGCTGTTATTAGGCGCCCTAGAGTAACCCGTTCATGCCCTCCCAGGTCACGCACACTTTCAACGTTTTGATAGCCAGCGCTGGTGAGTGCAAGGCGCACCTTTGCGGCTTGGGTATACCCGTGCTCCAGCAGGAGCCAGCCAGATGCCGCCAAATAGCGCCGAGCGGTGGCTACCAGATGCAATAAATCAGCCATGCCATCGGCCTTGGCAACGAGTGCTGAGCGGGGCTCAAAGCGCACATCCCCTTCATCAAGATGGGGGTCATCGGCAGCGATATAGGGGGGATTACTGACAATAATATTGAAAAACGTTTCAGCATTACCATCGCTTGGCAGCGTGCCAAACCAATCACTGTGCAAAAAACGGGCGTTGGCAATCCCTAAGGCGTATGCATTACGGGTTGCCAGCTCCACCGCCTCTTGACGCACATCAACGCCCACGACTTGCCATCCCGGCTGCTCGCTGGCAAACGCCAATGCAATGGCGCCAGTACCAGTACCTAGGTCAAGCAGGCGGCCTGAAATACGCGTTACTCGGCTCAGTGCAATCTCGACCAGGGTTTCAGTATCGGGCCGGGGAATAAGCGTCGTGGACGAGGTCGCTAGGCGCAACCCCCAGAACTCGCGCTCGCCCGTCAGGTATGCGACCGGCTTGCCCTCTGCACGAGCGTCGATGAGTGCATCAAAGCGTGCTTGCTCCTGGGCGGAGCACATTTTATCGCCCCAGGTATAAAGCCAGGTACGATCCCGCTCGAGCACATGGCACATCAGGACCTCAGCATCGACTCGCGGCGAGGCAGACCCCGCCGCCTGAAGCCGCTTGGCAGCCTGTTTCAGAAGCACATCAAGCGACATTAGGCATCCTGAAGCGCTGAGAGCTGTTCCGCTTGATACTCATGAATCAGTGGGTTTATCACGTCATCCAACTGCTCACCGCTGACCACTTCACTCAGTTTATAAAGGGTCAAATTGATGCGATGGTCGGTAATCCGGCCTTGGGGAAAGTTATAAGTGCGGATGCGTTCGCTGCGGTCCCCCGAGCCCACCAGCGAGCGGCGGGCGTCCGCCTGCTCCTGGCGCTGGGAATCTACCGCATTGCGTTTGAGCTTGGCTGCCAACAGCGACATCGCTTTTGCACGGTTTTTGTGCTGGCTGCGCTCTTCCTGGCACTCCACCACAACGCCGGTCGGCAAGTGGGTAATGCGGATGGCGGAATCCGTGGTGTTAACGTGCTGGCCGCCAGCACCACTGGAACGATAGGTATCCACGCGCAGATCGGCCGGATTGATGTCGATATCACCAACGTCGTCTACTTCAGGCATGACGGCAACGGTGCAAGCGGAGGTGTGAATGCGGCCTTGAGATTCAGTGGCAGGTACGCGCTGCACTCGATGCGCGCCCGATTCGAATTTTAACTGAGCGTAAACACCATCGCCTTTTACCCTGGAAATAATTTCTTTGTAACCGCCCTGCTCGCCATGGTTAGCGCTGACGACTTCCACCCGCCACCCGCGCTTTTCCGCATAGCGTGAATACATGCGAAACAGATCACCCGCAAAAATAGCCGCCTCGTCGCCGCCGGTACCGGCGCGTACTTCTAAAAACACCCCCCGCCCATCATCAGGGTCTTTCGGCACCAACAAACGTTTGAGCTCGGTATCCAACTCGGCTAGCCGCTCACGCCCCTCGCTCAGCTCCATTTCCGCCAGCTCGCGCATGTCCGCGTCGCTGTCGCGGCTAAGCACCTCGGCCTCATCCATATTGGTTTCGATGTCACGATAGCGCTGCCAAGCGGCCACCAGTTCCTCGAGCTCAGCATATTCTCGCGAGTAATCGCGAAAGCGTTGTTGGTTATTGATCACTTCAGGATCAGATAGCAGCATCGCCAGCTCTTCAAAGCGTTCTGTAAAGCTGTCTAGGCGTTGGCGCAAAGTCTCTTTCATGCGGGCGTATCATCCTTCTGGCGGTTAGCCGGGGGCGCAGGCGTGGTTTCAAAGGCTGGTTTAGCGGGTAACAGCAGGCGCGGCGCGGCATTCAACAGCTCATGATGTTCTTCGGACGCCGCATCGCGTATCGCCTGGGTAGGCTGGTGCAGCAAGCGGTTGGTCAGTTGATGCGCTAGACGTTCGATGACTTTAGCAGGGTCTTCACCGCGTGCTAACCGCTCAAGAGCCTGGTCTTTAGAAAGATCACGCAGTGCTTCACCGTGCTGGCGATAGTCGCGTATCAATTCACCACCGTTGCGAATGCGCCGCTCATGCTGCCAACTGCCCACCCCGTGCTCTATTAGCGACTCCGCTTGATCAGCGGCGACTTGACGATGGCGACGGTTCTCTTGAATCACCTCTTCTAAATCGTCTACGGTGTAGAGAAACACATCGGCCAACTCGCCCACTTCGGGCTCGATGTCCCGGGGCACGGCGATATCCACCATAAACACCGGCCGGTGGCGACGTTTTTTTAGCGCCCGCTCCACCATGCCTTTGCCGAGTATAGGCAGCGGTGCCGCAGTCGAAGAGATCACGATATCGGCGTGCTCAAGGGCGTCGGGGATCTCTTGCAAGGTGATGGCCGTTCCCCCTAACGGCCCGGCCACGAGCTCGGCACGTTCGCGCGTCCGGTTGGCCACGGTTAGTTGGCGAACACCGGCTTCATTTAAGTGCCGGGCGACCAGCTCAATGGTTTCGCCAGCACCAATGAGCAGTGCGCGTGAGCGGCTGAAATCATCGAAAATGCGACTAGCCATACTGACCGCGGCATAGGCCACCGAGACAGGGTTTTTGCCAATACCGGTTTCGGTACGCACCTGCTTGGCTACGGCAAAGGTGTGTTGAAACAGGCGTTCAAGTTCGCCACCCAATCCTTTCGAGTCACGCGCCTGTTGATAGGCATCTTTCAGTTGCCCCAAAATCTGAGGTTCGCCCAGCACCATGGAATCAAGACCCACCGCGACACGCATCAAGTGACGCGCCGCATCGTTGTCTAAATAGTGATAGGCACAGCGGGTCAGCTCATCGACGCGCAAGTTATGAAAGCGTCCGAGCCAATTGAGTACCGCCTGCTCGCCAGCCGCATCCGTGACACAGTAAAGCTCCGTGCGGTTGCAAGTAGATAGCACCGCCGCTTCATGTATTTGTGGCAGGCTGCGCAGCTCAGCCAACGCGGTATCAAGCTGCGCTGGCGAAAAAGCCACCTGCTCACGCACGGCCACGCTGGCGGTACGATGATTTATTCCCAGGGCAAGAAGCGTCATGCGTTATGCGTCTTCGCTAGTGTGTCGGACTTTCGCCGACCGCCGGTCTTAAGCGGCCGCACCGTCAATTAGGGCTTGCTAAAACAAGTCTTTGGCGTGGTTCAGGCACTGCCTAACAACAGGCATAAAGATGGCTGACCACTTTTTCAAGGAGGAACATTCTATCACAGCAGGCTATCATCTGGCCCACACCACTTTGCCGCAGGCAGGCAAGCCGCTATGCTGAGCATTCGGCCACTTAATCGAGAGACGCATGCGACCTCGTTCTACCTTTTCAGGCCCTACTATTTTGGGCTCTTCATTGCTGGGCTTTGCACTTTCCAATACGTCTGGACCGCGCTTAGCGCTACTGCCAGTGGTGGCCGCATTATTTCTCGGCGGCTGCCAATCGACATCGAGCCAGCAGGATGGCCCCTTGGGCACCTGGGCCGATGACCCCATGCATGAAGCACCCCCTATCACGCGGGGGCTTGATGCTGCCGGCCTTAGCACCTTACTGGGGGCTGAGCTGGCCGGCCAGCGCGGCAATTATCGCCTTGCCAGCCAAGGTTATCTTGAAGCGGCGCAACGCTACCGCGAGCCAGCGCTTGCCGAGCGCGCCACGTTCGCTGCCCGCTTTGGCAATGAAGCCGCTTTAGTAGAAGCGTCTGCGCTACGTTGGCGTGAACTGGCTCCACAAGCAGAAGCCCCCAATCGTCTGCTGGCGGCTTTTTCATTACAGCGCGGTGACTGGCTCGACAGCCTCGAACAGCGTCTGGATATTGCCAACGCTGGCGGCCATGGTGATATAACCGCCTTTGCAGAAATTGCCGTGGCCGAAGAAGGCGCGCCTCTTACCCTCATTGCTCAGCAACTGCGCGACCACCTAGCGCAACCCAACGCCGATCAGTTAGCACACCATAGCGATGTATTGCTGGGTACAGCCTTGATTGAAGCGGCCCTTGGCGACACCACCGTAGCCCAGCGGCGTCTTGATCAAGTCGCGCTGCTCGACCCTGAATTAGCAACATTGTGGCTGGTAAGGGCACGTCTTGCGCTAGAGATGGAAGACTACTCGGCTGCTCGGAAGGCGGCTCAGCAAGGCCTGCAACTCGCCCCTGACGATGCGCGCTTTATCTTGCTACTAGCCCAAGCAGAAATCCGCCTTAACAATATTAGTGCGGCTGAAGTGCAAACCAACGCGTTGCTGGAAAGTCATGGCGGCAACCAGGATCTGCGTTTATCACTGGCCCAGCTGTATCTGGAAGAGGGACACCCTGAACCTGCTAAGCGGCTGTTGCAGCCTTTGATCGGGCAGCCGGAGGTACCGAATCTAGCCTACTTCCTGCTCGGAACGATTACCCAAGCTCAGGGCGAGACCGACAACGCGCTACTCTATTACCGCCAAGTGAGCGAAGGCGATGAATTTTTGCCTGCTCGCGCGGCCGCAGCGCAAATGCTGGTGGAACAAGACCGCCTACTGGATGCCCGCGCCTTTCTGCGCATTGAGCGGATGCGCTTTGACAACTATTTCACTGAACTGGTGATGCTCGAAGTCCAGTTACTGGATGAGATGAACCAGCCCGCCGACGCGAACGCATTATTGGATCGCGAAATCAACCGCACACCCGATGATGCCGCCCTGCTTTATATGCGCGCCATGCGTCGTTGGGAAGCAGGTGATATCGAGGGTATGGAGCAGGATTTACGACAAGTGTTGCGCACCGACCCAAACAATGCCGAAGCTCTCAATGCGCTAGGTTACACGCTGGCAGACCTTAACCTGCCTGGGCGCCTACAAGAGGCATTTGAACTCATCGAACGCGCCTACGAAGCCGACCCTGACAACCCCGCCGTGCTCGATAGCATGGGCTGGGTGTACTTCCGCTTGGGCCAGCCCGAAGAAGCGCTTCTCTGGCTTGAAAGCGCTTATACCCAACTACCCGACCAAGAGGTCGCCGCCCATTTAGCCGAGGTATTGCAGGCGCTAGGACGTGAAGAAGAGGCACGCCGCCTGATCCAGCAGATTATGCAGCGCACCAACTTGCATCCTCAGATCGACAACTTGCTTGAGCGCTATCCTGAACTAACACCGCCAGTGACACCCTAACGCTACGTCACCCGACGGCGCCCCATCATGTTACGCTTGCGCCGTCATTTCCCAACATGGAGCCCGTTTATGCCGACACTGATGTCCTTTCCGCTACGCTCACCTTCTCTCCCTGCCTTTACGCGCTTGTGGGTATTGGGCCTTGCCCTCTTGTTCCTGGCAGGGTGTGCCTCACAGGGCCCAGTAGATGAAAGCGGCCGACAAGCGGGTCAGTGGGAGCGTCAACAGGCTGACGTAGTAGCATTCGATACTTGGACACTCGTCGGCAAAGCAGGGCTGCGCACCCCCCAAGAGAACGTCAGCGCCAATCTAGACTGGAATCAGACCCCATACTATTTCCGCATGCTGATCAGTGGACCGTTTGGTGGTGGGCGCAATGTGCTTGAGGGTCGTGAAGGTCGCTTCTCACTCTCTAATAGCGACGGTCGCTTTGAGGCAGAAACCCCAGAAGCGCTTATGGAAGAACAGTTGGGCTGGTCGTTACCCGTCACTGCCATGCCCAACTGGGTGCGTGGGCTGCCCGGCGAAAACGCAAGCTACGAACTGGAAACCGATGAACTCGGCTTCCCCAGCCACTTGGCACAAGACGGCTGGGAGATCGATTATCGTGACTGGGAACAGTTTGAAGGCATGTGGCTGCCGCGCCGGTTAATCATGAACTACGACGATGTACGCATTACGCTCGTGGTCAATCAGTGGCAAGCCAGCGACGAGTAAGGGTAATCGTTTTAATGAACGCGCAGCTGACATTACCGGCCCCCGCCAAGCTTAACCGCATGCTACACATCGTGGGCCGCCGGGAAGACGGCTACCACTCGCTGCAGACGCTCTTTCAGTTTATCGACCTGAATGATCACCTGACCCTGGCGGCTCGCGACGATGGCGACATTGAGCTCACCCAAGCGGTCAGCGGCGTGCATCACGATGACAATCTAATCGTACGTGCAGCCAGGTTACTGCAGCGCCACAGCGGCACGTTGCTGGGAGCCACCCTGTCTATTAACAAGCAGTTGCCCATGGGTGGCGGCTTAGGGGGCGGCAGTTCCAACGCGGCGACGACGCTGGTGGGGTTGAATCATCTCTGGCAGTTGAATCTGTCGCTAGAGGAACTGGCACGTTTGGGGTTACAGCTTGGGGCCGACGTACCCGTTTTCGTACACGGCCATAGCGCGTGGGCGGAAGGGATCGGGGAACAGCTGTCATTGGTGACGCTTGATACCCCCTGGTTCGTCATTATTCACCCCGGCATTAGCGTGTCGACGCCCGGTATCTTTCAAGACCCGCAATTGACACGTGACAGCCGCCCCATTACTATGGCGCGCGCACTGCAGGGGGGAGCGCCGGAGTGGCGCAATGACTGTGAAGCTGTCGTAAAAGAACGCTATCCGCCCATTGCGGAAGCCCTTGACTGGCTTGCACAGCACGCACCTAGTCGGTTGACCGGTACGGGCGCTTGCGTGTTCGCTGCCTTTGAGTCGCAGCAAACGGCACAGGCAATCGCGCAATTAGCGAGCCCACGTTGGTCGACATGGGTAGCGCGCGGACTCAACACCTCTCCCCTATATGATGCTCTGGGCTATTTATAGTCGCGATCTGGGCTTTTTATAGGCCCGCTCTGGGCAGTTTATAGTCCCGCTCTGGGCAGCTAAAAGCGCCCGGTCAGCGCGTTAGGTTATTGCTGGGGTATCGCCAAGTGGTAAGGCACCGGTTTTTGGTATCGGCATTCCCAGGTTCGAATCCTGGTACCCCAGCCAACCCAACAATGGCCTGCGTTTTTCCCCCGATCCCCAACACTGCAAAGGTGGTTGCGCGTGTCAAAATTGATGGTTTTCGCCGGGAATGCTAATCCCGCACTCGCTCAAAAAATTGCCGAGAGCTTAGACAGCCGTATGGGTAACGCTACGGTAGGTCAATTCAGCGACGGCGAAATCGCAGTCGAGATCAATGAGAACGTGCGCGGCAAGGATGTCTTCATCCTGCAGTCCACCTGTGCACCGACCAACGACAATCTGATGGAGTTGATTCTGATGGTCGACGCACTGCGTCGTGCCTCGGCAACTCGCATTACCGCTGTGCTGCCTTACTTTGGCTATGCACGTCAGGATCGCCGCGTACGCTCGGCGCGCGTACCTATTTCCGCCAAAGTAGTGGCCGACATGATGGTCAAGGCAGGCGTTGACCGCGTGATGACCATGGATCTCCATGCGGATCAGATTCAAGGCTTCTTTGATGTGCCGGTCGACAACGTCTATGGCTCACCGATTTTGCTGGATGATATCGAGCGTCAGAATTACAGCGACCTTGTCGTGGTTTCTCCCGACGTAGGCGGCGTTGTTCGCGCACGTGCCATCGCCAAACAGCTGAATGCCGATCTCGCCATTATTGATAAGCGTCGCCCTCAGGCGAATCAAGCCCAGGTGATGCACATCATTGGTGAGATTGAAGGCCGCACCTGTGTCGTGGTCGACGATATGATCGACACCGCAGGCACGCTGTGTAAAGCCGGTGAAGCGCTCAAGGATCACGGCGCAAAGCGCGTTGTGGCTTACGCAACGCACCCGATCCTGTCAGGCCCAGCGGTTGATAACATTACCAACTCCGTACTGGATGAAGTGGTGGTGACCGACACCATCCCGCTCTCTGACGTTGCACGTCGGAGCGGCAAAATTCGCCAGTTGAGCGTTGCGGGCCTAATCGCTGAAGCGATTCGTCGGGTCAGCAACGAAGAATCTGTCAGTGCGATGTTCCACTAATCGCCTGACGATATAGCCCCCTTTTGGGGCCACGGAAACGTCGTCGTCTGGTCGCGGTCGGCGGCGTCTTCCTTACTTAAACTAAGAGGCAATTCCATGTCTGATTTTATCCTGAAAGCCAGCGTTCGTAACGACCTGGGGAAAGGTGCGAGCCGCCGCCTGCGTCGTGCGAACCAGCAAGTACCTGCCGTTGTATACGGTGGTGAAAAAGGCGCGCAGTCCATCTCTGTAGAAAAAACCGCTTTCTACAAGGCGATTGAAGACGAATCTTTCTTCTCCTCAGTCATCAAGCTGATGATCGACGGTAAAGAAGAGCAAGTGGTTGTTCGTGACCTGCAGCGTCACCCTTTCAAGCCGCTGCTAACCCACGCTGACTTCCTGCGCGTTGATGCTACCCACGAAATCACCATGAACGTGCCGCTGCACGTGACGGGCGAAGAGAAGTGTGTAGGTATTAAAGACCAAGGCGGTGAACTGCACGTACTGGCCAACGAAGTTGCGATCAGCTGCTTGCCGAAAGACCTGCCTGACTTCATTGAAGTCGACATCGCTGCTGTTGAGCTTGGCACTACGCTGCACCTGTCTGACCTTACCCTGCCGGCCGGCGTCACTTCTGTTGACCTGTCCCACGGCGAAGAGCACGACAATGCGGTACTGAGCATCACCAAAGTGAAAGTTCGTACCGAAGAAGATGAAGATGGTGAAGGCGAAGACGAAGGTGAAGAAGGCGCTAGCGCCGAGTAAGTACGCAGCATGAAGCATCCCATCGGGGCCATGCCTGCATGGCCCCGTAATGCGGACATGATGTTAGAATCAAGCGCCTCGGCGCTTGATTTTTTTTAGGGCTGCCGCTGGCACCATGCTGAGAATTCTCCTTTAAAGTGGCTAGGAGGTGGGAAGATGAGCCAGGTAATGGCCATTATTGGATTGGGCAACCCCGGCGCAGAATATGACGCCACGCGGCATAATGCAGGCTTCTGGCTGGTAGACGCTATTGCGCGAAGTGCTCATGCAGAACTGCGCCCCGAAAAGAAGTTTCTTGGCCATTACGCCAAAGTGCGCCTGGGGGATGAGGAACTACACTTACTCAATCCTGCTACCTTTATGAACCGCAGCGGCGCCTCGGTGGCAGCCCTGTGTCAGTTTTTCAAGTTAGCACCCGAAAATTTGCTGGTCGCCCATGACGAACTAGATCTTCCGCCTGGGCTGGCACGCTATAAAACCGGTGGCGGTCACGGCGGCCACAACGGCCTGCGCGATATCATCAGCGCGCTAGGCAATCAGAAACAGTTTCATCGGGTGAGGATTGGCATTGGCCACCCTGGTGAGGCGCGCCAGGTCACCAACTATGTACTGGGACGCCCTGGCAAGGCTGAACAGGAAGCTATCGTTCGCGCGATGGACGAATGCATCACTACCCTTCCACTCGCACTGGCAGGCGACTGGGCCAAAGCCATGAATCAATTGCACAGCCTAAGGCCAGACTAACCAAGCCGGTGGCTGGTAGCTAGCGCATCTCGTAGAATGGCAATAACTTTTACGCCTCACCCTCTTATTCTCAGGAACATTTTATGGGTTTCAATTGCGGCATCGTCGGCCTGCCCAACGTCGGCAAGTCCACACTATTCAATGCATTGACCAAATCAGGCATCGATGCAGAAAACTTCCCTTTCTGCACCATAGAGCCGAACGTGGGTATCGTCCCGATGCCCGACCCGCGCCTCGACAAGCTCGCTGAGATCGTCAAACCGCAGAAAGTGCTGCCGACCACCATGGAGTTCGTCGACATCGCGGGCTTGGTCGCAGGCGCTTCCAAAGGCGAAGGCCTGGGCAATAAATTCCTGGCCAACATCCGTGAAACCCAGGCGATTGCCCACGTGGTACGCTGCTTCGATAACGACAATGTCATTCACGTAGCCAATCAGGTCGACCCCCGCGCGGATATTGAAACTATCAATTTAGAGCTGGCCCTGGCTGATCTGGATACCGTCGAAAAAGCCAGCCAACGACTGGTTCGCTCGGTGAAGGGCGGCGATAAAGACGCCATTGCCACCAAGGCGATCCTTGACCGCATCCAACCCCACGTAGCAGAAGGCTTACCGCTGCGCAGCTTTGGCTTAAGCGAAGAAGAGCAGCGTCAGGTGAAGAGCTTTGGCTTTTTGACCCTCAAGCCCACCATGTACATTGCCAACGTCAATGAAGACGGTTTCGAGAACAATCCCTACCTGGATATCGTGAACGAAATCGCCGCCGAGGAAGGCGCACTGGTAGTGCCCGTATGCAACCAGCTGGAAGCTGAAATCGCTGAGCTGGACGATGAAGAGCGCTCCATGTTCCTCAGTGAGATGGGCATGGAAGAGCCAGGCCTTGATAGAGTCATTCGCGCTGGTTACTCCCTGCTGGGTCTACAAACCTACTTCACTGCCGGTGTTAAAGAAGTTCGCGCCTGGACAGTGAAAGAGGGTGCCACGGCCCCAGAAGCCGCTGGTGTGATTCACACTGATTTTCAGAAAGGCTTTATTCGTGCTGAAGTCGTCGCCTATGACGATTTTGTATCACTCGGCGGCGAGCAAGGCGCCAAAGATGCAGGCAAATGGCGCCTGGAAGGTAAAGAGTACATCGTCAAAGATGGCGACGTGGTGCACTTCCGCTTCAATGTGTAAGCGGTAGCTCCTCTACGGGAGCAATAAAATATTGACTAAAATCAGTTTTGTCAGTACCATTCGCCCCCGTTGAAAGGCTACGTAGCTCAGCTGGTTAGAGCACATCACTCATAATGATGGGGTCCCCTGTTCAAATCAGGGCGTAGCCACCAAAGCTTATAAAAAGCCCGCTAACATTGTTAGCGGGCTTTTTGTTTTTCCCGATTTAGGCTAGACCAACACGGTTAGCTCAGCGTTGGACGGTTTAAAAACAGCGTTAAAGCGCGGGTTAGATATTCTACATCTTTCGTGCCTGCGGTCTCCCGAACCGAGTGCATCGCCCACTGCGGCACGCCGACATCAATGGTAGGCACACCTAACTCTGTGGCAGTGATAGGCCCAATGGTGCTGCCACAACCCATATCAGCACGTGTCACAAACGACTGCACCGGCACATCTGCCTCACGGCACACATCACGAAACAGGGCACTTGTCACGCTATTGGTAGCGTAGCGCTGGCTAGCATTTACCTTGATCACCGGACCGCCGTTAATCGCTGGGCCGTGGCGTTCATCATGCTTGTCACGGAAGTTAGGGTGTAGCGCGTGGGCGTTATCGCAAGAGATCATCAACGACGACTGAATCAGTTGAATCAGCGACTCGTCATTGCCCTTTTCGCCGTCCTTGCCCCCTAACTGGCTGTTAATACGCGTTAGCACATCCGCCAGAAAAGGACCTTGAGCGCCGCAGGCGCTGGCACTGCCCACCTCCTCGTGGTCATTGGCTACCAACAGGGCGCCCTGACTACCATCGCTGTCCAACAGCGCTTCCAACCCCATAAAACAGGAAAGCAGATTATCCAACCGGGCGCTCGCCACCAGCTCCTGCTTGACGCCCACTAGCGATGGCGGCTGCACATCATAAAAGCCTAGCTCGAAATCGACCACTTCCACGGCACGCAAGCCATGCTGCTCTTCAAGCCATTGCCCTACTAACTCAACGAACGTGGCCGCCTCACTTTGCATCAACACCGGCGCCATTTGCGTCTGTGCATTGATTGGGCGTCCGCTGTTCACATCCCGATCCAGGTGGATTGCCAAGCTGGGTATGGTGGCAATAGCGCGATTGATATTGAGCAACACGCTTTCTAGTTGTCCATCGGCGTGACGGACATGTACGCGCCCCGCCAAGCCCAAATCACGATCAAACCAAGGGGCGAGCAGCACGCCACCGTATACTTGAACGCCTAACTGCAGCCAGCCCGCAGAGCGCTGGGTCGCGTTGGGCTTTAGATGCAAGCCAGGGCTATCGGTGTGTGCCCCCATCATGCGCAACGCGGTTAAATTTGACGTAGGCAATTGAAAAGCAATGATGGCTGAGTCATTTCGGGTAACGTAGTAACGTTTGCCCGGCGACAGATGCCAGTTCGCCTTCTCTTCCAGCCGCTGAAAACCGGCTTGCTCCAATCGCGAGGCCATATTGCTTGCGGCGTGCCAGGGTGTCGGGGAATGACGTAAAAAGTCACATAGACGCGTTAAACGGTCAGCGTTGAAAGTCTCGGACATTGAAATCCTCGTAACAGTAATGATTGAGTCTCATAGCGCAGGCGACCTGCTACAATACTCCCTCGGCCTACGCAACTCATGGGTCAAATGCGAGTCTAGGGAAGAATGAGTGTACACAAATCCGGGAGAGCTTGACTGATGAGCTTGTTTGCAACGCTTTCGCGTTCGGTCGCCCTGGCGGTCATGCTGGTTGTTACCAGCCCTGCTGCCTTTGCGCAACTCGAGCCGACCGATGAACAACGCCAGGCGGCAGTGGAAATTGCGGATTCGCTCCGCTACGGCCACTACGCTGACATAAATTTTGACGACGCATGGTCGCAAGATGCGTTCCAACGCTATTTGGATATTCTTGACGGTCAGCGGGCTTACTTGCTGCGTAGTGATATCGAGCCCTACCGCCATTTAGAAACCAACATGGCCGACGCCCTTTTTAATGGCGACCTGGACGACGCATTTAGTCTGTACAACACCTTTAGCGATCGCCAACGCGCTCGCCTTGAGTCACTGCTAGCCGAACTTGATGAAGGTCTCGACTTTAGTTTTGAAAGCAACGAGCGTTTAGAGATCGATCGTGAAGACACCCCCTGGGCTTCCCGGCAAAGCGAGCTCGATGAGCTTTGGCGCAAACGGCTCGAAAACGACGCACTGACACTTGCCCTAACCGACCAAGACAACGAACAGATTGAAACCAATCTGCGCCAGCGCTATGAAGGCCAATTGACGCGATTGGAGCAAACCGAAGCAGAAGACGTTTTCGGCGTGCTAATGGCGGCGGTTACCGGCAGCATTGACCCTCATACCGGCTACCTCTCGCCCCGCCAGGGCGAATCTTTCGATATTCAGATGAGCCTCTCTCTTGAAGGAATTGGCGCCTTGCTTCAATCGGACGGCGAGTACGTTAAAGTTGCAAGCTTAGTGCCCGGCGGGCCAGCCGAGCGCGCAGGCGTACTCGAACCCGCAGATCGCATCATTGCCGTTGGCCAGGAAGAAGGCGAGATGGTTAACGTTGTGGGCATGCGCCTGGACAATGTCGTTGATCTGATTCGCGGCTCCAAAGGTTCAGTGGTCCGCTTGGATGTGGTACCCGCCCAAGCAGTCGACATGACCCGCTCACAAACCGTTGAGATTACCCGCGACACCGTTAGCCTGGAAGACCAAGCTGCCAGCAGTGAAATTATCGAGGTAGAGCGTGATGGCGAACCCCACCGCCTGGGGGTCATCAACGTACCGACGTTCTATGTTGATTTCGATGCGTGGCAAGCCGGTGAAGAGGAGTATCGCAGCACCACCCGTGATGTTGCCAAAGAAGTCGAACACCTTAAAGAAGAAGGCGTGGAAGGCATTGTGCTTGACCTGCGCAACAACGGCGGTGGCGCGCTACAAGAGGCCAATTCGCTGATCGGTCTATTTATTGACCGCGGCCCCACGGTTCAGGTTCGTGACGCCCAAGGGCGTATTCAGCTCTACGGCGATAGCGAGGCAGGCACTCTGTACGATGGCCCCCTAGGCGTCTTGGTCAATCGTCTCTCTGCCTCGGCGTCGGAAATCTTTGCCGGTGCTATCCAGGATTATGGCCGCGGCCTGGTGCTCGGCACGCCCACGTTCGGCAAAGGGACTGTCCAAACGCTTAACGAGCTGAGCCATGGTCAGATCAAGCTCACCCGCGCCAAGTTCTATCGCATTTCTGGCGACAGCACCCAGAACCGTGGTGTAGAACCAGACATCGACTTCCCTAGCCTTATCGACCCCGAGCGCATCGGCGAAAGCAGTCTGGATAACGCCCTAGCCTGGGATACCGTGCAAGATGTTCAGTATCGCCGCTATGGTGAACCGGAAAGCATGCTTGACAAGCTCATTGCCCAGCATGATACGCGCGCTCAGGATAATCCTAATTTCCGCTATCTTGAACGCCAGTCTACCCTCGCCCGGCAGCTGCGCGAACAGCACACCAGCGTGAGCCTGAACCGCGAACAGCGCGAGCGTGAAATGGAAGCCCAGGAAGCTGAGCAGCTCTCCCTGGAAAACCAACGCCGCCGCGCACTGGGCCTTGAAGAGCTGGACGAGTGGATGGATGCTCGGACAGACACCACGGCAGACGTCGGCGAAGAGAGTGATGACGCCTCCGCCCAAGAGGGTGAGACCGAAGAGGACGAAGCACTGGCCGTTGATCGTGCTTACGTACTTGAATCCGCTGAGATCCTTCTCGACTACGCCCACCTGCAGGCATCTCAGCGGTTAGCAGCTAAGCGTTAATGACTAAGCGTTAATGACGAAGCATTAAAAACTCGCTAAAAAAACGCCGGTTTCTTCATGAGGAACCGGCGTTTTTGTTTTGCCGTCTTGTTGCGCTGTTTCAACAACCTGACTATTTTGTCACTTCACCTGCCTCAGCACCGCGTTAACACAAGGCCGCACGGCGGGCAGGCCTATCGCCCATTCGCGTCAAGCGTTGCGTGAGCGATGCCAGTTGCACAGCACTCCCCTGAGCCCCTGCTCGAATAATCTCGTGAGCCCAAGCAGGCAATTGGGGAGCAAGGCGATAATAGACCCACTGCCCCTCACGCTGGTCGCTCAACAGCCCACACTGGCGTAGCTGAGCTAAATGCCGCGACACTTTGGGCTGCGACTCCTGCAGCGCATGGGTCATCTCACACACGCACAGCTCCTGCTCTTGAGCAATTAGCAGTACCAGCATCAAGCGTGTTTCATCGCTTAAACATTTAAATACTTGCAGCGCCTGGGGTGCCATTAAGTTGCCCACCATAAATTCCCTGAACCAATCAACGATCAACGTAGTTTACGTCATCAAGGTTTACGTCACCAAGGCGACCGGAGGCAACCGTCAATATCCCCCACGATGGCGCACATGAACGCCCAATGGATAAATCCCAGACACGACAATACCGCCTACGATTCACGGGCAGTAGCGTTTAGCCAATTTAAAGATTAATTTAGAAAGGAAACAAGCAGTGGCAAGAAGGAAATGGCTCCTCGAGCAGGACTCGAACCTGCGACCCAATGATTAACAGTCATTTGCTCTACCAACTGAGCTATCGAGGAATCATGCACTACCTTAGACGAAGAACCGAACAAGATAGCTAAAAAGCGGTGGTATAACTTGGCTCCTCGAGCAGGACTCGAACCTGCGACCCAATGATTAACAGTCATTTGCTCTACCAACTGAGCTATCGAGGAACATCATAAGCTATATTTTTGAAGCTTTGTTTTACAAACCGAGTGTTTGCAAAACAATTGTGTTTAAAGCAAAGCCAACTTGCCATTGAGCAAGCGACTGGCTCCTCGAGCAGGACTCGAACCTGCGACCCAATGATTAACAGTCATTTGCTCTACCAACTGAGCTATCGAGGAACTGCTCAAACACGGTGCGTAGTATACCCATAGAAATGTGACGGTCAAGTATCGATTATGGATGAACGCTAGCCGCTGGTTTCCTGTATCCGTATAATGCACCTATCCAAGATAGTGGCTTGGTAGCAATCACCGGCCACTCGATAGCACTCCATTCATCCTCGTCCCTTGACGACTCATAGATGACAGGTACCGATGGCGAAGAAGCTCTTCATCAAAACGCACGGCTGCCAAATGAACGAGTACGATTCCTCGCGTATGGCGGATCTACTCGGTGAATCTCATCAGCTCGAACTCACTGACAATGAGCGTGAAGCCGATGTCATTCTGCTCAACACCTGCTCGATTCGCGAAAAAGCGCAGGAGAAAGTGTTTCATCAGCTGGGGCGCTGGAAAAAGCTGAAAGACGCTAATCCCAATCTCGTCATTGGCGTTGGCGGCTGCGTGGCAAGCCAAGAAGGCGAAGCGATCCGCAAACGGGCCCCCCACGTGGATATGGTGTTTGGGCCGCAAACCCTGCACCGGGTTCCTTCCATGCTGGATGCCCGCAGCAATAACCAGATTGCCGCCGTGGACGTGACGTTCCCAGAAATCGAAAAATTCGACCATCTGCCGAAGCCCACCTCTGATGGGGCAACGGCCTTTGTATCGATCATGGAAGGCTGTTCCAAGTACTGCACCTTCTGCGTCGTGCCTTACACCCGCGGGGAAGAGGTTTCACGCCCGTTTGAAGCGGTCATGGATGAAGTCATCCACCTTTCCGACCAAGGCGTGCGTGAGATCAATCTGCTGGGCCAAAACGTCAATGCCTACCGTGGTGAGAACCAGCTTGGCGACGAGATCGACTTGGCCGAGTTGATTGCCTGTGTGGCGGCAGTGGAAGGGATCGATCGTATCCGTTTTACTACCTCACACCCGGTCGAGTTTACCGACAGCCTGGTAGACGCCTTTGCGGATATTCCTGAGCTGGTGAGCCACCTGCACCTGCCGGTACAGTCGGGCTCTGATCGCATTCTTAGCGCCATGAAGCGCGGCCATACAGCGGCGGAGTACGTCGAAAAGATGGAGCGTATCCGCGCCAATCGCCCGGACATCAGCTTCTCTTCTGACTTCATCATCGGCTTCCCCGGCGAAACCGAAGAAGATTTTGAAGCGACAATGAACCTGATTCATCAGATTGGCTTTGATCACTCGTTTAGCTTCGTTTACTCCGCACGCCCCGGCACACCTGCCTCTGGGCTGCCGGACGAAACGCCGGAAAGCGTGAAAAAGCAGCGCTTAGCCATTTTACAAGAGCGGATCATCCAACAAACGGCCCAGATTAGTCGCCGCATGATGGGCAGCACGCAACGCGTGTTGGTGAACGGTTTTTCACCTCGCGACCCCGGCCAACTTTCAGGGCGCACAGAGAACAACCGTGTGGTTAACTTCCGCGCAGCCAACCCCACCGAGCTGATCGGCTACTTTGTCGATGTGGAGATTACCGAGGCATTTCCCAATTCGCTGCGCGGCGAACTTGCCTCGCCAGTGCGCTATTGATCGTTCACTTATCACAGATCATTGCCCCGCATCAGGCGGGGCAGTAAGCTGAACGATACATACACTAACGAGGGGTTTCCCACTCTTGAGCCAGCCAACACCTCAGGCCAATCGCATCATCACCTTAAGCCTTGAACCCAATGATCCGCAGCGCCTTGCTAGCCTTTGCGGCCAGCAGGACGAGCATTTGAAGCTGATTGAAAGCCGCCTGGACGTGACGCTGCGCAACCGAGGCAATGTGTTCCAACTGGCGGGGCCGGCCAACCGCATTAAAGCCGCGGCAAACGTGCTGGAACATCTTTACCGTGAAACGGCCGCAAGCGAGCTTGAAGCCGATACCGTCCATCTGTTCCTGCAGGAATCGGGGCTTGAAGCGATAGATGAAGAAGAAGACGGTAGCGGCAGCAGCGACGAAGTGATCATGCGCACGCCGCGCACCATGATCAAACCGCGCGGCCTCAACCAGCAACGCTATGTGTCCAGCATCCGCGAACACGATATCAACTTTGGCGTTGGGCCTGCGGGTACGGGTAAAACCTATCTCGCCGTTGCCGCCGCGGTCGAAGCACTCAATCAGCAGGAAGTGCGCCGCATTCTGTTGGTACGTCCTGCTGTTGAGGCAGGCGAAAAACTGGGCTTTTTGCCGGGCGATTTGGCACAAAAAATCGATCCTTATTTGCGCCCGCTTTACGACGCCCTGTATGAAATGATCGGTTTTGAGCAAGTAGCTAAACTGATTGAGCGTCAGGTGATTGAGATTGCCCCCCTGGCCTACATGCGCGGTCGTACGCTCAATAATTCTTACATCATTTTAGATGAGAGCCAGAACACCACTCCAGAACAGATGAAGATGTTCCTGACCCGGATAGGCTTTGGCTCCACCGCCGTGATTACCGGCGACGTTACCCAGGTCGATTTACCCAAGGGGCAGCGCTCTGGGCTCATTCAGGTGCTCGACGTGCTGAAAGACACCCCAGGGATCGGCGTCACTCACTTTGCCGCCAAGGATGTGGTGCGTCACCCCTTGGTTCAGCGCATTATCGAAGCCTACGACATGTTCGAGTCCCAGCAAGAAGTGGAAGAGCGTGCTCGCCGTGAAGTGCGTCAGCAAGAGCGTGACGCTCGTATGCAATCGCGTGAAGGCTCTTGGGAAGGTTCGAGATGAACGAGTTGAGCGCCGATGAGCTGGTCATTGATCGTCAAGCAGTGATCAACGAACCTTCGCTTCCCTCTTTAACGCAGCTCACCCATTGGGTGGGCTGTGTTTTTGCCCACCACGTTGATGATCCGCGCCGCGAAGTGACGATCCGTTTTGTGGATGAGGATGAAAGCCAGACACTTAACCGTGACTACCGGGGCAAAGATAAAACCACCAACGTATTGTCGTTTCCCTTTGAAAGCCCGCCTGGAATTGAATTACCGCTATTAGGTGATCTGGTGATTTGTCATGCCGTCGTGGCGCAAGAAGCCAGCGAGCAAGGCAAACCACTTGAGCACCACTATGCCCACATGGTCGTGCATGGCATCTTGCATTTAATGGGCTACGATCATATTGATGATCAAGAGGCAGAGGAGATGGAGCAGTTTGAGCGCGAACTGCTAGCGGAACTGAATATTCCCGATCCTTATGCAGGCTCAGCCTCTGAGGAGATTCATGACTAAACGCTTTGCGATTAATCATTTATTGGTGGTGCGTTAAATCACGTAACAGCGAATCTGGTACTATCTGTCTGGCACTCCCCCCCGCATCAGTGATAAAACAGCTATCTGCCAGCGTAGACCTGGCAACAAAGCCGCAAACAAGTTAGCCATTGACTGCCCGCAAACGAGAGAATTGACGCATGAGCGAAGACCGATCGAGCAACCCTAGTCAAAAATCCTGGCTCGAGAAACTCTTTGGCGCCCTTTCCGGAGAAAATGACGAACCCAGCTCACGCGACGAGCTGATGACGTTTTTACGTCATACCGCTGGGAAACTAAAGCTGGATCAAGACGCCATCATGATTATCGAAGGCGCACTTGAAATCAGCGATCAGCAAGTACGTGAAGTACTGATACCCCGCTCCCAGGTGTCCGCCATCGCCTTGGATCAAACCAGCGATGGCTATTTGCCGCTGATTCAGGAAACGGGCCACTCCCGCTATCCGGTCATTGGGGAAAACCTGGATGACGTGAAAGGCATTCTGTTGGTAAAAGATCTGCTACCACTCCTTTCGCAAACCCAGGCCCAGCGGGACGCTTTCAAACTCGATGATATATTGCGCCCAGCCATGTTTATTCCTGAGTCGAAACGGCTTAACAGCCTGCTTAAAGAGTTTCGTGATACCCACAACCACATGGCCGTCGTCGTTGATGAATACGGCGGCACCGCGGGCATAATCACCATTGAAGATATTCTTGAGCAGATTGTCGGTGACATCGAAGATGAACATGATACCGACGAAGAGGATGATATCCGCACATTAGAGAATGGCCACTTTGCCATTCGTGCCCTGACCCCTATCGAAGACTTCAACGAACGCTTTGACACCGAGTTCTCCGACGATGAGTTCGATACCGTTGGCGGCTTGGTAATGCAGCAGTTTGGCCATTTGCCCCGCCGTGGTGAACATACCACCCTCGGCGGTTGGCGCTTTGTCATTCTGAATGCCGATACGCGTCGTATTCGTCTGCTCGAAGCCTATCGAGACCATCGCCGCGATGACGAAGAGAGCGACGAGCAGGAAGACCCAAAAGCCTAGCCAGCGTTACTACGCTTTCTGATAACTCTTTCGAACCTTACCGTAGATAGGCGATCCGCTATGGGCCTTTCCCCCGCGTTTTTATTACAGCTGCTTGCCGCCCTGGTGGCAGGCGGTTTTACCACGTTAACCGCTTCTCCGTTTGAACTATGGTGGCTAGGCCCTGTCGCGATTGGTTTACTCTATATCGGCCTCCATACCTTGACGCCCGCCCAGGCGGCTTTTAAAGGCTGGCTATACGGCGTAGCGCTGTTTGCCAGCGGCACTTCGTGGGTGTACGTCTCTATTCACGACTATGGCTATACCGGTGTGCCGCTGGCAGTGTTTCTCACCGCGCTGTTTGTAACGATCTTGGCGCTCTTTTTCTCCGGCACTTTCTGGCTCTACCGCCGTTTTACTTCTGCCCGGCTGGCGTTTATCAGCTTCGCGGGCGCGTGGGTTTTGGGCGAGGTGCTGCGCACTTACCTTTTTACCGGCTTCCCCTGGCTGCTAATGGGCTCTGGCTATGTCGATTCGCCACTAGCCGCCTGGGCGCCCGTAGGCGGCGTCTACCTGCTGTCATTACTGGTGGCGTTAAGCGGCACCTTCGCTGCAGAGCTACTGCGCCGTCAATGGTGGACACTCGCCCCTCTGGCCGCGATCTGGTTAGTTCCGTTGGCATTGCCGCAGCAGTGGACCACGCCGGTCAGCGAACCCACCCGTGTGGCGCTACTGCAAGGCAATCTGCCTCAGCTATTGAAGTGGACGCCTGAAGGACAGCGCACGGCGGCGAACACCTATAGCGAACTCACCCGCGAAGTCGCCGATGAAGTGGATCTGATCATATGGCCTGAAACGGCCCTGCCCATGATGGAAGCCCAGGCCCGCCCGGTCTTGGAACGCGTGCAATCCAATCTACCGCCCGATGTCGCCCTGCTTACCGGCATCGTTCAGCGCGACGAGCAGGAGCGCTATTTCAATAGCGTGATTGGCGTTGGCAATGTCGAGGGGAGCTACCATAAAGAGCACTTAGTGCCTTTTGGTGAGTACTTGCCGCTAGAAAGCGTACTACGCGGAGCGATCGATTTCTTTGACCTGCCAATGTCGACCTTTACCAAAGGCGAGCACGAGCAGACCCCCATGCAGGCCGCGGGTATTAATATCGGCAATGCGATCTGCTATGAAATTATTTACCCCCAGTTAGTTGCCCGCCGCGCGCAAGACAGCGGTGTGATCATGACGGTCTCGAACGACACCTGGTTTGGCGCTTCGATTGGCCCCCATCAGCATTTGCAGATGGCACGCTTGCGGGCACTGGAAAATGGTCGTTATGTGATTCGCGCTACCAGTAACGGCATTACGGCGATTATCGACCCCAACGGCCGCCTAGTGGAGCGCGCACCGCAGTTCGAAACCACCCTGCTGACCGGCGAGTTTTACGCCATGGAAGGCCTGACACCGTTTACCCGTACCGGCAGTTGGCCCGCTTGGCTATTGGCAGGTTTGATGCTTTTACCGGGGCTGTTGGGTGTAAGAACCACTCGCCAGCGTCGTAGCTGACACAGCGCTAAGCTTTAAGCCTTGACCAAAAAACGGCCCGACGCCTTTACAAGCATCGGGCCGTTTTATTGACTCACGCTAGCCACTTCTTGAGAAGCTTGATAGGTCGCTAGCCAATCGGACATCTAGGTAGCACTATTTTTTAGCGTCGCCATATCAATCACGAAACGATAGCGAACGTCGCCTTTCTCCATCCGCTCAAAGCCTTCGTTAATGTTGTTGATATCGAGCATTTCGATATCACAGGTGATGCCTTTGTCAGCGCAGAGTTTGAGTAGCTCTTCGGTCTCTGCAATGCCACCAATGAGCGAACCGGCTACCACGCGGCGCTTAAAGACCAGGTTGAACGCTTCAATAGCGGGCTCGATGGGCTCTAGCAGACCGACAATGATGTGCGTGCCGTCATACTTCAGCGATGTTAGGTAGGGGTTTAGATCGTGCTGTACAGGCACGGTATCGAGCATAAAGTCGAAGGTTTCTGCAACGGCATCCATCTGTGCCTGGTCGCTGGAAACCACCACGTGGTCAGCACCGTTACGCTTGGCTTCTTCCACTTTAGCATCGGAACGGGTAAATACCGTGACTTCAGCCCCCAGCGCTTTGGCCAGTTTAACGCCCATATGGCCTAAGCCACCCATGCCAATAACACCCACTTTATGGCCTTTACCCACACCGTGATGCTTGAGCGGTGAGTAGGTGGTCACACCGGCACAAAGAATCGGCGCTGCTGAGGCTAGATCGATCCCATCAGGCATCTGCAGTACAAAGTGTTCACTCACCACGATGGCGTCGGAGTAGCCACCCTGGGTCATGGTGCCGTCCTGGCGGTCTTCACTGCCATAGGTCATGGTGAAGCCTTCCAGGCAGTACTGCTCCACGCCATCTTTACAGGCTGAACAGGTGCGGCATGAGTCCACCATACAGCCCACACCCACCAGATCACCGGCCTTGAAGCGCGAGACTTTGTCACCGACAGACGTCACACGACCCACAATTTCATGGCCAGGCACAACGGGGTATTGGCTCATGCCCCAATCGTTACGCGCAAAATGGAGATCACTGTGGCAAACGCCGCAGTAAAGAATTTCAATGGCAACATCGTCAGGACGTGGCTGACGACGATCGAATGTAAAAGGGGCTAAGGGCTTATCGTTAGCAAATGCCGCATAGGATAATGCTTGGCTCATCGGTGGAACTCCTTATCAACAAAAGACTGCCATATTTATCAGCAGACATTTCCTCGCATGCGAGGTATGTCGATAGTATTGGCCTAATCCATGAGGATAGCGATGAACGAAGCTACGCCATTTTTGCCAATTACTCCGGCAGCACGTAATAAAATAACAAAAAATAGTCAGAAATCGATATGATTGTATAAAAGCCACCAGAAACCAGAGAGAACAACCATGGCCTCAACCGCTCAGGCTGGCAATGCGCTGACTGCTGTTATCGCCCCTCTCATTCAGCGTGACGGTATCAGTGACACCCCTCTGCCGGGCGTTTCGCTACTCTGTTTAAGCCGCCACCAAGTACGGACCCCGCTTCTTTATGAGCCAAGCCTGACCATCATTGCCCAGGGAAGAAAAATGGGTTATCTGGGTGATCGCGAAATCTATTACGATCCCGGTCACTATTTAGTCCAAACGCTACCATTGCCCTTTGAGTGTGAAACCTACGGCTCACCGGAAGCACCGCTGCTGGGTATATCGGTACGCCTGGATCCGGCACTATTAAGCGAGATGGTCACAGCCATGGGTGATACCGGGCATCACGACCGAGCACCGTTACCGATGGCTTCAGTTGCCATGACTGAGGGCATGCAGGACGCCGTTTTGCGCTTGGCACGCACGCTAAATGAAGCGGTAGAGTGCAACACGATGGGCACAGCACGTATCCGTGATGTGGTATTTGAGGCACTAAAGGGAGAGCAAAGCCAAGCATTAAGGGCACTGGTACTAGGGCACGGTAATTATTCTCGCATAGTGCAGGTGCTTTCCAAACTCCATGCTAACTTTGCCCAAGACTTTAGCGTGGAACAGTTGGCTGCACAGGCCAATATGAGTGCATCGACGTTTCATCAGCATTTTAAGCAGATTACTCGCTCGTCCCCGGCCCAGTATTTAAAACGGCTTCGCTTAATTAAAGCACAGCAATTACTGCTGCAGGATAATCACAACGTCAATCAGGCCGCTGCGGCGGTGGGTTACCGCAGCGTGCCTCAGTTTAGCCGCGACTATAAGCGCTACTTTGGCGAGCCGCCACTTCAGCATCGTCGCCAAGAGCAGGCGTTACGCGCTTAAAACGAGCTCAATATCGCGCTTACTTGGCAAATACCTGACTCATATCTTTAAATGCTTTGAACTCTAGAGCGTTTCCGCATGGGTCGAGCAAGAACATAGTGGCCTGCTCACCCACTTCACCTTTAAAGCGAACATAAGGCTCGATCACAAATTGGGTATCGCGCGCTTTCAGACGATCAGCTAGGGCTTCCCACTCACCCCACTCTAAAATCACACCGAAGTGCGGCACCGGTACGTTGTGCCCGTCTACTGGGTTGGTATGAGCACTCTCTTGCCCCGGCGTTTTAGGCTGTTCATGAATGACCAGTTGATGACCAAAGAAGTTAAAGTCGACCCACTGCTCACTGGAACGCCCCTCTTCCAGGCCAAAGACGTCGTTATAAAATGCGCGTGCCAGCGCCACATCGTAAACAGGAATGGCTAAATGAAAGGGTGAAAGGCTCATCGTCATCTCCAACTTAGGTGAGTATTATTCGGACTCGGTGGCACTTTAGGCCGCCACGGTGTATTCATCCTAGGGCGGCGCATGGGAAAATAAAATCAATAACTTTTTGGCTGATTCACAAAAAGGATTTATCAATGATCCGCGAGCTAAAGACGCTGATTACCGTCGCTCAAGAAGGCACCTTTGCCGCAGCGGGCAACAAAATTGGCCTAACCCAGGCAGCCGTCAGTGCACAAATGAAACGTTTGGAGGAAGAACTGGGTATCGCCCTGTTTGAACGTAAAGGCCGCGCCGCGATATTAACTCAGCGGGGGCAAGAGACCCTTAAGCAAGCACAAACGCTATTAAAGCTCTACAGTTCGCTAGGTGCTTCCTTGTCAGGCCAATCGACGACACAGCGGGTCAATATCGGCGCCATCGCTTCTATCCAGCGTTCGCTACTCCCCGATGCATTGGCGCACTTTCATCACCTTTATAGTGAATGCTGTACACGCGTGGTACCGGGGCTTTCCATGGAACTGGTCAATCAGGTCGACGCGGGAGAATTGGATATGGCGATTATTATACGCCCGCCCTTTTCGCTACACAGCGATTTGCGCTGGACGCCCCTTGCCCACGAACCCTTCCGCTTGATCGTGCCGACTAATGCACCGGGTAATCAGTGGCGGGAACTACTCGCCAGCCAGCCATTTATCCGCTATGACCGGGCCTCCTTCGGCGGTAGGCAGGTGGAGCGCTTCCTACGCCATAACCACTGCAATGTGCACGAAGTATGCGAAGTCGACGAACTAGAAGCGATCATTAAGCTAGTGGCCAAAGGAGTCGGCGTCGCACTGGTGCCCGAAGCAATGGCGCACGCCCGCTGGCCAGCGGGCGTACGTGCAGTTGCGTTAGGCGAGCGAACGTTTCACCGCGACATAGGGCTGATTCATCCTACCAGCGGCCACTTGAGCGAACCTGCCCGTGCACTTGCCCAACTCATTGGTGACATTGCCCAGCGACCGGGTCATGACCACTAAGTCATTTCTTTCCCTATTATAGGAGTCAACGTATGAAACCAGAGGATCTGGAAAAGTTAGTCACCCGCACCATGCCCTTTGGCAAGTATGAGGGTCGCTTGATCGCCGACCTCCCCGGGCCTTATTTAAACTGGTTTGCCCGGGAGGGATTTCCCGCTGGAGAGATGGGTCAGTTGCTGCATCTCATGCATGAAATCGATCATAACGGACTTGGCCCACTGCTCGACCCGTTGCGCAAGACGCCCCGTCCGCGCGACGAGACTTAATGATGAAAAGGGCCGCGTTCGTTTAGGGCACGCTGAAACTCCGCCCGGTAAGCGGGTTCGTGGAGGGTCGGATCTTCGGGAAAACGGTCTAAGGCGACCGCTAACTCAAAAAAGCCCGCCGCGGGTAACGCCTCGCCCTGGCGGCTAACCACCAAGGCGGCAATGAAAGGCGTTTGTTGCGCGGCGTCTTCACGCATTAACTGCTCAAGCGCCTGGGTAACTTGCCCAATCGTACGCGGCGGCGTTAGCCCGAGCTCAGTAGCCACCTGTTGATAGGTCATTGGCAGTGCTTCGTGCGGCGCGCTTAAAAGGAGCTGACGCAAAGCCGTGGCGTTATCGCTCATACTGTCCCTACTGTCAGACGTTAATTTAGCTTTCGATGCTGCCTTTGTGCTAAGAGTAGCTGAAAAAAGCAGTTGAAAAGAGAAGCCCAAAATGATGCACCAAGGAGATAAGATGGCAACGCAATCGAAAGCGTCACGCCCTAGAGGTGGCCGCTGGCCCGGCATACTGACGGGGCTGGCCCTACTGCTGCTCATAGCAGCGGCCGTCATGATGGCAGGGGCTGGCCCGGCTTACCATGGTGAACTTATCTCCTTAGGTGAGGCGTTTAGCTTACTGCGTAACGGCGTCTATACCGCTGGAGGTGCGGTGGCAGTCAGTGTTATTGCGCTACTGTTAGGCATGTTTGCTCGCCGTTTTACATCTGCCTTAGTGGCCTCTCTGATCATTATCACTGCAGCGGCGCTCCTTTATATTCCCTGGCAACACTGGCAACGCGCTCAAACGGTACCGGCCATTCATGACATCACAACCGATATGCAGACCCCTCCTGCTTTTGAAGCCCTAGCCGAGGCACGTCAGATAGCACCCAATGGAGTCGCCTACCCAGGCGAGACTACCGCCCAGCAGCAACGCGCGGCATACCCTAATGTTCGGCCACTGGTTATCGATGAGACGCCACAAACCGTGCTCGCTGCGGCCCAAGCAGGAGCGGAAGAAGCTGGCTGGCGCATTGCTCGAATCACCTACGATCGCATAGAAGCCACGGCAACGACCCGCTGGTTCGGTTTTGAAGACGACGTGGTGATTCGCTTATCAGAAGTCGAAAACGGTGTGCAGGTCGATATGCGTTCTGCATCGCGCCTGGGTGCCAGCGATGTGGGCACCAATGCGGCGCGCATTGAAGCTTTTTTAAGTGCGCTGGAAGCACGGCTTGAATAAGTCGCTTATATGACGCGTTTTCAAGCGCTTTTTTATAAACCTGTTAATGCAGCGATCCCGACCTGCGGCAGCCCTCACGCGCTATAATTTGCTCAGCATCCAATGTCGCGATAGGCACCTGGTGTTGCGGAGGGATATCGCCAGTTAATTGAAGCGCTTGGTAGCGCAGTGCGCACACCCGTAAAAACGAAGTGAAGTTACCCAAATCGTGCCCGGCATCGATCGATTCATGATACAGCCGGGTAATCATTTGGGCGGTGTTCATACCATCGCGCTGGGCGATCTCTTCAAGAATGTGCCAAAAATAATTTTCCATTCGCACACTGGTCACCATGCCATCGATACGCAACGAGTGTGTCGCACTGCGCCACAGTTCAGGGTCGGCTTGAATAAAAAGTTTGCACACAAGCGTTACCTCTCCAATTAGTCCTTTCAAGCTCACGCTATCAATATAGTGGGCAATAGCGCCGAACGCCCGGCGAGGCCGGGCGCAAAGGTAACTATGTTATCGCAGCGGGCTTCACTTATTTAACAATGCCATAAATTGCGCCAGCCATGCTGGGTGGGCTGGCCACGCTGGGGCGGTGACCAGGTTGCCATCGGTCACCGCATCCGTCACTTCCAAATTGGCAAAGTGGCCTCCGGCAAGCTCTACCTCCGGCTGGCAGGCCGGATATGCGGAACACTGCCGTCCTTCAAGCACTTTTGCAGCAGCCAAGAGCTGCGCACCATGGCAGATGGCCGCCACGGGCTTATTGGTCTCGAAAAAGTGCTGCACCATGGTTAGCACTTCTTTATTGAGACGAAGGTATTCCGGTGCGCGACCACCCGGTACCACCAGGGCATCGTAATCGGCGGGGTTAATGCTGGCGAAATCAGCATTAAGTGCGAAGCGATGCCCCGGCTTTTCAGAATAGGTTTGATCGCCTTCAAAATCATGAATCGCGGTGGCTACGGTATCGCCTGAGGTTTTTCCAGGACAGACAGCATCCACTTGATGGCCAACGGCCATCAAGGCCTGAAACGGCACCATGGTTTCATAATCTTCAGTGAAGTCGCCGGTGATCATTAAAATGCGCTTGCTACTCATCTCATTGCTCCTCTTATTGATCTTATGGTTATTGATCGAGTATTTGAGAACACGCGAGGCGTGTGAAATGAGATTAGCAAGCGCTTAACGGCAATAGGTAGTAATTGCTTACTACTCGATAATTTCTTCCCTTTGGGGCAAAGATAAATGACGCTGCCCCGCCTTATCGCTTACGCGAAAGCGGCCCACCAGCGAATGCATATCACCCGCTCGATCATCCAGCGTATGGCTGGCGGTTGTGGCTTCTTGTACCAGCCGCGCGTTTTGATGCGTGACTTGATCCAATTGAGAGATAGCTTGGTTGATCTGATCAATACCTGCCGACTGTTCGTGGGTAGCATCCGCAATCTCAGTAACATAGCGCGTTACCTCGCCAAGACTCGCTATGATGTCTTGGAGATGCTTGCTGGAAGCGTTGACGAGCTGCTCACCCTCGCTCACTTTCGCGACACTGTCGTCTACCAAGTGACGAATTTGAGCGGCTTCTTCAGCGCTGCGCCCCGCCAACTTACGCACTTCCTGAGCCACCACCGCGAAGCCACGCCCCTGCTCTCCCGCTCTTGCAGCTTCAACGGAGGCGTTTAGCGCCAGCAGGTTGGTTTGAAAGGCAATATCGTCGATCGCTTTAATAATGGAGGTGATTTTTTCGCTTGCCTCGCGGATATCGCCCATGGCGGCAGTCGTGCGCTTGGCAACATCACCCGCCGACCGTGCGCGCTGATCCACGCTACCGCTTGCATCTTTTGCTTGGTCAGCGTACTCAGCCGTTTGCTTCACCGTGGCGGTAATCTGTTCAAGGCTTGAGGCCGTCTCAGCCAGCGATGCTGCCTGCTGATCAGTTCGCTGGGAGAGATTTTCGTTGCCAGCAGCGATTTGGCGGCTGCTGGATGCGATAGATTCGGCGCTTTCACGAATTTGCGCCACCATGCCTTCGAAGGTGTCCATCATGTTATTAAACGCTTGCGCCGTTTGGCCCACTTCATCGTTGCGCTTTAGCTCAAGACGCTTGGAAAGGTCGGCGTTTTCACCTGCTGTGCCACTAATACTTTCCATTTGGCGGCGCATCGCTACCAGCGGCCCCAGTACGCGCACCATCGTACGCCAGCCGAAAATCGCCAATAGCGCAATAACAATCAAGGTCACCATGATCAGTAATGAACGGCCAGCATTAGCTAGCGTCTCAGCCTGGGTCGCGGCATTGTCAGCCTGGGCAACGGTATACGCTTCAACGTCACTTAGGGCCGAGCGCATTTGCGCCATGGCTTGGGCAACATTAGTGAGCGCCGCCTGCACCTGTTCATGGAGCGCAAGTTGCTGGAAACGAAGTTCATAGACGGCGTTATCATCGGATATCATCAGCCCTTCCAGCTCTACGATGACCTCGCTAAGATCATCAATCAGCGCACGCTGCTCTACTTCGGTACTCGGAGCATTGGCAATTGCCGCCAGTGATTGACGAGCAAGACCAACCTGTTGAGCAATTTCATTATGGCGCAAATTGACCAGCGCATCAGAGCTCTCCATTTGCATCATTTGACGCCCAAGGTCAGATAATTGCGCTAAGGCCATGCGAGCATTACCGCTCAAGCGTCCAATATCCGCTTGTGCGGCAAACATATTATCCAGAAGCGTAGTAGGCAGTGTCGTCATACCATCTTCGCGCCAGGCTTCCATTAACTCACGCTGGTCACGGTCACTGCGCACTTGGGCCAGCGCTGCACGTCCGGCAATATCTTCGGCGCTAAGCATCACTTGAGAAATAAGTGTTTGCATCGCACTAATACGCTCGGCCATTTGCACTTGCAGGCTCACCTCTTCACGGCGTACTGCCTCAAGTGCCGTATCGCCCTCAATCAACGCTTGGTAATGGTTATCCAGCTCACTTAGGCCTTCTGCGTGATCAACCCCACTCAGTCCCTGACGGGCGGTTTGAAAACGCTCATCTAATGCGGCTTGTGTGGTGACTGCATCAAGGCCCGTCGCGTTCTCTGCAGCAAGCAAGTCCGCATGACGCTGACCAAACGCCCCCATGGTAAGCACCATGCCACGGCTGGCGTCCTGAAGAGGTAAAACCTCACCGGTAATATAACGCTGCGAGTCGATAAGCCGCTGGTTAGTGGTCCAACCTGTTGCAGCTAGAACCACAGCGCCAAGCACTGCCGCTAAGAACAGGCTGATCAACATGGCTCTAATACTTAACGTTTTTTTCATTATCTGATTTCACTTGTGTCAGGGACTTACAGGTAACTTAAGCCTAAATACCGTCGCTGTTACGGTAACAGACTCGCCCACTCCACCGACTCGAAACGGCCGTTCGTGATAATGGTTGGCCATATCGCATCGCTGGCTTGGTGATCATTACGTCCAAGGCTGAGCGGCTCTTCCAAGCCAATATCGATGGTACCCAGACCAAGCAAACCATCCACAATGGCGTCACGATCTGGTTTTGCACCCGCCGCCTTTACGCCTTCCACAAACAGCTTCGCAGCAAGGTAGCCTTCGAGGGAAATAAAGTCAGGTTCACTACCGCGTGAATGCGTGGCTAGCGCCTGACGATATGCTTCTACAGCAGGTAGGTCGGCATCTAGAGGCGGCACTACCTGGGTAATAATCACGCCTTCTGACAACTCTCCAAGCTCATCCATTAGCGCTTGGCTGCCAACGAAAGAGACGTTCAAAAATACGGCATCGGGTAGGTCGTTGCGTGCTTCACGAATGAAATCTGCCGCGGGCCCGTAAGTGCCCACAATAATGACCGCCCGAGGTGTCACCGGCGCTTGCAGAATGGTCGCCAAGCCTTGGTGGATATTGCGGGTACCGCGGGTAAAACGCCCATGGGCCAGCGCGGCGATGTTTCCAACGCCCTGGGAGGTTAACGCCTGTACAGCCCCATTGTAGCCTGCATCACCAAAGCTATCGTTTTGGGTGAAAAAGGCTATTTCCTCAGGCAATACGCCCGCTTCCAAGAGTCCATTGACCATAGCTGCCGTTTCTTGAACGTAACTGGCCCGGTAATTGATTACATAGCGATCAGGCGGTGTTTTGCGTAACACACCCGCACCGGTAAACGCGCCATAAAGCAGCGTTTCGAATTCATTGTAAAGGGGGATAGTGACGGTCGCTGTTAGCGTGCCAACGTTGCCGATTGCCGCCAGCACTTCATCTTCTTGTATCAGTTGGCGGGTATTGCTGGCGGCCTGGAGCGGTTGATACTGATCATCACGGGCGATCAATGCTAACGTTTCACCGTTTACGCCGCCAGCCGCATTCACCTCGGCGAAATAGGTTTCGATCCCCTTTTGCATACCCAGCCCTAAAGGGGCGGCGCCTCCGCTGGAAGGGGCGACAATGCCAAAGGTCAGCGCTGCCTGGGTCAATGGCGAAATCAATAGCCCGGTGAAGAGCGTTATATTGATTAGCCGCTTTTTTAACGGTCTTTTACTTAACAATAGCGTTCCCACTCGTCGCATTGATCTGCTCCTCACTCGCTAGATCACTTCCTCAACCTATAAATGGCTAGTTAGCGTCAAGTGATGAGCACCATCGCCTGAACACCAACATTACCAATCTGTTACTCACTACTATCGGCAGGAGAATATACGACTAAAGATTTATTATCGCTAAGGACTAAGTAATTATTGTTGCCTGTTCTGTAACTACATAGAACCACGCTAGCAAAATAGCCAGTTTTTAAATATTAATCAAATACTTAGTGGAATTAAGCCAGCGCTAATCAGGTCGTTCAATGGCAAACCGATCGCTAATGCGAATGTAATCACTGCCTGCTAAACGGCCAACCGGTTTGAGCAAATTCATATCCACATGACGGCCGTCCCAAAGCGCATCATCAATATGAATGGAAATCACCTGCGCCAGCACCAAGGTACCTGCCAGGGGTTGATCACCAAAACGAATCATGTCGAACAGTTTGCAACCAAACGCCACCGGCGCATTGGCAATTCGCGGTACGCTAACGCCTGGCATCGCCGCCTTTTCCAGCCCGGCCAGGGAAAATTCGTCTTGCTCCGGCGGAAGGCTGGCACTGGTGGTATTGAGCGCTTCAATTAAGCCTTCGCTTCCCACATGCACAACACATTCCGCGACGTCAGTTAAATTACGCACCGTATCTTTAAGCTCACCGCTACCGTTGAGCAGTGGTGAAAACGCCAGCACGGGTGGGTTTACACTGGCAACATTAAAAAAAGAGAACGGCGCTAAATTGGCATTGCCGCGTTTATCCTGGGTAGACACCCAGGCAATCGGCCGTGGGCAAACAGTCCCGGATAACAGGCGATAAATCACGCCTGGGCTTAAGGAGGATTCATCTAATAGGTAGTCGCTCATTTTGGCTCCTAGGGAACAGGTTTAAGCGTGGTATTTTCAGGGTACTCTCTCAGCGTATTAGCACTTTATAACAGCATTTCCAGCATAGCCGCGTTTTACAAACATAACCGTTGCCCAGCTAAGGAACCGATTCAATGAAGATTGTTATTCCCGATGATTATCAAGACTGTGTGCGCCGTTTAGACACCTTCAACCAGCTAGAAGGCCATGATGTAACGATCTATCACGACACCCTAACCGATCTGGACGCGCTGAGTGCGCGTTTTCAGAATGCCGAGGCGTTAGTGCTGATTCGTGAACGTACCCCGATCACCGCCGCGCTGCTGAAGCGCTTGCCCAACCTGAAAGTTATTAGCCAAACCGGAGGCGGTGCAGCACACGTGAATATGGAGGCTTGTCGCCGCCACGGCGTTACCGTGATGGCGGGCACTGGCTCGCCCTACGCCGCAGCCGAATTGACCTGGGGATTGGTGCTGGCCGCCATGCGCCATATACCGTCAGAGGTTGAGAACCTGAAAGCGGGCCGTTGGCAGCGCACCTTGGGTACGGGGCTCAAAGGTCGCACCTTAGGCATTTTCGGTTACGGAAAAATTGGCAGCCTAGTGGCGCGCTATGGTCAGGCATTTGAAATGAATGTGTTGGTATGGGGACGTGAAGGTACCCGCCAGCGCGCTACCGATGCTGGGCTCGAAGTAGCCGAAAGCCAAACAGACTTTTTCCAGCGCGCGGATGTACTCAGCCTGCACCTTCGTTTAAATGACGATACCCGCGGTATCGTCAGCGCTGAATCCCTCGCTCAAATGAAGCCTACAGCTCTTCTGGTCAACACTAGCCGTTCTCAGCTAGTGGCACCAGGGGCGCTTGAACAAGCACTCAAAGCCGGGCGGCCTGGCCAAGCGGCGTTAGATGTCTTTGATGCAGAACCTGTGTTAGGAAATTCACTGTTGGCACTGCCCAATCTAGTAGCCACACCGCACCTTGGCTATGTGGAAAAAGATAGCTACGAGCTCTACTTTGGCGATGCGTTTAGCAATCTGCTGGCCTATATCGATGGTCAGCCAGTGACCAATCTAGCCAGTTAAAAGCTGGCGTTACTGCTTGGGTTAAGTACTTAACGACCACCGCCTCTGTGCCAATTGTGCTAGCCTTGTAGGTTCACGAGTCACACAGGGACCATTAATGCTCACCATTTCTAGCAACGTTACTTTGGCTGACTGGGAGATCGATATCAGCCAGATTCGCGCCCAAGGGGCGGGCGGCCAGAACGTCAACAAAGTCGCCTCAGCAGTTCACCTGCGCTTTGATATTCTGAGTTCTACGCTGCCACCACATTATAAAGAGCGCTTAATGGCGCTCTCGGATCAGCGCATTAGTAAAGAGGGCGTGGTGATTATTAAAGCCCAAAGCCATCGCAAGCTTGAACTCAATAAAGAGGATGCACTGGCACGTTTAAAAGAGCTAATTCAAAGTGCCACCAGACAGCAAAAAGTACGCCGCCCCACCAAGCCGACCAAAGGCTCTCAGCGCCGTCGTGTCGATCACAAAACACGTAAAGGCAAAATTAAATCACTGCGCGGCAAGGTGTCGGCCTCTTGATGGCTAAACCGCTCACTAATCGCCCACTCTCTCCCTGTGTGCAAATATGCAAGATTGAGCCTGCCACCTCGGTCTGCCACGGCTGTGGTCGAACGCTGGATGAAATCGCCGGCTGGGGAAGTATGACCGAGGCCGAAAAGGCCCCGGTATGGGAACGCCTAGAAAGCGAGGGCTATGCCTCCAAAAGCTAGGGGGTTGATGGCAATGTCGCAGGCTGATGACGATCGCTCAATATATGATGCAGTTCGCCACAGGCCACCATCGGGTCATCGCAGTTGATCACAATATCCGAATGCGCCAGCACATAGCTGCGACCAGTAATGGTGTTTTCCACGACCTGATAAGCGCCCTCTTGGTGGGTGCCAATAAAGGTGCCGATAAATCCCGTCTCACGTAGTGACACCGTCTCTAATTTATCGCCTATCTTCAGCCGCCCTTCATAGTTCATCAAGGCCAATCGGGCCGAGGTACCTGTTCCCGTGGTACTCCGGCAAATAACGCCTGGATGCACATAGGTGGTCGAGCGTGAGCGTATATAACCTTCCGTCACTTGCTCTTCAGGCCCCATGAAGTGCAAAAACGGCAGTGGCCCTACGTCGCCCAGGGTGTAGTGGGAAAAGCCTCGCTGCGCTTTGATGGCTTCGACAATTTTGTAGGCGCACTCAGAAAGCGCGCGCTCTTCATCGCGCGTGAGCTTAAAGCCCAACTCCGTGGCATCCACTAAGGCGTAAAAACCGCCGCTATAGGCGATGGAGTAGGTGACATCGCCAATACCCGGCACATGAATCGTATCGCGATAGGTATCGATATAGCTGGGCAAGCCGCCACAGGTGACTGACTCCACCACGCCGTTATGTACCTTGGCTTCGATCTGTACTAAGCCTGCGGGCGCTTCCAGCTTAAAGCGCTGAATGCCTTCTTGCTTGGGCACAATACCGCTTTCCAGTACTGCCGTTGCGGTACACAGCGTGTTGGAGCCTGAGTAAATGGGATACCCCATCACTTCCATAATGATATAGCCCGCTACCGCCTCCGGGTGGCTGGGTGGAACCAATAAATCCACTGACATTTCTGGAATGCCATAGGGCTCTTCCAGCAGCAGGCGGCGTAAACCGTCAGCATCATCGCGCAAGTACTCCATCTGTTCGCGCACGGTGGCACCCGGCAAAATATCAATGCCGCCCGTCACAATACGGCTAACATCGCCACCGGCGTGGGTATCCATTAGCTGGATTTTATGGAGGTTATGCACTAGCGGTGCTCCTGAGCAGCGGTAGAGGTATTTTCAAGGGCAAAAGGGGCGCCGTGAGAGGCCCACTGGGCATCCGGCACAAGTACAATTTTTCCCAGATAATTACTGCCCCGGTTGACGAAATAGCGTTCGGCGGCATGGAGATCGGAAAGTTTGAAAGCCGCGTGCAGTACCGGCTTCAATTCGCCACTGCGAATCCATGCCACCAGCTGCTCGGCCTCTTCCCGCGTACCATGGGAAACACCCAATATCTGCACTTGATAGAGATAAACACGCGTCCACATGATCTCGCTGAGGTTGCCGCCGCTAGCGCCAGCAATAGACAGCCGCGGATAGCTTTTACGCCCCTGCATATCGACAATCATGGTATCGATAAAGAGATTGGTCATCTCACCGCCGACCAGATCCATCACCGCATCAATCGGTTTACCGCCAGTCGTTTCCAGCACGCGATCCACAAAGGTAGGCAAATCGCCACGATCGATTACCGCTTCGGCACCCAGCGCTTTAAGGGCATCCGCTTTGTCTAGCTGGCTGACCGCATAAGGAATAGCGCCCACAATGCGGCAGAGCTGAATCAACGCAGTGCCCACACCGCCGCTGGCACCACTGACGAGTATGCGTTCGCCAGCACTGACCTGAGCGGCCGTCATCATGTGGTAGGCAGTTTGATACGAGCACATGCCCATCGAGGCAAGCTCTGCATCATGCAATTCCGGATTAGGGATGTGGTAGAACTGGTCAGCAGGAACAGCGATGTACTCAGCAAAACCGCCGTCAGCGCCATGGCCGTAGTAGTCAGGCGTAAGGTTAATGTCTCGACGCTCGTCGGCGTAGATATTAAAATCGAGCAGCCCACGCTGGCCAAGGCGTTCGGCGTCAACGCCCTCCCCAACTGCCACGATGCGGCCCGCCACGTCGGCGCCTTGAATACGCGGGAAGGTGAGCGTTGGCGTCCCGCCCATGGCAAAGGACGTGACATCACCTTTATCCTTGGTGGGATAGAGGCCTTCACGTGCTTTTCGATCAGTATTGTTCTTTGCCGTGGCCGTCACTTGCACCAGCACTTCGCCCGCCTTCGGCTGAGGCGTAGCGACATCCTGATGGTACTGCAGTTTTTCGATATCACCATGTCCGGTCAAAAGCATGGCGGCCATCGTCGTCGGCACAGAGTGTGCAGTTTCGGCCATGGGGGCTGGCTCCTAAATAAGAGTGTATTGACACGTCAATGACAATAACAAACTCTCACTGAGTCTCAAAAGCCAAGTAAGCGGCATGGGCGGTGACGCTTGGCACGCAACCTCCCGGTAACCTAACAGCGAGCGTTAGCTAAACACAGGAACGCCAATCAGCACAGCATGTAAATAGAGAGCAAACACGACGTAGGCCACCAGCCCGATGACCACGGTAGCAAGCGTCGCCATCTTCGTGGTGCTAACCGGTGTTGGGGGTGTTAAACGATCACGCTTTTTAGCGGCTTTGAATGCCAAGATGGCCCAGACAAGAAACGCAGCAAAAAAGATAATATCGCCTAAGCGCCCGTTGGTCAGCAGGTGAGCAAACGCCCAGATTTTTACTGATAACGTCATCGGATGGCCAAGTTTGGCCTTGATCGCGTTATGCGGAATGAACGCTGCCGCTAGCATAATAAACGCTGGCAGCATGAGTAGTGCTACTGCATGACGCATGCCCATAGGAGGGTTCCAGACATAAATCGGGTCTAGGCGCATCTGGCCAAAACCGTAAATGGCAATCGCCAAACCAATCAAGGAAACCGCTGAGTAGGCTATTTTCCAGGTGGTTTCCCCCCACTTGGCAACCTGCTGCTGGTGCCAGTCTTCGGCAAAAATACGCACCGAGTGGCTGGCAAAAAAAATCACCAACCCGATAATCATAATGGTCATAAAACACTCCCTGGTAAAACGCTAGTCGACGGCTCGATGCCTTATAGTCTTGGTCGCTGGAGAGAATGCCACAGACGACCACCAACCACCTACGCATGCGTCAACTTTTCGTTAACTGGAGCATCTAAAACCAGTGTTTACGCTTAAATAGCCAAATCAAGATACCGCCAATTCCCAACATGGCGCCCCACACAAAAAAGTAGCCGTATTCATAACGCAGTTCAGGCATATTCTCAAAGTTCATACCATAAATGCCGGCGATAAACGTCAGAGGTACAAAGATCGCTGTAATAACGGTTAACACGCGCATGGTGATATTTAATTGGTGCGACGAGATAGAGATATAACCATCGATCAAGTCGCCACAAATATCGTAGTACATCTGGGTTAACGTATAGAGCCGCTCGAAGCGATCCGCTACATCGTTGATAGCATGCAGGGTTTCACTCTCTTCACGGGGTAAATGGGCATAGTCATAGGCCGTTAACTCTTGAGTAATCCCCTGGTGATAGCTAAAAATGCGGCGCATCTTAACTAGCCGAGAACGGTAGGTGATGATTTTACGCATCAGAACGTCATTCCCGTTGACTAGCAGCTCATCCTCAAGGTCACTTAACGCCGTTTCGAACTCCAACAGGCTATCGATATAAAACCCCGCCGAAATGTACATGACGCGCAGCGCCACGTGCTCCGGTGAGTGCGCCAGCAGCTTTTGACCCTGCTCTTTAAAAAGCCGCTCAATCGAAAGTGCTTGCCCAGGGTGAAGCGTGACGAGAAACCGCTCACCCACAAAGAAGCAGATCTGTTGCGGGAGGTAGTTTAGCTCGGCATCGAAGGATGAGATGCCACGGTAAATAATCAGCGTATGGTTATCAAACTCTTCTATTTTGGGCGGATGACGCTCTTTATGAGCATCTTGAATCGCCATGGGATGAAAATCGAACGCCTCCAACATAGTGCGCTCACTCTCCTGCGTTTCCCCCTGCATATCGATCCAGATATGGCTTCCCGGCGTGGCGTGCCAGAGCGATAACAGGCGGTCATCGCCCTCATGCACCTCGCCATCAGGCGTCGTTACAATGGCTCTAATCATCGTCATCCTTGAAGGTATTTGAGACTTAAAAGGTATTTGAGGCTTAAGAAGTATTGTCTAGTGGCTGGGCAATACGGACCTGGGCTTTTCCAGAGCGCTTGGCATCATACATGGCTACATCGGCTCGCTTTAGCAGCTCGTTGGCGGTTTCAGCGCTTGCCGGTAAGTACATTGCCACGCCAATGCTGACACTCACCGTCAGTACTGCCTTGCCAACGTTAAACGGCGCTTCAATGATGTGAACCAGCTTATTCGCTAACGGCTCAATCGCCGTGAGTTCACTACCTTCTAATAATAAGACAAACTCGTCCCCCGCCCAGCGCGCGATGTAATCGGTGTCACGAACGGCCTTAACCAACCGTTTAGCCATCGCGCGCAGCAGCTCGTCTCCCGCAGCATGGCCATGGGCATCATTAATGGCTTTAAAGCCATCCAGGTCCAGAAACATAACCGTCAAGGGTTTTTGAGTACGCCGCGTGCGAGCCATCGCTTCCGGCAGGCGTTCATCCAGCGCTCGCCGATTAGGCAGTTTCGTTAGCACATCTTCACGAGCCTGCTGATCGCGCAAACGCTCTAGCTGCTGCCGTTCGGTAATATCATGTATGAACAGACTCCGCCGCTCACGGCCATCGATGATCAATGTCTTTATCCGAATCTCGACGGGCAGGTCGCTGCCATCCTCGCGCCGCGCGCTATACATGACAGGTGCTTGATCAGATTCGGTTGGCAACCCTGTGGGGAAGAGCAGCTGCGTGATAGGTCTTGCCAGCGCCGCTTTACGTGGCCAACCGAACATGAGCTCTGCCGCGCGATTCCAATCGAGAATAATGCCCTGTGTATCGATACTAATATAGGCATCGTAGGCGGATTCTATGACCAGATTGAGCTCGTTTGTGCGCCGCTCAATTTGGCACTCCATGCTGCGATGAAGCTCGTTTAATGCCCGCTGCGAAGCCTGTGCATTCTTGCGTTCCCGCGCCAACCGCTCGCGAAGGCGAATTTCGTCCGTTACGATGGCGGCCAAGTCCTGCAATGCCGCCAACTCCTGATCCTGCAGCACTCGTGGTTTTCGGTCAATCGCGCAGAGCGACCCTAATGCAAGGCCCGTCGACGTGCACAGTGGGATACCCGCATAAAAGCGAATACCTTCTGGGTCAATGACATAGGGATTATTGGCAAAGCGCGGATCCTGGCGTGCATCTTCAACGATCAACGGTTCAGGGGCCATGACGGTGTAAGCGCAAAACGCGACATCACGACCTGTCTCGCGCGTTTCAACGCCCACACGAGACTTGATCCACTGACGTTCGGCATCAATCAGCGTAATGGTTGAGATCGGCACGTTCAGCAGCTGAGTGACCAGCCTGGTGACACGGTCAAACGCAGGTTCATCTGGGGTGTCTAACAGTTCAAGCTCATAAAGAGCGGCTAAGCGTGCCTCTTCATTAAGTGCGATTGGGTAGCTCATGGTTGTTTCACCAATTGCGGTAGGTGTAGAGCTATCAGCATAACGCGAGCAGCACGTTACTGCTTAGTACTGATTGCTTGGTTGCTTAGCACTTACTGCTTTTCGTTATACTCGCGAGCAAAACACTCACCAATGTTGAGGCGACTATCGCGCCAACAAACGGCCCCAGTGTGGGAATACTGCCTGGAAAACTGGCCGTTACCACGCCCGCGGCGAGGCTTCCTTGGCTTAACCACCCAGGGATAATGGCGCCCACTAAACCTGCCATGCCTCCCGCAATAGCCGACATTGAGGTCATTCGATGCCACAGGCCTAACAGAACAGGCACCACAATAGCGGCACACAGCAAGTCAGCAATCAGAAACAGCCGCAGTACCGACAGCCCCTGTAACGCAATCACGACCACCGGAACCATCACCGCAATGGTGACCCAGCGGGCCGCGGCCAGTGACACCCCCTGCTGTTCACTGCGGGCAACGACAAGCGACGCAATGCCGTTTTGAAGCGTATCCACACTGGAGGCCACCAAGGTCACCGCAAGCACTAGGGCGGGTAAGGTCAGCCACGCGGGCGCTTCCATTAGCAGCGCGAAAAAGGGCATCGGCGGCTCGCCAAGTGCAACGCCGCTCATTGCCGCTAACATGCCCAGACCGCCAATCAGCATGACGACGACGACCGTCATACCACCGCCTAACCAGGCGCCGCGACCCAAGCTTTGTTCATCCCGCGCCGCCCATACACGCTGCCAATATCCCTGATGGAAGAGGTTCGCTGCGGTGACGGCAATCACCAGCGTCAAGGCAACGCTGAGCGCACTGGTCACCGGAAGGGAAGGCATCGCTACCTGGCTAGGCAGTGACGGCAGGCGCCAGAACGTAACGCCCGCCACCGCGATTAGCAGCGCCAGCAATAGCCACGCTTGCCATCGGTCTGTGGCAAGGCTGGCGCGCAAGCCGCCCACCGCCGTATAGAGTAGTGTGGTGAGGGCAACGCCAATAATGACCAGTGCGGGTGGCACCTCTGACAACAGTGCGGTGATTGCGCCAATGGCGGTTAACTCAGCGGCCAAAAAGCAGGCCATATAGCCAACCGACACCAGCGTTACCCAGCGTCTAACACCTGGACCATAGCAAGCGCCAGCGAATTCGCCGATGCTACGCCCTTCCGGCAAGGCACGGCGAATTTTGGGACCATACAGCCCTAAGACAATAAACGGTAGTGCGGATCCCAGCGCATAGCCCGCCAACGCGAGAGGACCAACGAAGGCGCCAATTTCGGGAGGGGCAAATAGAATCCAAGCGCCCATACCGGAGGCAAGAAAGGAAAGTCCTAGGGTCGAAGCCGTTTGAGAATTGCGGGCGGTAACGTAATCGTCCACTGGGCCATCCACCCAGCGAGCCCGTAGGCCCAAAAAAGCAAAGCAGCATAGCGCCGCGCCGAGCACGGCTGACGTCAGGTATAGCATGTCGCACTTCCTCCGCCGGTACGAACCGGATCAGGTTCCAGGGTCTGCGCAGTGCGCATTCTCAGCCCGCTCAAGCAGGGCTCCCCTGGCGACAGTGAATGAAGGCGCTATCGTCAACCAAAAAAGCACCTTAGTAAAGTTTAAGGTGTGTTAGCGGCCCTTTCACGTGGCACACGCCCCATCAGATAGAATTCCTCATTGGGTGGCGTGCCTGCCAGTGTGACCAAACGGTTGGACATTCCAAAAAACGCCGCTATGGCACCGATGTCCCAGCAGTCTTCGTGGCTAAAGCCTACCGCCTGCAGGCGAGCAAGCCACTCATCGGTCATTTCACCAACATCAATGCCACAGTACATGGCAAAGTCGAGCATGACTCGGTGGCGCTCACTGATGGGTGCAACACGGTAATTAATCGCGACCTGATCCGCTAGCAGCGGATCTTTACTGTAAATACGCACGAGAGCCCCATGGGCCACCACGCAATACAAGCAACGATTACGTGCACTGGTAGCCACCACGATCATCTCTTTCTCGGCTTTGGTAAGCGAGTCCGACTCACGTTCCATGAGCGCATCGTGATAGGCGAAGAAAGCACGAAACTCATCGGGGCGATGCGCCAGCATTAAAAACACATTCGGCACAAAGCCTGCTTTTTCCTGAACGGCCAATATAGTAGTGCGAATATCATCGGGTAGATCATTTAACGTTTCCGGTACGTTAAAACGGCTTAGTTGAGCAGACATAATCACCTCTTTATTATTTAGTTTAACCATCTCACCAAAACGACTTAGTCATTACGTAACAAAACGCCAACTTAAGTAACTTTTAATTAGCGACTCTGCTCGCCATACTGCACTATTGATCTTTGATAAACATTGCCCACTGCTCTCAATAAACAGCTCGTTCAAAGGGACACTGTCATGAGTTATAACGAAGCCAAGGAACATACCCCCGGTCGCCTAAACGAGCTTTTTGCGGACCCCTACCAAGCATTTAAAAATGACACCGACGAGCGCCAGCTGCATATTCGCATCATGCTGCATATGTTGCTGGCCCGCCCAATGACGCGGGGGCAAATGACATTACGGGTCATCCATGGCTGGGAGAATGGAGGCTTTGATCCTAAAGACCTGCAACATGTCGACTACCCCCTTTCTGGTATCGCTGATTTCAAGCGTGCAGTGCAGGATTTTGAACACGCCTCCAAGCACAATACACCACTTCCCGCAGACAGAACCGCCATTCTGGCTACCCCATTAGATGATGCTATTGCAGAGGCAGAAGCGGAGGGGCAAGACCTCACCAACGACATTCGCGACACCCCAGCACGCTGGCCTGCATTTGAAGGCGGCCTGGCCTTGTACACCCTGTTTAAAATGTACCACCGCCTCGTTTATGGCGAAGATGACACTTATCGCTGCGCGCAGTGCACTACCCCACTTGGCATGCGCGAGATACATGAATTTCACCTCGAAGAGGGCGAATTCGCGCTGCTGGTGCCGCCCGCTGAAAACTTCATAAAGGAGGAGTCGCTATTAGTGTTGCATGAAAGCCAGCTCGGCCCCATCGAGCAGTTGCTCGAAGAGAGCTTGCCTCTATTCGATAATTTTTAAGCGACAACAGCCAGTACACTTCGCCACTTGGCCCTGCATAAAGCAGGGCCAATTTTCGTTAAAGCAGGAAGCGCTCGTTAACCCAGTGAAATAGTGCTATTGATGCCACTAGAAACATTCTCCGGTTCAAACCACCGAGCCGTTACGGTTTTCGTTTGCGTCCAGAAAGCGATCGCCTGTTTGCCATTGGGCCCTAAGTCCCCCAGCTTTGATGCCCGCGAACCGGTGAAGCTAAAGTAAGCAACCGGCACGGGAATCGGCACGTTAATGCCGATTTGCCCCACCTCGATATCGGTTTCGAAGCGGCGTGCGATCCAGCCCGAGTTAGTAAAGATAGACGTGCCATTACCGTTGGGGTTGTCATTGATAAAGGCAATGGCCTCATCAAGCGTTTCAACACTCACGACACACAACACAGGCCCAAAAATTTCCTCACGATAAATGGTCATGTCTGCGGTCACATCAGCGAATAGAGTAGGGCCCACGAAGTTACCGTTGGGGTAGCCGTCCACTTGTACGTTGCGACCATCCACCATCAGCTTGGCGCCCTCTTTTTCGCCCGCATCGATTAACCGCAGGACACGATCACGCGCCGACGGCGACACCAGCGGCCCTAAATCGGCATCTAACTGCGTGCCGGGCCCAACTTTCATCTGCTCGGCCGCCTCAACGATATCGCTCAACCACTCCCGAGCTTCCCCCACCAGCACCACTACTGAGTTCGCCATACAGCGCTGCCCGGCGGCCCCAAAGGCGGAGCCCAGCAGGTTATTGATCGCCTGGCTACGGTTCGCATCGGGCATGATCACACAGTGGTTCTTGGCCCCCATCATCGCCTGCATGCGCTTGCCCGCTGCTGCCGCACGGTTATAAAGCAATGACCCCACATGAGTAGAGCCAATGAACGAGAGCGCTTTGATATCCTGATGGTCGGCGATTTGATTGGCCACATCCGGCCCGCCATGTACCACGTTTAGCACACCGGGCGGGACGCCTGCTTCATGCGCCAACTCAACCAAGCGCATCGTGGAGCTAGGGTCTTGCTCGGAGGGTTTAAGAACAAAGGTATTGCCGGTGGCAATGGCCAGCGGAAACATAAAGCAGGGCAACATAATGGGGAAGTTAAACGCGGTAATGCCTGCGCCCACGCCCAGCGGTTGGTGCATGGTGTAAACATCCACCTCATTAGCAGCATTTTCAGCCAGCTCACCTAACTGCAGCGAGGTAATCGAGCAGGCGTGCTCTACCACTTCCAAACCGCGGCCCACCTCACCCTCCGCGTCTGGCAAGGTTTTGCCATGCTCTTCGGTAATCAGTGCCGCGAGCTCGGCTGTATTGTCACGAATGAGCGCCTGAAGCTTGAGCATGATGCGCATGCGTTTGCCAAGCGGCACCTTGCGCCACTCTTTGAACGCTTCTTTGGCACTGCTGATGGCACGTTCCACTTCGTCGGAGGTACAAAATGGCACCCGCGCCACCACTTCTTGTGTGGCGGGGTTAACGACATCGCGCCACTCCTGGCTTTGTGACTGCACGGGCTGGCCGTCTATATACATGGGAATTTCGCGAACGGACATAGCGTTGCTCCTGTTGATGGTTGTGATTGTTATGGCGGTCATAAAGCAGTAATTGCCTGCGCACCGCTGACGGGCAAGAACACAGGGTATAGCAGCAAGTTGACGTTAACGTCAACCAGGTAGCTTATGAGTAAACAAAATCTGTCGCATGGCGTCAATTAGCCTTTCCATTGTGACGCGGTGCTGGCTATGCTGCGGCTAACCAGAGGCAACTTGGTTTTTATCGGGCCGCTGAGGGCAAACGCTAAGCATGACGTGTTTTAACACAGGGAATTAATGATGCAGACTTTCAGCTGCCGCTGTGGCAATCCTCTTTTTTATGAAAACACTCACTGCCTCACCTGCCAATCAGAGGTGGGCTGGTGCCCCGCCTGTCGTAATATCGTTGCGCTTGAGCCCCTGGACAGCGGTGGCTATCGCTGTACGCACCCAGATTGCGATACGGCACTGATGAAGTGCCACAATTACATCGTGGAGAATGTCTGTAACCGTACGGTGGTGATGGAGCACGGCCAAGCGAATGCGTTATGCGACTGCTGCCGATATAACGAGGTAATTCCTGACCTCAATATTGAAGGCCACCGCGAACGTTGGGCGGCGCTTGAGGCTGCAAAGCGGCGGTTATTTCATACACTTGATTTGCTCAAGCTGCCGCACGGCACTCAAGAGGACGCAATTGCCGTACCGTTAAGCTTTTCGTTTATGGCCGATGCCCTGCCCGACCAAGGCTTATGGCGCTCCACTGCCAAGCAGGAAAAGGTGTATACCGGCCACGCCTCGGGCCATATCACCATTAACGTCAAAGAAGCCGATGACGTTGAACGTGAACGCTTGCGCGTCGATATGAACGAATCCCACCGCACCCTCATTGGGCATTTCCGTCACGAAATTGGCCACTACTACTGGGATGTACTGGTCAAGAACCGTGATGAAGAGGCCTGCCGCGCAGTGTTTGGCAACCATCATCGACCAAGCTATGCCGAAGCGCTGGAGCGTTACTACCAACAGGGGGCTCCCCGCGACTGGCCCGAGCGGTTCATTTCCGCTTATGCCACCATGCACCCTTGGGAGGATTTCGCCGAAACGTTTGCTTATTACCTGGACATGGTCGCCGTGCTGGATACCGCACTGCATATAGGCATTACCCATGTTGAATACGATGGCAGCCTGGATAGCATGCTGATCGCTTTTCATCAGGTAGGCCTGGCGGTGAATGAACTTAACCGAGATATGGGGTTGCTCGACCTAGCACCGGCGGTGCTCGCTCCCGCCGTGCGTGAGAAGCTGGCGTACCTGCATCAATTGATCCAGGCCGCCAGTCCCGTGGCGCGTTAATCTATCAGTCGTTATCGTTGTCCCCCGCGTGGCTCTGGCTCTGGCTCTGACTTTGGGTCTGTGTCACGCGGGGCACACTGTCGTCATTCACGAAGTAGGTAGCGCTCAGCGTATCGTGAATCGCGGCAAAGCCTATCTGCAATTCATCAATAAACGCATGCAGCTTACTGGGTGAATGCGCAAGGGCTTGGATATCGGCATCTACAACGTCTGCGCGCACCAGCGAAACCGTCGCTGCGGGTCGGTCTTGGCGGGGAAGTAGCGTCAGCTCATGACCCAGGGTCTCAAGACTACAGGCAATCGAGCGTGGCAGATTGGGGTCTTGAAGTAAAAAGCGCAGTACATCGGGGCCCCGCACGCGTAAACGCACCTGTTGGCGATACATTTGATAAGCCGTGAGAGATTTCAGCACGCTCATCCACTGCAAGTTTTCAAACGGCAACAGCTCCTCAGGGTTTTGCGGCAACAGGCTGGCGGAGCGCACATCGACGATACGAGTGGTCATATCGGCCCGCTCTAACTGACGCCCTAATTCAATAAAGGTACGCGCCGGCCCGTGGCTCAACGTCCCTTCAATGAGGCCCGTTAACGCTTGGCAACCGCGAATCACGCTCTTGAGAAAGCTATCGCGACGACGTGGGCTAACGCCATTTTCAGCATGATCAGCAACGCTCAAATAGAGCTGATTGACCTCTTCCCAAATCTCTCTGGGCACGACATCACGGGTCGTTCTCAGGTTCTCGCGGGCACTCGCGAGCGCGGAGATGATGGAAATATCGTTGTCGGGGTCAGCACATAAAAAATGCACCACGTTGCGTTCATCAAAATCAAGGTGACGAGATCTAAACGTCTCCAAACTCCCGGTCATTTCAATCAGCGGCGCCCAGCCAAGTGGTAGGCGGCCGGGTAAATCGAGCATGAGATGGCTGTTAACACTCAACAGGCGCGCGGTATCTTCCGCGCGCTCAATATAACGTGCCATCCAATAGAGGTTTTCAGCAACGCGTGACAGCATGGCATTAGGCTCCTTTCACCGCGGCCGCTGCCGCCTTGTCATCGGTTTCCACGATCCAGGTATCTTTACTGCCGCCACCTTGCGATGAGTTCACTACCAATGAGCCCTCAATGAGCGCTACCCGTGTCAGCCCTCCGGTCGTAACATGAATTTCAGGCCCAGAGAGTATAAAAGGCCGAAGGTCTACGTGGCGTGGCTGCGGTAACCCATTGGCAAGCGTCGGCGTCGTAGAAAGCGCCAACGTCGGCTGGGCCATATAATTGCGCGGGTTGGCCTTGATCAAGCGGGTAAACTCTTCACGGGTCTCTTTGGTTGAGCGTGGGCCAATCAACATGCCGTAGCCACCGGACTCATTGGCTGGTTTTACCACCAGTTCATCCAAATGATCGAGCACATAACGGCGGTCATCGTCGAACATGCACAGGTAGCTCGGCACGTTAGGCAGCAGCGGCTCCTGATCAAGATAGTAACGAATCAGCGCCGGCACGAATGCATAGACGACCTTGTCATCGGCGACCCCAGCGCCGGGCGCATTGGCCAGCGCTACGTTACCTGCCCGCCAGGCGCGCATCAGGCCCGCCACGCCCAGCATGGATTCAGGATTAAACGCTTCCGGGTCTATAAACTCATCGTCCACGCGGCGATAAATGACATCTACCCGGCGCAGTCCTGCCACGGTGCGCATGTAAACGACGTCATCATCATCGACTAGCAGGTCGCTCCCCTGCACCAGCTCTACGCCCATCTGCTGGGCCAAGTAGGCGTGCTCGAAGTAGGCCGAGTTATAGATCCCTGGGGTCAACACGACGATCTGTGGATCGTCGCCGGGGCGGGGCGACATTGCGGCTAGCATGTCGTAAAGCTGTGCCACGTAATCATCAACGGGCAGAATCTTGCCCGAGGCAAATAGCTCCGGCAGCACTCGCTTAGTGACGTTGCGGTTTTCCAGCATGTAAGAGACGCCGGAAGGAATGCGTAAATTGTCCTCAAGCACGTAGAGGGTACCGTCGCCATCGCGCACTAAGTCTGACCCGCATACATGCGCCCACACGCCATGCGGTGGGTTAATGCCAACGCACTGGGGGCGAAAATTGACCGACTGCGCCAGTACCTCCGCAGGAAGTACTTTGTCTTTAATGACTTTTTGGTCGTGGTAAAGGTCATCAATAAATAAATTGAGCGCCTGAACGCGCTGCTTGAGCCCCGCCTCTGTTTTACGCCACTCACTGGCCGGAATAATGCGCGGCACAATATCAAATGGCCAAGCACGATCGATCATGGCACCTTCAGAGTAAACGGTGAACGTAATCCCCATGGTACGGATCGCGATCTCCGCCGCGGTTTTCCGCTCTGCTAACTCTTCTGCGCTAAACCTTGCCAACATGTTGCACAATTCACCCGCTGACTCGCGTGGCTGACCGGGTGCTGCCATCAGCTCGTCGTAAAAGTCACGACACGCATAGTTATTCCAATTCACTTGGCTCATGGGCGCTCTCCTGGCGCTGGGGTGGAAGCGGCAACTTCCTCAATGCTCAGTGTAGGCCTGCCGCGCGCAAAACAATCCAACAATTGAGAGCAAAATACGTACCATCTTTTGCGATATTTCAACGTTTGCTTACTCAAATGCTACTTGGCGGGGTTTTAGGGCGACTTAACATGCGTTAATGCCCACTTTTGGTGCGAACAAAGAGAGCCAAAATGGTGCACAAGGCTATTTCCACTTTAGTTAAACGCCTTACTTAAGATAGCGGCTGCAAAAAAGTAAAAGTGGAACGATACTTGCGAAACGTTCGGTTATTCCTTAACCCAACCGACCATCCGGTTGATAACGGTTCTTTTGAGGGTGGCCCATGACCATTCGTGTTGCCTTGCATCATCGTACGACTTATCACTTTGACCGTCCGGTGCGTCTTTCACCCCATGTCATTCGGCTGCGCCCGGCGCCCCACTGCCGCACCCATATTGAGGCGTATTCACTTAAGCTCTCTGGCGACGACCACTTTCTGAACTGGCAACAGGATCCGTTCGGCAACTTTAATGCGCGCGTCGTGTTTCCCGAGCCGCGCAAGGAGCTGACCATCGCCGTCGAGCTGATCGCGCCGATGACCGTGATAAACCCGTTCGATTTCTTCTTAGACGACATTGCGCAAACCATTCCCTTTACTTACCCGGAAGCGCTGCGCCAAGAACTAAGTCCCTACCTCGAAATCACCGAGTCTGGGCCAATGTTAATGGAGTGGCTAAAGGCCGTTCCCCGCGAGCCAACCACCACCGTCGACTTCCTGGTCGCGCTTAATCAGCGACTGCAGGACGACATCGGCTACTTGGTTCGCTTAGAGCCTGGCGTACAGAGCTGTGAAGAGACACTCACGCTAGCCAGCGGCTCGTGCCGCGACAGCGCTTGGCTACTGGTGCAAATTTTTCGCCATTTGGGGCTCGCGGCGCGTTTTGTATCGGGCTACCTGATTCAGCTGAAACCCGATGTCAAAGCACTCGATGGTCCCAGTGGTACCGAGGTGGATTTCACTGATTTACACGCCTGGACCGAAGTGTTTCTGCCCGGCGCTGGCTGGGTAGGGCTTGACCCCACCTCGGGGCTGTTCGCTGGCGAAGGCCATATCCCCCTGGCCGCCACCCCCACCACGGGCAGCGCAGCGGCCATCACTGGCTTCTCCGACAAGTGCGAAGTCACGTTTGACGTGACCATGGAAGTGACGCGTATTCACGAAGACCCGCGGGTCACCAAGCCCTACAGCGACGAGCAGTGGCAGCGTATCTGCAAACTCGGCGACGATGTGGATGCCGAACTTCTACAGCAGGACGTACGGCTGACCATGGGCGGCGAGCCGACGTTCGTTTCCATTGACGACATGGAAAGCCCGCAGTGGAATACCGAAGCGCTGGGGGAGCATAAACGTGAGCGTGCCGAAGCACTGCTAACGCGGCTACAGGCGGCCTATGCGCCCGGTAGCGCTATTCAACAGCAGCAGGGCAAGTGGTACCCCGGCGAACCGTTGCCACGCTGGGCGCTGGCCTGCTACTGGCGCAAGGATGGCGTGCCGCTCTGGCGCGATCCAAAATGGTTAGCCTGCATGGAAGGCGCCCCCAATATCGACGCTGATAGCGTCATCGCGCAACGTTTTACCCAGGCACTTAGCGAGCGGTTGGGTATCGCCGAACGCTACTGGATTCCGGCGTTCGAGGATGCCTATTACTATCTCTGGAAAGAGCAGTCGCTGCCGGTCAACGTTGACCCAAGAGAAGCCAACCTCAAGGACGACGCCGAGCGTCACCGCCTTGCCCGCCTGCTCGAACAAGGCCTGGACGAAGTCGTTGGCTATGCCCTACCGCTCCGCCACTCGATCAGCCAGGCCCACCGCTGGGAGAGTGGCCGCTGGCCGCTCAAGCGCGACCATCTTTTTCTAGTGCCCGGCGACTCCCCCATGGGGCTGCGCTTACCGCTTTCGGCACTGCCCTGGGCTGACCCTGAAGAGCAGCCCCAAGCGGAATCACTGTTCGCACCGCGTCCTGAGCTTGGCGATATTCACGGTGAGGTCGCCCGCAGAAACGCCGAGCAGCTGCATATCAGTGATGCTGAACGCCTGGGTCGCTCCAGCCATCCCAGCCCATCGCATCCTGAAGGTGAAAGCGTGCAGCAGCAGCCACGCGCAGCAACCGACCAGGAAAGTGGCATCATACATACTAGCCTGTGTGTGGAACCCAGGGATGGCCGTTTACATATTTTCCTGCCGCCGCTCACCAGCCTAGAGCACTACCTTGACCTGCTCAGTACAGTGGAAGAGTGCGCCAAAGCGCTTGCTTGCCCCGTCATGGTAGAAGGCTACTCGCCTCCCCGTGACCCGCGTCTGGAAAACTTCATGATCACCCCAGACCCCGGCGTGATCGAAGTGAATATTATGCCTGCCGCCAGTTGGCAAACGCTGGTGGCACAAACCGAACGGCTCTATGAAGAAGCGCGGAAAACCCGCCTGGGCACTGAAAAGTTCATGCTCGATGGTCGCCACACCGGTACTGGCGGTGGCAACCATGTCACCTTGGGCGGGATTACGCCTGACGATTCGCCTTTTTTGCGTCGCCCGGATCTGCTAGCTAGCTTGGTGACCTATTGGCAGCACCATCCGAGCCTCTCTTATTTGTTTTCTGGACTGTTTATTGGCCCGACCAGTCAAGCGCCTAGGGTCGACGAAGCGCGCCATGAAGCCCTTTATGAGCTTGAAATCGCCCTACAACAAATGCCTGAAGGCGAAGTGGTACAGCCCTGGCTGGTCGATCGCTTGTTACGCCACCTGTTAACAGATTTAACGGGTAATACCCACCGGGCAGAGTTCTGCATCGACAAACTCTATTCACCGGATAGTGACAGTGGTCGACTCGGTTTACTAGAGTTGCGCGGCTTTGAGATGCCACCCCATGCGCGCATGGGGCTCATGCAAATGCTGTTAATCCGCGCCCTTGTCGCGCGCTGCTGGAAAACGCCCTACCGCGCCAAGCCCGTGCGCTGGGGAAGCGCACTGCAAGATCGCTGGATGCTGCCTCACTACCTGTGGAACGATCTTGACGACGTACTGGGCGATTTACGCCACCACGGCTTCGACTTCGAGCTGGCGTGGTTTGCCCCCTTCCTGGAGTTCCGTTTTCCGCTGCATGGTCGCTTGCATACGCCCATGCTAGATATCGAGTTGCGCCAAGCCATTGAACCCTGGCATGTGCTGGGTGAAGAGGCCTCGGCAGGCGGCACGGCACGCTATGTGGACTCCTCGGTGGAGCGCCTGGAAATCAAAGTGAGCGGCATGAGTGGCGACCGCTATGTGGTAACTTGTAATGGCCGTCGCGTGCCCCTTTCAGCGACAGGGCGAAATGGCGAAGCGGTCGCCGGGGTACGCTATCGCGCCTGGCAGCCGCCCTCGGCATTACACCCGCAAATCCCTATTCACGCGCCGCTGGTGTTTGATGTCATCGACACATGGAACCAGCGCTCCGTGGCAGGTTGCACCTACTACGTAGTGCATCCTACTGGGCGTAATTTCGATACCTTCCCGGTCAATGCGTTTGAAGCCGAAGCGCGTCGACTGGGCCGTTTTAGTGACAGCGGTCACCGCCATGGCCATCAGGCGCCCAAGGTGGAAACACCCAGCCTGGAACTGCCGCAAACGCTCGACCTGCGCTGGACGCCTAGTTAGTTTTTTTAACTCAGCTAATGCTTTTCTCTTAGCGGCTACTGCAGGATAATCCGCTCCTTACCTCTCAGGATTACAAGGACAATGACGGCCCCTGTCTCCCCCTCGCTTCTCGCGCCCGTGGTTAACGGGCTCGTTGAGGATTACTTGAATCAGCTAGGCAAGGGACAGCCCGGCACGTATGACGCCATGCTCGATGGTCAAGGGCAGTTACGCCCTGGTTGGCAGAGCTTACTCGGTTGTTTAGAGGCACTCGGCCCCACAGGCCGCCTCCATCAGCATGAAGAGATTCAGCGCCTGCTGGCTGAAAATGGCGTCATTTTTAATATGCACGATGAAACCCAGGGACGCTCTTGGCGGCTCGACCCGCTACCCTGGGTAATCGATGAAGCACAGTGGCAAGCGTTGGAAGCAGGGCTCACTCAACGCAGCCGGCTATTGACGGCCCTTTATGACGACATATACGGCCCTAAAACGCTCTTTGAGCGAGGCCTTTTGCCGACCCAGGAGCTGCTCGCTTCACCGCACCTGTTACTGCCTTGTCACCGCTCGCTGCCTAACGACCGCGCGCCGATCGGTTTTCACGGCGTGGATGTGATCCAAGACACCCAAGGCCAATGGCGAGTGATAGCAGATCGTTTGCAGGCGCCCTCAGGTACTGGGTTTGCGCTTGAAAACCGTATATTGATGGCCCGTGCCCTACCCGATATGTACCGGAATGCGCCGTTAAAGCGGTTAGCCGGCTTTCTCGATTTACATCATCGAACCTTAATCGCGATGGCCTACCAGCACCGCGATAATCCGACCTTGATTCTTTTAACGCCGGGGCCCGGGAGCCCGCGCTATTTTGAGCACGCCTACTTGGCCAACTACCTCAATATCGCCCTGGTAGAAGGCCAGGACTTGGTGGTGCGTGATACGCAGGTATGGCTGCGCACACTGGGCGGTTTACAGCCCGTCGATGTCATACTGCGCAATTGCGACGACGCCTACTGCGACCCTCTGGAACTCCGCGGGGACTCACAACTCGGCGTGCCCGGGCTGTTACAGGCCATGCGTTCAGGCGGGGTGGCGTTATCGAACGCCCTGGGCGTCGGCATTCTAGAAACCCCGGTATTAGCGGACTACCTGCCCGCGCTCTGCGAGCACCTGCTGGATGAACCGCTGCTGTTACACAACGCCGATGCCTCTACTCAGGCGGCCACCGCCCCTGTATTTAACAGCCATTTACAGCGCCTCGAACCTACCACGCTCAACCTGCGCTGTTTTGTGACCCGCACGCCGAATAGCGCGACCGTCAAACCCGATGCCGCAGACGAATATCAAGTCATGCCCGGCGGCTTGGCCTGGGTGGGCGAGCCCGGCTCCCACTCACTGAGTAGCACCATCGTCAAAGATGTATGGGTGACAGCAGCCTCACCTCAACCGCATGTTAGTCAGTTACGTCAGGCGCGTGGCCCAGTGGTAGCCACACGCGACGGCACCGACCTACCCAGCCGAGTGGCTGAAAGTCTGTTTTGGTTAGGCCGCTACGGTGAGCGTTTGGATACCCGGGCCCGCCTGCTGCGTGAAGCCCTGCTTAGGCTGATGGAGTATGATCAGGATGAAATCGCTGATCAGCTACTGGATGAGCTGCTGTTGGCGCTGGATATCACCACGCTGAACGAGGATGATGAGCACCGCTTACAAGCGCCACTCATCGGTTTTGACCAGAAACGCGCCGCCTTATTGGCGCAGTTCGATGACCTAGACCCCCAGGCACTGCAGCCACTTTTTTCACAATTGATGCGCAATGCGCGCAGCGTGCGTGATCATCTTGGCGACGACTCCTGGCGGGTAGTGCATCAGTTGCGCCAGCGCATGGCGACGTTCAACCCCAGCTTGGGAGCCAGCGCTGCACGACGCGCCTGCGAAAGCCTTTCAGCCCAGCTAGCGGCCTTTTTTGGGCTCTGTAACGAGACCATGCCGCATCATTACGGCTGGCGATTTATGGATATTGGCCGCTTTCTGGATCGCGTGCTCGGGCTACTCTCATTGCTCAAACTGACACTCAACGCCCCGCATTCGCCAGGGTTGGCATTGTGGGAAGTGGTACTCGCCACCACCGATAACTTTACCGCCTATCGGCGCCGCTACCGTAGCGAGCTCCACCCAGCGGCGATTCTTGACCTACTGCTGTTTGACGAAACCAACCCGCGCTCGGTGGGCTACATGCTCAAGCGCATTGAGCGTCAGATGGACCGCCTGCCCGGCAGCACCTCGCCCTACCGTAACGCCGAACGAAGGCTGTTGATTCAGGCCAATGCGGCGCTCCACCTTGCCGATATTGATCGTTTAAGCCACTTAGCGGATACCCCCGAGGCGCAAGAGGCGTTAGAACAACTGCTGGATGCCCTGATTGAGCCATTGAGCTCACTTTCTGAAGCCATCAGCCAAAGCCACTTCAGCCACGTGGAACGCCCTCGCCAGCTAGTCAGCATGGAGCCCGATGCATGAATTACAAGCTGCGGCATACCACCCGCTACCACTACAGCGCCCCGGTGACGCTGTGCCACAGTGAAGCGCGGGTGCTCCCACGTAAAACGCCGCACCAGCAGTGCGGCGCATCGGAACTACTGATCAGCCCTGCGCCGCAGGTACAGCGCGAACGCTGCGATATCTTCGGCAATCGAGTGCTCTATTTCGCCATGGAAGAGGTTCATCAAACGCTGGATGTCACGGTGGTCACACCGCTGAATACACAACCGTTAGCTGCCCTGCCCAGTGTTTCACCAACGTGGGAAAGCGTTGCCCAGCAGCTTAGCCAGGACAACCGCTTTGACGTTCAGCTTTACCGCCTGGACTCACCGTTTATCCGCCGTAACGATGAACTCGCTGACTTTGCGCTTAGCTGCTTTACCCCTGGCAGGCCACTTATCGAAGCGGCGCTAGCGCTCAATGAGTTGATTCATACCACCTTCGAATACGACCCTAGCTTCACCACACTGGCGACACCGTTAAGCGATGTGCTCACTAACCGACGTGGCGTATGCCAGGATTTCGCGCACCTTGCGATCGGTGCACTGCGTTCAGTAGGCCTAGCGGCGCGCTATGTCAGCGGCTACCTGGAAACCCAGCCACCGACTGGGCAGCCGCGGCTAATAGGCGCGGATGCCTCCCATGCTTGGCTGGCGACCTGGATCCCCCATTGGGGCTGGTTGGCACTAGACCCCACCAATGGTGCCGTGGCCGGTGAGCAGCACCCTGTGTTGGCCTGGGGGCGCGATTATGCCGATGTCGCGCCGCTCAAAGGGGTGATGAACGGCGGCGGCGACCATCGCTTGGAGGTGGAAGTCGATGTCATGCCGCTGGCGAGCTAACGCTGGACAGATGAGGCAGATAGCCATCAAGCCGTTTCGTAGGCAGCCTTGAGGCGATAAAATTCTTCGACGATAGCGGCCATTTCATCGGCGTCGTAATCACACAAGCCACTCACTACGAGTTTCTTGGAGCCCACCCCTACCGCTTCACCAGCCGATTCAATCGAGAACTCCAACCGCGCATCGGCACGTTTGCCATTCACCTCTAACGAAGAGTGATTGAGCGTTAACCCCGGTGAGAAACCATCTAAACGTTCAAGTGAAAAACCCATGCTGTCGTAGATCACCAGGGGGCGTTTAGGGTTAAACATAACCCCGTGTTGCTCCATGAGAGGTTTGAGATAGTGCGGGAAATTTTTCCCTGAAAATGCGACGTAACAGCGTGCAAAGGCTTCCACCACCGCGGGGTCGTGGGTGATGTCACCACCACGCACTACCTGCAAGTAACACTTCCCACTTTCATCGCAGACGTGCAACGTACCATCGTCCGCTTCGCTGAATTTAAGCGGGGTATCGGCGCCCACCATGTTGGTAAAGCGAAATTCCATTTGCCGCGACAACCCAAACTTTGTGAGTATCAATACAAATAGCAAGTCGCCGGGCACACAAAAGCGCCGTGCATCCGGGTTATGAATGGGGTTGTAGTCACCAGCGACGCCTTTGGCGAAACGACTGGCCTGCTCTGCGGAGATCACTACATACTCTCCGCGCTGCGCGTAAAAATCCTTGAACATGGCGTTTGTTGCCTGCCTAGCGTTGAAATCGAAAACCCGTCACTGCCCAACGCCGCGCATAATGCCATAAAACACGCCCCAACAGGAGTTATCTGCTCGGGAAACCACTATGCCAGACGCGAACACTCGTAAAAATCGCCTACCCCGCCTACTTTTTAGAGGGTTGATTGGCTTACTATTTATCATCCTGATCTGGGTGGCTGGCAGCTATTGGCTGCTAAATAGTCAATGGTTGCCCGCACGTATTGCCCAGTTTGAGGGTATTGATATTCACTGGAAAAAAGGCGTCAGCCGCCACCCTGGCCGCTGGGAAGTAGAGGGGCTTTATCTTGCTCGCGAAGATGCCGCCCTACCTATTTCCATCGAAGCAGAACGCGCCACCCTTTCGCTTTCTCTACTGGCCCTGCTGCGCGGTGAATTACATATCGAGGCGCTGGATGCCGAAGGCATCCGACGTTTAACCATTGGTGACACGGCGCTCGAAGCAGACGGCCGTTTACAAATAACCAAGACCACCTTGAGCCGCGACACCCTGGCGATCCCTGAGGTTTCACTCGCTATTACCAATGGTCGTTTAGTTCGCCTTAGTGATCAAGCCACCTTAGTGCGCGAGATTAATCTTGACGCAACAGCGACACTCGACTCAATAACCCCGGTCGACGCGGTAAGCGGCGAAATTAACCCCGATTTACTGGAAGCAGTTTCGGCACAATTTCAGTTGGATGCCCAGGCAGATGCATGGGATGTCATTATGCCCTACCTGGATGCCCTGCCGTGGCTCACTCTGGAGGGACGAGGAGCACTAACAGGGGCACTAACGTTAACAGCTGGCACACTGCAGCCTGATAGCGAACTCATCCTGGACGCACCTTTGCTGCGCTTGACCGTTGATGAGCAGCGGCTGCGAGCGCCGACTGACTCGCCGAACTGGCTAATCGCTGATAACCCACTACCACGCCATACCGCCACCGGCCAAGGTCAGGTTCTTTTAGCGGTTAAGAAAGAGCACCTGCATTTCTCGACGCAGCTTGTCGATGTCGCGCTCGCGGACACACATCCTTACGCGGAGAATGCTGAGCTTCATCTCGCGACCCAAATTTCCAACCAACGCCTGGATCAGCTTGACCTCCCTACGGCAGCAACACTGGCGTTACAGGGCGATATCACGCGCCTGGATATGCTTAATCGTTTCCTGGTATTTGATAGCGAAGACGCCGGGACTGAGGCTGCTGTTAACTCTGCTGTTAACAGTGAAAATAACATCCACCTTTCCGGCCATGGTCAAATTGAGGCCTCGGCTAGCATTCGCCAATCGCGCCCTTTTGAAGCCCAACTGAATATTCAAGCACCAGCACTGGCCGCCGATACGCTTGGCTTTATCGCCCAAGGAAGGGGCACGCTTAACGCCCAGCTAACGCCAGAGGAAATAATTGAGGCAACGCTCAGCTTTACCGAGGCCACGCTGCACCACCAAGAGCGTCAACTGCTTGCCAATGCCGATATCAATCTCGACGCTACAAGCCCCATCGATAAGACAAAAGCCCGTGAAAAGGCCTCTGCCACATTAAGCTGGAAAAATGCGCGCCTACCGAATATTGCTGTGTTACAAACCTACTTAGACGCTATTTTGCCAGAACCAGCACCCCTGCAGTTACTCAGCGGGCAAGCCAATAGTCACGGTCAACTTACCATTGTTTCAGAACAACTAAGCGGGGAAATGACGTTAGCTGGAAGCGGGCTTACCACGCGCTGGCAGCACGGTGATCAAGCGGGCACGTTAACCAGTGGTATGCAGCTATTTCTGCCCATCCGGCAAGCGGCGATGGATGGCTCCACGCTGGATATCAGCGGTACCCAGTTAAGTTGGCAAGTGACTGATGCTGACGCAGCTAGCGAGCGTTTAGACAGCACCATAGTGCTGTCCGACGGTCGTTTTCAGCGACACAATGACGAGCCTAGCGGCCAATTTACGCTGGCAGGAAGCGTGCATCAGCTCGGCTTTTTAAACACCTTCTTGCCAGAGGCTCATGGGCTGGCCATCGCTGGTGAGGGCCAGCTATTTGCCCAAGGCGCGTTTAGCAACGACCACTTGCTGGCCCCCACCCGGTTACGAGTTAACGCCGACCAGCTTGAAGTCATGTTTTTAGACTATCTCGTCACCGGGCGAGGTGAGCTCACCGCCCAAATGGATAGCCCCGAGCAGGCTCAACTCTCGCTTGGCATTCCCCGCTTTGCATTAAAACGCCAAGACGATGACAGGCCGCACCTGGAGGGCCGGCATTTTGCCCTGACGACTCAAACCGAACGCTTTAGCGAGGTGCTCGAATCTCCTCAGCCCGAGCACTTCACCACTCGTATAGCACTGCCCATTACCGAGGTGCCCGATTTCACTCGTTATAACCGCTATTTGCCTGAAGGAGCGGGTGTCACCTTACTGGGTGGGCAAGCTAGCCTTGAAAGCGAGTGGTTACTGGAAGGGCTAAACGCGCAAGGGGACATATCGCTGCGCGCCTTTGGTGCCGAGCTGGCGTTGCTGGATCAGCAGCTTCGCGGCGATGTTCATCTCGACTTACACCTCACCGACGGCGACCTGGCAACGCGTCAATTTACTGCCGATAACTCCTTTTTGCGCCTTGACAATGTCTTCCGGCAAAGTGAGGACGGAGCCCAGGATGCAGGCTGGTGGGTGCAGCTCTCCATGGACGAGTCAGCGTTGGCGTGGGAAGACCCTATTCGACTTTCCAGCCAGCTACGCTTGGAGATGCGCGACACGGGGTTGCTCGCACGGCTATTTCTAGCCCGTGCTAGGGATAGCGACTGGCTAGGACGCTTGTTGAATGTTCATGATATCGAAGGCACCGCTCAACTCGACATCAACGGCGAGCACATTCGCTTACAGGACCTGATACTCACCGGTGGCCCACTACTCCTGCTTTCGGATATCGCGCTGGCCGACCGCACTGCAAACGGCGCACTTTACGCACGCCTTGGAGTCGTCGGACTAGGCGTGGAACTTACCGATAGCGAACCCACCCTGCGAATTATTCAACCGCGACGCTGGTTTGAACAATGGCGGGAAGCAAGTCACTTGCTTAGCCCCTAAGCGGCGAACCTAACGCTTAGTGTTTTTTTCGCTGCCGACGGATCATTCGTACACGCTCTTTGGCCTTTTGCGGCGTAGAGAGCGGTGCCGCCGCCTCTTCATGGTTTTTAGGAGGAACCGTGACCCAGGCAAACACCGGTAATGCCAAGTGCCAATGAATAGCGGCTAACCGCAGCCCGAGGGTAACAATGAGCGAAGCGGCAATAGCGATTGTCAGCGGCGCCTCCAGCGCGTGCAGCGCGACATAAACGACGCCGCCAGCCATCGCGGCCGTGGCGTATACCTCCTCGCGTAATACCATCGGCACTCGCTGGGCCAACACATCTCGAATCATGCCACCGGCCACTCCGGTCATCATCCCCATCAACACCGCCACCATGCCCGACGTACCCAGCAGCAGCGCTTTATGGGCACCGATAACGGTGAACAGCGCCAGCCCAAACGCATCGGCGATGGGCAGAAAGCCGCGCGACAGGCGATGGATATAGTGAAACCCCATCAACGAGACGCTCACGGTAGCCAGGATGACCCAGAGATAAGTCGGATCAGTCACCCAAAACACTGGCCGAACGCCTAACACTAAATCGCGCAGCGTGCCCCCGCCAATGCCGGTCACAGACGCCAGCACCAGCATACCGATCGGATCCATGCGCGAACGGCATGCCAAAATCACGCCCGACAACGCGAACACGATGACACCCGCCATATCCAGCCAGTAAACCACGCCCGACACTCGCTTCTCCTTGATGCTCACTAACGATAAAGGCTGACAGGATAGCACCTCTCCCACCATGCACGAGTGCAACATTGATCACTTTTTAATCACCACTCTCTTATTTTGTAAGACATTGCCGACACGCTTTGTAAGACATTGCCGTTAGATACCCATCTGGGGTTGTCGTCCCTGGTTAGGTCGTTATCCTGATCGTTTCTCATTTAACTTGGCTACGTTAGCGACTACTCCTGGAGGGGGCATGGCACTCAGCACCGGACTGCACTTTACCGTGACGCTACCCGGCGTTGACGAGATCGCCGTAATCGACTTCACCCTCCGAGAAGCCCTCTCTCAGCCCTTTGAGCTGTTACTTAACCTCGCCAGCCGCTATGGCAATCTCGATGCCACCGAGTTACTCGACCGTGAGGCGAGCCTCACTATTTGGCAAGATGGCGAACCCCTGCCCCGGGTGCACGGCATCATCAGCGAGTTTGGCAAGGGCGACCGAGGCCATCGCCGCACGTTTTATTCTCTGGTACTACGCCCCGCCCTATGGCGGCTATCTCTGCGCCAAAACTCGCGCATCTTCCAAAAAGTCGACCCGCTCACCATCATTTATACCCTGTGCGACGAACGGGGCATTATTGATGTGGGCTTTGCGGTGAAACGTGAACTCGCCGAGCGCGAATACTGCGTGCAGTACCGTGAAACCGACCTTGCTTTTATCGAACGCCTGGCCGCCGAAGAAGGCCTGTTCTACTTCCATGAATTCACTAAAAATAGCCACCGACTTATTTTCGCCGACGACCCAAAGGTACTGATCAGCGTCGGTGAGCGCACATATCACAGCCGCGCTGGAGGCACTGCCCTCATGCGCCATGTGCGCAAACTCAGCCATACCGCCCGCGTGGCAGCGGCCACCACTACCTTGAAAGACTACAGCTTTAAAAACCCGGCTTACGCACAATTACATGAGCATCTGGGTCGCGATATTGAGCAACACGGTCAAAACGCCGATTACGAACATTTTGATTACCCCGGCCGCTACAAGCAGGACGCTTCCGGCAAGCCCTTTACCCGCATTCGCCTGGAACAGTTACGCCGAGAAGCCATTACCGCCAGCGCAGAAAGCGACCTGCCGGAGCTTGCGCCCGGCATGCGCTTTACCCTCACCGACCACGACACCGACAGCCTCAACCGCGACTGGCAGGCCATTGAAGTGAGCCACTTCGGCGAGCAACCGCAGGCCCTGGAAGAGGATGGGATGCTGGTCGGTAAAGACCCCCAGGGTGATGCAAACGGCATGACCCGCTACCACAACCAAGTCACGCTGACCCCTGGCGATACCCCCTGGCGCGCCACGCCCAAGCCCAAACCTCGCGTTGATGGCCCGCAAGTCGCTTTTGTGGTCGGCCCAAAAGGCGAAGAGATTCACTGCGACGAGCACGGCCGGGTCAAAGTCCAGTTTCCCTGGGACCGTTACGCCGAATCCAACGACACCGCGAGCTGTTGGGTACGCGTTGCTCAAGGCTGGGCGGGCGGTGGCTACGGCAGCATCGCCATTCCGCGCATCGGCCACGAGGTCATCGTCTCGTTTTTGGAAGGCGACCCGGATCAACCGATGGTCACTGGGCGCACCTATCATGCCGTGAACACCGCGCCCTACCCGCTGCCGGAACACAAAACCCGCACGGTGCTGCGTACCCAAAGCCACAAAGCCGAAGGCTTCAACGAACTGCGCTTTGAAGACCAAGCGGGTGAGGAGGAGATCTGGCTGCATGCCCAGAAAGACCTGGAGCTGTTAACGCTCAACGACCGTCTCGAAGACATCCGCAACGACAGCTTCCTGAAGGTCAATAACGACCGCATCAACGAGATCGATAACGACGACCACCACACGGTGCACGGCAATCGTTTCGAACACATGGAAGGCCAGCAACACTTCAACGTGCAGGGTTCCCTGCATATCAACGCTGGCCAAGCTTGGCTCAGCGAAAGCGGCCGCGAGCTGCATATCAAAGCAGGCCACAAAGTAGTGCTAGAAGCGGGTGACGAACTCACCCTGAATGCCGGGGGCAGCTTTCTCAAACTGGACGGCGGCGGCGTTACGATGGTCGGGCCTAAGGTGCGCGTCAACGTGGGGGGCACCCCTGGCAATGGCTCTGGGCAGGTGGTGGATGGGCCGCTGTTGCCTGGGCATGCGGTAGCGGAGGTGCATGAGCGAAGTGATAATATTTCACAAGCTGCGCTATTGAAGACCAACCTTAAGTTGCCAGAAGTATGTGAAGAGTGTTGGCAGAAAGCATTAGCAGAAGGCCAGAGCGCAATACCAGGGGAACAAGCATGAAGGCTGATACTCTTCCGCCATGGCAACGCTTCTCATCATCAGAAGCCCCCCCTGCAATAGAGCGCTATGCCTTAATTGAGCTAGCTCACCTATCCGTAGCCACACGAACGACCCTGTTCGATGAGCTGGTTCAAGACAGCCATTATTGGTCGCTAATTAAAGATGAAAGCCAGCCCCATTTGCAGCGCGAAGGCCCTTGGGTTTTACAGGTTAGGCAAGACAAAATTGATAAATTGTTAACGCTTAATGGCATTTTATGTGCCTTGCAAGGCTGGATCGAGACTCCACTGTCAGGGACTGAGCTGACTAGCCATCTGGCTCCGGCCATGGCGGTGGAAAACCCGCACAAGCAGCGCTCATTGCTACGGTTTTATCTCCCTGATGTCATTACCCAGTTGCATAAGGATGCGCTTGAGAACCCAACAAACGTACTTTTTTTAGGTGTTACTCGCTGGTGGTATAGAGATGCAACATTAAGCTGGACGGCTCTTGAAGGGAAAGCTTTGCCAGAGAGTTTGCCCCCATGGCAACTGACAGTAGATGAAGCCCGCTGGCAATCCCTACACGGTGACCCCGAGGTAATGCAATTAACCGCCGAGTTAGTCGATTTTTCACCCTCATTATTTGAAGGGATATGTCTTTGCGAGCGGCCCCGTCAGGTGGCTAAAGCGCTAATGCAAGCCAGCAACCATGGTTTGACCGGCACTTCCGACAAACGAACCTTTGTCTATGTGCAATTAAGCCAGGGTAAGGACGCCTGGGCATCGGAGGAGATGCAAAGCCTTTTACAGCGTGCGTCTAATCGAGAGGCTACGCTAGCTGACTTGTTGGCTACCACTTACCAGCAGACTGAAGAGTGTTAGTTCGCTGGGCAATGAGCCGTTACATGCGCCTAGTACCTGTTTGGCTTCAGGTGTTATTGGCTGCTTTGGTGGTTGTATGGGTTGCTTGGAGCATTCTTTTTAACACTTCGAAAAGTGGTTCTTTAATGGGACATAATCATATCGATAGGCCCATTGGCAGCTTCTGGCTAGATGACAATTGGGGCGGAAATTTATCAGCTTACTCTGGCGGTTTGTATACCGGAGGTGGTACTACCTGTTGCTGGTCTTTTAAAGGAGATTCTGTTGAGGTTGTATGGATTCTAAGTATGACGGGAGAGCAGAAGCGTCAGGGAATTGAAGAAGAGAGACATAGCGAAAACATCCCTATGCCAGCATATAGCCGAGACGATCAGTACTTGCATGTCCACTTTCTCCCTGACAATCAAGTCGAGCTTGCTTGGAGTCCAGACTTACAAGCTCCGTTTTTTGAGCGCCTCCAAGATAAGTAACATAGCTAGGATTAATGATAAGCACCATGCGGAATTTATTATGAAAAAAAGGAATTATTTACCATGTTAGTACGCTGGGCAATAAGCCGTTATATGCGCCTACTACCTAACTGGCTTAAAATTATACTAGCTGGATTGGGAGTGATATGGGTAGCTTGGAGTATGCTTTTTAATTCATCAAAGAGTGGCTCTTTAGCAGGATACAACCACACTAACAGGCCTATTTTTAGTTATTGGATCGATGGTAATTGGGGAGGGAATGGAGGCACCACCTGCTGCTGGTCTTTCAAGGGAGATACTGTCGAGGTAGTGTGGATTCTGGATGTTACTCCCGATGATATCGAGGCAGGACTGGAAGAAGAAAGGCATAGTATAACCCTGCCCATGCCAGAATATAATCGTGATGATCAGTATTTACATGTGCACTTCTTACCCAACAATAAAGTTGATTTGTTATGGAGCAACAATATCCGCTCCCCAAAATTAGAGCATTATCGGAATAAATGGGAGAGTAGGAGTGAATGAAATTACGTTAGAACGCATCCAAGCTATTGACGCTAGAAATGCATATAGACCCTCTAACATATATGGTGCAGACTGCCGAAAAGCACTAGATATTAGTTTTTTCTTTGATGGAATAAATCGAAATCTTGAGAGTGATTTATCGAGGGGAAAAGTTAGCAATATAGCGGCCATGTTTTTGGCCCACTTCTGGGGTGAAGACGACCAAATAAGTAATGCTTTTCGTAAGCATTACTACTCAGGCCTTGGAACATCTTTCGAGTCCAGCCTATCTGACGATGTGGTGGGAGCTGCGAACCGCGTTCCTGGCGAAGCAGTCGGAACGGGTGAGGGGCAGCTGCGTTCCAGTGGCACGGATGCCGCAAAAGAGGTTCTCTCGGGTGGTGGTTCGGGGCGCTGGTACGAGGTTTTTGGGCGTTCATTTAAAGTATCCATTACTCAACCCTGGAACTGGGTAAAAGCGGCCCGGGATGCCGCTATTCGCACGGGTATTGAGGCCGCTGCACCTATCAGGGACACCTCCATTGCCGCTAACCTGTTAATGAGTGGGAGCCACACCCGCCTCTCTTCCGCTGTTCGCGATTTCCGCAATAGCGTTGCTGATGTTAAGCAAAACAGTGAGCTACCGTTGGCCAGAATACGTGTTTCTGTCTTTGGCTTCGATTTTGGTGCCGCCATGGCTAAAGCATTTGTACGGCGGCTGCTGGATGAAGTGTGCGATCAGGATGGCGAACGTTTTGTTTATCAGGACAGCGATGTAGAGGTGGTATTCGTAGGCTTGTTGGACTGTGTGGATCGTACCCATGCCGAGATGGGACTGCTGGATTGGTTTCACCCGTTAAGCCCGGTACTTGATGATGGCGGAGGGCTACATCGGGGTTGCCAGCGAGCGCTACATCTAATCGCTGCCCATGAGCGGCGTTTTTACCGCCGCTGCCGTCCGCTGGGAGCGGAAAATCCGCAGTGGCATGAAGAACTGTGCCCTGGAATTAGTGAGGACATTGGCGGTGGTCTGAAAGCTGATGAGCAGAAAGCCAGTGCAGAACTTTCGCGCGCCGCTCTACACCGTATTTACCGCCGTGCCACCATCGCTGGGGTACCCTTTCCACCGCTGGATAGCCTAGTTGCTAGAGGTCGTCGCTTTGCTCAAATGTTCGAGCTGAATGATGAAATCGAAGGTTACTCACTGCCTGCTTTGGCACGCCACTACCAGCGAATGACGACGTTTCGGCAACGCCCTACGGATGAGAACTTCCGTGCGCATACCTTGGTTTATCTGGGCTGGTTGGCACAGCGTTACCGTGACTATCAGGACACCCTGGCTGCTCTAGAAGCGCGCGAGGATGACTTGCCCAACCGTTATTACCATCGCACTATTGGTTCACTGGTGGCGTCTATTTCCGGAGAACAAGAAGAGTGGTCACTGCAAAGAGCTGAGCAAGTCGAAATTGATGCGGCTATAGAGTCCCTCAAGCAGTCCTGGGGCTGGCTCGAGGATGTTGACAGCGAGGCGCAGGATATACGCCGCCGCGAACGTTCATCTGACAGAAATACCTATTTGCATGCGCGGGCTACGCTTCGTCATCATTCTCAATTAGCTAACAGTTGGTATCAGTGGACAAGAGAAGAGTCGCCTCCTGAACTACCTGAGCCTGTGGGGTTGCTGTTCGCATATGGTTTGCATGACAAACAGCCCGAAGAGATGACTTATCGAAATCGACAGCCCTCACAGCTCGTTGGCGGATATCGTTTTATGACGTGGCGAGGTATTGATCAGCCTGAAGGGTAAAATGTCGCTAATCAATACGTTTATTGAGCCCGCCATGACTGTCAAGATTCTCTGCATAGACAGACGCGCGACTATCTCTCCAGCTATCACAAATAGACTTGTAGCCATTTTAAAGCGAAGTGGTTTCGAGGAATGGGCAATGGGCAATGGGCGGTTGACATAAATCGGCATAACAATGCTGTTATCGGCAATAGTGGTCATGAAAGTTTAAAGCTTACAGGCTGTCCACAGGCCAAGATGAGCTAAGTACGTTACTCTGTTGAGCATCCCTCGTCGCTAGTATTGGAGTGCATATGGACTGGAACCCGGCTTACAGCTGGCTGGTACTCGCCCTGCTATTAAGTTTGGCAGAGCTGACCTCTGGCGCGATGGTACTGCTTGCACTGGGCATTGCCGCGGCACTTACCGCCGCCGTTACAGCGTTGGGCTTAACGCTCCCCTGGCAGCTGCTTAGCATGGCTATTTTTACCGGGATATTGCTGCCGCTATGCATTATGGTCATTCGCCCGCGCTTTTCACCCCGCGGAGTAGCTTACGGTACGACAGGCACTGGCGTAGAGAAAGGGAATCACTACACGACCCTGCGCCGTGATTTTGATGATGCCACTGGGATTAAAGTGAATGGTGATTTCTACCGTTTACGCGACCTTGATACAGGTGAAACCGAGTTACCCATGGGTACAACGGTGGTATTTAGGCGCTTTGAAGGTACTACTGCTTTGGTCACGCTACATCAACCCTCAGACATCGCTCCTCAAGATGACAATTCTCAACGCAAGGAACCTTAATCATGGATTTACCTATTAGCCCGGGTTTATTAATCAGCCTAATTGTTGTCGCAATCGCGGTCGTGATTATTTCTAAAGGCTTAGTCATTATTCGCCAATCTGAGGTGATGGTGGTTGAACGCCTCGGATCGTTCAATCGCGTATTGGAAAGTGGTATTAACATTATTATCCCGTTTATCGAACAACCCCGCGCCATCACCATGCTGCGCTATCGCAAACTCGGTGAGGAATACACCGCGATCACCACAGACGAAATCCGGATCGACCGCCGCGAAACGGTCATGGACTTCCCCGGCCAGCCGGTGGTCACCACCGATAACGTCACGGTGCGTATCAATGGCGCGCTCTACTACCAGATTATTGACCCTAAGCGGGCCGTCTATGAGGTCGTCAATATGAGCCAGGCAGTTGAGGTACTGGCCAAGACAACACTGCGGTCAGTCGTCGGCAAGATGGAGCTAGATAAGCTGTTCGAATCCCGCGCGGAAGTGAACAACGAGATCCAGGCGGCAATGGAAGAGCCCGCTTCTAAGTGGGGCATAAAAATATCTCGCGTAGAAGTGCAGGATATCGCCATGCCGGAAGAAGTGGAAACCGCTATGCGCCTGCAAATGGCCGCCGAGCGTAAACGCCGTGCTACCGTCACCGAAGCAGAAGGTGAAAAATCGGCGGCGATAGCGATGGCTCAAGGTCAGCGTGAATCTTCGATTCTAAATGCTCAAGGCGATAAGGAGTCCGCTATTCTACGCGCACAGGGTGAGCAGGAGTCTATCAAGCTAGTGCTGAGCGCCATCGGCGATAGCGAAGAAAATAAGCGCACGGTAGTGGGTTATCTGCTCGGCCAGAGCTACATCAAAGTATTACCCAATATGGCGAAAGATGGCGAACGGGTTTTCGTGCCTTATGAATCCTCTGCTTTGTTAGGCTCAATGGGCATGTTTCGCGAGATGGCAGGATCACCGGAAGATACGGTGGCCAATCATCTTAAAAACCGTAACAGTAATGATGGCGATTTTCGTAGTGGAATCGTCGGCGGTGCCGTCAGCGGTCACTAATAGCCCTATGACAGCGTACAGATTAAGAGTGAACCGGATTCTGAGTGATCCGGTTTTTTTGTGCCCAAGGCGGCTAAATAACCGGTACTCGAGCGTTGAATTAACCATCATCACCTAGGCTAATTTTTTCGCTAAACTGGCTATCACCGCTCAGAAAGTTGTGCGCCATGCTGCATAAGCCATCAGTGTGTCATCGGTTGATGCAAACATCGTAGTAGGCGATCTTGCTGTAAATCAGGATATTTACCATGTTGCTACGTGGTTACCCTCAATGCCGTGACATTCTGCTCATGATGGCCTTTACCATCCTGATGGTGATCTCTTGCACGCTTCAAGCTAGCACGTCGCCCCAACCACTTAATCAGTGGGAGTATCGTTGGGGCGATTCCCCGCCCAATGTGGATGGCACACCGGCATGGCTCTATAGCGATGCACTCGAATGGCAACCAACGGCTTCCCCTTCCAATCCGCCAGGACGTGATGGGCACCAACACCTATGGTTACGCACCACATTGCCGGAAGGTCAATGGAATGACCCCGTACTTTTTATTACCAGTATTAACCTGATTGGTCAGGCTTATCTGGGTGATCGGTTGATTTATCAATATGGCGAGCTTGATGATGAGGGGCGCGGCGATTTTGCAGGATGGCCCTGGCACATGATTGATTTACCCGAAGGCGCTGCGGGCCAAGCACTCACTTTTCGGCTTTACTCTTACTACACCAGCATCGGTTTGTGGGGCGAGGTGAAGGTGATGGAGCGCATTGATGTTTTAAAGCAGGTTATCCATGATTCTGCTCAGGATCTTGGCGTTAGCGCACTCGTTCTGGTGCTGGCGATTCTAGCCACCATATTCGCACTGATTGGTCCTGAACGGAGAGGATTTGGCGCCATCGCCCTGTTTGCTTACGCATCGGGGCTCATGCTGATCTCGGAAGCCCCTGCGCGACAATTGATTGCCAGTAACGCCCTTGCCTGGGATACGCTGCGGGCAGGCAGCTATTACATGTTGCCGGTGGCGCTAGGCCTGCTATTGAGTCATTGGCTTGAAGGCTCTGCTAAACGCTGGCTGACCCAGCTGTGGCGCTTACACTTCGCTTATGTGATAGTGACTATTAGCTTGGTTGAGCTCGGCATTATCAGTCTTTCGGTGACGTTTCCGATATTCGACGTCCTGTTGATCGTGACCCTCCCTGTCATGCTGTTGCTGGCCCTGTTCCGTTTCCCAAAGCTCAATCTGGATCAGCGTTTACTGGTGTTAAGTTTCACCTTTTTCGCTCCGCTGCTGATCACCGATATATTGGTAGCCCACGGTTTTCTTCCCTGGCGCCCTATCCCACTAAGCTATGGAACACTCGCTTTTTCGTTTGCTAACGCCGCCATTTTTCTGTGGCACTACCGCCGTACTCAGCAAGAATTGGCGATGTCTAACGAAACACTCGAACGGCAGGTAGCTTCTCGTACTGCCGAACTGGATGGCCTAGTGCGCGAACTAGAAGGGCTCTCTTTCGAAGACCCCCTGACAGGGCTTCATAACCGTCGCCATTTCAATACTGTGTTCGAGCATGAATGTCGCCGAGCGCAACAGGATAACAGCCACCTATCGCTACTAATGCTGGATGTGGACCACTTTAAATTAATTAACGATCAGTTTGGCCATGACGCAGGTGACAGCGTACTGGTGGAAATCGCCGCACGACTCCGGCAGCACTTTCAGGGGGACGGCGTTGTCTGTCGTTTCGGTGGTGAAGAATTTGTGGCGCTGTTGCCAACAACAACCGTCGACCAATCGGCAGAATACGCTAACGCCCTTCTGAACATAGTTTCTCAACAGCCGTTGATCTATGAGGAAGAACCGCTGGGGCGGATCACACTCTCCTGCGGCATCGCCGCCTTTCCAAGCCACTGCGAAGAACCACAGCAACTACTCAGGCTTGCCGATGAAGCACTGTACCAAGCGAAACACAGCGGCCGAAACCGCTGTGTTGTGTGGACTAAAACGCGTCAAGCAAAAGCTTTTACGCTAGCCCAAACAGGTCTTCCCAGCGGTTTAGTTAGGGTAAATCGGTCGCCAGAAAGTGATCGATAAACACCGCATAATCCTGTTCGGTGCAGTCGGCATAAGCCACCGCGAGCGTTGAAACGACGTCGACAAACTGAGTTTCCCGCCCATTCAGCCGTTGGCATACGGCCTTGGCAAAACGGGTCGCGTCGCCCTTGTTTAGCGCTTGGGCACCACGCAAGTGTTCACGCGCAAGAATTTCTCCCCACTGCTGGGCCAGCTTTTTATATGACTTGCCTCCAGAAAGCTTATGGGTAGGTATGTCTTTCTTAAACGGCGAGCGTTCACGCACCGAAAACACCTTCCCGTTCATGGTCAGCCAGCCAAGATAAGCGTCCGGATGCTCGGCAATAGCATGGAATGCCGCTGCATGGCGGATCCCTTCATTAGGAAACAGCTTTCGCCACGCCTGCTGCTGCGTCTTATCCATTAGCCGAAACGCCTCTGGTGGCACCTGCTCTTTAACATCCAGAATGATATCGTCGTGTTCGTGTTCAACACCCCCTTCGATCAAGACATAGTAGCGCTCCACACCCAATGAACCGGTACCTGCATCCAGCCGGCGGGCCGTATCTTTCACACGAAAATGGTGAGGGTCACTCTCTTTGAAGGCGTGTTGCAGGGTCTGCTGATACTCCTGCTCAATCAGGCGGCGTAACTGGCTGGCGACATCTGCCGGTAGATTGGCGAGCTTACCGGGCCGCTCGGCAAATTGGCGGCCTTTATGCTCATCTAGTGTGGTCCACTTTTCGAGCATTCTCGCACGGCTCTGTTTATCCGCCACCTTATTCATGAACGGCTTCAGCGGGCCCTTGGCGGTTTCAAGCGTCACGGCATGAATGGGTTTACCATCGACGTGATCTGCCAGCGTTTGGTAATAACCTTCTATAAGCTTTTTAAGCGCTTTATCGATCGCTTTGGTGTCTAGCTCCGCATTCTCGCGACCATCCAGTACCACGCTGATAGCTAGCCGCCACACGTCGTATTGGTAATCTCCAATCAATGCATCATCAAAGTCGTCCATACCATAGCGCACTTGGTCATCATGATGGCCATAAGCGCCAAAGTTATAGGCGTGAGCATCGCCTTGCAGCCACGTTTGGGTTTCCGGCCATCCGCCAAACAGGGCAAAGCGCCAATCGTGCCAAACGTCATGCCAGAAAAGGTGATTGCTCCCGCGATAAAACCGGTAAGGCGATGCTGCCATTTTGGCGTACTTGGCTTGGCGGGTGGCCGTGGCCAATGTCTTGTTCGCCTGATGAGTTGCCTCAATCACCTGCTGAGGGCGGTTATGTCCAGTCAGTGCATGACTCATCGCGTTGCCTTTGTTAGTACATTGTTTCGACTTGGTAGAGCGTCTATAAAATCGGTTATCTGCAAGGGTAAGCGAACAACATGAACAGATTAAGTCAGCGTTTATTATTCCGCGTTTCTTTGCAGCCGTGTAAACCCGCGAGGAGCGGCGATACGAAAGAAACGTTCAACCACTTCTGCGCTGGTAGCAGGCGTCATCAGTGACACTGTAATAAATACGGGCAAATTGGCCATCAATCCCCAGAAGCCTGCATGAATGCCCATTGGGTGCGGCCAAAGGAGAGTAAATGCCGTGGTGATCAAAAACCCCACCACGATACCGGCCATCACGCCCAAACGAGAAGCCCGTGGCCAGAAGAACATACCTATAAATGCAGGCAGCACCTGGGAGGCAAAACCCAACCCCACTAGCAGAATCATCACCAGGCTACCGGGCTCCGCAATCGCCAGTGGCGCCACGATCAGGAACATGATGGGCAAGATTAACAGCCGCGCCAGCTTGCCGGTGGCTGCATCCGAGAGTTTTAACACCGGCTGAAGCACATCTTTGCTAAATGACAGTGATACAGAGTGAATAAAGGGTTCACTTGAGGACATAGAGGCTGCCAGCGTGCCAGCGCCCAACAGCCCGACCAGCACGACAGGCAAGTGCTGCATGGCGTATTCCAGCACTACGGTATCGGCGCGGGCGAGTTCAGGCAGCGAAAAAATGCCGATGAAGCCAACCACCACCATAGGCAGAATCACTACGTAATAGGTGGGCAGCCACGTTGCGCTGCGACGAATGGTGCGCGCGGAAGAAGCGCTCATCCACTGTGTCCATACTGGCGGCATAAACGAGAACATAGAAACGATGATCGAGGTTGTCCAAAAGCTAAAGCTCATATCACCACCGGCGCCTGGCAGGGTGAGAAACTCGCTATGTTCGGTCTGGATGCGTTCGAACACCACCGCAAAACTTAACCCGCCGGTGGCGCTATGCACAGCCCACAGGCCAACCGCCCAGGCAACGATTAGCATCAGCACGCCTTGAAAGGCATTGGTACGACCAATCGCTCGCTGTCCGCTGGCGTAGAGATAAACGGCAATACAGGCCAGCACCAGCACGACCCCCAGCCAAATCGGTATCAAGCCGCCGCTCATCACAAACAAAATATAGGCCGAACCAATCGTTTGCAGAACGGCATAAGCAATGGAGCCAATCGCCATCACGAGCGCAGCCAGCGCCCCCAGCGCAGGGCTTTGATAGCGGTCAGCGATGGCACTTGCCTGAGTCACGTGACCAAACTGCTCGCCGAACTGCCACACTTTCGGGCCAAAGTACCAGGCGACCAACGCCAGATAGGCAAGGTAGATCGCTACATAAAACACCGCGACGCCTCTGGAATAAGCCCAACCGGGCGCGCCCATAAAGGTGTAAGCACTCACACTACCGGCGGCGATGAGCAGGTAAAGCGTCACCGGCCCCATACTGCGCCCTGCCACGCCCCACTCTTCCAGGCTGTTCATGGAATGCCCTGCCCTGGCGCGTAACCCAATCACCATCACAATGGCCACATAGGTCAGTGTTATGAGTAGTGGCCAAAGGCTATTCATGGTCGTCGCGCTCTACAATACGATTACCAATCAACATCACTACTACGCAGGCAAAAATCACCAGATAGCTCCATACCACCATTAACGGGAGCCCTAACACTAGCGTTGCCTTATTAACCAAGCCGATTATCGGCCACGTTCCCGCTATTACCAGCGCCATAAAAGCGATGAATAACCCCCATCCCGCACGAGAAGTGGGCAGAACGATCAAACGTCGCACGAGTACTCTCCTTTATTTAACCGCAACTTTATTAAGAGCAGCTAGCGGCTGCCCCCACTGGTCGCCATGTACCAGTTCGTTTAATGGCAGCCGATCGCGCCAGCCTTTGGCTTCAAGCTCCGGCTGATCTAAAAACTCATTCACATAGCCAAGGCATAGGTACGCCAGTGGATATACATGATCAGGCAGGTTCAACGCCGCGCTAAGCTGTTCTTGATCAAGAATGCTCACCCAGCCAACGCCAATACCTTCCGCTCGTGCCGCCAGCCAAAAATTTTGCACGGCTAAACAGGTACTAAACAGGTCGGTATCGACAATGCTATTGCGCCCCAGTACATGGGGGCCGCCCCGACTTCGATCACAGGTAATACAAAGATTGATAGGGCTTTCCAGAATGCCTTGCAGTTTAAGGCTACGGTAATGCTCCTTGCGTTTCCCTTCAAAACATTCGGCGGCCTTCCGATTTTCGTCCTCGAACGTCGCCAATACCGCTTCCCTGACAGTGCGGCTCTCAATCACGATGAAATCCCAGGGCTGCATGAAACCTACCGAAGGCGCATGATGGGCTGCCTCCAAAAGGCGGGCCAGTACGTCAGGTGGAATCCGTTCGGGCAGAAATTGCGAGCGCACATCGCGCCGTTCGTGTATGGCGCGATAAAGCCCACGGCGCTCAGCATCGGTAAAACGGTGATTCGAGGGAGTCATGGCGCTTGTCGGGCCTTTTGCTGATCTGGTTTATAAACGAGTGCAGAGTCTACACTAGGTCAGCCCAGCCTCCATCGAAGTGGCGTTGTTTGGCGTAATACGCCGTCCTCGTCCCAGTCATCCCACCCAGCAAAGGGGATGGCCAGTTCACTATCCAGGTTCCTCAGCCGAGATACCCAAGCCGCTTTACAAGCCTCCAGGTGACCCGTGAGGTCAGCTTCCGCTTGATAACGAATACCGCCGCCCTGAATGCCGTAGTTCACCTGGGGCGCCAGTACGTCAAAGCCAACGTAGTACAGTGATGAATGAATCGGCCAAAGCCAGTGAACCATGTTGCCTGCACGACCAAAGGGCTGAAATGTCATTTCAGGCGAGCCCGTGGTCACCGAGAGCATGGCCCTCTTGCCACCATAGTAGCCTTTATCGTAGCGCATGCGGCTCGTATAGCGACCACCATACACCAGCACCCGATCAAACCAGCCTTTCAAAATGGCTGGCTGGGCGTGCCACCATAAGGGAAACTGAAAGATCACCAAGTCAGCCCACTCCAACCGCGTCAACTCCCGCTGAACGTCCTGCGGTAATACGTTTTTTTCGTAGTGAGCCCGCTGCTCATTGAGTGGATAGAAGTAGTCCGATGCCACAGCGCTAGGCGGATAGTGTCCAGCGCGCTCCACCGGATCAAACTGATCCGCATAAAGATCATCCACTTCCACTGTGTGACCCTCGCCCATCAGCTGTGCTACCGCTTCATCCACTAGACCGCCATTGAATGACTTGCGTTCCGGGTGAGCCAAGACGATCAATACATTCATTCTGCATTCCCCCTGTCGATTGGTTCGACAACAGACTAACCTGTTCATAAACGAGTAGGCATTGGTCATAAATGAGAATCAGACTTGCATGAATGAACAGCAAATAAGGTGGGACGACCTGCAGATTGTGCTAGCAATTGCCGAAGCGGGTTCTCTATCCGGCGCCAGCCGAACGCTGCGTATCAGCCACGCCACTGTTTTCAGACGTTTAAGTGAGATGGAGCGGCGACTGGGCGTTACCTTTTTTGAGCGCAGCCGTAACGGCTATACGCCGACAATGGCAGGCGAAGATTTGACAGTTTCTGCCAAGCGCGTCCAGAGCGAGATCAACAGCGCGGAGCGCCGAATCATAGGGCAGGATTTAACGCTTACCGGCAGCCTGCGAATCACCACAACCGACACACTTTTCACGGGCCTGCTATCTCCGCTGCTGGCAAGCTTTCGAAAAACCTATCCGGCTATCACACTTGAAGTGGTCATCTCCAACCAGCTTCATAGTTTGACACGGCGTGAGGCCGATATCGCTATCCGTCCAACCTGCAAGCCACCGGAAACGCTTGTAGGTCGAAAAGTAAGCGACATCTCCTTGGCGGTTTATGGACAAAAAGCGCTTTGGCAAAATACTCCTCTGCCATTAGACCTAGCGTCACTATCGTCAGAAAACTGGATAGGCCCGGATGTGCATCTAGGCGATACATCACTTGAGAAGTGGATGGTGGGTAAAAACGTGGCCTACCGGCTGGACAGCATGCTGGGGATGCAACTTACAGTGCGTCATGGGGCAGGCATTGCGATACTGCCCTGCTATCTTGGGGATGCCGATGATGTGCTGCTCAGGCTCAGCGAACCGATTGAGGCGCTGACGACTCAACTCTGGCTGCTCACCCATCCAGATTTGCGCCATGTGGCCAGAGTGCACGCATTTATGGAGGCGATAACGCATGGGTTGCGTGAACGGTAATCGCTGGTTTTAGTACCGATAAGCGGATCAAGTGACAGCATACCCCGGCGGCAAGCGCTATCACTCCTTCTCAAACCCTGACAGAAACTGCTTCAGCAACGCATCCAGTTGCTGACGTTGTTCTTCAGTTAACCCGCTCACCAGTTGCGCCTGTGTCTCCACATGGGCGGCCACCGCTTCGTCGATCAAATCATAGCCGCGTTGTGAAAGAGAGATTAGGAAACCACGACCGTCTTCTGGGTTTTTGACTCGTTCGATCAATCCTGCCTTTTCCAGTAGATTGATGCGGTGAGTCATGGTGCCTGACGTCACCATGGTGGATGCCATTAGATCGCTCGGCGATAGCGCATAGGGCGCTCCCTCTCGGCGCAGCGTTGCTAGCACGTCAAAGCTCGCATCCGTCAGACCATATTTCGCCCAGGTCTTTTCCATTGTGCGCATTAAAGCGTGGTTAAGCCGTTTGACCCGCCCGATAGTACCCATCGGGGCTACGTCGAGGTCGGGCCGCTCCTGCCGCCATTGGTTGAGTATGTGGTCTACATGATCCATCGGTGTATTTTGCGCCTATGTATCTTGACGTCAAGGTTAATTCTACATACTTTGACATCAAGATATAATCCTTGAAGGCTGCTAATGACATCACTCAACACACCCAAGCAACACTCCTCTAAAAGAGCCTGGCTTGCACCGCTGCTGTATCTGCTGGCCGGTGGCGCCTTGCTGGGCCTATCGACTAATTTGGCAAAGCTCGCGGGTGAAATGCAACTATCAGCGCTCGCTTTTCTATTTTGGTCCATTTTGGGAGCGGCCATTATTCTAGTGGCGCTCGCCGCCTACCGCCGCCATCTTCCGCCCGTTAATCTTCGCACTGTCGAGTATTATGCCGTCTCTGCACTGCTGGGCGTGGCGGGCGCCAATCTGCTCTTCTTCTCAGCGGTCCCCCATGTCGGCGCCGGGTTTGTGGCATTGATCATCACGTTGCCACCGCTGCTCACCTACGTCGGTGCGTTGACATTAAAAATGGAGCGTTTTCAGCTCTTGCGGGCGGCTGGTGTCATGTCAGCCCTTATGGGAGCCTTCACCCTGGCTTTTCATAAGCTTTCTGCCCCTGATGCAGACTACCTTTGGATTCTTCTCGCCTTGATTGGCCCTGTGCTGCTGGCGATCGGCAACCTCTACCGAACCCTGCGCTGGCCAGTAGGCGTATCCAGCGATGCGCTGGCGCCTGGGATGCTGATAGCAGCTTCCCTGCTTCTGCTCGGGGTGAGCCTACTGCCAGGCTTCTCACTTCACGTACCCATGGATCGGTCTCTGTCGATTGTCCTGATTGCCGTCCAGGCGGTGGTTTTCGCTGGCCAGTTTTTGCTGCTCTTCCTGCTGCAAAAAAGCGGTGGCCCGGTATTTCTGAGCCTATTAGGTTCTGTTGGCGCCGTGGTGGGGGTTCCGGTCGCCATCCTGTTACAGGGAGAAACCGCCCCCGAGGGCTTGCTGCTTGGCATCCTATTGATTGGTACCGGTATTGCCCTGCTTAACATTGGTAAAGCGAAGCAGACGCCTGATAAAGCTGCCTAACCGAGGGGGCCTAAGCGAGTGGGTGATGACCGTGGCAGGACGTCGCGGAGAGGGAATCACAAGAGCCGTTATACGACCCTGCTTGTACGGCTACAGAATGCGACGTTCCATGGTGTGCATTCCCTTTGCGGTTTTCAATATTCTAAACCCCATGCGCTGGTATAAAGCGATGGCTGGGTTGATACCAAATACGCGAAGCCGAACTAAGTGAATGTCCGCTTGCTGAGCAGTTTCAGCCGTGAAGCGGATAGCTGCTGTCCCCAAACCTTGGCGCTGCCACATTGGGTCAATTTGCAGTTCCCGTATATAGTAGGCGTCTTCATCGTGGTTGATGCATAGCAGCCCCACACGTGAAGCGTTAATGACTAACGCGTAGCTATCCAGCTCGCCCCACTGTCTATCAAAGAGCTCGGTATCCCAGCGCATATCCAGATATTGGTAATAGCCCGACATATTTTGGCGAATTAATTTTTCCGCGAACGCCTTGTCGTCAGTCGGCCGAATAATAGGCGTCATATCTCGATTCCTAGCGCTGCTTGAGGTCTAGCCTTTGCGTCGCATCGACACTATCAATATTGCATGCCTATATGCGAATACAAAACGGCAAGGCTAAGCCTCGCCGTTTAGAACACGCTTACGCGACTCCTACCTCAACTGAAACGGGTAAACAGGCCCGATCTTGAGCAACTGGGTGAGTTCATCCAGTGCCGCAAGAGATTCTTCTGCCAGTTGCGGGTCGGCGAGATCGTCAGGGGCGAGACGGTCGCGGTAGTGGCGATTCACCCAGGCGGTCAGGTCATCATAAAGCGCATCGTTGAGCAGCACGCGGCCAGAGAGCGAAGCACGTTCTGCTTCAGACAAAACGACGCGAAGACGCAGACAAGCGGGGCCGCCGCCGTTGCGCATGCTCTGCTTGACGTCTTTGACGATCACTTCGCCGATGGGGTTATTACCCGCCAGAATGAGATCCTGGATCGTGCGCCAGACCGCTTCCCGCTCCTGACACTCGCCGGGTACCACAAGCGTCATGGTGCCGTCCGGATTGGAGAGCAGTTGGGAGTTAAAGAGATACGACGCGACTGCGTCTTCCATGCTCACCGCCTCGACCGGCACGCGCACGGGAATCAGCGGTGTGTTCATTTTGGCACGCAATTCATCGAGCGTGCCTTCTTCATCGAGAAACGCCATAGCGTGGTAGAGCAGCACAGGGCCGTTTCCCACCGCGATGACATCGTTATGAAACACGCCTGCATCGATGGCATCCGGGTGCTGCTGAGCGAAGACAGTTTGCGCATCAGAAAGCCCGTGCTGGCGGGCTACCGCTTGGCTGGCTTCCAGGGTCTGGCGGGCGGGATAGCGTTGGGGTTCGCGAGCGCCGCTACGCAAGTCACCAAACGCTTGGCGCCCATAGACGAACAAGTGAACGCCGGGGTCACCGTACTCGCCGCCAAGGCGGGTGTGATTGGCCGCACCCTCATCGGAAAAGGCTGGGGTAGCGGGTAGCACCGGGTGGTGGGAGAAGTGCTGTTCGTCGCGGAAGATCGCTTGCAGCACACGCCCCGTGGTTTGCGGCTCCAGGTAGCGGTGAAAGCTCGACTGCAGGTTGGCCGGCGTGAAGTGCACGCGGCCATCCAGTGCGTCGACGCTGGGGGTAATCGTGCCTGCGTTAGCGGTCCACATGCTGGAAGCCGAACATACCGCGCGCAGGAGCTGCGGCGCCTCTTTGGCGGCGCGGGCCAGCACATCGCTATTGCTGCCGCTAAAACCTAAATCGCGCAGTGCGCCAATATCGGGGCGCTGTTGGGGTGGCAGCACGCCCTGGGCGTAGCCTGCGTCCATCAACGACTTCATCTTGGCCAGCCCCTGTAGCGCGCCCTCCTTGGGATTGGAGAGCAGACCACCGTGGCTCATCGAAGCGACGTTACCAACGGCCAGCCCCGAGTAATTATGGGTAGGGCCGACTAAGCCGTCGAAGTTGACTTCCCTAATACGGCTGAAGGCACTGCCGTTCATAAACTCACTCCTGGTGGCAGAGTTTCAGGCATCTCCAGAGTGTCGGCTTCCATAGAAGCAACCGGGTAAGCGCAGTAGTCTGCCGCGTAATAGGCGCTAGGGCGGTGGTTGCCGCTGTCACCCACGCCGCCAAAGGGTGCATCGCCGGAAGCGCCAGTGGTCTGGCGGTTCCAGTTGACGATGCCCGCGCGAATGCGCAGCAGAAAGTCGTCCCAATCTGACTGCTCTCCCCCAATCAATCCCGCGGAGAGCCCATAGCGGGTGTCGTTGGCAAGCGCTAATGCCTCATCCCAGTCGCGATAGCGATGGATTTTCAGCAGCGGTCCGAAGTGCTCTTCGTCGGGAACGTCCAGGCCCGTCACATCAATCAGCGCGGGGCTTAGCAGGCTGGTGTTGTCTTGCAGGCGCTGCATACGATTGATCACCGCGCCCCCCATGGACTCCAGCGCCTCTTGAGCCTTGAGCAAGCCATCCGCCGCCGCGACGCTGACCAAACCACCATAGAATGGCGCTGGGTTCTCTTCGAACTGGCCCGTCACGTGCAGCTTGGTGATCGCCTCGGAAAGCGCATCGATCAATCGATCGCCCACTTCGCCCTCCGGCACCATCAAGCGGCGAGCGCAGGTGCAGCGCTGGCCACCGGAAAGGAACGCCGACTGCAGAATGGTCAGTACCGCCGCACGCTCGTCATCAATATCCTTCACTACCAGCGGATTATTTCCTCCCAGCTCGAGCGCCAGGACTTTATCCATTTGCCCAGCAAACTGCTGGTGCAGCATGCCGCCTACCTTGGCGCTGCCGGTAAACAGCAGGCCATCGATATCGGGGTTACCTGCCAGCGCCTGGCCCACGGCAACGCCGCCCTGCACCAGATTGATCACCCCGGCAGGTAGCCCGGCTTCCAGCCAACACTGAAGCGTTAAGTCGGCGGTTAGCGGAGTTTGATCGCTGGGCTTGAAAACGACGGTGTTACCCGCCAATAAAGCGGGCACCATATGGCCGTTGGGTAGGTGGCCGGGGAAGTTATAGGGGCCGAAGACCGCCATGACGCCATGGGGGCGATGGCGCAGTACGGCTTTGGCATTGCCAACGGCTTTATCCCGCTCACCGGTACGCTCGTTATAAGCTTTTACCGATAGTGCGATCTTACCCACCATCGCCCCCGCTTCAGTGCGCGCTTCCCAGAGGGGTTTACCGGTTTCAGAGGCAATCGCCACCGCCAGCGCCTCCCCACGGGTTTTTAGCACCTCCGCAAAACGCTCAACGAGGGCCTGGCGCTCGGCAACGGGAGTACGCGCCCAGCCAGGAAAGGCGCTGCGGGCGGCCTTCACAGCGGTCATGACCTGATCCTCGCTGGCCGTGGCGGCCTCCCAGAGCAATTGCCCGGAAACAGGATCGTGCTTGCTCAACGACGCGGCATCGCCTGCCAGCCAAGCGCCATTGATCAGTTGCTGTTGTTGAGCGTGCATAAAATTCTCCTGTGAACGTTGCCTAGGTTTCGAGTAGCCGCAGATAATCACCGGTAGTGACACCCAAGCGGCTCGCTTCCTGCTCGCTAAGCACGATGGTGTTGTCTTCAGAAGGCGCACGGCCTATCCAACTGGCGGTAAAGTTCAGCATCTGGGTGGTAGCCGCCAGCCAGCGGCTGACGCTCTCTTCACGGGCAGCGGCAGACACTTCCACCTGGCAAAGCCGTGAATTGCGGATAGCGCGCACATCATCAATATAGGCTTCCACGGTGGGGCCACCGTCGAAAATGTCGATATAGCCTTCCCAGCGCAGCCCCTCTTTTTTCAACATTTCCAGTGCTGGGCGGGTATGGCGATGCACCTGGCCAATGCAGGCCCGCGCCTCTTCAGCCATGAAGGTGGTGTAGATCGGAAACTTGGGCATCAGCTCGCCGATAAAGCTCTTCTGCCCCAGGCCGGTGAGTCGATCCGCTTCGCTGAAATCCATGGGAAAGAAGTGCTTGCCCAGGCTCTCCCAGAAAGGGCTGGTGTTGTTCTCATCGAACACACCGCGCATCTCCGCCAACACTTTGTCGGGGAAACGGTCACGAAACTGGGCGATAAACAGCCAGCGCGCCTTGGAAAGCAGCGCGCCGTTGCGCAAGTGGCGGTTGGCTTCACCGCGATACTCCGGACGCAGGAACAGCGAGCACACTTCAGCATCCCCCGTGTGGTCGGAGCTTAAAAACAGCGTGTCGATAGTACGGTGAAGATCCAGCTGGATGGAGGAGTGCGCCAGAGTACCCAGCCGATAGTTATAAAACGGCACTTCCCGGCCTACCTGCCCTTCAATGGCACAGCAGCCCGCCAACTCACCGCTCACTTCATCTTCCAGTACAAAAAAGTAGAGCCGGTCATCCACCGGGGTGCGCTCTTCAAAGGCGCTGGCGGCGGCTTCTATCTTGCCGGCCAGAAACTCGCGGTTATCCGGCAACGAGGTAAACCCTACCCCGGCCTGCTGCGCAAGCGCCTGCAGCCCATCCAGGTCATTGCGGGCAATGGGTCGAATGCGCATTACATTTCTCCTTCATCGAGCGCGTCCACCGCGGCGGGTAAGGTAAGCGGTGCGGCGAGCACGGCTCGCCCTTCCGAAACGCCCAGCCGCTCGGCGTGCTCCGCCGAAAGCATCAACTGGCCCGTCGGCGACAGCGCATAACGCGCAACGATACAGCGGAAATCCCCCAGCTTCTGGTTGGCAATCATCGCCGGTTCGGCATCGGGCAAGGCGTGTTCGGGGCGAATGCGCACCGGGTGCCAGGCAGCGCGGCGAAAGGTTTCCAGCCGGTCACGCTCGGCTTTGGCAATCGGCCCAGCGTCAAAAATATCCACATGGCGAGAGCGCACAAAGCCTTCCGCCAGCATCTCTTCCAGCGCCTCTTCATGGGCGGGATGTTCACGCCCAATCGCGGCTCTCGCCTGGGGCGTCAACAGCGGTAGGTAGAGCGGGAATTGGGGCATCACCTCGGCGATAAAGCTTTTCGAGCGCACCCCCGCAATGTGGTTGATGTCCTGGAAGCTACGGGCAAAAAAGTGCCTGCCGACGCTTTCCCAAAAAGGCGATTCACCGCGGGTATCCAGATAGCCGGGGAAGGCGACCGCTAAGATGCGCGAAAAGCGCTCTGGATACTGGGCAATGAACATCAATCGCGCCCGTCGCAGCAGGTTCTCGGCACTGGTACCCTTGTAGCGGGGGTTCAGCGAAAAAGCGCACAGCAAAGTGGCATCCGAGACTTCGTGGGAAAGCGCCAGCGTCTGAACTTCACGGCGCACATTCAACTGCTGCGAAGCGTGAATCAACGTTTCCTGGCGGTAGGTGTAATAAGCCTCATTGGCACCTGCCTGGGCACGGATCGTGGCCGTTCCCAATACTTCCTCACGACTATCGTCAGCGAGCACGAAGGTATAGTGCTCGTTTTCAGGAAACTCGACCTCGCCGTTGAAAGCCTCCTGGGAGCGCGCAATGCGCTCCTGAAGCCGCTCACGGTTGGCAGGCAAGTTGGTCAACCTGGGCACTGCATGCTCAGCCAACTGTTCGAGCGCCGGGAGATCCGACGCTTTAACGGGTCGCACTACCAGCATCTTCGACGCCCCCTCTGTTAACCCACTAGGCAGCTCACTCATGCGGAGGCAACTAACCGCTCAATGGCGCGTTCTAGCCGGGCCATGCCTTCGGCGATGTCCGCTTCGGGGATCACCAGCGAGGGCGCCATGCGCAGCACGTTGGGGCCTGCAATCAAGGCCATCAAGCCCTCTTCGATGGCCAGCGGCAGAATGTCCTTGGCGCGGCCTTCGTAGGCATCCGACATTTGGGCGCCTATTAGCAGACCCATACCACGGATTTCTTTAAACACCCCGTGCTTGCGGTTGATAGTTTCCAGGTGTTCACGGAACAGGTCGTGACGCTTTTTCACGCCTTCTAGCACGTCAGGGGTATCGACAAACTCGACGACCGCCAGCGCCACGGCAGAAGCCAACGCGTTGCCGCCGTAGGTGGAGCCGTGAGTCCCGACGACCAGCGACTTGGCGACATCATCAGTGGCCAGCATGGCGCCAATGGGGAAACCGCCGCCCAGCGACTTGGCACTGGTAAGGATATCCGGGGCAATGCCGTAGTTTTTGTAAGCGTAGAGTTCACCGCTGCGACCAACGCCGGTTTGCACCTCGTCAAAAATCAACAGCGCGTTATGTTCGTCACACAGATCGCGCAGGCCTTGAAGAAATTCTGGTGTCGCGGGCACGATGCCGCCTTCGCCCTGCATGGGCTCAACCATGATCGCGCAGGTATCGTCGCCCATTAGTGCACGAACGCTTTCCAGGTCGTTGTAGTTGGCGTGCTGAATACCGCCTGGCACCGGGCCGAAGCCCTGAGAGTATTTAGGCTGGCCACCAACGCTCACGGTGAAAAAGGTGCGGCCGTGAAAGGATTGATAAAAGGAGATGATCTTATCTTTCTGTTCGCCATGATTATCCACCGCCCAGCGGCGGGCCAGCTTCAGCGCGGCTTCATTGGCTTCACCGCCGGAGGAGCATAAAAACACTTTGTCAGCGAAGGTGCGTTCAACCAGCGTTTTGGCCAAGTTCAGTGCGGGCTCGTTGGTAAACACATTAGAGAGGTGCCACAGCTTTTCGCCCTGCTCTTTCAGCGCATTAACGAGCACCGGGTGACAGTGGCCCAGTGAGTTGACGGCGATGCCACCGGCAAAATCGATATATTCGCGCCCCTGCTGATCCCACAAGCGGCTACCCTCGCCGCGCACGGGAATAACCTGCTGCGGTGAGTAGTTCGGCGTCATGTAGTGGTCGTAATCTTGACGGCTCGGGGTATGGCTCATAGGGCGCTATCTCCGCTGGAGGAAAGGAATGAAAACAGTATAAGGGGCCAGCACGGTTAACCGCTTTCAGTAATGGGACGGCAAATTATGAATAGCGGCGCCTGCTCAGCCACATTAACGGCTTGAAGTACGCTATAAGACCCCCATACTGGTTAGCAAGCGATAAAGTCATACTTGTTTAGCGGGGTATCGCGACGTACTAACACTCAGGAAGAGAGGAGTACACCCTATGCAAATTGATCTAAGCGGTAAGCACGCCATCATTACCGGCTCGACAGCGGGTATCGGTTTCGCGATAGCCCAGGGGCTTGCCAACGCTGGCGCCCAGGTTGTCGTCACAGGCCGAACGCAAGATCGGGTGGATGAAGCCATCGCCGCCATTAAACAAGATGCCCCGAATGCCAAGGTAGCAGGCGTGGCCGCCGATCTCGGCACTGCTGAAGGATGCCAAACGCTAATCCAGCAGCAGCCAAGTACGGATATATTGATCAATAACGTGGGTATTTTTGGCCCGCAAGATTTCTTCGCGGTTGATGACGCCACTTGGCAGCAATTTTTCGATATTAATATCATGAGTGCGGTGCGCCTTTCGCGCCATTATGCCCAGGGCATGCGCGACCGCGATTGGGGGCGTATTCAATTTATCTCGAGTGAATCGGGCATCAACATCCCCACCGAGATGGTGCACTACGGCATGACCAAGTCGGCGCTACTGTCAGTGTCACGCGGGCTGGCCAAAGCGCTCAGCGGCACGCAGGTCACCGTCAACGCTATCTTGCCTGGGCCAACGCGCTCTGAAGGGGTGCTCAAGATGATTGGTGAAATGGCGGAAAAAGAGGGTGTTTCTCAACAAGAGATGGAAGCACGCTTTGTCAAAGAGAGCCGTCCCTCTTCTATTATTCAGCGCCTTGCGACGCCTGAAGAAGTGGCCAGCATGAGCGTCTATGCCGCGTCGCCTCAAGCCAGCGCCACCACGGGTGCAGCGCTGCGGGTAGAAGGCGGTATTGTCGATACCTTAACCTGAGCCCGCTACTCTTATCTTTCTAATCTTACCTTTCTAACCTAGGCGCTCTTCTCTTGGCGTCATGCCAAAGTGATTCCGGTAGGCGGTTGAAAAATGCGCGCCCGACGAAAACCCAGTGACAAAGGCAATATCGCCTACCGGTCGATCACTATCACGCAGCTGTTTGCGGGCTTCCTGCAAACGTAAATCCAGATAGTAGCGGCTTGGCACCGCCTGTAAATATTTCTTGAACAGCCGCTCTAATTGGCGCCGAGAAATTCCCAGATGCTCTGCCAATTCCAGAGTCGAGAGCGGCTCCTCAATATTGGCTTCCATGAGCGTAACAGCATCCACCAAGCTTTGCGGTGCGTGGCCCAAGCGGGTGCGCAACGGCACATGCTGGCGCTCATCCGCTAAGCGAATGCGATCGCACACAAACTGCTCCGATACCTGTTCCGCCAAGCGCGCACCATGATGCTGCCCAATCAGCGTGAGCATTAAATCCATCGCTGCTGTACCGCCAGCGCAGGTTAGCCTGTCCCGGTCAATTTCGAACAGCTGCTGGGAAAGGGTGACTTGTGGGTAAGCTTGCGCAAACGCCTCAAAACGCTGCCATGGAAGCGTGGCGCGATACCCTTCCAATAATCCACAGCGCGCCAGCACTTCTGTTCCCCCAGCTAAACCGCCCAACGCCACGCCACGGCCTAAATGACTGCGCAGCCATTCGTTTAGCTTGGCAGGCAGCGTATAAGGAAGCGGCGTGGGTGCGCATATAAGTAATAGATCCAGCGGGCCTAGCGCTGTACTTAGCGCATGCTGGGCTATCAGGGAAAGCTGCGCGCCGCTGCGTACCGGTTCCTCGTTCAGGCTTAACGTCACGGTGTGATAAAGCATCTGCCCGCTCAACTGATTCGCCATTTGGAGAGGTTCCAGTGCGCTGGCGTGGGTGAGTAAGGAAAACCCCGGCAACAGCAAAAACGCTACCCGCCGACGGGATATGGCTGTTTGCGACGCTAGAGGGTTGGGCTGCATGAAAAATGCCATCGGCTTGGGTAAACGCCCATCTTACCCAATTGAGCAATTGAAGGCAGCGCTAGTTACTCATAGATAAAAAAAGATGTCGCTACGTTAATACCACCGACGACTGCCCATGAAAAAGGGCAAGACATATTATGCCTTGCCCTCCTTACTCACGTGACTAACAGCGAATAAAAGCCAGCACTGTTACCTTTTCTTAGCTACTGTTGCTTAGCCTCGGATAGCGTCATATCGCTATCCACTTCACTGTATTCGTCTTCTTGGTAATCATTCGACGAATCTTCAATTTCATTGCTGCCATACGTGGTGCTGACGACGAGCTGATCATCTTCAACGTGCACATCATTCAGGGGCAGCGCGATATCGGTTGCGCCAATGCCCCAAAAACCGCCGACGGAAACAATAGCGAACAACTCGCCAGAGTCATTATGCTTTGCGATATGCTGCACTTCGCCAATCTCTTCGCCTTCACGGTTAGCAATTGATCTACCTTCCAAATCACTGGCCCGTTGCGACATCAGTGGGTTGGACTGGTCATTTCGATCGGTTTGGTTATTCTGATCGGCTTGATCCGTTTGGTTTTGACTCGCTTGGTCGCGCTGCTGGTTATCCTGCTGGCGCTCTTGCTCGTCTTGATTAACGTTGACCTCAGCGTCTTCAGCTTGCTCGACCGTTACCTCAGGCTCGCCGGTCTGCTCAACGGTAACATTTGGCTCGGCTTCTTCAACGGTCACATTGGGTTCAGGTTGCTCAATAGTGACTTCAGGTTGAGATTGCTCCACAGTGATATCGGGTTTATCTTGCTCTACTTTTACCTCGGCAGGCTTCTGTTCAACGTTGATATCCCTGGTCTCACTGTCTCGGGTCTGATTATTGTTACTAGGCTGCGTTTGCCCGTTCGAACCTTGCTGCTGAGATGCTTGATTCGCATTGCTTGTATCATTCCGGTTCTCTTCCTGAGCCAGAACACCCGTTGATAAGCTTGTGCAAACCGCGCCAATGGCAATGGCAAGTGCTGTCCGTTTCATACAATCTCTCCTTATGTTGGTTTACACATCAAAAGCTAGTCCACTAAAGCGCTAAACATCAAAGTCAAAACCACACTCTATAAAAATATTAATAAACATTAATAAGCTTAACTTTCTAACTTACAACCATAATTCACGTCTAAAACACGCCATATACCAAGCAAGTCCGCCGCTGAGTTGCTCAACAATAGGGGCCAGCATATTACTGCTTTTCATTAAAAACTGATCATCGTGGCGGGCTAACGTATAAGCCAAACCCTTAACGAGAAAAGCGCTTGCCAGCCTGCGGATCCGATGCATCATAATCCTGGGTATCGTCAGGACTGGAATCCAGCTCTTGCGCCGTTTTGGCTTCAAAATTTCTAGCCGCTTCAATGGCCTGAGGCTCATTTTCGTGTTGGGATAGCTCCTGAGGCGCATCAGGAACAGTGACATCCACCACGCGCCAGCCTGAAATAAACAGTTTATCGCCTCGCTTGTGAGTGATCGGTTCTACTCGTGCTACGTGAGTCATAAATCCTCCTGCGCGAAAGTCGTTCCGTTTTATAACACTTTACTTTCTTAGCAGAACGTTACGTTTCTTACGAACTTATGTGCCAACTTTAACAACGGTTGAGCGCCATCAGCGGCTCTAACATCTTAAGCAAGCGAGTAAAAAAATTGCCGGGCTCAAGGCCCGGCAAGATATCTAAACGGTGATTAACTAGTTACCACGATTAATGATGCCTAGCACAATGATACTCACCACAATTATGCCAAGAATGATGATCACCAATGGCAGTAACTTGTACATTCCGCCTGGGCGCTTTTTGGCTTCAGGCTGAAGGTGCGGCTGAGAGGATTCAAAATCCTCAGGCACCCGTTCTCCTATAATGTGCTCTTTTTGCTCTTCCGGGGTTTTGCTCTCCCTAGTATCCATAAAACAACTCCCGTGTTCCGGTCGAATCGGCGCGTCGCGCCTGCGTCAATGGCCTACAGATTTACGACATCGAACGTTACTTCGGGGTTAACGTCGGCATCGTAATCTACGTCTTCACGCTCAAAGCCAAACAGCTTTAAGAACTCGTGCTTATAACCAGCATAGTCGGTAATGGCGAATAAGTTCTCGGTAGTCACCTCTGGCCATAGATCCTGGCAAGCTTGTTGAACGTCGTCGCGCAGCTCCCAGTCATCCATACGCAGACGGCCTGCCTCATCCGTTACTAGCTCGCCCTGCTGCCCCTGGGCGGAGTAGAGCTGCTCACCGAACAAGCGGTTCAATTGATCTATAGTGCCCTCGTGCAGGCCCTGTTCTTTCATGATGCGATAGACCATGGCGATATACAGCGGCATGACTGGAATCGCCGCACTCGCCTGGGTCACCACCGACTTCAGTACGGCGACATTGGCGCCACCGCCGCTCGCTTTTAATTTGCTATCAATCGCCGTGGCAGCGCGATCCAGGTCTTCCTTGGCTTTACCCAGTGCGCCGTGCCAATAGATTGGCCAAGTGATTTCGGTACCGATATAGCTAAACGCGACGCTGCGCGCCCCTTTTGCCAGCACGCCCGCTTGGTTGAGCGCGTCCATCCACAGTTCCCAATCCTCGCCACCCATGACGGTAATGGTGTCGTCGATCTCTTGCTGGTTTGCAGGCTCTACTTCCGCTTCGATAATCGCATCTTTATTGGTATCGATAGCCGTGGCGCGATAGGTTTCGCCAATCGGCTTCAGGCTTGAGCGTTTTAGTTCGCCGCTATCCGGTAGCTTACGAACGGGCGATGCCAGCGAGTAGACCACCAAGTCGATTTCGCCCATGTCCTGTTTAATCAGCTCAATGGCTTTTTCCCGAGCTTCATGGGAGAACGCATCACCGTTGATCGACTTACTGTACAGCCCTTCCTGCTTGGCAAATTTATCGAAAGCGGCACTGTTATACCAACCGGCAGTGCCTGGCTTTTTATCAGTGGCGGGCTTTTCAAAGAACACGCCCAGCGTGTCAGCACCGTAGCCAAATGCCGCGGTAATGCGCGCAGCCAGGCCATAACCGCTCGACGCTCCAATCACGAGTACTTTTTTCGGGCCAGCCTGCTTATCCAAACCGCGGGCGCGCGTCGCTTCGATCTGTTCACGAACATTCTGCTCACAGCCAATGGGGTGAGTGGTAGTACAAATAAAGCCGCGCACTTTGGGTTTAATAATCACATCGAACCTCGTTATCGGATTGATTGGGTGATCGACGTCGCCCTGCCCAGGCGACGCCATGACTCAGTGAGACTATTCTAGCTGTCTCCGTGCCTGATGTCCGCTCTTGCGCTATTGTGCGCCTTGAGATGAAGAAGCTTTGGCGTCACGATACTGGCACACGTATTTATATCCGTACTTATGTCGATATTGGTGTCAGCATCTAGTGCTAGTGTAAGTACATGGATAGGCTGTAAGTAGATAGATCGGGACTTTCCAGAAGAGGCAATCATGAATGCACAGCAGCTAGTAGATGAACGCGGTGATCTTTGGCTAGCGCTAGCCCCGCTGTGGCTTGACCGTGAACCCAGTGAACGCGATTACGCGCATATGGTCGATATCGTGCAGCGCTACGATATGACACTTAATGAGCTTGAATGGATGTTTCGCCTGGAGATGGCACCGGTGATGTCGCGCCATCAGCTTTCCATTGCCAGTGAATGGCGCCAATTCAATGATCGAAAGCTGATGCAGCAATTGGTCAATCACAACCTGCGTTTGAAAGGTTGGCGGCGTAAAAGCTGGGCACTTTTTTCAGGATTGACCACCTTGATGGTTCGTCACCGCTGGAATGCCTTAATGGGCCGCGTCGCCATTGCCCGGGGGGAAAAAATTTAGGGGTAGGCTTGATCCAACGCCTGCTCTAACGCCAGGCGCAACGGCCGCCCATGATCGCGGGGACCAAAGCGGGCAATCACCTTTCCATCGCGACCTATTAAGAATTTGGTGAAATTCCACTTTATTAATTGCGTCCCCATCACACCAGGTGCTTCATGCTTTAGCCAACAAAACAGCGGATGCGCCTGGCTGCCATTGACGTTCACCTTCTCCATCAAGGGGAAGCTCACCCCAAACGTTTGCTCCCCAAACTGGCAAAAGGCCTGCGCACTCTCGGGTGACTGGCGGCCAAACTGGTTGCAGGGGAAACCAAGCACGGTAAAGCCACGATCCCGATAGCGCTGATAAAGCGCTTCCAGCTCGCCTAGCTGTGGGGTAAAGCCACACTGACTGGCAACGTTTACCACCAGCAGTACCTGACCACGCAGCGCGCGCAGGTTGAACGGCAGCCCTTGATGGGTATAACAATCTTGGTCGTAAATTTGCATTACTCGGCCCCACAAAACCCCAAACGGCATAGCTAGCACCATGCCACGACTCGACTTTTTACACCAGCGGCCCAGCGACCACTCTTAGCGCCAGGGCGATCAGCAACACCCCCGTAATGCGATTAATCCAGTGGGCACGCTGCTGTAACCAAGGCAAGATGCGTGAGTGGGAAAGCAGAACAGCCACCAACACATACCAACCACCATCAATGATCATGGCCGTTAGGACAATAATAGTCTTGGCTAGCGCGCTCATCTCTGGCGTTACAAACTGGCTTAACAGCGCGACAAAAAACAGTATTAGCTTTGGGTTGCCTAGTGCGACCAGCACGCCCTCTTTGGCCGCCTGACGCCGGTGAGTAGTCACTACCGTTGGCTGTAGAGCGTTGGCTTTTCCAGCACGCAGTGCATTAATACCTAACCAGGCGAGATAAGCGGCCCCACACCAAGTGATCAGTTGAAACAGCAGCGGAAAACCAGCGATCACCGCGCCTAACCCCCACACCGTCAGTAGCGCATAAAACCCCACGCCAAAAGCATGAAAAAGGGCGGCAGTGACACCCACAAAGCGCCCCCCGCCGAGGGTGTGTCGCAGCACCAGTGCCAAACTGGGCCCGGGTGACATAGCGCCCATGGCACAAATCGCGGCAAGAGATAGCCACAGTGTCAACGGCATGCTGGTTTCTCCTTCAGGGATATCACGCTATGAAGCGAAAGCGCCAGTATACGCTAAGCCAAGCAACACTTCGGTTGGCGCCTTAAATAACGCTGTTAGCATGGTACGCTGTTGGGTAAAATTTACTCTTTTGAAAACACCCGCCCCGCCGCTCAGTGCGCGGGGCATATAGAAAACATAGATCTAGAAAACATAGGACGGCAACATGGGCAGGGCTTTTCAGAACCGTAAGGAATCCATGGCCAAAACGGCCGATGCAAAGACCAAGGTCTACAGCAAATACGGACGCGAGATCTACGTTTGCGCTAAGGCGGGTGGTACCGACCCGAATGGTAACCTGGCGTTACGCGGTTTAATGGAGCGAGCCAAGAAAGACCAAGTGCCCTCTCACGTGATTGATAAAGCACTCGATAAAGCCAGCGGCGCCGGTGGAGAAGATTTTTCTGCTGCTCGTTACGAAGGTTTTGGCCCCGGTAATGTAATGGTGATCGTCGACTGTCTTACCGACAACCCCAACCGCACCTTTGGCGATGTACGCGGCTGCTTTACCAAAACCAAGAGCAAAATCGGCACGCCTGGCAGCGTTAGCCACATGTTTGACCACTGTGCCATCTTCGCCTTTGCCGGCAGCGATGAAGACGCCGTGCTTGAAGCGCTAATGGAAGCCGATGTCGATGTCACCGACATTGAGCAAGAAGGCGAACGTATCACCGTTTTCGCCCCGCATACGGACTACGCGAAAGCCAAACAAGCACTTCTGGATACATTCGGCGAGATTGACTTTGAGGTAGACGAAATTCAGTTTCTTCCCCAAACCACCACTCCGGTCGAGGGCGATGATGTGGCGATGTTTGAAAAATTCCTGGGCATGCTCAACGAACTGGACGACGTGCAAAACGTTTATCACAGTGGCGAGCTGCCCGACGAGCACCAGGGCTAACCAATTCCTCTTGAGGAAGCAGACCCCACCGCGTTGCGGGTATCCAAGGCCGCATCCGGTGGCAACATCGCTGACGGCACCCCGGCGGCACTCAGCACTTTTTTGCCGCGTAAGGTAAGATCGGTAATAAACAGGAACTGCTGGCGTGGGTCCACCGGGTAGGCGCGGATACGGTAATGGGTACCCCAGGGCTTCTCTTCAGCGACCACCACGATCGGCTTATCGAACGTTAGATAGGCGCTGGTGAGCGCCACATCGCGCAACGCTTTACGTACCCAGCCTGCCTCGTGCTCAGGGTGAAGATAAAAGCTCGCCACACACTGCAGGCTGGTACCGCCATTGTTGGCGTTGTAGACAGCGTGATCCCACAGCTTTAAATGCGGCACATAAACCAAGTCATCGTCAGGGGTTTGGATGTCGACGGTGCGTAAGCCAACGTGTTTGACCTCGCCATACGTATCTTCAATTTGCACCCAGTCGCCGGGCCGATAAGGCAGCTCTACCGCTGAAACGACGCCGGCTATCAGGCTGCTGACATAATCTTTCATGGCAAAGCCAATGGCTAGGCCCAACGCACCCATGACAGTCACCATGTTACGTAGCGACGGCTCGATAATCGTCGGCACGATGATGGCGAGCGCAGTAATCAATATTAGCAAGCGCGTCATTGGTACCATGGCAAAAATACGAAAGCGTACTTGGCCATGCATCCGGTTGCCGATCCAGTTCAGGCCACGCTGGCTAACAATAATCAGCACAATAGCTGATAGTAGCACGATGCCCAACGTCATCAGTGCTTGGCTATCGATATCGTTAAACAGTCGCGCGTACTTCTGTTCCTCTTCCATGGGTTGCCCTCCGCAGGCCTGTCAGTTTTAACGTCGCTGCCTAGAGCTGCTAGAGAGGATCGACCAGATAATTACGCGATTCCAACAACTGCCGCACATTCGCGTAGCTCAGTGGTGCCACCTGCCAGCGCCCTTCGAAGCTCGAGACAATACCTTTACGCTGCAACGCTAAACGGGCATTAAGAGCTTCATGGTGCGAAAACGGCAATACTTCGCCCAGAGAATGGTCATCCAGGCCGCCATGAATCAACAATGCATGCAGCACTAGCGTGGCAATATCGCCGGTATCGGTGGCAAGTTCCGCCTCGGCCAGCGCATCCACCATCCATAACTCCTCTTCTTTACTCTCTGTTGGCTCGCGCAAGCGCTCGCGCCAGTAATGCCACGCAATGCCGATATGCCCTCGACAATGCGCCGATAAGCGCTGGAGTTCTTTGTAGGGGGCTTTTTCGTTGCGCTTGGTTTCAGTGCCAGGCAATAGCTGCCTGCCGGATCGAGTGCTGTAGACGGCGGGAGGTTGACCAGCATGGGCTGCCATCATCGCAAAATAGCGCGACAGCTGCTCGCCTTCCATTGATTGAAGCGTAAATACCGGCGCGCCATTGATACCAATTACCTGCTGAAGGAAGGCGTAGGTCCAGCTGTCACAGCCAATGACCCCTTTTCCCAGGCGGCCACTTAAAGCGCGCTCAAGAAACTCCCGGATCCCCTGAATACCCTGGGTGTGGCGTAAAAAGCAACGTTCAAGGGCCGGCACTGCCCATTCACGATGATTGACACACTGCTCTACCCAATCAGTGCCACCCTCGGCAAGCTCACTAAGCGAAGGTGTCGGTACACAAGCGAAGTTGTGCTTTTCCGCCCACTGCCTAACCACCGCCACATGGCCGCTATAAGGTGTCGTAATAAAGAACGTTACCGGCGCATCTTGGCCATTAAGCTCAAGGGCTAATGCGCTTGCAACAGGCGCCCAATCGATAGGCGGCACTAAATGCGCCAACCTAACTTCGGGCAACCTACGTAGCTCGCTCTCATCCTTTACCTGCTGTTCAGCGTCACTCTTCCCCCCCAGCCACGACGAAACCGAGCGTAACGAACGCCGCCACTGGCTTGCCTGGGTCTTCTCGGGGGTACGAAACTGATCAAGCTCAACAATTTTCCACAATGGCGTATCGGCCGGTGAGGACGGCTCCTCCATGACGTTTCCCCTATGTCTGGCGTCAAGCCCCACTTTAGCACGGCGCTCCTAGCGTCTACTCTTAAAGACGAACTTATCGTCTAAAATAAAGTCTTTGTAGACAGTCGGTAGCGCACTTAAAGGACTATGATTTTATAAAAGGAGAATGCCATGAGTGTCGTCCACGTGAGTGAAGAAGAGTTACACGAGAAATTAGAGAAATGCATCGCCGGTGAACGCTTGCTGATTGAACATGACGGAAGCCGCTTCAGCGCCAGAATTCAGCATGTCGGTTTGTTTGGCGTTAAAGTGATTCCGGAAACCGAGATTAAAAATAGCCACCGCACGCCAGGCGATGTAGAAGGCGTTACCGTGCCTTATAAAGAGATTCTGGAGCTCGAAGTAAAAGGGGTCGTCTATAGCCGCCTGCCCGATTGATAGGGCTTAAGCTTGCACGCCGACAAGGCGTGCAAGTTTGGCGGCTCAGTAGTGATAAGCATTACGAAGCCAGTTGACTTAAAACGTCAGACAAATCTTACCGAAGTGCTGGCCAGACTCCTGATGGCGGAATGCGTCGGCAATCTCGGCAAGCGGGAATTCACAGTCTATTACCGGATGCATATCAAGGTTTTCAAGGGCGCGAATCATCTCGATCTGCTGGCGACGACTCCCCACTATCAAGCCTTTCAAACTCGCTTGCTTGGCCATTAATTTAGCCGTTGGTATTTCACCTTCACGGCCAGTGAGGATGCCAATGAGCGCGATATGCCCACCGATTTTGATCGCATCAAAGGATTGCGGCAGCGTACCTGGCCCACCCACTTCGACGATATGATCAACGCCTTCTCCGTTGGTCAGCTCTTTCACGCGCTTACCCCAATCAGGCGTCTCTTTATAATTGATAGTGTGCTCAGCGCCCATTTCACGCAGCCGTGCCAGCTTTTCATTAGAGGATGACGTCGCAATTACGCGGGCACCCATCAGGCGGGCAAACTGCAGCGCGAAAATGGATACCCCGCCAGTGCCCAACACCAGCACGCTATCGCCTGCTTTAATCCCGCCATCGACGACCAGTGCCCGCCAAGCGGTCAGTCCCGCGGTGGTCAACGTGGCCGACTCAGCGTGGCTGTAGCCCTTTGGCTGATGGGTAAACCACTCCGCCGGGCGGACCACTTGCTCACGCGCATAGCCATCGACGCCGTCGCCCGGCGTGGTACGAAAATCACCCACTCTGGCCGGGCCCTCCAGCCAGTGGGGAAAGAAAGTAGAGACGACATGGTCGCCCACAGTAAATTCATTCACGCCTGCACCGACCGCCTCAACCACGCCAGCACCATCAGACATGGGAATACGCTGGTCTTCGGTCGGAATCATGCCGGCGACCACGGCGTAATCGTGAAAATTAAGCGAGCTGGCGTGTAGGCGCACTTTAATTTCACCGGGCCCTGGTTCAGCGGGTCCCTTCACTTCAACGACTTCCAGCTTGTCTAAACCGCCGGGTTGGTTAAGCTTGATGGCTTTCATCGCTATCTCCATGTGGAAGATTGGGAGTACTTACTAGGGGTTGGGGCTAATGTCGGTAACATCAAGCCCAAGGAATCCACCGGACTGGCGCTGCCATAGGCTGGCATAAATCCCCCCTTTCGCCAGTAGCTCTTGGTGGGTACCGGTTTCAACGATGCGACCTTCATCGACCACAATCAGCCGATCGAGCATGGCAATGGTAGAGAGACGATGCGCGATGGCAATAACCGTCTTACCTTCCATCAACGTATCCAGCTGCTCCTGAATAGCAGCTTCCACTTCTGAGTCCAACGCCGAGGTGGCTTCATCCAACACCAGAATGGGCGCATTTTTTAGCAGTACCCGAGCAATGGCGATCCGCTGGCGCTGACCACCGGAGAGCTTGACGCCGCGCTCACCCACGTGAGCATCCAGCCCTCTACGCCCTTTCGGGTCAACCAGCTCATTGATAAAAGTATCCGCGTGAGCACGACAGACCGCGTTCCAAACGTCTTCTTCGCTAGCATGAGGGCTACCGTAACGGATGTTGTCGCGCAGCGAACGGTGAAGTAGCGACGTGTCCTGCGTCACCATGCCAATCTGATGGCGTAAGGAGGTTTGCGTTACCTCGGCAATGTTTTGTCCATCAATGAGGATTCGCCCGCCCTGCACGTCATAAAAACGCAGCAACAGGTTGGCCAGGGTCGATTTACCCGCACCAGAGCGCCCGATCAAACCGATTTTTTCCCCCGGGGTGATCGTCAGGTTCAAGCCATCAAACACGGTTTTACTCTCGCCTTTGGCATGCGCATAGCCAAAACGCATGGTGTCAAAGCGAATCTCCCCCTGAGGCACCTTCAGCGGCGGCGCATTTGGCGCGTCGCGCACCGTGGGCTCCTGGGCGATGGTGTTCATGCCATCCTGCACGGTGCCGATATTTTCAAACAGCCCCGCCACCTCCCATAAAATCCAGTCGGACATAAAGCGAATACGCATCACGAGCGCAATCGCAATCGTCAGGACCCCTAGCGAAATCGCCTCCATGTACCAGGCGCTAATCGCCATGGCTGCCGTGCCCACCAGCAGTGCCGTGTTAAGCAGTGTCAGCCCTACGCTCATAATCGTCACCAGCCGCATTTGGCGGTGCACAGTAACCATAAAACCTTCCATAGCATCGCGGGCATAGCGCTGCTCGCGCTCAGTGTCGGCAAACAGCTTGATGGTTTGAATATTGCTATAGCTATCCACCACGCGACCGGTCATTTGCGCGCGGGCATCCGCCTGGGCCATGGAGACATCGCGCAGCCTTGGCACGAAAAAGCGCATAATCGCCAGGTATCCCACTAACCAGATCCCCAGCGGAATCAACAGCAATAGATCCGCCCGACCCAGCAGAAAAGCCGCCCCGGTGAAGTAAACAATCGCATAGACCAAAAGTCCCATCACCTTGGTGACGGTTTCACGGATCGCCAGCGCCGTTTGCATCACTTTTTGCGACACCCGCCCGGCAAACTCATCCTGATAAAAGGCCAAGCTTTGGCTCAACATATGCCGATGCGATAACCAACGGCCAATCATGGGATAGTTACCAAAAATGCTTTGATGGGTCACCAGCGACTGCAACAGCACCAATAGCGGCAGGCCGATCAATGTCAATAGTCCCAACGCTGACAGCCAAAGCCCGTTTTCAGCCCAAAAACCGGCCCGTTCAACGCTGCCCAGCCAATCAACCAGTTGACCCATATAGCTGAAAAACACCACTTCCGCTGCCGATACCAGCGCCGTGAACAGCGTCATTAACAGCAACAGCGGCAGCATGGGACGGGAAAAGTGCACAATAAACGGCATTAAGCCCTTAGGCGGCGTTTCGACCTTGCCTTCCGGATAAGGATTGATCAGCGTTTCGAAATAACGAAAGAGCGGCTGTAAAACGCGCGATAGCATGAGATTTCCTTACGTGACTGGCGTTGGTGTTAACGGTCTTTAGGGTAGTGTTGATGAGAAGTGGTGTGGCGCAATAACCATCGTGCCCAAAATGGCGCAATGATCATCAGCGTGACCATGCGCAGCAAGTGGTGGAAAGCGACAAATACGGGATCAATATTGAGCGCGACAGCCAAAATAGCCATTTCGCCAATGCCCCCTGGCGCCAGCGCCAGCAGCGCCACATCACGCCCAACACCTAGCAGTTGGTGTATGAGCTCTGCAAACAGCGCCAGCACCACCAGCGCGAGTAGCGTGGCAACACCTGATTGCCATAAATAGCGGCCCAATAATCGACGCGTCATGCCCTGAAAGCGAGAACCAATGGCACTACCTAACACCCAAAGCATTCCGTTCATGCCCCAAGCTGGCAAGGCAAGGCTGGCGATATCAAAACCCGACAATAACGCTGCCATCAGCAGAGGTGCCAATAGTGCAGCGCTGGGGATGCGAAGCCAGCGTCCCAGCGGCAGTAAGAGCGGAATGAGTAAAAGCATCCAGCCGTGTTCCAAGCCGCTGTGAACGGGACCAATACTTTCGCCACCGCCTTCATAGACCCAAAACAGCGGTGGTAAAAATAGAATGACTAAAATAATGCGCAGCGACTGCGCAACCGCAATGCGCTGTGGATCGCCGCCGCACTTTTCACCCAGGAGGATCATCGCCGTCATGGCACCCGGAGAAGCCCCGAACCAGGCACTGACCGGATCAAAACCACAACGGCGATACCACGCTGCGGCAACGGCGGTGGAGGCTGCTACACCGAGCAGCAATAGTGCTGCAGAAACAGGCCAATCCAGCACCCGGTGTGCCAGCTGCGGCGTTACCTGGCTCCCCAGCACCATGCCCATCACCGCTAAAAACACATTACGCAGCGGCTCGGGCACCGCCACTTTGATGCCTTTTGACGAGACCAGCAGGTTGGCAATAAGAGGGCCCAGCATCCAGGCAAGAGGCAAACCGGTGAGTTGAAACAGCGTACCGCCCACGGCTCCTACCGTTAGCGACATGGCCAACGACTTTGCACTCCCTGCCGAAATTCCTTTAAAGCTGCTCCTCACACCAGCTCCTCAACGTAGCACTTAATCTCAGCTCGTAATTTTAGCTCTCCTGCTAGCCATGCTTTCTGCAGTGGTGCTGCCACCAAGCGTACGGCGAAAGAACTAAAAATAATAATTAACACGCTAAGAATATCGCGCTACACGCCTCAAGGCTATCCACGGTGCGGTCAATAAGGCTGCGGAATCTCGCCGTCGTCATCATCGTCGCGCATTCGCGCCTGGCGCTCCGCCTCTTCCTCTTTGGCATCGTCAATCACTTCCATCAACTCATCGACGTTAGCGATATGTGTGTCGGCATCGAAGTGGCCGGTGAGCCTGCTATCGGGATGTAGTTCACCGGTTTCATACAGCGCCCACATCTCTCTGCCATATTCGGTACTCAAAAGCGCTGGAGCGAACTGGCCGAAGTAATTGCGCATGTTATCCACATCGCGATAAAGCATTGCCGCCGCGCTGTTGTTGCCTGCGGCGTCAACGGCCTGGGGCAGATCGATAATCACCGGGCCCGAGGCATCGACCAGCACGTTAAATTCCGACAGATCGCCATGAATCAGGCCCGCGCATAACATTTTAACCACGTCTTGAATGACCTTGGCGTAGTAGCTCTCGGCCTGTTCCGGGGTTAGCGTGACTTCGTCCAAGCGCGGCGCGACATTGCCCTCGGCATCGCTGATCATCTCCATCAGCAGTACACCGTCGACAAACCCATGGGGCTCGGGCACGCGAACGCCAGCAGAAGCAAGCCGGTAGAGTGCATCGACTTCGGCATTAAGCCACGCCTGCTCCTGCTCTTTTTGACCGTAGCGGGTTTTTTTGGCCATCGCCCGTGAGCGGCGACTATTGCGCTCTTTACGCCCTTCCTGATATTGAACGGCCTGCTTGAAACTGCGCTGTTTGGCCTCTTTGAATACTTTGGCGCAGCGCACTTCGTCACCGCAGCGCACCACGTAGACCTGCGCCTCTTTACCGCTCATTAACTGCACCAGCACCTCGTCAATCATGCCATCATCGACAAGCGGCTGTAATCGCTTAGGGATTTTCATGGTTAGCTGCGTTGGCTCCTCTTTACGATCTGTACTATCTGAGCTTAGGGTCAAGCGCTCAATAACGAATGCGGCGAACGCGGAAAGCCCGCCCTTTTAATTTATCACGCTCGAGCTTTGCCTGAGCTTGCTGAATCACGCCCCGCTCTACCGCCACGTAGGCACTGCGCGCGAGCACCTTAATTTTGCCTACTTGGCCACCGCTCAACCCGCCTTCGCTGGTCAGCGCGCCAAGAATATCACCGGGCCGTAACTTGTCTTTCTTACCACCGGCTAATTGCAGCGTTGCCATCAGCGGCTCGAACGGCACCGAGTGCTGAGGTTTCGGCAAGGGTTCGGTGGCAATAGGTTGCTCCAACAACCCTTCCAGCCGCTCCAACCGATAACTCTCTTTAGGGGTCACTAGCGTACACGCTATGCCGCTGGCCCCAGCACGTCCGGTGCGCCCTACCCGGTGCACGTGCACATCCAGCTCGCGGGCAATCTGGTAATTGAACACGGCGTCCAGTTGGGCAATATCCAAGCCGCGGGCGGCTACGTCCGTGGCCACCAGAATGGAGGCGCTTTGGTTAGCAAACAGAATCAGAATACGGTCGCGATCTTTCTGTTCTAAATCACCATTGAGCGCTACCGCGCTAAATCCAGCATCCGTTAGCTGCTCAGCCACAGCCTGTGTTTCGCGTTTCGTATTACAGAACACTACGCTGCTGGCAGGCCGATAAGCTAGCAGCAGCTGGCGCAGCGCATCAAACCGCGCCTCTTCATTGGCAACGTTATAGAAGTGCTGCTGAATCGTGCTGGCATCGTGCACTTCGGAGATTTTCACCATCACCGGCTCACGCATGACACCCCGTGTCATGGCGGTTAGACCGCCCGATGCTTGCTCATCGGGAAAAGTCGCGCTGAACAACAACGTTTGGCGATCAGTTGGGGTCTCGGCAATGATGTCATCGATGGTCGCTTGGAAGCCCATATCCAGCATGCGGTCCGCTTCATCCAATACCAGCGTCGAGAGCGATTCCAGCGTCAATGACCCTTTACGCAAATGCTCATCAATACGCCCTGGCGTGCCTACCACAATGTGCGCACCGTGCTCTAAAGAGCCAAGCTGCGGCCCAAAGGGAGCGCCACCGCAAAGGGTGAGTATTTTGATATTGGCCATGCCGCGAGCTAAACGGCGCAGCTCTTCAGCCACTTGGTCAGCGAGTTCCCGGGTGGGGCACAGCACCAAGCCTTGTACTGCAAAGCTCTCTACTTTCAATTTAGCCAGCAGCGCTAAACCAAACGCTGCCGTTTTGCCTGAGCCGGTTTTCGCCTGCGCCAGCACATCGCGCCCGGCCAGCATCGGCGGCAGGCTCTCTGCCTGTACCGGCGACATTTCATGGTAGCCAAGGGACGCAAGGTTGCTCAGCAGAGCTTTTGGCAACGCTAACGAGGAAAAAGAGGAGTCAGACACGATAATACCTTACTTGGGCCACAGAAAAGTGGCCGTCGGAACACAGCGTGCGCCCCTGGAGGGCAAGTGACGCACAAACGTTACGGCACCATACCAGAAAGTGCCACGGCCTGCGCCGCCATCACAGCGAGCTCACGTTGCCAGTGGTACAAAAGTGGCTTGGCTCAGGGTAGCCAGATCCCGAGGCGAGAGTTCGATCTCTAACCCGCGCCGCCCGGCACTGACATAAATATTGGCAAAGCTTTCTGCGGAGTTATCGATAAACGTCGCCAGACGCCTTTTTTGCCCCAGCGGGCTAACCCCGCCCAGCACATAACCGGTGGTGCGCTCTACTTCCGACGGCTCCGCCATCGTTGCTTTCTTGGCGCCGGCAGCCTTGGCGATCTGCTTTAAACCTAACTGACAATTCACCGGCACAATACCTACTGCCAAGTGCTTACCGTCTAGCTTCACCACTAACGTTTTAAATACTTGCTCAACTGCTACGCCCAGCTTCTCCGCTGCTTCCAGCCCGTAGGAGTGTGCGGTGGCGTCGTGTTCATACTCGTGCAGCTGAAAGGCAAATCCCGCCTGTTTCGCGCTATGAATAGCCGGTGTCATGTCGCTCTCTTCGTTAACGGCGTTGATACTAACGATTATTTTGATACTAACGATTACCTTGGGCGGCGCACTACCTCTTCTAGGTTAATAGCGCGATAGGCAAAAGAAAGTCAACCGATTGCAATGGGTGGAAGATTTGATTAATGCGGCTGGAAAGCTATGCGTCAGCGACTACGCTAAATAGACGATGCTCAACAGTGCAATGCTCAATAGCGCAGCAGGTAAAAGGAAGCTAATTGAAAGGAGTCCAGCGATGCCAGCAAAATCTAAAGCGCAACAGAAAGCGGCGGGCGCGGCACTTTCCGCTAAGCGCGGCGAAACCAAGCCCAGCGAACTTTATGGTTCGTCTAAAGAGATGTATGACTCGATGAGCGAGGAAGAGTTAGAAGACTTCGCGAGCACCAAGCGCAAAGGCAAGCCAGAAAAGAAACAGGATTAATTATCCTTATTTGCCAACAAAGCCGCCAGCTATCGAAGCTGGCGGCTTTGTTTTTACTAACGATTACTGCTTGCAAGGCACCACTTTACGCAGGGTATCTTTTGCCCATAGCGTTTGATTGTCGGGCGTACGGCCATGCTCGTTCCAACGTTCTGCGGTTTCCAGACAGAATGAACCCGCGCTTTCGACCGTCGCATCGCGATTGGCAGGACGCTCACCGCCAATCCGCATGACATCAGGATTGCTGGAGGTGTAGCTTGGGGCAATGGTAGAGCTTGCACAGCCAGCGACCATAGCGGTCAGCAGCAGTACGGGTAAACAGCGGCGCAATGGCATGTTTTTACAACCCTCAACGTATCAATAGTAAGCCGACACCCATTGTCGGTAGCGCTAAATAGCACTGCCTTTGTTGACACGTCAATCTTTTTTGCATCCCTTAGCCGGCGACCAACGTTAAACTGGTGACTGGGCGCAGATTGAGGCGTTTACAACGCTGTTCAACGCTATCGACGATCTCTTGGGCGTCGTTAAACTGCTGCTTGTCGAGCTGGATATCTACCATCAGAAAGCTGCCTACCTGAGCAAGCCGCACATCGTCGGCGGTGACGTCAAAATCGGCAATATCTTCAACGACATTTTGTCTTACGGTCGTACAGGAACCACCAAACATCAGTTCCCGTAGCGCTCCCTTCACCATCCTAATGGGCATGGGTAAGAAATAGCCCGCAATGATCAGCACCATCACTGGGTCGGCGAACCTTGCATAGCTTGCCCAGGGAGACTGGGTTAGCAACCAGGTCAAGCCAAACCCCAGCATGACAGCCGCACTCAACCAGGTATCCATCTGCCATTGACGTAATTCCGCCGCTAACAATGACGAGCGAGCGGTGCGGGCATAGCGTGCCAGCCACCACCAGGTCAATAAACAGCCCGTCACGTTGACCACGCCAAACATCAGCGCCAAATCGAGCGTCACCAGGCGGCCGCCATCAAGCAGGCTCCACAGCGCAGACACCAGCGAAACAATACATACCATGGCGATCACTACGCCTTTGAGCAGCACCGCAAGCGGCTCCACCGTCAGCCGCCCAAAGGGGTAGTGATCGTCGGCAGGTTTGCGTGCCTGCTTAAGGGCATAGAGCGAAAGCGATGCCAATACCAAGCTGAGAAGCGAATAGCCGCTATCAAACAGGATCGTTATTGAACCGCTGGTAAGCCCTAACGCAAGCCCGGTAAACGCAAACAGGCTGGCTGAAATGGCTGAAAATGTTAGCGCACGGCGCTCGGCAACAAAGGGGGTCACGCGGATAACTCCATCACATTTGGACAATTGTGCGCCATAATAGTGAAGCATTATGACAATCACGAATCGCTGAGTGCCAAGTTTACTGGCACTCAAAGCGAAAGAGGCAATTATGCGTTCAGAACAAGTACAGGCCTTCATCGATGTCACCGAACACGGCTCTTTCGCCGCCGCTGCACGGCATACCGGTGTAAAGCGCAGCACTTTAAGTGCCGCCGTCAATGCGCTGGAAGATAGCCTGGGCGTGGCACTGTTTGAGCGCTCAGGCAATAGCCTTACGCTGACCGCCGTCGGCGATAGCGTCCTCCCCGACTGCTACCGTTTGTTAACCAGCGCCAGCCGAATCAAAAAGCACTGCCACCAACATTTGCAGGGCGTGGAGAGCCAGCTCGGCATTGCCCGCGATGACGCCTTACCCGAGGTGTTTTGGCGCCAGGTGATGCACGATTTAAAGCAGCAGTTCCCGCTAACGGCGCTGTCGGTTTATTTAGTGCCTCCTCAAGAACACGCTCAATTTGTGCAGCGCCAAACGGTGGATATTGCCTTCGGCCTGTATACCGCTGAAGGCATCGACGCCAACGCCGCCAATCTTGCCCCCGTCAGTATGCGTTTAGTGGCGGCACCTCAACATCCACTGAGTCGATTACCCAGCGTTAACCGTGATGATCTGGCCCAGTACACCCAGGTGTGTTTAACCCACGTGCAGGATGACAAGCTGATCAGCGAAGCGCTGTTTTCGGGCAATTACCTTGGGCTAACCATGTTCGAAGTGATTCGCGATGCTGTTATCAACGCCACCGGCTGGGCGCTGCTGCCTTATCCGTTGGTTAAAGGGGCACTGGAGAATGGAACGCTGTGCACCCTTAACCATGATCTCGTGCTGGATAGTCACCACTACCGTTATGTGGAGAGTGATAACCGCGGCGTGGTGGCCACAGCGTTACTCAACAAGGTCGCCCATTTTTTGGCCACGCTGCATTAACCCGCCGTCCTACTGTTGGAAGCGACTGACATATCGTTGAAATCTTTTTTGTGGAAAAAAACGCTAAAGCCTTCCACGCTATTAAAAAGTGCTAAATAAGGAGGCGCCAGGACACGCCACGTGAGGAACACAGGCAAGTGTCATCCAGGCGTAATATGCACCTGCCAGTGTCGAAGTTGCCGTCAACCAAGGAGTGATTCCAACGATGGTACGACTCGATAAGAAAGCCACTCGGCTGTATGTGTTGGACACTAATGTCCTCATTCATGACCCCGCCGCGCTTTATCATTTTGATGAGCACGATGTTGTTATCCCCATGACTGTTCTGGAGGAGCTTGATAAGCACAAAAACGGTGTTCGTGAAATCGCTCGCACGGCTCGCCAAATCAGCCGTACGCTCTCTGACCTTACTAGCCAAGTCACCTTTGATGAGATTCAACGTGGTATCCCCATCCCTCGTATCAGCGGCGAATCAGGACGCCTGCACTTCTTATGCTATAACGATTTAAAGCTCTTTGACGCCCTCGACGATAGCCCCGATAACCGCATACTGGCGGAGACCTGTCGCCTACGCGAAGAACGTCCCGACGCCTCGGTCATTTTGATCACCAAAGACATTAACCTGCGCGTTAAAGCCGCTGCGCTGAAAGTACCGGTAGAAGATTATCTCAATGACCGCGCTTTCTCCGACAGCGATGCCATGATTGAGGGCGCACAGGTCTACGCCTCCGCAGGCCAGAATGGTGCATCATTATGGGAAACGTTGAATGTTGACGTTACCGTGGAACGACTTGATCACCACACTTTCTACCAACTCACCGGCAATATGCCCCGCCACTGGCACATAGGCATGCTCGTCTCAGATAGCGAAAACGGGGCGGAGTTTGAAGCGATCGTTCGTGAACTGGGGCCCTCTTCAGCACGCCTTCAGCTACTCACCAATTACCGCCACCATGCAGGTGTCTGGGGCGTTCACGCCCACGACAGTCGGCAAAACTTCACCCTCAACCTATTGATGGATCCCGATATAGATCTGGTCACCATCGCCGGGAATGCCGGTACGGGCAAAACCTTTATGACCCTGGCAGCCGCTTTTCAGCAGACGCTGGATGCCAAGCTGTTTGAACGCATTGTGTTTACCCGCGCGCCGATCCCCATGGGCGAAGACATCGGCTTCTTACCCGGCACAGAAGAGGAGAAGATGTCGCCGTGGATGGGCGCCTTCCACGACAATATGGATAACCTGTTGCGCAATGAAGAGGGAGAATCAAGCTGGGACAACGGCGCCACGCGGCAATTGATTGGTTCGCGGGTACAAATACGCTCGCCAAGCTTTATGCGCGGACGCACGTTAAACGACACCTTCTTAATCATTGATGAGGCGCAAAACTTTACGCCCAAACAACTCAAGTCGCTGGTCACCCGGGCGGGGCGTAATACGAAAATTGTCTGCTTGGGTAACGTTGGCCAAATCGACACCCCCTACCTAACGGCAAACACCTGCGGCATGGCCGCTGTCGTGGAGCGCTTCCGCGATTGGCCTCACGCAGGGCACATCACGTTGAAGAGTGTCGAACGTTCGCGCTTGGCACTGGCCGCGGAAGAGTTGCTTTAACCCCACCGACGCCCGCCCCTGTTAGGGGGCGGGAATTATCTTGGCATCGATCCAGCCGACGCTGGCTTTAATTTACGCCTTCTCGTCATCATCGTTGACATCTTTCCATGGCCGCGGCGTACCAACCGTGTCGGCGGCAAACGCCTCGCGTTGGCCTAACGGGCGCGACTCGCCAATGGTGGTGTCATTGTAGGTTTGACGCTCCATTTCACAGTTCACCTCCGCCCCAAATAGCACCACAAAGGCAGAGAGCCAAAACCAGAGCATTAGCGCCACAACCGCCCCTAGCGAACCGTAAAGCTCACTAAAGGTAGAGAAATAACGCACATAAAGTGACAGTCCCCCGGAACCTAACAGCCACATCACCGTTGCCAGCAGCGTGCCATAGCTAAGCCAACTCCACTGTGCCGAACGCCGATAGGGGGCATAGCGATACAGTAGCGCGATCAGCATACTCATGATCACTAGTAGCGCTGGCCAACGCAGCCACTGCAAAATCTTGTTTAACGGCGGGTCGATTGCCAGGCTATTGACCACCACCGGCACAAGGGCAATAAAGCCCAATGAGATTAGGGTCATGATAATCAGCCCAAAGGTCAGCGATACGAGCACAGTGCTGCGATGTAAAAGGCTGCGCTTTTCGGTTTCGCCATACACCACATTAAGCCCAATCACCAAGACCCCTACCCCTTTGGAGGCAATAAACATCGCAATCAGCAGCCCCACCAGAGCACCGACGAAGTTACCCGACTCCGCGCTCTCCACCACCTCCTGGGCCTGCTGATCAATGAGCTCGGCCGCATCGGGTGGCATAAAACGACTAATTTCGTAGAGCTGCTGGCCTGCCTCGTAGGGGTCAAACAGCAAGCCCCAGAGCGAAATCACCGCCGCAATGGTAGGAAATAGCGCCAATAACGCATAGAACGCCACGCCAGCAGCCAGCATGGTAATACGGTGACGGCGCGCGGCGCGCATCACACGCCATGCAATGTCGTGCCAACCGCGCTGAGGTATATCACCCGGTACCAGGGCGCTGCGGCCACGCACGAGTTTACCCACAGTGCCTTCCTAACAAGCACTCGCCTGATGCGCTCAATGCTATCAAAGGTATGACGACTAACTGTTTTTCTAATAGCTGTCTCATTGCTGGCCTTCCCACATCAGTAACGCCGCCAGTAGCACGGCAAGCACCATCATCAAGCCACTCGTATGGTGACGCAACCAGGGTTCGGCAGCCAATAGTCGCGACAAATAGCCCATCGATGTTTTTTCAGCTTTTTGGGCCGCTGCCACGCTGGCGGATTTAAGCTGGCCGCAGCGACGACTGATCACCCGCATCGGCACCATGGCCGCGCTAGCGACGCCGGCATAGAGCCACCATGCATCACCAGCGGGCAGCGTTTTCCCCGATAGCGGTCGTGTGATCAACCAGCCTAGCAGGGCAATAGCAACGCCCGCTGGAAATGGCCATACAATGCCCAACCACTCTTTGACAGGCGGCATTTCGATGCTGCCAGCAGGCAAAGGGAGCCAAAGGGGCGTTAACAACGCGGCGACTATAGCCACTAACCAAGCCCCACACTGCGCGGGGTGACTGCCGCCGTGATGGCGCTGCTGCCACTGTCGCCAAAGCGCAACGCTGACCAGGGCCGCCGTCCCGATGGCCGCCCAGCTCAATAATTTGACCAACGACGCGTGGTGCATTTCATAAAGAGGCGACTTGACCCCCCACTTGCTGACCATGCCAGCGGCAATAGCGCCCGACAGCGAAATGCCTGGCAGTGCCAGCAACCCCCACACCAGCGGCAGCGGCCAGCGCGGCATATGCTCGCTGATGCTGGTACCCATGAACAGCGACCCTTTGGCAAGCGCGTGGTGAGCTGCGAACAGCACTAGCCCTGGCCACAGCAACGGCCACACATCGGGTGCCACCAACCCCATGGCGATCAGCGCCGTCATCATGCCCATCTGGCTGATACTGGAATAGGCCAACACGGCTTTAGGGTGGCGCTGAAACACGCCATACATGGCGGCAGCAAAGGCGGCCGCCAGCCCAGCCACTAACAGCCATTGCCCAAACTGAGTTAACGCGCCGGATACCTGATCGTTGCCAAGCGGCAGCACACTGATCCAGCCCAGCAAACCCGCCTTAATCATGACGCCGCTAAGCACTGCGCTAGCAGGTGCTGGTGCCGCCGGATGCGCCAAGGGCAGCCACACATGCAAACCAATCACACCCGCTTTTACACCAAAGCCAAGGCAAAGCAAGGCGGCCATCCACGCGCCATGCTCAGCGCTCACAATGCTTTCGCGCACCCCCTGCAATGTCAGCGTGTCGGCGGCGCCCGCCGACCAGAGGAAGCCGCCTAAAATTAGCCCTTCACCCACCACCGCTAATATCAAGTAGGCCTTGGCGCCTAGGCGTGCCTGTTCGGTACCGGTGTGCACTACCAGGGCGTAGGCGGCGAAGGTCATCACGGCAAAACCGGAATAGAAACTGGCAATATCCTGGGCGATGATAAGCAGCACATTGCCCAATAATGTTAACGGCCAAAACAGCGCCAGCCGCAGTAGGCGCCGCTGGGCAGCTAGATCCCCTGCTTGTGCCTGCGCCTGCTCTTTGGCGAAGTAACCTTTCGCGTGCACGGCTGCCAAGCTCCACAGCAGTGCGGTGAACGCCAGCCATGGTCGGCTTAACGAATTTAATTCCCACTCTCCGCCCAGCATCCAGACATCCAGCGTCCAGTGCGCTTCTCCGACATAGGCTAAGAGCAGCGCTGGCCAAGCGGCGCTTAGCCACCACGTTGAAAAGTAGTCACGCTGCGCGTTAGGGGAATGGTAGAAACGCCACACGGCGTGCGCCATCACGCCGAAGGGCCACAGCAGTGCCAGGGTCAGCAGAAGCGTCATCATGGTAGGTACTCCCCGTTGGCTACCCGGGCGGCCCAATCCAAGGGACTAAACGGAAGGCCTGCAAACAAACCGGCCGCAAGGCTGATCAGGGCTGTAAATACCATTGGCCACAGCAGCCAGCTATGAGTTTCTAAACGCCCCAGGCGCTGTTCATCCGGCCAGCTGCCTTTACCGTGGGAAGGCCCTAAACGAAACCAGAGTCGGTGCAAAATTGGCAAAAAGTAGAGGGCATTTAAGGTACTGCTTGCCACCAACACCGCCACGACCCAATACATTTCTGCCTGTATTGCCCCCACCCCCAGGTACCATTTAGTAATAAATCCAGCCACCGGTGGAAGGCCGATCATGCCCAATGCGCCGATAGTAAAAGCAATGCTGGTCAACGGCATGCGTTTACCGGCACCGTCCAGTTCATCGATGCGATGAATACCCAGTTCCTCTGCGTAGTTACCAGCACAGAAGAAGAGCGTGACCTTCATCAACCCTTGGTGAAGTAAGTGCGCCATCGCCCCCACCGTACCAAAAGGGCCAAAGATACCGATCCCCAGAATGATATAGGAGACTTGGCTAACCGTGGAAAACGCCAGCAGTGGCTTTAGCTCCTGCTGCGCAATGGCCCTTAGCGAGCCATAAATAATCGTTATCGACGCCGCCACCGCTAAGCCGCTAATCACGCCCAGCTCAACGCTAAGTTCTATGCCATACAAATCATAAACGACCCGGAGAATGCCGAAGGCCCCCGCTTTTACCACGGCCACCGCGTGCAGTAGCGCACTCACTGGGGCGGGCGCCACCATCGCCCGGGGTAGCCAGCCATGCAACGGTACCATGGCAGCTTTAACGCCAAGACCGCCCACCAGCAGGATAAAAATTAGCGTCAGCAGATCCCGATGGTCATTTAAGTAATCGCCTAGGCCCTCTTCTGAAGAGAACGATTGGTCGCCCGTCAGGGTGTACAGCAGCACCGCTGCCAGCAGCAATACGACACCAGCGCTTAGCGTATAGCGCAAATACACGCGACCTGCATTCAGGGCTTGCTCCGTACCTCGATGAACCACTAACGGGTACGTGGAAAGCGTCAACATTTCGTAGAAAATCAAAAAAGTGAAGAGGTTGTCAGCCAGCGCAATGCCGATCGTGCTCGCCACACAAAGACTAAAAAAGCCAAAAAAACGTTTTCGGTTGGCAGAGCCTTCCAAGTAGCCAATGGCATACACCGTGGTACACAGCCACAGCAGTGACGATAACCCCGCAAACATCACGCCCAATGCATCGATGCGCAGAACGAAATCCAGACCACCAATCACCTGGAAACTAAAAATGTCTTCATGGCCTGCGGCTACCCGCCGGACCATCAGGGTGACCAGAATAATCTTCACCACCGCCGCGCCAATGTTAATCGTCGTGCGCAGGCGCCTAGCATCTTCCGGCAGCGCGAAAATCGTCACGGCGACCAGCAGGGAGGTGGCCAAAGCGGTTAACGGTAACCACGCGGCGTTCATGGGCTTCCTCCATGCATCAATTCCAACGGGAAGTGTGCCAGTAGCCCAAGCGCAAACGCCGTTAAGGCGAGCAACATGGCAATTAAATCCATCCCCGGCGCCAATGGTTGATAGTGATGACGCGGGGCCGTCTCATCAAAAGAGTAACGAAACATGCGGAATACATAGGCGGCTGTCAGCAGTGTACCGATTAATAGGGCCGCCACTGCCCACCACTGCTGGGTAATGATCATGGCCTCAAGCAGCATCCACTTAGCGGTGAAGCCTGCGCTAGGCGGCAAGCCCATTAACGTAATAGAGGCAATGCCAAACACTAATAGGGAAAGCGGCAAACGACGGCTGGTACCGGCCAGACCTTTCAGCGTACTCTCACCAGTGGCCAATATCAGGTTGCCCGCCGCCATAAACATGGCGGCTTTGGCAAAGGCATGGCCCATTAACTGCAGCCAAAAACCTTCCCAAGCCAGCGCACGCGGCAGCGGTGCGATATCAGGCCCCAGCAACAACGGAAAGGCCACCATCAGATAGCCCAACTGCGCAACGGTAGACGAAGCAACCAAAGTTTTAAGAGAGTCGGTACGCCACGCCAGCAAGCCACCCCAAACAATCGCTAGCAGGCCTAGCCAGGCAATGACGCGCGGGGCATAAAACGTATCCGGAAGAAGAATGCTCCATAGCTGTAGTAGCACGAACAAAGAGGCTTTGATAACCAACCCGGCATGCAGCGCACTCACCGGTGTCCAGGCGTTTTCGTGCACAGGGGTAAGCCAAGCGTGCAGGGGAAACAGCGCGGCTTTTAAAGCGAGCCCAGCGCCTATTAGCGCCGCGGCGAACCAAGCCACCGGGCCTGGCTCTATCATCTCGGCCAAGCCCTGCAAATCCAAACGGCCCCAGTGGCCCAGAATCAGTGCCACCCCTAACAGATACGTAAGCGACCCGACTAACGCCAATAGCAAATAGCGCATTCCCGCCAGTAGCGCTGGCGCCTTTCCGGATAGCATTAACATGCCTACCGCCGCCAGGCCCATTAGTTCTAACGCGATATAAAGAGTGAGTAAATCGGTGGCCAACCAAATGAGTGACAGCGCACTAAGCACGACGCCCATCAACGGCCATAGCCAACGTGCCAAAGGGCCAGTCTCGGTTAACCGAAAATGCCCAGGCGTGTATAGCGCGGCGGCAACGACGAGACACTGAGTCGTTAGCAGTAACAGCACGCTTAACCCGTTTAGGCGCAGCGATAAGATAAGACCCGCTATTTCCCATTGCCAACGGAGTAGGCCCGCCTCCTGAAAGGCCATTAGAAGCACACCACCCGAAGCTAATAACGGCACGCAGGTCAACATGACAGGCCAGGCGCGCTTAGGAGGAAATAGCGTTGCCAATCCCCCCATCAACAGCGGAAAAGCCAGTGCTACCAGCAGCGCCCAGTGGGCAGAGGCAAGCGGCGCAAAGGTGCTATCGAAAAGGCCAAAGCGCCATGTCATGCCTTACTCCTCTGGGGTTGGCCGTCACGCCCAAGCGCCTCGACTCCTTCCAAATGTAACAACTGGCGAATGAGTAAAGCGCCGAGCATAGTTCCCAGACACGCCACCAACAGCCCTACACTAATGAGCATTTGCGCAGCCGTTGAGGTACCCGCCACGCCAGCCAATAGTATAAAGACGCCGGAACCAAGCAGATTAAAGGCTAGCAGGCGCCTGAAGAGATGGCGGTGCAGAGCAAACGCCGCCAGGGCAAGGGCGGCGATGAGCACCCCGGCCAACAATAGTGGGTGTTCGGCAGGCGAATACACCATATCGCCAATCACATAGCGAATTGCCGCGCCCACCATGAAAAACCAGGCCAACGCCAGCACCACGCGCATCGCGATCCGCGACCAGGGATGACTAAATTTATCATGCCTTAGAGGCACGGAAGCGCCAGGAGAAAAGTGGCCCAGGGCATAGAAAAAGCCCAGCCCTGTCAGTAAAACACCCAACAGTAGCTCGGACGCCGCCAGCCATGGCGCACCGAGCTTCAACCACGCCAGCACCATTAGGCCTGCAAAGACGACAAAAAAACAGCTGGCACGCACTAGATGGCGATCAAACAGACACACAAAAGCAGACCCTGTTAAGCACAGCGCCAAAAGTACTTCTATTGCATCAAAGGAAGCTAACATTCGTTTTCGCTACGTCCTTGCATCGGTCACGAATAGGCGCTCAGCTTAGGCGAGCACTTAGCCACTTTCCAATATCGTTAACCTGCTGGGGGCATAGGGCATGTGCCATGGGATATTGACGGTAATTTACCGTATAACCCAGCGCTTTTAAGCGGTCAGCGCCGCTACGGCCCAGGCTCTCGGGTACAATCGGGTCAAAATTACCGTGCTGAACGTCGACAGGAATCTCGCGATTGGCGTCCGCGAGGTCGATATTATCGGCCGTCGCGAAGTAGGACGACATGGCCAATAGCCCTCCCAATGGGGCCGGAAAAGTAAGCGCTGCATGATAGGCGACAGCGCCCCCCTGCGAAAAGCCAGCTACGATAATGCGCTGACTATCGATCCCCTGATCAATCTGTGCTTGGATCAATGCCTGAATACGCTCAGCCGATTTCTTAAGCTGGCTTTCATCTACCCGCCGCCCCAAATCCATGGCTAGGATATCGTACCAAGCGGGCATGACCATGCCCCCATTGATCGTCACCGGTAGGCGCGGCGCATGCGGCATGATAAAGCGTACGCGCGAATCGCTGGGCAGCGCTAGTGCAGGCACCAGTGGTTCGAAGTCATGCCCATCTGCACCCAAGCCGTGAATAATAAAGACACAGGCATCGGCAGGTTGACCATTTTTCGGCTCAATAACCAGTTCGCCAGGAGCACTCATGACATCATATTCCTTATCCAAAAAGCGTCACCCTAGCGCAAACCTGCGTTAACAGCGAGCAGCTACGCGTTTAAAATAGCCATAGCCGGTCAAATTAGCCTACCAAGTTAGCTTGTCGAATTAGCCTGTCAAAATGGCCACACCAGGGGGATCAAGAGTAGCGCTATCGCGCCAGTCAGTATATTTAAACCGCTACCCAGACGCATAAAATCACTCACTCGGTAGCCGCCGGGGCCATATACCATCAAATTGGTCTGGTAACCGATGGGCGTTAAAAAGCTAGCGGAGGCCGCAAACATGACCGCCACCACATACGGCATCGGGCTAACCCCTAAACTTTCTGCCGCGCTCATGACAATCGGAAAAATGATCACGGCGGCGGCATTATTGGTCACTAGTTCCGTCAGCAACGCGACCACACAGTAAGTACCTATCAATAGCAGGAGTGGGTTACCGGCGACAAACGTAAGCACCCCTCCCGCCATTACCTCAGCGGCGCCAGAGCTTTGCAGGGCAGCGCCCACGCCAAACGATGCAGCGATAGTCAACAACACTTGCGTATCGAGGCCACGTTTAGCCGCACCGACCGAGCAGCACCCGGTCACAAGCGCTAACGCGGCCCCTAACATCGCGGCGTTAAGCATACTTAACACACCTAAAGCAGCGAGCAGCACCGCGCCTAATAAAAGCCCCCAGGCCAGCGGCGCCTTTTCATGCACCGGGCGGGCAGCACCGTTCAGTTCGCTAATCAGCAGGAAATCGCGGGACTGACGGTGACGCTCAATGAACGGTGGCCGGGCTTCCAGCAGAAGGACATCAGCGGGCTGCAGCCGCACCTGACCTAGATTGCCTTTGACGCGTTCGCCACCGCGGCAGATCGCTAACACCGCGGCGCCGTATAAGGTTCTAAAGTGGCCATCGCGGATACGCTGGCCAATAAACTGACACTGATTGGAGACAACGGCCTCGACTAAGCGGCGCTCCTTAAACTCTTTTTCCAAACTGGACGTTTCATCTCGAGACGGAATCAGGCCACGAATTTGCTGTAACTCCACCGCTGCATCGGACGTACCCGCAAACACCAAGCGGTCTCCGCCTTTTAACTCTTCACCGGGACCCACCACACTCACCACATTACCTGCGCGCTCTATTTCCACCAGAAATAGCTCCTGCAAGTGGCGCAGCCCGGCTTGCTCAACGCTGCGGTCGACCAGCACGCCCGCCGGGTCCACCTCCATTTCGATCGTAAACTCACGCGGGTTAGCAAAGGCATTGGCCACCCCTTCCCGGGAAGGCAATAAGCGCGGCCCCAGTAGGATCAGATAGGCAAGCCCCGCCACGGCCACAGGGATACCGACCCAGGCTAAATCCAACAACCCCATGCCAAGCTCAGGGTAACGCTCTACCAACAGGCCATGCACCACGAGGTTAGTGCTGGTACCGAACAGGGTAATGGTGCCGCCTAGAATAGACGCAAAGCTGAGTGGCATTAGCAGCCGCTGAGGCGATAAGCGCAGCCTTCGGCTCCAGCTCATTACCGCGGGAATATAAGTAGCCACCACAGGCGTGTTATTGACAAAGGCACTGAGCCCGGCAACGGGTAGCAATAGACGGACCAGTGCACCGCTTTCCTTGTTTGGGCGGCCCAATACATAGCGGATAATCAGATCGATACCGCCGGTTTCGCGAATGCTCGCCACCAATACATACATAAAGGCAACGGTAAATAGCCCGCTATTGGAGAAGCCTCCGAGCGCTTGCTGAGGATCAATCACCCCCAGGGTCATCAATACGATCACCGCACCCAGTAAAATGATATCCGGCCCCAAGCGTGAGAACGCCATTAGCGGGAAAATTGTCAGCACTACCCCTAGGGCTATCCAAGCATCCAGTGACATCAACACAACATCCTAATCAATCAATAAGGGGTATTGTGAGGCCTGGCTTATATTCTAAAAAGTTATTTTTAGAAACACTTAAAGAACAAAATGGAATATAGGTGTGAGGTGTGAGGTGTGAGGTGTGAGGTGTGAGGTGTGAGGTGTGAGGTGTGAGGTGTGAGGTGTGAGGTGTGAGGTGTGAGGTGTGAGGTGTGAGGTGTGAGGTGTGAGGTGTGAGGTGTGAGCCAGTAGAGGGAACAGGTAAGTAGTACAAATGCAAAGAACCCCGCACTTGGCGGGGTTCTTTGGACAATCAACGCGAGGCGGTGATTGTTAACATCTCAACGTTTAAGAAATAACTTAAACGGCTTTGATGTTAGAAGCCTGAAGGCCTTTTTTACCCTGCGTGACGTCGAAGGAAACCTTCTGGCCGTCTTGTAGGGTTTTGAAGCCTTCTGCTTGAATTTCAGAGAAATGCGCGAACAGATCGTCGCCATTGTCGTCAGGAGAAATGAAGCCGAAGCCTTTAGTGTCGTTAAACCACTTAACGGTACCAGTTGCCATGATCGAAATCCTCGATAGTGCTAATTAAAACCGGGAAATACCCGAAGTACAGTGGGTATAACAAGAAACTTTCACCAGATTTAACGCTAGAGGCGCTTCTATACTGCTGACAACGTTCGACTTGCTAACCAACTGCGACTATTTTGCGCCTAACCACTACGCGCGTCAACACACATATCGCTATGTCTAAGCGAGCTCATGGGCCCGTGCACTCTCGGCGAACGGGGCTTGTTCAGCAAGAAGCCAACCGGCTGCTTTCTCTGCAATCATCAGTGTGGGCGAGTTGGTATTGCCACTGGTAATCGTCGGCATAATGCTCGCATCGGCCACTCTTAACCCGTGAATGCCATGCACTCGCAGACGGCTATCGACAACGGCCATGGCGTCATCTTCACGGCCCATTTTGGCGGTGCCCACCGGGTGGAAAATCGTCGTGCCTATATCCCCCGCCAAACGGGTTAGCTCATCGTCGGTTTGGTATTCAACCCCGGGCTTCACTTCTTCAGGTGCATACTTGGCGAATGCAGGCTGCTCGGCAATACGTCGCGTTACGCGAAGAGAGTCTGCCGCCACTTTGCGGTCTTCGGGGGAGCTTAGGTAGTTGGGTGAAATGGCCGGCGCTTGGCGCGGGTCGCTGCTTTTTAGCCGCACAGTGCCACGGCTGGTGGGGTTTAAATTACACACGCTGGCCGTAATCGCCGGGTACGGGTGTAGCGGCTGCCCAAAGGCTTCCAAGCTTAATGGCTGAACGTGATACTGAATATTCGGGTAGGTTTGCTCCGCCGAGCTGCGGGTAAACGCGCCCAGTTGTGAAGGCGCCATACTCATGGGCCCAGAGCGCTTCAGCAGGTATTCCCAGCCAATCCCGGCTTTACCCAATAGAGTGCTGGCGATGGCATTCAACGTTTTGCCATTGGTGATCTTATAGATAGAGCGTATCTGCAGGTGGTCTTGCAGATTCTCACCGACCCCGGGGAGCTCATGTACGACCTCAATGGCGTGTTCATTAAGCAGTTCGCTAGGCCCCACGCCAGAAAGCTGGAGTAAATGCGGCGTGCCAATCGCCCCTGCGCAAAGTACCACCTCCTTGCTCACCATGGTGCGCTGCGTGTTGCCATTGCGCTCTACCTCGACGCCGATGCAGCGCTGCGCGTTGCCTTGCGTGTCAAACAGCAGCCGATTGACCTGAGTGGAGTGCCAGAGCGTTAAGTTGTCGCGCTTCAACGCGGGGCGCAAAAACGCTTTAGCGGTATTCCAGCGCCATCCTGAACGCTGGTTGACTTCAAAATAGGCCACGCCTTCATTCGAACCGCGGTTAAAATCCTCAGTACGTGGAATACCTGCCTGCACAGCGGCCTCAGCAAAATCATCCAGCACCTGCCATTTGAGACGCTGTTTTTCGATCCGCCATTCGCCACCGTGGCCGTGAAAATCCTGATGTTGCGGATCGGCGTCGCCGCCAGCGTCCAGGCGGTAATGGTCTTCATGCTTAATAAAGTCGGGTAAGCAGTTTTCCCACTGCCAGGCAGCGTCGCCCGTTAGCTCGGCCCAGTGATCGTAATCCCGCGCCTGGCCGCGCATGTAAATCATGCCGTTGATGCTAGAGCAGCCGCCTAGCGTTTTGCCCCGCGGGTAGATTAGCGAGCGGCCATTGAGCCCCTTGTCCGGCTCGGTGCGAAACAGCCAGTCGGTACGCGGGTTATTAATGCAGTAAAGATAGCCTACCGGGATATGAATCCAGTGGTAATTATCCCGGCCACCCGCCTCTATCAGCAGTACGCGGTGGTTGGGATTGGCGCTTAATCGGTTCGCCAGCAGGCACCCAGCGGTGCCTGCGCCTACCACGATATAATCAAATTCTAAACCCGCACCCGACGCTGTTTTTGATTGTTGTTGTGCCATGAGAGGTTCTCCGCCAGCGTTTATTTTGCGGTCGGCATGACGAATTCAGCACCGTCATCAATCGAGTCCGACCAACGCTGCATGATCGATTTCTGCTTGGTGTAAAAACGCACGCCCTCCTCCCCGTAAGCATGGGTATCACCAAACAGCGAACGCTTCCAGCCACCAAAGCCGTGCCACGCCATAGGCACTGGGATAGGCACATTGATGCCGACCATGCCGACTTGAATGCGACGTCCAAACTCCCGCGCCACCGTACCGCTTTCGGTAAAGCAGCTAACGCCGTTGCCGAACTCATGATCGTTGATCAGTTGAATGGCGGTGGCGATATCCGGCACGCGCACACAAACCAAGACGGGGCCAAAAATTTCCTCTTTATAGATCGTCATTTCCGGCGTGACGTTGTCGAATAGCGTGCCGCCCATCCAGAACCCTTCGGCACACTCATCGCCTGCCGACGTCGCCGCAAACGTGCGGCCATCGACCACTAACTCCGCACCTTCAGCGACGCCTTTCTCGATATATCCGGTAATACGCTGATGAGCTTGGCGGGTCACGATGGGTCCCATCTCCGCATCCAGCTGCATGCCATCCTTAACTTTCAGCGCTTTAGCCCGCTCCGCCAGCATCGGCACGACCTTATCGGCCACTTCCCCGACCAATACCGCTACGCTAATCGCCATGCAGCGCTCACCGGCAGAACCATAGGCAGCCCCAATCAACGCATCGACGGCTTTATCAAGGTGCGCATCCGGCATCACGACCATGTGGTTTTTGGCCCCGCCGAGGGCTTGAATCCGCTTACCGTTGCGCGCCCCGCGCTCGTATATCAAATTGGCAATCGGGGTCGAACCCACAAACGACAGCGCCTTAACATGGGGGTGGTCAAGCAGCGCTTCCACCGACTCTTTGTCACCCTGCACGACATTGAACACACCGTCCGGTAGGCCTGCTTGCTTCAGCAGGTCAGCCATCAGTAAGGACGCGCTGGGATCCAGCGGGCTAGGCTTGAGAATAAACGTATTCCCCGCTGCAATCGCCAGCGGGAACATCCACATGGGTACCATGGCCGGGAAATTAAACGGCGTTATACCAGCCACCACGCCCAGCGGCTGGCGCATGGTCCAGTTATCGATTCCGGTGCTGACCTGCTCGGTGTAATCGCCCTTGAGCAACTGCGGTATGCCACAGGCGAATTCAACGATATCAATCCCCCGCGCCACTTCCCCCTGGGCATCGGTAAAGACCTTGCCATGCTCTTTAGTGATCGCTTCGGCCAGCTCGTCCTTATGGGCATTCAAAAGCTCTAGAAACTTGAACAGCACCCGAGCACGCCGAATAGGCGGCGTATCCGACCAAGCTGGAAAGGCCGCTTGCGCCGACTCAACGGCACTGTTCACATCCAGCGCAGAGGCGAGCGATACGCGACCGGTGACCCGGCCAGTGGCGGGGTTGTAAACGTCCTGAGACTGTGAAGACTCGCCAGCGGTTACCTGGCCATTGATAAAGTGCTGAATCGCTGTTGTTGTCATGGAATTACCTGCTGTTTGAAAGGCGCGATACGAAACGGCTATGTGTAAAAGCGTGTTATCGATTGAAGCGTTTTATCAGCCTAGCCTACCGACCTCTCCGGCCGGATCAATTGAGTTATTTAAAAGCCAGTTATAAGCTCTGCTAATATCAGTAGCCACATTGCGAAGGCTCTATGCAAGATTACGCCACACTGCGCGCCTTCGTGGCCGTTGCCAAAACAGGCAGCGTTTCCCGCGCGGCAGAGCAACTACATCTAACGCAACCCGCCATTAGCCTAAAGTTGAAGCAACTTCAGGCCAACCTGGGACTGACGCTGTTCACCCGGCGACCTCAAGGGCTCGCGCTGACTGGCGATGGTCATACCCTGTTACCGGCCGCCGAAAAGGCGCTGGCCAGCGCCCATGCCTTTGAGCAAACCGCCGGGGCGCTGCACAGCACCCTGCGCGGCAAGCTCACTATTGGTACCATTGTCGATCCCGAATTTCTCCGTTTAGGCGCTTTTTTAAGCCGCCTGATGGCACGCGCTCCCCAGCTAGAAACCGAGTTGCAGCATGGAATGAGCGGCAGCGTGTTAAACCGTATTGAACAGGGCGAGTTAGATGTCGGTTTCTACTTGGCTCCCCCTGGCCTTGGGCCGAATAAAGCCCTCGATGAAAAGCATGAGGTGTTAGCTTGGCGTGAGCTAACGCACTTTGATTATCATGTCATTGCGCCGGCGGGCTGGGAAAATCGGCTGGCTAACACCCGCTGGGAGTATCTAGCCACCCTGCCCTGGATCGTTACTCCGCATGATTCTGTTCACCACCGGCTGCTAAAACAGGCGTTAGCCAAAAGCGGCGCAACGCCTCATCGCGTGGCTCAAGTCGACCAGGAAGCCTGCATGCTAGATCTTGTCCGTGCAGGCGTCGGCTTAAGCCTAGCCCGTGATGCCCTGGCAATGGCGGAACGCCAAGAGAGCGGCCTGGCGGTCGCGGACAATATCCGCCTTCCTTGTGCATTAAGCTTTATATGGCGTCGCGAGAGCGCCACTGAACCGACGGTGAACGCCGCCCTGAGCACGCTAGATGAGGTCTGGCCACATCGGTTGGATTAATCTGTAAGGAACAAAGCGTTCGTGTCACCAATCAACTCAAGATCGCGATTATTTGCTATCTCCCTTGGAGTGCTAACCATGACCCGACTTCTCCGCTTTCAACCTCTGTCACTTTGCGTACTGGCCGCTATCGGGCTGGCAAGCCCCGCGCTTCAAGCGCAGAGTTCTCAATCACAGGATTCTCAATCCCAAAGCTCTCAATCACAGGCCTCTCAACCCCAGAGCAACGCAGAAGCGATCTTCGCGGGAGGGTGTTTCTGGTGCATGGAGCCGCCCTACGACAACCAACCCGGCGTTAGCGCCACAATTTCCGGCTATATCGGCGGTGAGCTCGACAACCCCACCTACGAAGATATTTCCCGGGGTGGCACGGGGCATGCGGAAGTAGTGAAAGTGGAATACGACGCTGAACAGATCAGCTACGCGCAACTGCTGGAGATTTTTTGGCGCAACATCGACCCCTTCGCGGTAGACCGCCAGTTTTGCGATGTGGGTGACCAGTACCGCTCAGCCATATTTTATAACGATGAAGAGCAGCGTGCGTTAGCCGAAGCATCCAAAGCAGAGATGGAAGCCCGCTTTGACCGCGACATTGCAACCCAGATAGTGCCCGCCACGACATTCTGGGCGGCCGAGGAGTACCACCAGGATTATTATCAAAAGAACCCCGTTCGCTACAAATTCTATCGCTTCAGCTGTGGGCGCGATGATCGCCTGGAAGAAGTGTGGGACGAAGAAGCAGGCGGACCTACGTTTGGATAGCGCATCTAGCCCCGGCGGGGGAACTCATCGTTAAAATCACTGCCCGATATTGAGCGCTTAATTATGCATAAGCGCTCATTTTGTACTAAGGTAGCTTTGTACCAAAAGTAGACCGGTCGACTAAGCGCCCAGGAGCTGGACGTTTTGACCCAAGCGTTGATCTATAGATAGGAGATCTTATGAGCAACAGCATCACGACGATTAATCCGACGAACGGCGAAACACTCGAAACTTACACCCTAATGAATAGCGGTGAAGCGAAACAGGTTGTCGATGCCTGCTATGACGCATTCCTCGATTGGCGCCTCGAATCGTTGGAGAGCCGCGCGAAAACGGTTAAGGCGATTGGCCAAGCGATGCAGGACCATAAAGGCGAACTTGTCGAGCTGATGGTCAAAGAGATGGGCAAGCTTCCTGAGCAGGCGCGTCAAGAAGTCGATCTGTGCACCGGCATCTGCGATTACACCGCAGAAAATGGCCCTAAAGAGCTTGCTGACGAAGAGCGCCAGCCTAGCAATGGTGAGCGCGGCTTTATTAGCTACTCGCCAATGGGCGTCATCTACGGCATTCAGCCCTGGAACTTTCCGGCTTATCAAGTAGTGCGTTACTCCATTGCCAATATCATGGCAGGTAACGGTGTGCTGCTGAAACACGCTGAAAATGTGACCGGCAGCGGTCTACTGCTAGAGAAAATTTACCGTGAAGCAGGGTTACCTGAAAACGTGTTCCGCACGTTGGTGATCTCTCACGATGTTTCAGATGAAGTGATTGGGCACCCTGCAGTGCGTGGCGTGACGCTCACGGGCAGCGACGGCGCTGGCCGAAAAGTGGCTGCCAAAGCGGCCGAGTATCTGAAAAAGACTGTTCTCGAGCTGGGCTCTAACGATGCCTTCTTAGTGCTTGACGATGCCGATCTGGATGTCGCGGTGGACACCTGTGTACAGGGGCGCGTCTATAACGGCGGGCAAACCTGTGTGGCGGCCAAGCGTTTTGTGGTGACCGAGAAAAACTACGAAGCGTTTAAAGAGCGCTATGTCGCTCGTATGGAATCGCTGACGGCGGGCGACCCGACCCAAGAAGGTAGCGACCTAGGTCCGATGGCCCGTGTTGATCTGCGCGACGGCCTTCACGATCAAGTAGAAGAGAGCGTACGCAAAGGTGCAAAAATTCTTTGCGGTGGTGAAAAACCAACTGGCAAAGGCGCATTCTACCCGGTGACCGTGCTCGATAACGTAACGCCGGGCCAGCCCGCTTACGATGATGAGCTGTTTGGTCCAGTGGCCGCGCTGATTCGTGCCAAAGACGATGAAGACGCAATGCGCATTGCTAATGACAGCCGTTACGGCTTGGGCGGTGGCATCATCTCTAAAGACGTCAAACACGCCACGGAGCTTGCCAGCAAATACTTCGATACAGGCATGGTCTTTATCAACGGTTTTGGCGTTGCCACACCGGAAATGCCCTTCGGCGGGGTGAAAAACTCCGGTTATGGGCGTGAACACGGCGGCTTCGGCATGCACGAGTTCGTCAACGCCAAGTCGGTGATTGTCGTTCAAGAGTAATGCGCTACTTCGTTAATGGCTAAGCTGTAAAAAAACTAGCGCCACAAGCTTTATAGGCTTGCGGCGCTTTTTATGGTTGGTTAGACGCTACGTTGAGTTTTACGGCGCTGCCAAAGTGTTAGACCTATCATCATCACGACCCAGGTGACCAAGGCAGCCACCACATCATCCATCACAATACCGAAACCGCCGCGCAACTGCTCAGTGAGGTGAATGGGCGGTGGCTTTAGTGCATCAAAAAAGCGGTAAACTCCAAAGCCAAGCGCTATTACCAGGGGATGGCGCGCAGCCGCCAACCCAATGACCGCCAATGGAAACGCCACGTATTCATCGGCGACGATACTGCCGTGATCCAGCCCGTCATAATGCCAAGCGGCAATGTGGCAAACAGGCACCGCCAGCAGCAATAGTGCCGCCATTACGAGCCCTTGCTGGCCTAACGGGCGACTCAACAGCCACCACGCTAACGGTACGCCCAACAGTGAACCAAACGTACCGGGAGCGAACGGCGCAAGGCCTAGCCCAAAGCCGGTTGCCAGCCAAAAATTAAACGTGTCCAGCACTAACCCGCCTGCTCGGCTTGACGTTCAAGTTCGTTCGTCATCTCTTTGGGCAAGTTAAGCGCGCTAGCCAACTGATCAAGCCATGCGCGTTCCATCGGGTTTTGATCATCGATGACCGCCACGCTGATCAAATACATTTCGCGAGCCGCCTGGGGGGAATCCCCCTCGCGGGCCAGGGCTTGGGCATCGAGTGGCGCCTTCAACTGCGTTTCTACCCAATGATGCATCTCTTGATCAGCGCCGAGCGCGTCAATCTGCTCGGTGATCCACGCCTGTTCCTGCTCATCAATGTGGCCATCGGCTCGCGCCGCCATGATCATCGCTTGTAGCAGCTCAAGGCTACGCCGTTCTTGGACGTCACCGCTAAGCACTTCGACACGTTCGCCTTCCTCAGCAGCGGCTTGCGCATTGCCAGGCTGGCCGTTGCTGTTCTTTGCGACTTGCGAGCTCTGCCATGCTTTCCAGGCCAATACGCCTACCCCGGCAATGGCGCCGTATTTCAACGCCTTGCCACCCATGCTGCGGCCCCGTTTAGAACCCACTAACATGCCCATGGCACCGCCACCCAGCAGGCTTTTAACATCGAAGCCGCTAGAAAAACCGCTCCCTTGTCCACTGCTACCGCCGCCTAATTGCTTAGAGAGCCCACTCAGCATGCCCTTCACATCGACACCGCTGCTGCCACCCTTCTGGCTGCTGCCCGCTTGCTGCATCAACTGCTGTAAAATCTTGCTTGCGTTCATCCTTGTACTCTTTATGGGTGGTTTTTTCGGTGCCGTTAACGTTTAACGCTCTTTATAAAACAGGTTGTATGAACGCAGCATGAATTAACGCTGCCTTAGTCCACATTATCGCTATACGCCCTTTACTTCTACAGAGCTGCCGTGCCGGCTAGCGCGTACTTCTACCCGGATGGGCATTTGCTCCTTGAGCTCACTGACGTGGGAAATAACCCCAATCATGCGCCCGCCCATTTGCAGTTCGCTCAGCATGTTAATGGCTTGATCCAGAGCATCTTGGTCGAGGCTGCCAAAGCCTTCGTCGATAAAGAGCGTATCCAACTGAATGCCGCCCGCGTAAGCCTGCACGACATCTGAAAGACCCAGCGCTAACGACAGCGCTGCCATGAACGACTCCCCACCAGAAAGCGTCGCTACCGAACGGTTCTTGCCGGTATAGGTGTCCGCTACATCAAGCTCCAGGCCTGACGCCTTGTTACCTTTTGAGGGGTCCTCTCGACGCACTAGCTGGTAGCGCCCCCGGCTCATACGCACCAGCCGCTCTGAAGCCTGAATGAGAACATCATCCAGCAGCACGCCGAGCACGAAGCGTTGCAGGCTGATTCTATGCCCGGTGCGACCATTTGCGACTTCGCTTAGCGTGCCCCACAGCTGATATTGGGCTTCAAGCTCAGCCTGGGCTGTGTGGGCAGAGGCCAGCTTTTGGTGAATACCCTGCAGCGTCGCTAATCGTCCATCCAGCTTTCGCCATGCCTCTAACTGGGTGTGCTCGGCCGCTTGGGCAGTCTCGGTCAAGGTAGTGAGCGCGTTAAGATCCGGCGGCGTTTTGTCGGCAAGCTGGTTTTGATAATTCTGCAGTGCACCTTCAAGCTCGGCTAAGCGACGCTGGTACGCCTCGACTTGGTGCGTCAACGCTTGCCGCTGGGTAGCATCCAATTGCGCCGCCTGAAACGCCATCTCATCACTAAAGGGGCTGGTCTGCAGCGCGGCTTGCCACTCTGCTTGCGCCTGCTGTAACGACTGCTCGCTGCGTTCGGTTCGTTCGTTCGCGCCGCGTCGCTGCTCTTCTGCTCGCGCCAGCTGGGTTTGACTGTTTGAAAGCGCTTGCTGAGCGCTTTCCCCATCTTGTTCAAGTTGCGTTATTTGGCGCTCAAGCTCAGTGAGCGTTTGACGCATAGCAAAAGGGTCTCGAGCATTTTCTGGCAACGACTGACTTAATTGATCGCGCTGGCTTTCTAGCCTTAATGCGCCCTCTTTGGCTTTTTCAACCGCAGGCCGCTGGGTTTTAAGCTGTTTATCAAGCGCGCCCCACTCTCGCCGTAGCGCGTCACGGGCGGCGATTTGCTGGTGGATCTCTCGCTCAACGCTTGTCTGCCGAGCGACCTGGCGATTTAACTCATCGCAGGTGTTTTGTAGTGCATTTAGCGGCTGGTTAGCCCACTCGCCTAACTGCTGGTTGAGTCGCTGGACTTGCTGTGTGTGGTAGTTAATCTGCTGCGCAAGCTGCTGGTGATCGCGTTCAGCGACCTGAAGAGAGTGGCGGGCCTGCTCTTGAGCCGACCTGGCCGCTTCCACCTGCGCCTGAGTGACGACATCGGCGTTGTTAACCGCCGGCGCGGGATGTGACAAGCTGCCGCACACCGGGCAAGGGGCATCCTGCTCAAGCGTCAGAGCGAGTAGCGCGGCTTGGCCATGATGCCAGCGCATCTCCTGCTCAGTGGCATTGCGATCCGCCTGTGCTGCTTCGCTTTTTCGGCGTTCGAGTGTGTCCGCTGCCTGCTGCTGTTGAGCCGTTAACTCACGCCCTTGGCGGCCAAGCTCATCCAGCTCTTGGCGCTGGGTTAGTAGGTGGTTATGGCGGCTTAGTTCAGCAGGCGCGCTGGCCAGTTGCTGAAGCTCGGCCTGTAAACGTTCGAGGTTGACACCTATCGCTTCACCCTGTTGTCGAATAGCGTCTAACTGGGTTTCATCGCGTTTGAGTGCACTGTCCGCTTGCTGCCACGCGGCCTGCGCCGTTTGAAAATGCGTTTGCAGCTCGCTGAGCTGTTGGCCTTTTTGAATAAACTCGCCCAACTGACGATGACGCTCGCGCTGCGCAGGCAGTTCTGACTGTCGCTGGCGTGTCGCTTCTAATGCCTGCTTTGCCTGTTGGGCGTTAGAACCCTGGGCGGTTAATGCAGCTTCCGCCGTTTGCTGTTCGGCTTGAGCGGTCGTTACAGCTTGCTGCGCTTGGTCTAAGGCGCTCTTTGGGGCCTGCAGCGCCTGTGCCTGGGCGCTTTGAGCTAAACGCTCCTTGCTGCTTTCGATCTCATCGTGCTGCCCAAGATGGCGAGCTTTGTCCGCCGCTAGCGTATCGCGGGCTTCAAATTGGCGCTGCAGCGCCAGCGCTTCATCGCGCTGTATTTCGGCCTTGCGGCGCTGCTGCTGCGCTGTCTCGAACTGGTGCCGTGCGTCTTGCACCTGTGGCTTTAGCACTTCCAGCTCTTGATCTAACGCGGCCTCGCTCTCCAGCTCGCCCCCCGCCAAAATGCCACTGATATGTTGCCGATGCTCCTTCACATCCCGCTCGATTTGATTGGCCTGGTTGCGCAGTTGCTCTTCGATACGCTGGAAGATATGTGTTTGGAACAGTTGCGAAAAAATTTTTTCACGCTCTTTTGAATCGGCTATCAGCAACTCGCGGAACTTGCCCTGGGGCAACACCATGACCTGGCGAAATTGATTGGCATCCAGGCCAATCAGAGTTTGCAGCTCGGCGGTGGCATCGTTGACCTTGCGCGCCACCAGACAGGTCTCTACCTCACCACCCGCCTTTAATCGCCAAAGCTGCGCTTCAGCATTATGCGTGGTGGTACCTTCGCCGCGGGATTTGGGGCGCTCTTGCTGGGGGACACGACGCACCCGGTAATCAACGCCGCGAAGATGAAAATCGAGACTAACTTCCGTTAATAGCGCAGCATCTGCCTGATCGCAGCGCATCTGGGTCGGGTCGCGTTCATTACCCGTCGTCTGGCCGTAAAGAGCAAAACACAGCGCATCAAGAATCGAGCTCTTGCCCGCCCCGGTGGGCCCGTTAATCAAAAACAGGGGGCTTCTGCCCAGCGCGGTGAAATCAATGCTTTCAGTGCCCGCGAACGGGCCAAAGGCCTGCATGGTCAGCGTTAACGGCGTCATTGCTGGGCCTCATCACGCTGCAATTGGGTAATCAATTCTGCCATCGCGCTGGCCTGACGCTCGCTCATGGCCTCGCCGCTGGTTTGATTGAAGAAGTCGCTAAACATATCCAGCGCATCAAAGCGCAGCCGTTCCCGGTCGAGCTGCTGCGTACCGCGCGCCTCCAGCATGCCGGGCTTCTCGAGATGCAGCACATTAGGGTACACCTCACGTAGTTTGCCCATGGGGTCGAGAATGGCGTGCCGATCGGTCAATCGCACCAACAGGTAGTCGTCGGCGTTCTTATCGGTTTGGCCCTGGACGATCAACGCATCCAGCTCACCTTCTAAGACACGCACTTCACGGCTGGGCATCAATGTCACCTGGTCAATTTTTTTGACGCCGTTCACGTCTAACTCGACCAACGTGACGCCTTTACGCTGGCTGGCTTCGGAAAAGCTGTATTTAAGCAGCGACCCGCTATAGCGAATATGCTCGCCACCGCGATACTGCGGGCCGTGCAGATGACCCAGCGCCACATAATCGAAGCCCTGCATTGGCTCCCAAGCCACGCTTTCGGCACCGCCTAACGTTAGCGGACGCTCGGAGTCGGAGGCGCTGCCGCCATCTACAAAACAGTGGCTCATCAGTATGCATGGGCGTGTTGGGTGGCGCTGTTCACCAATGCGCTCGACCAAATAGCGATGAGCGCCGTCAAAGTCCCGCACGTCTACGTTCAACTGGCTGCGTACATGCTCAGGGTCGGCGTAAGGTATCCCGAATACATCCACCTCTAGGCCGTCGATGGTCAGCGTGACGGGCATAGCGAAATCAGCTAAATCGGAAAGAATATGCAGCCCGGCTTGACGCAAATGGCGCGCACCAAAACGCAGTCGCTCGGCGCCGTCGTGATTGCCTGAAATCATGATGACCGGCAGCTTGCGCACCTCACATAGCGCGTGGAGCACTTCATCCAGCAGAGTGACGGCCGCCGAGGGCGGCACCGAGCGGTCATAGATATCGCCGGCGATCAGCACCGCATCGACGTTTTCCCGATCGATGATAGCGATAAGCTGGTTGAGCACATGGCGCTGGTCTTCCAACAATGAAAGATTGTGGAATAGCCGGCCCAGATGCCAATCAGCGGTATGGAGTAAACGCATAACAAGCTCAACAGCCAATAGTGTAGCGGCATCATAGCAACCTAATGGCGCTGCGTTTAGCGCAGGTGTTGAGCTTGTAGAAAATGCCGCTACGGCGTTCTGGGGAGTTGGCGTTTATGGTCGGTGCGTTGATAGGTACGGGTGATGGTGGTGTAGGCCTGCTCGCTCACCGGTTGCCCTGTAAGGAAGGCATCAATCTCGGCGTAGCTGACCCCTAGCGCTTCCTCATCAGCCAGCTGCGGTTTAAGTGATTCCAGATCAGCAGTAGGCTGTTTTTCTACCAGCGCGGCGGGCGCACCTAACGCCGCACCGACTTCTCTCACCTGGCTTTTGGTGAGCCCCGTCAGCGGCACAAGATCACAGGCGCCATCACCGTATTTGGTGAAAAAGCCCATCAGTGCCTCTGCGGCTTGATCGGTTCCCACCACTAAACCTGACTTGGCACCAGCGATGGCATACTGCGCCACCATGCGTTGGCGCGCTTTAATATTACCCAATACAAAGTCGCGTTGCGCCGCATCTTGAAACGTTAGGCCGCCCTCTTCCAGGGAAGAGAGTAAAGCGTCACTGGCGGGTTTTACATTAATGGCTAGCACTTCATCAGGCGTAATGAACCTCAGTGCCTGCTGCGCATCATCCTCATCTTTCTGTTCACCGTAAGGCAGCCGGATGGCGTAAAAGCGGGCTTCAACCCCTTTCTCGCGGACCTGCTCGACAGCCAGTTGGGCTAAACGCCCCGCAACGGTAGAGTCCACCCCGCCACTAATGCCTAGTACCAGCGCATGCTGACCTGTCTCGATGATCTGGTGACAGAGAAAATCGACCCGTGCATCAATTTCATCCTGTGGATTAATCGATGCTTTAACCTGCAAATCTGCCTGGATACGCTGCTGAGTTACTGGGTTAGTCATGGCGCTGCCTGCCTCCCGTCGACGGTGGAATTTCGAAGATTATGATTCATCAACGCGCGGTGCTTTGCCAGCCACTACCTGGCCATGATGTTTTGGCACCATTTCTAGCGCATAGTGAGCAGCGGCGAGACGTACCTCATTTCGGTTACCCGCGAAGCGTTTCGTCCTTACCATGACATAAACCTCGTGCTCGTGCCGAAACGCCCAAGCAAAGCAAACGGTTCCCACCGGTATCCCATCGTGGGGCTCTGGGCCCGCAATGCCGGTATTGGCTAACGCGACATTGGCATCATTATTGTTCAAAGCACCTAACGCCATTTCGCGTGAGGTGGCTTCGCTGGTCAGGCCATAGGTATCAATAGTGTCAAAGCTGACGGCTAAATAGCGGTTTTTCGCTTCAGGTGAATAAACAGCCAACCCACAATCGATCGATTGGCCGCTACCGGACACGCCCGCCAGCTCTGAAACAATCAGTCCAGCGGTGCACGACTCCGCCGTGGCCATTTTAAGCTCATGTTTTTTCAGATATTCACTGATATGTTCAAGCAGTTCCATTGCTCAACTCCTTATGACGCCATCGAGCTAACGCCCGCTACTCCTTGTAGGCACTGTCGTTAAACGTACTGTAGTCAAACGTACTATAGTTAAGCGCACTGATTTGTCTAAAGCCCGACGCCATAATTAACATTGTTTATGTGCCTGAATTAACGACAAAATAGCGATAAAAAAGCCCCGCCCGAAGGCGAGGCTATGATCTGCTAGTGGGACATATTAGCGTCTAAAAGCATCGGGATAGTTGGTTAAGTCTACGCTCCATAACACCGGCAGCAGGAAATAGACCGCCGCCACAATGAGCAGCATGGCAATAATATTGATCCAGAAGCCAGTGCGCACCATCTCGATAATTTTAAGCTTACCGGTGGCAAAGATAATCGCGTTTGGCGGCGTACCCACCGGCAGCATAAAGGCGCAGTTAGCGGCCATTGCTGCAGGCACCATCAGTACGAAGGGATGAATATCCAGCGCCAGCGCCAGCGACGCCAGCACGGGTAGAATCATAGTGGCGGTCGCCGTGTTCGAGGTGATTTCAGTCAAGAACAACACCATGCCGGTAGCCAGCAGAATCACCAGCAGGAAGTTAACACCTTCCAATACACTCATTTGCCCGCCGATCCACTCTGCCAAGCCGGAAGAGCCAAAGCCTGCCGCAATCGCCAAGCCACCACCAAACAGCAGCAGAATACCCCAAGGTACGTCTTTGGCTACCTCCCAACCCAACAGGCAGCCACCCTTGTTTTTAGAAGGAATCAAAAACAGCAGTAGCGCGGCAAAAATCGCGATCATAGTGTCATTGATACCCGGAATGGTGAAGATCTGACCCTGCCACAAGAACGAGCGTGTAATCCACATAAAGGCGGCGAACAAGAAAACCGCCAGTACAGCTTTCTCTTCAAAACTGGTTTTACCCAAAGCGTCTTTTTCTTTGTTAATTAGCGCCCGACCACCCGGCAAATGGCTAAATTTGATCGGAAAAAAGACGCGTGTCAGTAGTAACCAAGCGCTCACAAGCAGCACGACCACCACGGGAAAAGCAAACATCAGCCAGCCGGCGAATGAAATCTCAATGCCGAATAATTCATTAACGATCGCCGCCAGAATAATATTAGGCGGCGTACCAATCAGCGTACCCAAGCCACCAATGGTGCCGCCGTAGCCGATACCAAAAATGAGCGCCTTGTTGAACTTCTCGATTTCACCACTATGGTCGCCGTCACTTTTTGCCAGTTCCTGACTGACCTGATACACAATGGCGGTACCAATGGGCAGCATCATCATCACGGCCGCCGTGTTGGATACCCACATGGATAAGAAGCCGGTTGCGGCCATAAAGCCGAACACAATGCTATTAATGCTGGTGCCCAACACGGCAATGATCGACAGAGCGATGCGCTTGTGCAAATCCCACTTTTCCATCGCCAGAGCGATCATAAAGCCGCCAAGGAAGAGGAAAATAATCGGATTGCCGTAAGCTGCCGTGACCGTATTGCCATCCAATGCACCGGTAATAGGCAGCAGTATAATGGGCAACAGTGATGTCGCGGGGATGGGGATCGCTTCAGTGATCCACCAAACGGCTACCCAAAGCGTGGTCGCCAGCACCATGCGGCCTTCAAAACTCAAATCTTCAGGGTGAAAAAACATCACCACAAAGGCAAACAGCAGCGGGCCAAGCAATAAACCTATTTTTTGCGGCGTCGTATAGGCGGGCGGCTTGGGTTGGTGAGAAGGCTCACGTTGGGTGTTACTCGCCGCCTTGGCGGTGCCACCGGTCGGGAGCGCGCACATTAATAAATTTTTGGCTTGGTAATGGGAGTGCCATAGCTGATCCCATACCGTCATCAGGGCAGTTTTATGCATACAGTAAGCGCCACTTGCGGTCAGAAATGAGAGTGAGATTAAGCAACAGCTTGTGGGCAAATAAGCCAACATGAGGGGAATTCTGAAGCTGCCTTGGCGCCCTTTATTAACTGCAATAGACAATTAGTCCAGTGTTTTGCTCATAATTACAACCAAAGTCTAACGACCTTAGTTTAATTATTAGCAATTGCTAACGACGATATAGCGCTAGCGTTAACCTATGTGACTGCTATACGTCGTTACGCAATATTCCCAATAACACACAACATTCCCGATAACCGCCAAGGAGAAACGTGTGCTTGACCGTTTTACAATGCCGCTTACCCATCGCCCGCTGCAACGCCTCGCAACACCGTTGCATCAAAAACACATCACACCCGATCAAGTGACGTTCACTGCTTTTTTGATCGGCATTACCGCGTTACCACTGTTGGCCTACGAACAGTATGGATGGGCGCTACTGGCGATTGTGCTTAACCGACTGGGTGATGGCGTTGACGGTGCGCTCGCGCGCCTTAGTGGCCGCTGTAGCGATGCCGGCGGGTTTCTCGACATTGGGCTCGATTTTGTTTTTTACGCTGTCGTAGTGCTTGGGTTTGCGCTGGCCAACCCTGCACAAAATGCCCTGTCAGCCGCCTTGTTATTGTTTGCATTTATCGGCACAGGCACTTCATTTCTAGCCTTTGCGATTGCCGCCAAGCAACAGGCAATTGAGCGCCCGCACTTTCCCAGTAAGGCGTTTTACTATTTAGAAGGTTTAACCGAAGGCACTGAAACCGTGGCGGCCTTGGTGCTGTTTTGTCTTTTCCCTAATTATTTTCCAACCCTAGCGATGCTGTTCGCCATTGCCTGCCTTATCACCACCGCGACAAGACTATGGGGTGGCTACTGGACGCTGCGCCAGCATAAAGGTCACTAGTTTGTCATGGAATGTTTTTGCATTTGCTTCCCGTTCATGCGTATATTAGAGTCATTGTCGTACAACACACGTACAACATAAAATCAGGCGGTTACGCCACGATAGCCGCCGTTCCATCCGCATTCACACGGAGCCGTGATATGCACAGTGAAACGCTAAGCGAACTTTCCCAAGCGGGTCTTCACATCGCCATTCAAGATATCAAGGATGATTTGTTCGACACCCCCGAGTGCGACTACGCTATTGCTCAACTGCTTAGCCAGTGGGGCCTGGATGAGCAAGCCGAGCAACTGCTTGATGAAATGCTGCTTAAATGGGGCACTTCACCTGATGTGCTTACCTTAACGCAGCGTGGCTATGCGAAAATGAAGGGTAGCGATCTGTTCGCCGATAATGACGAACCTATCGTTCAGCCGCCGAAAACCGTCCCCGCTAAACTACATATTGTTGCAGCGTAACTTACTAATATATTTTCTATCTGTGCCCCTCTCCGCTTAGGCGTCAGGGGCATTTTTAATGGTTTTGCGGCTGCTAATCCAAATGATCGAGCGTAACGATGATGTCCTGGGTCGAGACATTCACGTTCCAAAAGGTGTAGCTGTCGTTATCTTCATCGACAAGGCGAATATCGAAGTAGGGGTTAGTATAGCCCGTCAAGGTAACCCGCTGAGTATCCCCATTCATCAATACATCACTACCTAACACATCCTCTTCCCAGCTTTTTGAGTTCCCTGGACTCACATACATATAATAGATGGTGTAGCCAGTGCGGTTAGTAATATCCACGTAATAGTCTGCTGCGGCCACCAGCGATGACGCCATGAGAGCCACCAGCGCAACCAGCACCATTTTAATACGCATTGGATGTTTCCTTTTTTCGTTTTTCTTTTGGGAAAACGGTCGAACGGCAGAGGCACTTACCGACGCCACCCAACCAAGGCGCGGTGACTAGCACCGCTACCTATAAAATATAATCGGTTATTTACGCCAAGCATACCGGCAGAGTCAGATTAAGCGCTATTTTCTTCAGCCTTTTGATGACGTTAAGATACTTCTCAAGCGCTCACGTTCGTGCTCTTCATAGAAACTAGGGTCATCGAAAAGATCGCCTTGAGTATCATCGAAGATCAATTCCAGCACTTCTGCACTACTTTGTACCATCGGCTCGAAGTGTGCGGTGTGGGTAACCAGTGCGGTGACACGGCGGCGGCGGTAAATGGCATACATGCCCAGCAGCGCAAACACGCAAGCAATGTAAACCGGCAGGCCTTGGCTCCCGACTGCCGTCATCAAGGAGCCTGCTGCAATGGGCGCCACCGCACAGCCAGCGCCATGCATCACCAACATGTCCGCCGAGCCAGCGACAATCTCATCGGGGTGAAGCTGATCAATCAACTGCGCTACCGCCAGTGGGTAGAGTGAAAACGCCAAGCCACCCCAGAGGAAGTAGAGGCCTAGCAGCGCTTCATGCGTTGGCGCAAACGGCATGCACGCAGCGATCAGCGCGGCTAACAGCACGACCCACGTCATTACCCGGGGGCGGTCATGCTTATCGGAAAATCGTCCAATCGGTATCTGCAACAGTGCGCCGCCAATAATCGCCACGCTCATCACTAGCCCGACACCGCCGATATCAAACCCTAACTGCGTGGCGTACACCGGGGTCATCGACCAAAACGCGCCCATCGCTAGCCCCGATAACGCGGCAGACGCCACCGCCAAGGGCGCAAAGCCTAGCAGCACGCGCAGACTACTTTTGGGCCGCTCAGACATCTTAGGCTGAACGCGTCGCGTCAGCGTGATGGGCAACAGTGCCCAACTAATCAAGATGGCAATGATGACAAAAAGCAAAAAACCTTGTGGCGAGGAGAGCCGCAGCAACTGCTGTGCGGTAGCTAAGGCACCCAGATTGACCACCATATAAACCGCGAAAATACGCCCCCGCTCATGGCTGGCTGCTTGGCTATTCAACCAACTCTCTATCACGGTGATGAGGGTAATAAAAGAAAGCCCGTACACCATCCGTAACAGCAACCATACCCACGGGTTGACAAAGACCAGATGCAACAGCGCCACCGAGGCACAAAGGGAGGCGCAAAAACCAAAGGTGCGAATATGCCCCATGCGCCTGATCAGGCGACCACTTACCCAGGTACCGCCAATAAAGCCGACAAAGTAGCCGGACATGATCATCCCCAACACGGCGCTGGAGAAACCCTCATCCGTCCCCCGCAGTGTCAGGAGCGTGTTGAGCAGCCCATTGCCTAGCAGCAGTAACGCCACGCTATACAGGAGTGATTTAACCGGTTTAAGCATTGCCAATGATCGCATTGCGTTTCCTCGCAGCAGATTACCTAAGGGTAATGCATTAAGCCGATGCATAAAGAGTGCCAGCGGATGCTGACGCAATTTTCGTTGACAGGCTAACGTTCTTTATATAGAACGTTCTATATAAAGAACGGCACTCCTAAGGCGCACCACCATGGATAAGCTCTCGCTCAATACGCTGGGCCACCATCTTCAAGCGCTTCGCCTTGAGCGGGGCTGGTCGTTGTCGCAGCTGGCCAGTGAGGCGGGCATCGCCAAATCCAACCTGTGTCGCCTTGAACAGGGCAACGGCAACCCAACGCTAGACACCATCTGGCGGCTGGCGGTGCAGCTTAATGTGCCTTTCGGAACCGTGGTGGCCCCCATCACCGTGCCCTTGGGTGAAGATGGCATCCAAGTGCGCTTGATCGATCAAGGGAAAGACACCCCCCAGGTGGACGCCTATTGGATGCGCTGCGCGCCCCATACGCTTCGCCATGCCGAGGCTCATTCGCTAGGTACCCGCGAGTCATTAACGCTGATTAGCGGCTGGCTGGAAGCGGGACCAGAAGGCGCCACCACGCCGCTGGCACCTGGCGACACCCTCACCTTTCCTGCAGATCAGCCCCATCTTTATCGCACCCAAGCCGCAGAAGCCACCTTGATGATGACCATCACCTACGCCGCAAAAGGCGAAACGCCATGAGCCAACTTGCCAGCCACTCCCCTGTCCGTTACGCCTTAAAAGGTGTACGTGAAGCGATTCCGCTGCTGGGCGGCTATATTCCGGTCTCGCTGTCGTTTGGGGTGGTGGCCACCCAGGCAGGCTTTAGCATGTGGGAAGCGGCGGCGATCTCAGCGCTAATTTACGCCGGTGCTTCGCAGTTTCTGTTTGTCGGGATGGTCGCGGCCGGCTCACCACTCTGGCTGGTGGTCGCGATGACGCTACTGATTAACGTGCGCCATGTGGTGTATGGCCCGAACCTGGCGGCTTTGTTACCGCGCAGCCGCCACTGGCCCTGGCTAATGCACGGCCTCACCGACCAGGTGTTTGCCCTCGCGTTGACGCGCCTTCCACAGCTCGCGGCGCCCGAGCGATTCGGCTGGTTAGTGGGTGCCTCACTACTAGCCTGGGGAGTCTGGATCGTCGGCACCATGGTCGGCGCCACAGCGGGTGAAACGTTAACCGCCCGATGGCCATTACTCGGTGAAGTGATGCCCTTCGCCCTTCCCGCACTATTTCTGACCATGATCGCGCCACGCTTTACCGACAAACGCTGGGCACTGGCGCTGAGCTGCACCATTTTTGCCGCCTTGATGTTTACCCTCTATGGCTGGAGCAACGTGGCCATTCCGCTGGCCGCCGCCTGTGGCGCGATCTGTTTCTATATGGTGAAGTTTCAAACGGGGAGGTGTAACCCATGAGCAGTGCACTCTGGCTAGCCGTGGTGGTTTCAGCACTGGGAACTCTGCTTATGCGCGTAATGCCTTTCCTCTGGATGCAACGCCGTTTAAACAGCGCGACCGGGATTAATAACATGCCTCAGTGGCTGGGTATTCTCGGCCCGCTGATGATTGCCGCTGTGCTGGGCGTTTCGCTTATGCCGGTCAACCCAAGCGCGACTTCCTGGGTCGCAACGGTCATTGGGCTTTCCGTCACCCTGCTGGTGTGGTGGAAATTACGCTCGCTGGGCTGGCCGGTGGCGGCTGGGGTCGCGGTGTACGGGCTAGTGCAGGTAGGCGTCTTATTTATGTAGCCCATAATCACGCTTGAACAGACACCCTTACAAGCACAACTTCTCATATGATAACGATTTGCATTAAACAGCTAGGCATGTAATCATCCCCCGCTCGACTTCACATACCTGCTCATGCACATCGGTTATGCCGGGTAGTTACATGAACTTGGTGACGGCCCTTGTGCCCCCTGTTAAGTGAGTGACATGCCGGATGCAAACGTGCATGGCGGGAAGGTGCTGATTAGCGTGCTGCTTGGCACTTTTACCGTCAGCCTGAATAACAGTGCCCTAAATCTTGCTGTGGCTGAGCTGATGACCACGTTCAATGCCAGCGCCACACACGTAAGCTGGGTGTTGACACTGTTTATGATTACCATGGGCATGACCATGCCACTCACCGGTTTCCTCGCCGGAAAATTTGGCCGCAAGCAAATTTATCTGCTCGGGCTTCTGGGTTTTCTAGTGGGCTCAGGGGTCGGTGCGCTGGCGCAATCTCTGAATGGTATTATTTTCGCCCGCGGGCTCCAAGGCATTGCTGCCGGCCTGATGATACCGCTGTCACTATCGCTGATTTTTTCTGCCTACCCGTCTCATCAGCGTGGCCGCGCTAGCGGCATATGGGGGGCGGCCGTGATGATTGCGCCCGCAATAGGCCCAACAGTGGGGGGATTATTGTTGGAAATTAGCCACTGGCGCGCACTTTTTTTAATGAATATGCCCTTTGCGCTGCTAGGGCTGATGTGCGGCTACCGATATCTAGGGAAAGAGTTACCCACTCAGCAGCGGCGTTTTGATAAAATCGGCTTTACCCTGATTACACTGGGTTTGGGAGCGGTGCTATTTTCGCTTAGCTGGGTAGAAACGCTCCCAGACCTTTTGCGTACTCAGTCTGTTGCCCCGCTTGTGTTCGGCATTTTTGCGTTACTCTGTTTTGTGCACGTTGAGCGACGCCACCCAGCCCCCCTCTTGGATCTGTCGCTGTTCACCTATCAAGGCTTTCGTATCAGCGTTGTACTCGCCTGTTTGCAATCCATTATTCTGTTTGGCTGTATTTTATTAGTGCCCTTGTGGATGCAGAACGCGCTGGGATTTAGCCCACTGATCACAGGGCTGGTATTTTTAGCCACTGCGCTTGCGGCTGCCGCCTGTTCACCCGTGGCGGGACAGCTGCTTGACCGCTACCCACCACAGTGGTGCATGAGCGCTGGGCTGATCATTACCATCATCAGCCTGGTCGGCCTGGGCACGTTAACGGCTGCCACGCCGGTCTGGGTGATTGGCGCCTGGATGGGGATGCGCGGCATTGGTCTTGGCTGCGCCTACTTGCCTGCCACCACGGTGGGCATTAAAGATCTGCCTGAATCGAGCGTCACCCAGGCCTCTGCCATGAACAATATGTCCCGCCGACTCAGCGCTTCTCTGGGCATTGTGGCCCTTTCGATCTACTACGACATCACGGTTAACGCGGCCCTCAACCGAGGGGTAAGCTACACCGAGGCTAGCGCTTCGAGCCTTCACAACGCTTTTTTTGCTCTGGCTGCCATCGCCGCCCTCTGCTTGCCGCTGGCTTGGCAATTGGGCCGCGTTATTCAGACAGCTTCTTGTGCCAGGACAACATGAAGATATTGACCTTACCTCTGCGCGTGGCCAGCGCCTTAGCGTTCGCCCTTATGCTCGTTGGCTTGCTCGCTAGCGCGAATAGCGCAGCTGTAGATGCTGAGACTGCTGAACAAGACGAAGCCACTGCCAGTAACACATCACCGCGTATCGTGACACTTTACCAAGGGGCTACGGACAGCGCCGTGGCACTTGGGCTTACCCCCATCGGCGTGGTGGATGCATGGCTAGAAAAGCCCATGTACCAATACTTGCGTAATGAGCTTGCCAGCGCTGAACACGTTGGGCTGGAAACCCAGCCCAACTTGGAAAAAATTGCCTGGCTTAGGCCTGACCTAGTGATCGCCAGTGATTTTCGTCATGGGCGAATAGCACCGCTACTCGACGCCATTGCGCCCACGGTGTCGGCCAACACCGTCTTCGATTTCAAAACCACCCTCACCATGGTGGCCAATGCCACTGGCCGCGAAGCTAAGGCTGACCAGCTACTGCAACGCTGGGATGCACGCGTCGCCGATTTTCGCCAGCAGATTACCGCTCAACTGGGTAGCCGCTGGCCGCAAAAAGTAGCCGTTGTGCGCTTTAAAAGTGACCACGTGCGTATCTATACCAGCGGATTTGCCGGATCCATCCTCAATGAACTCGGTTTCGAGCAACCGGATACGCTGCACACTCAAGGCTGGGGAATGAAGCTCTCCAGCACCGAGAACATTCCCGTACTGGATGCTGATGTCATGTTTGTCCTGCTTGAACCAGATGATCCGGCCATTGAGGCGAACTACCGCCACTGGGCCACTCATCCTCTGTGGCAACAGCTAACAGCCGTTCAGAACGAGCATGTATTTGAGGTAGACCCGGTGAGTTGGATGATGGGCGGCGGCATCTTGGCGGCCAACGCCACGTTAGATGACCTTTATGAGCACTATGAATTAACTTGCCATGCTCCCTTGCCGAACCTTGAGGAGGAACCCAAATGCTGAACAATGCCGCTGCAAAAAGCATCGGACTACTCGTTGGGGTAATCGCGGCGCTGGGGGCATTTACCGCCAGCGTGATGCTGGGCACGACGGATATCGCTTGGTCATCATTATGGGTAGCCCTTCACCACTACGACCCCACTCAGGTGGCCCACATCATCTTGTTCACTGAGCGCCTTCCACGCGCGGTGATTGCCACTCTGGTGGGCGCCAGTCTGGCCATTGCCGGGGCGCTGATGCAGACCATGACCCGCAACCCATTGGCATCACCCGGCATTTTAGGGATTAACGCAGGGGCGATGTTTTTTGTGGTGGTGGCAGTGTCACTTTTGCCGCTGCATACTCCCGCCCACTACGTGTGGGCCGCGCTTTTAGGGGCACTGGTCGCGGCCATTCTGGTGGTCGTACTTAGCCGTGGCCGCCAGGGGGAGTTATCGCCTCTGAGAGTGGTATTGGCAGGCGTTGCGGTAACGGCAATGTTTGTATCGTTTAGCCAGGGTCTCCTGGTCATTGACCAGCAAAGTTTTGAAAGCGTGCTCTATTGGCTGGCGGGCTCTTTATCCGGGCGAGAGCTTATGGTGGTCGTGCCCTTACTGCCCCTTTTTGGCGGAGCGCTTCTGCTTTGTGCTCTACTCGTTCGCCACGCCAATGCGCTACTGCTGGGTGATGATATGGTCACCGGGCTTGGCATGCAGGCCACCACCATCAAGCTACTGCTGGGGCTCATTGTGATTGTCCTGGCAGGCAGTTCCGTGGCGCTAGCAGGGATGATTGGTTTCGTGGGGTTAATTGTCCCCCATATGGCACGCGGGCTTTTTGGCGTTGACCACCGCTGGCTATTGCCCGCCTGCGCCCTGCTGGGTGCCTGTTTGCTGCTGCTGGCCGATCTGGCCTCGCGCTTTTTAATACCCCCACAGGAGATACCGGTCGGTGTAATGACCGCGCTGGTTGGTACACCCTTCTTTATTTATTTGGCGCGAAGCAAGATGGTAAGCCAATGAGACAGACCGCAACGCTATCCCTCCCTACCCCGCACGTAGGCCCTCGATGGGGCACTCACCTGTTGCTAGTCAGCTTATTACTGCTAGCAAGCGCCGGGTTGTCGCTCAGTTTGGGCAGTTTTCCCACGCCGCCCATGCAGGTATTACGGGCACTAATCGCCCCGCAGAGTAGCGATATCTCCTTTATCATTTGGGAGTTAAGGCTACCCCGCATTGTATTGGCAGTACTGGTCGGCGGCGCCCTGGCGATAGCCGGCGCTATTCTGCAAAGCATTGTACGTAACCCGCTGGCATCACCGGATGTGATCGGCATTACCAGCGGCGCGGCGCTGGCAGCGGTGCTTTTTCTGGTGCTGTTAAGTAGCCATTTGAGCATTCAGTGGCTGCCGTTTGCCGCCATGCTCGGCGCGCTAGTGGCGGCATTGGCGGTGGTCAGTCTGACCTGGAAAAACGGGATTAGCCCATCGCGCATGGTACTGGTGGGTATTGGCCTGGCGGCGGCCATGGGCGCGGGCACCACCCTGTTAATCGTGCTCAGCGATGACTCGGCCGCTATGGCCGCCTATGTATGGCTAACTGGTAGCCTGTACGCCGCCCAATGGAAAGATGTGCAGGGGATGTTGCCGTGGCTGTTGGTAACGGTGCCACTCTGCTTAGTCTTCACCCGCCATGCGGACGCCATGGCACTGGGTGATAGCGTTGCTGAAGGGCTTGGGGTGGCTATTTTGCGCAGCCGGTTAGTGCTCCTGGCCTGCAGCGTGGCGTTGGCAGGTGCCGCCGTGGCGTTTGCCGGAGGCTTAAGCTTTGTGGGCTTAATTGCCCCCCACTTGGCGGCCAAGTTGGTGGGCCGAAACCTTGCACGGCTAATACCCATGTCAGCGCTGGTGGGCGCCCTGATCGTGCTCTATGCCGACCTGCTGGGCAGGGTCGCTTTTTTACCCAAAGACTTACCGGCGGGCATCTTTGTTGCTGGAATAGGCGCGCCCTTCTTTGTTTATCTGCTGCACAGAACCCGCTACCAGCAACGCTAACCAGGGGCACAACCAATGCTCAAGGTAGCGACTAAATAGCCCATGGATAAAGGGAGAGAGATGTTTCATATCGAACCCCGCAAGATCACGCTGACAGTTGAGCAACGTGCGCGTTATCAACATCTTGCCACGTCGACCTTAGGCCACTTTACCGACTTCGGGGCCATCACCTCCCTGCTACCCATTCAGCGCCCGGTTCGTTTGCTAGGAACGGCATTAACGGTGAGGATCCCCCATACGGATGGGAGTATCATCCGCCAAGCGCTGATCATGGCATGCCCAGGAGATGTGCTGGTGATAGACGTTTCGGGTGACCATCGGCGCGCCTGCTGGGGGGAGTTTCGCGCCTATGCTGCACTACGCAAACAGCTGGCCGGTGTCGTTACCAATGGCGCGGTCACCGATTGGGAGGCATTGACTCAGTTGAGGCTACCCACTTACGCACGTGCCTCAAGCCCGCTGACCACAAGGGCGCTGGAGCTGGAAGGGGAAATCAACACTCCGGTCGCTATTGAAGGCGTCACTATCAATCCAGGGGATTTGGTCGTGGGTGATGACGATGGGCTGTTTATTATTCCTCCTCACCGGGCAGACGCACTGGCAGAGGCCGCTGAAGCTAAGCAGGCCCAGGAAGATGAGAAGCGCAGCGCGCTTAAAGCGCAGTTTCCTGAATGGTTTTGCTGAGTATATTTGAGTTACAGCATTTTAAATGCGATATCTTTAAATCACCGCTCTATTAATCATGGCCCTATAAAAAACCGCCCGAGATGCTCGGGCGGTTTGCCACTCTTAGCCCTCCGTTAATGCTGCATTGTTTACCTCAACAGCGGCTGTCGCCACACGTTTGAAAGGATTACAGGTAGCGCTGGTGCCAAAGGGCATGCTGCCTGGCCCACCGGCACGCTCAATAATCGGTGCAATCAGGCGCTTATAGGGCCACTGCTCTCGTTCAAACAACTGCTCGCGGAGCATCTCACGATCATGCTGCGCAAATGGTACGGCGTTAATCTGCTGTTCAAGGCGTGAGGCCATTACCCGCCAAAGATCGTTTGAGGAAAGGCGGTAATAGTTGGCAAGGGCATCAATAATCGCACGAAGATTGACCTGAATCGCCAGGGTTTGCAGCCAAAACAACAAGGCTTCGAGGCTGTCGTGGTAGAGTGTATTGGAGCCGCCCTGTTTTATGCGGTAGCACGGATCCTCCATCCCATGCTGCTCCAGGCGCTCAACGGTAATCCGCAGCGAATCATGGTCACGTAGCAGCAGCCCGTGGCACTGCCCGTCCTTAAAGACCAATACGGCATTCTGGCCATGCACCTCCGCCAGCATGCCGAGTCGTAGCATGCGCAAGTTAATATCGAAGAAACAGTCGCACAGCTCTTCAAACAGTAACTGCACCGATGCAGCGCTAGCCGCAATCCCACGCTGTGCTAGCCAATCGTCAAACACATAGTGGTCACCTGCCGGTAGCGGTGTGCCTAGTGTTGCCATGGGAATTAAACGCACGCTGGGGTCTTGCAGTAACGTGTCGGGATAGCTGCGCACCATCGCCGAGAGGTGGCGTGGCGCCTCATCAAACAGCGTGGCATCTTCAGGCATATAGGCCCACCACTTACTCTCATCACACAGATAGAGCCCTTCAGCCAGCCTTGTATCCAACTGCTTCGCTTGCTGCAGTAATCGAGCACTGAGATCACCGTTGACCATTTTGACGGCAGGCAGGTAACGGGAGGCGCCCAGGGAGTGGATGGCCATGGGGAGTTTCAGAAAGTGAGCACTTGTGGTCGTCGGCGCTAACGAGCGCAGCGAAGAAGTGGCCAGCCAGGGCTCGGTAACCGCTGACAGAGAAGCGCAGTCGCCCGCATCAAAGGCCTCCTGTAACCAGTGAGGCAGCGCATGTTCATACTGCCAAGGGTGAACAGGGATAGCAGTATGCGTTTGCGTCAGCCCTTTTTCTGCCATCTCTTGCTCCACCGCCAAGCAGGCATCGCTACTTGCCAGCCAGCGTAACGGCGCAGCACACGCTTCACCGACCCCCGCCCCGGTCAACAGCCGATCAGCAATAACCGCCACCCAGCGCAATTGAATAGGCTGATCAAACTCAGCCATGTAGGCGCGGTATTCAGCCTCACTAAGCCCTTGCTTGGCTTTCGCCGTAGGATGATAAGGCCGGTCTAGCAGCGATGCCCACTGCTCCATCACCGTAAAGTGTTGAGGCGTGGATAGCTGGTTTAAGTGTTGCGTTGTTACCTGGTGATCCACCGAGCAGGCAGCCTGCCAGACACTGTCGGATAGCGCCTGAAGAAACACCTGCTGACCCTGTGTGAAGGCCTGACCGTCGTCGCTACTCATGGCACTATTGTCCATGACACTACTGTTCATTGCGCCAAATAGGCGTTGAGTAAGGTCAACAGGGCCAAGCTCCTGTGCCTGTTGAGTGGCATGGCTTAGCAGCAGTGCCGGTGTTTTTGGCACTTTCTCCCATGCTTGGGTAATACCAGGCTGCAATAGCATGACAATTTGCTGCTGATCCTGCTGCCACCGCCATAACCGCTTGGAAGTGTCTTTTCGGTAATCATTAAGCACAGGGAAATGTGTCAATAGCTCGCTGGCTTGTGCGGGGTTGATCCATTCGACTTCAAGATTATCTAACAGCCCTTCCACCAGCAAACCGTCGACAAGGGCTTGTATAATCAGCTGCTGAGAATAGCGTTGGGCATTCACGGGTTGCATACTAGCGACCTCCAAAAATAGTGTGTGCAGTTAGTTGGCAAGGCTTCATGGGTTTTTGGACGGTGCAGGGGATTTGGCTTCATTAAGGCTGGTTTGCAGGGCCCGAAACGCAATTCCCCGCTCATCGCCCAGCATGAAAGCGCTAACCCTCTTGGCACGCCATCTCGCTTGGGCCGTCGGTTGGCGAAGAAAAGCGCAATAGGGAATTCCGTGTTCGCAGGCACTGCGCTGCACGGTTTCCAGCGCTTGGATCACCTGGGGATGCTCTGGCTGCCACGTTACCCCTAGGGATTGAGAAAGGTCTGCCGCGCCTTCCAGCACCATATCGAGCCCTTGTACCGCACAAATCTCATCGATATGCGCAACACCGCGATGGCTTTCAATCATCGCTATCAGCATGACTTCCTGATTTGCCTGAACGACGTACTCAGCCAAAGCGCTTTTGCCAAACCCTCCAGGCCGACCGGCATTCAGGCTGCGCTCACCGTCTGGCGCGTACTTACACGCGGCGACTGCCCGCGCTAATGTGTCGGCATCTTCCACATTGGGCAGCACAATGCCTTGGGCGCCACCATCCAGCAGTCGCAATAGCGTTTTAGGGTGGCTATCGGCAACGCGTACCAGCGGTGTCAATGCGTAACTTTCAGCGGTACGAATCATGTGCTCAATGGTTTCTGGATTGATCAGCACGTGCTCTGTATCAATGACCACAAAATCAAAACCGGCTTCACCAATCAGTTCTATTGAGGCCGCCGAGGGTATTGAAGCTATTACGCCGTAAACATCCCGGCCCTCAGACAGCGACCGTTTGAGCTGGTTACTCCTCAGCATGCAGCCTCCCGCAGGGCGTAGGCAGCAAGCGGGTTGGGTACCTGCTTGACCTGTGGCTGCCCATCCCCAAACAGTCGACGACGCGTCAGGGCTTCCACTTCCCAATCGGGCACAAACACATCGAAGCAGTCATAGCGTTCGGCATGCTCAGGGTGAGCATGCTGGTACTCCTTAATCACCGCGGCAGTCATCGACCAGAAGCGAGACTCTTCTAAACCGAAATGGCGGTGTAGGAAAATCGCTATTTCAGCCAATGCGATAAAGAAGAAAGCATCGCAGGAGTAGTCACGAACGGCGGATAGATCATCGGTGACAATAAAGGAGTTGCGATTGAGTGCAGCGTGGCTCGCGGGCACCGGCTCTAACGTGGGCGCAAGCTCAGGCCTTGCCAAATGATCAGGACTGAAACGCACACCATCATGGAAATCCTTTAATGCCACTCTGGTCGGCCAGCCATCACGGTGAATGACGATGATATTCTGACCGTGGGACTCCATCCCGATGCCTTCGGCAAACAGCATGTGGATAATCGGCAGCGTGGCCACGTGAATAAGTTGCTTTGCCCAGGCTTCCAACCCATGACGTTCGACCCAAGGAGCGATAAAGGGTGCAGAAGGCTCACCCTCCCAGCTCCGAGACAGCTGACTCAACCCATTGAAGGGCACTGCCTGTTCGCCAGCATGTAAAAACTGACTGATATTTTGCCGCCAGATCGCGCCCACTTTCCCATAGATATCGTGGTAACGGGCGGGCGGAAAGGCGCGCTCATCTAGCGCCACGCCGGCCACTTCGCCAAGTATTACGAAGCCTGCAGCGCTGGCCGTTTCGTCACTCCCAATAAGCTGCTGCAGCCACTGGGTAATGATGGGACCGTTAGTCACGGTATGCCGCGCCAGGATCCGCGTGCTCGACGTATTAGTAATGCTCATCGCCAGCTTGAGATAGGGTTGGTTAATATCTAGCGGAGCGAGAGTGCGAATCGACTGCTGGGCGGTATAGGTTGCCTCACCCGCGCCGAGCAACGCGATTTCACCGCTGGCAAGTTCTGGATAAAGAGCCTGCACCAGCGCATTTTCCCACTGCCATGGGTGCACGGGCATCAACACCACCTCGTCACGCCTTAGCTGGCGCTGAGCCAGGTATTCACCCAGGCTTGCCAACACACGCTGCCCTGCACTCTGCGCTTGGTTGTCAGCAAAATCGTTGCCTTCAACGGCCCCTTGATGCGCCAAATGCCGCGGCACCGCAAGCCACAACACTTGAAGTGACTGAGCAAACTCTGGGCCATAGCGCTGATTGTCCTGCAGGGAGAAGCCAAGCCGTGACTTATAACAAGGGTGGTAGCTATGCGCATCGGTGAAGTAGTGCTCCAGAGCATCAGCATCCAGCCGTTGCGGTGCTTCAGGGTAGACCGGAAAAGCGGTAGAGGACTGAATGTCCTTGATGAGCGTCTGTTTCAATTCATCGACAAAACCGGGCTGAATCGCACCGCCCCCCAGCTCGTCTTCAATATCATTGATAAATTGCTGCAGGCTTACCGACGCTGGCGCGCCGTTTTGCTGAACAGTGACCAAAGAGGAGTGTTCGAGTCGAATAAGCTGGAAGCTGTGGCATAGCCAGCCATGCACTTGGTAGCCACGGCTTCCTAGCTTGAGCGTAAAGCGAGTGTTACCGGCACATGCTGAGTTCGATTGGGGGGCTATTTCATAACGAAGTACATCTTCGTAGAGCAGCGTTTGCAGCAGTTGACCAACGACACGCTGCTCAATCCGCTTATGATGACGCCAGCTCTCCATGGAGGTAAAAGGAGTCGTCGGCGTACTTACTATGTGTTCATGTGATGACATGAGAGACCTTTAAAACAACGATAAATGATTAACAAACGGCTGGATCAGTTCATGGCCTCGCTCTGGGCGAGCCTCATCGCCTCTGTTGCCAGGCTATCCGAGGCGTGAGTAACGAAGATTTGCTCAGGGCGGGGATGACAAAGAAAGTCCGCGTGGGAGATGTTGTAGCCATAGGCGCCCGCCAGCGGCAGCACCAGCAGATCCCCGATTGCCACATCGCGTAGCGACTGATGTCGGCTCAATACATCCTTGGGCGTACAGAGCTGGCCGACGACCGTCCACGGCGGATATTCGGTCGCGTTGGAAGGAATCGGCAGGCGTGAACGGCGCGGCAGATGTATAACCGGATGGTCGTGGTCTTGTGCCACGGGCAACCGGAACTGATGCGTGCCGCCACGGCAGACTAAAAAACCCTCCCCGTGGCTTACCTTGGTATCAATCACCTCGATGGCGTAGTAACCACAAAAGGCAGTAAGAAAGCGGCCGATTTCAAAGCGCACCCGCGGCGGCTCGTGCATGGCTTCCAACTGGCGTCCCAGCGCCATACACAGGTTGGGCCAGTCAAATTGTTGCGATGGCTCAAGGTAGTTAACGCCAATGCCGCCCCCCACATTAAGCTGAGTGAGTTCTTCTGGATCCCGCGCCAGCGCTCGCCATTGGGGCCAGCGCCGTAGATAGAACCTCAACAGTTGCTGATGACGCTGCTCACTCTTCTGATGCGACATGGCATGGATATGAAAACCGCGCAGCGTTAAATTAGCTGCGCTATCCACGGCGTTAACCGCATCGGCCAGCTGCACTTCATCAATACCAAAAGGGGTGGCAGCGCCCGCCATTTTCAAACGACTGGAGAACTCGTCTGCCAGCGTAGGGTTAATGCGTATCAGCACCGGCTGGGTGAGCTGAAGTGATGCCGCTATTGACTGCAAGCGGGCAATTTCGTTAAGGCTCTCAATGTGAAACGCCTCGACCCCTTGCAACATTGCATGGCGCATCTCGGAATCGAGCTTGCCAGGCCCTGAAAGCACCCACGGGCGCGGGGTCGCACTGTTGCAGGCACGCTCAATCTCGCCGCCGGATGACAGCTCCAGGCCATCGACGATGGGGGCCAGGGTATCAATAATCGCGGCTTCGCTATTGGCCTTAATCGCGTAGTAAAGCTCAACGTTTGCAGGAAGCGCCGCTTTGATCGCCGCGCCATGAGCAGCCAGCGCCGGAAGGTCATAAAAGAACGCCGCCATGGGATCGCTACACTGCCGCTGATGCTTCTCAATAGCGGCAAGTACATGAGCCGGTATCGTGACATGCTCAGCCATAAGCCACCTCCTGACCCATCACCGGGTTAAGGTGCCATGGGTTAGGCAGTAACACGTACTGAGCCTGCCGGTCGGCTTTGGCCATAAGTCGCAGCTTGAAATTGGTCTTACAGGGTAAGCTGGCGCCCTTCAGCAGTGCATCCAGTTCCGGTGCTGGCACTTCCAGTCTTTTTCTTACATGGCGTAGCTCTTCCAGCGTGTCATGCCAGAGCAGGTCGGCAAGGGCCGGGCGCTGCCAACTCAAGGCCAGGATCGCCTCGGCGATATGGTTGACGAACAGGCAATAGGCGACGCGATTCCAGCCTTTTTCGCGGCTGTAAATCATCGACGCTTCGACGCGGGGATCAAGGACTTCCCCTGCCAGCCAGTCAACGCCTTTATCACTGGTTAGCTTGACCCCTTCAAAGTCTCGCAACAGCATCTTTTGCGGCTGGCCTTGCTCATGAATCAGCACACAGTTCTGCAAATGCGGCTCCATGGCGATTCCGTGACGGAAGAATAGCCCCATCACCGGTGCGACTAACGCGCGTAAATATGCCTGAAACCACTGCCTGACTTGCCACTCCGCTGGCAGGGTGGCTTGCCCGGGACGGTGTGCTGCCCCCTCAATAAAAGCCAGTATCATGGGTGCTAGTGTGGCATCGCGAGCAAATAGCGATGCGCTCAGCAGGCAGTTCTGTGGCGCGTAACGCTGGCAGAAATTTTCACGCAGAATCATGCCGGTCTGCTCCCGGAACCACTGTTTTTGCTCATCGCTGCCATTGGTAGGCTGCCAATGCACCGTGGCAGGCTCTTGCGCCACACATAATGTTTCGAGCGCGGCGTCTTTAAGCTGCAATAGCCGATGCATAATGCGATCAATAACCAGCGTGCTTTCCAGCTCATACCACGCGTTTTTCCGTACACAGTTGGTAATACGAACGTTGAGCGAGCCTTTTATAAACCAGGGCTGCCCATCAATATACCAAGTGCGCATGGATGCAGTAGGTGCTGCGCGCCAACCGCTCTTACCAAGATCCCCAATGACACCCTCCTTGATCATTTCGGCCACCTTTACGTCCTGCCTGAAAAGCACCGCCTGAACGGGGTGCATACTAAGCACCACCCGTTGGGCATTTTCAGCTTTGCGCTGATCCGCTACGAACGGCAGTATCTCCTGTGCATCCATTCGATTGGCCTGGGCGCTCAACCCTTCAAGCGGAAACGAGAACTGGTGTAAGGCCGTGGTAGCACCAAATTCCGGTGCGTAAGGAGGCTTGTCTTGCCGCAAGTGGGCGGGCCACTGCCGGGCCTTGGGGGTTGGGTGATTAGGATGGCCAAACCACAAGCCCTGTTCGCTACTGCGATAATCGCTTAGCGGCTGAAGTTTGGGTTGCTCGGTGGCATGCCCAACAATGGAGGCCATAACCCCCTGGCTCTGGAGTATCTGGTCAACTAACTCGCCATTGGGTGTATCGTCCAACCACTCACAGTGCTCCAATAGCGCATTGACCAAGCCTGCTATATCGGGTGCTTGCCATCGCGATAACGCTGAAGTTCTGAGATAGATATCGGAGAGGAAATAGTGGCTTCCGATGTTTGAGCGACGGTCTACCATGACCAACAGAGAAAGGGTCGTTGACCATTCAATCAGCGCTGGTGTGCCATATAGTTGATTAGGTAAACCTGTTAAACAGCTTGGCCATCGATAGAAGAGCGTGCCTTGGGGTATGGCGACTTCCTTAATAATGCAGTTCAGCAGCGCATGCATAGATGCATGCTGACTGATCTCGCCAGGTAAACGAGAGTAGCGTGCGTAGCTCATATGGCCCCCGCAAAATGTTATCCATTTAAGTCCCACACACCAATGGCATGTGCGTCCGTGTATCCCTGGCTAGTCACTTTGCGAAGTTGTTATATAAGTACTGTGTTTATAAACGTTGTCGTTATGAAATGAGTTATGCAATTGGTGATGAAAAGAGTTAGGAGAGAGAGCAACCGCCTTTGGCGGAAGCTCTCTCATACCGTTTATCGTGGAATGAATCTTTAAGGGTTTAGAAGTCCAGCTTATAACCCAGCGTTAAGGTGCGGCCCCTACCGGCGAAATAGCGCTCATCGTTCACCAGCGCGCTTTGCGAATAGTAGGTCACGTACTGCTCATCAAGCAGGTTTGATACGCCTACATTGACTTGTCCAACGGGAAGCTGATAACCCACAGCTGCATCCATCAGTAGATAGCCATCAAACTCACGATTGGCTTCATCGAAGGTTTCATCAAAGGCGTAGTTGGCCTGCACAAAGGTGGAAAGCTCATCGGTCCAGTTGGCCGACCAACTGGCGGTCAGGCGATCAGGTGAAACATCCAGCCCTGATAATTTGGCATCTAAACTGCCGTCGTCGTTGCTGTCGTAGCGCCCTTCCATACGGGAGTAGGCTAAGCGGCCAGCGTGCTTATCGTTAAACTGATAATCTACCGATGCCTCCAAGCCTTTAATCTCAGTCTCCTGGCGCTGCATAAAGAAGACATCATCTATTTCTGTGAGACGACTACCAAAGTCTGAAGCCGACTCGTAGTAGCTAAGTTCAGCCGCTAAGCGTCCGTTCTCGAAACGCACCCCGGTTTCGATGTTATCGGTGACGATTGGGCTCAGGTTTTCAATATTATTGACTGATTGATTAGGGGCACTGATTCCTCTCAATGCACGGCCAACATCGGGGATAGAAAACCCTTCGGCGTAATTGGCGAACAGGCTCCAATGGTCAACGGGCTTCCACACCGCCCCGAAGTTATAAAGCGTTTCATTAAAACTGGGGTCGCCACCTTCAACAGTGACGCCGTTATTAGCGGCCACCGTTTGATAACTATTGATATTTAGCTTGGCGTATTCGTAGCGAGCACCAGCGGAAAGCAGCAAAGAATCAACCGGCCGCAGATCAACCTGAAAGAATGGTGATAGATCGGTGTATTCGGTGGGCGGCACGTAGGTTCGATCGGATTGGTACAAATACTGCTCGGTTTCATCGAATAAGGTATCGAAACCAACCGTCATCTTCAGGCGCTCATCCCAAAGATCATCCTTCGTTAGTGAGACCTTGGTACCAAACTTGCTGGTAGCCGCCATGGTTTGGTCATAAAACGTCCCCACGGGTGCTATCGCCGGGTCTTGGAACGTTGCAGAGTTGGTCGCCCCAAACAGCGACTCATAGTCTTGATAAAACGCCAGCGCAGTCAAGTGCATACCGGCTAAATCATAGTTGTCGTAACTTAGTCCGGTTGTCCACACTCGGTTATAGGGCGCATCCCCTTCTGGGTTGCCCCGCTCTGATGTCGTCACCACGCCATTAGCACGGTCACCGGTAACGCTGACGTAGTTATTGTGGTTTTCGATATTGTAGTGGTTCAGCGTGAATTGAAGGCGCTGGTTATCATCAAACCAATAAGCCAACTTGCCTAAAATATCGAATGAGCGAGCATCCATCAGGTCGCCCTGAGTGTTGTCCACCCCGACCGGATCTCCATTGCCATCCAGGAACAGTCCCTGATCCTCAAGGCTGGCCGAAAACAGATAATCCACATCGCCACTGTTACCGCTCACCCCATAGCTGGTTTTGTAGCTAATCGTGTCGCTGTCCAGCTCACTGGTGGGCGTCGTTACCTGAGCTTCAACGTGCTGATTAAACGACCCTGATTCTGGACGTTTAGTGATCAAGTTGATGACACCACCTGCCGCCCCGACCCCATTGGTAGCGTTAGCACCTTGAATCACTTCGATCTGCTCCACCATGGAAAAATCGATGACATGGGCTTCACGTCCGGTGGGACGCAATGGATTGGACTGGGGAATGCCGTCGATCAGTATGAGTGGCCGCCTGCCACGCAGGGTTTCACCACTACCGCTCATTTTCTGGCGGCTGGGCGAGTAAGATGGCAACAGGTTGCTCAAAATTTGTGAAGAGTCGCTGGTGATTTGCAACTGCTGAGTAATTTCTTCCTCACTGATGATGCGCACTGTTTGTGGAGAGTCTTCTTTGGCTGCACCGGTACGTGAAGCGGTTACCACCATTGTTTGATTCGAGTCCCCCCGCCTATTTTGGGCGTCAGTGGTCGCCGTTTCCTGAGCGTACCCCTGAGTGGCCGCTATTAATCCTGCTAGCGTTACCGTCGGCCAAAATACCTGGCGTTTGTTGGCTTGCATGTTCTTCTTATCCCCTTGGCTGAGTGAATTTTCCCCACAAAACGTAATGCACATCTAAATGATAATGATTATATTATGCATATTACAAGAAAAAGATCTACAAAATGAAACGAATCGTTCGGTATAACGAAATCCTCGCCGTATCTATTCATGTACTCTGCCTGGCCGTTTGGTGAGCACAACAGGCAATGACATAGTGGCGGGTAGTAAATATTGAAAATGAGAATATTTTGTCTTACGGTGCTGCCTGCTTCGATAACTAATGAGCTAACCCATGAATCTTTCCTCCGACCAGCAGTCTCGCCTTACAGGTGAAGGCCTGCATGCGGGCTATGACGCTCAGACAGTGTTGAATGGCGTGAATATTGTCGTCGAGGAAGGCAAGTTAACGGTGCTATTAGGCGCCAACGGCAGCGGTAAATCGACGCTGTTAAAAACCCTTGCTCGCACGCTTACGCCGAGGGACGGGCATGTCTATTTGGACGGCAAGGATATCCATCGTAGTAATACCCGTGAGGTCGCCAAGCGGCTGGGCATTCTCCCTCAGGGGCCGGTGGCTCCAGAAGGGCTTAGCGTTAAACAATTAGTGGGAATGGGGCGTTTTCCGCATCAGGGGTTATGGCAGAAAAATGCTCAGCAGGACGCCGACGCTATACGCGAAGCCATGGCCTATACCAACGTGACGGAATTCGCCGAGCGCAACGTGGATGCGCTCTCGGGCGGCCAACGCCAGCGCTGCTGGATTGCCATGGTGCTGGCTCAGCAAACCGACCTGATCCTGCTTGATGAGCCCACTACCTTTCTGGATCTGAAGGTACAGGTGGATTTGCTGGAACTGCTTTCGCGCCTGGCCCATGAGAAAAGCCGCACCCTACTGCTGGTGCTCCACGATCTGAACCTGGCCGCCGCTTATGCTGACCGCTTGGTGATGATGCGCAATGGTCAAATTATCACCAGCGGTGCTCCTAGAGAGGTATTCACCACGACCAATCTAAAGCGCGTTTTCGACCTGGATGCCCACGTAATCCAGGATCCGGAAAGCGGTTGCCCTATTTGTGTGCCGCGGAAACTGCACCACTCCATCACTGAATCGGCTTTGGTTGTTTAGCAACGCTGCGTATAGGGAGACGCTACCCAACCTGCCATGGATCGATAATGGGGATGCCCATATATTTGAAGTCTTTCACGTTGCGGGTAGCAAGTTGGGCTTGGTGCTGCTGACAGATGGCGGCGATTTGAGCATCAGCAGAATGCACTACCCGCCCCGAACGCTCGCTAGCAGCAACTAAAGTTGCATAGTAGGACGCGGCGATCTCATCAAAAGGTAAAATGCGCGCGATAAAGTCTTCCTCAAACATTTCGGCGGCTATCTTTGCGAAGTGCTGCTTACGCTTGCCATCGGGTAAACGTTCAATACCGTAAAGAATTTCGGCCACGGTAATAGCGGTTATCATTACATTGAGAGACGCCTCAGCATCTAGCCAATCAACTACCCGCCTATTGGGCGCAGGACGCATCAGTTCCGACAATAGGTTGGTATCAAGAATAATCACGACTCAAAGTCCGCGGCCCTTGGTTTTCCCTCACGTTTTGGCAACGCTAATTCCAGCCCCCCCTCAGCGGCGAAACGCTGATGAATACGACTTCCCATTCCACCCTGTTGCGGCTTTACCAGCGCCTGGCGAAGAATCAACCGCACCTCTTCTTCCATAGAGTGGCCATGGCTCGCCGCCTGAACACGAAGCTGCGCTTTGAGTTCATCATCTAAATTACGCACTGTAATAGTCGCCATCCCCACTCTCCTCAACGCTAGCATTGACATCATTGCTAGCAATAATAGCATAAGCAGCAAAGACCCTCAGACCTTAAAACATACCCCAAATAAGCAAACGCCCGACCACTAGGGCCGGGCGTTGTGGTTAGCCATGGGCTTTACCAACTATATTTCACGCTACCAATCACGCTGCGGGATTCGCCGTAGTAGCACCAGTATTCACAGCTGGCTACATACTCTTTATCGGTGAGATTATTGACGTTGACCTGGGCTTGCCAGCCATCGGCAAACTCATAGCCCACCATCGCATCAACCAGCGTGTAACTATCCACTTCTGTGTTGTCCGCGACGCTAGTGTCAACGGTACTGCCTACATAACGCACACCGCCGCCAAGGGTAACGCCATTCAGCGCACCGCCGGTAAAGGCATAATCCAACCAGGTAGAGGCTTGATGACGCGGAATCAACGGCGCACGGTCATCATCTTCCAGGCGAGAATCGGTATAGGTGTAAGCTGCGGTGACTTTTAAGTCATCGGTAAGATAGCCAACGCCTTCTAACTCAAAGCCCTGCGAGGTGCGTTCACCTTCTTGCACCTGGAAACCTGCGGGAGAGTTGACCAGCGTGTTGCTCTCTTCCAAATCAAACAGCGCCGCCGTTACATAACCATCCCAACCAAAAGGAGCCACCTTCACACCGGCTTCCCACTGGCGACCTTCGCGGGGATCATAAAGCTCGCCATCGCTATCCACCCGGCCCAGCGGGTCAAAGGACTCGGTATAGCTTATGTAGGGGTTAACACCGTTTTCACCCAGATACATAGCACCACCCGACCACGATACTTGATCATCATCTGAACGCTGGGTCGTACCGGCCGTGAGATTACTGTTTTCGGTTTCTGCTTGGTCGTAGCGCACACCGCCTAACAGTACCCAGCGATCATCAATGCGAAACTGATTTTGGGCATAAAGGCCGGTTTGCTCCTTATCGATTTCGCGGGTAAGCAGATCATCCGCGCCCACTGGCGTAAAGTTGCCATAAGTGGGGTCAAAGATATCGATAGGGTCGCCAAACGGGAAAGGGTCCGCCTCCTGGCCACTCACACCGAGGTTCTGATAATCGGCCCCTAGCAGCAGCGTATTTTCGGTGCGATCGGTGTACCAAGTCCCCACAATGCGGTTATCGACAGTCCAGCTGTCGATCGAGCCATCACGATAAACATGGCCACGGGCTGCCTCACGCTCATCGACCATAAAGAAGGCGTAAGTACTGCGTAATTCTAAATCTAACTCGCTGTAGCGTAAATCCTGCTCGAAACGCCAGGTATCGTTGAGGCTGTGGCGCAGTTCGTAACCCAACGCCCACTGGGTACGCTCATCTTTATCGTAACCCGGCTCGCTGAAGTTGGTTTGCGGATCAACGCGGCCAAAGGGAGTATTTTCCACCGTGCCGTAGGGCAATTTGAAGGCGTTCACAGGCACGCCGTCATCTTTTTGCACACTGGCTAAAAAGGTAACGGTCGTATCGTCGGTGAAATCAACCGCTAGGCTTGGCGCAAAGTAGTAACGTTCATTCTCTGTCGCGTCTAAATCGCCATCACGCTCTTTATAGAGCCCTACTAGGCGATAGCGTACATCATCTGACTCACCCAACGGCCCGCTGGTATCAATGCCTACTTGGCGATGGTTGCGGTTGCCAAGCTGCAAATTGACCTCGCCTTGGGGTGTCTCGGTCGGGCGCTTGCTCACCGCATTGATCAAGCCCCCAGGAGGCGCCTCACCGTACAAAATAGACGATGGGCCTTTAAAGACATCGACCCGCTCAAGGCCGTACGGCTCCGGCAACCATTGATAAAACCCTTCGCGGTAGATACGCAAGCCATCTTGGTAAGTAGACTGATCAAAACCGCGCACCTTGAACCAATCGGTGTTGTTGTCGCTGCCGAAATGACCTGACAACACGCCCGCCCGATAACGGAACGTTTCATCTAACTGCTGAACGTTACGGGTTTCCAACTCTTCACGGTCAACGCTCGAAACCGGGCGCGGCGTTTCTACCAGCGGCGTGTCGACCTTTAACGCAGTAGCAGTCACTACAACGGTTTCGTTGGAAGCAGCCTCTTCTTGAGCATAGGCAGATGCACTAAGAAGCACCGCCGTAACGGGGATCAACGCGGAAATCGAGCGCGCCAAGGGGCGACGAGCAAACGGCAGACGAGGCATGGCAGAGTCTCAGTTAGAATTAGAAGCAAGGGAAAGCAGATCAATAAGAATCATGATAATCATTGTTATTAGCATTCATGATAGCGTTAACGGTTGCTTCTTTTCAATGGGCATGTTCGATGATTTTCAACGCTGGCAGAGGGCGGCCTGTGTAGTGGTTTGGAACGGCCTAGCAATTGTTAGCTAGTTTAACCAGCGGCGGTAGCCTGCATCTATCGGTAAAAAACCGAAACTAACCTTCCGGAAAGGTGTAAGCACTGATTCGCCCATGTTTCATGACTTCCCTGTTGCACATCGGCAGCCATTAAGCGCAGGCACGAGAGAAATAGATGAGTAGAAAAACAAATGGCGGGAGCTTAGAACAAGGGATTGATTATTCCTGCCTTTGAATTAGGCAAATATAGAAATGGTGGGCCCAGTAGGACTTGAACCTACGACCAAGGGATTATGAGTCCCCTGCTCTAACCAACTGAGCTATAGGCCCGAAAAGCGTGCATATAATAGCGAATGTGGCGGGGAGAGGCTACCCCCATCGCGCTATCTTAATGGCATTGCGGGAGTTTTTTGCGGCACTTATTGCCAGCCACAGGGTCTGGGTGGGTAGTTATTGCTCTTGTGAACCGTTCTTTATGCGGAGACGCGCTGTGAAAGCATTGATTGCTCTATTCCCTTTATTGTTGGCGCTGCCCGTGCACGCGGATTGGCAGCTTGATCCTGGCCAGTCGCAGGTGCAGGCATCGATTACCCAGTTGAACGGCGAAGCGCCGCAGACGCACCATCATCAAGTACGCGACCTGCAAGGCGACATCTCCAGCGATGGCACGCTGCGCTTACCGTTGAAGTTAAGCCAAACCGATGTACTGGAACGCTTTGGCGAGCTGCCGCCGTGGGTAGGCTTGCTGGCAAATACCACCCTGGTAACGCTAGAGGCGCAAATGTCGCCAGAGCGCTTGGATGGCTTGGATATTGGCGAGTCGCTGGTCGAGACGCTGACCTTTCGCGTTCAGTCCGACATGATTAACCAGCAGGAGTCCGTGCCGCTGCGCTTTACCCGCGAAGGTTTGAACGAGATACGCGTCACCCACGCGGAGCCCATGGCGATGGATGGCCGAGCGCTGATGGCCAACAGCACGGTGCGCACCGTGCTGTCGATGCTGGGCTACCAGGAGATTGACGAGCATGTGCCCGTCACCCTCAACGCGCTTCTGGTTAATAGATAATAGTTAATCGATAGCCGTTAAAGGTTGCTAAGCACTTCCACATCCCCCGCCTGGGCTTCGCCGGTTTGTACGCGCCACTGGGCGGCATAGTGGCCGTTAGCCGCCAGCAGGCTTGAGTGGCTGCCCCGCTCGGCCACTTGGCCTTTCTCGATCACGACGATCTCATCGGCATGCACGATGGTCGAAAGCCGGTGAGCAATCATAATCACCGTGCGGCCATGGGCGATGCGCTTGAGCGAGCGCTGAATGGCCGCTTCGGTTTCGTTGTCCACTGCACTGGTGGCTTCGTCCAGCACCAGAATCGGCGGGTCTTTAAGCAGCGCCCGCGCTAAGGAGAGCCGCTGACGCTGGCCGCCGGAAAGCCGCACGCCCCGCTCCCCTACCGGCGTATCCAGCCCCTGGTGCAGCGTTTCGATAAAGCTCCACGCCTCGGCGGTTTTGGCGGCGTCGATAATCGCGGCTTCGTCGGCATCGGGCTTACCGTAAGCGATATTGTCGCGAATGCTGCCTTCAAACAGGTATACATCCTGGCTGACCAGGCCTATCGATTGACGTAACGAGTTCATGCTGACGTCGGTGATTGGCTGGCCGTCGATGAGTACCCGCCCACTTTCGGGGTCGTAAAAGCGCAGCAGCAGTTTGATCAGCGTTGATTTCCCCGAGCCGGTCGCTCCCACTAATGCCAGTGTGTTGCCTGCAGGTGCGTGTAAATGAATGTTTTCCACACCAACGCCGCTGGTGGCGTAGTGAAAGCTCACATTATCAATGGTCACTTCGCCGCGCACCGGCTGGGTAAGCGGTGTGGTGCTGTCGTCTTTAACGGTAATCGGTACTTCGAGCAGATCGAGAATCCGCCGCGTGCTGGCCATGGCCCGCTCGAACAGGTCAATCACCTGAGCCAAGCCGGTGAGCGGCCAGAGCAGTCGCTGAGTTAGAAATACCAACACGCCGTAAGCGCCCACATTTAGCGAGCCGTTAAGCGCCATCATGCCGCCCACGGTGAAGGTGGCGAGAAAGCCCGCCAAAATCGCCATGCGGATGACCGGAATAAACGCGGAACTCACCTTGATCGCGCGACGGTTGGCTTCTACGTAGGCTTCGCTAGCATCGCGCAGGCGCTCGGCTTCTCGGTCTTCGCTGGTAAAGCTTTTAATCGTGGCAATGCCGCTTAGGTTGTTGGATAACCGGCTGGCCAGATCCCCCACCTTCTCGCGCACGTCGCTATACAGCGGCCCGGCTTTGCGCAGGAAGAAGAACGCACCCCAGATAATCAGGGGGATAGGCGTAAACGCCAACAGCGCAATCAGCGGTGAAAGCACAAAGAATACCGCGCCCACCGCTATCACCGTAACGACCACTTGAATCAGGGCGTTGGCGCCCCCGTCCAGAAAGCGCTCGAGCTGATTGACGTCATCGTTCATGGTGGCTACGAGCTGGCCGGAGCTTTTCGATTCAAAGAACGCCATATCGAGGCGCTGGGCATGCTCGTAGGTATCCTGTCGCATATCTGCCTGTAGTCGCTGGGCCAGGTTGCGCCAGAGGATTTGGAACAGATACTCAAACAGCGACTCTCCCGCCCAGATAACGAACGTCAGCACCGCCAGCATGGTGATCTGCTGTTGGGGCGTTTCAAATCCCAAACTCGCCACAAAGCTCTGCTCTTGGTTCACCACTACATCGATGGCGACACCAATCAAAATCTCGGGGGCAATATCAAACAGCTTGTTGATAACAGAACAGGCGGTGGCGGCCATGATGCGTCGCCGATAGCCTTGGGCGTAGCGCAGCAGGCGCACCAAGGCTTGAAAACTGTGTGCAGGAGAGGACACAAGTATTCCTTACTGAGTGGTTATCGAGGCATTAGAGTAATGAAATAGCCCCGCTATCTCTAGCGGGGCATCCGTTTTTAGCAGGCACCCATGGCGTCTCGCCCGGCAGTTGGCCTAATAAGCGGGCTCTGAACAGCGCCTCACGTTGGCCAGCAAGGGGCTGCCGGTATCGGGGTCGATGAGTAGGGTGCAATCGACTTGATAGAGCGTGCGCACTAAATCAGGCGTCACCACCAGCGCGGGCGGTCCTTGCGCAACGATCTGCCCTTCGCGCATGGCGATGAGATGGTCGGCATAGCGGCAGGCGCTGGCAAGATCGTGCAACACCATCACGACGGTACGGCCATGGTGAGCAAGGTGTTTGACCAACTCGAACACTTCAATTTGATGCCCTAGATCCAGTGCCGAAGTGGGTTCGTCCAGCAGCAGCAGCGGGGTTTGTTGGGCGATGGTCATGGCGATCCAGGCGCGCTGCCGCTGGCCGCCGGAAAGCGCATCAATTGGCCTGTTCGCGAGCGGCTCAAGCCCTGCGGCTGTCAGGGCATGATGAACCACCCGCTGATCCTCCGCCGACCACTGGCGCAGCCAGCCTTGATGGGGCTGGCGGCCAAAGCGGATTAGTTCGGTCACGGTCAAGCCTTCCGGCGCCACCGCCTCTTGGGGCAGCAGCGCCAATTGAGTTGCTAACTGGCGAGTGGGCAGGCGCTGAATATCGGCGCCGTCCAACAACACCGTCCCGCTATCAGGTTTATGCAGGCGCGCAAGCCCGGCCAGTAGCGTCGATTTTCCGCAGCCGTTGGGGCCCACAATCGCGGTCACTTTGCCGCTGGGCAGCGCAATATCCAAGCCATTGATCACCTGCCGGGCGCCATAGCTCATGCCGAGAGATTGGGTCGACAGTGACGGTAATGCGGAGTTGGAAGGTTGGCTCATGTAAAGCTCCGTTGCGGACGCATTAATATCCAAAGTAACCACGGCCCGCCGACCACGGCGGTGACAATACCGACCGGAATCTCAATCGGCGCCAGCAGTGTGCGGCCAGCCAAGTCAGCCAGTACCATCACCAACGCCCCTGCCAGCGTTGCCGCCGTAATAGGCACACCGCGTGAACTCGACAGTGAGCGGGCAATCTCGGGACCAATTAGCCCCACCATACCGACAGGCCCTGCCACGGCAACGGCCAGGCCGGTCAGCGCCACCGAAAGCAGCAACACTTCTAATCGGCGGCGTTTAACATTGACCCCTAACCCGCTGGCGGTGGCATCCTTGAAACGCAGCAGCGTAAGCGAGCGGGCTAACATCAGCGCCGTGATCAAGCCTAGCCCCAACCCAAGCATCAGCAGTTGCAGCGCGCCGCTGGGGCGGGCATTGAGCGAACCGACGGTCCAGGGGTAAGCGGCATTAGCGGTGTCGATTGCTATGCGAGCGAGCAGCAGTTGAGTAACGGCGCCGAACACCGCGCCCACACCAATGCCCGCAACGATAAAGCGGTAGCCCTGGGTGCCGCTGCCCGCCGCCAAGCCAAACGTGAGTACCGCAGCGGTAGTCGCCCCGGCTAACGCCATGGCGGGGGGCGCAAGGGAAATGCCGATGCCGACGATGGATGCCACCGCAAACGCCGTCGCGCCATTATCGATGCCAATAATACCGGGGGTCGCCAGGCGATTGCGGGCTAACGTTTGCATCAAAATGCCGGCCAGAGCAAAGGCCGCCCCGGTGCAAGCAGCGGCGGCTAACCGGGGCAGGCGTAGCTCTTGCACCACGAAGTTCGCCATCATATCGGCCGTGCCAAACAGCGCGTGTAACACCGCCATCGGGGCGACGTTGACGCTACCCAGGCTCAGGTAGAGCACGCTGGCTAACAGAAACGCGCCTAACAAGCTCGCATTGACCGTTACCGCACGCCGCTCCAGCAGCACACTCTGGTCGCCATGACGGCTGCGCCAAGCTAAGCGCCAATAGCCTGGGGGTGGCGAAATAGCCAGACGATTCGGTCGTACAGAAGCGGCATCAAAAACAGAGGAGCGGACGGAGGTAGGTTTCATTGCTCCACTCATAGCATCGGTAAACGGCGTGCACGCACTACCGCTATAAGCACGGGCGCACCGCATAGCGCGGTGAGAACGCCCAGCGGCAGTTCTGATGGGGCAACGACGACACGCGACACGATGTCCGCCGACAACACCATCAAAGGGCCAATAGGAAGGCAGAACCATAGCGTGCGACGAATATCGGGTCCGGCGAATGCGCGCGCCACGAACGGCACCACCAGCCCAACGAACGCGATGGGCCCGGCAATCGCAGTAGCCGCGCCGACCAAGAGCGCTACACAGGCGACCACCAACCAACGAATAAGGTTGGGGTGGTGGCCCAACCCCGAGGCAACCCGCTCCCCTAGTGCTAACGCGGCTAACGGCCGGGCGATCAGTAATACGATAATGGAAGCGACCAGCATACTGGGCAGCACCGAAAGCAGATCGTCCAAGCGGCGGCCAGCCAAACTGCCAATCACCCAGAACCGAATTTCATCAGCGGCGCGCTGGTCATAAAGCAGTATCAACGACGTGAGTGACGCCAGTAGCCCCGAAAACGCAGCGCCCGCAAGCACGAGCCGTATAGGGTCGTTACCCACACCGCGAAAGCGCGCCACGCTCAATACGCACACACAGCCCACCAAGGCCCCCAACTGGGCAACGGAAATACGTAGCGTGGCCGCACTGGCCCCAAGCACCAAGGCCAGTGCCACGGCAAAGGCCGCGCCCGCACTCACCCCTAATAAGCCTGGCTCAGCCAGCGGGTTACGCGCCACCGCTTGTAACAGCGCGCCCGCCACGCCTAGCGCCATGCCCACCACAATGCCGATTAAGGTTCGCGGTGCGCGCAGTTCCCAAACAATAAAGCGCGCCTCACTGTCTTGGGCGCCACTTAACAGCGCCATGGCTCTACCGGGACCAACGCTGCCCGCGCCGATCAACAGGCTAACGAGGCTCACCGCCACAAGGGCGGTGAGCAGGAGCAGCATTAACGTGCGCGGATTAGCTCTTTTAACGGCTAAGGTTGCAAATGGTGAAACCCTCACGGCAACAGCGCAGCCTCAAGCTCATCAAGAATGGCTTGGGCGGCCAGCGGGCCGTTCGCGCTTGTCCAGAGTTGGCCATCCACAGGAACAACGCGTTCCTGCTGCACCACATTCAGGCGCGTAAAGGCACTGCTCTGCTTGGCCGCCTCCAACGCTGCTTTGCCATCGTCGTTGAGCGTTGCTAGGAACAGCCAGTCGCCATCCACTTGTGAGAGGTTTTCCAGGCTAAGCACATCGCTGTGCACACCGCGCTCGCCCACTAACCCACCGTCCTGAACATCCAGCCCAGCTTGGGCTAACAACCCGGCGGCGAAAAGGTTTTGCGACATCACCATGGGGCCGCCGGGCATCCACCGAATGAGGAAAGCGCTACCCGCCACACCGGCTTTGTTCACGGCTTGGCTAACCTCAGCGGCACGCTGCTCCACGGCTGTAATGGCATCATCAATTGCGGCCTGGCGATTGAGTGCTTCGCCATAAAGGCGCGCTTCGGCTTTCCAGTTATCCGGCGCCAGCGGCTGAGCAGGCGGCACCACTGTGGGCGCAATGCGGGAAAGCAACTGATACTGCTCATCGGCCAGTTGCGCGGGCGCCAGAATCAAATCCGGCTGCTGCGCCAGTACGGCCTCAATATTGATCTCGCGCACCACCCCCATGATCGCGGGTCGGTCCTCCCCCAGATGCGCCTCTATATAACGAGCGACATTGTCGCCACCACGGGAGGTAACCGCGCCTAGCGGTTGCACACCTGCTGCCACGGCAGCATCCAGTGCGCCTTCGTAAAGCGTCACCACCCGCTCGGGGGTTCCTTCAACCTCTACGTCGCCAAACGCCGTTTCCAGCGTTCGCGCGTGCGCGGCAGACACGCCCAATGCACTGATGAATAAAACATTCAATAACACGGCAGCCATGCTCAGGCGCCCGCGCTTTTGACGGGCGAAAGCTAACGATGTGATGTGAGCCAGCATTGGATTCTCTCGAACAAAGAAGACAGCTAAAGATAGTAACGATTCTCAAAAGCACTTGCACTACTATTTGAGCGAATAGGCCGTTCCATTTATCGCAACGTCTTGAGGGGCTGAAGGTTTCATTCTACGCAACAGCGCGTTCCTTCAATTTGCATCGCAAATAGGAACTTTTCTTCTTAGAATCTCAAACCTATTTGATAATAAATATCATTAGAAAGCAAATCGTATTACCAAGGGGTACACATGCATTACTTCACTCGTCCTACATTAACCAGTGCCATCGCGCTCGCCACATTATCTGCGGGTGCCCACGCTCAAGAAGCCGCTCAGCTCAATACGATGGTGGTATCTGCCAGTGGATTTGAGCAAGCGTTGGTAGACGCCCCGGCCAGCATTTCGGTGATAACACGCGAGGAGCTCGAACGTACCCGAGTGACCAGCATTGCCGATGCCCTGCGTGATGTGGAAGGCGTCGATGTAGGCGGCCAAGTGGGTAAAACGGGCGGCAGTAATATCAGCATCCGCGGCATGCCTAGCGACTACACCTTGATACTGATCGACGGGCGTCGCCAGAACGCAGCAGGCAGTGTCACGCCTAACGGTTTTGGCGAAACCTCGACCAGCTTCTTCCCACCTGTCTCTAGTATTGAACGCATTGAGGTAATACGTGGGCCGATGTCGACCCTATACGGCTCCGATGCCATGGGCGGCGTGATCAACATCATTACCCGCCGCGTTGGCCGTGAGTGGACCGGCTCGGTAGGCATTGAGAACACCTTTAATCAGGATCGTGACTTCGGCGATCGCCGTGAGATCAATCTCTACACCAGCGGGCCACTGATTGAAGATACCGTGGGCGCCCAGCTACGCGGGCGCTTCTATGAGCGCGACGCATCCGAGCTTGTCTACAGCGACGAAAACGGTGACCCGATCGAAGTGAGCCAGCGAGGTCCCAGCCCTGTCGAGAGCGACATCTACAACCTGGGAGGCAAACTGACCTGGACCCCGAACGGCGACAATGACCTTTGGGTGGATGGTGAAATCAACCGGCAGCGCTATACCAATGATGAGTGCCAGTTGGGCACGCTGGATGGCCGCACTCGCAGTTGCGACCCAGAACCCGGCGAAGCCTTTGGCTACTCTGATGAGCTGCGTTTCGAGCGTGAGCAAGTCGCGATTGGCCACACGGGGCGATTTGCATCAGGCACCTTGGAATCCAGCCTAATGCGCAATACCACTGAAACCAAAGGGCGCACCATTCCAGGGGCAATAGGTGAGGCTTACGACGGTTTTCCAGGCATTGTCGGTGGCGACCCGCGCGAACTCGAGACGACTAACACGGTGCTCGATAGTAAATTCATCATGCCGCTAGGCAATCACATGACTACCGTGGGGATGCAGTGGTGGGATGCGGAGCTTGACGACGGCTTGGCTGGGGAAACCTTCGAGCAAACCACTTGGTCGCTATTTGCTGAAGACGAGTGGCTATTGCAAGAGAATTTAGCGCTTACCCTAGGCGGCCGTTACGACCACCACGATGCCTTTGGCAGTCAGTTTAGCCCACGTGGTTACTTGGTCTGGAACACGACGCCGGAGTGGACACTAAAAGGTGGCGTTAGCCGCGGCTACAAAACCCCCACGCTCAACGCCCTGCACGACGGCATTAACGGAGTAACGGGCCAAGGCACTGTACTCACCATTGGTAACCCTGATCTCGAGCCCGAAACCAGTACCAGCAGTGAGATCGGCGCACACTACGATAATCAACAGGGCTTCACCGCCAGCGCAACACTGTTCTACAACCAGTTTGATGACAAGATCGCCAGTGGCAACGATATCTTGATCGAAAACGATCCGCTGATTCCCGACGGTCTGTATGGCCAAGACGTCAATATCGATGAAGCCATCACCCAGGGCATCGAGCTAGCCGCCAGCTATCAGTTCAATCCCGATTGGCGTTTGAATGCCAATTACACCTACACCGATAGTGAACAGCAAAGCGGTGAAAATAAAGGCGATCCGCTCACCGACACCCCCGAGCATGCCGTCAATGCCACGTTGCGCTGGCAAACCACTACGAAGCTGGACACATGGCTCTCAGCGGAGTACCGCAGCGAGCGCTACCGTAATCGTGAAGGCGTTCGGGGTGCCCCGTCCTTCGACGATCTAGGTGATTTTAAAGCCTACTCGCTGTTCCATCTGGGGGGGAACTACGCGGTCACCGATCAACTTAATCTGAGCGCGACGATCTACAACCTCTTTGATAAAGACTTCGTCGACTACCGGGCCTACGGCGATGGCACCAGCTTTGGCAATGTGTACGCCAATAGCGAGGAAGGCCGCCGACTGTGGCTCTCTGCCCGCTACGAGTTTTAATTGGTTCCAGCTTGCTACTGTTTTAATGCTGACATCTGCCCCGGCCATGTGCCGGGGCTTTTTTGTTTATTAAGGCGCGTTTTTCTTAGCCAAAAAAGCGGCTATCGCTAAATAGCCGCTGCACTGTTTAATTACTAACAGGTTAATTATTAACTGTTCAACTATTAACTGATTAACTGCTCACCACACCGGCATTAGAAAGCGACGTTAAGGCCTAGCCAAACCCGACGACCATCTTCCACATAGCCGTACTCGTCGTAATCGATCGCTTCGTCGAACAGGTTGTATACGCCCGCATTGAGTTGCGTCGTTTCATTAAGCTGGTAGCCAACGCCTGCATCCACAAAGGTGTAGGAAGGCGCTACGATCGCGCTTTGCGAGGGGCCGGTGTTGGGCTGGCTCTCTTCACCGCGATAAGTCACTTTGGTCCACTGGCGTAGCTTGGGCGAAACCTGCCAATCCAGCGTGGCCGATACTTGGTGGCGAGGCAATTGTGTCAGCGGCTCGCCTGCGTATTCGCCGCTTTTTTGCTCGCTGTCGGTAAACGTGTAGCTGGCTGTTAGCTCGACCGTCTCGCCTAGCGGCGCCGCTAAGCTTGCCTCACCCCCTTGGGTGACGGCCTCATCGATGTTGATACGATAAGTCGGATCACTGCCGAACTGGTTGGGCTCATCGGCACACACACCTTCAGGGCAGGCAATGCGGGTAATTTTATCTTTGAAATCATTATGGAAGAGTGTAAGACCTCCACTTAGCCCGGCATCGTTGGCATATAACAGCGCCAACTCTTTATTAAGCGAGGTTTCTGGCTCTAAATCTGGATTTCCGTAGACATCGCCGCCTCGGCTAGTCTGCCCCCAATCAGCGGTGACTTCGCGTAGATTGGGCGAACGAAAACCGGTGGATACGCCGCCTTTTAACGTCCAATCTGGCGTCAGGTTCCATACGCTGTAGAGGCGCGGACTGATATGGCTGCCGTAGTTTTCGGCATCGTCTAGCCGCATGCCGCCGGTTAACGCCCAGGCGTCGGTCAACAGCCACTCGTCTTCTGCAAACAGGGCCCACTGCTGCTGCTCTACGTGGTTACGGTCAGATATCTGATTGGTGGTGTCATCATCCAGCGACTCCTTTTCGTAGCTCCCACCAAGGGTAAGCATATGTGCACCGAGGGGCATCACCAGGTTGGTTTTAGCAGTGGTATTGGTGATCTCAATTTCCCGCGATGGGTTTTCGCTGGTTTCCCGCTGGACAAAGCTTTCGCTGGTGCCAATATCAAAGCGTCCACTATGGGTGAGCGCTACATGGCGGTGAGTATAGTCGTTAAAACTATCCGAACAGCCACCGCGGCAGCCTTCTGATGGTGCTGATCTTCCCATCAGCGATTGCCGCTCCTGCTCGGTAATCCCAGCTTCCGCGGTAAAGTCGTGGTTATCCGAGGCAGCAAGACTGAACCGCGCGGTGAGGCTTTGCAGGCTTTTATCTTCGTAGCCGTTAAGAATGTTGTCTTCATCGCGCTGAGAGGTGCGCCCGTAAAGTTGCAGCCCCAGCCTATCCCCTACCAAGGGGCCGCTTAGATAAAAATTGGCTTGGCGGCTATCGCCTGAGTCGCTGTCTTCTTGTAACACCGTGTCGAGCTGCACATTACCGTGCCACGCCTGGGCAACTTTGCGGGTAATAACGTTAATGACGCCGCCAATGGCATCGGAGCCATAGAGCGTTGACATGGGGCCGCGCACCACTTCAATACGCTCAATAGCCTGTAGCGGCGGCAGCCAATCCTGCTCAAACCCGGCATTACCATTGGGCCGTGATTCACGCGAATTTTGCGGGCGTCCATCCACGAGTATGAGTGTGTACTGAGACGGCATGCCACGAATCGAAATGTCATGACCGTTATCCCCCGCGCCGCCACCGGTCACGATCACACCGGGCACATCACGCAGGGCATCGGTGACATTTTGATAATAGCCCCGCTCTAGCTGTTCTCGAGACACGACGCTAATAGAGGCGGGGGCATTGGTAATCTGTTGTTCAAAGCCGGAGGCCGTCACGACCATATCATCCAGCCGTGGCGCTTCTTGTGCCCACAAGGCGCCACTGGCAAGGCTAGAAACGGCGCTGGCCAGCAGCGTACGGCGCAAACAGGGAGACATAGCAAAATCCTTCATAGTGTGTGAGCGATTGCCCTATAAATGCGAATTGTTAGCATTTATATATTTACACACTCTTTGCACTTTAGGGTGAGACGGTGCGTTCAAAGAAACGGAACACAAATGCCTATTATTTTCATTCGCACCAAACAGTGGCACAATTAAGATTCATCCTCTGCCTGTGGGCCTGACCATGTATGACTTCGACGAACTCACCGCTTTTGCCGATGTGATGACCACAGGCAGCTTGACTCGCAGTGCGCAAAAACTTGGCTTGGCCAAGTCGACCCTGAGTCGACGCATCAGCCAATTGGAAACCCGACTCAATCAGCCCCTACTCCGGCGGCAAGCCAATCGCTTAATCCCAACCGAAGCGGGACTGCTTTTTCACAACTACTGTACCGAGCTTTTAGCGATGGCCGCCCATAGCCAGGAGGCGCTGGCTGAACTGCGTGAGGAGATCAGCGGTGAAATCACCCTCGAGGTGCATGGCGCTTTAGCGCGTAGCTGGCTGGCTAGCGCTATCGATGCGTTTTTAAATCGACACCCAAAGGTAGAGCTAACGCTGCAAACCCGTGAAACGCCGCCGACTAAAATGCACAGCAACAGTGTGCATGTGTGGCTAGGGCCCACGCATGAGTGCGGGCTCAATCAGGAGCGCCTGGGATATTTAACCCGCGGATTATATGCAAGCCCCCGCTATTTAGAGACCGCAGGGATGCCCAAGCACCCCAATGAGCTTAATCAGCATGCGTGGATAGACCTGCTGGGCTCAGCCTCCAATGGGCTACTGCTCTCACACCCGGAACATGGCGAGTACACCTTTAGTCCGCCACGCTCACGGTTGCGTGTGGATCTCACTGCCCTGCATATTGACGCTATCGCACGTAGCCAGGGGATCGGCCTGCTTGCTCACTGGCTCACCGCCAAGCGAGAACAGCACCACCCAGGCGAACTGCTTAACTGCCTGCCCGGCTGGGAGCCCGTCCCATTGCCAATTACCCTGCTCTATGCCTATGGGCATCAATCCCGACGCACCCATGCGCTGCTGGAGTTCTTGCGTAGCCAGGTACCGGCCCAGTGGCATACGACAACCGCCACGGCTTAGCCTAATTCGAGTGTTTACCTTGCCAGTTAGCCCGCTCATTAACGACAATAGTCGCCTAACGAATGCCAAGGATACTCGATGCTTGCCGAACTTTTTGCCGTCATGGCGCCTGTGCTTGCCGGTGCAGGGCTTGGCTATTTATGGGTGCGTTTAGGCCAACCCTACCCGGTCGACTTTATCACCCGGCTGGTATTTAACATTGGCACACCCTCGCTGGTACTGGCCTCCCTAGCGGGTGCCGACATTGATGCAGCGACCTTTGGCCGTACCATGCTAGCGGCCGCACTGGTGATTATCACCATGGGCGTTGCAACCTTTGGCGTGGCAAAACTGTTACGCCGCCAATGGCGAGTACTGCTCGCACCCATGATGTATCCCAACACCGGTAACATGGGCTTACCCGTGGTGCTTTACGCGTTTGGCAGTGCAGGCTTTGCCTATGGCATCACGGTCATGGTGACCGTCTCGCTGTTCCAATTCACGCTTGGCGCGGCGCTTAATAGCCAGGGAAATCCGCTTATAACGCTCGTTAAAACGCCGACCGTTTACGCCATCCTTATCTCCATGGCGCTCTTGTTGACTGGCACCTCGCTTCCCCCTTGGTTGGCGAACACGGTGGATTTAATGTCTGGTTTTACCGTACCGCTGATGCTGATTACCTTGGGCGTATCGCTGGCTAGCATTCAGGTCAAGAACCTGCGTTCGGGTTTAGGGTTCAGCTTGGTGCGCGTTCCGCTTGCCGCCACGGCCGCATGGTTTATCGCTGGCTGGGTGGGGCTTCCTCCCTTGGCACAAAGTATATTAGTGGTTCAAATGTGTATGCCCGTGGCGGTATTTAACTACCTGTTTGCGCAGCGTGCCCAGCGTGAACCTGCCTACGTTGCCAGCCTTGTGTTCTGCTCAACGCTGCTAGCGTTGGTTTACCTACCGGTGTTGCTCGCCTTGCTCATGTAAACTCTATTAAGGAATGCCGTTTAGCCACCTATAGCGGAACCCCCTCACGGGGGAAGAGTCACTGCTAGACGAGTGCCCATAAACCGGCATTGGTGCGAGGCACTACTGCCATTGATACTACTGAGCATTGTTACTACTGAGCATTGATACGCTGGACAGGAGAGCGCTATGACGTATACCAATAAGGGTCACACCACTCGTGGTGGGCACACCGTGAGCGTTGGAGTAGCGGGCATTAGTGTGTTGATACTGGTGGCTACCATGAACAGCGCCAACGCAGAAGTGGTTCAGGAGTCGCTCGAAACCGATCACCTAACGCTTTCAATTGAGCGTATCGCCGACGGTTTTGAACACCCTTGGGCGGTTGCCTTCTTACCCGATGGCCGCTCCCTGGTGAGCGAACGCAGCGGGCAGTTGACGCTGGTTGACCCTACCAGTGGCGAAACACGCGCCCTGGAAGGGATGCCTGATGTCAGCACTCAGGGCCAGGGCGGCTTGTTAGATATCGTTCTACACCCTGACTTTGAAGGCGGCGATAGCGCGGGTGACAGCGATTGGATTTACTTCACCTGGAGCAAACCCGATGGCAATCAAACGCGCTCGGCGCTATCACGCGTTAAATGGCTTGGTAACGAACTGGGTGAGGATGAACACTTGTTTGAGCAGGATCGCGCCTCAGGCCCTGGCCGCCACTATGGCTCGCGGCTCGCGTGGCTGCCCGACGGCACGCTGCTAATGAGCATCGGCGACCGAGGTAGCGAGCCGCCTCGCGCCCAAGCAAGCGATGACCACGCGGGTTCAACGCTGCGCCTTACCGCTACAGGCGGCGTGCCTGACGACAACCCCTATGTGGACGATGACTCTACGCTTAACGAAATTTACTCCATGGGAAACCGTAATATTCAGGGCATGACCGTGATGAGTAGTGGCGAAGCGTGGGCATCAGAACACGGTCCGCGAACCGGCGATGAACTCAATCATATCGAAGCGGGCCATAATTATGGCTGGCCGGAAGTCAGTCAGGGTAACGATTACGCCACCAATGAACCGATTGGCGAAGATTCTCTGCCTGGCATGGTGGATCCTGTGTATGTCTTTGACGGCCGTTTTGCGCCTGCCGGATTAGCAGAAGTGACTAGCGACGCTTTCAGCGCGTGGAAAGGTAATCTGTTGGCAGGCGGCCTTGGCAGTGAGAAACTGCTGCGTCTGCGTTTAGAAGAACGCAAGGTGGCCGAAGAAGAGCTAATTTTACAAGGTGAAATCGGTCGCATTCGGGATGTTCGACAAGGGCCCGATGGCATTTATCTACTCACTGACGACCCTCAAGGCGGCCTCTATCGTCTGATGCCGACCGACCAGATGTCGACCAACCAGTAGCACCGCCCTATTCGCTTTTCTTATGTAAACTTTCCATTATCAAAAAGAGCACCACCATGGATACCACATGCGATTACGCAATTTAATTATATTAACAGTGATCGTCCCGCTGTTTATCATCCTGGTGGTGTTCAGCTTAGTGGCCATTAAGTCGCTTGAGGATAATGTACGCTCGAAGCTACAGACGGAAGTAGAGATCATCACCCGTACGCTGAGTTCGTCGCTGAGCTACGCGGTGACCCCCGATAGCAATACACCCCTGGAAGAAGCCCTTCAATCGGCGTTCTCCTTTCATCGCATTTATGGCGCCTATGTGTTCGACACCCAAGGACGCGACATTTACGGGCTCGGCCTTGGCAAAGACATCTTCACTCAGGAAGAGATTCAGCAAGTCATTGAGCGCGATGATTTATATAGCAACTACCGGCAGTATGAAGGCTGGAATTACTACTCTGCGTTGACACCCCTGCGTTCGCAAGATGGCACGGTATATGGTGTGCTGCAGGTTAATCGGTTAAATACAGGGATTGAGAACTATACGGGCTTTATCAGCATTGTGGCCGTGTTGGTCTTTGTGATCGGCGCCGCAGGGATTGTCTTTAGTATTTGGTGGGGGTTCCGCCGCCATATTGAACGGCCGCTGAACCGGCTACTCCACGTCATGTTACTGGTGGAGGATGGTGACCGCAGCCAGCGCGCCACTGAAGATGGCCCCACTGAGTATCGCCGTCTCGCCTCCGGCTTGAATGGCATGCTGGATGCGATGGCAGAGAAAGATCACGAAATCGAAGATCGCCAGCGCCGCGAAATAGAGTTAGAAAAGCGCCTGCGTAAATCTAAAAAGCTGGCGGAATTAGGTGTGCTAGCGGCCGGCGTCGCCCATGAAATAGGAGCACCGTTAACGGTGATCAATGGCCAAGCTCAGCGCTTGGCACGCCGCGATATCATTGGTGATGACGAGCGCGCTCGCTTAGGGCGAATTCGTGGAGAAGTAGAGCGTATCGTTGAAATTGTGCGCCAGTTGATGGAATTGGGCCGTCAGCATAATGTAGAAAAGGGTGATTTAGCGCTTGATCAGCTGATTACCAGCGCCAGCGATTTGGTTGAAGAAGAGCTAGAACCACGCAATATTCGTTTAGACATTGAATTACCGTCGCCGACACCCAACTTACTCGCCAATGGTCAGCAGCTTATCCAGGTAATGACCAATTTGCTGAGAAATGCGGCGCAAGCACCTGACGTCAGCCGGATACGCGTACGCGCCCAGCAGCATGAGAATGAATTAACGCTCTGTGTCGAAGATGATGGCCCAGGCATCCCCGGCTCTCATCATCATAAAGTGTTCGATCCATTTTTTACGACCAAACCCGTCGGCCAGGGCAGTGGTTTGGGGCTCTCAATGGTACATCGCATTATTAACGACCACGGCGGCACGATCGGCGTGTTTGATAGCGCCCTTGGCGGCGCTGGATTTGAAATTACACTACCCATTAGTGAAACCGCATCCGCGTGAGGACAACGTTTGTGACCCATCAGGAACACCTTTTACCTTTATTGGTGGTGGAAGATGACGCCGCTATACGTGAGTTATTAGAGGAAGAACTGCAGGATGCAGGCTACTCCACGCTTGGTGTGCCTAGCGCTGAGGAGGCCATAGCCTTACTGAGCCACACCACCGTCTCATTGGTAATTACCGACGTACGCTTACCCGGCATGACGGGTATACAGTTACTCCAGCAGCTACGCCAAGCAGGCAGTGAGCTGGGCATTATCGTGATTACCGCCTTTGGCACCATTGACCAAGCCGTCGAGGCGTTGAAAATGGGGGCTGACGACTTTTTAACCAAGCCCCTCGATTTGGATGCTATTCGCGAAGCCGTCTTTCGCGTGCTCGAACGCCAGCGTTTGGCGGTTTCCCACGACGCGGATATCAGTCATTTCCACGGCATTGTCGGTAAAAGCCAGGTCATGCAGGCGCTATTTCATGACGCCTCTCGTTTAGCGAAAAGCAATGCGCCGATTCTTATTTTAGGTGAAAGCGGCACTGGTAAAGAGCTACTCGCCCGCGCTATTCACCAGGAAAGCCCGCGTAACGACCAGCCTTTTGTGCCGGTGAACTGCGCGAGCATTCCCGCGGACTTGATGGAAAGTGAGTTCTTTGGCCATGTCAAAGGTGCCTTTACCGGCGCTAATGAAGCGCGCAAAGGGCTATTTCACAGCGCTCAAGGGGGCAGTCTCTTCTTAGATGAAATTGGCGAAATGCCGATTAATCTTCAAGCCAAGTTACTGCGCGCTTTGCAGGAGAAAACCGTGCGCCCAGTGGGGAGTGAACGCGAAGAGCCAGTCGATGTACGCATCATTGCCGCCACCCACCGCAATCTGGAAAAAGAGATTGAGCATGAAAATTTCCGCAGCGACCTTTTCTACCGTTTGGAAACTTTTTCGCTTCGCATTCCGCCCCTGCGCGAACGCGGCAGTGACATCGAGCACCTTATCTTTGCCCTGATCGATAAACATTCAGAAGCACAGGGTAAGCAGATTGAGAAAATCGAGCCCGAAGCCCTCAACAACCTGCTTAATTACACATACCCAGGCAACGTACGTGAACTGGAAAACGCCATTATGCGCGGCGTTACCCTCAGCGAAGACGGCTCACTCAGCCATAAAGACTTACCCGAGCGATTACGCGAGCAGTCTACGTCGGAAAACGGCACACCATTGGTGCCTACCTTGAGCGGCGAAGTAGTGACAGGCAACCAAATGCCAACGCCCCCTCCGATCCGCTGGCCCAGTTTGGAAGAAGTTGAAAGACGCTATATTAACAAAGTGTTGGAAGCGACGGGCGGCAACAAAAGGCGTACGGCAGAGGTGCTGGGCATTGCGCGCAGAACGCTCTACCGCCGCCTTGAAGATAATGAAGAGTAGTGGCGCTTGCGCCGGGCTAGGCTGTTTATTCCGTTACCCCGCCGGGCGCTTCACTGGCGGGGTCACTGTCTAACGGCATAGGTCCCGTATTCATAGGCTCTTGCTCTTCAGGCTGAGCATCTGTTTCAGGGGGAGCACTCTCACCACAGCCAGACAGCGAGACCACTGAAAGCAGTGCCATTAGTAATAACGCATAAGGCCGTATGTTGGCTTTTAATGACATCATGTCGAATTCTCTCCTTATTGGCATCTACCGTTTATCGTAACGTTCAGGCAATTAACATTAACGCTAAGTCTTATACCATAGCGGCGAAACTCTAAATTTCCAGACGATACAGCGCTAAAACCGCGCCTTTATAAAAAGATAAAGTGATTAGCCATAAAAAAACCCCCGCGGGCGCGGGGGCGGAAAGGATGGTAAATCGTGTGGAGCAGCCGCAGGGAACAAACAGCTGATGCGACTTACCATCGTAGGGAGCGGTACATATAACAGTTACTGGTTACTGGTGGTCTCGTCGTCTTCGTCTGTATTCGGAGCGGTATCGCTATCATCACCCGGCATAGGATCCGTCCCTTCGCCAAATCCTGCTTCGTCTTCGTCAGGATTCATTGTACCTGTGGCGGGCTCGTCCATCGTATCGTCGGGCATGCTTTCTTCAGAAGCGCCATCTTCAGACATATTGCTTTCAGACATCGGTTCTTCTGATTCAGCGCCTGTACTTTGCGTCATAGACCCCGCAGAGCCTGAATTTTCATCTAGGGCAGGATCCTGTTCAATAGCAGGCTCTTGCTCAAGGCTAGACGATTGACCGCTGCCGTTATCTTGCTCTAAAGGGGATGGTTCTTCAGCCGGAGGCGCTGGCTCTTCGTTATCCCCACAGCCTGAAAGCACTATCACGCTGGCAGCAGAGGCCATCATACACAGTGTTAACCAGCGTGGACGCTTGGCAGCTTGCTTACTTCCGTTGCGCTCAAGTTGTTCATCCATAACACCTACCTCCATTTCTAACGCCTGTAAAAGCTACTTGATGACTATCCTTGTCCATTAATCATCGTGTATACAAACGAACAATTCACTTAATGTGCCAACTTATCCAATACTTAATTTTAAAACATAAAAATCAATTGCTTACAAAAAATTAAAAACAAATTAGAGTCCACTTACCGTCAATAGGGGCGGGTAAAAAATGGCACATGTGGCGTGAGCTGTTCCGTTGAGCGAGCCTTTGTGACACACACGCCCTACCTATGTATAATAATTATTAATAAATTTACCATCACAAGTTATCTTTCCTTTTATGAATGAGGTTGTGACGCCGCTTGGGCTGTTATCAATCGCCATTCATTTCGCTCAACAAAAAGGCACCGCCGATGGACGAGACACGACCCGTCAAAATTAAAGTGCGCGGCTTAAGTAAAGTCTTTGGCAAGCACCCCCAAAAAGCTATTGAGCTTCGTGACCAGGGCATGAAGCGCCCGGAAATTCTGGAGAAAACGGGCCAGACGCTGGGACTTTCCAATATTTCGTTTGACGTTTATGAAGGCGAACTATTGGTGATTATGGGACTTTCAGGATCGGGAAAATCAACGTTGATTCGTTGCCTGAACCGTCTGATTGAAACCACCGAAGGTGAGATCGTCATCGACGGTGAGAACATTCCCACACTGAAAGAGAAAGCGCTGCTGGAGTGTCGTCGCCGTCATTTCTCTATGGTATTTCAAAATTTCGCGCTATTTCCGCACCGCACTGTGCAGCAGAATGCCGAGTTCGGTTTGGAAATTCGCGGTGTAGAGAAAACTGAGCGCCAAAAAATTGCTCATAACGCGTTGAAGCAAGTTGGTTTGGAGGGCTGGGAAGACGCCTTCCCCAATCAACTCTCAGGCGGGATGCAGCAACGCGTTGGCCTAGCCCGCGCATTGGCCAACGATGCCACCGTGCTGTTGATGGATGAAGCCTTCTCGGCACTGGATCCGCTGATTCGTAAAGATATGCAGCAAGAGCTTTTGCAGTTACAAACCAAAATGCAGAAGACGACCGTGTTCATCACCCATGACCTGGACGAGGCGCTCAATATTGGTGACCGCATCGTGCTGCTCAAAGATGGTGAAGTGGTACAGATCGGCACGCCGGAAGAGATTCTCACCCAGCCAGCAGATGACTACGTGCGGCGCTTTATCGAAGGGGTCGATCGTTCACGTATCTTGACCGCTGAAAGTGCTATGCGTCCGCTGCGCACCACCGCTCGTGAAAGCGATGGACCGCGCACGGCGTTACACCGTATGCGTGACCACAGCATCGATTCGATTTATGTTGTTGACCGTGATCGTCGCTTGCTGGGCTTGTTGGAAGCCGACGCTGCGAGTCGAGCAATCGAAGAAGGTGCGGGATCCATCACCGCCTACCTAACCCAAGACTTCCGCAAAGTCCCTATGGATGAGCCACTGCACAACCTGTTTGCCATGTTTAGCGAAAAGAGCTTCCCTATCGCCGTTACCGATAAGCAGGATCAATTGCTCGGCGTAGTGGTAAAAGGCGCAGTACTCGATGAACTGGCACGGGCAGGAGAGCAATAATGGATATCCCACGCATTCCGCTAGGTGACTGGATTGAGAGCGGCCTGACTTGGTTAACCAGCGAATATTCTTTGGTTACCCGTGGTATTTCCCGCTTCACGCAGACCGGCATTGATGTTTTAAACGACAGCTTGATGTGGCTGCCTGAGTGGGCGCTGCTGGGCTTGATAGCCTTACTGTGCTGGAAGTTAGCTGGCGTTCGCTTAGCGATAGGCGCCACGGCCGGTCTTGCACTGATTTGGAACTTAGGCCTTTGGAACCCGATGATCGAGACGCTCACGCTGGTCGTCTTTGCCACGATGGTGGCGGTAGTGATCGCTCTACCGGTAGGCATCGCGGCCGCGTTATCCAATCGGCTTTACCGGGTGATCATGCCGATTCTGGATTTCATGCAGACCATGCCTGCCTTCGTTTATTTGATTCCGGCCATTCCGTTTTTCGGGATCGGCTCTGTTTCGGCGATTTTCGCGACGGTCATCTTCTCGATGCCCCCAGCAATTCGTTTTACCACGTTGGGGATTCGTCAGGTGCCGGTAGAGCTCATTGAAGCCGCCGATGCTTACGGCGCCACGCGTGGTCAGAAACTGTTCAAAGTTCAGCTACCGCTGTCACTGCCCACTGTCATGGCGGGCATCAACCAGACCATTATGCTCGCCCTCTCCATGGTCGTGATCGCCGCCATGATTGGTGCCGATGGCCTAGGTAGCGAAGTCTGGCGCGCCATTCAACGTTTGCGCCCAGGTGATGGCTTCGAAGCAGGTATTGCGGTGGTGATTCTGGCCATGCTGCTTGACCGCTTAACCCAATCGCTTAGAAAAACCCGACAATAAGATGAAACGCGCTAATTAAGCAAACAGACAGAAGCGGCTGCGTTGAGCCAATGGCTTGCCAAGTCGCTTCTTGCTCACCATGCTGTTTTAGGCAGCCATTAGATACGTTAATAATTTATACCCAAGGGAGAAAGTGAATGAAATATCGCACCATGAACCTCCGTATACGTATTGCCTCACTAGCACTGTTAGCCGGTGCAGGCGTTGCTATTAGCAGTGCAGCACAAGCCGAAGAAGAGAAAGGTACGATCAACCTGGCCTACGTGGAGTGGTCTTCTGAAGTTGCCTCCACCAACGTCATTGCCGCTGTCCTCGAGCAAGCTGGCTACGAGGTCGATCTCACCTCGCTCTCGGCAGCCGCTATGTTCCAAGCGCTATCTACTGGCGATGCAGATGCCATCGTTGCCGCTTGGCTGCCCACTACCCATGCCGACTACATGGAACGCCTGGGTGATAGCGTAGAAGACCTAGGACCAAACCTGGACGGCACCAAGCTGGGCCTCGTCGTTCCTGAGTACACCGACGTCGACTCTATTGCTGACCTAAACGACAACGCTGACAGCTTTAACGGCGAGATCATCGGTATTGACCCCGGTGCAGGCCTAATGGGTCTGACCGAAGAGGTTGTGGATACCTATGACCTTGAGCTGGACCTGCGTAGTGGTAGTGGCGCCACGATGACAGCCGCCTTATCCAGCGCGATTAGTAATGAAGAAGACGTAGTGGTGACTGGCTGGACGCCCCACTGGATGTTTGCCCGTTTTGACCTTAAATACCTGGACGATCCTGAGAATGTCTATGGCGGTGCGGAGCAAATCCACACCGCGACACGCGAAGGGCTAGAGGGTGATATGCCCGAAGCCTATGCGATTCTCGATGCTTTCGAATGGACGCCGGAGCAAATGGGCGAAGTCATGCTCATGAACCAGGAAGACGGCAGCGATCCTTACGAGAACGCCAAGCAGTGGGTTGAAGACAATCAAGATGTCGTAGAGCAGTGGCTCGATAGCTAACACCGCACGAGCAAGATACTGCAGCAGGGGGCTTCGGCCCTCTGCTGTCGTTATAAGCGCTATGGTTCACAATACGTTGAATCCTGTTTTAACAGATTTGCTATTGTGTGCCTCTTAATGCGCGCCCTGGAATGTTGGTTGATGACCACATTTTGGTTACTGTTCAACATTTTTTGATCGACACATCTGATCGAAAGAGAGAGGCTCCAGTGGATAACCACGACGACAAACACCACCTTGAAGAGACAGTCTCTGAGGGCATACCTGCTCCAGATGGCCCAGCGAATTTAATTGATACCGACTATGTGATCGGCCAAGACAATATCACCACGAATACCATGGGCGTTAACCTTGATCTACACGGCAAGGTGTTCACCATTTCGGCCATCGTGGTACTGCTATTTGTTATTTTAACGCTTGCGCTGCAAGAGGCGATCGCCCCTATCTATGACGCGATCTTCAGCTTCTTGACAGGCAATCTAGCGTGGTTCTTTATTTCGGCCGCCAATATTTTCGTTATTTTGTGTGTAGGCCTAATTTTCTCCCCCTTAGGTAAAATCCGCATTGGTGGCGCTGATGCCAAACCCGATTTTACCTACATGGGCTGGTTCTCGATGCTATTTGCCGCAGGCATGGGCATTGGCCTGATGTTCTTCGGCGTCAATGAACCACTGACCCACTTTGGTACCTCTTTTGATGGTGGCAGCTGGGCACCGTTGTCAGGCGCCGAGGGCGATGCCGCGGGTGCAGCAGCACTGGGCATGGCGGCAACGATTTTCCACTGGGGCTTACACCCCTGGGCGATTTACGCCGTCGTCGCGCTTTCATTGGCGCTGTTCTCATTCAATAAAGGGCTACCGCTCTCAATGCGTTCAGTGTTCTACCCGATTCTAGGTGAGCGCGTTTGGGGCTGGCCGGGCCACTTGATTGATATTCTGGCGGTATTTGCGTCGCTTTTTGGCTTGGCCACCTCGCTTGGGCTAGGTGCTAGCCAAGCGGCAGCGGGACTCACTTACCTATTCGGCGCGCCTGAAGGTGATATCACCATGGTGCTACTGATTATCGGTATTACGCTTATTGCCGTTTGTTCAATAGTTGCTGGCGTCGATAAGGGCGTGCAGTTGCTGTCCAAAATCAATATTGCAATGGCCGCGCTACTGCTGTTCTTTGTGATCGCGGTCGGTCCTACCCTGCTTATTGCAACTGGCTTCTTTGAGAACCTATGGAGCTATGCGGTTCATCTACCTGCCTTATCGAACCCATTTGGCCGTGAAGATGCTAACTTCAGCCAAGGCTGGACAGCCTTCTACTGGGCGTGGTGGATTTCCTGGTCTCCATACGTCGGTATGTTCATCGCACGCGTATCACGTGGCCGTACCGTTCGCGAATTTTTGGTTTCAGTACTCCTTATACCCTCATTGGTATCAGTACTCTGGATGACCACCTTTGGCGGCACGGCGATTGATCAGTATGTGAACCAAGGTATTAGCGCTGTGCGGGATGCCGGTGTCGATCTTCAGCTATTCATCATGCTGGAACAGCTACCGCTATCGCAAATCACCTCGTTTATTGCCATTTTGTTGGTGATTATTTTCTTTGTCACTTCATCCGATTCGGGTTCGTTGGTGATTGACTCAATCACGGCGGGCGGCAAAGTCGATGCGCCAACGCCACAGCGGGTGTTCTGGGCAATCATTGAAGGCGCGATTGCGATTGCATTGCTACTAGGCGGCGGTTTAACGGCACTACAGACCATGGCCGTATCGACGGGCTTCCCGTTCACCATCATTTTGCTAGTGGCATGTTATGCCATCATCAAAGGGTTAATGAGCGAACCGAAAGCTGTCTAAGACGTTTAATGCGTAAAGCAAACGGGCAACCCAAGGGTTGCCCGTTTTTTTATGGGTCACTTTTAACACCAAACATTTTTTAAGGGGGTGTCAGCTCGATAGTGGGTGGCAATTTGCGCCTGCAATAGCTCGGCGGTTGCTAGCGCGTCGACCAAGGCATGATGGCCTTGATAGGCAGGCAAACCATAGCGTTCACGGCTAGCGTGTAAGCGTATCGACACGGGTGGACGACCTAGCCAACGGCGAAAACGTGCCCAAAGCGTTTGACGATGAAGCCGCGCTTCCAATGACATCGTATCGATCATAGGAAACAGCACCCCTTCCCCCCGGCGTGCTTTAACAGCAGCCTCTAGGAAGGGCCGCTCAATATTGCGGAAATGGACAACGACTAAGCGCCCCGCTAACTGGGCTAAAAGGTCATCCAATATCATTTCTAAATCCGGTGCTTCAGCGATTTCCGAGTGGGTAATATGATGGTAAGCAATGGAAGCTTCTGCCAGCGGCCGTGAAGGGTTCACGACCCAATAGCGCCTTTCTGCCAGCTTGATACGGTTTAACGTGAAGGGCACAACGCCAATACTAACAATCGCATGACGCCGCTCATCCAGCCCAGTGGTTTCCATATCCAGCGCCACCATTGGCACCTCGGCAATCGGCGTTTCGGGATCTGGCAGTGGTGTACTAAAAAATTGTTGAAGCGCCGGACTACTGGCCCGCTCTGCACGCTGAGCCATATAGCCTGCCCAGTCGGCCTGGGTAATTTTCTGACGTGGACGTATGCCGTGCATATCAACGCCCCTGCCGTTGAGCAGGCATTGGGTAGCGAAACTTCAAAAACTTCTGTGCATTACTCAACACTTGGAAAGCATCTTTCAGGGTATGACGCTCGCTATCCTCGACATTTTCAGGCTCGATATTATTATCTGGCTGACGCTCTTCTTGCAGGTCGATCATCTGATGTCGAAGCCGCGACATGCATAGAAACTCAAACGCATAGCTGAGTTTCTCACTCATCCCGGTCGCTAATAATTGGGTATCGCCAATGTCATTTAAGCGCTGAAAAGAGTTCTGTGCTTTAGAGCCGCAGGCCAGGGCGTGGATACGCACCAAATCCACCATCGGCGCGGTGCCGCGGCGTTTAAGGTTGATAGAGTTATTGTGCTTGCCGTCCTGCTCCATGACAAAAGTGCGAAAAAACCCTAACGGTGGCGTGCGATTGAGGGCATTACGCGCCATGGCGGCTAAAAACAGCGGTGATTTAGGGGCCGTTTCAGCAATCAGGTCTTGCAACGCTTCCACATAGAGTTCTTCGCCATAACAGCTGTCCAGGTCGAAAAATATCGAGCTGTGCAGCAATCGTTCGGGCGTGGGATTGGCCATCCAGTCCTGAAAATAACGTTTCCAAACGCTTAATGGCTGGCGCCACTGAGTGTTAGTCGCCATCACATCACCTTTACAGTAGGTATAGCCACAGGCATCCAAGCCATCGCTGACTATCTTTGCCAAAGCGTAAAAGTAACCGTCGTGCTGTTCGGGAATAAACTCATCGGAGAGAATCAGTGCATTATCCTGATCAGTAACAATGCTCTGTTCATTACGTGCCATGGAGCCATTGACCATGAAACAGTAGGGCACTGGCGGTGGGCCTAGTTCCGCTTCCGCCATCTCTAGCAAGCGCCGTGTAAAGCTTCGCCCTATCGTAGACAGCGCACTGCCCACCATTTGCGAGTTAGCGCCCTCCTGTACCATGCGTACAAACGCTGCCCGCACATCGGGAGCTAAACGTGCCAGCCCCTGAGCGCTGGACTGGTTAAAAATATTACTCACCAAATAGAGGCCGCTATGGGTTTCATAACGGATAATATCGGAGAGATGCACCACGCCCACCGGACGCTGCCGATAAAGCACGGGCAAGTGATGCACGTTGCTGCGTAACATCGTCAGCATGGCTTCATAGACAGAGGCATCGGATTGAACCGTAATCAACCGCGGGGAAACCACCTCGCCCACCGTGGTCTGCGGGGATAGCCCTTCAGCCACCACGCGAGTACGAAAATCGCTGTCGGTCAAAATACCGTACATTTGCCACGTCTGGCCTTCGCTGTCCTTAAAGCTAAAGCGTGGGTTATCGCTGCCCTCTTTCAATACTAGCAGTGCCGAGGCTTGGGCTTCACTCATCTGCTGCGCTGCTTGCTGAACGCTGGTTGAGATTTCGACCATGACAGGGTAACGCGTCAGCAACTTGCGGATCCTGGTCACCATCATGTCGTTGGATTTCTTCTGCTGCTCGGCGGCCGTTTCTAGCCGCGGCCGTTCCAACTCGACAAAATCGGCGAAGTCCTCATCTTCTTCACACAGCCGTTGGAACACAGCGTTAGGGATAAAGTAAATCAAGGTATCTTCAATGGCCTGGGCAGGAAAACGCACTTTATGATTACGCAGCAGGCTGAAGTGACCGAAAATATCGCCTTCACCCAAGCGATTATAGAGCTCCCCCTGGCTACGATAGACTTCTACCGCACCGCTACGTATATAGCAAAGGTCATTGAGTGTTTCATTGAGCTCTAAAATGCTATTACCGGTTTTGAAATAGCTGACTTCCACTTGTTCAGCGATAGCATCGAGAAGATCATCCGACAGCCCGTCAAACGGGGGAAACTGTCCCATATGCTGGCGTATTTCTAACAATTCGACATCCATATGGACTCCTTCGGCTTGCCGGCCAATGGTTGGGCTAGTGTATAAAGTGTGGCGGGTAGGCTGAGGAAGGTAAACCCCACAAGGCACGATAATCGGTCTCTACCGAAAGGCTGCAGCATAAAACTTGTAAACAACAAAAAGCCCGATGCAAGAAGCACCGGGCTTTGATGGCCTAGGCCAAGCTGATAGTTACGTGGCTAATTAATTTGTTAAGTTAGCTACACTAATAACGTCATCAGCCGATAACAGTGGCAGGATTAAGATTGGCTCGCCATTTCCTGAACACGCTGCATCATTTCAGGGTCTTGCTGAATGGATTGACCAATTGCATTGAAGGTATCAACATCAAGACCGCTGTTTTCGACTACTTCGATCATGCGGTCATTAGCTTCTGTGCGCACTTCCTGCTGCGCTGACTCATCTTCCGCTTCCTGCAGACGCTGGGTATATTCTTGAGAAATAACGGCAATTTCTTGAGAAGCATCGGCAAACTGCTGAAGTTGATCATCAGAAAAATCCTGGGCAGGTGCTGCTTGCTGAGTAGCCATCGGATCTTGTGCCGGTTCCTGGTCTTGCTGGGCATGAGCAGTAGCGGTCATTAAACCTGTGGCGAGCAGGGCAGCAGAGAACAGAGCAGTCATACGTTGCATAGTAAAACCTCAATATTGCGTTGTGTATGTGCCCATTGAGACGCGCTGTGTTCGATCAGGTTCAATCTCTTATGTAAAAGTTAGTAACAAAAAGAACAATATGTAATTTAAAAAAATTTAAACACGCTACCAGGAAATAAAAATGTCATTAAAATTCAGTGATTTAAAAGAAAAAAATCTAGCATCTATTGGCTTGTCCGCCATGCCTGCCGTGTTTGTACTTCTATGGAGCACAGGATTTATTGGCGCCAAATTTGGCCTCCCCTACGCAGAACCTTTCACCTTTCTGTTTATTCGCTTTGTGCTGACCTTATTACTGTTGATCCCGTTGGCACTTTTGATGCGTATCCCTTGGCCTTCATCGCCTAGGTTATGGACACATATCGCCATATCGGGCTTCCTTGTTCACGGTGCTTACTTGGGTGGTGTTTTTTATGGCATTTATTTAGGTATGCCCGCTGGCTTAGCGGCCTTATTAGTAGGCGTCCAACCGCTACTCACCGCCGTCTTTGCCGGGCCGTTACTAGGCGAACGACTTTCCTCGCGCCAGTGGTTAGGGCTGGGGCTTGGACTTATCGGCATTAGCTTGGTACTTGGTAGCAAGCTCGATATTGGTGAGTCGCTGTTTGATGGCTTTGGCATTAGTGCTTTACTTTGCGTCACCGCCGCTTTGCTGGGTATTTCGTTAGGCACGCTCTATCAAAAAAGATATTGCACGACGATGCCGCTGCTGTCTGGGGCGGTGATCCAATACTTGGCAGCCTGCATGCTACTGGGAAGCGGCGCTCTGCTATTTGAAACGCGCCAAGTGGAGTGGAGCAGCACCTTTGTATTTACACTGGCTTGGTTGGTGTTGATTCTCTCAATTGCCGCTATTCTGTTACTCATGGCCTTGATAAAAAAAGGGGAAGCCTCGCGGGTAGCGAGTCTTTTTTATCTTGTACCACCGGTCACCGCGCTACAAGCGTGGTGGCTATTTGACGAACGTCTTCCCTTGCTAGGACTAGTGGGAATGTTGGTCGCCATCACCGGGGTGGTGATGGTTATACGAAAACCCGCCCATGGGGCGATCAGACGATAACGATATTTTTATACCTAGGCTTGGATAAACATGTCAGCACAACACCACTGTGCCAGGGTGAACGGGCAATGTAACCGTTGCGATTCACCGGTACCTTTTGCATTTACCATGGCGTTTCAACCGATCGTTGATGTCACTCAGCGAGCGATTATTTACTACGAGGCTTTAGTACGTGGACCCAATGGAGAGTCTGCCTATTCTATTCTTGAGCAAGTGACGCCAGCGTTGATGTATCGCTTCGATCAAGCATGCCGTATTTGCGCGATAGAACTAGCCAGCGATCTGGGTATGCAGGAAAAACTTTCTATTAACTTCTTACCCAATGCCGTTTACGAACCCAAAGCATGCATTCAAGCCACTCTGGAAACAGCGCATCGGGTTGGTTTTCCCACCGAGCGGCTCAATTTTGAAATAACCGAAACAGAGCGGGTTAAAGACCGCGGCCATATGCGCAAGATTATCGAAAGCTACCGTGAGATGGGGTTCACGACCTCCCTTGATGATTTTGGTAACGGCTATGCCAATCTTGATTTATTAACCGACCTAAGGCCCGATACGCTGAAACTTGATCGGGATCTGGTCATGGATTGCGATAGCGATAAGCGCCGCCAAGCCATACTCAAAAGCCTAGTGACACTCGCCAGCACACTGGGAACACAACTTATTGCTGAGGGTGTTGAAACCCGTAAAGAGTCGCGCTGCCTGCTGGCGCTCGGCATACCAGTCCAACAGGGGTACTACTTTTCCTACCCAAACCTGGAATCACTGGCCATTATCGACGAGGCTAAATATAACTAGAAAAACATATGGAGAGTGTTATATAACCAGTGCCCAACAACTGACTGCCATGGTTAAAGATACTCAAGATAATCAGCCCCACCCAAATTACGCATTTGTTGGCGTATCCACTGACTGCGCCGCTCAACCTGTGCATCGGGCCGAGCGGCGCTACGTGTTAATGGGCTAGGTAAAATAGCGGCTAGCAGGCTAGCTTGGCGCTCGGTAAGTGAATTGGACGAGACGCCAAAATAGTGCTGAGCAGCTGCCTCCAACCCAAACACACCGCGATCCCACTCTGCCACATTGAGATAAACCTCAAGAATGCGCTGCTTGCTCCAAAGTATCTCAATCAGCAGTGTAAACCATGCCTCGAGCCCCTTGCGGGTCCAGCTTCGGCCAGTCCACAAAAAAATGTTTTTCGCCGTTTGCTGGCTTAAGGTACTGGCGCCCCGTAGGCGGCCGCCCTCTTGGCTCGCCTGCAAGGCACGCCGCAGCTCTACTAAATCAAAGCCACTATGATGGGGGAAACGCTGATCCTCGGCGGCAATCACGGCCAGTTTGGCGTTAACAGAGAGTGAATCCCAACCACGCCACTCGCGCTGTAAGCGGATCGGCTCGCTATTGATCCAACTCTGTATTTTGCGTTCAACCATCACCATCGACCCCGGTGGAGGAACAACGCGAAACAGAAGTACCAGCGCGACTGACAGCAGCGCAAACGCTAAAAAGCCGCGCCAAACAAAGCGCCAGAGCAGGCGCATGAAACGGCGCAGCGAGCGATTGAGCATTCCGTTATCCTTAACGCTTCATGAGGTGGTCTGCATGATAGCGCAGATGATCCTCAATGAACGAGGCAATGAAGAAGTAACTATGATCGTAGCCCGGCTGACGGCGCAGTGTTAAGGGGTGATCGTGCTCTTCACAAACGGCTTCTAAACGCTCGGGTTGAAGCTGCTCTTCCAGGAATTGATCCGCTTCGCCCTGATCGATGAATAGCCGCTGGCGTGATGCCCCATTAGCCACCAGTTCGCAGGCATCATACTGGCGCCAGCGCGACTGATCCTCGCCCAGATAAGCAGTGAACGCTTGCTGCCCCCAAGGAGAATTCATCGGATTGACCACCGGTGAAAAAGCCGATACCGAGCGGAAGCGCCCAGGATGGCGTAAGGCCAAAATCAAAGCACCATGGCCCCCCATCGAATGGCCACTAATAGACTCACGCCCATTGACCGGGAAGTGCTGACGCACAACGGAAGGTAACTCTTCAATCACATAGTCATACATGCGGTAGTGAGGCTTCCAGGGGGACTCCGTGGCATTCACGTAAAACCCAGCGCCGGAGCCCAAGTCGTAGCTTTCATGCTCGCCAGGTAAATCCGTTCCTCGAGGGCTGGTGTCAGGGCAAACGATGGCCACTCCAAGCTCGGCAGCGATGCGATGCGCACCCGCTTTCTGCATGAAATTTTCGTCGTTGCAGGTCAGCCCAGAGAGCCACCAAAGCAGGGGTACACGTTCATTTTCCGCTTGGGGCGGCAAATAAACGGCAAAGGTCATGTCGCAATCCAGCGCACGGGAGTAGTGGCGGTAGCGCTTATGCCAGCCACCGAAACTGCGGTTAGCAGACACCAGTTCTAAAGTTTCACTCATGCTCATGGGCAGGTTCCTTTAAATGCAACAAACGCGGCAGGTTATCCCCACCGCGTTTAAACGTGCCAACTATAATACTCAGTAATGCAACACGGTACGAATGCTCTTACCGGCATGCAGTAAATCAAAGGCTTCGTTGATCTTCTCAAACGGCATGTCGTGGGTAATGAAGTCGTCGATATTGATCTCGCCGTTCATATACCGGTCGACGTAGCCAGGAAGCTCGCTGCGCCCTTTAACGCCACCAAAGGCGGACCCTTTCCAAACTCGCCCTGTCACCAGTTGGAATGGCCGTGTCGAGATCTCCTCGCCAGCGCCAGCAACACCGATCACGATCGATTCACCCCAGCCTTTATGGCAGCACTCCAGCGCCGAGCGCATCACGTTGACGTTGCCGATACACTCAAACGAATAATCAACGCCACCATCGGTCATATCGACGATGACTTGTTGGATCGGGTCCGAATACTCTTTCGGATTCACGAAATCCGTAGCTCCAAACTGCTTGGCCAGCTCGAACTTATCAGCGTTAACGTCGATGGCAATAATCCGCCCCGCCTTAGCCATCACCGCGCCTTGAATGACGGCCAAGCCGATCGCCCCGAGACCAAATACCGCCACCGTGGCGCCCGGCTCTACTTTGGCGGTATTCAGCACTGCACCGATACCGGTAGTCACACCACAGCCCAGCAGGCAGATTTTATCCATGGGCGCTTCTTTAGATACCACGGCCAGGGAGACTTCGGGTAACACGGTATACTCACTAAAAGTGGAAGTGCCCATGTAGTGATGAAGCATCTTACCGTCTAGTGAGAACCGCGAGGTACCGTCAGGCATGACCCCTTTACCCTGGGTAGCGCGTACGCTGCCACACAGGTTGGTTTTACCTGACAAACAGAACTTACATTTACCGCACTCAGCAGTATAGAGCGGAATCACATGGTCGCCCGGCTTGAGGCTGGTAACGCCCTCGCCCACTTCCTGCACAACACCCGCCCCTTCATGGCCGAGCACCGCTGGAAAATTGCCTTCAGGGTCAGCCCCAGAGAGCGTATAGGCATCGGTATGACAGACGCTAGTCGCTGCCATTTTGACGAACACCTCGCCCGCTTTCGGGCCTTCGACATCAATCTCAACCAATTCAAGCGGCTTACCCGCTTCTAGTGCTACCGCTGCGCGTGATTTCATTTCGACTCCTAAATATCAACTACGTCTATCACCTTAATGAAAGCGTTACTCGTCAGTAGCTACCGGGGCAAACTCAATCGGTAACCAGCGATAGCCTTGCTCATCTTCTACGATGTGACCAATACCAGGGAATGGCATATGCGCACCAGCGACCCAGTGCTTATCCTCGACGGCACTTTCGAGCACGCTCTCACGCGTGCGCACCGCCTGCTCTGGGTCGGAATCAAATTCAATGGCAACGGTGGGGTCGGCAAATTGAACAGCGTAACTATGTACCACATCACCCCATACCAGCATGGCGTCATCATCACTGGTCAGCATAAAGCTTGAGTGCCCCACGGTATGCCCATGGCTGTCTTGTACAACGATGCCCATCAACACTTCATCACCGGGCATGAAAGGGTTGAAGCGATCCGCTTCCTGATAAGGCGCTACCGCGTCTTGAGCCATTTCAAAGAATGCTCGATTACCTTCGGGTGCCGCTGCCGCGCGCTCCTCGTCCAGCCAAAAGTCAGCATCGGCTTGGCTGGCACGTAATTCAGCATTGGGATAAACCGCTTCGCCACTCTCATTGGCTAAGCCGCACACGTGATCGGGATGTAAATGGGTCATCAGCACCGTATCGACATCTTCTGGCGAATAGCCCGAAGCGCGCAGGTTGCTCTCTACCTGTCCAAGCGACGGACCGAAACAGGCGGCTGATCCAGCATCGACCAGCACCAAGTTCTCTCCGGTGTGAATAAGGAACGCATTGACGGCGGTTTGCATACCGCTTTCAGCATCAATAAATAGCGTATCCAGGCGACGAAGAATCTCTTCTTGTTCCATGCCTTTTAGCAAAGAAGTATCAATCGCCGTATGACCGTCGTAGAGCGCAGTGACTTCGTAATCCCCCACCATCATTCGGAACCAGCCAGGCGCTTGCTCTTGCTGTTGCGTGGGTAGCTCGGCCTGAGCAGTGACTGCACAACCTGCACCAATAGCCATTGCTAGGGCACCACGCGACCACTTGGGTAAGTATTTAGACATAAGCTGTACACTCCATTGATAAGATAAACATGCTTGCAGTGTAGGCCAGCTAGGCGCTAATGATAAAGCGGGATACACTCACAAGATTATTGCCACTGAGCAACAATCGTTATCAACATCAAGGAGTCAGTGTGCAGCACTGGAGCCGTATCGAAGCGTTCGTCGAGGTGGTGCGGCTGGGCACTTTTTCTGCCGCTGCCCGCCATTTAAAGGTCTCTACCTCGCATATCAGCCGCTTGGTCAGCCAGCTCGAAAATCAGTTGGGCGTTCAGCTACTCTACCGTACTACACGGCAAATTCGCCTGACCGATGTGGGGGCTACTTATGTAGAGCACTGCCGCCATCTTTTTGATGGGCTGCGGGATGCTGAGCAGGCACTGAGTGAGCTGCAAGCCAAACCCAATGGATTGCTTAAACTCACCTCGGCGACGACGTTTGGCGAGCGCTTTATTGCCCCGCTGGTCAATGATTTCCAGTGCCTCCACCCTCAGCTGGACGTGCATATGCACTTCACTAACCGACCGGTGGAGCTGATCGAAGAGGGCTACGATATTGCCATTCGCATGGGGGTACTGAAAGATTCCAGCTTGATTGCCAGACGCCTATGCGATCGCCGCGAATATATTGTTGGCTCCCAGGGCTATTTTCGCCAAGCACCGCGCCCACACACCCTAGCGGAGCTTGGCCAGCACCGCTGCCTGATTGGCTCACGTCCTAACTGGTTATTTGAAGTGAACGGGCAACGTCGCGAAGTGCGCGTCGAAGGGTGCTGGAGCGGTAATTCCGGCCCGGCGTTGTTAGATGCCGCCCGTAAAGGGCTGGGGCTTGCACAGTTACCCGATTATTACGTGGCCCCTTATTTGGCCAGCGGCGAGTTGGTAGCGGTACTTGAACCCTTTCAGCACCACGACACCGCCGTGTGGGCGGTTTACCCCCGCCATCGTCATTTATCGCCTAAAATACGCCAGTTGGTAGATTACCTGGTGGCTAATATCGGCAATGTATTGCCCAAGCATTCATCCACTTAGCACTCAATCGCATTGACGGCGAGGCCCCCTTTGGAGGTCTCTTTGTACTTATCCTGCATATCGCGGCCGGTATCGCGCATGGTACGAATCACTTTATCCAGCGATATAAAGTGTTCGCCATCGCCGTGAAGTGCCATGCGCGCGGCATTGATCGCTTTGACAGAAGCGATCGCATTACGCTCTATGCAGGGCACTTGGACGAGGCCGCCCACCGGGTCGCAGGTCAAACCCAGGTTGTGCTCCAAGCCGATCTCAGCGGCGTTTTCCACCTGGCCCGGCGAGCCACCCAGCACTTCGGCAAGCCCAGCGGCTGCCATGGCACAGGCGGAGCCTACTTCGCCCTGGCAACCTACTTCAGCGCCGGAAATGGAGGCGTTCTTTTTGCACAAAATGCCGACGGCACCCGCAGTGAGCAGAAAATCCACCACATCCGCCTCGCTAGCATCTGGCTCGAACTTCAAATAGTACGCTAACACAGCTGGCACGATGCCCGCCGCCCCGTTGGTCGGCGCAGTGACCATCCGCCGCCCAGCGGCGTTCTCTTCGTTCACCGCCAACGCAAACACGTTGACCCAATCCATTACGGTGAAACTCGATACAATGAGGCGCTGATTCTCCAGCGGGTTGAGTAGCTGTTGATGCAGCAACTGTGCACGACGACGAACCTTCAACCCCCCAGGCAAATGCCCAGTGGCTCGCAAGCCATTTTCAATACTGTCACTCATGGCCTGCCAAATAGTCAGCAGTTCTTCACGAATGGCCGTCTCACTACGCCAGGCTTTCTCATTCTCCAGCATCAACTGGCTAATGCGCAGGCGATGCTGCTGACACAGTGCCAACAACTCGGCGGCGGTATCGAAGGGATAGGGTAACGTCGTGCTATCTTCGCCCACTTCGCCTTGATCGGCTTTGGCTTGATCGACATAAAAGCCGCCGCCCAGTGAGTAATAGGTATTTGTCGCCAGCAGCGCATCGTTGTTACCGTAGGCGCTCAACACCATGGCATTGGGATGAAACGGCAGGCAGGTGTCATCCCACTCTACATCCCGGCCATGTTCAAAGGCGATCGGCTGCCCATTGGCCAGCAGCAACGGCTCCCCCTCATCCAATTGCTTCAATCGCGATGCAATCGTATCGGGGTCGATACTTTCCGGCGCCTCCCCCATGAGCCCCATGATGACAGCTTGATCGGTACCGTGGCCCACACCGGTGGCGGCCAGTGAGCCATGAAGCTTTACCACGACCCGTGTGACGGAGGCGTCTTCGAGCGCCATGGCAAAGTCACGCGCAGCTCGCATCGGCCCGACCGTGTGGGAGCTGGAGGGACCAATACCAATACGAAAAAGATCAAACACACTAATAGCCATGCCCATACCCCCCTCACAACGTTGTTATTGCCTGCCCATTAAACACTTTGCAGGGGCGATGACCAAACGTCGAGTGAATAACCACAATATCGACGTGCGCACACAGAAGTGTGACGATATAATGAACATTCACCCACGCATGTTTGCATATGCACGTCACGACGCTGCTTACCCACAAAGGATGTTGGTATGTCTTCTCCCCCTCCCTGGCCAATAGGGTTCCAAACCATTTTAGTACGTGCAGTGTTATACGTATTTTTCATAGGGGCGATTGCCCAAGGCGCCTATCTTGAAGCGCTCTATCTTCCCTCAGTGCGGTTTTCTGAGTTGGGTTTTACCGAGTTTACGCAAACACTCGTGCTGGCCACCTGCTGCGCCATGCTGCTTTATATTCGCCAAGTGCTTAGGGTCTGGCCCACCGTCAGCCTATTGCTACTCGCGTTTGTAGCGGCCTCACTGGTGCGCGAGCAGGATCATTTCCTGGATAACTATGTCGCTGATAACACTTGGAAAGTGCTGGTAGCCTTGATCATTTTCCCAGCGCTCTTTTGGGTGATTAAGCAACGTAAACACTTCCTCGTTGAGTTTGCCCATTACAGCAACACCTTCGCCTTCGGCTTGTTTACGGCGGGGGTATTGACCACTTATATCTTCTCGCGGCTTTATGGTCGGCAAGAGTTTTGGCAATTAATTCTCGAAGATAGCTACTCAGGCACCTTTAAGAGTGTCGCAGAAGAGGTAGTGGAGCTTCTCGGTTACAGCTTAATTTTGATCGCCACACTGGAACTCCTGCTATTGGCCCTTCGTATTTATAAGGCGCAACGTCAAACGTCTGCCTAGCGCTTTCTACTGGCAGGCCCATTACGCTAGGCCAAACATAAAAAAGCCCGCCTGTTCAGTGAACGGCGGGCTTTTTAGGTCTTAGCGGCTATTTAGGTATTAGCAGCTATCGATCATTCATCAAGAAACGAACGCAGCGGCTCAGAGCGGCTAGGATGGCGCAGCTTACGCAGCGCTTTAGCTTCAATCTGACGTATTCGCTCACGCGTGACGTCAAACTGCTTGCCCACTTCTTCCAGCGTATGGTCGGTATTCATATCAATACCAAAACGCATACGCAGCACTTTCGCTTCGCGTGCGGTCAAGCCACCTAATACGTTGCGCGTCGCTTCGATCAGGCCTTCACCGGTGGCCATATCGATCGGCAGCAGCATGGTGCCATCTTCAATAAAGTCGCCCAGGTGTGAATCATCATCGTCACCAATGGGCGTCTCCATGGAGATCGGCTCTTTGGCGATTTTGAGCACCTTGCGCACTTTATCTTCGGGCATCTCCAAGCGCTCGCCGAGCTCTTCCGGCGTCGGCTCACGACCCATTTCCTGCAACATCTGACGCGAGACGCGATTGAGCTTGTTGATGGTCTCAATCATATGCACCGGAATACGGATGGTGCGCGCCTGGTCTGCAATCGAACGGGTGATGGCTTGGCGAATCCACCACGTGGCATAGGTCGAGAATTTGTAGCCGCGGCGATATTCGAACTTGTCGACGGCCTTCATCAGACCGATGTTGCCCTCTTGGATCAAGTCCAAGAACTGCAAACCACGGTTGGTGTACTTCTTGGCAATCGAGATCACCAAGCGCAAGTTAGCTTCGACCATCTCTTTCTTGGCACGGCGCGCTTTCGCCTCGCCAATGGAGAGCTTGCGGTTCACCTCTTTGAGATCGGCAACCGAGAGTTGTACCATGTCTTCTTCAAAGGCGATCTTGCGCTGAGCGCGGGCAATATCGGCGCGCAGCGGCTCAAGACGGTCAGCGTACTTGCTCTGCGCTGCCTGGAAATCATCCAGCCACGTTTTGCGCGACTCGTTACCAGGAAACGACTTGATAAACGTCTTGCGCGGCACTTTGGCTTTTTTCACGCACAGCTGCATGACCGCTTTTTCCTGAGCACGCACTTGCTCGACACTGATACGCACTTGGCCAACCAAGCGCTCAAAGTGCTTGGGCACCAGCTTGATGGGCGAGAAGAGCACTGCCAAGCGGGTCTGCTCAGCCTTCAGCTCAGGGCTACCGCGACCATGCTTGGCAAACGCTGCTTCTACCAGTGCGTTCTGCTCACGAATCTGTTCGAAGCGCGCACGCGCTTCTTCCGGATCCGGACCGCCTTCGCTGGCCGTGGAATCCTCGTCCTCGTCTTCGCCATCCCCCTCGACATCATCATCAAGATCAGCTTCGGGCTCCGGCTCGGGCACTTCTGCCTCAGCGACACCGGGAATGCCCTCGTCAGGGTCAATGAAGCCTGAGAAGAGATCCGACAGTCGTCCCGGCGCCTCTTCATCCTGAGTGGCGTCATAGGCATCCAGAATGGACGCGACGGCACCCGGCAAATAAGCCAGTGACGACATCACCTCACGGGTGCCCTCTTCGATCCGCTTGGCGATTTCAATTTCGCCTTCACGGGTTAGAAGCTCAACCGTGCCCATTTCACGCATGTACATGCGCACGGGGTCAGTGGTGCGGCCTACATCGCTTTCCACGGCGGCAAGAGCCGCTACGGCCTCTTCCGCAGCGGACTCGTCCGTGGAGTGATCCGACATCATCAAAGTGTCTTCATCAGGCGCTTCTTCAACGACACTAATACCCATGTCGTTGATCATGCCAATGATGTCTTCCACTTGATCCGGGTCGGCGATATCCTCGGGTAGATGGTCGTTGACCTCGGCATAGGTCAGGTAGCCCTGTTCCTTGCCTCGAGCGATCAACTCCTTCAGACGTGACTGCTGCTGCGCATTTCCAGCCATAGAAACCCTATCTCGACGAAGAAGAATGAAACACCTGGAGCGCTGAATCGATTAAACTCAACAAGCCGAACAGTATAGCGTAATTCACCGGAATTTTTCCAGCTTGACGTATTTGCGCGGTCAATCAGGTGTGTTAGGTTGTTCGGTTAGGCCAGCGCTCGGTGGCTGACCCTATATCTGGTGCTGAAACGTTAGGAATTCAACCCTACCGTCTAAAACACCGCCTTAATTGCGCTGAGCAAGCTGCATTACCAAGCTTGCCAAACGCTGGCGCTGCTCCTTATCAAGCTTTTGCCCGGCGCGTTCCTGCGCCAGCAGCGCTGCGTACTCCTCATGGGGAGAACGCTGACGCTGAACATGCTGCAAATGTTCCACCCAACTAGTCAGCTCGGCTTCGCGATCCGCTTTTGGAATCAACAACTCACGCTTAGCGAAGACCGCCAACGCCTGACCTTGCTGGCTGCCCTGAAAATGCGCCAACACCACCTGCGGGCTGCGATAGCGCCCCGCCTTGAGCAACGCAATCAACTCTTGGCATAACGGCGTGTCATCCTCCTCTGGCAGCCAATCCAACCGATCAGGTAACGCAGCCACCAAGTTTGGCTCGTGCAGCAACAGCTGGATAATACGCCCAACAGGGGAAAGCACCTGCGTGCGAGCGCGCCCCCCTTTAGCGGGCGCTGCTGAAACCGGCCCCGCCGCCCCCAAAGGCGCATCGGCTTCTACCTCAGCCGACCCTTGAGAACGCTGCTGCTGTGTCGCCCGGGTACGCTTTTCGAGCAGCGATTTCAACTGCTCTTGCGCCAAGCCGCTCCGCTGCGCCAATGACTCAAACAATAGTGATTTGAGCATGCCATCAGGCACTTTGTTCAACGCTTCAAGCACCTGACTGGCAAACCGCTCACGCCCTTCGACGGTATTCAAGTCGCGTCCCTGGGCTGCTTGCTCGAAAAGGAACTCGGACAGCGGCATCGCGCAGGTGATGCGATCCTGAAACGCCTGCGTACCTTCTCGACGCACTAGCGTGTCAGGGTCATCTCCGTCGGGCAAAAACAGAAAACGAGCCTCGCGACCATCGATCATTTGCGGCAAGGCGGTTTCCAACGCTCGGCTCGCTGCCTGCCTTCCGGCGCGGTCACCGTCAAAACAGAACACCACACGACTCACCAGCCGAAACAGACGGGTCAAATGATCTTCTGTGGTGGCGGTTCCCAGCGTCGCCACCGCGTTATGGATACCGAACTGCGCCAGCGCCACGACATCCATATAGCCTTCCACCATGACAAGCTGTTCCAGCTTGCTGGAGGCTTGGCGCGCTTCATACAGGCCATAGAGTTCGCGGCCTTTATGGAACACCGGTGTTTCCGGCGAGTTGAGGTATTTGGGCTGATCATCGCCCATCACTCGCCCGCCAAACGCAATGGTGCGCCCACGCAAATCACGAATCGGAAACATCACCCGATCACGAAAGCGGTCGTATGTTCGCCCGGTATCCTCACGGTTGATCAGCAGGCCATACTCAACCTGAACCGGCTCACCTATGCCGCGCTCGCTAAGATGCTGCTTTAGCGCTTCCCAGCCAGCGGGCGCGTAACCAATGCCATACGTTTTGATCACTTCATCCGAGAGCCCACGACCCGACAAATAGCGCTGGGCGGACTGTCCTTCCTGCATTTTTAATCGCTCGCGATAAAAGCTGGCGGCGAGTTCAAGCAGGTTAACGCCCTCTTTGCGCTTTTTTTCACGCTGCTGGGCGCGTGGGTCGTCAGCCCCTTCGCGAGGAACTTCAATACCTAGACGCCCAGCCAACTGCTCCACCGCTTCAGGAAACGGCAGTTTGTCATACTCCATCAAGAAGCGTAGTGCATTACCATTCGCTCCGCAGCCAAAGCAGTGATAAAACTGCTTATCCGCGCTAACCGTAAACGATGGGGTTTTCTCTTGATGAAAAGGGCATAGCCCGGAGTAGTTACGACCAGCCTTCTTAAGCTGCACGCGCTCACCGACCACCTCGACCACGTCAACGCGGCCCAATAGGTCATCAATAAAACGCTGTGGAATTTGGCCTGCCATGAACTACGGGCATCCTCGCGCAATGCGCTAACTTTCGAGACTGTTTTTTAAAAGCTATTTTTTAAAAGCTGCTTTTTGAAGCACCGCTTAAGACCATCAGACCCATTGCCAAATCAGGCCACTCTGAGCATTGAAGGCCTTGCGTAATGGCAGCTTTGAAAAAATGACAGTCCAAAACAAACGGCCACCTAGTGGCGGCCGCTTGGCATCCCTCTTGAGACGACCAGCTAACAGCGCCGGCCCCTCGGGTACGGATCAATAGAGCCGTTCGAAACGCTTTTGCTCACGCTGGACTTTCTTAGCGTGGCGTTTTACGGCAGCTGCCGCTTTGCGTTTACGCTCAGCAGTCGGCTTCTCATAGTGCTCGCGGCGGCGTACTTCAGAGAGAACACCGGCTTTTTCGCAAGAACGCTTGAAGCGACGCAGGGCGACGTCAAACGGCTCGTTATCACGTACTTTTACAGAAGGCATTAAGCACTCACCTACCTTAAGGAGTCTTGAGTTCGGATAGTACGTACATCGCAAAATTTCGATTTAGAATGCGGTGCACGACCCAGTTTTACAGCGCACAGTAGTCTAGTCGCCACTGGCTATCTTTGCAAATGCTTACGCTCACCGGTGACGACAATGCTAAACTAGGGCATTGATGATTTTACCTTTATATATTTAATGAGTCGCTCTTTATGCGTGTTCTGGGCATTGAAACATCCTGTGACGAAACGGGCGTCGCGCTTTACGACACCTCGCTCACCGGCGGCAAAGGGCTGCTTGCCGATGCGTTATATAGTCAAATCGCCATGCACGCCGAATTTGGCGGCGTGGTTCCCGAGCTGGCCTCCCGGGACCATACCCGCAAATTGCTGCCGTTAATCGAGCAGGTGCTTAGCGATGCCAAATTGACGCGCCATGATCTTGACGGTATTACCTACACAGCAGGCCCTGGCTTAGTCGGCGCGTTAATGGTGGGCGCCAGCACCGCTCACGGCATGGCACGGGCGTTAAATATTCCCGTGCTAGGTGTCCACCACATGGAGGGCCATTTGCTGGCACCGATGCTGGAAGACGAACCGCCTGAGTTTCCGTTCGTGGCCCTGCTGGTCTCGGGCGGTCACACCCAGCTTGTCGAAGTACAGGGGCTGGGCCGTTATCAACTGCTCGGCGAATCAGTGGATGACGCCGCAGGCGAAGCGTTTGATAAAGCGGCCAAAATGCTTGGCCTGGCCTACCCAGGTGGCCCTCTGGTGGCCAAACTCGCAGAACAGGGTGACCCCAAACGCTTTCGCTTCCCACGGCCCATGACCGACCGGCCGGGTCTCGATTTCAGTTTTTCTGGGTTAAAAACCCATACCATGACCGCCATTCGCCAATTAGAGGCAGCTGGCGAACTCGACGACCAAGCGCGCGCCGATGTAGCTCGCGCTTTTGAAGAAGCCGTTGTCGATACGCTAGTGATTAAGTGCCGTCGGGCGCTGGATCAAACCGGCCTCAAGCGCTTGGTAGTAGCGGGTGGCGTTAGCGCCAATCATCGGCTCCGCGAACGGCTGCAGGTCGAGTGTCAAAAGCGTCAGGCGCGTGCCTACTATCCGCGCGGTCGGTTCTGCACCGACAACGGTGCCATGATTGCCTACGTGGGTGCTCAACGCCTTGCCGCAGGAGAAAGCGATACCCCCGGCATTATGCAGGCAACGCCCCGCTGGCCGCTGGATCAACTGACGCCGCCGGCTGCCGCTGAAAGCTAGCAACGCGCTAGGAGCCGCGAAACGGCGGCTCTTCACCGCGTCGCAGTCGACGAATATTGAGCCCGTGGCGAGCCAGCACCAACAAACTAAAGCCGCCGACCACCATAAAATACCCAGGCGCCAGCCACGCGCATAACGGCGGCGCCACCAAAGCACTCACCAGTGAAGCCATCGCCGCCGTCTTTAGCCGCCAAACCAGCAGTGCCCACACCAACGCAGTGAGTAGCGCGACATTCGGCACCAATATCAGCAGCGCTCCAAACGCACTGGCAACCGCCTTTCCGCCACGTAAGCCGTGCCAGAGCGGAAAGCTGTGGCCTAATAACACCGCTAGCCCAACCAACCCCTGCAACCATATCGGACAATTCATGAGCTTGGCGCCCAGCACGGCGGGCATGGCTTTTAAGGCGTCTAGCAGCAGTGTCGCTGCTGCTAAGCGGGGACCATACAGGCGCAGCACGTTGGAAAAGCCTGGGTTAAACGAGCCATGTTGACGGGGGTCACCCACGCCAGCCAGGCGGCAAACGCTCAGCGCTGCCAGCCAACTGCCGCTTAAATACCCCACCACTATCCATAGCATGGCGCTCTGCTCGCATTGTAGACCGTGCTGTTAGCCCGGCCGCTGTCGTTTAGCCCCATCCTAACGTACAATCGCCGGCTTGTTGCAGCAGGGGAAGGCAAAATGGATCGTATTTTGATTGAAGCGTTGAAGGTCGACACCGTCATCGGTGTCTATGACTGGGAGCGCTCTATTCAACAGTCGCTAAGCTTAGATTTGGTCTTGGCGACCGATATACGCTCAGCGGCAGCTACCGACGATTTACGTCTCACCCTGGATTACGCCGCCATTTGTCAGCGCATTCAGCAGTTTGCCAACGAGCATCAATTCGCCTTGGTCGAAACCTTCGCCGAACGCCTCGCAGAGTGCCTGCGCTCAGAATTCCCCATTACCTGGTTACGCCTCACTGTGCGCAAGCCCGGCGCAGTGCCTAACGCGGCCAACGTCGGTCTGGAAATTACCCGCGGCACCTTACCAGAGGCAACGCAAGGGCCCAGCGCATGAAGGTGGTGACTGTTAGTCTAGGCAGCAATATCGAGCCTGCCCGGCATATCCGCTACTGCCTCGACGCGCTTACTGATACGTTTGGCGCGCTGCAAATTTCACGTGTGTTTGAAAGCGAGCCAGTCGGTTTTATCGACAATCGCAACTTCTATAACCTGGTGGTGGCCTTTCACAGTGACTGGACCCCTGGAGAGCTTCAGGCGTGGAGTAAGCAGCTGGAGGTCGCGCATGGCCGACTTCCCGACACGGCCAAATTTAGCCCTCGCGCGCTGGATATTGACTTACTCACGGTAGGCAGCCTCTGCGGTACCATTGATGATGTCACGCTGCCACGTAGCGAAATAACGCACAATGCGTTCGTGTTGCAACCGCTTGCTGAGCTACTGCCCGCTGAGCGCCACCCCCACTGCGGCACTTCCTATGCTGCACTATGGGAAGCCTTCGAGCTCGGTAGCCAGCGCCTGTGGGCAGTCAATTTTAGCTGGCGGGGCCGCTGGATCTCCCAGGCGGATGAGATACCCCGTTTGGCAGCGGCGCGCCGATAACCTGCTAGCCAACCGCCTCCGCGACAGCTTGCCCACGCCGAGTGCGTATCGCCTCACCCAGCGCTGCACCTTGATACCCTTCGGCGATTAACGCCTGAGGGCTGATCGCTCTGGCTGCTTGCCAAGCAGTAGCCAACTGCGTTACTTGTTCAGGCGCGAGTATCGCGACGAGTGTCAGTTGCTCTTCGACCTGCTCGGGCTTCCGCCAGCCATCCAATCGTTCCAGCCAGTGCAGCACGCCCTGGCCATCGAGTGGCACGGCCAGTAGTGCGTGGGTAAGTGCTGTATAGCGCGCTAACTGGGCCACCCGATTCGGCAGTTTGAGCCGTGCCGCCAAGGCATCGCGCTGATGAGCATTTAACGGCGACACCAACTGTGCGTAACGCCAATGAGCCACGGCTAACGCACCGCGTTGAGGCGCCTGACTCATTGCCGCTAACCCTTGCGACAGCATCGAACCCACGAGCTCTGAAAACCAGACAGGCAGCGCTTCACAGCACTCAAGGGTGGTGAGATAGACCTCAGGGCTTGGCTCGCCAAGTGCCTTTTCGGTTTCTACCCACACCCGCTCGGCGGCCAAGTGCTCAAGTTCACCGCTGTGGCTCACTTGGCGCATCAACGCCAGCGTCTCGTCAGCAATGGTAAACCCCAACGATGCATAGCGGGCCAGAAAGCGCGCCGTGCGCAGCACCCGCAACGGATCTTCACTAAACGCAACCGAGATATGGCGCAGCACGCGTTGCTCGATATCTCCCTGGCCATTAAACGGGTCGGTTAACGTCCCCTTAACACTCTGAGCAATCGCATTGATGGTTAGATCGCGGCGTAACAAATCCTCTTCCAGGGTGACATTAGGGCTGGCGTGCACTTCAAACCCACCATAGCCACGCCCTGACTTTCGCTCAGTCCGCGCAAGCGCATACTCCTCGGCGGTGTCTGGATGCAAAAAGACCGGAAAATCGCGCCCCACTGGCTTAAAGCCACGCTTACGCATGGCCTCTGGCGTGGCGCCCACTACGACCCAATCATTATCGACCACCGGCCAACCGAGCAAAGCATCGCGCACCGCGCCGCCGACACGATAAACCTGAAGGCCCGCTAACCGAGGATCCGTGCGTTGTTGCGTTTCATTTTTTCCCATAACGCTCTCTATTTTTCCCGCTGGCGGTTGGGCACGCTGGTGCGCTCGCCGTTGGCTAGGTTTAGCGCGGTCAAACACCCGCCCCACACGCAGCCGGTATCCAGCGCTTCGACCGGCACCTGCGCATGCGGGGCTCTCCCCATTAGTGCCGCCCAGTGACCAAACAACAGTTGAACATCATCTGCACGGGGGTATTGAAACCAGGGTAGAAAGCCCTCTGGGGCACTTTCAAGCCCTTCTTTCGCGGCAAAGTCCAAACGCCCCTCGGCATCAATAAAGCGCATTCGAGTAAACACATTGACGATCATGCGAAGCCGGTCCATTCCTTCTAGGTCGTCGCGCCAGCGGTCCGGCTGGTTGCCAAATAGCTGGGTTAAAAATGCCCCCGAGGCATCGCTTGCCAGCTTAGCTTCAACTTCACGGCCAAATGATTGGGCCTGCGGCACGCCCCATTGGGGCAGTAGACCGGCATGAGTCATTAGCGTGTGCTGCTCAAGCACACTGAGCGGCTGGCTTTGCAGCCAGTCCAACAGTTTCTCGCGATCAGGAGCGTCAAGAATATCGCTCAGCGTGTCATTTTTTTTCAATTTACCGCCACCCCGGGCGACGACGAGCAAATGAAAGTCATGATTACCCAACACGCAACGGGCAGCGCTGCCTAGCGCCTGCACTTCTCGCAAACACGCTAAAGAACCAGGTCCACGGTTAATCAAATCGCCCACTAGCCAAAGCGTATCCCGCTTAGGTTCAAAACTCAGCGTTTCCAGTAGTGCGATAAATTCAGCGTGACAGCCATGTAAATCGCCGATCGCATAGGTACTCATCCGTAAGGCCTTTTTAAGCAAATGAATGAACTAAATATTAACATCTCGACTATCTATTCTCCCTGTCGTTGATGCGTTCTCTGGACGAATAAGGCTGGTGAAAATAGCCAGTTTGGATCACTATAAAATGCATTTGGCAATTCCCAAGGGGCATATCAGCCAGTCCAGTTATTATAGTAAGTAGCGCTAACTCTCCACCCCTGTTAAGGAAAACACTACGCTTATGTCGATGGACCCTACCCGACGTGGACTGCTACGGGCTGCTACCCTGGCGGGCATCGGCGCCATGGTACTGCCCGGCACCACCCTGTTGCCTATCGTTCAGGCATCGGCCACTCAACGTTCCCCCGCTAATACACCTGTGATAGTGAAGGGTTGGTTGCTTAAGACGAGTGACCGCTGATGTATATCGATTTTGAACAGATCAGCGAAGACAGTGACACTTTCGATGTATGCATTATCGGCGCAGGCGCGGCGGGCATTTCCATGGCGGTCACACTTGCCGAGCGGGGGCACCGCGTGCTGCTGTGCGAAGGTGGCGATGCGGACTACAGCGAGCGCTCTCAGGCGTGCTATCGCGGGGAAACGATCGGCGACCCTTATATTCCTTTATATGGCGCCCGCTTGCGTCATTTAGGTGGGTCGACTAACCATTGGGGCGGCATCTGCCGACCGCTGGATCGATACGACTTTAGCGCCAAGACAGCCGCCAGCGAAACGGCGTGGCCGATTAGCCTTGACGCGCTTGCGCCCTACTATCGCCCTGCCGCCACTATCCTCGACTTGGCGAAGCCACCTGCAGACCAATCCATTACTGGGGCGGGGCTAAAGCGCATCTTTTTTTCTCTGGGCAACCCGACACGCCTGAAAGATAAGTACGCTGAAACGCTACGTGAATCGACCACACTTGAGTGCTGCCTTACGGCCAATTTGATGGCGTTAGAAACCCAAGATGGCATCGTCACTAGCGCCACGTTCCAAAATTACCAAGGTGACTATCGCTTGGTACGCGCGCGCTATTTTGTACTAGCCTGCGGCGGTATAGAAAACTCACGCTTGCTACTGTGGTGTAATCAACAGGCCCAAGGCCAATTAGTACCTCAGCACGCCACTCTGGGTCGTTATTGGATGGAGCACCCCCACGCCACGGTGGGCAAAGCGCTGCTGTTTGAGCCAGCGGCTCTAGGCATGGACGATGAGTATAATATATTTCTTTCGCCCACCGCTGACGCTCTCGAATCGCGGCAAATACTGAATTGTGGCCTGCGATTACACCGCATGAATGCTGAAGCCACTCAGGCACTAATTGAGGAGCTTGTGGAAAAAGCGCCAGCGTTAGCCGGACGGCTTCGTGTATGGCAAGCACAGGGAAAGGTAATACATGGCGCAGTACTTAGAGCCGCCTGGGAACAAGAACCGCGTTTTGAGAATCGCATCGAACTCAGTGAAGAGCTGGACGAACTGGGCGTACCCCGCAGCCGCTTGGTGTGGCAGCAGTCAGAGCTGGACCGTCGCACCATTCGTGAGAGCATGCTGTTGCTTGGGGAGTACTTGCGCGATAACGAGGTGGGAAGGCTGCAAATGGCTGAATGGTTAGCCGATACGCCGGTTCAGCTACCCACCGACGGCGAACTTGCAGGGCGACATCACATGGGGGGGACGCGGATGAGCGTTAAACCAGAAGAAGGGATCGTCGACCGCGACTGCCGCCTGTTTGCCCAGGAAAATTTTTACGTGGCGGGCTCCAGTGTGTTTGCGAGCGCAGGCCACGCCAACCCCACGTTAACGCTAGTGCAGTTGGCCCTGCGGCTTTGCGATCACTTGGAAACAAAGTTAACACAAACTATTTAATGGAGTTGGAGCGGTGCCGCCAACCTGAACGGTGCTATCGTCACTTCAAAGGCGCGCTGCGTGGAGGTGTCTAGCAGCGTGTAGGCACCTTCCATCACCCCAACCGGCGTTTGAAGAATGGCACGGCTGGTATAGCGAAAACTTTGGCTGGGGCCAATTAACGGCTGCTGACCGACAACACCTTTGCCACGCACTTCCTGGCAGTCGCCGCTGCCCTGGGTGATTTTCCAATAGCGCGCCATCAGTTGAACGCTATGCGGGCTTTGGTTATGAACCGTCACCGTGTAGCTAAATACATAGCGCGACTCCGCATCACTGGATTCGTCGGCACGATAGCTGGGTGCAACACTGACCTCGATTGCTAAACTACTCACGCTTGGGCGCCCTGTTCACTGCTTGCTGTTTCATCCGCAGTCACGCGGTTGGCAATTGCCACGTACTCGGCGACTGTCAATGTTTGCGGGCGGCGAATGGGGTCAATGCCCAGATCTTCCAAAGTGTCGGTGCTTACCCGTCCTTTGAAGTTATTGCGCAGCGTTTTTCGCCGCTGACCAAAGGCTAGCTTCACCAGCTCAAATAGCAGCGCGGGATCATCCGCCGTATGGGGCAGCGTTTCGTGGGGAGTTAGGCGTACAATGGCAGAGTCGACCTTGGGTCGTGGCACAAACGCTTCCGGCGGCACAATAAACAGCTGCTCGACCTGACAGTAGTACTGCGCCATGACCGAAAGGCGCCCCCAATCTGTGCCGCCAGGTTCAGCGGCCAAACGCTCAACGACCTCTTTTTGCAGCATAAAGTGCATATCTTCTATCGCACTTCCCGCGGCCAGCAGATGAATGATCAGCGGTGTGGAAATATTATAGGGCAGGTTACCCACCACCCGCAGCGCGGGCCCATCGCCTTTCAGCGCGGCAAAATCAAACTTCAGCGCGTCACCTTCATGGATCACAAAGTCGGGGTAGTTAAAAAATTGCACTCGCAGGCCAGGGATAAGATCCCGGTCGAGTTCAATTACCTCGAGATGCCCCGCCGCTTCCAGCAGCGGCTCTGTCAGCGCGCCCTGCCCTGGGCCGATTTCGACAAGGCGATCCGACGAGCGTGGGCCAACGGCACGAACGATCCGCGAAATAATGCCAAGGTCGCGCAAAAAATTCTGACCAAAGCGTTTACGAGCGCGGTGTTGGGGCACAGTAGACATCAAACGGTGTTCCTTGGAGTGCGGATTCAATCGGGAATGTTTCGCAGCAAATGCTAAACAGCAGCAGACACTCGCTGGTCAGCTAAACGGCGTGCAAGCGCAATAGCGACGTTTAGGCTGCCTGGGTCTGCCACGCCTTTGCCTGCCAGATCCAGCGCGGTGCCATGGTCGACCGACGTGCGCACCAGTGGCAAGCCCAAGGTAATATTGGCGGCCTGACCGAAGCCTGCGTATTTTAACACCGCCAAGCCCTGATCATGGTACATCGCCAGTACGGCATCGACACCTGCCAAGTGCCGGGGGGTAAATAGCGTGTCGGCAGGCAAGGGGCCACGAATATCCATTCCCTCAGCGCGCAGAGCATCTAGCGCGGGGATAATGATATCCAGCTCTTCGCGGCCCAGATGGCCATCTTCACCAGCGTGAGGGTTCAGACCACACACCGCAATACGCGGCTTGGCAATCCCGAACTGACGCTGCAAATCTGCCGCCAACAATCGGCTGATGCGAATGACGCGCTCAAAGGTGATGGCGTCGGCAACTTTGCGCAGCGGCAAGTGAGTCGTCACCAGCGCCACACGTAGATCGCCACTTCCCTGCCATTCTGGCGACGTCGCATGCAGTGCCGCATCGGTGGCCAGCATCATTACCACGTCATCCACACCACAGGCATCACGCAACCATTCCGTATGGCCGGTAAAATCGGGGTGCCCGCCTTCTATAATCACACCTTTATGCAGTGGTGCTGTCACCATAGCAGCAGCATGACCATGCTGGCAGGCATCGACTGCCAGCGCCAGAGTGGAAAGCACATAATCGGCGTTTGCCGGATCAAGAACGCCCGGCTTAGCGGACGCTTTAAGCGCGACAGGCCAAACAGGCAATACCTGTGTGCCCACGGGATACTCACCTGCCGAACACTCGGCCACGGTGACATTAAGCCCCAGCGCTATTGCACGCTGGCGCAGCATGTCTGGATCGCCAATGGCCACGGTATTCGAGGGAAGCAGGCCCCGGGACACCAGCATTAACGTTAGCTCAGGACCAATCCCCGCGGGCTCGCCAGTGGTCACGACTACCGGCAGGGCGTTGGCTGGCAGAGAGGCACTATCTGCCATTAGAGACGAATATCGACAAAGGCCTGGGAGCGAATCTCTTGCTGCCAGCTCTCTAGCTCTTCGTTCGCACGCCGCTGAAAGATCGCTTGACGGACCTGCTCACGCTGGCTCTCTTGGGTAACGTTCTGGCGACGACGCTCTTCCACCTCAATCACGTGGTAGCCGAATTGAGAGCGCACCGGCTGTGAAACTTGATTGACGTCTAGTTCACGCATGGCTTCCTCAAACGCCGGCACGGTTTGCCCAGGGCGAACCCAGCCCAACTCGCCGCCGTTGAGAGCCGTGCCGCTGTCATCGCTATACTCGCGTGCCACCGAGGCAAAATCTTCGCCTTGCATTAGCCGCTGGCGCACCTCTTCCGCTCGCGCACGGGCTTGGTTTTCATCGCGGTTCGGGGTCAGCGTAATCAGCACATGCCGGGCACGCGTCTCTTCGATAAAGTTCTGCTCGCCGGTCTGCCCCTGCTGCTGGTCTAGAAAGCGCTCCACATCACGATCACTGACCGAGACTCGATTACTGATTTGGCGCTGCTGCACTTGGCGCATCAGCATCTCGCGACGGACATCTTCACGCACGCTAGCAAGCGTTAGGCCATCGGCTTCCACCGCATCGGCAAATTCATCCAGCGTCATGCCGTTGGATTCGGCGATAGAACGAACCTGACCGTTGAGCTCGGTGTCGTCGATGGTCAGGCTGGCATCTTCCGCCATCTGTAGCTGGATCTCTTCCATCACCATGCGCTCGAGCACTTGCTGCTCAAGCTGGCTACGCGGCGGCAAATTACCACCCTGTGCCTGGGCCTGCTGCTCAATTTGCGCCATTCGGTCGTCGAGCTCACTACGCATGATGACATCGTTATTGACCACGGCCACGACACTATCCAGTGCCTGACGCTGAGTGGATTGAAAGTTCTGCGCCTGGAGCGTCAGCGGCGCCAACGCAAGACCGGCGCCAACGCATAAAGCAAGCAGGCTACCCGCAGATAACTGTGTCATTCGGCCTAGCAAGGGCTTTCTCATTTTCATAACAAACGTCTCTTTCATTAGCCATTCGATGGAAGTCATTTACAGGGCAGTCGGACGATAGCCAGGAATGGTCTGTTCAAAATAGCTGTCCGCACCCTGACCGACGCCACCTAAGCCACGGAACACGAAGCGCAAGAATAACCCGCGATCATTAAAATCATCATTGATCGGGGCGGTGTCATTGTCATCTAACCATTCACGCCATACCAACTGCAGGCCATAGCAGCAGTTGTTCCACTGCACGCCTGCCAACTGCTCCAGGGAGCGGTCGTTGGTTTGATCGTGAAGGTAGCGGCCAATCAAATCAATGCGGGTGCTGGCTTTCCAAGCAAACGACAGATCCCACTCTTCACGGTTGTAATCGCGAAAGCTATCGTCGCCCGGCAACACGCCCGGATCGAACCCTTCGATCTCCCAACGGTAGCCAAGGTTCACTACGTGTCCTGCGGGGTGGCGATAACCTACATCGACACTTGAGCGCTCGGTACGTTCGCGGTGATCATCGTAGAGCCACTCGTAACCGCTGCTCCAGCGATCAGTGATTTGCCAATCAAGGCGCGTGACCAGCGGCGAGCGATCCCGAGTCGCCTGATAGTAGCTTTCAGGGTTAACGTTGGGATTATCTTCGGGCCGATCCGGTAGCGTGTCTGGATCGCCCACACTATCGATTCGACGTTCATCAAAATAAACACTCTGCCCGATCCCCAACGAGAGCCGGTCCCGGCCAGAGGAGTCTTCAAGCACTCGCGACTGCACGCCATAAGAGAGGCGATTAAGGTCGCCCACGCGGTCAGCGCCGGAGAAGCGCTGGGCGGACCAGAGTTGATCCCATGAGAAAGCGCGTTCGCGACTATCAAAGTCCGGCAGCTCAGTCTGATCAGTGCGTGGCACGTAGGCGTAGTTCAGGCGTGGCTCCAGGGTTTGGCGATATTCGCGCCCACCAAGAGCCAACTCGCGCTCAAAGACCAAGCCGCTATCGACCGAAGTCAGCGCAATGCTGCGGCTGGGTGAGTCGCCCCGCTGCGTAACGCGCTGGCCATAATCCAACTCATAGGCCGTGTTCCAAAACTCGGTTCGCGGCTCCAAATAGCCCCAAGGCCGTTCAAAGCGCCAACCCACGGCAGGCGTGAGGTGCACACGGCTACCGGTGGCCGCTTCACGTTCGGGTACACGACGCTCGTCCACATCGCGCCAGAAATAGGTCGCGTTGGAGCGCCACTGGGTATACAAGCCGTTATCGAGCTGCCAATTCGCGTTGGCACTCAGGCTCGGCAATTGGTAAAAGGGCTTATCGCTGTCGCTGAGCGGGTCTTCCAGACGTTGGAAGCCCTGGGCGCGGGCGTCTAATTGCCAGCGCTGGCCGCGGTAATCGATCTGCGCTAAACGCTCCATACTGGCGCGACTGCTTTCACCAAACTCGCCACCAAAGTCATCGAAGTAGCGCCCGTCACTGGCCGCCCCATAGCGCAGTCGGTAGTTGCTACGCGCATTAACCCGACCAGCATGGCGGGCATCGACATACCAGCGGTCATCGCCTTCAAAGCGGTTTTCGCCGCCGCCCGAGCCGCCGTTATCACTGTTTAAGTAACCGCCTTCAACGATGCCAGCACTCTCTTCCAGCAAATAGCGGTACTCGCCGTTCATCAGCAAGCCATGATCACTCATCCACCGTGGTGTGATAGTGGCATCTTGATTCGCGGCGATATTCCAATAAAACGGTTGGGCGTAATCAAAACCATCTGACGAAAAGCCTATCGACGGGGAAAGCAGCCCGGTGTGACGACGGTCGTCAATGGGAAAACGCAGCCACGGCCAGTAAAACACCGGCACATCTTTCACGTGCAAACGCGCATGGCGGGCGGTACCAAAGCCTTCAGCCTGATTCAGGCGAATATCACTGCTGACCAGCTGCCAGCTATTGGCGCCAGGATCACAGGTAGTGAAACTGGCGTCTTGAAGGCGGTACTCGTTTTCCGCCGTCTGCTCCAGTTGACGTGCCTGCCCGCGTAAATGCTGATCGTAAAGCACATAGTGGCTGTTACCCAGCGTCGCCCGGTCCTCGTTCAACCGGAGCATGGCCTGTTCGCCACGCACCAGGGCACGACCATCGCGGATGGCGATATTGCCTTCCGCATCGACCTGCTCACGGTCGGCGGGCAAAAAGACCTGCTCCGCCTCTACTTCTTCATTACCGCGGCGCAGTACCACATCGCCACGCAATAACGCCTCGCCGTTGGCGGCGTAATCCACATCGCTGGCTTCAAGCGCAAGGATTTCCGGGTTCTCTTGCGCAGGTAAGCGGTAGCTAGGCATCACGTAGCGCCCCCGGCACAATTGATTAGCCGCTTCTTCCTCACTCCAGGCTTGCCAGTCTAACGCTTCAGCAGGCATGGTTTGACTCTGTGCCGCCGCCGTAAACGAGGCGCCAGCCAGCAAACTACCCATCAGCGTATGCGCAACCGGCAACGTGCGCGAAAATCGCTTGCCCATGTTCGTTATCCTTGGCATCCAGAATCGGTATTATACAGCCCGCATGATGCCCGACCAGCAAGGAGCTTGCATGTCCTCTTATCGGATTGACGCCCTCACCACGTGGGCTGCCCAACAAAACGGCCTTTCCAAGGCCGATATTACGCTCTCATCCGCCGTGGGCGATGCGAGTTTTCGGCGTTATTTTCGCCTCACGCTGCCCAACGGCACCACGCAAGTGGTGATGGATGCGCCACCAGAGCAGGAGGACTCACACCCTTTCGTCACCATCGCCCAGCGTTGGCACAGCGCTGGCCTGGCGGTGCCCAGGGTGCATGCCGCCAATTTAGCAGATGGCTTTCTGCTCCTTGATGACCTGGGCAGCACCTCGCTACAAGACTTATTTACCGACGACGCTACCATACAGACTTACCATGCGCAGGCGCTTTCGCTGATCGCCGAGCTGCAAAACCGCGCCAGCCCCGAATCGCTGCCCGATTATGACTCGGCGCTACTGGGCAGGGAGCTCGATCTGTTTCCCGAATGGTGCCTTAATGCCTGGCTAGGGCTAGCGACACCCGAAAGCTGGCACCCCTTGCGTGAAAGTCTTATTCAGCAAGCCTTGGCACAGCCAGTGGTCAGCGTGCACCGCGATTTCGATGCAATGAACCTGATGGTACACGACCAGCGTTTATTTATGATCGATTTTCAGGATGCGGTGGCGGGCCCGCTCAGCTATGACCTTATTTCACTGCTGCGTGGGCGCTACTGCCGCTTTAGCGATAAACAGTTTAGCGACTTCGTCACTGCCTTTCATCAGCAGGCACAGCGCGATGGCCGGCTTTCAGAACGAGTAGCGCTTGCCACTTTTCTCACCCAGTGCCACGCCATGGCTGCCCAGCGCTCGCTGAAAGTATTGGGAATATTTTGCCGATTAACGCTGCGTGATCAAAAAAGTGGCTACCTGGCGCGCTTACCGCACTTTCTGGCTCACCTGGAAGATAGCCTTGCAGCACTAACCGGTTTGAACCTACCTGCCCAAGCGGCGTTCACCGAGTGGGTCAAGCTCACTTTACGCCCTGCTATTCTGCAGCGGCTGGAAGGAGCGGCCTTATGAAGGCAATGATCCTTGCCGCCGGGCTTGGCAATCGAATGCGGCCACTCACCGATCACTGCCCCAAGCCGCTGCTACCCGTGGCAGGCAAGCCGTTGATTGTGCATCATCTGGAGCGCCTGCGCACGGCAGGTATTCATGAAGTCGTCATCAATGTCAGCTATCGTGCCGAGCAGATCATGGAGGCGCTTGGCAATGGCGACACCTTTGGGCTACGCATTGACTGGAGCCGGGAAACCACCCCACTGGAAACGGGGGGCGGCATTCAGCAAGCGCTACCACTATTAGGAGAAGCGCCGTTTCTACTCATCAATGGCGACGTTTGGTGCGAAGCGCTGCCCAGCGCACAAGCGTTGCAAGGCGACGATTTAGCGCATCTGATGCTGGTGAATAACCCAACTCACCATCCCGATGGAGATTTTGGCCTACGTGCTGGACGCGTCCACCAATCCAGCGCTACGCGTTTAACCTTCGCGGGCATCAGCGTAATTCACCCAGCCCTGTTAGCCGAGCAGCCCCAGGGCGCCTTTGCATTAGCGCCGCTATTGAGGTCCGCCATTGATAACCAGCGGGTGAGCGGTGAGCACTATGCTGGCCATTGGGTCGATGTGGGAACCCCGGGGCGCCTTGCCGAGCTGGAAAGTCAGCTTCACCGCAGGAGGGGATAAGCGATAGCGATGCGTTATTTACAGGAAGCCATTGCTGACACGCCGCGCGTGGCCGTCTATGGCACGCTAAAACAAGGCTTCAACAATGCCTATTGGCTAAGCACTGCTAAATGGCTTGGCAGCGATGCTACCTGCGCACTTACATTGTATGACATCGGTCCCTACCCTGGCGCTAAAAGGCAGCCGTCTCAGGGCGTGACCATCGAGGTCTATGAAATTGAGGCTAATCATTTAGCCCAGCTGGATCGGCTTGAGGATTATCGCCTTCATACCCCGACCCTGGGTGAGTATGACCGCCAGCAGATCGCCACCTGCTTTGGTAAGGCCTGGGTGTATCTTTATAATCCAAGCGTCAGGGGTAAGCCTGCCATTCAAGAAGGTGGCTGGGAAATGCCCTCCCCTGCTAAAAATCGAACCAGGCGCTGAAAAGAGGCGCGTAGGCCAAGAAATGTTATGCTGCGCGACTTACCTTTCGTCGCCTAGATGAGGAGAGCCACGTGAAAGCACGGGTAAAATGGACAGAAGGCCGTCAATTTGTGGCGGAATCCGGTAGCGGGCATAGCGTTGTCATCGACGGCCCGCCCGACCACGGAGGGCGTAACACCGGCCCGCGCCCCATGGAAATGCTATTAATGGGCATGGGCAGTTGTACCGCCTTTGACATCTTGAACATCCTCGATAAAGCGCGGGCGGATGTCACTGACTGCGTCGCGGAATTGGACGCTGAACGCGCTGATGAAGTCCCCGCCGTCTTTACCAAGATTCACGTTCATTTCGTGGTGACCGGGCGCGCGTTGAAAGAGAAGCAGGTTCAGCGAGCCGTAGAACTCTCCGCTGAAAAGTACTGCAGTGCGTCTATCATGCTGGTTAATGGCGGTGTAGAGATCACCCACTCCTATGAGATTGTCGAAGCTTGAGCCGCTTTTTACTCGGCCAGCGATTGACGTTTCCGTTTAGCGATACCGCTTGCCTAGCAACGACGACAAAAAAAGTAGTTCAGTCGGATGCAAGCGATCGCCTTGGCGGGCATAATACGTCCGCTTGTTTTACCTTCACCTGTGCGGTAACGGCTCCGCTTCATTTTATGGGGTTACACCGCAGCGATGGTGGCAACGTCTTATCGGTTCCGGCGCTGGCTCGTCGGGGTGTCTTCACCTGCCATAGGGAGGCTCGGACATGACAGATAATCTCCGACTCCACGGGTTTAACAACCTGACAAGCTCATTGAGCTTCAATATTTACGACATCTGTTACGCCAAAACCGAAGAGCAGCGTGCGGCTTATATCGACTATATCGATGAGCTCTACAACGCCGAACGTTTGACACAGATTTTGAAAGACGTCACCAACATTATCGGCGCTCATGTGCTCAATATCGCCCGCCAGGACTATGAACCCCATGGCGCCAGCGTGACGATACTGATTGCCGAGCATGAGCTGGATGACACTGCGCCTGAGCAAATCAAACCAGGCCCCGGCCCCTTGCCCGAAACGGTCGTTGGGCATTTGGATAAAAGCCACGTGACGGTGCACAGCTACCCTGAATCGCACCCTGATAACGGCATCAGCACCTTCCGGCTGGACATTGATGTCTCTACCTGTGGTCATATCAGCCCGCTAAAGGCGCTCAACTATCTGATCCACAGCTTCGACTCCGATATCGTCACCATGGATTATCGGGTCCGCGGCTTTACCCGTGATGTAGATGGCAAAAAACTGTTTATCGATCACGGCATTACCTCCATCCAAGATTACCTTGCCGAAGATACCAAGCATGCGTATCAGATGATGGACGTCAACGTGTATCAGGAAAACATGTTCCATACCAAGATGCTGCTCAAAGACTTCGAACTGGATAATTACCTGTTCGGCACGTCGCGGCGCGATATTACCTTTGAAGAAGCGCGAGACATCGAGAGCCGTCTGCGTAAAGAGATGTTGGAGATTTTCTACTCCCGCAACTTGGACTAAACGCAGCGTTTGAACGCCAAAAAGCCAGCGAAAGCTGGCTTTTTGGTGTCCACTTTCCAGTGTTAATAAACGCTGGGCTCGCCTTCGGGGCGGGTCTTGAAACGTCGATGCAGCCATAGGTATTGTTCGGGATGCTTGCGGATTGCCTGTTCAATAAACTGATTGACCTTTGTTGCATCGGCGACCTCGTCATTGCTCGGAAAGCCTTCTAACGCGGGCAGGCTTTCGATGGTATACGTCGTATTATCCGGATTGCGATGAAACATCATCGGCACTACCGATGCATCGGTCATCCGGGCCAACTTCGCCGTTAAGCGAATAGTCGCGGCTTGCTGACCAAACAACGGTGCAAACACACTCACATCACGCCCAAAATCCTGATCCGGCGAGTACCATACCATGCGGCCTGCTTTCAGTTGCCGCACCACACCGCGCAAATCATAACGATCGATGGCAGCGCCGAAATTTCGCCTGCGAGCGCGGGTCATAAAACGCTCGAACAAAGGGTTATTGTGCGGACGATAAACCGCATCAGCAGAAAAATAGAGTGCGTGCAGTGCACCGCCCAAATCGAGCGAAGAGAAGTGAACGCCGACAATAAGCACGCCTTTGCCACGCGCCTGTGCGCGTGCCATATGCTCTTCACCCACATAGCTAACGCGATGACGCAGGTTTTCACCGTCGCGACACCAGCCCGTTGCCGTCTCTACGAGACCAATGCCGTTGGCGATGAAGGTATCCTTGACCAGGCTCCGCTGTTGTTCGGCACTTTTTTCAGGGAAGCACAGCGCCAAGTTACGCTCGGTGATATGCCGCCGCCGCTTGGCAAATCGCCATGCAAGCAGCCCCAGCCCTTTACCAATAAGCATTTTTAGCCGCCAGGGCAACCACGCCGCCACATACATAGCGCCAATACCGAGCCAAGTGGGCCAGTAACGTGGATGGGCAAACGAGCGCGGGTAACGTGATTTAGACATAACAACAACCGTTTAAGCAGAGCGCCCATGATAACGCCGAGGCGCCCGGGGCAGTACCCCCGTCAGCAGCGTATAACTGATCGTATCGCAGTAGCGGGCCACTTCATCCACGGGCAGCACTTCGCCGTTGCTGGCACTGCCCCATAATACGACTTCGCTGCCAATAGCTGCTTCGGGTACTTCCGTCACATCCACCGTGAGCATGTCCATCGACACTTTACCGGCAATAGCACAACGCTGACCGTTCACCAGCACCGGTGTACCATCACGGGCATGGCGGTCGTAGCCGTCACCATAGCCGCAGGCAACTACGGCGATGCGTGAACGCCGCGGCGCGCTCCAACGACCGCTATAGCCAACTGGCTCACCCTCCTCCAGCTCCCGCAGGGCAATGATTTCCGAACGCAGGGTCATAACGGGCTGCAGTTGTCGGGTGATATCATTGGCCACTTCTAAAGGGTCACTGCCATACAGCATGACGCCGGGCCGATTCCAGTCGCCATGGGCAACTGGCCACGCCAAGGTCGCTGGTGAGTTGGCTAGGCATAGCGGCGCATCAAGTTGACGAGCTAACGCTTGGAGCCGTGACATCTGCTGATTGAAATAACCGTTATCCTGCGTATCAGCGCTGGCGAAGTGGCTCATTAGGTGGAGCGAGGCCACACTCGGCACAGCGCTTAACTGCTGCCAAATACCAGCGGCCTCTTCAACGGCAAAGCCTAAACGATGCATGCCTGAGTCAACCTTTAGCCAGACCGGAATAGGCTGGCGGGGCTTGGCCGCCAATAAGGCATCTACCTGCCACTGGCTGTGCACCGCGATCCAGAAGCCGTGGACATCCACGAGTGCCAACTCATCGGCCCTGAAAATACCTTCAAGCAAGACGATAGGAATGGTAATACCGCCCGCGCGAAGTGCCAGGGCTTCCTCGATACAGGCGACAGCAAAGGCTGGGGCATGCTCTTCCAGAGCTTTAGCGCATGCGAGCGCACCATGGCCGTAAGCATCGGCTTTGATAACGGCCACTGAGCGGCTCTTGGGCGCACAGCGGCACGCCAATTGATAGTTGTGACGCAGCGCGTCCAGATCAATATCGGCCACAAGGGGACGCATGAGATTCCTCATTTACCGGATTCAGAATAGCGAGCACAAACAAAAAGCTCTGCCAAAAAGTTTAAGCGATAAAAAAACCGAGCAAGCACCTACTAGTACTTGATCGGCTTAGAGAATGGCGCGCAGGGATAACATTCGCCTGATATGGCCATCTAGGTCTCGAACAGTGCTTCCAAAGAGAGGCCCTGCTTTTCCAGCGAGCGGCGTAGCTTCTTTAACGCTTCCACTTGGATCTGACGCACTCGCTCACGGGTCAAACCGATCTCGGCCCCCACTTCTTCGAGCGTTGCCGATTCGTGGCCGCGTAAGCCAAAGCGGCGTACGACCACTTCGCGCTGCTTTTCGCTCAGCTCATCCAGCCAGAGATCGACATGCTCTTTAACGTCGCCATCGACCAGGCGCGCTTCCGGGCCTTGCACCTCATCGTCGGTCAAGGTGTCGATCAAGGGCTTATCGCTTTCACCGCCCATGGGGTAATCGACAGACGACACGCGCTCATTGAGGCCCAGCATCTTTTTGACCACTTCGACCGGTTTATCCAGGTGGTCGGCGATCTCTTCGGCAGTCGCCTCATGATCAAATTTCTGAGTCAATTCACGCGCAGCGCGCAGGTAGATGTTGAGCTCTTTGACCACGTGGATGGGCAAACGAATGGTCCGCGTTTGGTTCATCAACGCACGCTCAATCGTCTGCCTGATCCACCAAGTGGCATAGGTTGAAAAACGAAACCCGCGCTCGGGATCAAATTTTTCAACCGCACGAATCAAGCCCAAATTACCTTCTTCGATTAAATCCAGCAGCGTTAAACCGCGATTGAGGTAACGGCGAGCAATCTTAACCACCAACCGCAAATTGGATTCAATCATGCGTGAGCGGCCCAACGGGTCACCCTTGCGCGCTAAGCGACCGTAATACACTTCCTCTTCTGGCGTTAAAAGTGGCGAAAAGCCGATTTCGTTGAGGTAGATTTGCGTTGCATCCAAGCTTTGGGTCGATTGTCGATCCTCACGCCCTAGTGCCTTTTCAAAAGCATCTTCTTCAACCGTAATATCGTCATCGGTATCATCAAGCGCCTCCTCAGCAGCATCCAGGTCAACCTCCTGTAGATCTTTCTCCAACATACTCATGGCCTTACCCCTCGATTGTCGCCTACCCGCCATTTAGAAAGTCAAAGGTGGGCGCTCTCAGGCGCACACCGTATTGTTATGTGACAATTGTTTTATGACGCTCGAATACAGCCATTCGGGCAACTTCCAAGTAAAACGCTACTACCCCACTCTACTGGTGAGTGCATTAGCGGGCAGGTAGAAAGTCCATTGGGTCTTGAGGCTGTCCATCGCGGCGCACCTCAAAATGCAATCTGACGTTCTCCGCATCGCTATCCCCCATCGTGGCAATCACTTCGCCAGCCTCGACGACGTCATTTTCACTGACTCGTAAGCTATCGTTATGCGCATACGCACTCAGGAATTGGTCGTTGTGCTTGAGAAGGATGAGGTTGCCATAGCCCCTGACGCCACTGCCCGCATAAACCACGATACCAGGGCCAGCCGCTTTAACAGGTTGCCCCTTTTCACCGGTGATATCAATCCCGGCGGTAATGCTATCGCCCTGTCCAAACTCACCGGCTACGTTGCCCTCAGCAGGCCATTGCCAAGCGATCGTTTCGGCGGGAGTATAGGTGCGCGAAGCACGGTCCGCGGCGGCACTTTGGTTGGCCGGGGCGGCTTCCTGCCGTGGCTCAGGTTCTGAAACCGGCTGCGGTTCAGGCTCGGCAGCGGGTTCGACTTCGGGCTCAGGTTGAGCGGCAGGTTCTGGCTCGGCAGCCGCTATTACTTCCGGTTCGGCTTGAGCCGGCCCGGCGTCCTGTTCGGGCGACTCTGCGGCATTGCGCTCAGCCGTCAGGCGCTGATTACGCTCAATGGCAGACTCGTCCGGCAATAGCCAATCCAGCTCCTGATCATTACTCGCCACAGAAGCCGTTTGCGGGTTCAGCCCGGTCGCGACGGCACCGCCACTGTTGGCGTTATTCGTCGCCGGCTGGCTACTTGCCGAGGCCATTGAGGCGCCTTCGCGCAAGGTAATGGTTTGTCCTGGGCGAATTTGATAAGGCGCATCAATATTGTTCATTGCCGCTAACTGGCGATAATCCAGATTGTGCTGCCATGCGATACCATAAAGCGTGTCTCCTGCTTTGACGGTGTACTGAGGCGAATTTTCAACCGCTTGGCGTGCTTGGCTTAAATCACGCACCTGGGGGCCTCCACCCTGTTGGCTGGCACAGCCAGCAATGACGAATACCAGCGCCGATATCACTACGATTCTACGCATTTACCTTTTACTCCTTTTCAGCGCCCAGCTTGGAATCGATTGGCCGACGATCCGCGTGTCGGTTGAGTAACACGACAATGAATGCCCCTACGGCCATCAGGGCGACGACACCAGCGACTTGTGCCGAGGCACCGGTCAATACGGCATAGTCAGCGGGCAGCAAATAGCGATGTTCCAGAGGGATCATTTGCCCTTCTGGCCCGATTTGATAGCGTAACAGCTCACGCCACGGCCAGAGAACCGGTAACGAACCGACAATAAACCCCAGCAGCAGTTGCATGGTCGAGGTATGGTGCCGACGTAATAACCAGGACAACAGCCGCGAAAACAACGCTAAGCCCACCACACAGCCCATCCCAAACAGAATGATGATACCCAGATCCAGGCTGCGAATTGCTCCCATGATGGTGCCGTAGAGCCCCATTGTCAGCAATAAAAAGCTGCCCGAAACCCCCGGCAACAGCATGGCGCTAATAGCAATGCAGCCTGCCACCATTACCACCAATGCTTCATTACCCAGCAGCAGCACCAGCGGCATCATGCCTGGCAACGCCTGGGCAAGTACTAAGCCTACGAGCAAGGGCAGTAGATACCATATCTTCCAGCCGCTACTCGCTTTTCCGACCACTAGTGCTGAAGCAGCTACTAGGCCAAAAAAGAACCCGTCCAACAACAGCGGGTGTGCTTCCATCAGCCAAAGTGCCAAGTGCGCCACACTAAACAGGCTAACCGCCACCCCTGCCAATAACGGCACCAGGAAAGCTAGATTGAGGTGAAGACTCAGCGCTTTCCAACCGCCTTGACGCCATATCCCAATCGCACTCGGACCAAACTGCTTGATCGTGTTAATCAGCTCTTCATAAATACCGCTAATAAACGCAATCGTACCTCCCGACACACCGGGTACCGCATCGGCGGCGCCCATCCCTGCGCCACGTAAAAATATTCCCAAGGGTTGCCGCTTCAATCCACTACTCCTTGTAGCAAAGGTACAAAACGCACGGGCTCAAGCCGCCGCTTTTCAAAAGCATTCCCAATGCGCTTTACCTGTGTAAGCCACTGGTTGCCATCAGGATCTTCGATAGGGGCGATCAATACGCCGTCGACACTCAATTGCTCTAGTAACGATGAAGGTAATGTATGGGCACAAGCGGTCAATAAAATAACGTCGAACGGGGCTACCTCAGGCCAACCATAGCCACCGTCCGCCACGGCGAGCGTGGCCGGGGCGTTCAGTCGCCTTAACCGTTCGGCCGCTCGCTCGTGCAGCGCGCTTATGCGCTCAATGGAGTACAGTTCTTCGACCAAGCGCGACAGTAGCAATGTTTGGTAGCCAGAACCTGTGCCCAGTTCCAGTACCCGGCGCGGACCGGCACGCAGCACCAGCTCGGTCATACGCGCCACAATAAAGGGTTGAGACAGTGTCTGACTAAACCCGATGGGCAGCGCGGTATCTTCATAGGCGCGATGTGCCAGCGCCTCATCCACAAATAGGTGGCGAGGCTCGCTAGCCATCACCTCAAGCACACGGGTATCGGTGATCCCTTGTTGCATGAGGCGCTTGACCATACGGTCGCGGGTGCGCTGGGAGGTCATACCGCGACCGCGCAGCTCCCCAGGAGAGATATCAGGCAAAAACATCCAACCAATCCTGCACATCGTTAAGCGCGGGGTGGCGCGTTAGGTCTGTTTGTAGAGGCGTAATCGATACATAGCCCGCCTCGACGGCGGCAAAATCAGTATCTTCCCCATCATCGGCATTCGCTGCGACGGGCGCAATCCAGTAGCGCGTACGTCCGCGGGGGTCTTTTACCGGCAACGGTTTTTCGGCTGGCCCGCGATAACCCAGACGAGTGACTTTAACGCCTTTGATCGCTTCCCAGGGAACGTCGGGCACGTTGACGTTCAGCAGCGTACGCGGCGGTAGCGAGAGTTGGTCCGCGGCGCCAATCAAGGTGGCGGCCACTCTTGCGGCGGTAGCAAAGTGGCGCTCACCGCACAGCGACATGGCAATCGCGGTCATGCCCAGGTTGCGCCCTTCCATCGCCGCCGCGACAGTGCCTGAATAGAGCACATCGTCACCCAGATTACTGCCGTGATTAATACCTGAAATCACTAAATCGGGTTTTTCATCCCAAACGCCGTGAACGCCTAAATAGACGCAGTCGGCAGGTGTGCCGTCAACGCTGTAAAACCCGTTATCAAGCGGCGTCAGCGAGAGCGGCCGTGACAGCGTCAGGGAGTTACTGGCACCGCTGCGGTCTCGGTCAGGGGCCACTACGCGCATATTGGCATGTGCCAGCAATGCGTCGTGCAATGCACGCAACCCAGGCGCATACACCCCGTCATCATTGGAAAGCAATAGTCGCCGCATAGTGGGTCTCCCTCTTTATAGACACAAGCGTCATAAGCACGGGTGGCATAAGTACTGATGATATAAATAGAGAGCATAAACGCGAAAGGTGACGACGCCTATCCCTCACTTTTAGTAAACTTTTTAGCGTGTTAACACCGTTTTGACGAGTTATAAACGTTCTGACGAATCAAGTAGCTCTCCGCTATTAACGACTCGCTATCAGGTCATTTCTATCAGTTCACCAAGCACGGCAGTGGCGAAGCTACCTCGGGGTAACACGAATGAAAGCCTGACAGCCCCAGCCTCCCACACCAGCTGGGGTTCCAGCATTCGCATGCGAAGCGCGCGGCGTGACTGCTTAACACCGCTGCGCTCCAAACCGCTGCATAAGTCTAGATATTGCTGCTGTAAAGAGACCTCATAGCTAGCCGCGTCACCCTGCCCCCGCTCACCAACGCCCCACAGCACCCCGGTGGGATGAACATCCAGCTCAGCGGCACGCGCCTGAAGTGTTGCATCGCTCGCCTCAATACTAAACACGCTTTGCGTGCCATCCAACATTAAGGTGTCGCCCGCTAGCGGCTGCGACCAGGTACCGTCTGCAATACGATGACTGAGCAGTTGGTTAAACAAAAAACTGCGCGCAGTGGAAAGCATCATACCTTGGCGGTCATCCCGCTTACGCCAACCTCGGTTAAGTATCGCTGCTGCGCGCTGAAGATTATGTCCTTCATGGCCAAAGCGCTGGGGGCCGAAGTAGTTGGGTACCCCGAGCTGACAAAGGGCTTTCCAGCGATTGACGAAGTCGTCGCTGGCAATGGCGTCACCGCTTAGGCGTAACACAAAACGATTGGCGCGGTGAACGCCTCGTTTAAGCTTACGCGGGTGGCGCGCCTGCTCAACAATCGTAATGCCCTGCGCGTTAAGTGACTGCTCAAGCGCCGGCGGGGCGTCTCGGCCTGGCAAATGCACACTCAGCCATTGGCGGGTCACCGCCATGCGATCTTTCATACCGGAATAGCCAATATCCCGGGGCGTTACGTCACAAAGCCGACTTAGTAGCTTAACCACCTCTAACGTGGATTGGTTACGTTTTTCAACACGCAGCCATAGGTGCTCGCCATGTGCCTCAGGCGTAAAATCGAGCTGTTCGTCGACCCAGAAATCTTCCGGCTCGGCCCGATACTGGCCCGGTTTGGGTGGGCCGAACCGCGGATCTAAACAGCGCTGCCAGGCTGGCATCTTAATCATTAAGCGCCTCAGCACGATTAAGCAGTACCACCGCTTCCGCGGCGATGCCTTCACCGCGTCCGGTGAAGCCTAATCGTTCGGTGGTCGTGGCTTTGACGTTCACTTGGCCCAGCGTAATCCCAAGGTCCGCGGCAATCACTTCACGCATTGCGTCGATATGCGGCGCCATTTTAGGCGCCTGCGCCATTAGCGTGGCATCAAGATTCACCACGCCATAGCCCTGTTGATGCACCAGCGAGACCACATGGCGAAGTAGTGCGCGGCTGTCGGCTCCCGCCCACGTCGCATCGGTATCGGGAAAATGGCGGCCAATATCACCCAATGCGCAGGCGCCTAACAACGCATCGCTAACCGCATGCAGCAGCACGTCGCCGTCAGAATGGGCGATAAAGCCATGGCCAAACGGTAGTTTAACGCCACCGATCATCAGATGGTCGCCGGGGCCGAAACGGTGGACGTCGAATCCGTGGCCGATACGCATTACTAAGCTCCTATAGAATCAGCGCTAGTTGATTAAAGCCCGGTTGCTTGAGGCTCGATGGTTAAAGGCCTGCCAGAGTCGTGAGCTTCTTGTGCCGCCATAATCGCCACCGCAAGCGCTAAGTCGTCTGGGTGAGTAATTTTAAGATTATCGCGCCGCCCGCGTACCAATTGCGGGTACTCGCCCAAGGCTTCGACTGCCGACGCTTCATCGGTCACCATCGTTTGCTGCTGGCGAGCAGTTTCCAACGCCCGACGCAGCAGCCCAAAGCGAAACCCTTGGGGTGTCAGCGCATGCCATAAGCCTTCGCGAGGTTCAGTCTGCTTACTCAAACACTGGGCATCGGCACGTTTCATCGTATCAGCGACAGGCATCGCCAACAGCGCGCCAGCAGCATGGGAAGAAGCGGCTTGATGGAGGGCCAATAAATCGCCCTGAGTAACACAAGGGCGCGCCACATCATGCACCAACACGATATCATCATTCTCGGCGGCCATGGCATGCAGCGCATTTAAGACGCTGTCCATTCGTTCGTTGCCCCCGGACACGCGCTGCCAATCAGCGAACGGCACCCAGTGCGGCGAAAACCAGCCATCATCTACATCCAAGCAGAGTACCAAACGGGCGGTGGGGAAGGCGATATAGAGTCGCGCCAAGGTATGCGCCAGCACCGGCTGCTCATCGGCCAAGGGTAAATACTGTTTAGGCTTATCTGCTCCCATGCGGCGGCCTTGGCCTGCGGCGGGAACGACCAGCCACGTTTGGCTCACTGTGCCGGCTCCTGAGGAGCGACCAATCCGGCATTGATGCCGATCAGCTCACTTTCAATCGCCACCCCTGGCACCCAGAAGAACTGCTCATCGGTACGCACCATACCCATATCACTACGCGCCCGCTCTTCAATGGCGTCCAATCCGGTTTTTAAATCCGTCACTTCAGCGGCCAGTCGCGCATTGCGCTCTCGCATGGGAACATTTTCCGCTTCCTGCACCGCGACACGCTGTTCCACGCGCTGTAAATCGCGCCAGCCGCCGTTGCCTAACCAAAGCTCGTATTGAAGCAGTGCCAACACGGCAAGCAGTGCCATCACTACCCATTTGCGCATCACCGTTCTCCTGTCACCTGCCCCACACCCTGTCATCGATACCTTGACGACTCGGCTGTGTTCAAAAATAACGCTTTAAAAGGGAGGTTGTTCCCATTAGACACTCTGATTGGCGCGCATTATGCCATCAAGGCGCATCACCAGCGAGCCACGCGTTATTTAAATCAACGCTTAAAGGGCAGCGCTTGGTGAGCTGCCTCGCGGTAAGCGCTCACGTGTTCGCCCTCTTGCTGACAAAACTGCGCAACTCCCGCGGCTAGGCCCGGATGTTCGATAAAGTGCAGTGACCGCACACGCTGGGGAGCAAACCCGCGCACGAGCTTGTGCTCGCCCTGAGTGCCCGGGTCAAACAGCGTCAAGCCCTGTTGCAAACAGTAATCGATCCCCTGGTAGTAACACGCTTCAAAATGCAGGCAGTCAGCCACTACCTCGCTTCCCCAATAACGACCGTAAAGTGAACGGCTACCTCTAAAATAGAGAGCTGCCGCCACCGGGCGGCCCTCTATAGAGGCCTGAACCAGCACGAGGGCGTCCGCCATGCTAAGACGCAGGCGCTCAAAAAAATTGTGGTTTAAATAAGGCGGTCGACCACGCTCATGGTAGGTAATGGCGTAGCAGCGATAAAAATGTGCCATGTCGGCGGGAGTAATCGCATCACCTTCCAAACGAGCGACCTTCAAGCCTTGGTCGGCGACCAGGCGTCGCTCACGCTTGATCATTTTGCGGCGCTTGGAAGTGAGGCTATCTAAAAAGCCATCAAAATCGCCAAACCCCCGATCATGCCACTGAAACTGGACCCCTTCTCGGGTAATGAGATCGGGGCACTGCGCCTGCCAAGCGGCAACATCCTTTTCATTGGCAAACAGCAAGTGCCAACTTGACAGCGCCTGACTTGCGCACTGTTCACGCCATGCCTCTGCCAACAGGGTGCGCACGGCGCTCGCATCAACATGGCTGGCGATTAATGTGCGCGTACCGGGCACCGGTGTAAACGGCACCGCGCTGAGTGCTTTAGGGTAATAGCGGCCACCGGCATTTTCTAACGCTTCCGCCCAGCCCCAATCAAACACATACTCACCGTAGGAGTGATGCTTACGGTACATCGGCATCGCAGCAACTAGCTGCTCGCCTTGCCATACGCTTAGGTGGCAAGGCTCCCAGCCAGTCGCCAGACTGACGGAGCCACTCGCTTCCAGGGCATGTAAAAAAGCATGGCGTAAAAATGGCTGATCGCTATCTACCAGTGCATCCCACTGGCTTGCCGTGACGGCCCCAATGGTGGGTAGAATAGTGAGCGACAGTGGACTAAACGGCATAGCACCTTCCAAGGAGTGTGGGACTTAAAGAAAGGGGAAACCTCAAATGCGCGTGCTGGCTTAGCCAATCGACATTACCCGCACCACTTTACACTAACGGGACGCCCAACCCATTTACATTAACTATTAATCATTAACCATTAACGGCAGCCCTTTAATACTGACCGCACTACCCACGCTTATCACTCGCGCCGAAAGCGGCGCACCAGGAGAGGCCATGAAGCGCGACCTAACGGGTGACTTCCAGACGCAGCGTCAAGCTGCCGACCAACTCCCCTACCCGACACTCACGGTGCGGCGGGATCGGCTAGCCCGCCTTGCACGCATGACCAAGCATCATCAGCTAGACATCATTCGGGCCATCCAGACCGATTTTGGCAAGCGCAGTGACGTCGAGATACGCATGGCTGAAATTAGCGCGGTGCTGCACGCTGTTCGTCATGCCAGACTGCATTTGTGGCGCTGGATGCGGCCTTGGTCGGTCAGTGTACCGTGGCGGCTTCTGCCCGCTCGGGCCCGCATTGCACCGCAGCCATTAGGGGTAGTGGGGGTGATTTCTCCGTGGAATTACCCCTGGAGTTTGGCGCTAATGCCCGTGGTGGATGCCTTTGCAGCAGGTAATGTCGTGATGCTCAAGCCTAGCGAGCACACCCCCGCTACCAGCGCGCTGTTGAAACAGTTAGTGCCCCACTACTTTACGTCTGAAGAGTTCAAGGTGGTGGAAGGCGATATAGACGTCGCGCGTCGTTTTAGCCGCTTACCGTTTGATCACTTGGTCTTCACCGGCTCTACGGCGGTGGGGCGGCAAGTTGCCCAAGCGGCGGCGGCCAACTTAACGCCTGTGACGCTGGAGTTAGGCGGCAAATCGCCCGCTATCGTAGCGGGCGATGTGGATGTCGATAAAGCGGCAGCAGCTATTATTTTTGGGAAAGGGGTGAATGGTGGGCAGACCTGTATCGCCCCCGATTACGTGCTGGTAGAAAGCCGTCATATTAACGCCGTGGTGAAAGCACTAAGCCACGCCATTGTGCAGCAACGGCCCGACGACCATGCCGTCACTTCCCCGATTGATGACACGCATCAACAGCGGTTGGAAGCCATGCTACAAGAAGCCCACAACCACGGCTGCCGAGTCATCGACCACGGCCAACATGCACCCGTCTTGATCATCGACCCTCATCAGAGCCTGGGGGTGATGCGTGAGGAAATCTTTGGCCGATGCCTGCCTGTCATTGGCGTTCATGACATGTCGGCCGCTATCGACTTTATCAATGCGCGGCCTCACCCCTTAGCTCTTTATGCCTTCACCCACGATAAAAGCTTGCAGCAACAGTTGCTGAAAACCACCCGTTCTGGGGCACTGGTTTTTAATGCGACACTGCTCCACCACGCGGTGCCTTCCTTACCCTTTGGCGGTGTCGGTGAGAGTGGCATGGGCGCCTACCATGGCCGCCAAGGGTTTGAGCGCTTTAGCCATTTGCGCGGTGTGTTTTATCAATCAAAACGCACCCCTAGCCACCTGCTTTACCCACCTTATCGGCGTTGGTTAATGAAGCTGCTGGGGCTTGGTTAAAGCTGATGTCCCCACCGCCGATAGTTATAATGCTATGTTTTATTAACTCAATGTTCTGGAATGTCCATGCAAGCCCCAGATACTCCTCAAAATGAAACACAACGCCTGGCGGCCTTGCATGCTTTACAAGTACTCGACACACCGCTTGATAAAGCCTTTGAGCGCATGACGCAGTTGGCCCGTGATCTGTTTGACGTGCCTATTGCGTTGGTTTCATTGGTCGACGAAGAGCGCCAGTGGTTTAAATCGCACCAGGGGCTTGGGATTTGTGAAACCGCCCGTGAGCTCTCTTTTTGCGCCCATGCGATTGCGATTGATGCGCCGCTCATCATCGAAGACACGCTGCACGATGAACGTTTTATCGATAACCCGCTGGTCGAAGGTCTTCCCCGTATTCGCTTTTACGCGGGTTATCCCCTAAGGCCTACCGATGGCATGGCGATAGGCACGCTGTGCTTGATTGATCGTCAGCCTCGCGACTTCAGCCCACGCGATTTAAAGTTACTCGAAAGCTTGGCTGGTCAGGTAGAAGAACTCCTTCGCCAGCATAAGCTTCAGATGCAATTGACTGACACAGCACACCGAATGCAGAAAGAGCAAAATCTGCTCAAAGTGCTTCACCAAGGGATTACCGATTACCAAGCGCTGATGTCAGGCAAAAGGCTATGGACCTTTTTGATGGAAGCGTTACGCGAACTAACCGACAGCGACTACGCGCTCATTGGTGAAGTGATGCCCACCAGCACGACTAACGCGCTTAAAATCCATGCGATCACCGACTTATCGTGGAGCGAGGATTCACGCCTGCTAATGGAGCGGTTACGCAGCGGTGATATGACGCTTACCAACCCCAAATCACTGCTTGGCCGTGTATTTGCGTATGGCGAAGTCATCATGACCAACGATGTCTACAGCCATGTTAAACGCGGTGGCTTCCCCCCTGGGCACCCCGTACTGCATAATTATCTGGGCGTGCCTATTTTTAGTGGCGAGCGGCTTATCGGTATGTTCGCGATTGCTAATAGCAAGCAGCCGCTAAACCAAGCGCTCTTAGACTGGCTTCAGCCGTTTACGGACACTTGTGCCCTGCTCATTAACCTTTACAGCCAAATGGCCGAGCGCGAGCAGGTAACCCAGGATTTAGCCAACGCAAGGGATCAAGCGGAAATAGCCAATCAGGCTAAGAGTGAATTTCTTTCCTCGATGAGCCATGAATTGCGCACGCCGCTGAATGCCATTATCGGTTTTTCCCAACTGCTGGCCAAAGCTCGGCGCGACCCACTTAGTGACAAGCAGCATCGGCAAGTGGCACAAATTGAGAAAAGCGGCCAACACCTGCTTAGCTTGATCAATGAAGTGCTGGATCTCGCCAAAATCGAAGCAGGCCACCTATCGCTATCCCTGGAAGCGATGTCGGTCACCACGGTGATCGACGATGCTTGCAGCACCCTTGAAGCCAATATTGAAGCCGCTGGGATAACCCTAATGCGGGCGCCCTTTCCAGCACCCTGGCAGATAACAGCCGATTACACGCGCACCAAGCAGGTACTGCTCAACCTGATTTCGAACGCCATTAAGTACAATAGCCATCAGGGCACTATCACCATTTCGGTAAGCTCCCAGGCCGATGAACTCTGTATTAGTGTGGCTGACTCAGGCAAAGGGATTGCTGCTGAACGTCAGCATGAGCTGTTTGAACCCTTTAATCGGCTCGGTGCCGAGCACGATGCTTCGGAAGGTACCGGTATTGGCTTGGCCATTACCCGTGAACTCATTGGCCGCATGCAGGGACGTATTGGGTTTGAAAGCGTGCCCGGTGAAGGGTCAACGTTTTGGTTTACATTGCCCTTAGCGGAAAACGACTTATCTCAATCAGCGCAGCCTGCTAATACACATGCTGAGTCAGTCAGCGTTAGTGAACGGACCTTTCAACTGCTTTATATTGAGGACAACCCGACTAACCAGCGGCTCATGGAAGATATTATTGAGGACTACCCCCACATTGAGCTTCAAACCGTGGTGAGTGCAGAACAGGGGCTTGAAATCATGCGCCACTCAACGCCTGATTTAATATTAATGGATATTCACTTACCAGGCATGAACGGCTATCAAGCGCTCGCAGAAATACAGAAAACGCCGACGCTCAAGCACATTAAAGTCATTGCGCTGTCAGCCAACGCAATGGAGCGTGACCTCCGCTATGGGCTAGCAGCCGGTTTTGTCGACTATCTAACCAAGCCGATTAACATCGACAAACTTAGCCGTTCGCTGCAGCAATTTTTACAGCCGGTGGTAAGGAAGGGGCCATGAGCCTTACCGAAAAACACTTATTAGTCGTCGATGACAACACGGTCAACATTGAATTGATGCTCGACCTGCTCGACGAGTATGGGTTTGAAAATATCCACGGCATCAATGACCCAAGAGAAGTCATTAAACACTGCCAACAGCAAATGCCAGACCTAGTGCTGCTGGATATTCGCATGCCCCATTTAGATGGTTACGCGGTAATCGAACAGCTAAGGGGCTGCTTTAAAAAGCAGATGCCTCCCATTATCGTGCTCACCGCCCAAATTGACGACGCCACCCGCCAACGCTCTCTGGCGTTAGGGGTGCGCGACTTCATCACGAAACCATTCAAGCAAGATGAAGTGCTGCAGCGTATCCGCAACACGTTAGATATCGAGCATCGCTACCAAGTTCGCGATAAACAGGTCGATACCTTAGAACTGATGATCGCTAAACGTACGCAGGAGCTTGACCGCCAATCGCGCACCGACCCAATTACCCTGCTGCCTAACCGACGCGGATTAAGCCAGGCACTCCAAGCGGCCGCCCTGCAGGCTTCCGGCACAGGGCTTTTGTTTATCGCGCTCGATAAGCTTGAAGACGTGGTGCGCCTGCACGGCTATCGGGTCGCCGACCAACTCCTTCATGTTGTTAGTCAACGCCTTCGTCACCAGCTCAGCCTCGACTGCCTGCTCGGCTTATGGGGTGGTAGCGAGCTCCTGGTGATCACCCCGACAGCGGATCCCGCCAAACTAGCGCAGATGGCCGATCAGTTACTGCAAAGTTTCGAGCAGGATCAAACACTGGAAGAGTTGCTGTTGCCCGTTAGCGCACGCATTGGTATCAGTGGCGAACAGGGCCATTTCGAGCCTGAACGGCTGGTGCACATGGCCGCGTTGGCTTTACCGCCTCAGGGGTCGCTGCTGGTACAGCATTATTCACCCGCTCTCGAAGCCCGGCAGCGGCACCGCCTGCAGATTCAACAAGCGATCCGCGGCGCCACCGAGCGAGGCGAAATGTCGCTTGCTTTTCAACCTAAGCTATCGTTGGCCGATCATAAGATTCTTGGCGCAGAAGCACTGCTGCGCTGGCACCATCCAGAATTCGGCGTTATCTCGCCTGGTGAGTTTATTCCACTGGCTGAGGCCAGCGGTGATATTCTTGCCATAGGCGACTGGGTGCTGACGGAAGCGATGCGACATATCACCGCTTGGCGGGGGCAAGGCTTGCTCAACGACGATTTCCATATCGCGGTCAATGTGGCCGCACGCCAGTTGACGCGTAAAGACTTTGCTCAGCAGCTTTTGGTGCGGCTTGAAGAACAGCAGATCCCCCAGCGTTTCTTCGCCCTGGAGGTAACCGAGTCCGGGCTGATGAGCGACATGAACCACGCGCGCCAGCAGCTTGCTCAACTGGCCCAAATGGACATTGCGGTAGCGATCGATGATTTTGGCACGGGTCAGTCGTCCCTGGCGTATATTAAGACGCTGCCCTTCTCGACACTGAAAATAGATCGCGCCTTTGTGAGAGATATTGAGACAAGTGCGATTGATCGCCAGCTGGCGAATACCATTACCCAGCTTGCGCATAGTGTAGGCTGCGCTGTGGTGGCCGAAGGCATCGAAACATTTGGTCAAGCGGCCTACTTGAGCTCAATCGGCTGTGAAGCGGCCCAGGGTTACTTTTACACTCGACCGCTGCCTGCCGAAGAATTTGTGACATGGTGCACCGAATGGAAGCCGCTTTTTTCTACTACGCATGGGGAGGCCGTTAATGGCTCATGACTTACTTGACCGCTTACGCGAACGTTTAGAGGAACTCAACCGCTCAGAGCGTAAAGTCGCCAATGTAATTCTTGAGGACCCAACGGTCGCCACCAGCCTTAGCATTGCCAGCTTAGCGCAGGCGGCAAGTGTAAGTGAGCCTACGGTTAATCGTTTTTGCCGCAACTTTGGCGCCAAAGGCTACCCTGATTTTAAGATCAAGCTCGCCCAGAGCCTGGCCGGCGGCACGCCTTACGTGACCCGGGCCGTGGAGCCTGGCGACACCGCCACTCAGTACACTCATAAAATTTTTGGCGCCACCATTGCCGCGCTAGATGAAGCGCAGCGGGAAATCGACATGGCGGCCATTGAGCGAATGGTCGACTACCTTACCCAGGCAAAACAGATCCATATTTTTGGCTTGGGCGCCTCCGGCGCGGTGGCCCAGGATGCTCAACACAAGTTTTTCCGCTTCAACCTGCCGGTAATGGCCTACGTAGACGTACTGATGCAGCGCATGGTGGCCGCCGCTTGCCATACTGGGGACGTTGTCGTGATTATTTCCTACACTGGCCGCACCCGTGAATTAGTCGATATCGCCCGCCTTGCGCGGGACGCGGGTGCTGTCGTGTTAGGCATTACAGCGCCCCACTCACCGTTAGCCAATGAATGTACCGCTACGCTGGATGTCGCGACGCCTGAAGACACCGACCACTACATGCCCATGACGTCACGGGTCATTCAGTTAACACTTATCGACGCGCTGGCCACTGGGGTGACCCTGAGGCGTGGCGAAGACTTCCTACCCCACCTCAAAAAAATCAAAGACAGCCTGCGCGACACGCGCTTTCCGGTGGAAAAACCCAATAAGTGAGCGGTAACGCCTAAAGTGTTAGCTGACGGCAGCGGTGACGGTAATTTCCACTTTGAGTTCATCGGCGGGCAACGGCGCGCATACGCAGGTACGTGCCGGTGCATAGCCTTCTGGCACCCAGGCATCCCATACCTCGTTCATGGCAGCCACATCGCTGCCATCTTTTAGGTAAACCGTTGCGCTAAGCAACTGCTCGCGGCTTGAACCAACCTCTTTTAACAGCGCATCCACCCGCGCCAGCATGCTTTCTGTCTGGGCGGTGATATCGCCATTGCGGGCCTCTGGGCCTGCTACTTGCCCGCATAAATAGGCAACCCCTTGATGGACCACCGCACGGCTCATGCGGGCTTTCGTATCGTGGCGCTGAATTTTCATAGTAAAAACTCCTAATAGGCATTAGGCAGGCAGTGTAAACCGCTTTACTTAACCTTGACCATGCCTGCTTGCTCAACGCCGATCTGTCGGGACCGGGCGATGTTCAAAGACCCGGCGCAGGACAAAACTCGTGTGCGCCCCAGTCACCCCCTCAATCCGGTTGATCACATGGAGTAGCAGGTGCTGATAGTCATCCATATCACGCACCAGAATTTTGAGTTGAAAATCCGCCGCTTGGCCAGTGATGATCAGACACTCAATGACATTGGGTATTTCCCGTATATGGCGCTCGAAATTATCGAAGCGTTCCGGCGTATGCTGATCCATGGAAATATGCAGTAGCGCCATCAATTGGTAGCCCAGTTGACGGGAATCGACTTCCGCACGGTAGTGCAGGATCAAGCCATGCTCCTCCAAGGCTCTCACCCGGCGCAAACAAGGCGAGGGGGAAAGTCCGATACGATCGGCTAACTCTTGATTGCTGATCCGCCCTTCCTGCTGCACGATATCCAGTATGTGACGATCAAAACGATCTAACACCAGTGGCGACACGGACATAACAAGCAGCTCCTACCAGAAAAATAATGAATAACGATATTTTATGCTAATTATGTGCCTGGCGAGCCTGTTTCCGCAAGAACCTAGCGCGGCAAACCGCCTACACTGGATAGGCTGTCAAAAGCAGCGAACGAAGTAGTGCGGTCGCCACAAGCAGCCGATTCAATCATCCAGCTACGCTTAGGAAATCCACCATGTCTGCTTTCGATCATCGCAAGTATCGCCCTGCGCCCCGTGTACCTGCTTTCAACCGCCAATGGCCCGATCGTGACCTTGACCACGCCCCGATCTGGGTGAGCGAAGACCTACGCGACGGTAACCAGGCGCTACTAGAGCCGATGACCGTTGAGCAAAAACAGCGCTTCTGGCATCAGATCGTCAGCGTGGGTATTAAAGAAGTCATGGTGGGCTTCCCGTCGGCCAGCCAGCCCGACTACGACTTCGTGCGCTGGCTGATCGAAGAGGACCAAATCCCCGAAGACGTCACCATTGCTGTGCTGGTGCAGTGCCGCGAGCACCTGATCGAGAAGACCTTTGCCTCGCTGGTGGGCGCCAAGCGCGCCATTGTTCACCTGTATAACTCCACCTCGACGATTCAGCGCGAGCGGGTATTTGAGATGAATCGCGCCGGCATTGTCGATATCGCCGTGCAGGGGGCAACCTGGGTCAAAACTTACGCCGATCAATACCCCGATATCGATTGGTGTTTCGAGTACACCCCTGAAAGCTTTTCGAGTACCGAGATCGATTTCTCGCTGGAGATCTGTGAAGCAGTAATGGATGTCTGGCAGCCAACGCCAGACAACAAATGTATTCTCAATTTGCCAACCACGGTGGAAGTAGCAGGCCCACACCACCACGCTGACCAGATCGAGTATTTCTGCCAGCACATCAGCCGCCGCGACAGTGTGATTATCTCGGTGCATACCCACAACGACCGTGGTGGCGCGGTGGCCTCTGCCGAACTTGCCCTGCTGGCCGGCGCCGAGCGGGTAGAAGGCACGCTGCTGGGCAATGGCGAGCGCACCGGTAATATGGATATCGTCACCCTGGCAATGAACCTTTATAGCCAAGGCATCGATCCTGAACTGGATCTTTCCAATCCTGATGAAATCATTCAGGTGGTCAACGAGTGCACCGGTATCGCTATACACCCGCGCCACCCTTGGGTTGGCGAAATGGTCTACACCGCCTTCTCGGGCAGCCACCAGGATGCCATTCGGAAGTCGCTCAAACATCAGGATCCCGATGAGCCTTGGCAAGTGGCTTATTTGCCCATAGCCCCCCACGATATCGGCCGCGATTATCAAGCGGTGATTCGCGTCAACAGCCAATCGGGCAAAGGTGGCATGGCCTTCCTGTTGGAGCGCGATTACGGCATTAACCTGCCCCGCTGGATGATGCTGGCCTTGGCGCCTTACGTACAGCAAGAGAGCGAAAAACGCGCCAGCGAACTCTCCAGCGAAATGATTCGCCAGGTGATGTTTGACCATTTCACCCAGGAAGCGCCGCTTTCATTAGTTGATTATCGGCTCTCCAAAGGTCAGCAGGAAGGTATTGAACTCACGCTGCAACAGGGTGACGAAACGCTGCGCCTTTCAGGCAAGGGCAACGGCGCGATGTCGGCGTTTACCGATGCGTGGCAACGCAACTCCGGCAGCAGTGTGGGCATTATCGATTACAGCGAGCACTCCCTCGGTGCCAGCAGCGAGGCGAATGCGATCGCCTTCGTGCAGCTCAATATTGATGGCCAGCGGCTCTGCGCGGTGGCCGAGGATAGTGATACGGTAAGTGCATCGCTAAAGGCCGTCATCGCGGGTATTAATCTTGCCGCCCATTCAGTGAAACAGGGGGCTTCTTCCAAGGAAACGGAGCTGACGCTGTAACGGCCTCTTTCGTCGACTCTCACATCATTTTCTACACTAACTGTTTGAGTCCCGACGCATTAAAACGCCTTTTACCCGGCTACGCTTATAAAAGTGCATGCTACACTTGCGACCTGTTGACAGAACGCCTACGGGGAAAAGCATGGGGTATGGCTTAACAAACGTATTGCTGGTTGCACTAGGCGGCGCGCTGGGTGGCATGGGACGCTTTGCGGTTTCCAACCTAATGGCTGGCTATCTAGGCAAGGCGTTTCCCTGGGGCACATTGTTCGTTAATGCCAGCGGTGCTTTTGTGGCAGGTTGGCTACTGGGCACCCAAGGCTTACCGGCCACTTCGTCGCCTTTATGGTTGTTTACGGTGGCCGGTTTATTGGGTGGCTACACCACCGTCTCCTCTTTTAGTTTACAGACCATTGAGCTATGGCAAAGCCATCAACGATTGCGCGCTAGCGTTAATATCGGAGCCACGCTATTGCTTGGGTTAGCCATGGTGGCTCTTGGCTGGGTGTTTTCAGGCGCGCCGCTGTCAGGGGCGACCTTATGAGCGCCTGGAAGGCGTACCTTGCCGTGGGTATCGGCAGCGGTGTGGGCAGCGGGCTGCGCTACGGCGTTTCGCTATTATCCCAAGCGACATTAGGAGGGTATTTTCCTTGGGGAACCCTCATCGTCAATGTGCTGGGTTCTGGTTTAATTGGCTGGTTGGCTGCCACTCTTTCGCGCTCCCCGCACAGCCCAATTGCGCGCTTGCAACCGTTACTGGTCGCCGGGTTTTGCGGGGGCTTTACCACCTTTTCGCTGTTTAGCTTAGAGACGCTGTATCTGGTCCAGGTGGGCAAACCTGCAATGGCGCTGATGTATATCGTGGTCAGCCTGCCGCTTTGGCTGGGTGCCGCCGTGGTGGGTGAGCGACTGGCGCTCTCTAAATAGACCCCCCAAAGGATACACCACCATGCGCGACCAGATGGAAAAGCATCAGTCTTGGCTCTACCTGCTATTTATTGGTTTGGGGTTAGCACTAGGCATGGGGGCGCCGGGGTTTGCCAAGCAGCTAGCGCCGCTAGTATGGCCCCTATTAGGCATACTGCTGTATGCCACCTTTACCCAAATTCCCTTACTGAACATTCCCCGCAGCGTCACTGACAAACGCTTTATGGCGGCGTTACTGATCGGTAACTTTATTGCCATTCCCGCCTTTTTAGTGCTTTTTGTTGTGTGGTTACCGCTTTCTCCTGCGGTGCTGGCAGGCATTCTGTTGGTACTGCTGGTGCCCTGCACCGATTGGTTTATCACCTTCACGCATTTAGGCAAAGGCGATGCCGCCCGAGCGATGGCTGCCACCCCGTTACTGCTGCTGGTGCAGATGGTCGCGTTACCGTTTTATCTTTGGCTGTTTTTAGGCAGTGAATGGTTTCAGCTCACGCTTTCTACAGAGCTACTGAGTGCGTTTACCAGCCTTATTGTTACGCCGTTAGCACTCGCTTGGCTGACTGAATACCTTGCCCAACGCCACCGCAGCATTAAACGCAGCGTTGCCTGCCTGGGGCTGCTGCCCGTGCCGCTATTGGCGCTAGTGGTATTTATGATTGCCGCTTCTCAGGTCAACACGGTGCTTGGGCTTAGCCAGGTGTTGGCTCAGGTCGTGTTCATCTTTATCGCCTTTTTAATCTTTGCGGCACTGCTGGGCAAAGGGCTAGGCAAGCTGTTTGCATTGCCCACCGCTAGCGCCCGAACTCTGGCCTTTAGCTTTGGCACGCGTAACTCTTTTGTAATGCTGCCTATCGCCCTGACACTCCCTAGCGCTTGGCAAGCAGCGGTAGTCGTGATTGTGTTTCAATCACTGGTCGAGCTGTTTGGTATGGTGGCGTTCTTACGCTGGGTGCCTGACAAGCTATTGCCAGAAAAAACAAATTAACTGATACGGTAATAGCCCCCCAACACCCCCTGCTTGCTCATCACCAACTGCCAGAGATGGAGCTCCCTGGCGCGGAAAGCACCAGCGCAGCTTAATAAGTAATAGCGCCACATGCGATAAAAAACCTCGCCATACTGGGCTTTAAATGTCTGCCAGTGAGCCTCAAAATTTTGATGCCAGGCCATCAGCGTTCGGTCGTAATCAGCCCCGAAGTTATGCACATCCTCCACAACGAAAAGCGCTTCAGCAGCGTCCGTGACTTGACCCAAGGTGGGCAGTTCTCCATTGGGGAAAATGTACTTATCAATCCAGGGGTCGGTGACCGTATTACTCAAGTTTTTACCAATGGTATGCAGCAAAAACAACCCATCATCGTTTAAGCAGCGGTTGGCGACGGTCATAAATTCACGATAGTTTTTATGCCCCACATGCTCGAACATGCCGATGCTGGCAATACGGTCAAACCGTTCGTGCTCATTTCGGTAATCCTGTAAGCGAAACTCAACCGGCAAGCCTTTTTTGATCAGTCGTTGCCCGAACTCGGCTTGTTCCTTCGAAATAGTAAGCCCCACACACTCCACACCGTAATGCTCGGCGGCGTAGGCCATAAAGCTTCCCCAACCACAGCCAATATCAAGCACCCGCATACCGGGTTTTAACGCTAGTTTGCGGCAAATCAGATCAAGCTTCGCTTCCTGAGCTTCATCCAGCGTTTGAGCATCTTTCCAGTAGCCACAGGTATAGGTCATGCGCTGATCGAGCATGGCAGCGTAGAAGTCGTTGCCCAGATCGTAATGCTTTTCGCCCACTTCCCACGCTCGCTTAACCGTTTGTCGGTTCAATAATCGAGAACGTAATGAGTAGTAGACCAGTTGGGTAGGCTTAATACGCTGGCCAAGCTGGGCGCGCATTAATCGATAAAACAATTCATCCAGCCGCTCGGCTTCCCAATCCCCGTTCATGTAGCTTTCGCCAAGCCCAAGATTGCCTCGCGAAAGGGCGCTATCGATAACGCCAGAGGCTTTCAGCTGTATGTCCCAGGGGCGCTGACCATCCAGCTGAATATCGGCCTGGTTCAGTAGATCGGCGACAAAACGATGGGACGAAGAGGCTTCATCGAAGCCGACATGTTTTTTTTCCAGCGTAGGCATATTCAAGGCAGGCTCCTCGCGCTATTCCGTTGAGTGAATAGGTAACGACCTGACTATCAGCATAGAACCGCATTGCAACATTAGCATTATTAAATAAGCCAACTTAACGCGGATTAAGCACAAAAAAGCCAGCACACGCAAGCAGCGAGCACTGGCTTTGGCAATAGACTCAATACGGCCTAGTCGCAGGGTTAACGCAAAATCAGCACCGGTAGACGGCTACCGCGAAGCATGGCCGTGGTAGTGCTACCCACCAAAAGATGGCGAATCCGCGAGTGGCCGTAGGCGCCCATGACCAACAGGTCAATGCTGTGCTCTTTCTCGTAAGCTTGAAGAGCTTCGTCCACTTCGCCAGCACGAATAGCGCCTTCTGCTTGGTGGCCCGCTTCGCGCAACGTGCTTACCGCCCACTCAAGCTCGGAGCGGTGTTCAGCCGTTTCGGCACCCACGATCAGCACATGGCATTCCGTGCCTGCAAATAGCGGTGAACGGGCTAACATCTCAACGCCTTTACGCGCTGTTTTGCTGCCATCAAACGCCATCAAGATTTTTTCAGGCCGCTTGAAGGTTTTTGGCACCATCAGGATGGGGCGGTGCAGTTCACGTACCACACGCTCAAGGTTAGAACCCAGATGACCACTGGCTTGGTGGGCGGTTTCACCACGCTTGCCCACTACCAGCAAACGTATGTCTTTCTCAAGCTCTAACAGGCTTTCTACCAGGGTGCCATTGCGTTGGCGCGTGATGGGGTCGCTGACCCCATCCTCTATTGCGCGCGCTTTGGCGGCTTCAAGCATTAATTTGCCTTGCTCGCGATTCACCTTCGCGCGCTGCTCATCAAGCTCGGAAAGCTCTTTCATCAGCTGTTCGCGGGCACCGAAGCGTAGGTTGCCAGAGAGGTTCTGCTCTTCAGGGACGTCCGAATGATTGTCGACTACATGCACAAAGGCTAACGGTGCCTCCATGGCCAAGCTTGCCCAGGCGGCATAATCGCAAACGCCTTCAGAGAATTGGGAGCCGTCAATAGCGGCTAATACTTGATCTGTCATATTGCGCTCCTTGCTTGATTAGTGGCCGCCCATCAGCTTTTCAACGGCTTCGGGGTCATTATGAACGGCATAGCGGTCTACTACCGTCGCGCTAGCTTCACTCAAGCCCACCAACACTACCTTGGTACCTTCGCGGCGAAACTTGATGACGATCCGATCCAACGCTTGAACGGCCGTCACATCCCAAAAGTGGGCGCGGGAAAGATCAATGGTCACTTTCTCGATACTTTCTTTGAGATCGAACGCAGTGGTAAAGCGCTCGGAAGAAGCGAAAAATACCTGCCCTATCACCTGATACTCACGCTCCTTACCCGCTTCGATCTCTTTTGAACCGATGTAGAGAATGTTGCCCACTTTGTTGGCAAAGAACAGCGCCGCCAGCAGCACACCGACAAATACGCCGATGGCCAAGTTGTGTGTGCTGACCGTTACCGCCACGGTAGCCAACATGACGATATTGGTGCTGAGGGGGTGCTTTTTCAGGTCGCGGATCGACTCCCAACTAAAGGTTCCAATCGATACCATGATCATTACGGCGACCAATGCCGCCATGGGAATCTGGGATACCCAATCTGACAGGAAGACCACCAACATTAAGAGCACCACGCCAGCAATCAGCGTCGATAATCGCGTCCGCCCACCGGATTTTATGTTGATTACCGATTGACCAATCATGGCACAGCCAGCCATGCCACCCATCAGCCCGGCACCTATATTGGCCACCCCCTGCCCTTTGCACTCGCGGTTCTTATTACTCGGTGTATCGGTCAGGTCATCCACTATGGTGGCGGTCATCATCGATTCGAGCAAACCCACCACGGTCAACATTAATGCGTAGGGTAAAATGATCCATAGCGTTTCCAGGTTCAGCGGCACACTGGGCCATAGGAAAACAGGCAGCGTATCGGGCAGTTCACCCATGTCGCCGACACTGCGGATATCCATACCGCTGACCATATAGACGGCGGTTAGCACCACAATGCAGACCAATGGTGAAGGAATCGATTTACCGATGACTGGTAAATAGGGAAACAGATAGATAATGCCTAAGCCTGCCAGCGTCATGGCGTAAACATGCCAGGTCACGTCGGTCAATTCCGGCAGTTGCGCCATGAAGATCAATATCGCCAGCGCGTTAACGAACCCGGTGACCACCGAGCGCGAGACAAAACGCATCAGATCGGCAAGCTTTAGATAGCCAGCCACAATCTGCAGCACACCGGTAAGCAGCGTTGCCGCCAGCAGATATTCAAGGCCATGTTCGCGCACCAGCGTTACCATCAGCAGCGCCATGGCGCCGGTTGCCGCTGAGATCATGCCAGGACGACCACCGGTGAAGGCGATAATCACGGCAATACAGAAAGAGGCATAAAGGCCAACTTTGGGATCTACGCCGGCAATAATTGAAAAAGCAATCGCCTCGGGAATGAGAGCGAGGGCAACAACGATTCCCGAGAGCGTGTCGCCTTTGATGTTAGAAAACCACTCTTGCTTGCTATAGAGAGCCATTGAGAGTCCATGGGTGGAGGTTAAAATTTTACAAACCCTCGACGCAACACAGTGGCGCACGCACAACGCGCGATATCAGAGGGATAAGCCAGTGCTTGAGCAATCTAGGGTTCGGCCCGCCAATCGGCGGAAGGATGGCAATAGCGTGCCGCAACGCCATGACAACACAATGAATGTGTCTAGACGTTTCGCTTGAGGAGGGGAACAACCTAGGGCGGAGTCATCAGCCCAGAAACAGACATTGCCTGCGATAAACGTGAAAAGGTCATTACTGTTATGCCTTGCTGTCAGTAAAGCGCGAATAATCATCGCGTCGGTTAGAGCGGCAGGATTCTACCAGCAATTAGCGCTAACTGCACCCGTGCTACGCCCTTAGCAGGGTGCCCTCTAGGTTCAATTTGGCGTACCATGACGCTCGAAAAGGACGTCTTACCCAGTCCCAACAATTTTCGTTGAAGCGGCACGTGCAGCCCACCTGCCGATTAAAGAGGAGCAGCCAATGAGCCAGTCTATTGCAGTCATCAAAGGCGACGGTATCGGCCCCGAAATAATGGATGCCACGCTGCGTGTCCTTGACGCGCTAGATTGCGGCTTAACTTACCAGCATATTGATGCGGGTTTAGGCGCCCTTGAAAAGCACGGCACGCTGATTCCTCAAGAATCGCTGGATGCCATTGAGAAATACGGTATTGCCTTAAAAGGCCCCCTCACGACGCCCATCGGCAAAGGGTTCTCTTCGATCAACGTACAGCTGCGTCGCCACTTTGATCTTTATGCCAACGTGCGCCCGGCGATCAGCTTCCCCGGTACTCGCTCGCGCTATGATGATATCGACATGATTACGGTGCGCGAAAATACCGAAGGCGCATATCTCTCCGATGGTCAAGAGATGATCGAAGATGGTGATACCGGCATTTCAGTTATTAAAGTCACCCGCAAAGGCTCCGAACGTATTGTGCGTTATGCCTTTGAGCTGGCCAAAAACAATGGCCGCAAAAAAGTCACCGCCGTCCATAAAGCCAACATCATCAAAACCAGCTCGGGGCTGTTCCTGGATGTCGCGCGGGAGATCGCCAAAGAGTACCCTGAGATCGAATTCCAGGAGATGATTGTCGATAACGCCTGCATGCAGTTGGTGATGAACCCGCATCAGTTTGATGTAGTGGTCACCACCAATCTGTTTGGCGATATTCTTTCTGACCTGTGTGCAGGTTTGGTGGGCGGTTTGGGCCTGGCACCAGGTGCCAACATCGGCGAGAAGGCCGCGATCTTTGAAGCCGTCCACGGCTCGGCACCAGATATCGAAGGCAAAAACATAGCCAACCCCTGCGCCCTACTGCTGGCCGCAGCCCAAATGCTCGACCACCTCGGCATGAACGAAAAAGGCGACGCCATCCGCCAGGGGATTCGTACCGTGCTGGAAACCCGCCGCGACATGGTGACCCCTGACATGGGCGGCACCGGTAGCACCGACTCCTTTGCCCAGGCGCTAGTCGAATACGTACAGGGTTAGTTCGTCCAACGTTAACGGGGATTGTTTTAAACATCGTTAAAGCGATAGCGCAACAAATGCAGCGCATTGAGGGTGACCAGCACGGTCGCCCCAGTGTCCGCCATTACGGCTACCCACATACCGGTAATACCCAGCGCTGTAGAGACCAAAAACAAGGCTTTAAAGCCTAGCGCCAGCGCCACGTTGGTTTTTACATTGCGCATGGTCGCTCGCGAGAGCGCAATCATTTCAGCAATGCCCGTTACGCGATTTTTAAGTAGCGCGGCATCGGCAGTTTCAAGCGCCACATCGGTACCGCTGCCCATCGCGATCCCTACTTCCGCCGCTGCCAGCGCCGGGGCGTCGTTAATGCCATCGCCCACTTTACCGATCGGCCCACCCCCTTGCGCCTGCCACTCGCGCACACGCTGGGCTTTATCTTCGGGCATCAGCTCGCCTTCGGCTTCGATACCCAACTGCTCACCAATGGCGGCTACGGTGCGGGCATTGTCACCGCTAAGCATGACCGCCTGAACGCCTAAGCGCTCTAACGCCTCAAGGCCTTGACGAGCATCTTCCCGGGGCTCGTCTCGGAGCGCCATTAACCCTAACGGGCGCTCGTTCTCGCTCTCTACTTCAATCAATACGGCCACGCTTTTGCCCTGGGCTTCCAGCGCGGCAATGCGGGCTTTTAGATCGCCAGAAAGAAGTGCTAGTGATTGCACAGCGCGTGGGCTCACCAGCTTTAATGAACGCCCTTCCACCTGCCCGGCAACACCCTGCCCGGCCAGCGCGCGACCCTCTTGCACAACAGGCGTCGGCAACCCCTGCTGCTGAAAATAGTCACTAATCGCCACAGCGAGCGGGTGGCTGGAGCCCTGTTCAAGGGCAGCAGCAAGACGCACGATTTCGTCAAGGCTGTTTTTATCAACATTTCTGGTATCGACACCACCGTCAGTATCAAAGCTCTCGACATCGGTGACGGTAGGCATGCCCGCGGTTAGCGTACCGGTTTTATCCAACGCGACGCGTTTCAGCTTGCCTAACTGCTCTAATACCGCGCCGCCCTTCATCAACAGGCCATTGCGCGCGCCGACCGATAACCCAGCGGCAATGGCCGCGGGGGTCGAAATCACCAGCGCGCAGGGGCAAGCAATCAGCAGCAATGCCAGCGCACGGTAGATAGATTCTGACCACAGCATCGGTGAAACTAACGGCGGCACGATAGCAACCAACAGGGCCACCCCCACGACCGCGGGCATGTAGTAAAAAGCAAAGCGGTCGATAAAACGTGCTACCGGCGCTTTGGCCGCCTGAGCCTCTTCCACCAGCTTGATCACTCGGGCGATAGTGTTGTTTTCAGCGCTTTGGGTGACTTTGATCTCAAGCACACCGTCCAGATTAACGGTGCCTGCAAAGACTCCCTCTCCTTCACCACGCTCACGAGGCACCGACTCACCATTGACCGGTGACTCATCGATTGATGAGCGACCGGTAATGATTTGCCCATCGCAGGGTAACCGGTCGCCGGGGCGTACCTGCACTCGCTGACCGGGCTCAAGCGAAGCGGCAGCGACTTCGCGCACTTCGCCCTGCTCCATCAGTCGTGCAGTCGAGGGCGTTAGCTTTGAAAGCGCCGCGATACTGCGCCGGGCCTGGGCAGCGGCCACCCCTTCCAGCATTTCACCCACTGCAAATAGAAACACCACGACAGCGGCTTCGGCGGCAGCGTTAATCCCAAGCGCCCCCAGGGCGGCAATGCTCATCAGCATTTCAATGGTGAACGGATTCCCCATCTTCAGCGCCTGCCCAGCGCGCTGAATTATCGGCACAAGGCCAACCACCGTCGCGGCAACAAACGGCCAAGTGCCCAGGCTAGGCCAGGCAAATTTGAGTGCCCAAGCCAGTGCCAGTAATGCGCCGCTGACAAGCACTAAACGCCCTTTAGGTGTTTCCCACCAAGGCGTATGTGTTGTCGCTTCAGACGTGTCCGCCGCCTCATCAACGACCTGGTACCCCAATGCAGTGATGGTCGACTCTATCTCGGCATGGGGCAGCGCTTTCCCAGGCGGCGCGGTCAATCGTACCGAGCCGGCAACAGCACTCGCAGAAACCTGTTCGACATGTTTCAAACGCGCCAGAGCCGCTTCGACTTTACGCTCGCAGCCACCACAATCCATACCTTGCACGCGCCAGGTAGTAGGCTCGGCCGACGCTTGTGGGGGGTTCACTGTTGTATGAGTCATCGCATGGCGCTCCCAGTTCGACTATTTTAGGGATAGCGTAATACCTGTAGCGACTAGAGGTTCAAGCCATGAACATGCAAACTCCAGAACCAGCCACCACGGCGCGTTATATCGGCATTGGCGAGCTGGCCCGTGAATCCGGCTGCAAGCCAGAAACGGTACGCTATTACGAACATATAGGGTTGTTGCCTTCGGCACCACGCAATGAAGGCAATCAGCGGCGCTATACCACAGCTGCCATCCGCCGCTTAACGTTTATTCGCCATGCGCGTGATTTCGGCTTTTCGGTAGAGGCGGTACGTGAGCTGTTACAAATGGCGGATCAACCGACCATGCCCTGCGATGAGGTCGATACACTGGCCAAGCGTCATCTAGCAGAAGTGGAAGCACGGCTCGCAAGGCTCACCGCGGTGCGCGACGAGCTACAGCGAATGATTAATCAATGTGCGGGGGGCAATGTGGGCCACTGCCATATTATTGATGTACTGAGTGACCATCGTCTGTGCAAGCAGACCGGTCCGCACGGCGGTGCGGAGGCGCTGCGTTGAACTCACTGAACGACACACTTACCCGAGCCATACATCCAGGAACAGCATAATCACCAAGCCCATCGCCAAACCGAAAGTGGCTTTTTTCTGATGCCCACAGCGGTGGGTCTCGGGGATGATTTCATGGCTGATGACATACAGCATGGCGCCCGCAGCAAAAGCCAGTCCCCAGGGCAGCAGGATTTGCGACACGCTGACAATGCTGGCGCCAAACAGCCCACCAATGGGTTCGATCAAGCCCGTTAAGGCGGCAATCGACCATGAGCGCCACTTTGAGTAACCTTCGCCCATCAACGCAACCGCGACGGCTAGCCCCTCCGGCATATTCTGTAGGCCAATACCGATTGCCAGCGGCATGCCGCCATCTAGCCCATTGGCGCCAAAGCCAACGCCTACCGCCATGCCTTCCGGCAGGTTATGAATAGTGATAGCAAACACGAATAACCATACCCGGCGCAGTGAGGCAGCTTCTGGCCCCTCACGGCCCTGGGCAAAATGCTCATGGGGAAGGTGTTCGTTAAGTAGCGCAATCGCGCCCATCCCCAACAAAATAGCGATACACACAATCGCTGCGGGCACAGGGCCACCTGAGTAATAGATCTCCGCAGCATCCAGGGCAGGAATAATCAGCGAAAAGAAAGACGCCGCCAGCATGACGCCCGCCGCGAAACCCAACGCCAAATCGCGAAAACCACGGCTAGGCGTTTTGCCCAACAGCACTGGCAATGCGCCGACGGCAGTCAGTAGCCCAGCCGTTAAGCTGCCCAAAAACCCTAATAACAACGTATTTTCCATGGACAGCATTAACCCAATTGGCAATTAGAAAGAGATGAAACAGAACGACACGCTATTGTCTAACGTGTTATCAGCACGTACTTTAACGCACTAGCACCGCATGAATAAAATAATGATCGTCTCATCAGGACGATGTAAACGTGTTCTTAGAAAGCACTTATTACAAAGGATTAACGTGCCACTCACCGCGATGTTAGCAGCTGCCCACTTTACCCAGTTAAGGCCGCGTTTGGTGGCGTTTGCGCGCTTGCAGCTGCGCGATGCCACCGCCGCGGAAGATGCCGTGCAGGAAACATTGCTGACGGCTTTTGAGAAAAGTGCCACGTTTGAAGGTCGCTCCGAGTTCGAAACCTGGGTATTCGGTATTCTGAAATTCAAAATTATGGATCAACTACGCCAACAGCGCCGCCAAAGTACCTGGCAGCCGATGGATCAGCACCTGGATGACGATACCCTTGATCGCCTATTCCAAAGTGACGGCCACTGGCAGATCAATGCGCGCCCCAGCCACTGGGGAGAGCCCGAACAGGTGCTGGAAAACCAGCGTTTTTGGCAAGTATTCGATGCTTGTCTAATTGCCTTGCCCGATAGCATCGCCCGTGTTTTTACCCTGCGTGAACTGATGGGACTCTCGACGACAGATATCTGTAAGGAAATCGGCATTACCGAAACCAACTGCTGGGTTATCTTACACCGTGCGCGTTTGCGGCTAAGAGAGTGCTTGGATCATGGTTGGCTCAACTAGCCGGAGGGAAATTAATATGCTTATGTGCCGCGAAGCCACTGGGCTGATGTCGTTAAGGCAGGACAAAATATTAACATTGCGTGAAAAGATGGCTCTTCGCCTTCACCTTTCCATGTGCCGGGATTGCCGTCACTGCGCTCGCCAATTCGATCTATTGCACAACATTAGCGCCCACTACCCTGCCTCGCTACTCTCTTCCCGCAAAACATTAGACGATTAGTTTTTCGGCTAGCCACGACACAGCCTTGTTCTCTCCTGATTCGCTTCTCTAAACAGCGAACTTTTGCCTACGCTCAACTAAAACATTGTACCCATCATATACATAGCAGTGCTTTTCCGTAGCCATTGCACTACAATAATAATTGTACGGAAATTATGCGATAGATTTAACTCGATATGAATAGCTCTGATTGCTTGCTCAAATCACGTGAACATACTGGATTTCAGTTGCCAGCATCTACGTCTACTAAATAGTGCCATTCATCTTAAGCCACTGAATAATTGAAGAAAATCATCAAAAAACACCGGCACTCTCACAAATGCAACATTATGTGTCATTTAGATACTTGCACACCAGGATTGCACGAACCTTATACACAAGATTTGTATCGCCACGTTAAAAGGATTAGCCATGCTCACATTTCTAGTTGCTAATGGTTTACATAGTGCACTTCATCAGCACACTGCTTGTATCACTTTTACGCCTACGGGAACTATTCAAAAGGCAAGTGAGCAGTTCCTAACCACGGTCGGCTACACTCTTGACCAAGTAAAAGGGCAGCACCACCGAATTTTCTGTTTCCCTGAAGAGAGCAATAGCCTTGAATATCGAACTTTTTGGGAAACACTGGCCGCAGGGCATAGTCAGCAAGGGCGCTTTCGGCGTTCTAATGCCCATGGCGCTGAGGTTTGGCTAGAGGCTACTTACTTACCGATCACTAATCGTTTCGGCAAGGTGACTTCGATTATCAAGATTGCCAACGACGTCACTACGGCTCACCAAGAGGCGGAGCGCAAAAATGCTGTCTTAGCGGCATTAAATAGCTCCATGGCGGTCATTGAATTTACTCCGAGTGGTGAAATTCTTAATGCCAACAGAAACTTTGAGCAGGCGATGGGCTATCGAAATGAAGAATTAGTAGGTGCGCACCACCGGATGTTTTGTCCCGCTGAGTTCGCGCAAACCAACCCGCGTTTCTGGGAGCGACTGGCTCAGGGCGAGTATATGCAAGGCAAGTTTGAGCGTTTGGATTCGCATGGCAGAAGCGTCTGGCTGGAAGCGACTTATAACCCCATTCAAGATAGCGATGGCAATGTCGTTAAGGTGGTTAAGTTTGCTACCGATATTACCCGCTCCGTCGAGGCAGCTGAATCAGCGAACCGCGCCGTTACTGCCGCTCAAAGCACCTCCTCTCAAACAGAGCAGATCGCCCAAAGCGGCCTTAGCCATCTACAGCGTGTGGTACGCGATTCTGAACAAGCGGCGTTAACCTTGGCGGAAGCACAGCAGCTAATCGCCGCACTTAACAATCAGGCACAGAGTATTAATAGCATTACTGAATCGATTGCACGTATCGCTAACCAAACCAACCTTCTATCGCTTAATGCCGCGGTAGAAGCAGCGCGTGCGGGTGAACAGGGGCGCGGTTTTGCGGTGGTAGCTAACGAAGTGCGTCGCTTGGCCAAAGGCTCTAGCGAAGCGGTGGAGGATATTACCCGGGTGCTGAAAGAGAACAGCGCCTTGGTGGAACGAACGACTCAGGCTATGCAGCAAGTAGTCGAGCAGGGGCAATCGAGCCAAGCTAGCGTCGGTGAAATCGAGATCATCGTTAATGAGATACTCACCGGGGCGCGTAGTGTTTCAACGTCGATTGAACGACTGGCGCTAGAGTCCGCTTGATGCTACATGCAAAAGCCAGCGCACAGGCGCTGGCTTTTCGCTTTTATATGACTCTATTAACGCAATGGCGTCTTACGCAGGTAAGGCAGCACCGTTTCGTACTCGCCATACTTCTGTTTAGCGTCCGCGTCAGAAACGCTAGGCGGAATAATCACGTCCTGGCCTATGGTCCAATCGGCCGGAGTCGCAACGCCATGTTTCGACGTGGTCTGCAGTGCGTCCAGCGCGCGTAGAATCTCTGCAAAGTTGCGCCCTACGGTCATTGGATAAGTCATCGAAAGCTTCAACTGCTTATCCGGCCCGATAATAAATACCGAGCGCACCGTTGCGCTGTCGGCGGGCGTACGGCCATCGGGCAGGTAGGCATCTTCCGGCAGCATGTCATAGAGCTTTGATACCGTTAAGCCGTCATCGGCGATGATAGGAAAATCTACCTCGCTGCCGCTGACGGTTTGGATATCATTGCCCCAGCGTTTGTGGTCTTCAACACCATCCACGGAAACACCGATCACTTTAGTACCGCGCTTCTTCCACTCCGCACTTAGCTGCGCGACGGCACCAAATTCCGTCGTGCATACCGGCGTAAAGTCTTTGGGGTGCGAAAACAGAATCGCCCAGCTGTCGCCAATCCAGTCGTGAAAGCGAATGGGGCCATGGCTCGTTTCCGCTTCAAAATCAGGTACAACGGCATTGATGCGTAATGACATGTTTCCTCCTTAATGGGCGATAGACGCCCTAATATCTTATTTGCCTTTCAACACGCTCACTATAGAACATTCAGTGCTAAGACAGCCAGTGGTACCACAATGTTCACAGGCATCATCAAGCGCAGAAAACACCAAAACAGTGAATAAGCAAATAGGGGGAAAACGAGAGTTAAAAATTAGCGGTAAAAAGCAAAACGGCGCCCTGAGGCGCCGCATACCACTAACACCAATGAATAGGGCTATTCCACCGGTTTTTCGCTCTTACCATTGCGCTTAACGCGCTTGATCCATTGCTGTTTCGCGTAATGCCGCAAGTTAGCTACATTATCGGTCTCATCGACAATGTCCTGTCCCAGAATGGTTTCGATAATGTCTTCAAGCGTAATTAAGCCCAAAAAGGTGCCGTGCTCGTCGTAGATCACTCGCATGTGGAGGTGATCCTTGAGCATAGAGGTAAACACCTGCTCAACATTGTGAGACACATCTACGCTACCAATCGGATGCATCAGCTCGCGCATCGTTTTCACGTCGTCTGCATGGTACATATCGGCTTTATGCACATAGCCAAAGGCTTGTTCTCCGTTGTCCATCACGGGGAAACGTGTAAAGGGTGCTTTGCCATACTGCTCATCAAACTCTGCCACGGTCATATTCGGCAGCACCGTGACACAAACCGTACGAGGCGTCATGGCCTTGCTTACCAGGATATCGTGCAGGTTAAGCATATTAATTATGGTGCGCGATTCATCCGCATCCAATACTTCTTCTTCTAAGCCAACCCGCGCCAGCACTTTAATTTCATCGCGCAGGTCGACATCGTGCTCTGACTTACCTAGGCGTCGCGTAATCTGTTCAGACATCCAGATGAAGGGCAGCAGACATACGATCATCGGCTTTAACAGACGCGGTAGAAAAGGCGATAAGCCACGCCAGTAGGTAGCCCCAATGGTCTTCGGAATAATTTCCGACAGAATCAAAATCAGCATCGTCATGACTGCCGAGACGATAGCAATCGACGCTTCACCAAACACCACCGCCGCTTGAGCACCTACCGCTGTGGCGCCAACGGTATGAGCAATCGTATTGAGCGTCAGAATAGCCGCAAGGGGACGATCAATATTACTTTTCAGCTTGGTCAGTGAAGCGTGTAGCTTGGGGTTGTCTTCTTTCTGCTTAGCAATATAGCTAGGCGTAATCGAAAGAAGCGCCGCCTCAAGGATGGAACATAAAAACGAGAACGCGATTGAAAGGGTAGCAATCGTGACTAAGAGGAACATGAGGGCCTAAGGTGATGGGTTGTCACGGGTTTATAGGAGCATCGTATATAGATGTCAATGGTAATCTATTGCACACTCGCCAACTCCGTTAACTGAATTTATGTCCTTAACGGTAACGCCGCGCCAATGGCGATGAAAATACCGCCGCAGGTGCGGTTAAACCCACGCCCGACGCGTTTTAGCCAGTGGCGAATGCGGTTGGCCATATTGGCAAGAAGACCTTCCACGACGCATTCGATCATCACAAAGGTGCCTGCCAGCACGAAAAACTGCAGCATCAAACTGCCTTGCGGGTCGATAAACTGGGGGAGAAAGGCGCTAAAGAACAGCAGTACTTTGGGATTGGTAATCGATGCCAGCACACCCTGGCGATACAGATACCACCCGCTCGTTCGGCTTGCATTCTCATCAAGCTCGCCCGTTATCGCCGGCGATCGCCACACTTGAATCCCCAACCAGATCAAATAGGCCCCACCGACCCATTTCAGCACCGTTAGCCACACCAGCGACGATTTAAGCAGCGCGCCAATCCCAAACATGCACAAGGCAATAATGAGAAAAAACCCTGTGGCACCGCCGATGATGGTAAACAGTGTTTTACGGCTGCCATGCAGCGCACCATGAGTGAGCGCTAACAGACCGTTGGGCCCTGGCGAAAGCGAAAGGCCAATGCAGGCGGCCAGGTATAAAAGCCACGTGTCTAACAGCATATCAATGCCTCACCGGTGGGAAATGCGTGCGCTGTGCCAGCATGTCATCGTTGGTTAGCCTTTTCATCTGTTAAATACCCTGGCTATAAAAACGCCTCCTGGGTAATAGATCCCCAGGAGGCGTTCAGCTTACAACGTACGTGCAGTTAAGTAAGGCTTAAGCGAACACCTCAGTCCACTCGTTGCGCTTGGCTAGCAGGTTGCGCGCAAGCTCCTTAGCCCCTTCCAGGCTGTGGCTGGCAGCCCAGCCGCACTGCATTTCATTACAGGCGGGTACTTCGGTAGCTTCTAACACATCATTGAGCGTTTGTTCGATGATAGTAATCACGCCATCGTAATCGTCGTGATTAATCAACGCGATGTAGAAGCCGGTTTGGCAGCCCATTGGGCTGATATCAACGACTTTATCGGTATGGTTGCGAGACATCTCAGCCATCAAATGCTCAAGCGAGTGCAGCGCGGGCATCTCCATGTGCTCTTTGTTGGGCTGGCAGATCCGCAGATCATACTTGTGGATGCGGTCGCCGTTTTGGCCTTCTTTGATGTCGGCTAAACGCACATACGGGGCTTTGACCTTGGTGTGATCCAGGTTAAAGCTTTCGACATTCATCTTTTTATCGGTCATGTTGGCTCCTTTTTCCGTTCAGCTCGTTAGCCTATTCTACACGCTGGGGCTATACCTTGGGCGCGTCAAAATTCCATGGCTCATCGGTGTAAACGCACACGTTAGCATCTTCAATATCACCATCGGGTGACTCAACGTGCTTGGCGAAGAAGTCTTGAATCTCTTTGCGCTGGCAGTGCGCTTCAAACTCTTCACGGCTGGCCCAAATCTCGTGAAAAACGATTGGATAACTGGTGCCCTGGGCAAAGGGGTTGTCGATCTGGCGCGTGACGGTGTAATGAATGCACGCATCTTCGCGGTGGGTGTTTGGCTCTAATGACTGAAGCGCTTTAAACACTGCTTCTTCTTTACCTGACTTGGGTTTAAAACCGGCGATACAGTAAATTTTTTCTGACATTTTTGAATCCTAAATCGTTGAACGTGCACTATTATGCGCTGCCATCCGGCTGGTTGACAGCCTCACCTAGCTAACGTTCAGCGAGTTTACTCGGCAGCGCTCTCGGCAACCGCCTGCAATACGCCCGCTACGTTGTCTAGCGTCAGGTCGCACTCTTCTAACCCATGGCGCTCTGCCAAGTAGTGCGGATCGTTCCACTCGAGACGAACGCCATCGTCCGTTTCGCGAACGACCATTTTTTGCGGCAAATCAAGCGCCACGCTTCCCTGACACTGCATCATCGGCGTGCCAGCTTTGGGATTACCAAATATAAACGTCGTGGTAGGCGGCAACTCAAGATCGTTGTTAGCGGCATTTTGAGCATGATCTACCGTTGCCATTACATTGAGTCCTTTTTCTTCTAATGCTGCATGGAGTTGTTCAATGACGGTGTCGAAGTTGGACTCGCTGGTTAAGTGCTCAATACCATTATCACTGGCGGCCAATAACGGCTGACTGAACAGACCGCAGACCGCTGCTATGCTAAATAACCATGAAATACGCATGACGTTTCCTTATTTTGGTTGCGATTAATAAATTTTATTTAATCAAGCGCTCTGCTAATGCTTCTAGATCGGTGACCGTCATATCGGGTTCGATTCCCCAGGGGTCGAAGGGGGCATCTGAACTGCGCCGCACCCAGGCGCTACGTAACCCGGCGTGGGTGGCACCAATTACGTCGAAGGGATTACTGGAAACCAGCCAGGTATGCTCTGGCCGCGTCTCTAACCGGGTGCGCAAGTGAGCGTAAACGGCGGGGTCAGGCTTGAAGCGCTTTACTTCATCGGCGCTAACAACGTCGTCCATATGGCTTTCAACCCCTGCGCGCGTTAACAGCGTCGACACGGCATCGGCAGTGCCGTTCGAAAAGGCCACGCAACGAATGCCGGCATCGCGTAACTTATCCAGCGCAGGCACCACGTCGTCGAACGCAGGCAGCTCACTGTAGACCGCCATCAGATGATCCTGATCGTTATCGGAAAGACCGGTCTGTAGTGCCCTATCCACGAACACCAACGCTTCTCGCGTGCACTCTGAAAACGCTACATAGGCACCCATTAGACCATGGCGGAAGCTGTATTCGAGCTGCTTCTCCCGCCAGCGGCGGGCAAACTCGACGGCCTTGGAAGCATCGGTCAAACGGCGTTCCAGCTCCACCGTTACTCCCTGAGTATCAATCAGCGTGCCGTATACATCGAAGGCTAAAACCGGCTGCATCGTTTACCTCTCCTTTACTATCCAGTGGCTAACAACTGTATCTAGCATAGTCGTGGGCTACAAAAACAAAAGCGCCACTGCACAGGCAGTGGCGCTCAAAAGGTTAAGCCAGGTCATTACACCGTAAAAGCGGCTTCTTGCTGGCCGGTTTTTAGATCGCCCGAGCGAGTAAGCTCATCGGTGACGCGGTCGATGGCGCGTTTAGCGCGGCTAATCATCTCGTCCACTTCACCACGATTAATGGTCAGCGGTGGCGCAAAGCCGAGGATATCGCCTTGGGGCATGGCGCGGGCAATCAGGTTCTCCTCCATCGCTGCTGCCGCCACTCGGGGGCCTACTTTCAACGCAGGGTCGAAGTGCAGGCGCTGCTTGGCCTCAGGTGAGAACTCCAGGGCGGCCATTAAGCCAACGCCGCGCACATCACCCAGCAACGGGTGACCTTCAAAGTTAGCCTTTAATTGCTGCTGGAAGTAAGCGCCGGTTTCGGCGGCATTACCTACCAGGTTTTCGCGCTCGATAATATCCAGGTTAGCCAGCCCTGCCGCACAGCCAAGCGCGTGGCCGGAGTAGGTCCAGCCGTGGCCGATAGGGCCAAACTCACCGGTGCCCTGCTCAAGCACTTGCCAGACTTTCTCACCGACAATCACGCCAGAAAGCGGCTGGTAGGCGCTGGTGAGGCCTTTAGCGATAGTGACCAGATCAGGTTTCATGCTGTAGTGGTGGCTGCCGAAGTCGGAGCCGGTACGGCCAAAACCGCATACCACTTCATCGGCGATCAGCAGCACGTCGTACTTGTCCAGTACCGCCTGAATCGCTTCCCAGTAACCTTCCGGCGGCGGCACGATACCGCCAGTGCCCAGTACCGGCTCGCCGATAAAGGCGGCGACAGTGTCAGGTCCTTCTTCCAGAATCATCGCTTCGAGTTTATCAGCACAAAACGCGGAAAACTCGCGCTCGGTCATGCCGTGCTGCTCGGCGGCGCGCAGATAGTAGTGCGGCGCTTCGGTATGACGAATGGTATCAATCGGTAGGTCGAAGTGGTCGTGAAACGCTTTAAGGCCGGTCAGCGAGCCAGACGCGATGCCCGAGCCGTGATAACCGCGCATGCGCGAGATGACTTTTTTCTTCTGCGGGCGGCCCAATACGTTGTTGTAATAACGCACAATCTTGAGCTGGGTTTCGTTGGCGTCCGAACCAGACATACCGTAGTAGACCTTGGACATGTTCATACCGGCGATCTTGAGGATACGCTCGGAGAGTTCAATTTGCGGCTCGTTAGAGTGGCCCACATAAGTATGGTAGTAAGAGAGTTCAAGCGCCTGCTTATAGATTGCCTCAGCCACCTCGGTACGACCGTAGCCAATATTGACACAGTAAAGTCCAGCAAAACCGTCGATAAACTCACGGCCATCCTTATCCACGATGTTGATGCCTTGTCCGCCGGTAATCACGCGGCCCGGCAAATCGCCGTGGGCGAAATCGCGCAGGTGGGTAGAGGCGTGGAAAGTGACTTTGCGGTCGCGTTCGATCAGATCCTGATGCAAGCTCATAACGTTCTCTCTGTACGGTAAAACTCCCCGCATTGCAGGGAGGGTGTTTTAAATTATTGTCGACTTGGCTATTAGCTGCCTGAGACTGAACCCAGCGCACCCAGACAGTAATATTTCGTTTCAAGGTACTCATCAATACCCGTGGCGCCACCTTCACGGCCAAGGCCGGACTGCTTCACACCACCGAAGGGTACCGGCGGGCCGGTCATCTTCACCGAGTTGACGCTGACCATGCCGTACTCAAGTGCACGCATCAGCTTCCAAATGCGGCGGATATCGTGGGTGTAGATGTACGCAGCCAGGCCATATTCAGTGTCGTTGGCCATTTCGATGACTTCATCGTCAGTGCTATACGCGGTAATACCGGCCACGGGGGCAAAGTTCTCTTCCCGCCACACTTTCATTTTGGGCGTGACGCCGGTCAGCATCACCGGCATGAAGAAGTTTTCACCCGGCGCTTGGCTTTGGTCACCGCCCATCATTTTGGCGCCTTTGGAAATAGCGTCATCGACAATCGCCGCCGCTTTTTCGACTGCCTGACGATGAATCAGCGGGCCAAGGTCGATCTCACCCTGCAGGCCATTGCCTACCGTCAGTGCCGCCATGCGCTCGGCGAACTGCTCGACGAATTCATCATGAATGGATTCGTGTACCAGAATGCGGTTGGCGGCCAGGCAGTCCTGCCCCGCCGTTTGGAATTTGGCGTCGACCGCTGCGTAGGCGGCCTGTTTTGGGTCCATATCCGGCCCCACAATAAACGGCGCATTTCCACCCAGCTCCAAGGAAAGCCGCTTGACGGTATCGGCACTCTGCTCGATCAGCAAACGGCCGACTCGCGTGGAACCGGTAAATGAGAGGGCCCGAATACGCGACTCGCTGCATAGAATCTTAGAGACTTCCGCCGGGTCACCCAGCACGACGTTGAAAATGCCCGCCGGGATTCCCGCGCGCTCAGCCAGTTCCGCCAGCGCCAACGCCGAGTAAGGCGTCTCATTAGCCGGCTTCACAATTACCGGGCAACCTGCGGCCAGCGCGGCGGCAGCTTTACGGGTAATCATCGCCAGCGGGAAGTTCCACGGCGTAATCATCGCGGCAATACCGACCGGCTCTTTAATGGTACCAAGCGATGCATTAGGAATATGGCTGGGGATGGTCTCGCCGTAAGTGCGTTTGCCCTCTTCGGCGAACCAGCGCACGAAGCTTGCGCCATATTCCACTTCACCACGAGCATCGGGCAGTGGCTTGCCCTGCTCCAGCGTCATGATGGTGGCGAGGTCTTCACGGTTGGCTTGAATCAGGTCATACCAAGCCAGTAAGCGTTCACAGCGCTCGTCAGCCCGCAGTGCCCGCCAGTGAACGAAAGCGGCTTCTGCGGCATCGACTGCAGCGGTAATTTGCTCGGCTTCCAGCAGCGGAATATGGCCAATGGCTTCATTGGTAGCAGGGTCATAAACCGCTTCTTCGCGGCCACCTTCACCGTGGGTCCATTTGCCGTCCACATAGGCGTACTGGCGGAACAGACGCGGGTCTTCCAGGCGTTTAGCAAGCGTGGTCGATAGTGTGGTCATGAAAACCTCTCCTTTAATGCAGTCTGAGCGCTGCAGCAACTGTATGGCAGTGTCAGCAAGCACTCATTGCCTTGCCATCGAATGCACCCAGATTAACGGAGAGGCGACACGAAGTGTTTTCGAAAACCGAGACTTATCACGCGACTTTTTTTGTCGGTGCGCGTTTGGCAGTGGTTTTTTTTGGTGAAGCATGCATTTAACGCGTCGAGACAACAATGTAGCTCTTACATTCAAAGCTAAACAATTGTTGCCAATAAATATTTCAGCACCACGTGGGTAATTTCTCGGTTAAGCTTGGCTTCTCTTTAATAACGTTAGCCTTACCGCTATAACAAGGCGATGACGTTACTGTTTGGCGAACCGTGTGAGGGTGAACGTGTTTCGACTTTCCTATTACCAACAGCTCTCACAACGTATCGGTACAACGACGGTACGCCACAAGTACGATATCGACCGTCACGATGTGCGTCTGCGGTCGCTGCATTTGCATACGTCACTCCTCGCACTGTTCTATTTTTCTTACACGCTGGTCGATATTTTTTTGCTGCCAGATGTCGCTATGCGTTCGGTGTTACTACGTTTGCTCATCGTCGGGCCACCCACCGTCATGCTGTTTGCCTATTACAAGCGCTCTGTTTCGATACGGCGCAAAGAGCTCGCCGCTGTGTTGGTGGTATGCCTTGCCACGGTGGTGTGGTGCGCCGTTCTGCTCGGCTCAAAAAACCCGCAGGTCTTGGGCTACTTTTACGCGGGCTTGGTATTTCTAATGGTGCTGACCATTGTCCTCATCCCGCCTTTTGAATACGGCCTCTACGGTTCGTTATTCGTCTTCGCATGCCTGTATGCCTGTATGCCACGGTCGGTTTTTTAGCCGGGGCTAACAGCCGCTATGTGATGAACCATCTAGCGTTGAGTGTTCCAGCGCTGGTATTGACGTTGATGGCCAACTACCGTTTTTGCGCAGAATCGCTGCGGCTCTACTTGGAAAACGTGAGTGTGGAAACACTGCGCGAAGAGCTGGCTGCACGCAATGCAGAGCTTGAAAGAATTTCCCACATCGACCCACTCACAGGGCTTGCCAATCGCCGCGCCCTTGATCGCTATGCGGCGGCGTTACAGCAACAGCCACCCAGGCAAAGCTACCTTGCGGTCATTATTGTCGATGTGGACTATTTCAAAACCTTTAATGACTATTATGGCCACGCCGAAGGGGATCGCTGCTTACGCGCCATTGCCAGCGCGATCCGCACCGCCTGTGACAACGATGATGTAGCGTGCCGTTTCGGCGGCGAAGAGTTTCTCATTTTACGTTCCGAACACAGCCCGCGGCCACACTATGCCCTCGCTCTCGCGGAAAACATTCGCCAACAAGTAGCCAGTTTGGCTATTCCCCACCAGCCTACTCAAGAGGGTAAGGTAACGGTCAGCGTGGGCGTTTGTGCTGGGCCATTCGACCCGGAAACAGAGCTCGAAAGACTGATAAAAACCGCTGATGTCGCGCTTTATGAAGCCAAGCGCGAGGGGCGCAACCGGGTGCGCTACGGCTCAAATGTGACAGGTAGCGCCCTTCCTCCGTTACCGACTTAGTGCGTTGATGCCGGCAACGCTTAGTAGCCCACGTCGCTATCGATGCCAATTGGCTCACGTTTGACGGTCTTGGTGACGATATAGGTAAAGTAGCGTTCAATGCCCGCTTCAGACACCAGCCACTTATCCATCAAACGCTGATAGCTATCGATGGTGCGGGCTTCAAACTTCACGAGGTAGTCGACGCCGCCGCCCACCGCCACACACTCGGTCACCTCAGGGGTTTGCATGACCAGCGATTCGAAACGAGAGAAGCTTTCGGCGTTATGCTGCTTGAGTTCGATCTGCACCCAAACGGGATTGCGTGGTACCAGCACGTCCGCATTGATACGGGCGGTGTACCCTTCGATAATCCCCGCCTTTTCCAGCCGTTTCACCCGCTCCCAGCAGGGGCTGACCGAGAGATTAATCGCCTCGGCCAGCTTGGACTTAGTGATCCGCCCGTCACGGGAGAGGATATCGAGGATTTTTAGATCGTACCGGTCCAGTTTCATCATGCCAGGCGCTAAGCCTCCAGGCGTTCAACAACATCGGCGATCACCGCCAAGGTGTCTCCCATATTGATGAGCGAGGGCGCACGGCGGGCCATCAGAATGCCGTCGCGCTCGGCTTTGTACGCCACCGGGGCGGTACCGCTGCGGGTCATGTCATACACGTAGGCAATGGTTTGGCCCTTCTTCACTTCGTCGCCCAGCGCCACCAGTAGCTCTAATACGCCTGAATGCTGACTCTGCACGTAACAGCTGGCATCGGGCATATCGAGATACATCTGCCCGCCTTCGGGCATCGCCACTTCACCCTCTACCAAGCCGTAATGGATTAAGAAGTTGCGTACACCGCGCTCGGCAATGGTGATGCTTTGCGGCGTTGAGGTACCGCCGCCGCCCAGTTCGGTAGCCACAAACACTTTGCCCTGGCGCTCACAGGCAGTGTCGAAGAGTCTTTCCGCGTCCAGCTCGAACATCACCATGGCATAGGGGGCACCAAACGCTTTTGCGCCTTCCAGCGCGGACTGCTGCTGCGCTTTATTATCCAGCACATGGGAAGCGCCAAAGGGTAGAATATCCAGCGTGCGACCGCCCGAATGAAGATCCAGCACCACATCGCTCATGGGCACCAGTACGCGGGTAAAGTAGTCGGCAATTTGCGGCGTCACGCTACCGTTGGGGTCGCCGGGGAAGCTACGGTTAAGGTTGCCCTTGTCCATCGGCGAGGTGCGCTTGCCCGCCATCACCGCCGGAGTATTCATACAAGGCACGATAATCACGCGGCCAGAGACGTCTTCCGCTTTTAGCGTTGAAGAGAGCTTTAGCAGTGAGGTAATGCCTTCGTACTCATCGCCGTGGTTGCCGCCGGTTAATAGCGCGGTGGGGCCATCGCCGTTTTTAATCACCGTGACGGGGATCATCACCGCGCCCCAGGCCGATTCATCGGTCGAGATCGGCAGTTTTAAAAAGCCGTGCTGAACACCGTCGGCATCAAAATCCACAGTGGCGGAAATGGGGCTTGGCCGCAGTTGGCTCGGTTGATTGGTCATGGAAGGTTCCTTTTTACAAACAGCTACTTAACAAACCGCTACTTAACAAACAGCTGGCGCGGAAAATTGGCCAGGGTTTCGCAGCCATCGTCGGTAATCAAAATACTTTCGGTAATTTCCAAGCCCCAATTTTCCTCCCAGAGCCCCGGCATAAAGTGAAACGTCATACCCGGCTCCAGAATAGTGTCATCGGAGGGGCGTAGACTCATGGTGCGCTCGCCCCAGTCGGGGGGGTAAGAAATACCAATCGGGTAACCACAGCGGGCGCCGCCACGGTCAAAACCGTATTTATCCATGGCAGCACCCAGCGCCATGGCGATATCCGCCGTGCGGTTGCCAGGTTTGGCCACCGCCAAGCCATTTTCGATGCCTTCCAGCAGCGCAGATTCGGCACGGATAAAGTCAGTGGGCGGCGTCCCCAGGAAAACCGTGCGTGACATCGGCGCATGGTAGCGCTTAAACACACCAGCAATCTCAAAGAAGGTGCCCTCGCCTTTGCGAAACGGCGTGTCATCCCATGTCAAATGGGGAGCCGCAGCGTCTTTGCCCGTGGGCAGCATGGGCACAATGGCGGGATAGTCACCGCCAAACACTTTGCCGTTCCCATCGACAAAGCCTTCGATGCCGACGCGGTAAATTTCCGACACCAGCTTACTCTTCGGCAGGCCGGGCTCGATCACTTCCAAAATACGCGAGTGCATGCCCTCCACTATTTGGGCGGCGATGCGCATGTAGGCAACTTCTTGAGGCGATTTAATCGCCCGACACCAGTTCACCAGCGCATTGGCATCCATAAAACGCGCATGGGGCAACTCTTTTAGCAGGCTTAAATACGCCTTAGCGGAGAAGTAGTAGTTATCCATTTCCATGCCGACGACGCCCAAATGCCAGCCTCGATCGGGCATGATTGACTGAGCCAAGTATTCCATCGGGTGCATGTCCGGATTCTGCACGTAGTAATCCGGGTAGTAGGTAATGTTGTCGGGATCAATCCAGCAGGTGCGCAGCGCACCGTTGGCATCCATGCGCCGCCCAAACCATACCGGCTCGCCTTCAAGGCCCACCAGCACACACTGATGTACATAAAACGACCAACCGTCGTAGCCGGTTAGCCAAGCCATATTGGAAGGGTCACTAACGATCAATACGTCAATGCCACGACTGGCCATTTCAGCACGCACTTTCCACAAGCGGGTAGTGTACTCTTCGCGTGTGAAAGGCAGGGAAACCTGAGTCATCGGGCAACTCGCCATTATGGATCACTAAGAACCAGCGCACTGCCTACTATAGGCACGCAACGCTGGGCCACAGGATCGACCTGGCCACCACCGATCAGGCGTCGGGGTTGCATCTGCTGAGCTTGCAGCAGGCCCGCCAATGTCGTCTTGACCCGATACTAGCACCGACCCTTGGTTAACGGTCAAAGGCTTTATAACAAAAGTTGCTTAAAAGATGAGGAAACGTGCATATTTATTAATCGCCTACGGCCAAATCTCGCTTGGTTAACCTAGGCCTCGCGCTTTAATCGACTGCGCAGTAATTCGAGCACAGCACGCTCATCGGGGCCGGTGAGTTCCTCTTTTTCAAGTTCGGCTTCAATCAATTGGCGAAAATGCTCCAGCGTCCGGCCATCCAGGTAACTTTCCACGACGCGAGGATCAATGTAGCTGGCTTTGGCGATACTGGGCGTATTACCCAGTTTCGAAGCAACGCGTTCAACCGCTTGGCGAACGTTGGCCTGGCTAGCCTTCTCGTCGTCGCCCAGCCCCAGCTCTTCCAATGCGAGCGCCGCGATTGACGTACCCGCCCAGGTACGGAAATCTTTGGCACTAAACGCCTCGCCCATTACCTCGTGGATATAGTCATTCAAATCGTGGCTATCCACGCGCACCTTATGGCCGTTTTCATCGAAGTATTTGAAAATTTCGTACCCTGGAGTGTCGTCGAGTTCCGCAACGACGCTGGCAAGACGTGCATCCTCCACGACCCGGTGCTGGGTTTGGCCACTCTTGCCTTGATAATCGAAAATCAGTTCGTCGCCCTCGATGGTTAAATGCTTTGCGCGCATGGTGGTTAACCCGTAAGAGTCATTCTGTTCCCGATAACGTTCACTGCCAGGACGAAAATAGGCGCTATCGATCAGGCGAACCATACAGGCCAACACTTTGTTGCGTGGCAACCCGTCAAGCGTGAGGTGCTGGCCGGTAATGCGCCGCATCGAGGTGAGCTTTTGAGCGAAGGCCACCATGCGATCAAACTTCAACGCTTCGCGCTGCTCCCGCCACTCAGGGTTATAGATATACTGTTTGCGCCCAGCATCATCGCGCCCCGTGGCATAGATGTGGTGGCGACGATTGAGTACGATCTCTACATCATGCCAAGCAGGCGGAATCGCAAGTGAAGCAATCCAACTGCGCCATGACTTATCCTTGAGCGTTTGATTACCCGTGGTGCGATAGGTGAATCCCTTGCCACAGCGGTGGCGTGTCACCCTACGGGGAGAGCGTGTGGTCATGGTAATGTCCTTTTCCAAGGCCTGTCACAGTACGCGCAGAGCGCATTCACCTGTCACTGAACAGGATTGTTGCCACCATCAACGCTGGGCGTCCCTTGCAGCGCTAACCCTACCTCACCCATGATAGCGGTTAATCAACCATTAGCGATGGAACCGGAGGCGAGATGAAAATTGTGGTGCATATCGATGAAGCTGCGCAGTGGCAAACGGCGCTTTCTGAGGCGCTGCCTCAAGCAACCGTCGTGACCAGCGAAGCGCCAGCGGACGAGCGCAAAAATGCTGACTACCTTGCCGTTTGGAAAGCGCCCGCGCACCTGCTGCAAGAACAGAACCAGCTTAAGGGCATCATTAATCTGGGCGCCGGCGTGGATTACCTGCTGAAAACCCCAGGACTACCCAGTGATGTACCCATTGTAAAATTACGCGATGCGGGTATGGGCGAGCTGATGGCCGATTATGCGCTGTATGGTGTACTGCACTTCTACCGCAGTATGGATCGGTACGCGCAACAGCAGCAAAGTACCAAGTGGCAACCGCAAGCGGTGGTCGAGAAATCCCAATGGCCGGTGGGTGTGCTTGGCCTGGGCGCGATCGGTGGCTTTGTGGCCAGCGCTTTGCAACAAGTGGGTTTCCCCGTTTTGGGTTGGAGTCGATCACCCAAGAAGATCAGCGGTGTGCACTGCTTCCACGGTGATGACGGCTTAACCGACCTGCTTGGCCAAGTGCAAAGCCTAGTGACCATTTTGCCCGATACCGCCGCTACTAAGCACATTCTCAACGCTGAGCGGCTGGCTCAGTTGCCCAAAGGCGCTAGCGTGATTAATCCTGGCCGGGGCAGTTTGATCGATGAGCAGGCGCTGTTAGACGCACTAGGCAACGCTGGCCAGCCAGGCCACTTACGGGGAGCACTACTGGATGTTTTCCAAGAGGAGCCGCTGCCGGAAAGCAGCCCTTTATGGCAACATCCCAACGTGATCATCACGCCGCATATGGCCGCCCCCACACCGCTGAATGATGCCATCGACCAGGTCATTTCCTACTTACATGCCTTTGAGTCAGGCGAAAAGCTTGCCACCGTCAACCCGGAGGCGGGCTACTAGCGCGCTGGGAACCAAGTGCTGGCTATAGGCTCTTAGGACGATACTGTTTTTAATTGAGGAAAGCCTCTTGGCCAATGTTTTCGCACGACAGTCTAGCCGCTTACTGGCAGGGCTCGGTTTGAGCCTTGCCGCCCTTGGGTTAAGTGGCGAAGCACTAGCAGCAGACACATTCAACGAGCCACGCCCCTTTGAAGCAAAGTATCGGCTTGAAGTACGCGGCTGGCCGGGGGCCACGATTACCCATCGGCTTACGAAGGAGGATAGTCACTGGTTAAGCGACATGCGTTTTTCGATTACCGTGGCGCGAGGACAGGAGTTCAGCCGATTTGCTATCAATGGTGATGAGACCCAGGCGCTGCTGTTTAATAGCAGCTATTCCGTGTTAGGCGTCGGTGACAGCTATCAATTGAACGAAAGCGATATTCCCAGCTTAGATCGGCAAACAGCACTGTTTGATTTATCGCGCCGAGCGGGGCATGAAAATTGCACTGAAATCGCCCCCTGCGAGATCGAGTTCGTCGATCAAAAAGGCCGGGATGAGCACTTCCAATACTACGTGAATGAAACCAACGACAACGCACCTGACACCATCCGCGTGCCTGCCGGTGAGTTTGAAGCACTGCAGGTATCATTGATCGATATTGAGAAACCTGACCGCCTACTGCAACTCCACTTTCACCCAGACTGGCCCGGTTTGATCCTGTCTGCGGTGTACCAAAAAGAGGGTAGCCGCGAAACGCAGCTGACGTTAACCAACTTCAACCCAGCCGGGGGAACGACGCCCTAAATGTTTTCAGGTTTATTGATTGTCTTATTGCCACTGGTGCTTGGCTACTTGGTGCCCGTTCGTTCTCCCCAGGTGCAACACACTATAAACCGAGCCGTTAGCGGCTCGGTTTATATGATTCTACTGTTAATGGGGGTGAGTTTGGCAGGGTTGGAAAACCTGGCCAGCCAATTTTCACGCTTAGGTGGTAATGCATTATTACTATTTAGTATTACCACGCTTTTCAACCTGGCGGCGCTTTGGTGGCTGTCGCATCGCCTGCCCTTTAAAGCAGGCGATTCGCCAGTGGTCAAGGACGCGCCTACGAGCAAACTGGCCGCTATGCAGGGGTCAATTCTGCTTGTGGCCGTCGTGGCAGGTGGCGTGATCATCGGTCTTTTATTAGGCCCAACGGTGGGTGAAGCGCTGTTCAACACCGCGGATCTTCTCGCCGAATGGGTGCTCTACTTGCTGTTGGTATTAATTGGCTGCCAGTTACGCAACTCAGGTATGCCGCTTAGGCAAATCCTGATCAATCGAATGGGGCTAGCGATTGCGGTGACGCTGGCTATCAGCTCTTTACTGGCAGGTTTAGCCGCTGCCCCACTGCTCTCGCTTCGGTGGAACGAAGGGCTCGCTATGGCGTCAGGCTTTGGTTGGTACTCGCTTTCAGCTATTTTAATTGGCGACCAGCTAGGTCCGCTGATGGGTGGCGTGGCGTTTTTCAATGACCTCACCCGGGAGCTGCTGGCATTTATCTTGATTCCATTGGTAATTCACCGCCATACCGCGCTGGCTATCGGTTACGGTGGGGCGACATCCATGGACTTCACACTTCCCGTTATTCAGCAACATGGCGGCGTGGCTTGCGTACCCATCGCCGTGGTGAGTGGGTTTATACTTTCGCTGCTCTCTCCTCCGCTGATTCTGTTTTTTCTTTCGCTGTCGGTGTAGATAAACGGGGCCATGCTTTTTGAGTGCACGGGCCCTGGCAACACTCGCCTAAACGATTAATAAGCAAGTAAAAGCGGTCGTTTACTTTTGTTAAAAATAACAAACAAGCCACTAAAAGAAAAGTAAATATCAACAAAACGAAACCACCCAAACCAGCCTTTATCTTTTATTAAAAAACACAAGCAACCATTTAAAAGAAAACGCTTAATTTTTAAAAAATGAACTCCTTCAGTGTTGCTCGGCTAACCGCAAGGCTTATTTAATACGCTTATTGATGTAAGTTATGGTCGCTTTCCTTTTAGCTAACCTATGATCTCTCAACTATAGTGCTTAAGTAGTGATTTCCAGTGTACGCCTAAAGGCAGGGCAGCCTAAGGCTATGAAAAAGAAATCGCTAATTATTAATGAGTTATGTAGTTATACGGTATTGACCATGGTAATCCAGGGAGGTAGAGCATGGGCGATGTGGCTTTGGGTGAAGTTACTAACGATAAAAGCATATCGAAAGAGAATACGTTAGAGAATGAAGAAAAAGAGGGGTCAAGACGCCCTCTTTCTACCGTTCTCGCTAACCAAAAAATACTAAGACATCCTTTAAAACAAGCAGTAATCGATCAAAGGGATGATAGTAACGATCGAAGCCATAAAGATAAGCTCGACGCTTCCCAGCGCATTTTATTTGTTACCACCGAGATTACCGATTTCGTTAAAGTCGGTGGTCTGGGCGATGTTTCATCTGCGCTTCCACGCGCCCTGGCAGCACATCACGATGTCCGTGTCCTGATTCCTGCTTATCGGGAAATGATTCAGTCTGAGTATGACATCGTGACGGTGGGTCACGTACCCGCTTTTGCAGGATTGCCCGCTTGTGATATTGGCCAGTTAACCTGTCGCGATGGACTGATTCTCTACGTATTGCTATGCCCAGAACTGTACGAACGTGAGGGCACACCCTATGGCCGGGGTTCAAGCGGCTATGGTGATGGCCAGGATGAGGGCTGGAAGGATAACGATATCCGTTTTGCCAGGCTATCGCGGGCAGCGGCCGATATCGCATTGGGTAACGCGGCACTTGATTGGCAGCCTCAACTGCTGCACCTCAATGATTGGGCGTGTGGTCTAGCCCCCGCCTATCTTCATTGGCAGGCGCAATCCATTCCGACCATCTTTACCATTCACAACTTGGCTTACCAAGGCGTGTTTGATGCTTCGCGCCTTGAGGTACTCGGCATTCCCGACGCAGCGTTTAACATCGATGGTGTTGAATACTATGGGGATATTTCCTTTATGAAAGCGGGAATCGTCTATGCCTCCGAAGTAACCACCGTCAGCGCGACCTACGCCCAAGAGATCACCACGCCTAAATTCGGCTGTGGATTAGATGGACTGCTTCGCTGCAAAGCTGAACAAGGCCGCTTGAGCGGGATTCCCAATGGTATTGACGACTCCTGGGACCCGCGTACCGATAGCCATCTGATTCAGGCCTTTTCTTGCAACGATTGGCGCGGCAAACGGGCCAACGCAGAGTATGTTCGCCGCCACTTTGGGCTCACCCCCAGCCAAGGCCCCTTGTTTGCTGTGATCTCGCGCATGGTGCATCAAAAAGGGCTTGACCTGACCATCGAAGCCGCAAAGGCGATTGTTCACGCCGGCGGCCAAATCGTCTTTATGGGTTGCGGTGAACAGCATGTCGAGGAAGCGCTGCGTAAGCTAGCCATTCGTTTTCCTGGCGCTATCACTGCCTACATCGGTTTTGACGAGTATCAAGCCCGCTGTCTCTTTGCAGGGAGTGACTTCCTACTGATGCCTTCGCGCTTCGAGCCATGTGGCTTAAGCCAACTCTATGCCCAGCGCTTCGGCTCGCTGCCTATCGCCCACCGCACCGGCGGTCTGGCCGATACGATCGAGGATGGCGTGACCGGTTTTCTGTTCGACGACATGCAGTTCGGCAGTTACATGCACGCTATCCAACGCGCTTTCGCGGTCTACAAATCGACCGATCTGTTCAACGCTATGCGTGGCGCCGCGATGACAGGTCGCTACCACTGGAAGCAGTCAATCGTCCCGTACAGCAAGCTGTACCTGCAGGCGCTTGAAAACGAAGCGACAGTGGCCCAGTGAGAGCGACCCGGCAAGCGAGGTAGTCAGCATGTTTGGAAAGACTCAGCGCCAAAAGACTAGGCTGCAAAAAACCAAGGGGCAAGAAACCACTCCGCAAAAAAATTGGTTTCAACCCACCTTTGGTGCGCACGTCGTCGAGCAAGATCGCACGCAGTTCAGGTTATGGGCACCAGGCGCTCGACGAGTCGACGTAGAGGTCGAGGGGTTGCACAGTGCCACCATGACGCCTGGTGACGATGGCTGTGTCACGGCGGAGCTCGCCTGTGGGCATGGTGATCGCTATCGTTTTCGTATATTTGCAGGCGACGATGAGCTTGGCAGCCTGGTACCCGACCCCGCTGCGCGTGCTCAGGCCGGCGATATCGACGGCCCCAGCGTGGTGATCGACCCAAGCCACTATCAGTGGAAAAACGTTGATTGGCAGGGGCGCCCCTGGCACGCAACCGTGCTCTACGAACTGCATGTCGGCATCCTAGGGGGCTTTAACGGTGTGCGCCAACACCTGCCCTACCTAGCCGAACTGGGCATTACCGCTATTGAGTTAATGCCGGTGTCTGAATTTCCCGGTGCGCGTAACTGGGGCTATGACGGAGTGCTTCCTTACGCCGTGGAAGCTTCCTACGGCAGCCCAGACGACATGAAAGCATTGATCGATGAGGCGCACTCCTACGGCCTGATGGTGTTTCTTGATGTGGTTTATAACCACTTCGGCCCCGACGGTAACTACCTAGCCAACTACGCTGGGCCTTTTTTCCGCGAGGATATCGTAACGCCTTGGGGCCCCTCGATCGATTTTCGCCAGCCGATGGTACGCCGCTACTTCATTGATAACGCCTTGATGTGGTTAACAGAGTACCGGTTGGATGGCCTACGTTTCGATGCCGTTCACGCCATTAGCGAGCAAGACTTCCTGGTTGAAATGGCCGAAACGGTTCGCGCCAGACTCGACCCAACGCGACATGTTCATCTCGTGCTGGAGAACGAAGGCAATACCTCCAGCCTGCTTAACCCACAGCAATTTACCGCCCAGTGGAATGACGACTGGCACAACGTGATGCATGTATTGCTGACCGGCGAGCAAGAAGGCTATTACAGCGACTTTGTCGATGACGCCACGCCCCGCTTGGCGCGCTGCCTCAGCGAAGGCTTTATTTTTCAAGGGCAGCGTTCGCGCCATGGTCATGCCCGGGGGGAGCCCAGCGCCCACTTGCCGCCCACGGCCTTTGTCGCGTTTCTTCAGAATCATGACCAGACCGGCAACCGCGCGCTCGGCGAGCGGCTAAGCGTACTCACCGATGCCGAAACGCGGGCCGCCGCCGAGGTGTTACTGCTGCTATCACCCATGATTCCCCTGTTGTTTATGGGCGAAGAGTGGGGCTCTACGCGACCCTTCCTTTTTTTCACCGAACATAACCATGAGCTTGCTCAAGCGGTTCGCGAAGGGCGACGGGCAGAATTTTCCGACTTCAGTGACTTTCTTGACGAAACGGCGCGCGAGCGCATACCTGACCCCAACGCGCTGACCACGTTCGAAGCCTCAATTCCCGACTTCGCCGCGCGGGAGACATCGCCTTTCGCTGCCTGCCTAGCACGCTACCGCACGCTATTGGCACTACGCCACGAACATATCGTACCGCGCTTACAAGACGCTAAAGCGCTGGGCACCAAGGTCCTGGGTGATGAGATGCACGGTGACAAGGCAGTGCTCGCCCGCTGGCGCATGAATGACGACACCCACTTGGTGATAGCACTCAATCTAGGGCAGCAGCCGGTGGCCACGCCAGGGCTGGGCGTCGGCCAGCTACTTTATGAAACCGCTGACGGAGCCGCCAGGGCCGCGGAGAGTGGTCGGCTGCCACCCCGCGCCGCCGTGGCTTGGTTACAACATAACCCAGGGGCCGAGGAGATATGTGCATGAGTGCGTCGTTAAAAGAACTCGCCGAAGCGGCTGGTTTACTGCTTGAGTGGGAAAATAGCGATGGCGAGCCCTGCCAGCTTCCTGAGCAGGTTCAATGCACCCTGCTGGAGATTCTCGGCTATTCGACGGCGAACGAATCAGCAATAAAAGAAGGCCTGCAACGTTTGCAACGCCTGCATGCACCGCAAAACCCTGCTGAGTGGCCTCCGCTGATTACCGCTGAATGTGATGCGTCTATTACGCTGCCCTCTCCGCTGCCCACCGGCACTGCGTTTACCCTGCAGCTTGAGCAAGGCGGTTCCAAAGAGGGTTACCTCGACGATGACGGTGCACTGCCAAGCATTACCGCGCTTGGCTATCACCAGTTGCAGATAGCCGATGCCGAACTGACCATAGCTGTCGCACCGCGTCAGTGCTATTCGATCAGCGACGCCAGTGGTGAAACCACGCCCAAACTATGGGGTTTAGCGGCTCAGCTTTACGCGCTGCGCCGCCCCGGCGATGGCGGCATTGGTGATACCTTAGCGTTAGAGCAGTGCGTTATGCAGGCGGCTAAACAAGGCGCCGACGCTTTGGCGATCAGCCCGACCCATGCCATGTTTAGCGCCGCCCCTGAGCGCTACAGCCCCTACTCTCCTTCTACGCGATTACTTTATAACGTGCTGTATAGCGCGGCAGAAACCCTGTTGGGTGAAACCTGCGTACAAGAAGCTCAGGCCCGTAATGGGCTGCAGGCTGAGCTGCGTCGTCTGGAAGCCGATGATTTTCTTGACTGGCCCGAGGCCGCCAGCGCCAAGCTCTCTTGGCTGCGTTATCTTTACGATGATTTTATAGCGCGTGAAGATAAAGACGCCCAGGCCCTGCGCGAACAGATGCAGGCATTTCGCCGTGAAGGTGGCGAAATGCTAGAAGACCACTGCCGTTTTGAAGCCCTACAAAGAGAGATCGGACACGGTGACTGGCGAGAATGGCCGGAAGACCTTCGCGATCCTGCCAGCCCGAAGCTTTCGCATTTCGCAGAGACCCGGGCTGACGAGATCGGTTTTCACGTTTTCTTGCAGTGGATAACGGCCGATGGGCTAGCCCGTGCCCAGCAGGCAGCCCGTGAAAGCGGCATGGCGATCGGTTTGATCGCCGATTTGGCGGTGGGGGCGGATGCGAGTGGCAGCCAAACCTGGAGCCGTCAAACGGATATGTTGGAAGGCGTCTCGATTGGCGCCCCACCCGATCTGTTCAATGCACATGGTCAGGATTGGGGGCTTGCCGCTTTTTCTCCTGATGGCCTGAAGCGCTCAGGTTTTCGCAGTTTTATCGACATGTTACGCAGTGCCTTCGCCCACTCAGGCGGCGTACGCATTGATCATATCCTGGGCTTAATGCGGTTATGGCTAATCCCCCGTGGCGCACCGCCTACTGAAGGGGGGTATCTTCGCTATCCCTTAGACGACATGCTGCGCTTGGTGGCGCTGGAGTCCTGGCGACACCGCGGCATTGTGATTGGTGAAGATCTCGGCACCGTCGCACCCGGGTTTCGTGAGAGGCTTACCGAACGCGGCATATTAGGCATGCAAGTGCTGTGGTTCGAACAGGACGAAGCGCATCACTACTTAGCCGCCAGCGATTGGAACCCGCATGCCATGGCTACCTCCTCGACCCATGACTTGCCCACCGTGGCGGGCTGGTGGGCAGGCCGCGACATTGAATGGCGCAGCCGCCTGGGGCTGCTCAAGGAAACACAAAGTGCTGAAAGTGAACAGCTAGCCCGGCGCCAAGAGCGGGCCAAGCTCGCCGCGACGCTGGGCCTACTGGGCGTGAAGCCGACGACCGAGACGTTGGAAGCAGCGGATATTCCCGCCTCGCAGGTACTCAATGCGTGCGCACGCCACCTAGCCGCCACTCCCGCGCCGCTATTACTGCTGCCGGTCGAGGACGCCCTGGGGCTTGAAGAGCAGGCGAATTTACCGAATACGGTGGATGAACATCCTAATTGGTGTCGCCGCTGGTCATCGGATGCCACCGACCTGCTGATCTCCGATGAAGTTCGTCAACGACTGGCGCTGCTAGCGCGAACGCGCAAAACCACTTCTCAGGGTAAAACGCCATCTTCCTCCCTGTTTGGGAGAGCGACACATGAATGAACTTCTCGCCACGGTGCGCCTGCAGTTTCACCGCGACTTCACCCTCGAGGATGCCGAACAGTGGGTCGATTATTACGCCAATCTTGGCATTAGTCATATTTATGCCTCACCGCTACAGGCGTCACGCACGGGTTCCCCCCATGGGTACGACGGTATCGACCCAACGCGCATTGATCCTGAGCTAGGCGGTGAGGCAGCGCTCGAGCGGCTGGTATCACGGCTGCGCTCCCGCGGCATGGGCCTGATTCTCGATATCGTGCCTAACCACTTGGCGGTGGGAGGCTCTCAAAACCGCTGGTGGCAGAATGTGCTTGCCTGGGGCAATGACAGTCCCTATGCCGAGTACTTCGATATCGATTGGCACTCCACCGGCAAGAAGGTCGCCCCATCGCTTACCGGAAAGTTACTGGCGCCCTTTTTAGGTGATTCCTACGCCGAGATACTGTCTTCAGGCGAGTTGGTGCTCGGCTACGATGCCGACACGGCAGGCTTTCATGTCGACTATCATGAGCACCGCTTTCCTATTGACCCACGCCACTACGGCGACATCCTGCGCTTTGCCGAACATAACGCCCTGCACGAGCAGGCGGCTTTTTTCGATGCCTTACAGCAAAGGAAAGATGCCTATACCGCGGCTGACAATGCGCGTTACCAGCTCAGCAAGGTGATGGAGTCTCCTGCCGCTCAAGAGGCTCTCGACGTGGTCATCGCCCTGTTTGACGGTACCGACCCCAATGGTGCCATTCGCCTGCATACCCTGCTTGAACGCCAGCATTATCGCCTGGCGTGGTGGCGCACCGCCGCCGATGAAATCAACTGGCGGCGTTTTTTCGATGTCACCGAACTGGGTGGGCTGCGCGTTGAAGTACCGGAAGTTTTCGAAGCGGTTCACGCGCTTCCGTTACGGCTGGTGGAGGCAGGCTGGGTCGACGGGTTACGCATTGATCACGTTGATGGACTGGCCGACCCGCGCAGCTATTGCCTGCAACTGCGCCAGCGCTTGGATGCCATCCAGGCAAAACGCCCTAGCGATGTGCCGCGGCATGTCGCCCTCTATGTGGAAAAAATTCTGGGCGATGGCGAAACGCTGCATGACGACTGGGGGGTGGATGGTACCAGCGGTTATGAATTCATGAACGAAGTCTCGGGGTTACAACACGACCCTGCCAGCGCGGCACGACTGCGCAAGCTTTGGCAGGACGTTAGCGGTCGTTCCCCAGACTTTGCCAGCGAGGTGCGTGAGGCGAGGCGCGAAGTGCTGACGACCTTACTGGCCAGCGAATTCAACGCCTGCGCTCGTGCCCTGCATGCCGTTGGCCAAGCCCAGCTCGCCAGCCGGGACATTAGCTTAGCGGCCATCCGACGAGCGCTAGAAGCCTTGATCATTCACTTCCCCGTTTATCGTAGCTATGCCGATGCTGCTGGCCGGCCTGCTGCCGATGCCCCTTTCTTTGCCCAGGCGCTGCGCGGCGCTCGCCAAATGCTAAATCCGCCCGACGTGGCCGTTCTTGAAGCCTTGGAGCGCTGGCTGGGAGGCGAAGCCCCTCAGGACTTTGCGAAAGCGGAAGAGCGCCGATTGCGTCAGCGCGCCATTGTGCGTTTCCAGCAGCTTACTTCACCGGTGGCCGCCAAGGCGGTGGAAGACACCGCGGGGTACCGCAGTGCGGCACTCATCTCACGTAACGATGTGGGCTTCGATGGCGAGCACTTCAGCCACTCAATTGCGCACTTCCACGCGGCGAACCAGCAGCGTGCCCAGCTGTTTCCCCGCGCCATGGTGACCACCGCGACCCACGACCACAAGCGTGGTGAAGATGTTCGCGCCCGCTTAGCGGCGCTCAGTGAACAGGCCGACTACTTTGCAGCGCAAGTGGCGCATTGGCGGCGGTTAGCCGCGCCGCTGCGCCGATCACTGCCTGCTGGGGTAGCTCCCTCCTCCGGTGATGAACTGATTCTCTATCAGCTCCTGCTGGGCGCTTGGGCGCCAACGCTTGACTCACAGGATTCCGAGGCGATGCAGGCATTTACCCAGCGGCTTATTCAATGGCAGCAAAAAGCCATGCGGGAAGCCAAGTTACGCAGCCACTGGCTATGGCCAGATGACACCTATGAGTCGGCCGCGCATGCGTTTCTGAAAGATGTGCTGGCAACGCCTGCACTGTGCGACGCCATTGCAACGACAGCGCGCGCTATTGATCTCCCGGGTGCGCTCAACGGTCTCGTGCAGGCCGTGCTGCGCCTGACCGTACCGGGGGTGCCCGACCTCTACCAGGGCGGGGAATTTTGGGATTACAGCTTGGTCGACCCCGACAATCGTCGCCCTGTTGACCATGGCGCCCGCCAAGCAGCGCTGGAAGAGGCGCTAACGCCGACAGAAGCGCTACCAACGTGGCGTGACGGTCGGGTAAAGCAAGCCCTCATTGCTCGGTTGTTGCACTTACGGAAGCGGCTTCCCCTGCTGTTTGAACACGGTGATTACCGCCCACTTTCAGCCACGGGTGAGCATGCCGACCACGTAGTGGCATTTACGCGCCAACACGCGGGTTACCAGTTGCTAGTGGTAGCTCCTCGGTTAACCACAGCGCTGCTTGCCGACGCCGAGCAGCCGCATATCTTCCCTCACCATTGGGGAAATACTTACTTACAACCGGATGCCGGTGTTTGGCAGGCAGTAATGACGACGTCCTCTTATGCGGTAGGCGAACAGGGTATTTCTATCGAAACGCTGCTCAAGGATTTTCCCCTGGGTGTTTTCCTGCGTGAGGTCGTCACTGAGGGCAGCGTTTGAGTGCCCCCTCCAATACATCAAATTTGCGAAGCATCATTTTTGAAAAACATTGAGAAGCACAAAGGGAGAGCTGAGATGACTGACGAAGAGCGCGTGCGTCAACTGGCCTACAGCATCTGGGAAGCTGAAGGACGTCCCGAGGGCCAGCAGCAACGCCATTGGGACAGAGCGGTAAAGATCGTCGCCGCTGAGCAAGCAGCCGGTAACGACGCCGACCTGGAAGAAGTCGGTGAGCCGCTGGACGAAACCCCTATTTTGGAGGATGACCTGCCGCTGGAGGAGGACGAGGTAGGCATACAGGAAAACCGCTTACCGCTGGAAGACCCTGATGGCGACCCTGACTTCGATGAAGCGCCCTTTCGAGATGACACCTTCATAGGGCAAGACGTACCGGTACAGGATCGCGGCCATCCAGCGCAGGCACCTACCGATCCCGACGATAGGTCGAGTTCGATGGAGCCGCTCCCAGAAGACTCTGCCACGGTAGCGCGTACCCGCCGCCCGCGGCGAAGCAGTAACCCATTGGCCGCAAGCGAAGTAACCAGCACGCCTAATACAGCCAGTAAGACAGCGAGCAAGACGGCGGCGGCGAAACAGACAGCGGCCAAAACAGCGAAAAAAGCTGCGCCAAAGGCGAAGAAACCCAAAACGCCTAAACCCGGCGATTCCGATCGTTAATAGAGCAGTGGCTAAAAAGCGGTGATGAAAAGTGTTTGCCAACACACAACTGCCCGACTGGCTAAAGGATGAATGCAATGAATACAAGCCACGCCTCACGGGACAGCGATAAGTCCGTTGCCGCCGATGAAACTCCAAGCGTTATGCGGCAGACACGTGTTCACGAAGGGTCGTCGTTTCCGTTAGGGGCAACCTGGGATGGCCTAGGCGTTAATTTCGCGCTGTTCTCAGCACACGCCACGCGGGTTGAATTATGCCTGTTTGACGAAACCGGCGAACAGGAGTTGGCGCGAGTCGAACTACCTGAATACACCGATGAAGTTTGGCATGGCTACCTGCCCGATGTCCGCCCCGGCCAGCTCTATGGCTACCGTGTGTATGGGCCTTACGCGCCCGAGGATGGACACCGCTTCAACCCCAATAAGCTGCTGCTCGACCCTTACGCCAAGCAAATTATCGGTGAACTGACCTGGGATGAAGCGCTGTTTGGTTACACCATTGGCCATCCCGACGCAGATTTGAGTTTCGATGAGCGGGACAGCGCACCATTTATGCCGCGTTGCCGGGTCATCGATCCTGCTTTCACGTGGGGGCGCTCACGCGGCGTGCAGTTGCCTTGGGATCAAACCATTGTTTATGAAACCCATGTTCGCGGCTATACCATGCGCCATCCCTCGGTGCCGGAAGCGCTTCGCGGCACCTTTGCCGGGCTGATGGTCAACGACGTAGTTGACTATATCCGCTCGCTTGGCGTGTCGTCGGTTGAACTACTACCGATCCACGCCTTCGTTGATGATCAACGTCTGTTAGAGCAGGGACTGCGCAATTACTGGGGCTACAACACCCTGGGATTCTTCGCCCCCCATTCACGCTATATCTCTGGCGAAAGCATCAATGAATTCAAAGAGCTGGTGGCGCGCTACCATGCGGCCGATCTTGAGGTCATTCTTGACGTGGTCTACAACCACACGGCAGAAGGTAACGAGCTAGGCCCCACCCTTTCGCTTAAAGGCATCGATAACGCCTCTTACTACCGGCTAATGCCAGAAGAGCCGCGCTACTACATCGACGATACCGGCACGGGCAATACGCTTAACCTCAGCCATCAGCGTGTGCTGCAAATGGTCACTGACTCGCTGCGCTATTGGGCGACAGAAATGCGCGTCGATGGTTTCCGCTTTGACTTGGCCACCATTCTTGGACGCGAACCCCACGGCTTCGACGAGGGCGGCGGCTTTCTCGACTCCTGCCGCCAGGATCCCATTCTCAGCCAGGTCAAACTAATTGCCGAACCCTGGGACTGTGGCCCCGGTGGCTACCAAGTCGGGGGCTTTCCTCCTGGCTGGGCGGAGTGGAATGACCGTTACCGGGATACGGTACGCGCTTTCTGGCGTGGCGATGAAGGGCAGTTACCGGAGCTGGCGACCCGGCTGATGGCGTCAGCAGACTTCTTCAAGCGGCGTGGTCGGCGCCCTTTCGCCTCGGTCAACTTCGTCACCGCTCATGACGGCTATACCCTTTTTGATTTGGTGGCCTACAACGATAAGCATAACGAGGCGAACGGCGAGGACAACATGGATGGCCATGGCCACAATTTATCGTGGAACCATGGCGTGGAAGGCCCCACCGACGATGCCGACATTCAGGCCTTACGGCTGCGTCAGATTCGTAACTTTATCGCCACCACGCTGTTCTCCCAGGGCACGCCGATGCTGCTGGCAGGGGACGAACTGCTGCGCACCCAGCAAGGCAACAATAACGCCTACTGCCAGGACAACGAGATCAGCTGGCTGGACTGGAACCTGGATGGTGATGCTCATGCCATGATCGAGTACCTGCGGCGCGTGATCGCACTGCGGATGCGTTACCCCATCCTGCGGCGAGGTCGCTTCCTCTCGGGTGAGTACAACGAAGAAATGGGCCTCAAGGAAGTGACATGGCTGGCCCCGGACGGTGCCGAAATGGACATCGGGCGCTGGGAAAATGGCGAATCACGCACACTCGGCCTACTGCTGGATGGCCGCGCCCAGCCCTCGGGCATTCGCCGTCCAGGTGCCGATGTCACGCTACTGTTGATTTTCAACGCCCATCACGAGGCGGTTGATTTTCATCTCCCGGCCGCACCCAGCGGTAGCGGCTGGCTCTGCCGACTCGACACCAGCCACACCCTGGAAGAAGCCCCGTTCCAGCGCGCCTTTGGCGAGGAACACGTGATGGAAGGTCGCTCGCTGGCCCTGCTTGAGCTAGTGCAGCACGCCGAAGGCACCGTCACCTAGACATGAAGCGGTGCGGTTACCTTTGTTTCCGGTTCCGCGCCGCAAGGAGAAGCTAGCGATGAGTTCATCTGTCGATCCGACGACCGGGGCCCTCCCGGCACAGCATCAACAACAGCACCATGGCTTAGCGGCCATTCATGCACCGCGCATTGCCATTGAGTCTGTCACCCCGTCTCTCGACCAGGGGCGGTTCGCGGCCAAGGCGATTGTCGATGAGCCGGTCGTGGTGAGAGCCACCATTTTTGCTGATGGCCATGATGTGCTGGCAGCCGCTATCTGCTGGTACAGCGACGACGGCCAACAGCAGCGCGTTCCCATGCGCCAAGTGGCGCCCTTGGGGTTGGATATTTGGGAAGGAAGTTTTACCCCTAAGCGGGTAGCGCGTCATGACTTTATTATCGAAGCTTGGTGGGATGTTTACGCCACTTATCATTACGAACTGACCAAGAAACACCAGGCGGGCGTTCCCGTTGAGCTCGAACTCGAGGAAGGCCGACGGCTCATTGAACAAGCCGCCGAGCGAAGCGAAGACTCGCTCAACGCGTCGCTAACGGCGCTACTGGAGCAATTTCACTTAGCGCAACAACCCGCCGACCGGGTTGCGCTGCTGTTGAGCAGTGAAACGGTTAAATTAATGCAAGAAGCGGATAACCGGCCGCACCTAACTCGCAGTGATGTGCTCTATCCGCTCGATGTAGAACGCTTAAAAGCGCGCTTTGCTAGCTGGTACGAACTGTTCCCTCGCTCAGAAACCGACGATCCGCAACGCCATGGTACGTTTCAGGATGTGCACAAGCGGCTACCGTTGATTCGGGATATGGGCTTTGACGTGCTCTATTTTCCGCCAATCCATCCCGTCGGGCGAGCACACCGCAAAGGGCCAAATAATACCCTTGTTGCAGGGCCGAACGACCCCGGCAGCCCTTATGCTATCGGCAGCGAAGAAGGCGGGCATGAGGCTATCCATCCTCAGCTCGGTACCCGCGAGGATTTTCGCGATCTGGTGAGTGCTGCGGCTGACCACGGCCTGGAGATAGCGCTCGATTTTGCCATTCAGTGTTCGCCCGATCACCCCTGGCTCAAGGAGCACCCGGGCTGGTTCTCCTGGAGGCCCGACGGCTCGATTCGCTACGCAGAGAACCCACCTAAGAAATACCAGGATATTGTCAACGTCGACTTCTACGCCGTGGAGGCTATGCCTTCGCTGTGGCTTGAACTGCGTGATGTGGTTCAAGGCTGGGTGGAGGAAGGCGTGAAAATATTTCGCGTCGATAACCCGCACACCAAACCGCTGCCCTTTTGGGAGTGGCTAATCGCCGACATTCGCCGCCAAGACCCTGATGTAATCTTCCTGGCTGAAGCCTTTACTCGGCCGGCCATGATGCTGCGCCTGGGCAAACTGGGTTTCACCCAGAGCTATACCTACTTTACCTGGCGCCATACCAAGGCTGAAATAACCGAGTACTTCACGCAACTCAATGAATCACCTTTGCGCGATGGCTATCGACCGAACTTCTTCGTCAACACCCCGGATATCAACCCCTACTTTCTGCAATCGTCTGGGCGAGCGGGCTTTTTGATTCGCGCCGCGCTAGCCACCATGGGGTCAGGGCTGTGGGGCATGTATTCGGGCTTTGAACTCTGCGAAGGCGCGCCGGTGCCCGGCAAAGAAGAGTACCTCGATTCGGAGAAGTACCAGCTTCGTCTGCGCGACTACAGCGCCCCCGGCAATATCATCTATGAAATCACTCAGCTCAACCGCATCCGGCGCGAGAACCCGGCGTTGCACAGCCACCTGGGGCTGACCTTTCACGCGGTAAACAACGACCGCTTGCTGCTCTTCGCCAAGCGCACCGAAATAAACGATGAGGCCATTTTGGTCGCTGTCAATCTTGACCCCTTCGAGCTTCAAGAGGGAGCCTTTGAATTGCCTATGGGGCTTTTCGATCTTCCCGATGAGGCGCACCTGCATGCAGAAGACCTGATGAGTGGCGGTCGATGGACATGGCACGGCAAATGGCAATCGATGCGACTGGATCCCGCCGTGATGCCGTTCGCCATATGGCGTATTCGCCCGGTTCACTAGCGATCGGTTTACCAGCGCCGATTAGCTCAACAGCGCTATTAGCCAGGAAGCCGAAGAATGTATGGCGGTTGTTATCGACCAATGAAAACAGATCTACCGATGAAAACAGAGAGGGTAAGCCAATGATGGATGCCAGCAGCGAAACACACGCCGTCGAGGCGATGGATTTCCTCGATGACCCACTCTGGTATAAGGATGCGGTGATTTACCAGGTACATGTGAAGGCCTTCTTCGATGCCAACGACGACGGTATCGGCGACTTCGAAGGCTTGATTCAAAAACTCGACTATATTGTCAGCCTGGGCGTCAACACGATCTGGATTTTGCCGTTCTACCCCTCGCCGCGACGCGACGATGGTTATGATATCGCTGAATACACCAGCGTTAGCCCCGATTACGGCACGCTAGAGGATGCCCAGCGCTTTATCAACGAGGCGCACCGGCGCGGCTTGCGCGTATTGACCGAACTGGTCATCAACCATACCTCCGACCAACACGAGTGGTTTCAACGCGCCCGGCAGGCACCGCCCGGCTCACCAGAGCGGGATTTCTATGTATGGTCGGACACTGACCAGAAGTACCCCGGCACACGCATCATCTTCCTCGACACCGAATCTTCGAACTGGACCTGGGACCCGGTGGCCGGGGCCTACTACTGGCACCGTTTCTACTCCCACCAGCCGGATCTCAACTTTGATAACCCCGTGGTGCTCGACGAAGTCATCAAGGTAATGGAGTACTGGCTCGACATGGGCGTCGACGGTCTACGCCTAGACGCTATTCCCTATTTGGTCGAGCGCGAAGGCACCAATAACGAGAACCTGCCGGAAACCCATGTCGTCCTCAAAAAGATCCGCGCGGTGATCGACGAGCGTTACCCTGATCGTATGCTGCTCGCCGAAGCCAACCAGTGGCCTGAAGATACTCGCCCCTACTTTGGCGACGGCGACGAGTGTCACATGGCCTTCCACTTCCCCTTGATGCCGCGCATGTATATGGCACTGGCCCAGGAAGACCGCTTCCCAATTACCGACATTCTGCGCCAGACCCCGGAAATACCGGCCACCTGCCAGTGGGCGATCTTTTTGCGCAACCACGATGAGCTGACCCTGGAAATGGTCACCGACAAGGAGCGTGACTATCTCTGGAACCATTACGCCGCAGACCGTCGGGCACGCATCAACTTAGGTATACGCCGTCGGCTAGCGCCGCTACTGGAGCGCGACAGGCGACGTATCGAGCTGCTGAACAGCCTGCTGCTCTCCATGCCGGGCACGCCGGTGCTCTATTACGGCGACGAGATTGGCATGGGCGACAATATCTATCTCGGCGACCGTGACGGTGTGCGTACGCCGATGCAGTGGTCAGTGGATCGCAACGGCGGCTTCTCCCGCGCCGACCCGGCCAAGCTAGTGCTGCCGCCGATCATGGACCCGCTCTACGGTTACCAGACAGTCAATGTCGAAGCACAAATTCGCGACTCGCACTCGCTGCTTAGCAATATGCGACGGCTACTCGCGGTACGCAGTCAGCACCGTGCTTTCAGCCGTGGCACCATGCGGCCACTCTATCCCTCCAATCGGCATATTCTCGCCTATTTGCGTGAGATGACGCTTGATAACGGCGAGACAGAAACACTGCTGTGCGTGGCCAATGTAGCCAGTACCGCCCAGGCTGTGGAGCTCGATCTTTCCGCGTTTGCGGGTCAGGTGCCCGTCGAAATGGTCGGCGGCAGCGCTTTTCCCCCGGTGGGTAAACTGGCGTACCTGCTAACGCTGCCCCCTTACGGTTTTTTCTGGTTTTTACTGGCCCCGGCGACCGCCATGCCGGAGTGGCATGTACCGGTGCCCGAACCCATGCCAGATTTCGTCACACTGATTATCAAAAAACGCCTTGAGGAGATTTTTGAGGAGACGCCCAGGCGCCTACTCGAACGTGAAACGCTGCCCAGCTACTTGCCCAAGCGACGCTGGTTTGCTGCCAAGCAGGCACGTATCGAACACGTCCAGCTACACCCCACCGGCCGTCTTGAGCACAAGGGCCATGCGCTGCTGTTTAGCGAACTGGAGGTCAAACACGGCCAAGGCAGTGAGCGCTACCAACTGCCGCTGGCTTTCTTGGGCGAAGACGAGCAAAGCAATCCGCTACCGCAACAGCTTGCCATGGCGCGGGTGCGTCGCTTCCACGAAGTGGGGCTACTCACTGATGCGGTCACGCTGGATGCTTTTACGCTGGCCGTATTAGACAGTATGCGCCTAGGCAGCGTAGTGCCCTACGCGCAAGGTGAAATCCATTTCTTGCCCACCGCCGCCTTCGCCGAACTAACGCTTCCCGAGCACCCCGAGGTAGTGCAGCAGAGTGCCGAGCAATCCAATAGCTCGGTGATCATCAATCATCAATTAGTGCTCAAGCTGTTTCGCCGCTTGGAGCCGGGCATTCACCCCGAAGCGGAGATCGGCAGCTATCTGACTGAGCGGGGTTTTACGCATACCGTGCCCTTGTACGGCGTGGTAACCCGGCTCGAAGAGGGAACCACACAGACGCTGATGATTCTGCAAGGCTTCATCGACAACCAGGGCGATGCCTGGTCATGGACGCGCACCAAACTGGAACGCGCCATTCGTGAAGCGGTGGCAGATGATGACCGGAACGCCGAGCCACGGGAGGAAGACCGCTACGGCGCCTTCGAAGAGTTAGAAGAGTTTGCCGCTACCTTAGGGCGCCGACTGGGCGAGCTGCATCAAGTGCTGGCCACGCCCAGCGACGACCCGGCGTTTGCGCCTGAAATTGCCGGCTCCGCCCACGTGCAGTACTGGACGCAGCGCGTGACGCAGCGTGTCGAAGAAGCATTAGAGGTACTCGCGCGCTACAAAAGCGCCGCCAACGAGGCTGAACAGCAGCTCGCCGATGCCATCCTGGCGAGCCGCACTAAGATCATGGACGCTATCAAGATGATGGCAGAGCTTGCCGAAGGCAGCCTGCTCACTCGCATCCATGGCGACCTGCACCTCGGCCAAATACTAGTGGCCCATGATGATGCCTACATTATTGATTTTGAAGGCGAACCGGCCAGGCCTCTGGAGGAACGCCGTGCGAAGGATAGCCCGCTTCGCGATGTTGCTGGCATGCTGCGCTCCTTCGACTACGCCTATGCCAAGGTGGAAGAGGCTCACCCTGGCGAGCATGAAGGCGCCGGTGCGAAAACTATGACCAGCCACGCGGTGGTAGAGCAGTACCTGCTCAAAGGGCGCCAGGCGTTTCTCAATGCTTACTGGCAAGCCACGATGGATTTACCTCACGAATGGAAGCAAGCCAGCGGCGCCGCCGCAGCGGTAGACCTGTTCGTGTTAGAAAAGACCGCCTATGAAATCAGCTACGAAGCCGCCAACCGTCCCGACTGGCTGACTGTGCCGCTGCACGGCCTAGGTGCCATCATCGAACAACTCAGCCCAGGAGAGCCACATGAATGATGTTATTCACACCCGTCCCCTTCTGGATCGCAGCTTGTGGTTAACTGAGGAAGACGCCGACACCCTGGCGCAAGGCACCCATCGTGACCCCTTCTCGCTGCTCGGCATTCATAGCGATGAGAAAGGGTCGTTCTTACGTGCGTTCCTTCCGGGCGCCGTGGGGGTTGATGTTCTCGACCGCGAAAGCGGCGACGTGCGTTGCTGTCTTACGAGCATACAGATCCCAGGCCTATTTGCTGCCCGCTTACCCCATGCAGCGCCCTACCTGCTGCGTATTCGTTGGCCCCAGGGCGAACAGGTAACCGAGGATGCGTATAACTTCGGCCTGTTGCTAGGCGAAATGGATCTTTACCTGTTAGGCGAAGGCAATCATCGCCAGTTGGGGCACTGTCTGGGCGCCCAGCCCATGACGGTGGAGGGCGTCGAGGGCGTGCGCTTCGCCGTTTGGGCACCGAATGCTCAACGCGTCTCCGTGGTGGGTAATTTCAATAGCTGGGACGGCAGGCGACACATCATGCGGCTGCGCATCGCCGCTGGAGTGTGGGAGTTATTCATCCCGCGCCTCGGCCCTGGGGAAGCGTACAAATATGAAATTATCGAGACCAGCGGGAAGATTGGCCTGCGAGCAGATCCTGTCGCCTTGGCCACCGAAGTCCCGCCGTCTACCGCGTCGGTAGTAGCCGACACCACGCCGTTTACTTGGCATGACGATGCGTGGATCGCCCAACGGGAAAAGGCGCACGCCCCCTCCCGGCCCATCAGCATTTATGAAGTGCACGCGGCCTCCTGGCGTAAGCACGGCGGCGACAACGGCGAGCTTTACAGCTGGCGTGATATGGCCGAACAGTTGATCCCCTATGTGTTGGAAATGGGCTTCACTCACGTTGAGCTCTTGCCCATCATGGAGCACCCGTTTGGCGGCTCCTGGGGCTACCAGCCGCTGGGCCAATTCGCACCCAGTGCCCGTTTTGGCAAGCCTGCTGATTTTGCTTACTTCATTGACCAGTGCCACCAAGCGGGGCTGGGGGTGATTCTCGACTGGGTTCCGGCCCACTTTCCCACGGACCCCCACGGCTTGGCACGCTTCGATGGCACTGCCCTGTACGAATATGAGCACCCCTTTGAAGGATTCCACCAGGATTGGGATACTTATATTTATAACCTGGGGCGGCGTGAAGTGCATGGCTTCATGCTGGCGTCAGCGCTGCACTGGCTAAGGCACTTTCATGTCGATGCACTGCGGGTCGATGCCGTTGCCTCGATGCTCTATCGTAACTATTCCCGTAACGAAGGCGAATGGATCCCTAACCGCTTTGGCGGCCATGAGAATCTCGAGACGATCGACTTCCTGCGCCATCTCAATGATGTCATCAGTGAAGAGGCGCCTGGCACGGTGGTGATCGCTGAGGAGTCAACCGCCTGGCCGGGCGTTACCCAGCCGACCAATGAAGGTGGGCTGGGCTTCGCCTATAAATGGAACATGGGCTGGATGCACGACACGTTGACCTATATCGCTAAGGATCCGATCTACCGCTCCCACTCGCATCACGACATGACATTTCCGATGGTTTACGCTTTCTCGGAGCGCTACGTGCTGCCTATCTCCCACGACGAAGTGGTACACGGCAAGGGTTCGCTGATCGGCAAAATGCCCGGCGATGAGTGGCAGAAGTTCGCTAACCTACGCGCCTATCTCGCCATTATGTGGTCGCAACCCGGCAAAAAACTGCTGTTTATGGGCTGTGAGTTCGGGCAATGGCGTGAGTGGAGCCATGACCGGGAGTTGGACTGGTCGCTGCTTGCCGAACCCCGTCACGCCGGTATTCATCGTTTACTTAGCGATCTTAACCGCTGTTATGTCGAGCTTCCCGCCCTTCACCAATGCGATAGTGAACCACAGGGATTTACCTGGGTGGTGGGTAATGACAACACCAACAGTGTCTTCGCTTGGCTGCGCTGGAGTGCTGATGGTGAGCCGTTATTGGTCGTGGCCAATATGACGCCAGTGCCGCGTCAAGGTTATCGGCTGGGCGTGCCACTGCCGGGTGATTGGGAGGAACGCCTTAACAGCGATGCGGAGTGCTATGGCGGCTCTAATCTGGGCAACCTGGGTCGGCTAACCGCCGAAGACTCTCCACTGCATGGACAAGTGGCCAGCCTTGAGCTGACGCTACCGCCGCTAGCGGTACTGATGCTACGCCCGGTCGACATGCCACCCACTCATTGAAGCAATACCCATTAGGAGACAAACAGAGGGACCTGGTACGGAGATCAGCCAACCCCAAGACCATCACAGGAAATAGAGGTCTCAGCGTCTGTGTTGATCTCCGTCTTCACCGCTAGAGGCCCCTATCGCATCAGCGAGTCTTAAGATGCACGAGTTTAATATTGGCTTATTAGCCGTTGCCGCCAGCGCTTTATTGCTGGGGCTTTTATCCACGCCACTGAAACGCATCGGCTTACCCGATTCCGTTACCCTATTGCTAGTAGGAGCGGCATTGGGCCCAACCGGGTGGGCGCTTCTTGACCCAGCCCAGTGGGGCAATGAAATGGCCATTTTAGAACAAGTGGCCCGCCTGGCGCTTGCCATTGGGTTGATGGGTATCGCGCTGCGGCTACCTAAGCGTTATATTTTTGGCCATTGGCGCTCCCTCTGTGTGTTATTGCTGGTGAGCATGCCGGTGATGTGGCTGTGCAGCAGCCTACTGATTGGCTGGGTGCTGGGCCTACCCCTAGGAGCGGCGCTGCTCATCGGAGCGGTGGTTACTCCGACTGATCCGGTGGTTGCCTCGACCCTCGTAACCGGGCCCGTTGCAAAAGAGAACCTGCCCGCTTACCTGCGCCACATCATTTCGAGTGAATCGGGCGCCAATGACGGCCTTACCTTTATTTTTGTCATGTTGGCTGTGTTTTTGCTAACGCTACCCGCGGATCAATCCATCACCTTCCACATGCTGAGAGTGCTGGGAGGCGATATTTTAGTTTCCCTGCTGCTAGGAGCGATGATCGGTTATTCGGTAGGCTTTGCCATGCGCAAAGCTGAAGAAAAAAATACCATCGACCAGCCGTCAATGTTAATGGTAACCACAGCGTTGGCGCTCACTACGCTTGCCGCAGTCAAGCTGGTGGGCAGCAATGGCATACTCGCGGTGTTCATCGCGGGGTTAGCGTTTGATCTGCAAGTCAACGCCTCAGAGAAACAGGAAGAAGAGAGGGTGGTGGAAGGCATGGATCGCTTTTTCACTTCCCCTATTTTCCTGTTACTGGGTTTGATGATTCCCTGGCAAGCGTGGCTCTCCTTGGGGTGGCCAGCTTTGGCGCTAGTCATGGGTGTGCTTTTACTACGTCGCTTACCCGTTGTGCTATTAATAGGCGGCCGAATCCGAGAGATTCCTACCAGACTTGACGGCGGTTTCACCGGCTGGTTTGGACCGATCGGCGTAGCCGCGCTTTACTATGCCGCGCTGGCCCATCATAAAACCGATGTCGTTGAACTCTGGCCCGTGGTGAGCTTGCTGGTGGTGTCGTCTATCCTGGTACACGGCCTAACCGCCATGCCGTTTTCGCACCTCTACCGGCGGATGAGGGGCTCAAAAACGTCATCATAAGCGTCCTCTCTGCTTGAGGCGGTTCGCACTTATTCTCTTGTTTCTGATGCTGTTGGGTTAGCGCTAATCAAGGCTCCTTGGGTAGGATACGCAGTAGCGTTTTTATCTGCTGTCTGCTCACCCTTCAGGATGTCCTTCCGCCATGCTCAACGGAATCTGGTTAAGCTTCTTTATCGCTGCCTTCGCGGCATCGCTCTGGCAGTGGTTGGTGGGTGGCGACAGCGAGGTGTTTGCCCGCCTGGTGCAATCGCTGTTCGATATGGCCGACGTGAGCGTCGATATTATCCTGGTGCTGCTTGGCACCATGACGCTGTGGCTGGGGTTTCTCTCGATTGCCGAAAAGGCAGGGTTGATTCGGCTGCTGGGGCGGGTGCTCGACCCGCTTTTCTGTCGCTTGATGCCGGAGGTGCCTCGTGGTCATCCGGCCATGGGGCTGATCAGCATGAATTTCGCCGCCAACATTCTGGGACTGGATAACGCCGCCACGCCGATTGGCATCAAGGCGATGCACTCGCTGCAAAGTCTTAATCCCAGCAGTGAGACCGCCAGCAACGCGCAGATCCTGTTTCTAGTGCTTAACACTTCGTCGCTCACCCTGCTGCCCGTCACCATTTTCATGTATCGCGCCCAGCAGGGGGCCGCCGACCCCACGCTGGTATTTTTACCGATCTTGCTCGCGACCAGCGCCTCTAGCCTAGCCGGGCTTTTAGCGGTGGCGGTGATGCAGCGATTAAAGCTCTGGCATCCCGTCGTGTTGGCCTATTTAGTGGCGGCGGCCTTCGCATTGGGTCTATTGATCACCACCTTGGCGGGTATGTCGGCCCAGGCCCTGGCAGCAGCCTCTACCTTGGTGGGTAACCTGACGCTATTTAGCATTGTAATGATGTTTTTAATCGTAGCGGCATTGCGTGGAGTGAAGGTGTATGACGCCTTTATCGAAGGGGCTAAAGAGGGCCTGAGCTTTACCATCACCCTGCTACCCTACCTAATTGCCATGCTAGTGGCCGTAGGCGTGCTGCGCGCCAGCGGCGTGCTGGATGCTGGTTTAAGCGGTATCCGCTGGCTGGTCGAAGGGGTTGGTTGGGATACTCGTTTTGTGGACGCGCTACCCACCGCCTTTGTGAAGCCACTTTCCGGCAGTGGTTCCCGCGCCATGATGATCGAAACCATGAATACCTTTGGTGTCGATAGTTTTCCTGGTCTACTCGCTGCCACCCTACAGGGCAGCACCGAAACCACCTTTTATGTGCTGGCGGTTTATTTTGGCGCCATCGGCATTACCCGTATTCGCCACGGATTGGGCTGCGCCTTGGTGGCTGACGCTGCAGGCATCATCACCGCCATTTTGGTGTGTTATTGGTTCTTTGGTTAAGCAGTGAGCCCAACGCTTTCGTTCATAAAGCGTAACGTCTACCTTTCAAAGGCACGTTAAACCATTCATGGACGAAAGGTGAAATATGGCAGGCGCCAGCACAATGTTGATTGCGCTCGCGGCGCTCTTCTGGGGGATTTCCGGAGGCATCGCGGGTATTTTATTAGACAGCGGTTGGGATGCTGCGGTCGTCTCTTTTTATCGTGGTTTTGTGGGGTTGCTCTTTGCGCTGGGTTGGCTTTTATTACAGCGCGGCGGGCACGGCTTGACCAGTCGGCCACTGTGGTTCTGGTCGGTCGTGGCGGGCCTGGGGGTGGCGGGCAACTTTACGTTCTACTTCCTGAGTATCGAGCATGGCAGCGTGGCGGTGGCAGCCACATTGATGTATTGCGCCCCGGTATTTGTCTACTTGGTCTCTTTTGCCCTTAAGCTCGAGCGCCCTACTGCCATTAAGTGGCTGGCCATCGCGCTGGTCATGGTCGGCGTAGTACTTCTCACCAAGCTGTATGCCATTGGGGCTAGCGGGCTCTCGCTGATGGGCGTCGTGACCGGGCTCCTGGCCGGGCTTTCCTATGCGATGTTCATCTTTGGTTTTAAATATGCCACGCCCCATGGCAGCCCATCCGCTATTTTAACCATTGCCTTCACCGTGTTGGCGCTGGTGCTCCTGCTCCCAGCAGACATTCCTCAGGCGGTTAGCGTCATCAACGCACCGGAGCTACTGCTGTTTGTGGCGCTGGGCATTCTGGGCGCGGGTCTCTCGTTTCTGCTCTACGTGGTGGGCATTAAGCATGCCGCACCGGCACTGGCCTCCATGGTGGCCATGGTCGAGCCGGTGACAGCCACATTGTTTGGGGTCGCCGTGCTGGGTGAAAGCCTGGGCGTTATTCAGATGGTCGGGATGGGAATTATCTTAGTGACGGTCACGGCTCTAAGCATTACGTCAAGCTAGGCATAGCCCTGAGCAAAAGCCCTGAGCAAAAGCCCTAAGCAAAAGTGCCTGCAAACGCTCGCTGCAAACACGCAGCCGCTTAGGTGCTAGAGTTTCCCGGCAATCCGGTGGGCAAGTTTATGAATAAAGGGACCGCAAACAAACGCAATAATCCCAGCCGCAGGCCACGCCAACAGCCATGCGTGCAGCCAGATGCCCAAAAAGCCTGGATGCGTCCCGATATTGACGTAAGTCACCCAGGCCGACATGATCAGCGAGAGCGTAAACGACATGAGAATGGCGAAGATAATTCGATGTTTCATAGGGCGTCCTTAACGACCATTTCACGTCTATCAAGCGACTCTGCTGACGCCGTAACGCCAGGAGAGCGATCAACGATCACCACCTGTGGATAACGCTTACCTACCTGCTGTGGCTGCACGCGCGGCATGCAGCTTCTTGTAGCTCTCGATTAAGCGCTGGTGGCGCTCCAGGCCTTCTAACTGCATGTTAGTAGGCGTGAGGCCGTGGAAACGTACGTCACCACGCACCGAGCCCACGACAGCGGTCATAGTGTCTTCGCCAAACATGCGCTGAAGGCTGTGCAAATAATCTTCAAGTTCCAGCTCGTCATCCAGCTCGATTTCCAGCACCGCGTTCACCGCTTGGTAGAACAGGCCGCGCTCGACGGTGTTATCGTTGTACTGTAGGAACATCTGCACGCAGTCCAGCGCTTCCTCGTGGCGGCCAAGCGCCAGATACACCAACAGTTTGAGTTCCAGAATGGTCATCTGGCCCCAGACGGTGTTCTCATCGAACTCGATACCAATCAGCGTGATGATATCGGCGTGGTCGTCCATCTGGCTCTCTTCCAGCCGCTCGACCAGATCCAGCAGTTGATCGTCATCCAGGCGGTGCAGGTTAAGAATATCCTCACGGTAATCCAGCGCCTTATTGGTGTTATCCCAGATCAAATCTTCGATGGGGTATACCTCCGAGTAGCCCGGTACCAGAATACGGCAGACTGGTGACCCCAGATCTTCGTGTACTGCCATGTACACTTCGGCACCCAGCTCCTCAAAGATACCAAAAAGCGTCTCGGCTTCTTCCTCGTTACTGCCGGAAAAGTCCCACTCGCTAAACTCGAAGTCGGGCTTAGCGCTGAAGAAGCGCCAGGAAACTACGCCCACCGAGTCGATGAAGTGCTCAACGAAGTTGTTCGGCTCTGAGATGGTCTGGGAGTTAAAGGTCGGCAGCGGCAGGTCGTTCAGGCCTTCGAAGCTGCGCCCCTGCAGCAGTTCGGTCAGGCTGCGCTCCAGCGCCACTTCAAAGCTTGGGTGGGCACCGAAGGAGGCAAACACGCCGCCGGTGCGCGGGTTCATCAAGGTGACACACATCACCGGGAACTGCCCGCCCATGGAGGCATCTTTCACCAGCACCGGGAAGCCCTGCGCTTCCAGGGCGTTAATGCCCTCCACGATGCTGGGGTACTTGTCTAACACCTCTTGTGGTACATCGGGCAGGGTTAGCTCCTGTTCGAGGATTTCCCGCTTCACCGCCCGCTCGAAAATCTCCGAAAGGCACTGCACCTGAGCTTCCACCAGCGTGTTGCCCGCGCTCATACCGTTGCTGAGGAACAGGTTTTCAATCAGGTTGGAGGGGAAGTAGACCGTCTCACCATCGCTTTGGCGAACAAACGGCAGCGAGACAATGCCCCGGTCTTCGCGTCCCGAGTTGGTATCGATCAAGTTGGAGCCGCTCAACTCGCCTTCCGGGTTGTAGATCGCCAAGCAGTGCTCATCGAGAATCTCGGCAGGCAGTTCGTCGTTCGGCCCCGGTTTGAACCACTTTTCATTGGGATAGTGGACGAACTCACTATTGGCAATCTGTTCACCAAAGAACTGATCGTTGTAGAAGAAGTTGCAGCTCAGGCGCTCGATAAACTCGCCCAGCGCCGAGCAGAGCGCGCTCTCTTTAGTAGCGCCTTTGCCGTTGGTAAAGCACATCGGTGAGGCCGCATCGCGAATATGCAACGACCACACGTGGGGCACGATATTGCGCCAGGAGGCGATCTCGATCTTCATGCCCAGGTCCGCCAGGATCGCGCTCATATTGGCAATGGTCTGCTCCAGCGGCAGGTCTTTGCCTTCGATGTAGGTGCTGCCGCCTTCCGGTGCGCCCATCAGTAGCGCCTGAGCGTCTTCGTCGATGTTCTCGACTACCTCGATCTGAAACTCAGGGCCGGTCTGGACGACTTTCTTCACCGTGCAGCGGTCGATGGAGCGCAGGATGCCTTCGCGGTCCTTCTCCGAGATATCTTCCGGCAGTTCGACCTGGATTTTGAAAATCTGCTTGTAGCGGTTTTCCGGGTCGACGATATTGTTTTGCGACAGGCGAATGTTCTCAGTGGGAATATTCCGCGCGTTGCAGTACACCTTGACGAAATAGGCGGCACACATGGCCGACGAGGCCAGGAAGTAGTCAAACGGGCCGGGGGCCGAGCCGTCGCCTTTATAGCGAATCGGCTGGTCGGAGATGACCGTAAAATCGTCGAACTTTGCCTCCAGGCGGAGGTTGTCGAGATAGTTAACTTTGATTTCCATGAGCGGGCGTCCGGAGCAATGAGTGTGCCTATGAGTAGGCAGTAGGCGAATTGCAGCCCATTATCCAGTTTTTTACCCGCTTCGTCTTGGTCAGTCTCCCAAATCATCTACCACATGTCGTGCAAAATGGTTGTGCTTACAACAGCAGCAACTCGGAGTTCTCTTCACGAACTATTGCGCTTGCATCATACGCTCCGCCTCAGCTTCGCTGACACCAAGCATCAGTAAAATCTGGCGTTGTGTGGCTACCAATACCTGCTTTCGTTCCACCTCCCCAGGCAAGCTTTTGGCAATGGCGACGGCCCCTACCAGGGAGGCCAATATGACCCGGGATTTATCAGCAATCGCCTTGCGATCATTGGCAAAAGGGAGTTGTTTCAGCTTACTCAGCGCTATCAGCCGCGTTTCTAGCATCTTTTTCATGCTCATGTATGACGCTTCAAACATAGTGCGGATTTCGGCTTTTTCACTGCCTATTTCGTTGAACAGTACCGCTTCAGGCCCCGGCTTATGCTTAGCTTCCAGCTCTTGGAGATTGCAGTAGTTGGCGACTAATTCGGTTAGGTGTTGTAACGAAAGCGGGCCTTTTACCAGCCTGGCCGCCCGGCTGTTATCAATGGTTAGGCGGACAGACTCATTGTAAAGGGCCTCTTTTGAAGCGAAATGTGCATAAAAGGCGCCGTGCGTCATCTTGGCTAGCTTCATGATCTGGCCAATCGATACCTTTTGAAACCCATTGCGGCTGAAGAGCTCTGTCGCTGAAGCCAAAATGCGCTCTTTGGTTTTCGATTTATGGCTCTTGGGATAAGGCATAATTACCTCGTCAGCTAAATATTATCTTGATCATATACTGCCCATTGCTAGGGTGACCACATCAATAAATTAGGAGTCACTATGCACTCACCTATCGTGATTACTGGCATGGGTATGGTCAGCCCGTTAGGGAACAGCGTCAATACAAGTTGGCAGCGACTGGTGGACGGTCAGTCTGGCATCAGCACCATTGACCGCTTTGACACAGGCGATATTCCGATCAAAATCGCCGGGGTGGTGCCGAGCATTAGCCAAGACCCAAGCGGCGGTATTGACCTGGATGCGATAGCCGACCCCAAAGAGCAGCGCAAAATGGACTTGTTCAGCCTCTACGCATTGGCGGCAGCCAAAGAAGCGCTGTCACAGGCCAACTGGTTCCCTGTTGAGCAGGCTCAAAAACGCCGAACAGCCACCATCATTGGTTCTGGTATCGGCGGTTTTCCCACCATTACTCAAGCCCAAAAAACCCTTGCTGAGCGCGGCTATCGCAAACTTTCTCCCTTCACGGTGCCCGCCTTTCTAGCCAATTTGGCGGCTGGCAATTTGTCCATTCGTTATGGCTTTCAAGGCCCGCTGGGGTGTCCGGTAACGGCTTGCGCGGCAGGGCTACAGGCGATTGGCGATGGTATGCGCATCATTCGCAATGGAGAAGCCGATGTTGCCCTCGTTGGCGGCGCTGAGGCGTGTATTGATCCTCTTTCACTGGCCAGTTTTAACGCTTTAAAGGCCGTTTCGACGGAAGCAGACAATCCTGAACGCGCATCCAGGCCCTTTGATAAAGGCCGTAACGGTTTTGTGATGGGAGAAGGCGCTGGCGTTATGGTGATCGAAACGCTTGAGCATGCCCTCGCGCGGGGTGCAACGCCGTTAGCGGTGATTAGCGGTTACGGCACCAGCGCAGATGCCTACCATCTAACGGCAGGCCCGAAGGATGGCTCCGGCGCAGCGGCGGCTATTCAAGCGGCGTTAGGCATGGCGAACCTTACCATTGATGCCATTGACCACATCAACGCCCACGCCACTTCGACGCCCGTTGGCGACCGGGCTGAAATTGCCTCATTGCGTAATGTCTTCGGTGAGCGTTTGCCCGCCATCCCTATTTCGGCAACGAAGGCCGCCACAGGTCATCTATTAGGCGCAGCGGGAGGTATAGAGAGTATTTTTTCAGTCTTAGCACTCAGAACCCAGCAACTCCCGCCCACCATCAATCTAGAAGAGTGCGACGATGACATGCGGGATCTAACCTTTGTCACGGCGACTCATCACCAGCACACCACTCAGCATGTATTGTGCAACGGGTTTGGTTTTGGTGGCGTCAATGCGGCGCTTATCGTTAGCAGTATGGAACATTAAAGGCGGAAGGTGAAAACCGATCTGCCATTGGCTATGATCGGTTTTTTTAAACCCTATTGTCACCCTACCTTGCATAGAAACGGCAGCGCTTCCTCAAGTAGTTTTTCAGGGATCTCCTCGGCGATGTAGTGGCCGCATGGAAGCGCTTTGCCGTCGACTTGGGTGGCCACCTTGCGCCATTCAGCCAAGGCATCAAAGCAAGCTTCAATGGCACCTTCAGCGCCCCACATCACTTTCAACGGACAGGTGAGTTTTACCCCTGCGTCGATATCCGCCTGATCATGCACCAGATCAATCGTGGCGCTGGCGCGGTAGTCACCGCAAATACCGGTAGCGGTGCCAGGGAGTGATAAACAACGCTCATACTCCACTAATGCTTCTGTAGCAAAAGGTGCCATACCGGCACTGCGAGCGCCCATCACGCTTTTCAGGTAGTGGCCAGGGTCGCTCTGAATCAGCCTTTCCGGCAGCGGCTGAGGGCGGATTAGGAAGAACCAGTGCCAGTAGCTGCGTGCAAAGGCCTCGTTGGTACCGCGATACATAGCCAGCGTCGGGGCGATATCCAACAGCACCATGCGCTCGACGCGTTCAGCGTGGTCAACACCTAAACGGTGGGCAACTCGCGCGCCGCGATCATGGGCCAGCACTTTAAAACGCTCAAAGCCTAGCGCGCTCATTAGCTCGGCCATATCGGCAGCCATGACACGCTTGGCGTAATTAAGGTGCTCAGGGTCGTCGTCGGGTTTACTACTGTCGCCGTAGCCACGCAGATCCGCTGCGATAACGGTGAAATGTTGGGCAAGTTCTTCTGCCACTTTGTGCCAAATCACATGGGTCTGCGGGTGGCCGTGGAGCAGAAGAAGTGCCGGGCCATTGCCGCCCTGTCGAAAAGTGATATCGACGCCGTTTACGTGGCGTGTCTGTTTTTCAAACCCTTCAAACATGGTGTGCTCCTGGCTTAGGTCATCACGAACCAATACAGCCTGCGCTGATATTACGCAGCCGAGTCCTTTTTAATGAAACAACATACGGGCATGATGGCGCCACTTATCTTGATTAGGAGAATGACCATGAAAGCGGCGAACCTTGCGTGCGGGGTTACAACGCCGTGTCCATGGTCGATGACGGACGGCTAACCACCACCCTAGGCGACGTATTGGGCCCGGTTAACACCGACAACCTGAAACGCGCCAACGCGCTGATCGAGAGCAACAGCACGGTTGGCAAGCTGGTGTTGGAAGGCTTTTAATAGGCGCTTAACGTCTCGTCCATCGCTGGCTACGGCGATGGACGAACCAGCACCTGCTGGAACAGAATCATTTCAAACTGCTCCATGGGCGCGACGGATTTAAGCGTCTTGGCGCGTAGAATAGCGCCCTCCCAACCGGTGAGAATAAAACCGGCAAGCGCCTCGGGTGCGATGCAGGTAGCAATATCGCCCCGTGCCTTGGCATCCTGAAGGCAGCTTACGAAGCGCTGTTCCCAGCGCTGAAAAACTAGATTCAAGGCATCGCGGAAAGTGTCGCTCTGGCCCGACAGCTCTTGGCCCAGATTACCGATCAGACAGCCCGTGGTATGGTCACACGCCTGCATATATTCACGACCGGTCGCGAAGTAGCGCTTCAAGCGCTCAAGTGGCGGCGTACCGTTGTCTTCAAGAATCGCCACGAGCGTTTCGTCGTAGGTCGCAGCAAAGTGCTCGATCACCGCCAGACCGAAATCTTCTTTGCTGGAAAAGTAGTGATAAAAGGAGCCTTTCGGCACACCACAGGATTTTAAAACGGCATTGATACCCGTCGCGTTGTAGCCTTGCTGACTAATCAGCTGGGCGCCACTATCAATTAATTTATCGCGGGTTACATTGTTTTTCATATGCTCAAAGTAGACCAGTCAGTCTATTGCTATCAAATGGGTGCCACGTGGTGACAGTTACCTATTATTTGCACATTGTTTGACTAATCGCTGCTTAACAATGCGTGATGCTTGCATCATACGCTTATTTTTCTGGAATTTTCGCTCCCAATGGATGACGCGCGGTAATGACACTAACACGGCACTCCACTTCTACGCCCCGCTCTTCTCACTATTTTTCACCACCGTCATCACAACAAGGCCGCATTCGGCTCGGTGCCGTGGTGGCGTTATTGATTCTGGTGGGTACCCTGGCGCTCGCCTGGTGGATTATGACCCAACCGCCTCGCATTGAACGAACGCCCCCCCCCGGCCCCTTGCCGACAATGGTGGATGTGGTCACGGTAAACGAGAGCACCCAGGCACCGAACCTGTATGGGTTTGGGCGGGTTGAAGCAGAACAAGAGACCATGCTGGCCAGCCGTGTGGCCGGGCAGTTGCAGCGGTTTGCCGACGACGTTGTGCCCGGTCAGGTGGTAGAGCAAAACGCCGCCGTGGCGTTTATTGACCAAGCCGACTTGGCGCTAAGCCTGGAAGATGCCGAAGCGCAACTGGCCAATGCCCAGGCACAGCTCGCGCTGGAACAAGCGGAGCAGCAGCGCGCCCGAAGCGAGTACGAATCCTTTGGCCGACAGCTCAGCGCAGAGCGTCGTGCACTGGTGCTGCGCGAGCCCCAGCTGCGCCAAGCCCAAGCCCAGCTTACCCAGGCGCGCGTGATACGCGACCAAGCCGCCCTGAACCTTGAGCGCGCGACGTTAACCGCTCCTTGGCGGGCCATGGTGCAGGAGCGCCTGGTCGGCGCTGGCAGCCTGCTCAGCCAAGGCACGGAAGTACTGCATTTGGTAGGCGTCGAGCAGTTTTGGGTGCGCGCCTCGCTGCCCGGCGAATGGACAGAGTGGCTGGAAGCCGGTAGCAGCGTGACGTTAACCAGTCGCGGCTGGCCCGAAGGCACTAGCCGTGAGGGCACGCTGGTATCGATGCTGCCCAGCCTGGAAGAGAATGGCCTTCAGGCACAGCTGCTCATCGCGGTGGACGACCCGCTAGCGCTCGAGACCGATGGCCCTGCCCTGCGTTTGGGCGATGTACTGCGCGCCTCTTTCCAACCTGCGATTCAAGAGCAGCTAATATCACTGCCTTCTGCGGCGCTTCGCCCAGGGGATGTCACGTGGCGGGTGGATGAGGAGAATCGCCTGCGCCGCACGCCGGTCACCCTGGCCTATCGCGGAGAAGACGATGCGCTGATTCGTAGCGGCCTGGATGTCGGCCAACAAGTCGTTATCTCGGGCTTGGCGCAACCGCGTGAGGGTCAGTTGGTCCGCATCCGTCGCCCCAATGATACGCCCGCCCAAGCGTTAGAAGGATCGGGAGACGAATCATGAAGGTGCCACGTGGCCCACTGGCATGGATGGTCGATCACGGCGTAGCACCCAATCTTTTGATGGTGCTGTTTATCGTCGGCGGCCTAATGGCCTCATTGGCGATCAAAAAAGAGGTATTCCCCGAGTTCAATATCGAAATCGTCCAGGTCACTATCAGCTATCCAGGGGCCACCCCGGAAGATGTCGAGCAGAGCCTGCTGCTCCCGGTGGAAGCTGCCATTGCCGATGTAGAGGGCATTGACGAGCTGACCGCCATTGCCAGCGAAGGCAGCGCCAACGTCAGCGCCACCCTGATTGACGGCATTGATGTCATGCGCGCCTATCAAGACATTCAGCAGGCGATCAACGCCATCACCACGCTGCCCAGCGCTGCCGACCCACCGCGGTTTACCTTGGCCGGGCGGTCGCGCAGTGTATTGAGCCTGCAGGTATATGGTCAGGTAGGCCTGGAGGCGTTGCACAACGCGGCAGAAGATGTGCGCGGTGAACTGCAAGCCACTTCGGGTATTTCTCGGGCGGAGCTTTCCGGCAACCGCGAGCGCGAGATTCAAGTTCACCTGGACGAAGAGGCCATCGAGCGCTTTGGTCTCGATCATCAGGCGCTGGCTAGTCGCATCGCCGAAGAGGCGCTTGACCTTGCCAGCGGCCAGCTAACCACGGCCGAGGGCGAGTGGCTGATTCGCTATCAGGGTCGGCGCAACAGCGCCGAAGCCTTTGCCGAGCTGCCCATCCTGACCAGCACCCAGGGTGCGCCGATTACACTGGGTGACATTGCCAGGGTTAGCGACGGCTTTGCCGAGATCGATCGCGAGGAGTTCTATAACGGCCAGCCCGGCCTCTCCGTCGATGTGTACCAAATCGGTGATCAAACCCCGACCAGCATTTCAGAAGCGGTCAACGGAGAGCTTGAGCGCCTGCGCGCGGGGATACCGGAAGGCGTCAGTCTGGATATTTCCCGCGACAGTTCGGAAGTTTACGAAGCCCGCCTCAGCCTGCTGTTAAAAAATGCCTGGATGGGACTGGCACTGGTACTGGTACTCATGGCGCTGTTTCTGGAAGCACGGCTGGCCTTCTGGGTCACGCTGGGTATTCCCACGGCGTTTCTGGGTGCCATGCTGTTTCTGCCCTGGATCGGCGTCTCGCTCAACATGATGTCGATGTTCGCCTTTATCATCGCGCTGGGCATCGTGGTGGATGACGCCATCATCGTCGGCGAAAACATCTACAGCTATCGGGAAGAAGGCTATTCACTGCGCGATGCGGCGGTGAAAGGCGCCAGCGAGATCGCCACGCCGCTCACGTTTGCCATTCTGTCTAATATTGTCGCCTTCCTGCCGCTGCTATTTTTACCCGGCTTCTTAGGGCTAATCTTTGCCACGGTGCCGGTGGTGGTAGTGACCGTCTTTTTGATCTCCTGGCTGGAAGCGCTCGTTATTTTGCCCGCCCACCTCGCGCATAGCCGCAAGCCGCGCCAAACCCCAGCGTGGCAGCGGCCCCTAGAAGCACTGCGCCAACGTTTGCAGGGTGGGTTGCACCACTTCACCTATCGTCAGTTCGAGCCGTTTCTGCAACGCGCGCTGAACCAGCGGCTGCTGAGTATTTCGCTGGGCATCGCCATTCTGCTGATCGCTCTCTCCTGGGCCATGAGCGGACGGCTGGGGTTTTCGCTAATGCCACGCGTCGAGTCGGATCAGGTGCAGGCCACGGTCACCCTGCCGATCGGCAGCAATATCATCGTGAGCCGCGAACTTAGCCAACAGTTGCTCGACGCCGCTGATGTACTGAGTGAGCGTGAAGACACCCTCAGTTTTAGCAGCTCACGCAGCCGCCTGGACGGCGAAAGCCTGGAAGTACGTTTGGATATCGCCAGCGAAAGCCTGGAAGCGTGGCCACCTTCCCGCATCGCCAGGGAGTGGCGCGACCTGACCGGCGATCTACTCGGTGCTCAGTCGGTACGTTTCGAGTCGGATGTAGGCGGCCCCGGCAGTGGCGCGGCGCTCAGCCTGCGCCTCTCCCACCCCGACACCCAAGTGTTGGAAGCCGCCGCGGAACGCTTGGCGGAAACGTTAGGCGGCTATGGGCTCACCGATATCGACAGCGGCCTGGGCGATGGCAAGCCACAGCTGGAGATGCGTCTTTCAGCCGAGGGTCGCGCCTTAGGACTCACCGGCAATAACTTAGCCCAAGCACTGCGCGGGCCACTTCAGGGCGCCACGGCGCTGGAACAGTACGTCGGGCGCAGTGAAATAAGCGTCGAGGTACGCTTACCCAACGACAACCGCGACAGCTTGAACGAGCTTTATCGCATGCCGGTGCGCACGCCCGATGGGCTCAGCGTGCCACTTTCGCGGGTAGCCGACATCACCATCAGCCAAGCCTCAAGCAGCCTAGAGCGCATCAACGGCCGACGTATCATCACCGTGACCGCCGACTCAGAAAGCGACATGGCGATCAACCAAGTGCTCGCTACACTGCAGGAAGAAGTGTTTCCCAACCTGGAGGCAACCTGGCCCGGGCTTGAGGTCAGCATGGGCGGCCGTCAGCAGGATACTGCCGACAATCTGGCTACGCTGAAAACCTCGATGTGGCTCATGATTGCCGCGCTCTATGCGCTACTCGCGATTCCCTTCCGCAGTTATTTACAGCCGCTGCTGGTGCTGGCCGCCATTCCCTTCGGTATTGTGGGCGCCGTGGCAGGCCATATGATCATGGGCTTTGGACTATCGATCATCAGCCTGCTGGGCATGCTCGCGCTCTCTGGCGTGGTGATAAACGACGCGCTGGTGTTGATCGACTACGCCAACCGTAAACGCCGCGAAGGCATGGGCGCCCGGGAAGCCATTGTCGCGGCGGCCACGCGTCGCCTGCGACCGATCATGATGACCACGTTGACGACCTTTTTGGGTCTGGCGCCGATGATTCTGGAAACCTCGCGGCAGGCACGCTTCATGATTCCCATGGCGATTTCGCTCGGCTTCGGCATGCTGTTCGCTACCGCCATTCTGTTGATTCTGGTGCCCTGCCTCTACCTAGGCCTGGAAAATGTTCGCGAACGGCTTAGCACACCACGCCAGCCCAACCCCAATAACAACCTAGACGATAGCAAGCCGAGCCAAGAGGAGGGCGGAAACTAATGGCGATATTCACTGGCTTACGCCAATGGCGGCCTTCGCGGCTGGGCCTGAAGCTATTTATAACCATTCTTAGCGTCAACGTGGCGATCTCAGCCAGCATGTTTTTGGCCGTCTCCTACAGTATTGATCGCGGCTTTCTCGACTACCTCAACCAGGCCCAGGAACGCCGCGCCGCGCTGCTGGCCGATGGTCTCGTCACCCGTTGGGAAACCCAGCAGAGCTGGGAGTGGCTGGAGCAGTCGCCGGAACGCTGGCCGTTTATCGTTCGTTTTGAACTGGGCCAGGAGCACCGCGACCGACCCTCACCGTTAGGCGAAGCGCGTGACTTTAGCCTGCGTGCGGCAGATGGTCGTTTTGTGGTGCCGCCCCACAGCGGGCGCGAAAACTCGGGTAACTGGCACTGGCTGACGCTGCGCAGCGGCGAGACCACTATCGGCTCGCTGGGATTCAGGCCGCCGCGGGAAATGATGGAGCGCATGGAGAGCCGCTTTCTGGAACGCCAGCAGCGCAACCTAGTGCTGATCGTCATCTCACTCTGCGTTGCCTCGCTTCTATTGGCAGGCGGGCTTTCCTGGTGGCTAGGGCGTCGCACGCGGGCACTGGCAGGCGCTACGCTGCGCCTCACCGAAGGCGACTACCACACCCGCTTGCCGGAACGCGGCCGCGATGAGCTCTCGCGCTTAGCACGGGATTTCAACGTGCTTGCCGCCACGCTGGAAGCCAGCCGCGATGCCCGCGCCCGCTGGGTGTCTGATACTGCCCATGAGCTGCGAACGCCGCTGGCGGTACTACGCGGAGAGATCGAAGCCATGCAGGATGGCATTCGGCCGCTTAATCAGGAAAATCTCGGCTCTCTCGCTCAAGAAGTGGGCCAGCTAGAGCGCCTAGTGGCGGATTTACGCCTGCTTTCGCAAAGCGATGCGGGGGCGCTGGATATACAGCTGGCGCCGATGGATCTAAGCGACTGTCTGGCCAGCCGATTGGACGATGCCGACCGCTGGCTGGTGGAAAGCGGCTTGGCGCTGACTGAACAGATCGAGCCTGGCATCATGATTCGTGGCGATGCCCAGCGCCTGCGCCAACTGTGGAACAACCTGCTGGACAACAGCTGCGCCTACACCCAGCCGCCGGGTGAGCTGCGCGTTACGCTCACGACGCAACAGGGCATGGCAGTGGTCACGTGGGAAGACAGTACACCGGGCGTGCCGGAAGGCGAGCTGGCCCGCTTGACCGAGCGCCTGTATCGGGTGGAAGGCTCGCGTAACCGCGCGAGCGGCGGCAGCGGCTTGGGGCTCTCTATCGCCAGTGCCTTGGTCAATGCGCATGGTGCAACGCTTATCCCTTCTGCATCATCACTGGGCGGGCTACGCTGGACACTGCGTTTTCCGCTATTGGCTGCCAGCTGATGTTCTCTGAGCGAATGCGTTATGAACTGTTATTTCAAAATGAGTTAAGCCATGCTTTCCCGTTCACTGCTAAGCGAGTTTCCCCCTATGTCGCATGCTGCCTCTTTGCTCGTTGTTGAGGATGAACCGAAAATTGCCCGCCTGATGGAGGACTACTTAACCACTCATGGCTTTGAGGTCACCACCCTGGGCCACGGTGATGAAGTGATGCCGTGGCTGGAGCAGCACTCACCAGCGCTGGTGCTGCTCGATATCATGCTGCCCGGTAAAGATGGCCTCACCCTAAGCCGGGAAATTCGACAGCAGTGGCCTTCCATAGCGATCATCATGGTCACCGCCAAGGTAGAAGAGGTCGACCGCCTGCTAGGCCTTGAACTGGGTGCCGATGACTATATCTGCAAACCGTTCAGCCCGCGAGAAGTCGTCGCCCGCGTTAAAGCGGTACTGCGCCGTAGCCAAGCGGCAGCCGAGACGCCGAGTGAGGTACAAAATGCACCGGTGGTGTTAAACGAAGATGGCTGGCAAGCCCTCGCCCACGGTCAGGATTTAGGACTGACCGCGGTGGAGTTTCAGTTATTACGGGTAATGATGCAGGCACCTGGGCGTATTTTCAGCCGCGAACAGCTGATGGATCATATGTATCGCGATAACCGCATCGTCTCGGAGCGCACCGTGGACAGTCATATCAAAAAACTGCGCAAGAAGATCCACGAAGCGCTGCCTGAACTGGAAATCATCCGCTCGGTATATGGCGTCGGCTATAAGTATCAGCCGGAAGGCTAGGGGTTTACCTGCCGATTGAGAAAGGCGATGCCTGCATCGATGGCGCCACCACGTAGCAGGAAACTGGTGATGTGGCCGCGCCAGCGCTGCAGGTATAGCTCGCTTTCGATGTTGTTATCTTGCAACGCTTGATAGAAGTCCGTGGCGTGATCCACCGGCACGAGCTTGTCCCATTTACCGTGGAAGAGAAAGAACGGCGGCGCCTGGGGGGTAATTTGCCAGGCAGGCGACGCGAGCCGATACGCCTCGGTCTCTTGTGCGCGGGTGCCGCCGATAAAATCCACCACCAGCGGCCCATCATCAAACTTAAGCAAATCACTGGGTAGGCCACCCGCCAGCACCGCGGCCAGTCGGCTCTGCTCACCGCCATAAGGTTCCGCCAGCGGCCCTTCGGCGCCCGCGAGTGCTAACAAACTCACTAAGTGTGCGCCTGATGAAAAGCCCACACCCACTATGCGATCGGCATCCACCTTCCATTCATCGGCATTGGCGTGAATCCAGGCCATGGCCTGCTGCAAATCATGCAGTTGGCTGGGAAAACGGTATTCAGGTGCAAAACGGTACTCAACATTAACCGCCACATAGCCTTGCCCTGCTAGCTGTTCGGCAATGCCCTGCATATCTTCAGGTGTGCGATTACGCCAACCACCGCCATGCACCACTAGGGCGGCTGGGCGCAGTGTATCCGTTGCCCCACGGGGCAGATAAACACTCGCCTTCAACGCCTGCGGCCAGACGTCGGGCGTGTAAGTGACTGGGGCCAAGCGCGTAAAGGGCTGGGGTTCATGCAGCGGGTTACTCTCAACCGCTGGTTCGCCCTGGCTAATGTGTTGGGAAGCGCTACACCCACTCAGTAGTAAGGTAAGCGCTCCCAGACCGGTGACCCGGCGCAGGGTAGTCAACGCGTCATGCTGTTGCCACGCGCGAAATAGTTCAGTTCGCGACATTATAATGCTCCTTGATAACGGGGTGACCCCTCACCCACTTCAATACGACCTGCCACAAGCCAATAAGATCTTGATTATTGCACACTCTCTGCAAACGGTTTGCACGCCACCTAGCGATACTGGCATCGTCAACTCACCCGGAGAAATGCTATGAAAGCAACCACTACTCAGAAAATGTCGATTCGCCAACTGCTTGCCCCGGCCCTGCTGGCGATTGCGATTGCACCGCTAGCGATTACCGCTCAAGCGGATAACCACGGCGACCACGAAGGCACAGGCCCTGATCACGAGCGTATGGTAGAGCGCATGGAGGAGCGCCGCCAAGCGGTATATCAGCGCGCAGAAATCTCGGAAGAGAAGCAGGCTGAGCTCAACGAAGCTCACGCTGAACACCGTGAAGCTATGCACGCACTGCGTGAAGAGCATCACGAGCGGATTGCTGAAATACTCTCAGACGAAGAGCAGGAAGCGCTGCGCAGCGCGATGCACGATGTCCGTGAAGAGCATCGTAGCGAGCACGGCAAACGCGGCCACTACGTTGATAGCAAAAACGGTGCTGATAGCGAATAAACGCTGGTTATCGTTAACACTCTTTCTAACGCCCGGTTTTCCGGGCGTTTTTGTATCCGCATGTTGGTCAGATGATTGCTGGCCTCACGCTAATTCAACTTATAGGAGAGAGGGTAACTTGAAGGGGAGCGCTTAATCGCGTATTTTATTTGAACGTTCATTCAAAATAAAATATTTCATCCACCCCTTCAACACAAGGAGTCCACTTCGATGGCGAAAGACAATCCCGTCCTTCCCTCCCGCGACCGCCTCAATCCCGTGGTTTTTCACGGCAGTGTGGCCGGTATCCTTATCTTTTTAGTGCTTACCATGATGTTCACTGAGCAAGCTGGCGCCTTTTTTGATGCTGGCCTTGCCTGGGTGAGCAAAACCTTTGGCTGGTACTACATGCTCGCCATCGTGGCTTACTTGGTTTTCGTCGTCGCCATCGGCATGTCGCGCTTTGGCAGCATTCGTCTGGGTCCCGATCACTCTCGGCCTGAGTTCTCGCTGCTCTCCTGGTCAGCCATGCTGTTTGCCGCGGGTATCGGCATCGACTTGCTGTTCTTCAGCGTTGCCGAGCCGGTGGCGCACTATTTGGCACCGCCGGATTTAACCCCGGAAAGTCAGGAAGCAATGCGTAACGCCGTCGTTCAAACCTATCTGCACTGGGGGCTCTCCGGTTGGGGGCTGTACGTGTTGATGGGTATGGCGCTGGCGTACTTCAGCTACCGTCATCGTTTGCCACTGGCGATTCGCAGTGCGCTTTACCCGATCTTGGGCAAGCGTATTCACGGCCCGATTGGTAACGCGGTGGATATCACTGCGGTCATCTCCACCGTGTTCGGCATTGCGACCAGCCTCGGCATTGGGGTAATGCAGTTGAACTACGGCCTCACCTATATGTTCGGTGTGCCGGAAACCCTCACCGTGCAGGTGATCCTGATTGTCCTCGTCGTGATATTAGCGACGATTTCGGTAGTCACTGGAGTCGAGAAAGGCATTCGCCGCTTATCAGAATTCAACATGCTGCTGGCACTTGCATTGATGCTGTTCGTACTCTTTTCAGGCGATACCCTGGTGCTGCTGGATAAAGTGGTCAACAACGCCGGTGATTATCTATCGGGCTTTGTGGGCGCCAGCTTCGACACTTATGCCTTTGCCGATGAAAGTGCTCAAGAGTGGAAAATGTGGTGGACGATCTTCTTCTGGGGCTGGTGGATTGCCTGGACACCCTTTGTAGGGCTGTTCTTGGCGCGTATTTCCCGGGGTCGTACTATCCGTGAATTCGTCGCAGGCGCCTTGTTTATTCCGCTCGCGTTCATGATGGTGTGGATGTCGGTATTCGGTAACAGCGGCATCGAGCTGGTGGCCAACCAAGGCGTTGCCGAGCTGGGTGAGCAGGCGCTCAATACGCCGCAAACCACGCTTTACACACTACTGGAATACTACCCCTATGTGGGCCTTACCGCTGCGGTCGTCACCGTACTGGGTATCGTGTTCTTTATTACCTCAGCGGACTCCGGTGCGCTGGTGCTTGCTAATTTCACCTCTATTTTGAGCGATGTGAACCACGATGCGCCGGTGAAACTACGTATTTTCTGGTCAGCGACGATTGGTTTGATCACTATTGCCCTGCTGATGGCGGGTGGATTGAATGCGCTGCAGAGCGCCGTGGTCATCACCGCGCTGCCGTTCTCGCTGGTCATTTTCGCGGTCATGGTCGGCATGTATAAAGCCCTGAAAATGGAAGGCAGCAAGGCCGATGCACGACGCATGATTGCCGGTAGCGCCCCTGGTGGCGATTGGAAAGAGCGTTTGGACCGCGCCTTGGATACCTCTAACCGCGCCGGTGCGGCTGCAACGATTGAGCATTCGATTCGCCCGGCAATGACCCAGTTCGCCCAGGAGCTTGAGAGCCGTGGCCAAACCGCCAATGTGACTGAAGAGCACGTTGAGGGCGAGGCGCTACCGAACTTGACCCTCCAGGTCGACTTCGGCGAAGCCACTAGCTTTGTATATCAGGTTTGCCCACACCGCATGCGCACACCCAGTTTCATCCCTGCCGATGACGACTTTTATGTACGCTTGGACGTGTACCTGGCAGAGGGCGGCCAGGATAAAGATCTTAACGGTTACACCCGCGGGCAAGTGATTGGTGATTTGGTTGGCGAATATGAGCGCCATCTGCACTTCCTTACCTTGGCGGGCCAGCAGATGGGCCATGTGCAGGCAATGCCTGGTACGATTGGTGAGCCCCCGGAAGACTCACAAATCTAAACCCTTACCCTGTCCGTCAACATGCCCATCAACAGGAAAGCAACCCTTAACATCCCGGCCTCTGCGCCGGGATTTTTTGTGCCCGAATGGCTTCACGACTAACGCCTTGTTGTGCAAATCACGGGGCCGGAGTAGCGTAAAGAGCTGATTTCCCTATTGCTTAGGAGGCGGCTCATGTCCCGCGCGCATCGACCCTCGGGGTACGTTTTCCCGATGCCTGGCAGTGCGTTACTTAGCGCTTGGCGCGAAGGGTACACGCTTGCCAAGTTGAAGCGCGATGTAATGGCGGGACTAACGATTGGTGTGGTGGCCGTACCCCTTTCCATGGCGCTGGCAATTGCGACCGGCGTGCCTCCCCAGCACGGCCTATATACGGCTATCGTCGCGGGGGCGGTCATCGCCTTAACCGGCGGCTCACGATTTAACATTTCCGGACCCACCGCGGCCTTCGTGGTCATTCTCTTTCCCATTGTGGCTAACCATGGCTTGGGCGGACTGCTGATAGCCACCCTAATGGCGGGGTTTATTTTAGTCTTGCTGGGGCTGTCACGATTGGGCAGCCTGATTCAGTATGTGCCTTATCCGGTCATTTTGGGGTTTACCGCCGGTATCGGCGTGGTGATTGCGCTATTACAGTTGCCCGACTTTCTTGGCTTGGCCGGCGTAGCGTTAGGCGACAGCACCCTGCGTAACGTACTGGCGATTGGCCGCGCGCTGCCAAGCCTGTCGCTGTCGGAAATTAGCGTAGGCCTTGTGACCTTGGCAACGCTGTTAGTCTGGCCGCGCTTGAATACACCGGTACCAGCCCCCCTGGTAGGTTTAGCGGCGGGTACGCTAGCCGCCGCACTGCTGCTGATGGGAGGTGTTGAGGTCGATACGATCGCTTCACGCTTTAGCTGGGCGTTCGAAGACGAAACCGGTAGCGGCATCCCTCCCTTCGCGCCCAGCTTTATCGCGCCATGGCATTTCCCTGGCGCCGATGGCTCACCGCTTAGGATTAACTTTGCACTAATACAAGCACTGCTGGGCCCTGCGTTGGCAATCGCCTTACTGGCTGCCATCGAGTCGTTATTGTGCGCTGTCATTGCCGATGGCTTAACCCGCACTCGCCATGATCCCAACGCCGAATTGATTGGCCAAGGGCTTGGCAACCTCGTGGTGCCCTTCTTTGGCGGCATTACCGCTACGGCTGCGTTGGCCCGCACCGCGACCAATATCAAAAGTGGCGCGTTTTCTCCCCTCGCCGCTATCGTTCACTCATTAGTGATATTAATGGCGGTGATTGCGCTGGCGAATGTGCTGGGGCATGTCCCTATGGCCGCCCTGGCGGCACTGCTGTTTATTATTGCCTGGAACATGAGCGAGGCACACCACTTTGTCCATACGCTGAAAAGCGCGCCTGCCAGCGATGTTTGGGTACTGGTGATTTGCTTTGCACTGACGATTATTTTCGACATGGTGATCGCGGTGGCTGTGGGCATTGGCCTGGCTGCCGCGCTGTTTATCCGCCGCATGGCGCAGCTAACCTATACCCAGCGTTTGGCAGCACCGCCAATGGGCGAACATTTTCCATCCGAAGTAGCCCTCTATAAAATCAGCGGGCCACTGTTTTTTGGCGCCGCAGAGAAAGCCATTGCCACGCTGCGGGTCATTGATCATGGCGTACGCATCATTGTGCTGGATATGCGTGACGTCCCTAGTCTGGACACCACCGCCATGGTGGCGCTGGATACACTGCGACGGGAACTAGGCGAGCAAGGGGTCGGTGTTATGTTTGTGGGGCTACCGCCGCGTATGGCCTTGAAGTTAAAGCGTGCGGGAATCAAACGCGAAGCGGGTAAATTAGCGGTCGTCAGCAACCTGTCACATGCCGAACGCATGTCGCGCCGCTGGCTGGGTAGTGCTGGCTAGGTAGTGCTGGATAAGAGGGAGTATAAAAAGCCTCCCGGCAGTAGCTGATACCGTGCTGGGAGGCTATTTAGCGGCTATTCAACACCTGGAACGTTAAAAAAAGCCCAGCGGGTTGATGTCGTAGCTGACCAGCAAGTTTTTAGTTTGCTGGTAGTGCTCGAGCGCCACTTTATGGGTTTCGCGGCCCACGCCAGATTTCTTGTAGCCACCAAACGCCGCGTGGGCGGGATACTGATGGTAGCAGTTGGTCCACACACGACCGGCTTGAATGCCGCGGCCCATGCGGAAAGCAACATTGATATCACGACTCCACACGCCTGCGCCTAAACCAAACTCAGTATCGTTGGCAATCGCTAGCGCTTCCTCTTCGTCTTTGAAGGTAGTGACAGCCACCACTGGGCCAAATATCTCCTCCTGGAAGATGCGCATCTGGTTGTTTCCCTTCAGCAACGTGGGCTGGATGTAGTAACCGCTGTTGATGCTGTCATCCAGGGTCTCTTTATTACCGCCGGTGAGGAATTCCGCACCTTCATCTCGGGCGATATCCATGTAAGACATGATCTTGTCGAACTGCTCTTGGGAGGCCTGAGCGCCTACCTGCACATCGGTATCCAGCGGGTTACCGCGTTTGATGGTTTTTGTGCGCTCGATCACCTTGGCCATGAACGCGTCGTACATGCTTTCCTGGATCAACGCCCGCGAGGGGCAGGTGCACACTTCGCCCTGGTTAAAGAACGCCAGCACCAAGCCCTCTACCGCTTTATCAATAAACGTCGGTTCGGCATTCATGATATCGGCAAAGTAGATATTCGGGGATTTACCGCCCAGCTCAACGGTAGAAGGAATAATGTTTTCCGCTGCACATTTCAGTATATGCGAGCCAACGGGTGTCGAGCCCGTAAAAGCAATTTTGGCGATGCGTTTGCTGCTGGCCAGCGCCTGTCCTGCCTCAGCACCAAAGCCGTTGACGATATTGAGCACGCCTGGCGGCAACAGGTCGCCAATCACTTCCATCACTTTCAGAATCGACGCAGGGGTTTGTTCCGCAGGCTTCAAGACCACGCAGTTACCCGCGGCCAGCGCAGGCGCCAGCTTCCAGGCGGCCATTAGAATCGGGAAGTTCCAGGGAATAATCTGACCCACCACCCCCAACGGTTCGTGGAAGTGATAAGAGACCGTGTTGGCGTCAATATCCGCCGCGGTGCCTTCTTGTGAGCGTAGACAGCCAGCAAAGTAACGGAAGTGGTCGACAGCCAGCGGAATATCGGCGTTGAGGGTTTCGCGCACCGCTTTACCGTTATCCCAGGTTTCGGCAACGGCGAGCATTTCAAGATTTTGCTCAATGCGGTCGGCGATTTTTAGGAGGATATTACTGCGCTCTTGAACCGATGTTTTGCCCCAAGCGGGCGCTGCTTTGTGGGCAGCATCCAGCGCTTTATCGATGTCTTCTGCCGTCGAGCGGGGGATTTCGCAAAAGACGCGCCCATTGATGGGGCTGATATTGTCAAAATACTGACCCTTGACCGGGGCAACGAATTCACCGCCGATATAGTTACCGTAGCGTTTCTCATAGGACACCACTGAACCGGTATCACCTGGGTTGGCGTAGATCATTGTTGAGCTCCTGGGTATTATGATTATTAAAGGTGCTTAGAGAGTGTTGTTCATAAAAGCAAATGGCGATATAGCCCGATGGCAGGAGTAGTTCTCATCCCTTGGTAGGAGACGCCATGTATTCCCTGTTGGTGGCAGATGACCATCCGCTGTTTCGTGATGCGCTGCAAACCGTGATTAGCAGTGGCTTAGTGAATGCCCATTTGCTGGAAGCAGAGAGCCTCGCGGCGGCGATATCACTGGTGGAAGAGCACACTGAGCTGGATTTGTTATTGCTGGACTTAAGCCTGCCCGATGCCGAAGGTCTCGAGGGGCTCACCCACTTGCGTGACGTGTTTCCCTGGCTGCCGGTGGCGATTGTGTCTGCGCATCAGGAGCGCCAACTGGTATTAGACGCCATCACCCTTGGCGCGGTGGGCTATATTCCAAAATCCACGCCGCGAGAAACACTACTCGCTGCATTAACGCAGATTCTGGAAGGCCAGCTCTACCTTCCGCCTGATGTGATGCGCCGCCCGGCGCCGCGGGCCGTTTTGGCACCCACCATCGCAAGTGCCTCGACAACCAATGAACGTTTGTCGCGCTTGACCAATAAGCAGTTGGCCGTGCTGGTCTGCATGGCCAAAGGCATGTCCAATAAGCAGATTGCCCGAGAGCTAGTGATTGCCGAAACCACCGTTAAAACCCATGTGTCGGCGATTTTGCGGAAATTAAAAGCCACCAGCCGAGTGCATGCGATCGTGATTGCCGGTGAAGAAGACTTACCTTTCCATCAGGCTAACCGGCCCCACTAGCCTCTATTCAGCAGCGTGCCCAGTAGCATGCGCAGCCGCAGTGGTTTTAGCGGTTTGAGCAAACAGTGCATGCCCGCCTCACGGGTGGCACGCTTGATCTCAGCCTCGTGGTTGGCCGTTATCACGACGGATGCCAAGCCGGGGTAACGGCGCTGTAATCTTGCTGCTAAATCAATGCCGGTTTCACGGTGGTCACCCAAGTGATAATCCACCAGTAGCACCGCCGGACGCTCACCATCGCTGGCAGCTTCGAGGGCACTGACCGTGGCAGCCGCGCGCACTCGACATCCCCAGCTCCCCAACAGTGCCTGCATGCCTTCGATAATGGCCAAGTCATCGTCGATCACCCACACAATGCAGCCCTGCAACGGATCTTCTATTTCAGATAAGGGCGAGGCGTAGCGTACTGGCAGCGACGAGGTGGAGGCCGCCGCGTAAGGCACGGTGATCGAGAAAAGTGCTCCCACACCAGGTCGAGAAGTGAGCGATACCGGCTGCTCTAACATCGTGCTGATACGATCAACGATCGCCAGCCCCAATCCCAAGCCACGAGAGTGGGCCCCCTGGGAATGGTTGGCACGTCGGAATTCGAGAAAGATGGCTTCGCGCTGCTGTTCGGGAATACCAGGGCCGGTATCACCGACCATAATTTCCAACCCTTCGCGACGGCGCCGACAGCCCAGCAGCACGCGACCATGCTCGGTATAACGCACGGCGTTGCTCAGAAAATTGCGAATTACCCGCGCCAGCAGCGCCAAGTCGGATTCAATCACCGCACTCGAGGGCACATAGTGCAGCGCCAACCCCCTAACGCCAGCCACTTGACGATACTCCTCCGCCAACGCATCCAGCAGTGTGCTTACCGCAAACGGTGCTTTATCGGCCTGTAGTACCCCCGCATCCAAGCGGGAGATATCCACCAGCGTGCCCAAGAGGCCTTCAACATCTTTTAGTGAACGACCAATATGGCCCACCAGCGCTTGGGAAGCCTCAGGTAGTGCATGGGTTTCTAGGGCACTGGCAAACAGACGGGCAGCGTTTAATGGCTGCAGCAGGTCGTGACTCACCGCGGCGAGGAATTTTGTTTTAGAAAGATTGGCCGCCTCGGCGTCGGCTTTTGCGGCCAATAATCGCGTATTGACCTGGCCCAGCTCGTCTAAGGTGCGGTGCAGCGTATCGGTACGTTCACGCACCTGCTCCGCCAATAACACCGAACGTTCAAAGGCAGCGTAAGGGGCGCCCTCGACACTGCCGTCCCCTTCTACCCGTTCCATGAGCGCTTGGCAGACCTTACGTAGACGGCGATTCTCTTCGCACAGCGCTGCCATATCAGTTGCGTGAGTGGCGCCCGCTGGGTCACTGTGTTCTGGCGCGTCGGTGTTAAACGTCGTTAACTGGAAGAGTTCCAAACGCCACCCCCGTAAACGTTTGATTCACATGCATACCATGATGTTGCTCGCCGTAGGTATTGAACCCCACCACACGGGATTGGCGCAGCAGTTGCGACGCTTGGTCTAAATGATCCAGTGCTTCAAGCTCCATACGGCGTAAAAAACAGTCGCAGGCAATGATGACGCTAGGCACCCCTAGCCGAGCACTCACGCCTTCAAGCATGATGTTGAGGTCGTCGAGTAGCGGTGTTGGTTGCATGGCTGTAAGCACGATGCCATTTTCTACCGCACAGTAAAAACTCAGGCTGCTGTCGCTATTAACGCTCTGGATGGAGCGCACATAGTGCTGTCCACCGATACGCACCGCTAAGGGATGACGAGCAAAAATCGCAGCGTTGAGCTGTTTAGGCCCAACCCCAACCAAATCGGCATATACCTGCGCGGCGGGTAAACCATTCAGTTCAATTACCCGCCGTTGCTCTCGGTTCGCCTCCGTCACGACCAGCTTGTGAGCTAGCGGCGTCAAATGGTGGGTGGAAAACACTTCAAAGGGCAGCCGAGTATTGATCATGATGACGACCGCTGCCCGAGTATAGAAGCGCCCAGCGCTGTACACGTGGGTATGGCTAAGATGGTTATCGTCGCCTGCCGAGCCGCCGAAGCTGGGGATACGACCTAGCGCTGCATCCAAGGTAGCAAGTACCTGCTCTTCGCGGCTCGACAGACCGTCCAATAGGGTCAGGGCAAAACTGTGTTCGTTGATCGGTGCAATGGCCTGATGGCGGCAACGCTCAAGTAACGTATCAACGAGCGGCTGCGCATTGGTCAACTCAAAATGATCAAGGTCATCAATCAGCGCTGTTTCGATGGCAAACCAGCGACGGTCGAACCCCATCGCCACAATCGAGCCACGGTCATAGCCAAGTGGAGTAATTTCCCCTGCGCTGGTGCAGCCACTTAGTGGCGTCGAGGGAAAGCTATGCGCTAATTCAGCCGCCAGCGCCGCTAGGTCATACTCTGCACTGCAGAAGAAAAGCACGAAACCCAAGTGTTCATGATAAAGCGCCGCGGCAAGCTCTTTGGCGGCGAGAGAAGCGACCGCCTGCTGGCTAGCCGCCGTCAGAATGCCTTTTTCAATCGGATAAGTTGTCACAACGCCATGTCTCCAGTGCCGCATGGGTGTGCGCGGCTACGAGCTTTAATGTGCTGAATACATCATCAAGCTGGCTTGGGTTGGCTTTATCAGTCTTTGCTAGCGTTTCAAGCTGCCTTGCCAGTTCGGCAACTCGGCCAGCGCCCATGCTGACGGACTCACCGCGCAGCTGGTGCGCCAGACGAGCGATGTGATACTGCTGTTCCGTTGTTAAGAGGGATGCGGACAAGCAGGCAGTCATTTGAGCGGTGTAATCGTTGGCTTGCTGGTGGTAAAGCGTGATCAGCTGCGTCAGGCTCGCCTCTCCCAGGGTCGTTTTCAACATCGTTAGGGTTGCGTGATTAAGTAACGGCTGTTCCTGGTTTAACGCTTTTGTATCATTCCCTAATGAAGGCACTGGAGCAGCGCTTGGCAGGGTAGACAGCTGTATCGCAAGTACGTCACTTAACGCAGAGAGCGACAGCGGCTTGGTGATGTAATCGTTCATGCCTACCGCCAAGCAGCGTTGACGATCATCTTCAGCGCCGCCGGCTGTCATGGCCACAATCGGCACACTTGCCAGCCATCCCTCCTGTTCACGCAAACGCCGAGTAACCGTTAGACCATCCATATCGGGCAATTGAATATCCATAAAGATCAAATCCACGGGCTGCGACCACACCATTGCCAGCGCGTCATGGCCATTTTCAGCCCAAACGACATCGCAGCCCAAGTGCGCTAGCAAGCCAATCGCTACTTTGCGGTTGACGGCGTTATCTTCAACGAGCAGAAGCGTGGTGCCGGCAAAATCGCGATTAGGCATCACGGGCAGTGATGCTGAAACAGGGTCAGCCTCTACCAAGGGCAGCTCGCACCAGAAAGTACTCCCCTGGCCGATTTGGCTCTTCACCCCTAACCGCCCTTGCATGGCTTCGCTGAGCCGCTTGCAGATCGCAAGCCCCAACCCGGTTCCACCAAAGCGGCGCGCCACCGACTCATTTGCCTGCTGAAAAGGTTCAAAGAGCCGCGTTTGCTGTGGCTCGCTCACGCCACAGCCGGTATCGATTACCTCAAATAGTAACTGCCCCACCGTCGAGGAGACTTTAACCCTGACCTCTCCTCGGTCAGTAAATTTAATCGCATTTGCTATCAGGTTAAGCAGTATCTGCCGCAAACGCCCAGCATCCACCAACACCCAGGCAGGCACCAGCGGATCAACGTAAACGATCAGTGCCAACCCTTTAATTTTTGCTCTGGGTGCAAACAGCACTGCCACACTATCCACCAGTGGTTTAAGCGCCGTCGGCGCGGTTTCCAGGGTTAAGTGGCCTGCTTCGATTTTAGAAAAATCAAGAATTTCATTGATCATTGCCAGCAGTTGATTGGCACTATCGTGAATCGTATGGGCGTAATCCTCCACCTGCGCGGGGCTCGCCGATTCCCGCAGTAGCTCACTCATACCAATCACACCGTTCAGCGGGGTACGAATCTCATGGCTGACCATAGCGAGGAAGTCTGATTTCGCTTGGTTCGCCGCTTGTGCCTGCTTGGCAGTCACTTCCAGTTGCCGGCCAAGTTGTTCCTGTTCACGCCTGATCGCTGCACTCTCGCGCATTTCCCGCACCAGAAAAGCAATCACCATAAAGGCCGCTAAACTCATGCCAATGATGAGCGACATAAGTAACTTATAGAGCAGGCTGAGTTGTGTGCGTTCTTCAGTCGCCGACTCGGCCAAATAGCCATTAATCGCAATCACCAGACGCTCTGTTAATCGCGTTAGCGCCTGCAATTCCTCTTCCAGCGCTATAATCGGCAATGGACCTATGCCCTCACCGGCGGCAGGCTCATCGTAGGGATAAAACATACCATCCAGCACATCCAGCTGTTGCTGTATATCGCCTAACAACGCCCGGGCGATATCGAGCTGTTGTAAGAGCGTACTCACCTCTCCCTCATTAAGCAGCGTAAGGCGGCTGTATAACAGCTCAAAACGGAGGTTCAGCTCATCGTGGGTCTCAGGCGCGAGCGGTCCACGCGTTACCGCCAGCAAGTGATTTAATAGCTGTACCGCGTCACGATCCAGTTTATAAACCACCCAGGCGGTATCTTCGCGCAGGCTTTGGTTAAGGTTTTCCTGCCGCCAGGCGGCCAACGTTGCCACCACCAACGCGGCAGCAAAGAGCAACACGGCCAGGATAGCCACCAGCTTAAAACGACGGGGATAACGCAGCAGGCTAAAGGCCTGTGCGGTTGATGCGCTAGCGGACATCAATATGCATAACCTGCCATACCGCTCTAAAGCGTATTTTCTCGCTCAACAGCGCTTCGTCTTGATCAAAAGGATAGAGCACCCATAACGGACCGTACTCACGGATTGGTATCGCTTTTTGATCTTTTTCCAGCGCGAGGATGACGTCATACGTTTCAAAATCACTTACCGGTATTTCCGCTTCGTAGCCATTCAGAGCGGTCACGTGTACCGCATCGCTTTGGGCATCTAAGCGCGCCAGCAGATCACGCATTAAAGGGCCTCGATAGTGGCTAATGCCCTCGGTCCAAGGTGTGCTGGTATCGAACTCATGCTGGGGTAGCGCTTCTAACATGGCACGGTCGAACTGCGCTTCACTGGCAACGTTGGTATGGTCAATATTGCCGGTAACGGTCAAAATCACAGGCCCGTCTGGGACGGCTAATTCATCGTCTGTGTCAGCATATCCCGCCAAAGGAATACTGGTCATCAGCACGGCCAACCATATTAATAACGCTTTCACCGTTAGCACCTCACGCCAGAAACTTTTTGATTTAAACGCCTTAAAAACAAAAGGAGACAGCATAAAGGTTACGCTATCTCCTTAAAGAGGTCAGGCTCAATACTATCTTTTTCGTAATCAAAACGTTAACAGTTACTCACTGAGTGTTACGATTTCATTTTTCAAACGGCTCAAAGCGCACTAAATCCTCGTAGGCATGCCAGCTGGCATGGCCTAATACTGGCAGAATGAGCGCCAGTCCAATATAAAAAGTCATCACGCCCACTAACACGCAGAGCGTCAAAATTACCGCCCACAGCAGCATGACGCGAAAGTTGCGCGCCACGCAGCGCACGCTGGCTTCGATACCTTCCATAAAGGTTAAGTCTTGGTCCATCAGCGTGGGAATGGCTACTACGCTAATAGCAAACGCGCCGAATGCTAAAATGCCCCCGGCTACCGTGCCGACAGCCAGCATGCCTAAGCCTTCCGAGGTGGTAAGCAGCGATGTGTAGAGGGTGGCGGGGCTGGGGACTTCTAAGCCGAAAAACAGGGCAAACAGCAGGGTGGCTAAGCGAATCCAAGCCAAGAAGAAGATCATCATCATGACCCCCATCATGGCTAGCTGACCAGCATGAGGACGCCAGCTTCCAAAAGCGTCGCCCAAGTTAGGCACTTGGCCGTGTTCCAATGCGCGACTGATACCGTAAGAACCGACTGCCACCAATGGACCAATAAACATAAAGCCAGCGATCATGGGGAGCAGCCAATACCAGTACCCTAAGGTGAAAGCACCGAGGGTGATCGCAATACTCAAACCCACCCAAAACATGCCATACGAAAGGCTCACCACCGTCGCATGGCGAAAGTCTTCTACCCCGGCAGCCAACCAGGCTCTTGGCCGATCCAAACCTACTTTATTGATGGTGATTTTAACGCTGGGTTGATCTGAATGATGGTTTGTTTTTGTTGTAGCCGCATTCATGGCATCACTCCTTTGGTTCCTGATATAGATCCTGACTCCAGGATTTACCGCATCGCTTCAACATGCATTACCCACTGAAGGCATTGATGCCAATTTAATGACGTCACACTTTTTCTTAATACACTCTTAATGTAGCTGACCTGCTCTTTAGAGGCGCTTACTGAAAGGATATGCGTACAAAAAATCCACGAGATGAACGGAAAGCGCCAATTAAATTGCTGCGTTAGCAAACGCTATATAAGGGATTAGCTGACTCCGCCATAAAAAAACTCCGAGCATTTGCTCGGAGTTTTGCCTTACGGTGCGTGGCTTTTACTTAGTCCACAAAGTACGCCTAGCGCACAATCATTACCGATACTTTGGAGTGGTGAACCACGTGCTCAGCGTTTGGGCCCAACACGTAGTCAACAAACTTGCGCTTGGTATGAGAGGCCATCACGATAAGATCAACCTCCAATTTTTTGCCTACCTTGATAATCGCCTCCCACGGCGAGCCATCGACGATAATGCTCTGCGTCTTAATACCCTCGGGCACATTGTCCTGAAGGAACGCATGTAGCGCATCGTTGATCGCATCGTGGGCTTTCTGCGAGAAGTCTTTGGGAAAGTAAGCGCCCACCATGGGCATCTTAAATTCCGGCAGTACCGTCACCACATGCAGCGACGCACCAAAGGTTTCACACAGCGTAATGGCCGTGGGTAGCGCCTTCTTCCATGAAGCCTCTTCGTTGAGATCCACGGGCAATAGGATTTTCTGGTACATAGCGACCTCCCCCTAGGCGGATGCAGTTGTCTCATCCGACAGCTGTTTTTCACGCCGACGGCGCTGCATGACGACAATCAAACCAAAGATAAGGAAAGCAGGAATCCACATGATCTCTTTCGTCCAACGGTTCACGGGAGCTAACACTTCGATGATTTCTTGATCGAAGTCGAAACCGAGCTCCGCCGCTTGGCTGCCATAGGTCACCATATCAACGACTGCCGTGCCATCCTCGATAAACAGCTCCATGCCTAGGTTATCAAGCCGCTCCTGACCTGTTTCACCGTCAGGCACAGGTAGAGTCATATAAGTGCTCATTGGATCACCGTAGTCATCCAGACCGGCAATCTGCAGGCGCAGCGTCGAGTCTTCGTCGGCATCGCCTAATGCTTCAACGAATTGCGCAGGAGGAATGGACTCGTAGGGATTATGGATCATGTCCATCCAGAAGCCTGGACGGAACAGCGTGAACGCAATCAGCAACAGCACAATGGACTCATACCAGCGGCTGCGCGTAATCATGAAGCCCTGGGTCGCAGCAGCAAAGATCAGCATGGCGACGGTGGACACCACAAAGATCAGCACCCCCTGCAGGAAGGTCACATCAATCAGCAGCAGGTCAGTATTAAAGATGAACAAAAACGGTAGCGCTGCGGTACGCAGGCTGTAATAGAACGCCTGGAAGCCGGTTCGAATAGGATCACCGCCGGAGACGGCTGCCGCGGCAAAGGACGCAAGCCCCACCGGCGGTGTCACGTCGGCCATAATCCCGAAGTAGAACACGAACAGATGAACCGCAATCAGGGGCACTAATAGGCCATTTTCTGCGCCGAGGTTCACAATCACCGGAGCCAGTAGAGCCGAAACAACGATGTAGTTAGCCGTGGTAGGCAACCCCATACCAAGAATCAAGCTAAGCACTGCCGTGAGCAGCAGGATCAGCATCAAGTTACCCATGGCCAGTGTTTCCACCACTTCGGCCAGCACTAGACCTACCCCGGTTTGAGAGACGGCGCCGACGATAATACCGGCCGTGGCCGTGGCGATGCCGATACCGATCATGTTACGAGCGCCGGTGACCAGGCCATTCCATAGATCCATCGCGCCTTCACGCAGATCCACCTTCATATCGCTGCGGCCACGGAAGATCGAAGTGATCGGACGCTGGGTAAGAATAATGAAAATCATGAAAATAGTGGCCCAAAAGGCCGACAGCCCGGGCGACAAACGCTCCACCATCAGACACCAAACAAGCACAATGACGGGCAGGATGTACTGCAAGCCAACCAACACCGTGGGCTTGGTTTGCGGCAGTGAATAGATCGGTTCGTTAGGATCATCGAGCTCCAGCTCGGGGTAACCTGACGCCAGCTTGAGCAGCGCCACATAAATCATCGTCAGCCCAACGCCTATCACCCAGGGCGTTGCATCGCCCAACACCGGTTTGAGCCAGCCAAGGCCGTAATAGACCGCCAACGCGGTCACCATCATGAGTAGCAGACCACCCAAGAAACCGATCACTTTTTTGACCAGCGGCTTAGGGGGATTGCTGCTCTGAAGCCCCTGCATATTGGCCTTTAGGGCCTCTAGGTGAACGATATAGACCAACGCAATATAGGAAATTAGCGCGGGCAGGAAGGCATGCTTAATCACCTCGACATAAGAAATGCCCACATACTCGACCATCAAGAAAGCAGCAGCGCCCATTACCGGCGGCATAATCTGGCCGTTGACCGATGACGCTACTTCAACAGCGCCCGCTTTCTCCGAGGAGAACCCAACGCGCTTCATCATCGGCACCGTGAAGGTACCGGTAGTCACCACGTTGGCAATAGAAGAACCGGAAATCAGACCGGTCATGGCCGAGGCCACCACGGCCGCTTTAGCAGGCCCACCGCGATAGTGACCAAGCAGCGAGAACGCCACCTTGATAAAGTAGTTGCCAGCACCTGCCTTATCGAGCAGCGCGCCGAAAAGAACAAATAAGAAGACGAAACTGGTGGAAACACCCAATGCGATGCCGAAGACACCCTGAGTCGTTAACCACTGGTGGTTGATCAAACCATAGAGGCTGACCCCACCATGGGAAAGAATACCCGGCATCCATGGGCCAGCCAGGCTATAGACCAGAAAGACGGACGCCACGATCATCAATGGCGGGCCAAGCGCACGACGCGTCGCCTCAAGCAAAAGCAGTATCCCGGCGATGCCAATGATCACATCCTGCAGGATCGGTGCGCCGGGGCGTTGGGATAACTGCTCATAAAACATGAACATGTAAGCGCCACAAAAGGCCGCGGCCGCAGCCAGTATCCAATCTTGGATCGGCACACGGTCACGCGGTGAGCGCTTCAGTGCCGGATAGGCCATATACGCCAGGAACAGCGCAAAAGCTAAGTGAATAGAGCGGGCTTCCGTGGCACTAAATACGCCAAAACCCAGAACGAAGGGCACCGGGGAAGCGATCCACAATTGAAACAGAGACCACGCTGCTGCAATGCTGACCAAGAGCTTACCAGGCATACCGGCTGGTTTACGGGCGCCCGTGTCGCTGGAGGCAACCATATCCTCCAAGTCTACGCCGTCTCCCGAAGGTCTGTTCTTATCTTCTGTCATATGCCTGCCCTGCTCCGAGTCGATTGACACATAGTTGCCATATCGAAATGCCCTATCAACATCCTAAATGCCCTATCAATATCTTAAACCAAAATGCGCGGTACCCTGGGGTAACCGCGCATTCCTTACTAAGGTGGCAACACCTCAGGCTGCAGGATTACTCGATCCAGCCTTGCTCACGGTAGTAACGCGCCGCCCCATCATGCAACGGTGCAGAAAGCCCCTGAGTTACCATCTCTTCTGGATCCAGATTCTCGAAGGCTGGATGCAAACGCTTGAAACGATCGAAGTTATCAAACACCGCTTTAACGGTCTGGTAGATAACTTCTTCATCAGCTTCAGCAGTGGTAACAAATGTCGCCGCCACACCGAAAGTTTCAACATCTTCGTCGTTACCGCGATACAAACCACCCGGGATCACCGATGAAGAGTAATAAGGGTATTCATCGACAATACCCTGAATGTCTTCGTCGTTCAGCGGAATCAGGCGCGAATCAACGGTAGTGGTCGCTTCTTGAATGGAACCGTTAGGGTGGCCCACCACATAAACCATGGCATCGACGTTATTGTCGGCGAGTGCAGCGGCTTGCTCGGCAGCATCAAGCTGAGAGGCCAAAGAGAAGGTATCTTCGGTCCAGCCCTTGGCTTCCATCACCACTTCCATGGTGTTGCGCTGGCCTGAGCCTGGGTTACCAATATTGACACGCTTGCCTTCCAAATCATCGAGGGTCTCGATACCTGAATCAGCACGCGCTAGCAGGGTTAACGGTTCACCATGGACACGAAAGACCGCCCGTAGCTCTTCGTAGGGTTCGCCTTCGAAATTACCGGTGCCGTTGTAAGCTTGGTACTGGACATCCGATTGGGCGACACCCATGTCCAATTCGCCGGACTTGATACCATTGATATTGGCGACAGACCCGCCGGTAGAAGGTGCATTACACTTAATATCGGCGTCTTCGAGACGATTAACCAAACGACAGATCGACTGACCCACGACGTAATAAACGCCGGTTTGGCCACCGGTGCCGATGGTGATGAATTGCTCGTCATCCTGTGCCATCGCCGGAGAGGCGAAGGCAGCGGCGGCAAGTAGCGCACCGGAGAAAGCAGCGGTAGAAAACGTATGGCGTTTCATGAACACACCTCTTTATATTGATGTTATGAGTACTGCGCGCTTTGGGCTCACCTAGTGAATGGTTCCCTTAGGCGATCGTGCTCCAAAACGTTTTTCAAGACATTCTGTTTCTAGGACAAACTGTTACAAGCAATCTGCTAACTGCCTGCTAATACTACTTTAGCGAAAAACTAAGCCGTTAGCGAAAAAAAGCGTGCTTGACGACATACCGCAGTATCTTTCGCTATTTAAAACGCATTTAGGCTTGGACGATAGTAGTTTAGTGGCCAGTAACGTTTAGTAAGCGTTAATCCCTATACCGTTTTGGCATAGGGAATAAGGATAGACACTGCTTGCTAGACATACGCGATACCTTATGATCGCTCTTTTCTGAGCCTACATCACACGTTATAGCCCAACACCGTCGGCAGCCATAACGCGATGGCAGGGAAAAGCGCCACCAGCGCTAGCGCGCAGCCCATGGCAACTACGAACAGCAGCGCCCAGCCAAGCGTTTGTTCCAGGCGAATTTTTGCCACCTCGGTCGTCACCATCAAATTGACCGCCACCGGCGGGGTAAACTGGCCTATGGCGATGTTCATTGCCAATAGAATGCCAAACCAGACTGGGTTCCATTCAAAATGCTGCATAACGGGAATCAAGATCGGCATCATAATCAAGTAAATCGAAATGGCGTCTAGCAGCATTCCTGCCACCAGCACCGCTAACATCACCAAAATAAGCAGCACTACCCCGTTGTCGGTCAGGCTAATGATCCACTCCGCCAAGTGGCGGAAGGTGCCCAACATAGTGCCTGCCCAGGCAAAAATACCGGCCAGCGCAATAATCAGCATCACCACACCTGAGATTATCGCCGCCTCGCCTAACAACTCCCATAGATCGCGCAGCGACAGTTCGCGGGTAAGAAACAGGCCAACTATCGCCCCGTAGGCCACCGCCACGACGGCTGCTTCGGTAGGAGTAAACAGGCCTGAGCGTAAACCACCCAAGATCAGCACTGGCGCAAACAGCGCCGGTATCGCCTGTTTAAAAGTGGTGCGCACGCTTAGCTTTTCGGCGCTCTCTACCGGTGTGCCGCCTTCCCAACCATAACGCTTGGAGACGATCATGGCAGGTACCAATAGCGCTATGCCTGCCAATATGCCGGGGAACAGCCCTGCCGCGAATAAGGCACGCAAATCGACACCGGGCACCACTATCGAGTAAAGAATGAGCGCCACTGAAGGCGGTATAAGAATCGCCGTCGAGGCTGAGGCCGCAATCAGCGTGGCCGAAAACGGCTTGGGATAGCCCGCTTTGGTCATGCTGGGCAGCATCACCATCGCCACGGCCGCCGCATCGGCAGGGCCAGAGCCGCTCATACCGCCCATGATCATGCACACCAACACCGCGACCAGCGCCAAGCCGCCATGGCGAGGGCCAATCAGCGCCTGAGCAAAACGCACCAAGCGCAGGGCCACGCCGGAGCGTTCAAAAATAAGCCCGGTCAGGATAAACAGCGGAATGGCGATGAGCGGATATTTGGCAATACTGTTATAGGTATTGGTGCCCAAGGTGGCCAGCATATCCGGCGACAAACCCAGCACGATGCCGACAGCCCCGGAAAGCGCCAGGGAAAACGCCACAGGGATGCCCGCAATCAGCAAGCCTGCAAAGGCCAGAATCATCCAAACATCAGGGCTCATCGGTGAGCCTCCCCGTCAAACGGTCGGCGGTTTGCTGGAACAAGCGCCATAACATGGCGGCGGAAAGCACTGGCAACCAAACCAAATACCACCACTGCGGCAAACCCAACCCCGGTGAAAGCGACTCCCACTGATACTCCTGCCAAGCGAGCTTGCCGCCGTACCAAGTGATCAAACCCAGCACGATGGCACCACACAGCGCTTGGAAAACAATCAGCGCATGGCGGTACTTGGGCGGTAGTGCACGCTCCAAAAAACCGATGCGAATATGCCGATTACGCCGCAGCGCCACCGAGGCGCCTGCAAACGTCAGCACTACCAACAAAAACACCGAAAACTCTTCCGTAAACGAAAAAGAGCCACCGGTCAGATATCGGGTAATGACATTACCCAGGCTGATCAATGCGATAATGATTAACGCCAGCGCGCCTAGCCAGCGCTCGGGGCGTGCATCAGGTAAGCCTTTCATGGCAGCCTCACAGCAAAAAACTCCCAGCCTTGCGGGCCGGGAGTTTGAACATCATGGTAATTAACGTGCGTCGATAGCCGTTTGTGCGGCGTTGACCACCTCTTCACCAATGCGCGGCGCCCATTTTTCATAAACGGACTGTGTCACATCAACAAACGCCTGGTACTGCTCATCAGAAAGCTCGGTCACCGTCACTCCGCGCTCTTTAATCGCCGCTAATCGCTCGCCTTCCTCTTCACGGGTCATGGCGATTTCCCACTCGCCGGCTTCCTGAGCCGTTTCACGCAGCATGGTTTGCTGCGCTTCATCCAGTGACTGCCATACCTGCTGGTTGACGGCGAAAATCAATGGGTCATTCATGTAGTTCCAGAGCGTCAAATGCGCCTGACCGACCTGATCGATACGCGCCACGTCAAACACTGAAAGTGGATTCTCCTGACCATCCACCGCGCCTGTCGTCAACGCTGGCTGAGCGTCGGTCCAGCTCATTTGCGTGGGGTCAGCGCCCAGTGCTGAGAAGGTATCCTGGAACAGCGGCGAGCCAACAACGCGAATTTTTAGGCCATCCAGATCATCTGGCTGGCTAATCGGCCCACGCGAGTTGGAAACCTGACGAAAACCGTTCTCACCCCAAGCTAACGGGATAACGCCACGCGACTCGATTGCTTCAAACACCAGCTCCCCCGCTTCACCACCGGTAACCGCATCCACGGCGGCTTCATCGGGAATGAAGAATGGTAAGGAGAACAGATTCAGCTCCGGCACCTGGGGCGACCAGTTGATGGTCGAGCCCACCGCCGCATCAATCAAGCCAGAACGCATGGCAGAAAATTCACGGGTTTGGTCGCCAGACACAAGCTGAGAATTGGGGTAAACGCGCAGCGTTAATTCTCCACCGCTGCGTTCTTCCACCAATTCGGCCCACTTCTCTGCCGCCTGCCCCCAGGGGAAAGCGTCAGACAAAACGGTAGAAACCGAGAGTTCACGAGCTTGTGCAGACAGGGAAGCGGAAAGTAGAGCCGCACCGGCCAAGCCGGCAGTGAAACGAGCCATTGAGCGTGTCAGCGTCATGGTAGATCCTTTTTTATCGATTTTTATGGTGACTTTATTAGGAGGTCTATCACTGTATCGCCTAAATAACGGTGCTGCATTACGTGCATGTTGGCGATAAGCACTCCATTGTAGGTATTCTTGAGGGGAAGGAAAGCCATTCTATGGGCTATTAACGACCGACTTTCGGCGTGTATCACAGGGGTGTGGAGCGACCACCACCACCGCCGTCATAGAAACGTCACGTATCCGTGTGGGCCAATCGGTTAGACTAAAACAGTTACCAATCAAGGAGTTTCCCATGCAGATGCTGGCGCTTTACAGTATCAAGGGCGGCGTGGGTAAGACCGCCTCCGCCGTCAATCTCGCCGCCGAAGCGGCACGCGACGGCAAGCGAGTGTTGCTATGGGATATTGACCCCCAGGCAGCTACGACCTTTTACTTGCGCAGCAAACCCAAAGTGCGCGGTGGTGTCGACAAACTGGTCAAGGGTAAGGCGGATCTTGATCGGGCGATCCGCGAGACCGACATTGAGGGGCTCGACCTGCTGCCCGCGGCACTAGGCTCGCGCGACCTGGAAGCGTCGATGGAAACCCGCAAGCCTAGTCGACTACGCAAAATCCTCAAGCCGGTGATGGCCAATTACGACTTGGTGATACTCGACTGCCCGCCAAGCCTGTCGGCGCTCGCCGAGCAGATTTTCTCCAGCGTCGATGCCCTGCTGGTACCCGTAGTGCCAACGACCCTATCGCTTCGCACCCTCGAGCAACTGGACACTCACCTGGACGCGGTCGAGCAGGCCTGTCCGATCTGGCCATTTATAACCCTCGCCGACCGCCGCAAGACACTGCATCGCCAGGTGATCGATAGTCTTAGCGAACGCTGGCCAAGGCGCCTGTCAACGACCGTGCCCAACGCCAGTGCGGTCGAGCGCATGGGTATCGAACGCGCGCCGGTCGGGCAATTCGCCCGCAGCACGCCGGGCGGCCGGGCGTACGCCGAACTGTGGCAAGAGATCGCACAGCGTCTGCAGTGATCTGGATTTTCTGCGCCTGAGGGTGGCGATAAAGGCCGCATTTCCCCAGATCTGCATTCCAAAAGTAGCCAAGCGGTCAGTTAACGGCAGCAGGGCTCAGCACTAACACGTTTTATTTTTGCCGACAGCCAAGCTGGTACAATGACGCTCGTTTTCATCTAGCAACGACTATCAACGAACGGACAACAACGTGCCCCTACGCGACCTCCTGCTCGGCCTGTTTGTTATCGCCATTTGGGCGTTAAATATCATTGTTATCAAGGTCGGCGTGGTGGAGCTGCCTCCGCTGTTGATGACCACGCTTCGCTTTATGCTGGTTGCGCTATTACTCGTGCCCTTCTATCCGGTGCCACGCGTACAGCTGCCGTTTTTGCTGCTGCTCTCCTTCACCTTTGGCAGCCTGCACTTCGCCCTGTTGTTCATTGGTTTAGCACAGGCAGAAGCGGGAACAGGGGCGTTATTGGTACAAATGGGCACACCCTTCGCCACGCTGCTGGCGGTGGTGTTTTTGAAAGAGAGGCTGGGGCCAAAGCGGATTGCCGGGTTGTTGCTTTCCTTTGCTGGCGTGGTCGTGCTGGCGGGAGGTCCCACGCTGCCTTCGCCGTTGCCGTTAAGCATCTTACTGATGAGTGCTTTCGCTTGGGCGGTATCACAGCTGTTGATCAAGCGTGGCCCTCCGATCACACCGCTAGCACTGGCCGGCTGGGTGGCGCTATTTGCGGTGCCGCAGGTAGCGCTAGGCTCATGGCTGTTTGAAAGCGGTCAATGGCAGGCGATTCAGCAGGCAAGCTGGATAGGCTGGGGAGCGATGGTTTACACCGCCGTCATGTCGTCGATTGTTGCTTACGGCATTTGGTACGCGCTATTGCGTCGCCACCCGGTTAACCGTGTGGTGCCCATGACGCTAATGGTACCGGTATTGGCGGTTGGCCTAGGCGCGCTATTAATGGGCGACAGCCTAGGCTTTCATAAACTGATGGGGGGAGGTTTGGTAGTCGCAGGCATTGCCCTGATCGTGATTAATGTCAACCGCCGCCCTCGGCCCGCTTAATTTTCAGGCTGGCAAAAACCGGCTTCCTCTGGAATGGAGACACAGTCCCCTACTTTGATGCCGCGCTCGGCGAAGTAGCCGCCGTTGAGCTCTAGCGCTGAATGATACGCAGCCCCCGCAGGATAAGAGGGGCATTCACTTGGTGATGTAGACTCACAGGGCTGCATGGTATTGATCGCTACAATCTGGCCATTGGCATCGATAAAAGCAATATCGAGAGGGATCAGGGTGCGATACATCCAAAAGGCGTTATTAGCCGATTGCTCGCGCTCAAAGCGAAACAACATTCCGCTAGCTTCCGGCAGGCTCTCACGCCCCATCAAGCCGCGTTGGCGCTGAGCAGAGGTTTCTGCGACCTCCACGTCTAAGCGGTGCGGCCCGTCCTCGCTATGAATAGCCAACGACAGTGTCTGCATCTCTTGCGCAGATGCCTGCCCCCAAACAAACGAGCTGAGTAATGACATCGGCAACAGCGCCGCCAGCGGTAACAGTAACGATGCTTTCAGCAGCGTGCGACGCGTGGGATCCATGCTTACTTCCTTTTGTCATGCGCATCTGCGCGAACTCGGTGGCCTGGCAGCAAGTGAATACCGACTGCCAACAGTGAAACGTTCACCACGGCACCGCGGGTTAACTGGTTACGCCGTACGGCATGGGTGGCGATATCGAAACGTAACATATCACCATGTTGGACGCGCAAGGAAACTGACGTAATACCCCCAAGAACCACTAACTCTTCAACCGTGGCTGCCAATGGGTTTTCCCGCTCGCCTTGGGAAGGTCGATCACGGCGGTGAAGCACAATATCAGAAGGCGGCAAATACCAGGTCACGGCTTCACCCAGTGGCAGGTTGGCGAGTCCTTCGGTGACGTCCAGATAAGTTTCTCCCCACTGCAAGCGGCGCTGCCCTTCTAGCTCCACGACGGTGCCTTCAAATAGATTATGTCGATCCAGCAAGCGTGCCACTAGCGGTGTGTCCGGGCGGCTGAACAGCACATCCGGCGAAGCCTGCTGAAGGCTAACGCCGTTATGCAGCACGCAGATTTGATCCGCCAATGCCGTGGCTTCTTCCAGGTCATGCGTCACCAGCACGATAGGAATCTCGATTTGCTGGCGGAGCAGTGCCAGCTCGCGCTGCAAACGCCGCCGGGTGACTTGATCGACCGCCGAAAACGGCTCATCGAGTAATAGCACTTTGGGGTCGCGGGCCAAGGCGCGGGCAAGCGCCACTCGCTGGCGCTGACCACCGGAAAGTGCGTTAGGGTAACGCTTGCCTAGCCCCTCTAGACGCACCTTGGCCAGCCACTGCTCCGCTAGCTCCCGGCGCTGGAGCTGAGGTAGGTGGCGCAGCGGTAGTTGAATATTTTCTAACGCGGTTAAGTGGGGAAACAGCGCATAGTCCTGAAACATCATGCCAACTTGCCGACGCTGTGGCGAAAGTGAATGCTTACGTTTAGCATCAAACCAGCTATCTCCCGCGCACTCCACACGTCCACCCTGGGGACGATAAAGCCCGGCAATGGTGCGCAGCAGCGTGGTTTTACCGCTACCGGATGGCCCGACCAGTGCCAGTAATTCGCCGGGCTGGCAGGTGAACTCAGCGGCCAGGGGAATCGGCCCCGTTTGATGGACCGCGACGCTTAGCCCTGCAGCGAGCCCACCCAAAACCGAATCAGCCACGCACCCACCTTCTGCATCCGGCCAGCCCATAAACAAGCCCCAAGGTAATAAACGACACCAACAGTAGCAACGCCGACATCTGTGCAGCGCCCTGTTCATCGAAGGCTTGCACGCGATCATAAATGGCAATGGCAAGGGTGCGGGTTTCGCCATCGATGGCGCCCCCCACCATCAAGATCACACCAAATTCGCCCAGCGTATGGGCAAACGTCAGCGCCGCCGCTGACAGAATACCGGGCCACACCAAAGGCAGCTCAATACGCAGCAGCGTCTGCCAGTGGCTCAAGCCGCTACACCAGGCTGCTTCCCGCAGGTTTTGGGGCACATGCTCAAAGGCGCGCTGGATGGGCTGCACGGCGAACGGTAGATTAGCTATTAGCGATGCTAGCAAGATGCCGCTGAACGTAAAGTTTAGCCCGTTGCCGGTCAGGTCCGCCCAAAGCGACCCCACCGGGGCATCACGGCCAAAGCTCATCAATAGATAAAAGCCCAGTACGGTAGGCGGCAATACCAGCGGCAACGCAACGAATGCCTCGCATAGGCCTTTACCACGAAAACGCGCGTAGGCCAGGGCACGGCCTAGCCAAATAGCGATGGGGATGAGGATAAGACAGGTGAAAGCCGCGAGACGTAACGAAACCGACAGCGCCGACCAATCCATTAAGAGTCATCCATTAAGAAGCGCTCATCATTCGACGTTAAAGCCATTATTCGACGTTAAAACCATAGGTACGCAAAATGGATTGTCCCTCGTCTTGCTGCAGCCATTGATAGAAAGCAGTGGCGACGTCTCCCGCCTGGTTGGTCAAGACCATGCGTTGTCGCAAAGGCTCATGCCAGCTCTCAGGGATAAGTACGTACTCACTTCGCTCGCGTAAAGAAGGGGCCAAGGCCAGCGAGTATGCCACTAGCCCACCACGCGCATCGTCGGAAAGCGCAAACTGCGCTGCCTGGGAGACATTTTCGCCCAGCACGCGCAGTGGCTCGGTTGGCTCCCAAAGCCCAGCGTACTCAAGGGCCTGCTGCGCCGCTACGCCATAGGGCGCGTGCTCAGGATTTGCCAGGGCGATTCGTTCAGCGGAAACACTCTCTTGTGCTTTTAGGGCAGCTTCAACCCCAGCAAGTGGCGCATCGTCACTGGGTAAATCATCGCGCCCCGCTTGCTGCATCCACACTAATCGGCCAATGGCGTATATCACGCCTTCATCCTGGGTGTGTCCCTCTTCATAAAGCGCTTGAACATAGCGCTCGTCAGCAGAGAGATAGAGCTCAAAGGGCGCGCCCTGGGCAATTTGGCGGCGGAAATTGCCGGAGGAACCAAAGTTCAAGCGCAGGTTGTGACCGGTTTCCCGCTGAAACTGCTCGGCGGCCTCGGTTAGCGCAAACTGCAGATCAGAAGCCGCGGCAACGATAGGCGCCGCCGCTATTGCGGGGGCGCTTGTTACTAGCAAGCAGGCGAGCAGCAGCCCATGCGCACATTTAGCTTTTAGCATGCTCGTCAGTAATCTCCATGACCTTCATGGTATTGGTGCCGCCGTGAGCATTCATATGGTCACCGCGGGTAAGGATCACGTGATCACCGGCCTTGGAGATGCCGGTTTTCACCAGCAGTTCCAGAGCACGGTCGTTCAGCTCGGTAGCGCTCATTTCGGATGTATCGAACGGCAGCGAAACCACACCGCGATAAAGTGCCATGCGGCGCTGGGCGATAGGATTGTGGGCCAAACCGACAATCGGTAGGCCGGAGCGAATGCGCGACGCGATCAAGGGCGTATACCCAGAGGATGTCATGCAGGCAATGGCGCTGACACCGGTCATGTGGTTAGCCGCGTACATGGCAGAAAGCGCGATGGTTTCGTCCGGGCGGGTAAATCCCTCATGAATGCGGTGGCCGGACTCCTGGGCGGATTTTTCCCGCTCAGCGCCCAAACAAACACGCGACATCGCTTCGACGGTTTCCAGCGGATAGTCACCCGCCGCGGTTTCCGCCGAGAGCATGACCGCATCGCTGCCATCCAATACCGCGTTAGCGACGTCGAAGACTTCGGCACGCGTCGGTAGCGGCGCTGAAATCATGCTTTCCATCATCTGCGTGGCAGTAATGACCGCCCGGTTAAGCGAACGCGCCCGCTTGATCATGCGTTTTTGCACGCCGACCAGCTTGGCATCGCCGATTTCTACCCCTAGATCACCCCGCGCCACCATGACCGCTTCAGACGCTTCGATGATGCCATCCAGTGTGGCGTCATCAGCGACCGCTTCGGCACGCTCAACTTTTGCCACCAGGCCAATTTCCTTGCCCGCTTCGCCCAGCAAACGGCGCGCTTCCAGCATGTCTTCCGCATGGCGGGGGAAAGAGATGGCCAGATAGTCGACACCAATTTCAACGGCGGTTTTGAGATCTTCCTTGTCTTTATCGGTCAATGCCGGAGCAGAAAGACCACCGCCCTGTTTATTGATGCCTTTATGGTTGGAGAGCTTGCCGCCAACCACCACGGTGGTATGCACCTGTTGGCCGTGAACACGGGCTACATCCAACACCAAACGTCCGTCATCTAGCAGCAGGCGGTCACCGGGGGCCACGTCTTGCGACAAGGTTTTGTAGTCACAGCCTACTTGGTGAATATCGCCAGCATCGCCGTCGAGTTCCATATCGAGAATGAACGGCTGGCCCTCTTTAAGCACCACGGCACCCTCTCTAAACCGTGCAATGCGGATCTTGGGGCCTTGCAGGTCTCCCAAGGCGGCTACGCTACGGCCCAGCTTGGCGGCAATCTCGCGTACTTCGGTTAACCGGCGGCGGTGGTCGTCGGCGGTCCCATGGGAGAAATTCAAACGCACCACATCGACACCCGCCTGGAGCATGGCTTCCAGCACGCCTTCACGGTCGCTGGCAGGCCCAAGGGTGGCGACAATTTTGGTACGACGGATCGAGGAGAAGTGCAGTGCGTTCATTGTGTTCCAACCATGCGAATTAGCGTGTGTGACTGTTTGGAGTAACGTTATGTCGTCACCCTAGCTTATCAGTTTAACGCGTGCGATATGACAGCGGTGTAACACATCAGGCGCGGATCATTTCAACGTCACGGTGATCGCAAGCGGAAACTCATCGCAGTTGTTGCCTTCGCCGCCACGATCCACCACTAAAAACTCGCCTTCGCGCTCCAGTACCGATTGGATGGCGTGCCAGGTACCGGCGCGATAGTTGACGCCTTGGCGGCCATCGGTGACAAAGGCACGTACATCACTGGGATCGATATGCTCCCCCGGCGGTGCGACCACGACAATAAAGCGCTCCTCATGCAGCGGCATAAACGCCTGACTGCCCTGAGGGTGGCGCTCAAGAAACGTGAGCGCCAGTGGCAGTGTAACCGGCTGGCTCACGAAGATATTAATCAGCGTATGAGCGTTTTCCCCCAGTGTTTCCACCTTGGCCAGATCGTGATGGCGCTGGGTGCGCCCGGCATTAATGGGAAACGAGGCGGAGGTACGCGCATCCATCACATCGCCAAAGGGGGCGAACGCTTCTGCCGTCAGCATTTCGGCTTTAAGTTCAAGCATTACAGCTCCTTAGCGAGATGAAAGTTTAAGAGAGGCATGACGATTAACATCTTTATAGAGCAGATACCGGAACGGCCCTGGGCCAGCGGCGTAGCAGGCCTGGGGGCAGAAGGCGCGTAGCCACATGAAGTCCCCGGCTTCTACTTCTACCCAATTCTGGTTTAAGTGGTAAACCGCTTTGCCCTCAAGCACGTAAAGGCCATGCTCCATAACATGGGTTTCATCGAAAGGAATCACGCCGCCGGGTTGAAAGGTCACGATATTCACATGCATATCGTGGCGCACGTCCGCAGGGTCGACAAAGCGCGTGGTGGCCCAGCGCCCTTCGGTGCCCGGCATTTCGATGGGGGCAATGTCCTGCTCGTTGGTCACAAACGCCTTTGGCACCTCAAGCCCTTCGACAACCTCATACGCTTTGCGCACCCAGTGAAAACGCACCGGCGCGCTAGATTCGTTGTGCACTTGCCATGAACTGCCAGGGGGAATAAACGCATAGCCGCCGGGCTGCATGACGTGGCGTTCGCCTGACAAAGTAAGCGTTAACTCACCTTCCACAATAAACAGCACGCCTTCCGCCTGAGGGTCTGGCTCGGGCTTATCGCTGCCGCCCTGGGGCTGTACCTCCATAATGTACTGGGAGAACGTTTCGGCAAATCCCGACAGCGGCCGCGCTAACACCCATAGCCGCGTGCCTTCCCAAAACGGCAGATTGCTGGTGACGATATCGCGCATCACGCCTTTGGGAATCAGCGCATAGGCTTCGGTAAATACGGCGCGATCAGCGGTGATTTGGGTTTGCGGCGGATGCCCGCCGGTGGGGGCGTAGTAAGTAGCCGAGCGATTATTGGTTGGCATTATTTCTCCCGTTTTAATTGAGCGTGGCGTGTTGGTTGGCTGTCTTTACGACGGCTCTGTGTATTCATCCTTGTATACGATAGTACGCTAGGCTTTGTCGTCTAAAAAGACTAAAGCACGGCAGAGATAAACTGCTTCAGCTCCGGCGTTTGCGGGTTGCTGAACAGTTCGCTGGGGGCACCCTCTTCGTGGATGCGCCCTTGGTGCATGAACACCACGCGATCCGCTACGTCACGGGCAAAGCTCATCTCGTGGGTGACCAGAATCAGCGTCATGCCCTCGGCCGCCAGTGCTTCCAGCACGCGCAGCACTTCGCCGACCAGCTCGGGGTCAAGGGCAGACGTTACCTCATCGCAAAGCATCACTTTAGGGCGCATGGCAAGAGCCCTAGCGATGGCAACTCGCTGCTGCTGCCCACCGGAAAGCTGGGCGGGGTAGGCATCGTACTTATCCGAAAGACCGACTTTCTCCAGCACTTCGCGGGCAATTTTCTCCACCTCAGCCTTTTCATCGCCGCGCACTACCAGCGGTGCCAAGCAGACGTTTTCACCCACGGTTTTATGAGGAAACAGGTTGAAGCTTTGGAAGACCATGCCGACATTTTCACTCAGCTCTTTGGGCGACATTGACGCTGCATCGAGCTGCTTATTGGCAATGATGATCTCGCCGCTGTCATGTTTTTCCAACTGATTCAGGCAGCGCAGCAGAGTACTTTTACCCGAACCGCTGCGGCCAATAATCGCCACCACTTCGCCTTGCGCCACGGAAAGATTAATACCTTTAAGCACTTCCAGGTCGCCAAAGGCTTTATGAACGTTATCAACGTAAACCAGCATCATAGAGCTTTTTCTCCAGATAGCGCGCGTAGCAGGAAAGTGGGTAGCACAGCGCGAAGTAAAGCAGGGCCACAAGGGCAAAAATGGTGAAGGGTTCGAAGGTGGCGTTATTGAGCATGGTGCCCGCCTTGGTCAGCTCGACAAAGCCAATGATAGAGGCTAGCGCCGTGCCTTTGATGACCTGTACCGAGAACCCCACCGTGGGCGGAATCGAAAGCCGCAGTGCCTGAGGCAGAATCACATGGCGCATGGTCTGGAAGTAATTCATGCCCAGCACCCGCGCCGCGTGCCACTGGCCTTTGGCCACCGCCTCTAAACAGCCGCGCCAGATGTCACATAAAAAAGCACTGGTGAACAGGGTCAGTGCGACGGAAGCCGCCAGCCAGGCTGAAATCGGCTGGCCTAGTGCGGCCGCGCCAAAGAAGATCAAAAACAGCTGCATCAACAGCGGCGTACCTTGGAACAGATCAACATAAAAAGACGTTAAGCGCTGCAGCCAGCGGTTGCTGGAGAGCCGCATAAAGGTCAATAACAGCCCCACCGTGGCACCGCCGACAAAGGCAATCAACGAGAGGAGAATGGTCCAGCGCGTTGCCAGCAGCAGGTTGCGCAGAATGTCCCAGAAGGTGAACTCAATCATCGTTGCTCTCCTTGCTGATAGGCGAATACGCGCTTGCCCACCAGCATAAAGCTGCGTCGCATACCAAATGCGAGGAGCAAATAGATCAGCGTGATCAGCAGGTAAACTTCAAAGCTGCGAAAGTTGCGCGACTGGATAAAGTTAGCGGCGTAGGTCAAATCGAATACCGAAATCTGCGACACCACCGCCGACCCCAGCATCACAATGATCGACTGACTGATCAGCGCGGGATAAACCCTGGCAAACGCGGGTACCAGCACAATGTGGCGGTAGCTCTGCAGTGTTGTCATACCCAGCGCACGCCCCGCTTCCAACTGGCCTTTCGCTGTAGCGCTGATGCCGGCGCGTAAAATCTCGGCGCTGTAAGCGGCCAGGTTGAGCGTCATGGCAATAAACGCAGCGGTAATGGCATCGATTTTAATGCCGAGCCCCGGTAGCCCGAAGAAGATAAAGAACAGTTGCACAATGAAAGGCGTGTTGCGGGTGACTTCGACGTAGCCGCCCAGCCCCCAGCGTACCCATGGCTGCGCGTTGACGCGTAAATAGGCTACCGCCACTGCCAGCGACAATCCCGTCAAGGTGGTCACCACGGTCAAAATGACCGTGGTGGTTAGCCCTTTAAGGAGCTCACTGACGTAGGGCAACAGGGTGAGAAAGTCGAGTGTTGGCCCCATGGTGAATCTCAGCTACCGAAGTTTTCAGGTAGATCCGCACTGAACCAACGCTGGGACAGCTCATTCAACGTGCCGTCTTCCAAGCCTTGTGCAATCAGGCGGTTCACTTCTTCCATTAGCGCAGGCTCGTTTTTATTCATGCCCACGTAGCAGGGTGAATCCTTGAGCTGATAAATCATTGAGGGTGCGCGATCGCTGTTTCGCTCAGCGATTTCAGCGGCGACTACGTTACCGGTGGCGACGTAGTCGACTTGGCCGGAAAGGAACGCAGAAATGGTAGTGGCGTTATCTTCAAAGCGCTGCACCATCGTGGAGTCCGGGGCAATATTGGACAGCTCCATATCTTCCACGGCGCCGCGGGTGACCCCGATGGTTTTATCGGCTAAGCCTTTCGGGCCATCTACGCTTTCGTCTGCATCAGCGCTGAATACGCCTAAGAAGAAAGGTGCATAGGCATCAGAAAAATCAATCGCTGCTTCTCGCTCAGGATTTTTACCCAGGCTAGAAATCACCAGGTCCGCCTGGCCGGTCTGCAAATAGGGTATACGGTTAGCGCTGGTAACGGGGATCAGTTCTAACTCAACGCCCATTTCGTCAGCGAGGTATTGGGCCATATCGATATCGTAGCCGCGGGGCTGTAGGTCGGTACCTACTGAGCCAAACGGTGGAAAATCTTGCGGGACAGCCACGCGGAGTGTGCCGCGCGATTCGATATCCTCAAGCGCATCCGCCTGAACACTGGGGCTAGTAGTAATAGCACCGAGAGCTACAGCGGCGCTTAACCCTGTGGCTAAAACGCCGGACTGCAAGCGCTTAAAGCGGCTTGAGAAAGAGTGATTGAAGCGGTGGGATAACGATTTCATAAAGCTCTCCTGGCAGGTGCATGCTCTACAAAATCTGGGTTTTGCTAGAGATGCATCGCTGAATGATTAGCAGTGATGGTCTTGGTGATGGAAGCAAAGCGAATGAAAGCTTTGTTGCACGATTTCCAACAAAGAAACTTTCGTTTCACTTGACCAGCTAATAGCAACAGCAATACCAGAAGTGGCATACGTTTTTCAGAACAGCAGCTTAGAGAGCGCCAAGAAACAAAATACAGTGACTGACGTATTGAGAAGGGGGAATAAAAGGAGAGCGATGCAATGCGTTGGTGCAACTTTCAGCGGCCAATACGCTGAGGTGCACCATGAAGAGACTCCAGCTACTGAGCGCTCCAATCTACGCTCATGGTCGGCGCTTCCAGCTCGCTAAGCTCGGCGTACACATCGCTGATCGCACTGATGCGCTCGCGGCCAGAAGCCAAGCGCCGATGCAGCACACCGTTGGCGATCAGGCAGATCAGGCTATTGGCGGCAGCATAGCTATCAAACGCCGAGAGGCTTTCCAGCGGCGTTTCAAAAAACCACGTGACTTGTGAGGCAACGTTGACCGCGGTGGGGTCAGCCAGTAAAGCCACCTTGGCGGGTGAGCGCTCAAGTGCATCGACCAGCGCGGCAAACGCTGCTGGACGGCGGCGAAAGCCAAACAGCACCACCACGTCCTGCTCGGTGAGATCGACGATCTCTTCTGCTAATGACTGGTTAGGATGAGGCACCACCCGCACCTGGGTGCGCGCCTGAATCAACTGCTGGCGAAAATGCAGCGCTAGCGGGTAGCTGTTACGAAAACCGATCACGACTACATGACGCGCGCTATCCAAATGCTCGACCAGCGCAGCAAACTGATCCGCCGCGATGCCGTTTAAGCAGCGCTGTAGGTTATCCTGCTCGCGCTGCAAATGGCGCTGAAACGGTGCGCCAGCCTCTTCCTGCATGGCGTTAGCGTCGATTACCAAGGGCACACCCAGGTTACGCAACTGGCGGGCGTGGTCTTTGACCGTGCGGTAGCTCTCAAACCCCAAGCGCTTGAACAGGCGGCTGACCGTCGACTTAGATACCCCGGTCAAGCGCGCCAAATCGGCGGCGCTGTATACCGCTAGATCATCAAAGTGATCGAGAATAAAGCTCGCCACCCTCTGCTCCTGGGCAGTTAGCGCGTCAAACTGGGCAGTAATACGCTGTCCGATATGCGGCGTCATAGCATCCTATTTAGCGGCTTATTAACGAGTTGCAGGATGATGTTCCGCCCAGTGACGGGCGATATCGACCCGGCGGGCCACCCAAACACGGTCGTGGGTTTCGATATAATCTAAAAAGCGCTGCAGCGCGCGAAAACGCCCCGGCCGCCCCAACAAGCGGCAGTGCATACCTATTGATAGCATTTTGGGCGCCTCCTCCCCTTCTGCGTAAAGTACATCAAAGGCATCGCGCAGGTAGGTAAAGAAGTGATCCGCAGTGTTGAAGCCTTGCGGCGCGGCAAAGCGCATATCGTTGCTGTCCAACGTGTAGGGAACAATCAGGTGGTTGTGGTCACTGCCCTGACTATCGGTCACCTGCGTCCAAAAAGGCAAGTCGTCACCGTAGTAGTCGCTATCGTAAAGGAAACCGCCTTCGTCCAGTACTAGCCGCCGGGTATTGGGGCTATCGCGCCCGGTGTACCAGCCTTGGGGCTTCTCACCGTAAAGGCGTTGAAAAATCTCCATGGCCTGCTGCAGATGTTCCCGCTCAACGTGCTCAGGCACTTCCTGATAGTGAATCCAGCGATAGCCGTGACAGGCAATCTCGTGGCCTAGCTCTTTAAAGGCCAGCGCCACCTCTGGATTGCGCTCCAACGCCATGGCCACGCCAAACACCGTGAGCGGCAAATCACGTTTCTCAAACTCGCGCAAAATGCGCCACACCCCGGCGCGGGAGCCATATTCGTAGATAGACTCCATGCTCAAATGGCGGTCTGGATAGGCCGGCGCACCGATAATTTCTGAGAGGAATTGCTCGGAGCCTGCATCGCCGTGCAGCACGCTATTTTCGCCGCCCTCTTCGTAATTAAGCACGAACTGCACGGCAATTTTGGCTTTATTGGGCCAGTTGGCATGGGGCGGGTTGCGTCCGTAACCGATCAAATCGCGGGGGTAATGCACCTTGGATGAAGACGACATCGTTAGCTCCTTCGGTCATATTTCTGGCCAGCGCGGGTTATTAGCTCTACTGCAGGGAGCGCAGCACCCAGGCGGCAGCAAATTATTTGTATACAAAATAGCGACATTACTAGCGTACCGCAACGCGGCTTAGCGCTAATCCTCTGACACCAAAAGCCTTTCTCGTCGCAATCCCCGTTAAGCCTTTGAATCCTGAACAATTGGTCAAACTTTTAGGCTATCACTTTCGTCGTGTATTCGCGGCTAGACCCTTGCGTCTGGCTAGAAACCGCCCTATTTTTGTATACAAGAAAAGTTATATTGTTTACATGCGGATTATTTAACGTGCATATACGAATTATTAACCCCAATACCACGGCTTCGATGACCGCTGCTATTCATCAGGCAGCTCAGCAACAGGCAAGCGCTGGCACCACCGTAAGCGCTTCCCAGCCTGACGCGGGGCCGGTTTCGATTGAAAGCCATTTTGACGAAGTGGTCAGTGCGGTCGGCGTGGCCGAGGAAGTGCTAAAGGGCGAGCGCGAAGGCGGTATCGATGCGTATGTGGTGGCCTGCTTTGGCGATCCCGGCTTGCTTGCCGCACGGGAACTGACCCGCGCGCCGGTCATTGGCATTGCTGAAGCGGCCTTTCATCTTGCTACGCTGGTCAGCACGCGCTTTTCTATCGTCACGACCCTGGGCCGCACCGGCATTATCGCCGAGCATCTGCTTCAGCAGTATGGCTTTAGCCACCACTGCCGCCGCATCCGTGCTGCTGAAATTCCGGTGCTGGATCTGGAACATCACCCTGACGCGGCGTTTACGCGCATTGTTGAAGAGTGCTGCCGTGCGCGGGATGAAGATGGCATTGGCGCTATCGTTTTAGGCTGTGGCGGCATGGCCAACTTGACCCAGCAAATTAGCCGCGAAGTGGGCCTGCCGGTCGTCGAAGGTGTTACCGCCGCGCTGAAACTGGCGGAGTCACTGGTCAGTTTAGGGCTGTATACCAGTAAACATGGCGACCTTGCCTACCCACGCCCCAAAGCCTTCACCGGTAAGTTTTCCGAGCTTTCTGATCTTGAATTAACGCGCAGGTCATAACAGCTAAAAAGACAATAACGACTGAATAATATTTTAATAACAATAGCTTAAGAATTTGAAAACTATATTTTAAAAACCAGTACGTCCATTAGCACGCCACGCCGCAAGCGTTGCTCGGGTAACCAACGTACCCGAGCTGCCAATAAAACCGATAATCTTGCGAGGACGACATCATGAGCGCTTCACCCTCGGCTCTTGCGTCAGAAGAACGATCCGATGCTGGATCAAAAGCACTCGGGGCAGAAAGCCTGGCCCCGCAACAGGCCCGGATTATGGGGCGCGGCTCCTACTTTCTGGCATGGTTTGGCGGCTGCGTTTCCATTGGCACCTTTGCCATGGGCTCCAGCGTGGTCGGCACCCTGAACCTGTTACAAGCCACCCTGGCGATTGCCATCGGCTGCTTTGTGATCGGCATAGCGCTGGCTATTAACGGGGCCGCAGGCTACAAGTACGGCATTCCGTTTATGGTGCAGGCGCGCAGCGCTTTCGGCTTTACCGGCACGCGCTTACCGGGTTTGGTGCGCGCTGTACCGGCGGTAGTGTGGTACGGCTTTCAAAGCTGGATTGGTGCCGGGGCGCTCAATATGGTCTCGGCTACCCTGTTCGGTTTCGACAACCTTATCTTCTACTTCATTACCTTCCAGTTTCTGCAAATCGGCCTGTCGGTAATGGGCTTTCAGGGCATCAAGTGGTTAGAGAATATCGGCAGCGCCTTTATCCTCGCCTCGCTGGTGTATATGTTTTACGCCACGGTGCAGCGCTATGGCGATGAGCTTTCCGCCAGCCTGCTGACCATGGAAGGCTCCTGGGGCATGCCGTTCTGGGGCGCGACCATGCTGTTCCTGGGCATCTACAGCACCATGATGCTCAACGTCAGCGACTACTCTCGCGAGCATAAGAAGGGCACCGCCCAGAGCCTGCTGACCACCATCTACGCTATGTCGATTCTGCCCTGCACGCTGTTTATGGGTTTGATCGGCTATATGGTCTCGCAAGCGACTGGCACCGCCGACCCAATCCAGGTGTTTGCCAACGCCGTCGACAACACCCCGCTGTTAATGACTACCCTGCTATTCATCGCCTTTGCCCAGGTCACCACCAACGTGCTTAACAACGTGGTACCGCCGACCTATGTGTTGATGGACGTCTTCAAGATCAAGTTCTCGGTCGCCACCGTCATCGTTGGGCTGCTGGCCTTCGCCACCTTCCCCTGGAAGCTGGTGCAGCCGGGCTCTGCGGCGGGTCTACAGCTGTTTGTGCAAACGTACTCCGCCTTCCTCGGCCCTATCTTTGCCATTCTGGTGGTCGATTATTATGTGATTCGCCGTCGCACGCTGGATATCGACAAACTGTATGACGTTAACGGGCCTTATAAAGGTATTAACCTGGCCGCTTTCATCGCCACGGCGGTGGGCATTGTGGTGGCGCTCTCTTTCTCGGCGATCTCGTGGTACGCCAGCCTGATCCCCGCCGGTGTTACCTACTATCTATTGATGAAGTACTGGGCTCCCTGCCAGCGCTTTAGTCAGTAACCCCATTTGCCAACCGAAGAGCGAATAAGATGAAAGAGAGTAATGACGTTAGTGACCTGGACATTAAGCACATTGATCCCACGCTCTATAACGAGGATCTCGCGCCGCTAAAACCCCAAGACCGTAACTGGGGCGCGTTTGAGATATTTAACGTTTGGTCTAACGACATCCAGAGCCTGTTTGGTTACACCCTCGCGGCCTCACTGTTTTTAACCTACGGCCTGAACGGCTGGGCGGTGATGGCGGCGATTATTCTAGCCGGTGTGATCGTGATGTTTCTGGTCAACCTCACCGGTAAGCCCAGCGTTAAATACGGCATTCCCTTTCCCGTCATGGTGCGTGCCAGCATGGGCGTGCGTGGTGCGAACCTACCCGCGATGCTGCGCGCCATCGTGGGGATTTTCTGGTACGGCGTACAAACCTACTTCGCCTCCACCGCCGTCACCCTTCTTATAACCGCCTTTCTAGGCGCAGGCAGCGGCAGCACCTTCCTGGGGCTTTCCGGCGTTGCCTGGGTATCGTTTGTGATTGTGTGGCTGTTTCAAATCGCGATTTTCTGGCAGGGCATTGAGCGCATTAAGCACTTTCTCAACTGGGCAGGCCCATTGGTCTACGTGGTGATGGTGGTGCTAATGATCATTGTCTGGTATCAGGCGGGCAGTGAGCTGATCCCTGCTATTGGCACCATTTTCAGCGGTGGCAGTGACACCAGCGGCAGTTCGATCGCCGCCTTTATGGCGATTGTCGGCACCATGGTGGCGTATTTCGCAGCGGTAGTGATCAACTTCGGCGATTTCACCCGCTTTGTAAAAACCGAACGCCAGATGAAGCTAGGCAACCTGCTGGGCTTGCCGCTCAACGTCGCCTTCTTCTCGTTTATCGCGCTGATAATTACTGCCGGAACCCTGGTGCTATTTGGCGAGGCGCTGACCAACCCCGCCGATATCGTTGAGCGGGTAGATTCGCTGCCGCTAACGATTATCGCTGCGCTAACCTTCTTTGCCGCCACGGTGGGCATCAACCTGGTCGCCAACTTCATTCCGCCTGCCTACGACCTGGCCAACCTGTTCCCCAGCAAAATCAGCTTTAAAATGGGCGGCCTGATTACCGCGGTGATCGCCTTCTTCGTCGGCGCGCTATGGCTCTCGGTCATCAGCCAGATTGGCGTTCCCGGCTTTGTAAACGCGCTAGGCGCCATCGTCGCGCCCTTCTACGGCATTATTGTGGTCGACTACTACTTGATTAAACGTCAGCACCTGAATATGCAGGAACTGTTCTCATCAGCACCCGGCAGCGCCTACTACTACGTCAACGGCTGGAACACCCGCGCCCTTATCGCCTTTGGCGTCGCGGCGCTATTCTCGCTCTCTACTGTGTTAGTACCTGCACTATCCGCGCTTGGCGGCTATGGCTGGTTGATTGGTGCAGGGCTGGGTGGGCTGTTCTACTACGGGTTGATGCGGCAGTTTAAGGCTGCGCCTGTGTTTGCTGAGCAGAAGGTAGGTTGAGGCGATTTAGCCGTAGTTGGTGTTTCAACCCTTCCTATAAGCGTCATCGGTTAAAGCCGATGGCGCTTTTTTTTACGAAGCCTGCCTCCATAACGTACTATTTCTGTTTGATATCACGGTAAAAGTTTTCGTGTGATCCAAGGGCTAACAGTTCAAGAACAAGAGCGCCATCATCAAAACTGTATCTGAGCAACGTCAGCTGCTTGTTCATTTTAAATGTATATACCCGTAAGAATGATAGATCACCCTTCTTCAGCTCCCCCAAAGCGGGCTCTTCCATTAGCTTTTTGACGGCTGCGTCGAGATCTTTTTTCTGATTGGCTTGAAGCTTTTTTACTGCTTTTTTAAAGCTTGGGGACTGTAAAACACTGATGGCTTTAGCCAAATTCGTAGGGCTCCAGCTTCCCGGCTTCACGTTCTGCTTTTGCAATAATGGCTTGCTTCACAAATTCATAAGGCAAATCAGGATTGTCTTCCATCATTTCCCCGATTTTTGCCCAATGCTCGATTTGCTTAGGAGTCGTTCGATCAAGCGCTTTGGCTATAATCGTAGCTTTTTCAATTAATTGCTGGTCTAGGCGTATGCTGTTAGTGGCCATTTTAATGCCCTCATGAAAACTGCCATAATTGTAGCAAGACGCTACAAATGAGGCAATTTGCAGCTAACATTGTCGACTGATTTTCTATTAGCTCTAAGAACTAATGCGCTCCCCCCAATATCTGCTGCAAATCCGTCACGTTTTCCTCTTCTTCGGCCATGGAGAGCGACGTTTTGATGGCTTTTAGGTGGCAGTTCATGAAGGCTTTGGCCTGTGGTCTCCTCGTCGTGGTCTGTTTCGGAGGCACCGGAGCATGAGGCCCCACTAGTGATTCTTCTCAAGCGCCAAATGATTGTCTATTTCCTTAATCTTGTCCTCCGTGTGGTGATTCACGTAGAGCACCGTGGTTTCTTGGCCTTCACAAATCTTCTCGATCAGGGCGAGCACGAGCTGGCGGTTCATGTCGTCCAGGCCGAGGCAAGGCTCGTCTAGAATCAGCAGCGGCGGGTGTTTAACCATGGCGCGGGCGATGAGCAGCAAACGTTGGTCGCCGTAGGAGAGTTTGTTAAAGGGCTGGTCGGCGCGGTCTTTCATGCCGAGTAGTTCGAGCCATTGGTCGGCTATTTTCTTCTGGTTATCGGTGGATTTGGTGTACACGCCGATGCTGTCGTAGAAGCCTGAAATAATCACGTTTTTGCAGCTGGTGCTGACACGATACTCCCACTGCAGGGCGGTGGAGACATAGCCGATAAACTGCTTGATCTGCCAGATGCTTTCTCCGTTGCCGCGCTGGAAGCCAAACACAAAAATATCGTTGGTGTAGCACTGGGGATGATCCCCTGTGATCAAAGACAACACACAGGTCTTACCGCTACCGTTAGGGCCGCTTAGCTGCCAGTGCTGGCCCTGCTCTATTGTCCAATCCAGCTTATCGACGATCACGGTATCGCCGTATTGAATCGTCGCTTGCTTGAGTTTCACTAACGGCTGGCTGGGGTCGAGCGCGGGTAGTTGGTTGGCGGGGTCGGCCTCGGGCACGCGGAGATCGGTGGTTTTCAAATGCAGCAATTGGTAAAGCTCATTGAAGGCGGCATCGTCCTGGCGGTCTACCGTGAACGCTAATCGCCCCTGATCCCCGCGCTTTTTATCGCCTCTCGTTTTATCTCCACGCTCTTTGTCCAGGTAGGCCACATGGGTGATGAAGTCGGGCATTTCATCAAAGCGGTTCAGCACCAGCACCATGGGTATAGTGTCGATGATGGAGGCAAGATGGGCCTGCAGCATGGCGAGCGTATCGACGTCTAAGCCATCAAACGGCTCGTCTAGAATCAGTAAGTCCGGCTTATTCGCCAGCGCGCGAATCAGCATGACTTTGCGTGTTTCGCCCGTAGAGAGCTTCCGAAAGGCGCGGTCAAGGAGTCTCGTCAGCCCGAATTTTTCGACCAGCTCGCTTGCGAGTTCAGTGTCCTGGCAGTGTTCGAAAATCATTTCACTGACGGGGGTGCCGAGTGAAATGACATCCATGATATCAGCATCGTCTTTTTTCAGCTCTTGGGCGATGAGTTCGGCTTGCGCTTCGAAGGAGACCAAACCGACGTTGTGGGGAAGGCCTTGAACACTGCCCGCTTCAATTTTTCCAACGCCCGCAAGCGCCGCCGCCAGGGCCGATTTACCTGCACCATTGGTGCCAGTAATGGCCCAATGCTGGTGGGGTTCGATGGCCCAATCAATCTCGCTTAGGGTGAAGCGATCATCAAAACTGATCGTCGCTTTGTTTAGCTGAATATTGGCTAAGCGGTTTGAAGGCTCCATCGAACTATTCCTTACGGTGACGGTGTTAAAAAATCAGGCTTGAATAAAAAAGAGACAAAAAAGCCGAGACTATCGTGGCGATATCCCGGCTTTTTAATTGCATTAACCCGCTATTCTTTAATCAACCGGTTAAACGATCTTCTTCATGTCCGCCATGTGGCCACGCAGCACTGCGCCAACGGCTTCAACCGGGTGAGCGCGCAGGGCATCGTTGACTTCGATCAAACGTGCGTTATCAACGCCGTTGTCATCTACATTCAGGCCTTTACCAATAACATCGGACTTAATACCTTTCATAAAGTCAGCCAGGAGCGGTACACACGCGTGGTTGTAGAGGTAGCAGCCGTATTCCGCGGTATCGGAGATAGTCGCGTTCATTTCGTACAGCTTCTTACGCGCGATGGTGTTGGCGATCAGTGGCGTTTCGTGCAGTGACTCATAGTAAGCAGACTCGGCGATAATGCCAGCCGCGGTCATGGTTTCGAACGCAAGCTCAACCCCCGCTTTTACCATCGCCACCATCAGGATGCCGTGGTCGAAGTACTCTTGCTCAGAGATCTTAATGTCACCCGCTGGTGTTTTTTCGAATGCTGTTTCAGCAGTGTCTGCGCGCCATGCGTGAAGTTTCGCATCATCGTTCGCCCAGTCTTCCATCATGCCAGCAGAGAAATTGCCGTTCATGATGTCGTCTTGGTGCTTGTTATATAGCGGACGCATGATCTCTTTCAGCTCTTCAGCAAGATCGTAGGCTTTGATCTTAGCCGGGTTAGAAAGACGATCCAGCATGTTGGTCACGCCGCCGTATTTCAGTGCTTCCGTGACGTTTTCCCAGCCGTACTGAATCAGCTTAGAGGCGTAGCCAGGCTCGATACCTTCTTCGATCATTTTATCAAAGCAAAGGATTGAACCAGTTTGCAGCATGCCGCAGAGGATCGTTTGCTCGCCCATCAGGTCGGATTTAACTTCCGCGATGAAAGAGGACATCAACACGCCGGCTTTATGGCCGCCAGTGCCCACTGCGTAGGCTTTTGCCAGGGCAAGGCCTTCGCCTTTGGGATCGTTGGCTTCGTGAACAGCGATCAGGGTAGGAACACCGAAACCACGCACGTATTCAGCGCGCACTTCAGACCCTGGGCACTTCGGCGCTACCATGATGACGGTTAGGTCGTCGCGGATTTTCATGCCCTCTTCGACGATGTTGAAACCGTGAGAGTAAGACAGGCAAGCGCCCTCTTTCATCAGCGGCATTACCGCCGTTACAACAGCGGTGTGCTGCTTATCGGGCGTCAGGTTCAAGACCACATCTGCCGTGGGGATCAGCTCTTCATAAGTACCGACCGTAAAGCCGTTTTCAGTGGCGTTCTTCCAAGACTGGCGCTTCTGTTCGATGGCTTCGGGGCGCAGGGCGTAAGAGACGTCCAAGCCGCTGTCGCGTAGGTTCAAGCCTTGGTTAAGGCCTTGCGCGCCGCAGCCGATCACGACCATTTTTTTGCCTTTAAGCGCGTCTACGCCATCGGCAAATTCCGAGCTGTACATAAAACGGCATTTGGCGAGTTGAGCCAGTTGCTCGCGTAGCGGCAGCGTATTGAAGTAGTTAGCCATCGTTAACATCCTAATGATTGATAAGCACGATATCGATGTCGCACACCGATACGAAAAAGAGTGACATAGCTGCTAAGTGCGAACCCAGCGCCATGTGAGTAGCGCCAATCTAACGAATAACGACTATTTCTTAAATTGATATATTTGCAACAACATGTCCCTTTTTTTGCAAAGCTCCATTATCATGGCAGGTATGAATTTTAAAATTTTAAAACAATTTCTTGCCTTGGCAGAAACCCTGCATTTCGGTCGCGCCAGCGATGAGTGCTATGTGAGCATATCTGCCCTGTCGCGCAATATTCGCCATTTAGAAGACGAGCTGGGTGTGGCACTGTTTAACCGCGACAACCGTACCGTGGTGCTCACCCAAGAAGGCCAAAAATTTCTCAAGTATGCCCGCGATGCCAGCAGTCAGTGGAATTTGATTCGTCATCAGTTAAACGACAACCCGGATCAATTAAGCGGGGAAATCAGCCTGTATGGCTCCGTAACGGCCAGCTATAGCTTTTTGCACGAGCTACTGCGCCGCTTTCGTATTGCCTATCCAGTTATTGAAATCAAGCTGCGCACGGGGGACCCCGAACACGCCATTGCACATGTGCTCGATGGAAAAGAAGACCTTAGCATTGCGGCACAGCCTGCCAACTTACCGCGAGGTCTGGCCTTCAAGCCCATTGCGACGTCGCCTTTGCTGTTTATTGCTCCGCTGGCGCAGCAAGTGCCCAATGCGCCCACCAGTACGCCCATTACACCGGCTGAGTGGGCGAATACGCCCATGATTCTATCGGAAAGCGGTGTGTCTAGAACGCGTGTGGATGAGTGGTTTCGCCAGCATGACATTTCCCCGCGCATCTATGCCCAGGTGACCGGCAATGAAGCCATTGTGAGTATGGTAAGCCTGGGCTTTGGTATTGGCGTGGTGCCTAAAATCGTCCTCGACAACAGTCCACTGATGGATCGCATCCGCGTGCTCGACGTGACGCCAGAACTGGAGCCCTACGATATTGGTTTGTTTACCTTGAAGAAAAACCTAAAAAACCCGTTGGTCGACGCGTTTTGGAGCTTGATGTAAGCCCGGCGCCCGGTGTGTCACGATTCGACCCGCGCCTTCACTCCCCAAATATCTGCTGTAAATCCGGCACGTTTTCTTCCTCTTCGACCATGGAGAGCGAGGCTTCGATGGCTTTGAGGTGGCGACTCATAAAGGCTTTCGCGCGCTCGCCGTTGCTGGATTCTAAATAGCCGATTAGGTCATCGTGGTCGTGGGACTCGCAGCCCAAATGGCCGCGATGGCCGTAGACGGCGAGTATGAGCGAAGAGCGCGAGCAGAGCCGCTCGACAAACTCCGCCAGGGTTGCATTGCCAGAAAGCTGCGCCAAGCGCACGTGAAAATCGGCAGAGAGCCGGATAGCGAGGCTTTGTTGGCCGCTGCGCAGCGCTTGGCGTTCGCGCTTGGCCATTTCACGTAGCTCAGCGGCTTCTTTTTCACCCATGCGCCGCGCCACGTCGGGCATTAATCCGCACTCGACCAGTTGGCGGGCATCGAAAACATCCTTGGCTTCGTCTGCGGTGGGCCGGGTAACGCTGGCACCACGGCGCGGCGTCAGGGTAACGAGTTGCTCAAGTGACAGGCGCTGCAAAATTTTACGAATACCGGTGCGGCTAATGCCGAACACATCCGCTAGGGCATCCTCGCGCAGCCGCGCGCCGGGCTTCAAGCGCTGCTCGACAATGGCATCGCTCACGGCGCGATAGATAGCATCGTGGCGTTCATCACCCTCTTTGCCATCTTTGGTTTCTTTAACGGAAGCGCGCCGCTTTATCGGCGCCTGCGCATCACTCATAGCTAGCCTCTTTATCAATCCTCCCAAGCGGCAATGATATCGCGCTCTTCATCGCTCATGTTGGTCATATTGCCTAACGGCATGTAGCGGCTGGCCACGACCTGTTGAATCTGCGCTTTTTGACCGAGAATTTCTTCCCAGTTTTCAAAAGCAAACCCAGCGGGCGGCGCTGAAAAACCGGCATGCCCGGGGTTGCGAGCATGACACTGAACACAGTGCTGCTCAATCAGGCCGGTGATTTGCGCTTGGTCTGGCCCTTGTGCGCCTGCAGTGCCACTTGGGGATGAAGCACTGGGTGCCGCCACCCAAAACGCCAACAGAATAAGCCCTACCCCGAAGGCGGGATAGGCGGGCTGGGTTTTACCTGCGTGCATCAACACAAAGAATTGACGGATCAGGGCGCCGGCGAAGATGAACAACACCATCACCACCCAGGCGAGCTCGTGAGAATAGATAAACGAGTAGTGATTACTCACCATCAACAACACGACCGGTAGCGTGAAGTAGGTGTTATGCACCGAGCGCTGTTTACCGCGTTTGCCATCCAGCGGATTGGGCGCATCACCCGCCTTCATGGCTTTCACCATGCGGCGTTGGCCGGGGATAATCCAGAAGAAAACGTTAGCCGACATCGCCGTCGCCATAACCGCGCCCGTGAGCAGGAAGGCCGCACGACCGGTGAACATCTGTGTACTGAGATAAGCAACGACCATCATCATCACGGCAACGGCGATACTGAGCAGCCCATCGCGATCCATGTTGGGGCTAATGCGTTTGCACAGCTCGTTATAAACCACCCAGCCGCCCAGCAGGAATGCCAGCGCCAGCACATTGGCTTGCCAGCCCGTCAGGTTGGCGGCCCACTCCCAGGGGCTATTGGGGTTCACCAAATAGAAGCCTGGATTGACCATGTAGAGAATCACAAACAGCGTAAAACCGGAAAGCCAGGTGGTATAGGCTTTCCAGAATGACCAGTGTAAGTCATTGGGCAACTTGGCAGGTGCGGTAGCGTACTTTTGGTTGTGGTAAAAACCACCACCATGCACCGACCACATTTCACCAAACACGCCCTTGTCGCGATCTTCCGCTGCTTTTGGCGTGCGCAGGCTGTTATCCAGCATGACAAAGTAGATCGATTCACCGATCCAGGCGATGGCGGCAATGACATGCAGCCAGCGCAGCAGTAAGTTAACAAACTCGATTAGATACGCTTGCATAACGGATGTCCCCTATCAGCTACCGCGGTAAGTCGAGTACCCATAGGGCGAGAGGAGTAGCGGCACATGGTAGTGCTGGCTGGCATCGGCGACGCCAAAACGTAGCGGAATCACGTCTAAAAAGCGGGGTTCATTGGCTTCAACGCCTTGGGCACGCAGGTAGTCCCCCGCATGGAACACCAGCTCGTACACGCCTGGCGTGAGCGCATCGCCTTCTAAAATGGGGGCATCGCAACGCCCGTCGCTGTTGGTGACAACGGTACTCAGATGCTGGCGATCACTGCCGGTAAGGCGAAACACCTCAATGGTAATGTCCTGGCCGGGCTGCCCTTTGGCGGTATCCAATACGTGGGTGGTTAAACGTCCCATAGCCACTCCTTATTTATAACGTTGTTTGCATGATTTGACCTATTGGTCAAAGAGTACCGTTACAGCTATTTATTGTATACAGTAATTCCAACCGCGCACTTTTTGAACACCCGCGCGTTACCCTTTTTCACTTTGGAGAGAGCCAATGCCTGCTGAAACACCGCGACTGCTATCGCCTGCGCCGAGCCAGTGCAGCCTTGAGATGCTTACCCACCATTACGGGGATATTTACGAGCACTCGCCCTGGGTGGCCGAAGCGGCCTGGCAGCACGGCCTAACCGAAGCCCATGACACCCCAGACGCACTGGCCGAGCTGATGGGGCTTATGTTGCAGCAGGCAAGCAGCGAACAGCAAATTAGCGTTATCCGAGCGCACCCCGATTTGGCCGGTAAAGCCGCCTTGGCAGGCGAATTAACCCAAGACTCCACCAGTGAACAGGCAGGCGCCGGGCTAGACCAGTGCAGCCCTGAGGAGTTTGCCCGCTTTGAAGACCTTAATGCCGCGTATAAGGAGAAATTTGGCTTTCCGTTTGTGATTGCCGTTAAGGGGCTAGATCGGCACGGTATTCTCGATGCCTTTGAAGCGCGGCTGCATAACGATGCAGCCACCGAGCGGCAAACAGCCATTGAGCAGATCATTCGCATTGCGCGTTTTCGTTTAAGGGCGCGAGCCGAACAATAAACCACCAGCGGCAACGCCTCTTCGCCAAACGGGCTATTGCATTTATTTCTTGTATACACTTTTAATAGTAAATGGATGCAAGAAGAAAACAATGCCACCCACTGCGAATAAAGGCTCTTTATGTCCACTCCGCCCGACGCCAACACGCGGCCTTCGCGTACCATTAATCAAAACCCAGACGCGATGCCGCCGCTTACAAAAGCGATCCCGCTAGGCCTGCAACACATCATGGCCATGTTCGCTGGCAACGTGACACCGCCGATCATTATTGCCGGTGTGATCGGCGCTAACCCGGCGGAGCAGATTTTTTTAATACAAGTCGCGCTGTTTGTGGCGGGGGTATCCACGCTGGTACAAACCATCGGTATCGGCCCCATCGGGGCGCGCCTGCCGATTGTGCAGGGCACCAGCTTTGGCTTTCTGCCAGTGGCACTGCCGCTGGCCAAGGCGTTTGGCCTACCCGCGGTGCTCGGCGCCTCGTTTGTGGCGGGGTTGCTGCAAATTGTGCTGGGCGCGTTTTTAAAGAAAATCCGCCACTGGTTCTCCCCGGTGGTGACCGGCATCGTGGTGCTCTTGATCGGTATTACGCTAATGCCGGTTGGACTCAATTACGCCGCAGGCGGTGTGGGGGAAGCCGATTTTGCCTCCCCCGGCAATTTATTATTGGCGCTTTTTGTACTCAGCGTGACCATCGCCATTCACCAATATGGGCGTGGCTTTATTAAAGCGTCGTCAATCCTGTTTGGTTTAATGGCGGGCTACGCGGTGGCTATCGCCCTTGGCAAAGTCGATTTTACCTCGCTAAGTAACGCTGCCTGGTTCGCACTGCCCAAGCCACTGGAATACGGCATGACGTTTTCGGGCACCGCGATCATCGGTATGACCTTGATTATGTTTGTGGTGGGACTAGAAACCATCGGCAATATATCAGCGATTACCACCACCGGCGCTGGCCGCCCCGCGAAAGACCGTGAGCTTTCCGGCGGCGTAATGGCGGATGGCGTGGCCACGTCTTTTGCGGCGGTTTTTAATACCCTGCCCAACACCGCTTACGCACAGAACGTTGGGCTGATTACCCTAACCGGTGTAGTTAGCCGCCACGTGGTCACCATTGGCGGACTGTTATTGATCGCCATGGGCCTATTCCCCAAGCTAGGTGGACTGGTGGCCGCCATGCCGCCTGCAGTACTGGGCGGCGCAGGGGTGGTTATGTTTGGCATGATCGCGTCAGCGGGGCTTAAGATCATCAAGGAGTGCGAGCTGGATCAGCGTAATATGCTGATCATCGCGGTTTCGCTAAGCCTGGGTATCGGCCTGCCAGCCGTTGAAGCCATTTCGGAAACCATGCCGGGTCAGCTTGGGCTGCTGCTTAAATCAGGCCTAGTACCCGCAGCACTTGCCGCCCTACTGCTAGATGCTATTTTACCAGGTAAGCCCGACCGGCAAGCCAAGCTTGCCGCTGCGGAAGCTGAAGCTAAGCGTTAACAGCGCCCACCTCTTTTGCTGTTAACCATTTACAAAAAAATGCCCAGGTACAAAAAAACGCCCAAGTAAAAAAAGCGCCGCTTCCCTGAGGAAAGCGGCGCTTTTTACTGACCTAATGCTAATTTATTGCTTTGCTTTATCTACCGCGTTTTTAGTGGCTTCTTCAGCTTGCTTCTGGCTATCTTGAGCAAAGCTTTGGCCGATTGACGTTACTTTTTCAGTATCGCCCTTTACGCGTTCCATGAAATTATTTGCCGTTTTCTGCTGGCTTTCCATCGCCTTCTTGAAACTGTCGGCATCTTTAACATCAAGCCATGTGCGTGCTTGTGAAATCGCCATGTCAGAGTAGGCACGGAAAGCATCCATTTGAGCGCTGAACAGCTGATCGTAATAATCGAGCGCTGTTAACGTGTAAGAACGCATCGGTGACACAAATGCGGATTCAAATTGCTGGGTAGTCTTGTCGGTTGCTTTATTCATCTCAATATCTCCAAGTGTGAGCTAGCAAATAAACGCGCCTTTGCTTGGCGGTTCTTAGCCAGGCTGTTGCCTCTGCTACTGATAAAGCTAGCAGTGCTTTTTGTGCAGCGCAACATGATTTTTCCTCATGCTGCGCTCGCTCACTTGAGTGATGATTAGCGACCGTTTCTATCAATGGCTACTAGCGGTTACCGAACAAGTGCTTACGCGCTTGTTCGTCCATTTCCACCCCTGCTTGGGGGTTAACTTCTTCGATGAGCGCGTAGGCTCGACGTACGGCTGGACGTGCCTTGATCATCTCAAACCAGCGTTCCAGGTCGGGAAACTCCTCGATCGTTTGCCCCTGTTTTTCCCAGGGCACGATCCAGGGGTAAATCGCCATATCGGCAATCGAGTAGTCGTCACCGCCGACATAGGTGTGCTGCGCCAGGCGCTGGTCCAGCACGCTGTAAAGTCGGTTAGTCTCCCGCACGTAGCGCTCAATGGCGTACTCGATCTTCTGCGGCGCATAGTGGCAAAAGTGGTGGTTTTGGCCTGCCATCGGGCCTAACCCGCCCATTTGCCAATGTAACCACTGGAGCACGATATAGCGTTCACGCCCTACCGCTGGCAAGAAAAGGCCGCTCTTATCAGCGAGGTATTCCAGAATGGCGCCAGACTCAAACATCGAAAGCGGCTGGCCGCCATCTTTCGGCGCGTGATCGACGATCGCGGGAATGCGGTTATTAGGGGCAATAGTGAGAAATTCAGGGTCAAACTGCTCACCGCGGCCAATATTGATTGGCTTCACTCGATACGCCAGCTTGGCTTCCTCGAGCATGATGGAGATTTTGTGGCCGTTAGGTGTTGTCCAGTAGTACAGATCAATCATTGCCATCTCCTTGTTGAAACCTTTGATTCACTCATCATGAGTTTATCAAGCCTTCACGCTTGGTCGGGCGGTACATTAGCGTACCGCCTCTATACGCTAGCTATTACAGTTCACGCACGGTCAGCGCGCTGCTAGCCGCACCACCGTGTGCGTTGAGCATACGCTTGAACCATTCATCGACCGGGTCGCCGGGCTCGACGACTTCTTGGGTCGATACCACGTGTGCCCACATCATGCTGCCAAACAACAGATAATCGGCACCAGCGGGCGCATCGCCGTCTAAAAAGGCGCTTTCCCGCAGTAAGTCGCGCACAGGCGCCAATACCTGTTTGAGTTGCTGCTTACCCTGTTCGGGTTGGTGAAACTCTTCCAGCGTGCAACCGAACCGCGCTTCCCGTGTTTCGCGGAAGTAATTACGGTCGTCGGGATGGATCGCCGCTAGCAGGTCCATGGCAATAATGCGAAACAGGGCGGGAGTCACGCTACGCTCTACAAAATACTTAAACAGTAACACCCGCTGATAGCTGGCACCTTCACCCAGCATGGGCGCGTCGGGATAGACCTTATCCAAATAACGCATGATTTCAAAGCTGTCGGTGACTACCTGATCGCCGTCGCAAAGCACCGGCACTTTGTCGTAATCGGCAAACGCCAATGCTTGTTTGTCGAGGAATCGCCACGCCACGCTGGTGTATTCCAAGCCTTTATGGGCAAGCGCCATACGCACACGCCAGCAGTAAGGTGAAAAGCGTAGCCGTTCATCTCGGCCGCACAGCTCATAGAACTTTATTGTCATCACTACCGCCTCTGGTTAAGAACAACGTTGATAAAAAAAGAGTGAGAAAAGCGCTGCCTCACCTCTTTGACACGCTTAGCGTCGCTAAACAATGAGCCCAACCATCTAACCGTGCAAGAGACGCTGCTTGGCACTGTCTATTAGTCTAATGAGGCCGCCTTTCAGTTACCTTAACCCCCTCCTAAAAAACTCTTTAAATACAACCAATTGTAGCAAAAAAATAACGCGGACTGGTGTGTAAAACAGGCGTTGCACTGGTAAGACCAATTTTCCAATGTAGTCATCTTGTTAGCCTAAACGTATCTTTCACCTACACCCGACTGGCGATACAAATGTCAGACGGTTATTCCGGAGCATACCAAATTAATAACAAGGGGCAGTTCCTTCCATGAATGAAACGATACTTGCACTTTTGGCCTTCCTGCCGCTGTTGCTTGCCGGTATTTTACTTATCGGGTTTAAAATACCTGCCAAAATAGCGATGCCTATCGTCTTCCTGACCGCCGCCATTATCGGCTTAACCGTTTGGGATATGTCGTTTAGCCGTGTCGCGGCCTCCACGATTCAAGGCTTGATCCAAACCGCTGGCCTGTTATGGATTATCTTTGGTGCCATCCTGCTGCTTAATACGCTTAAGCACTCGGGCGGCATTACGGCTATCCGTAACGGCTTCTCCGGCATCAGCCCTGACCGCCGCGTCCAGGCGTTGATCGTTGCCTGGCTGTTCGGTTGCTTTATCGAAGGCGCCTCAGGCTTCGGTACGCCAGCGGCAGTAGCGGCGCCGCTAATGGTGGCACTTGGCTTCCCCGCGCTTGCGGCGGTAGTCGTGGGCATGATGATCCAATCAACGCCGGTTTCTTTCGGTGCGGTGGGTACGCCTATCGTCGTCGGCGTCGGTAGCGGTGTTGATCGCGCGGGCATCACGGCTCAGCTGGACTCAGTCGGCTCAAGCTGGGACGTGTTCTTCCAGCTCATCACCAGTGAAGTGGCGATTACGCACGGTATCGTGGGTATTTTGATGCCGCTGATTCTTGTCACCGTGATGGTGCGTTTCTTCGGGGCTAACCGTTCATGGAAAGAAGGGCTGTCGATTACGCCTTTCGCCATTTTTACCGGCATCTGCTTTGTCGTGCCTTACATGCTGGTGGGCGTATTGTTGGGGCCCGAATTCCCCTCGATGATTGGCGCGATGGTCGGCCTGGCAATTGTAGTGCCTGCGGCCAAACGTGGCTTCCTGCTCCCTAAAGACACCTGGGACTTCCCTGACGAGAAGGCATGGCCAGACGAGTGGATCGGCAACCTGCAAATCAAGCTTGATGATGTGGTAGGCAGAGCGCCAATGTCCACTTTCAAAGGCTGGGTGCCCTACGTACTGCTGGCGCTGTTCCTGGTGGCTTCACGCACTATCGAACCGCTGCGTGCTGCGCTGACCTCGATCAACCTGAGCTGGACCAATATTCTCGGTGAAGCGGGCATTAGCGGTGGCGTGCAGCCTCTGTACCTGCCGGGCGGTATCATTCTGGCGGTAGTTCTCGTGACCTACTTCCTGCACCGCATGAATCCGCAAAAAATCAGTGCCGCGGTATCGGAATCCACCAAAACCATTTTTGGCGCGGGCTTTGTATTGATCTTTACCGTTCCAATGGTGCGCATCTTGATCAACTCCGGCGTTAACGGTGCGGATCTGGTATCGATGCCGGTCATGATGGCCCAGGCGGTGGCCGATAGCGTGGGCGGTATTTATCCGTTCTTTGCACCCGCCGTCGGGGCGATGGGCGCCTTCATTGCAGGCTCCAACACGGTCTCCAACCTGATGCTGGCAGAATTCCAGTTTAGCGTTGCGGAAACGCTGGGCCTATCCACGGCCATGATGATTGCTCTTCAGGCAGTCGGTGCGGCGGCGGGTAATATGATCGCTATCCACAACGTGGTCGCAGCGTCCGCCACGGTAGGCCTGCTCGGTCGTGAAGGGGCAACTATCCGTAAAACGATTCTGCCCACGCTCTACTACCTCGTCTTTACCGGCATCATCGCCCTCATCGCGTTCTACGTGATTGGAGTGACCGATCCGTTAATGTGAGCATGGAGTAGCTCTGGCTGTAATAACGACGCTAGAAACGCAAACCCCCAGGCCTAGGCCTGGGGGTTTGCTATTTAGCACCACTGGTTTTACACGTTAATCGATACGCTTTAGCTGCTGGCGATGGAGTTTGCCGCGTTCAACATAGCTTTGAGCGTTCTTCTTGAGCCCCGCCACGACTTCTTCGGAAAGCTCGCGCACGACCTTGGCAGGCGAGCCAACGATCAATGAATTAGCCGGAAATACCGCGCCCTCCTTTATAAAGGCACCGGCACCTACCAGGCTGTTCTCACCAATCACAGCGCCATTGAGCACCACGGCTTGAATGCCGATTAAGCAGCCGTCACCGATCGTGCAGCCATGCAGCATCGCCTGGTGCCCCACCGTTACGCCTCTACCCACCTTGAGTGGAAAGCCTGGGTCAGCGTGCAGCACGGCGCCATCCTGGATATTGCTCTCTTCGCCTATCTCAAGGTGGTCGGTATCACCGCGTAGCACGGCTTGATACCAGACACTTGAGCGCGCCTTCAGAGTGACTTGGCCGATCACATCGGCCGTTTCCGCAATGTAGACGTCGTCGTGAACCGCTGGGCGATGCTCTCCGTATTGGTAAAGTGCCACGTTACCCTCCTGGGTTGTTATTGGTGTTAAGCGTTCAGGCTAGCGCTTGTTCCAGCAATCGGGCAACGTGAATCGCTTCACGCCCACTGCCATCGTGAATCTGGTGGCGACAGCTAGTACCATCGGCAATCAATACAGCGTTGCTATCCGCATTGCGAATCGCCGGTAATAGCGAGAGTTCCGCCATTTTCAGCGAAGCGTCGTAGTGCTCCGCTTCATAGCCGAAGCTACCCGCCATGCCACAACAGGAGGACTCGATAGTCTCGACGGTGAGGTCAGGAATCCAGCCTAGCACCTGCTCAACCGGGCGCAGCGCATCGAAGGCTTTTTGATGGCAGTGGCCGTGCAGCATCGCCCGCTCGTAGTTCAGCGGCTTGAGTTCGAGAGGCAGTTGATCTTCGGCACGCGCCTTAACCAAAAACTCCTCAAACAGAAAAGCCGATGAAGACAGCGCCTTCGCCTCTTCGCCAAAACCGTACTGCAGAAATTCATCGCGCATGCTGAGCAGGCAGGAGGGTTCTAACCCAACGATCGCCACACCGCGCTCGACAAACGGCATCAGATGCTCAAGAGTGCGTTTGGCCTCGGCCTTGGCTTTATCAAACTGACCCGAAGAGAGGTAAGTGCGCCCACAGCAGAGTGGCCGCTGCCCTTTGGTCACATTGAGATGCACACGGTAGCCCGCGGCTTCCAGCACCCGCTTGGCGGCTTTGGCGTTATCGCCTTCCATGTAGTTATTGAAGGTATCCACAAACAACAGCACTTCCCGCTCAGAAGTGACCGGCTGGCTAGACGCATCGGCGCTGGCGAGAAAATTACCGTTGAACACCGGTAGCGAGCGCTGGGGTGCCAGCTTTAACGCCTGCTTGATCTGTTTAGCCAGAAACGGCACGCGCTCTACGCCGTTAACCAGCGTGGAAAATTTGCTGGCCCAGGGCGCGTAGCGCGGCATTTCGCCGACCATACGATCACGCAGCGATAATCCGTTAACGCGGGCGCGCGCGGTGCGGGCTTCAATCTTGAACTTCGCCATATCGACGCCGGTGGGGCAATCCCGCTTGCAACCCTTGCACGATACACAAAGATCCAGCGCCTCTTTCACATCATCACTGGCCAGCCCTTCATCGCCCAACTGACCTGAGAGCACTAAGCGCAAGGTGTTAGCGCGGCCGCGGGTCAGATGCTGCTCCTCTTTGGTCACGCGGAAACTGGGGCACATGGTGCCCGCATCAAACTTACGGCAGTGGCCGTTGTTGTTGCACATCTCGACCGCCATGGCCAAGCCATGGGTGGCATCGCCGCCGGTACCGGGGGCCGATTGCTCACCGGTGAGCGGGTCGCGCTTCACGTTCCAGGCGGACCAGTCGAAGACCGGTGTGAGCGGGATCGTGGTATAGCTCTTGGGAAAGCGGAAATAGCGCTCGTCATCCATTTTAGGGGTATCGACGATCTTGCCCGGATTGAACAAGTTCTCCGGGTCAAACAACTGCTTAATTTCGCGGAAAGCGTTATTAATGGTTTCACCAAACTGCCACGCCACCCACTCGCCGCGGCAGATACCGTCGCCATGTTCGCCGGAGTAGGCGCCTTTGTATTCGCGCACTAACGCGGAGGCCAGCTCGGCGATTTCGCGCATTTTCTCTGCGCCATCCCGGCGCATATCGAGGATCGGCCGCACGTGCAGCGTGCCGACACCGGCGTGGGCGTACCAGGTACCTTCAGTGCCGTAGCGGTTGAATACCTCGGTGAGCTTATCAGTGTACTCGGCTAGGTGTTCTAGCGGCACCGCGCAATCTTCAATAAAGGAGACCGGCTTACCGTCGCCCTTCATACTCATCATGATATTGAGCCCGGCTTTACGCACGTTCCACAGCGCTTTCTGCTCGGCAGCTGCGGGCATATCCACCACGCTGCCCGGCAGGCCTAAATCGCCCATGAGCTCATTAAGCCCGCGCAGCGCTTCAAGCTGTTTGGCGTGATCGTGCCCGGCAAACTCCACCAGCAAAATGGCTTCAGGCTTGCCGATCAGCGCTTTCTCAATGACCGGTCGGAACGCCGGGTTCTCAAGCGATAGCTCGATCATAGTGCGGTCAACCAGCTCCACCGCCGTGGGGCCGAGCTTGACGATATGCTGGGTGAAATCCATGGCCTGATAAAAGGTCGGAAAGTTAACCACGCCCAGCACCTTCTGCTCGGGCAGCGGGGAAAGCCTTAGCTTAATACGCTGGCTTACCCCGAGCGTGCCTTCCGAGCCCACTAGCAGATGGGCCAGGTTGGCGCGACCGTCCAGGTCGTAGGGCATCGGGTTCTGGCAATCGAACAGATCCAGATTATAGCCACCCACCCGGCGCAGCACTTTGGGAAAGTGGTCGCGAATTTCCGGGCCTACACGCTCCGCAATCGCCCTCACCTGCTGAGCAAGGCGCTGCTCCTGCGAGCCTTCCGCGAAGCGGTCAACGAAACCAAAGCTTGCCGCGCTGCCGTCAGCCAGTAGCGCATCCACACCCAGCACGTTGTGCACCATGTTGCCGTAGTAGATCGACCGCGACCCACAAGAGTTGTTGCCCGCCATCCCGCCGATGGTGCACTGGGCGCTGGTGGATACATCCACCGGGTACCAGAGCCCGTGAGGTTTGAGCCAGGCGTTGAGATGATCGAGCACAATGCCGGGCTCGACCACCACGGTGCGCGCCTCGGCATCGAACTCAACCACTTGATTGAGCCAACGGGTGGTGTCGATCACCAGCGCTTCGCCGACGGTTTGGCCACACTGGCTGGTACCCGCGCCGCGGGCCAAAACCGGCACGTTGGCATCACGGGCAATATCCAGGGCAATTCTCAGATCTTCCTGATGGCGCGGGATGACCACGCCTACCGGGGTCACTTGATAAATAGAAGCATCGGTTGAATAACGCCCCCGAGTGGCCCGATCAAACAGCACCTCACCGGCCATCTCTCGGGATAACCGCTCGGCTAATTCGCCGAGCGGTTTAATCTTGGCATCACGGGACGGGTGTTGGTTCTTCAGAGACGTCATGTGGCTCTCCCCCGTCGTTTAGCGCTCGCCTGCGTTAAGCGGGTTGGCGGCAAAGTAGTCCAAAGCAGCCGTCACGCCGCTGCCTTTGAGATTAACGCCGGAAAGCTTCATGCCTGCTTCACAGCCGCCCAGGGTGGCGATCAGCGTCAGATCGTTGCAGTCGCCCAAATGGCCGATGCGGAACATCTTGCCCTTGGCCTTGCCCAGCCCCATGCCCAGGGAAAGGTCGAAACGCTCATAGATGATTTTGCGCACCGCATCCGCGTCCACGCCTTCCGGCATCACCACACCGGTGAGTACCGGCGAGTAAACCGAGGGGTCTTGGCATTGAATCTCCAACCCCCACGCCTCTACCGCCGCGCGCACACCGGCTGCCCAGCGCTGATGGCGGGCCAACACATGATCCATGCCTTCATCCAGCAGCATATCCAGCGCTTCATTGAGGCCATAAAGCAGGTTCGTGCTGGGCGTGTAGGGCCAGTAGCCGTTCTTGTTGGCTTCTAAAATTTCATCCCAAGCCCAGAAGCTTTTCGGCAGTTTCGCCTGTTTGCTGACTTCGATGGCTTTGGGAGAGAGCGCGTTAAAGCTGATGCCTGGCGGCAGCATCAGGCCTTTCTGCGAGCCAGAAACGGTGACATCGACGCCCCACTCATCGTGGCGATAGTCAGCGCTGGCCAAGCCGGAAATGGTATCAACAATCAGCAGCGCGGGGTGGCCGGCGGCATCGATGGCTTTACGCACCGCGGCGATATCGCTGGTGACACCGGTCGAGGTTTCGTTGTGTACTACACAGACAGCCTTCAGCTCGTGATTGGTATCCTCTTTCAGGCGTGCTTCGATCATGTTGGCCTGAACGCCATGGCGCCAGCCTTCGTAGCCCGGCAAGCCCAGAAACTCAGGCTGAATATCTAACCGTAGGGCCATCTTGTGCCACAGCGTAGCGAAGTGGCCGGTCTCGAACATTAGCACCTTGTCGCCCGGTGACATGGTATTGGCCAAGGCGGCTTCCCAGGCACCGGTGCCCGACGCGGGGTAGATAATCACCGGGTTCTCGGTTTTAAAGATTTTTTGAATTTTGCTCAGCAGTTCAAGGCCGAGCGCGCCAAACTCAGGCCCGCGATGGTCGATCGTGGGCAGGCTCATCGCCCGTAAAATACGGTCTGGCACCGGTGAAGGCCCAGGAATTTGTAAGAAATGACGGCCGGATGGGTGGAAATTAAGCTTCAACATGGTGGTTTCCTATTCTTGTTGTACGACGAATAGCGCTGTGTCGCTAAATGTTCGGAGTACGGTTCCAAGCAAAATGGATAATGAATGCAATTTGGTTTATTAAAAAGACGCTACTTAATGCATCCCTCTGCCCGTAAAGCGTCAAGCTCTTCTTCCGAAAACCCTAAACTATCCAATACTTCATTGGTGTGCTGAGCAAATAGCGGCGCCGGGCTGCGAATTTGCGACGGGGTCTCAGAGAACTTACTTGGGAAACCGATGGTTTTCATTTTGCCCATGACCGGGTGCTCCATTTCTTGCACCATGCCCCGCGCCAGGTAGTGCTCATCCTGCATGGCTTGGGCAAAATCGTTGATCGGCCCGGCAGGTACCCCCGCGCTGTCACAGAGCACTAGCCACTCATCCACCGTTTGATCCGCCATGAGCTCTTCGAGCAGTGCTTCCAGCTCTTCAACATGCTGTCCACGATCCTGATTGGTAATGAAGCGAGGATCCTGCATGAGCTCTTCGCGCTTAAGTACATCCTGACAGAAGCGTTCCCAGGTGCGCTGATTGGCACAGCCGAGCATCAAATAGCCATCGCTGGCTTTAACGGCTTGATAAGGCGCAGAAACACGATGCCGCCAGCCCGTTGGCCCCGGCACGGTACCTTCAGAGAAGTACGCTGCCGCTTCCCAGGTAAACCAGGGCAGGCCGCATTCGGTGATGGCAATATCGATATGTTGCCCCGCGCCGGTTTTCATCTTGTGAATACACGCCGCCAAAATCGAGTAGACCGCTGTCAGCCCACCGCCTATGTCGTAAACCGCAATACCGGTTTTAAGCGGGCGCCTGCCCTCCTCACCAGTCATCGACATCAAGCCGGTCATGCCTTGCGCGACCAGATCAAAGCCCCCTTTGTGACTATAGGGGCCGGTTTGCCCGTAGCCGGAAATAGAGCAGTAGACGATGCCGGGATTGATTGCCTTGATGGTGTCGTAGTCAATCGACAGTGACTTGGTGACGCCAGGGCGATAGTTCTCAACGATCACATCGGCATCCGCCGCCAGCCGATAGAATATCTGCTTCGCCCGTTCATCCTTGAGATTGAGCGATATGCTTTTTTTATTGCGGTTAATCTGTGAAAAACAGGTCGACTCGCCGTTCACGTAAGGCCCCATTTGGCGACTGTCGTCTCCGCCATTGAGCTTCTCGACTTTAATGACGTCGGCACCCATGTCGGCCAGCACCATGGTGCAGTAGGGGCCGGCCATGATCTGCGACACATCTAGCACTTTTATATCTTGTAGGGGAAGCATGCGCTCTCCTCCTAGTTAGTAGTGTTACGCTCTGCCTAACCGTTAGTGGCCAGACCACTCGAACGGAGTTTTATTGACGAATTTATCCACCGCTGCCGCAAAATCCCGGCTCATATAGCAGGTGGTCACCCAGTCATCGCTGGCATCGGCTGGGAGTCTTCGCTGTTCTAGCGCCCGGCCAATCAGCGCCTTGCTGGCTTGAAGCGTTAAAGGCGCCCGCTTGGCAAAGGCTTCCGCTAACGCCGCCACTTCGCTGTAAATCGACTCCGCATCAAACAGCTGGTTTATCAAACCAGAAGCGTGGGCTTCGTCAGCGCTAAATAGGCGCGCCATCATCAGCGCTTCTTTGGTCCGCGCCACCCCGACCATGTCGATCATGCGCGACACGTTATTGATCGAGAGCGTATTGCCTAAGGTTTTGGCAATCGGCACCCCAAACTTCAATGATGGCGTGGCGTAGCGAAAATCACATACCAGGGCCAGCGCCGCGCCGCCGCCCACGCAGGCGCCTTCGATGAGCGCCAGCGTTGGCTTGGGAAAGGCTTCCAGCTTACCCACCACGCGATCGATGCGCCGCTCGTAGTCGATCGCATCATTAGGTTGTGTGAACCCTGCAAACTGGCTGATATCGGTACCGGCAACAAAGGCTTCGCCGCCGACGCCGTGTAACACCACGGCATATACGGCGTCGTCTTCTGCCAACTGATCGCACTGCTTTTCCACCGCGTCGTACATTTCCCAGGTCATGGCGTTACGACTCTGGGGACGGTTAAAACCAATCCAAGCCACGCCATTGCGTACGTCATAAGTGACGCTGTCGATTTGCTGTCGTTTGTCTGTGTTGTTCATAAGCTTCTCCTGGATAGCGGGTACTTAGCCATAAACAAAGTTGACTAATGCCAGCGCAAACGCGGGGATGTAGGTATTAATCATTAACACAGCGAACAGGACGGCGATAAACCACAGATTGGTTTTAGACGTGGCCCATACATCTGACTTGGCGATTGAACAAGACGCAATTAGGACACTGGCCACCGGCGGTGTTTGCTGACCGATTGCGAGGTTCAGCGTCACGATCAAACCGAAGTGTAGAGGGTCAATACCTACCTCTATTACCAGCGGCAACACGATGGGCACCACCAGAATGATCGCCGCTGCTGAGTGCAGGAAAATCCCCAAAATCAAGAAAATGACATTGAGCAGTGCCAAAATAAGATATTTATTGTTGGTTAGCTCGCTGATTTGCATGGCGATTTCTTGAGGCACACGGGTCTCAGTAAGGTAGCCACCTACCACTGCGGATGCCGCCACCAGCAGCATCACCACCGCGGTTTGTACGCCAGCACTTTTACAAGAATCAATGAAGTTCTTGATGGTGAACTCGCGATACACCACTGCACTGATAAAGATGGCGACACACACCGCCAGCGCCGCGCCTTCAGTCGCGGTGACAAAGCCACCAAAGATACCGCCCAGAATAATGACGGGAATCAACAGCGCCCAAATGGCTTCCTTAAAGGCCGTCCATAGCTGCGAAACCCGGAAGCTGCCTTCAGAGGGGAAGTTATTCTTGCGTGCCAAGTAGTAGCACATCGCGGCTAAGCCCATCGCGCCCAACAAGCCTGGCAAAATACCCGCCACAAACATCTGTACGACCGACTCGCCCGACATCACCGCATAAAGAATCATCGGGATCGACGGCGGGAGAATGATCGCAAGGCTTGCCGCAGAGGAGGAGATAGAGGCCGCAAACTCTTTTGAGTAGCCTTTTTTGCGCATGGCGGGGATCAAAATACTGCCGATTGCCGAGACACCGGCTACTGCCGACCCCGATATTTCAGCAAAAAATACCGATGCCCCAATAGTGACCATGGCTAGGCCACCTTTGATAAACCCCACCATGGCCATGGCCAGGTCAATCAAGCGCCGCGATATGCTCGAGGCGTTCATAATCGCACCCGCTAAAATAAACAGCGGTATGGCAATGAGCGGAAAATTGGTCGCGCCTTCAAACATGGTCATGCCCACCGTAGGCATCGCCATGTTGCCGTATGTCATAAAGGTGGCAATCGTTCCTACCAGCGCCAAAGCAACCGCCACCGGCACGTTAATCAGAATAAGGACTATTAGTGCTAAAAATATATACAGTATGACCATGGTAGTTACTTATCCTCGCTGATGCGTGCTGACGGTGGCGACTTCTTCCGCGTCGATACCGGCTTCTTCAAGCTCATGGTCAATAAAGCCTCTACCGCGCGCGCTTTTGAGCACGTCAGGCAGCCGCAACAGTTCAGCGATAATGAACAGTACGGAGGCAACGGGAATCGCAGAATGCACCAACTGCATCGAAACTTCGGGAAGGCTGACCATACCGACGTTTTCGAGAATCAACATGACTTGGTAGCTGGCAAGGCCCAAGAAAATGAAGAAACCAATCGTGATGGCTTCAGCTAACAGCGCGATCGGCACCCGAATGGCGGGAGGACACATGTTTAATACGCTTGGACAGGTAATGTGCGCGCCCTTGGCTGCGGCTAAAGCCGTGCCGTAGTAGGTCACCCAGGCGAGCAACGCGGCGGCCAGCTCGTCGTACCAGCTTAACGGTGAGCCCAAGTAGCGGGTCACAAAGCCGAGCGTGACGACAGCGGCAAGCGCAATGACCAGAAAGACCACGATGCCTTCAAGAAACGCAAAATAGGCGTTCTTGAACTTTGTAAAAGTACTCATTAAGACCTCCGAAAGACGAGGCGCACCGCTCTATGGCGACGCACCTCTATGAGAATGGCGCTTGGCTTACTCGCGCAGAGCAGCGACGGCGTCAATCATTTCCTGGCCACCATCCACTTCGTCAGCAAACTTGCTGTAAATGGTCTCAGAGGCCTCAACAAAGGCATCGAAGTCGACTTCATTCACTTCCATGCCTTCATCGCGCATTTTCACCAGGGTTTCATCATCCAGTCGCTGGCCTTCCTCTAGCACGAAGTCCTCCATTTCGACGGCGACTTCTTCAAGCACCTGCTGCACTTCTTCAGGTAGGCGACTCCAGCTGGCACCGGCGGTCAGGTAAGCCGGGGTGTAAACGTGGTTGGAGATGGAAAGGTAGTCTTGTACTTCATGAAAACGTGAAGAGTAGGTTTGAATGAAGGGGTTTTCCTGGCCGTCCATTGCGCCTGTTTGCAGGGCAACAAACACTTCAGACAGGGACATTGGCGAAGGTGCCGCGCCGTAGCTACGGAACATATCGATACGCCATGTACCGCCAGGGACGCGCAGTTTTATGCCATCAAGATCCTCAGGCGTAACGATCGGACGTACGTTGTTGGTGATTTGGCGGAAACCGTTTTCCCACACGCCGATGATCTTGAAACCGCGCGCTTCCGCGGCGTCGTATAGCGGACCACGGACGATCTCTTCACGCACGCGTTTCATATGTTCGCGGTTTTGGATCAAGTAGGGCATTTCAAACAACGCAAACTCAGCGGATTCAGAACTCATCACTGTCGAAGGCAGCGAGAGGTCTAAAGACCCTAACCGCAGGCGACGCATCATTGATTCGTCACCACCTAGTTGGCTATTGCCAAAAACGCTTACTTCCGCCACGCCTTCCAAACGTTCGTTGGCAAGTTCGGCAAAGCGATTCGCAGAAATTTCAAACAGTGATCCAGGACCACCCACATGGCCAAGACGAACTTCCGTCTGAGCGTTGGCGGTGGCGGCCTGCAAGCCAAACGACACAACGGCCGTAACGAGTGCTGTTTTGAGCAATTTCATAGTGAACTCCAGGTGAAACATTTGTTGTTTTTAGCAATGTCACCACCGTTGCTCGGGCATCCGGTGGCACCTGCAAAAGGCGTCACATGAGCCGGCCTGCTTATTATTGAAAGGCGCAGACTCTCGATCATCCTCCACATCAATTTGAATTCAAAATTCAAAATTAGGTATTAAACTTTCGTCTCGTCACAAAATAAGCGCCGCAACAGCTTGTTTATTAAGGAACAAAAAAAGCCATCAGGATAAAAAAAACGGGCAGTGACTTTATTAGCCACCTGCCCGCCTGGGGTTGATGAAGTTCCGGCTACCTTACTCGCCTGGTTCAAGCCCCCACTCAAGCCCTGCCCGCTCAATACCGACAATCGCGGCCTGCTGATCCTCGTCTGATGACGCGCCGCTTATCCCCACCGCCCCAATGACACAGTGCTGTTTATTGAGGATGGGCACGCCACCTGCCACCGCTACAAAATGTCCCTGGGAAGCCGCCGCCACACTGGCAACAAACGCCGTGCGCTCGGCATTACGGGCGCCACTTACCCCGCTGGCAACACCGATGCCCAACGAAGCATAGGCTTTTCCTTGCGCAACCGGAAACCGCAATGGCGCGCAGCCATCTTCACGCTCTGCGGCGACCACATGGCCACCGCCGTCTAGCACGATGATGGTTAATGGCGGCAATTTTGCTTCGCGCGCCTGCGCCATGGCACCATCGATGATCTTCCTGCCCTCTTCTCGAGTGAGCTGTACGCTGCAGTGAAATACTTGTCCGGCCATAAGGGTTACCCTTTTTGTTGTCAGTGCGTTGTCTTGGTAAGTGCGGGGTCTTGGTCAGCAAACGTCGTCGTAGATAACGATGGTGGACTAAAGCGCCACCAAAGGAATATTGAATTCATAATTACTTTTGCAGATCATATCAACAATAGCCACTATACGAAGATGGCATCGTGCTCACATTAAACCAGGTGGTCTGGATAGCTTGGCAAGCAACCAAGCGAGCCGCTGACAAGGAACTTACGAATGACAAAGATCTTGCAACGCAATTTATATCGCGAAGTGGCCGATAGGATTGGCGACCTGATTGAGCACGGCGAGCTTGCACCCGGTGAACGTATTTCTGAAAAGCAGCTGTGTGATCGTTTCGGCGTATCGCGTACGCCGCTGCGCGAAGCGCTGAAAGTACTCGCCACTGAAGGGTTGATTGAGCTGCTGCCCAATCGCGGCGCACGAGTAGTGCGGCTCACCCTGAAAAATGTGAAAGATACCTATGACCTGATGGCCGCACTGGAGGGGTTATCGGGAGAGCTTGCCTGCCAATATATCAGCGACGCGGAAATAGCGGCCATTCGTCAGCTACACGACACGATGCTGGAACACTACCGTAACCGGGATTTAATGCCCTATTTCCAAGTCAATCGGCAAATTCACGAAAGTATTCTGGCGGCGTCCAATAACGATGTATTGCAGGAAATGTATAGCAACTTGAGCCAGCGCGTTAAGCGGGTTCGCTACTCGAAGCAGATGACCGAGCGCTACTGGAGTCAGGCGGTAAAAGACCATGAAAATATGATGGCCGCCCTCGAAAAGCGCGATAGCCAACTACTCGGCCAAATTTTACGTGACCACCTGTGCAATAAGATTGAAGTGGCTACCTTGGCAGGCGTGATTGATACCGCAGACGATAAAAGTGTGGCCAATAGCTAACGTCACTATTGCCACTCTTCAAGACGCATGGAGGAACGCTCCAGCCGATCATGCTCCACTTCCAGATCACGCAGCAGTTGGCTAATGCTGGAGAGATGCTCTAGCGCCACCTGTTTTGCTTGCTCTGCGTCGCCGCTGACAACGGCATCATGCAGTTGGGCATGCTGTTGATTAATCATCGCCCGCGGCACTGGCAAGTGGTAAAGGTGTTTGACCGAAGCGAATACCGAACTCAGCAATAAATCGGTCAGGCTTTGCAGCGTGTGTACCAACACTGGGTTATGCGAGGCCTGGGAAACCGCCAAATGAAAGGCGTGATCAAATCTAGCCAGACGCTCGACATCGATCGGTTCTGCGGTTTCCGCATAGTCGGCCATTTCACGATAACGGCGAGTAATCAGCACACGGTCAGCGGAGGTGCCCCGGCTTGCTGCTAAATGCGCCGACTCCCCTTCTAACAGGGCGCGCACCTCTAACAGATCGAACAGCGTGCGCGGATGATCTCTAAACAAGTGCATAAGGGGGCTTTGCTGATTGACGGGGAGTAGTGTCGCCACCGTCGACCCATGGCCCTGGCGGGTGTCAATAATCCCTTTGCTGCGCAGAATTCTTAACCCCTCGCGTAACGATGCGCGGGAAACGCCTAGCCGATCACACAGCCGCCGTTCCGAAGGGAGCAGCTGGCCGGGGCGAAAAACGCCATCCAGAATAAGACGTTCAAGCCGAGTGGCCACCTGATCCGGCCTACGCTGCCCGGGTGACAAGGCTTGATTCTCTGCTGCCATGCTGACTCTCCTGATAGTCGATATGACCAGCTTGCCAGGACTCGACCCAGTACTAAACAAACAAGGCACCCCTATCGACCAATTACTGGTCAGACCAATGCACCACAGCCTAGACAGACCGATAAAAAAAGCCCAAATTGAGGCCATGTTAGGTGGGCGGCCTATAGACAACTTTTCAGCGTTCGCCTTTAGCGATAATAAACATGGGATGTCGTGATGAATATCCTCTTTGATGAGCGTTTGGACGGCGAATTGGTCCAGCGAGATAAAAGTGAGGTCTTGAGCGACCTGCAGCAAGCGGTTCCCGACATGACGCTGCTGCACCGTGAAGAAGACTTACGCCCTTTCGAATGCGATGGTCTGGCGGCCTATCGCGTACTGCCGATGCTGGTGGCGTTGCCTGACTCCCTGGAACAGGTAAAAGGCCTGCTGGAACGTTGCCATGCGTTGGGCGTGCCCGTGGTCACCCGGGGAGCAGGTACCGGCCTTTCCGGCGGCGCATTGCCGTTGGAGCAAGGCGTGCTACTGGTGATGTCACGCTTTAACCAAATCCTGAGTGTGGATCCTGATGCGCGTATGGCCCGCGTGCAGCCCGGCGTTCGTAATCTGGCGATTTCCGAGGCCGCCGCGCCTTACGGGCTTTATTATGCCCCGGACCCCTCCTCACAAATTGCCTGCTCGATCGGCGGTAACGTGGCTGAAAATGCCGGTGGTGTGCACTGCTTAAAATATGGTCTAACGGTGCATAACGTGATGCGGGTGGACGTGCTCACTATCGAGGGCGAAGCCATGACACTGGGCGCCGAATCTCTCGATGCACCCGGCTTTGACCTATTAGCCCTGATGAATGGCTCCGAGGGCATGCTCGGCGTGGTCACCGAAATTACCGTTAAGCTGTTACCCAAGCCGGAAACCGCCAAGGTACTGATGGCCAGCTTCGACGATGTTGAAAAAGCCGGCCGTGCGGTGGGCGATATCATCGCGGCGGGGATCATTCCTGGTGGCTTGGAAATGATGGACAAACTCGCGATCAAAGCCGCCGAGGATTTTGTCAAAGCGGGCTACCCCCTCAACGCCGAAGCCATTCTGCTCTGCGAGCTGGATGGCGTTGAGGCCGATGTGGACGATGATTGCGATACCGTGCGCCGTGTGCTGGAAAAAGCGGGAGCCACCAATATTCAGCAGGCCCGTGACGAAGCCGAACGCGCAAAGTTCTGGGCAGGGCGTAAGAACGCCTTCCCGGCGGTCGGCCGCATGTCGCCGGACTATTACTGCATGGACGGCACGATTCCACGCCGCGAACTCCCGCGCGTACTGAAAGGCATTGCTGCGCTTTCCGAGGAGAGCGGCCTGGCGGTTGCCAATGTGTTCCACGCTGGCGACGGCAACATGCACCCGCTGATCCTTTTTGATGCCAATAAAGAGGGCCAGTTGGCGCTAGCAGAAGACGTGGGCGGCAAGATTCTTGAGCTCTGTGTGGCGGCAGGCGGTTCGATCACCGGCGAGCACGGTGTCGGGCGTGAAAAAATCAATCAGATGTGCAGCCAGTTCCAGCCGGATGAAATCAGCGTTTTCCATGCCCTGAAAGCGGCATTCGATCCCAAGCGCCTGCTCAATCCTGGTAAGAACATTCCTACCCTGGCGCGCTGCGCAGAGTTTGGCGCCATGCATGTTCACAATAACGAACTGCCGCACCCGGATCTGCCCCGTTTTTAATAGTGACCTAGTCAAGACAACCACTAGGCAAAATAAATATTGGAATAGACCATGACCGAATTAGCGATGCATGCCGCCGACCGCGATATCGCTGACACGCTGTGTGAGCAGGTGCGCAGTGCGTATGACGCACGCACGCCGCTACGTATTGTAGGCGGCGATACTCGCGCTTTTTATGGCCGACCGGTGGAAGGCCAAACGCTTCAGATGGCCGAACACAGCGGCATTGTCAGCTACGACCCGGTGGAGCTGATTGTTACCGTGCGCGCAGGTACGCGGCTGAGTGCGCTTCAAGCGGCGCTGGCGGAGAACCATCAGATGCTGGGGTTTGAACCGCCCGTGTTTGGCGAGCAAAGCACCATTGGTGGCGCGGTTGCGACCGGCCTTTCTGGCCCACGCCGCCCCTGGGCGGGTGCGGCGCGCGATTTTGTGCTCGGCACGCGGATAATCACTCAAGAGGGCAAGCTACTGCGTTTTGGTGGCGAAGTGATGAAAAATGTCGCTGGCTACGATCTTTCGCGCATGATGGCTGGCGCTCAGGGAACGCTTGGGGTACTGACCGATATTTCGTTTAAGGTGCTACCGATCCCCACTGCCACTCATAGCCTGCGTTTATCGCTCAACCTTAACGACGCGCTCAACAAGCTGGCCGAGCTGGGCCGTCAGCCGCTACCGATCACGGCGGCAGCGTGGCATAACGGCGAGCTCTTTCTGCGCTTAGAGGGGGGTAAAAGCTCGGTACAGGCAACTCAGGAACGCTTAGGCGGTGAATCGCTTGACCCAAGCTTCTGGACCTCCCTACGCGACCATCGCCAAGCATTTTTTCAGTGCCAAGAGGGCCAAGCATTGTGGCGGCTATCGCTGCCACCCAATACCGCCCCGCTGAACCTGGATATTGCCGAGAGCGATATATTCTACGACTGGGCGGGGTGCCAGCGCTGGGTAAAAACAGCGCTGGATGCTGATACGCTGCGCGCTGCCTGCAAAGCGGTGGGTGGCCATGCCACCTGCTATACGCCGCATGCCCAAGGCGGCGCCGCTGAGCCTTTCACACCGCTGAACGCGGTGGTGGAAAAATATCATCGTAACTTAAAGGCGGAGCTGGATGCCCATGGCATATTCAATCCCGGTCGTCTTTATGCGGCGTTTTAATCAGGAGAGCTGACATGCAGACGCACTTTACCGATGCCGACCGTCAGAAGCCGCACATTCAGGAAGCAGAGAGCATTTTGCGCACCTGCGTTCACTGCGGCTTCTGTAACGCCACCTGCCCCACCTACCAATTGTTGGGCGACGAGCGCGATGGCCCGCGCGGGCGCATCTATTTGATGAAGGAGTTGCTAGAGAGCCGCGACGATGACGACCAGGTCACCGAAGAGACTCGCCTGCACCTTGACCGCTGCCTTACCTGCCTTAACTGTGAAACCACCTGCCCTTCCGGCGTGGAGTACCACAAGCTACTCAATATTGGCCGTGCCGAAATCGAGCGTCGTGTGCCCCGCCCGGCGGGCGAGCGGGCGCAGCGCTATGCCCTGCGTAAGATGATGGTCGAACCCAAACGCTTTCAGGCGCTGCTAAAGCTGGGGCAAACCTTTAAACCGCTAGTGCCCGGCAAGCTGCGCAATAAAATGCCGGCGGCCCCGGTGGATGCGGGCACGCGTCCTGATACGCACCGCCATACTCGGCAGGTACTGCTTTTGGAAGGCTGCGTTCAGCCGGGCCTGTCACCCAATACCAATGCCGCCACGGCGCGGATTCTGGATAGACTTGGCATTGGCGTGACGCCGGTCGCCGAAGCTGGCTGCTGTGGCGCGGTTGATTTTCACCTCAACGCTCAGGACGATGGCCGAGCGCGGATGCGCGCCAATATTGACGCTTGGTGGCCTTACATTGAACAAGGCGCGGAAGCCATCGTTCAAACCGCCAGCGGTTGCGGCGCCTTTGTAAAAGAGTATGGCTACATGCTCAAGGATGACCCCGACTACGCCGTCAAAGCGCAAAAGGTCAGCACCCTGGCCAAAGATATTGTCGAAATCTTGCGCGATGAACCGTTAGAAACACTGAACGTTAACGAATCAAAGCGGCTAGCATTTCACTGCCCTTGTACGCTACAACATGCCCAGAAGCTTAACGGCGCAGTGGAAGGCGTACTGACCAAGCTCGGCTTTTCGTTAACGCCAGTGCAGGATGCACACCTCTGCTGCGGTTCGGCGGGTACTTACTCGATTACCCAACCCGAGCTTGCCACGCAGTTGCGCGATAATAAGCTCAATGCGCTTGAAGCAGGCAACCCGGAAATGATTGTGACCGCCAATATCGGCTGTCAGACCCACTTGGCCGGTGCCAATCGAACGCCGGTGCGCCATTGGGTGGAAATCGTCGATGCGGCACTTCCTAGCGCTTAATGATTAATACTTAACCCCCTGGCCGCGCTGCAGGTTAATAGCGCGGCCCTCACTCCCTTGCTAAAAGGATTACACCATGCAAACAAAAGCCATTCTCGCCCAAGCCGATGTAATTAGCGTACTCGATGCGGCGCAGAAAGAAGCCGACACCAATAGCTGGCCAGTCACCATCGCGGTCACCGACGACGGCGGCCACCTGCTGGCTTTGCGTCGCCTGGATGGCGCTGCCCCGTTTAGTGCCGATGTCGCCACGCAAAAGGCCCGCAGCGCAGCGCTCGGCCGTAAAGAGACCCAAGTGTTTGAAGAAATGATCAATGGTGGCCGCACAGCGTTCATTTCTGCGCCGCTGCAGGGCCTGCTGTCAGGCGGTGTGCCGATCACCGTGGATGGTCATGTGGTAGGCGCTGTCGGCATTTCAGGCGTAAAACCCGATCAGGATGTGCAAGTCGCTAAGGCTGGCGTTAGCGCGATTACGGGTTAATCACTGCGCTATCGGCTATCCACAAAAAGCGCTTAGCCACGAAAAAGCCCGGATCATTGATCCGGGCTTTTTTGGAATTCGTTTGGCTAATGCCAAGAGTATTTCTTCTAACTAGCGCTTAATGGCGGACCGGACGAGACTCGAACTCGCGACCTCCGGCGTGACAGGCCGGCATTCTAACCGACTGAACTACCGGTCCACGTTAAGGCGCATCTATTACAACCATCGTATGCATAACAATTTCAGCGGTTCAGAGGCGCTTCAAGCTGTTAAGCGATGGTGGGTGGTACTGGGTTCGAACCAGTGACCCCCAGCTTGTAAGGCTGGTGCTCTCCCAACTGAGCTAACCACCCAATCAATTAGCAAGTCATTACCGACTCTACTAATCTAGCTAGCTGTTATCGTGGCGGACCGGACGAGACTCGAACTCGCGACCTCCGGCGTGACAGGCCGGCATTCTAACCGACTGAACTACCGGTCCGAATTGCGATAACACTTTAAAGCTAACTACCTATCAAGCAGATAGTGATTTGATGTTGGCGGACCGGACGAGACTCGAACTCGCGACCTCCGGCGTGACAGGCCGGCATTCTAACCGACTGAACTACCGGTCCGTTATGCACATCAAAACTTAATCATACTTTTCATTTCTTACTTTCTCACTTCACGTTTCCAAACCATTTTCAGCATAACTAAATATGGTGGGTGGTACTGGGTTCGAACCAGTGACCCCCAGCTTGTAAGGCTGGTGCTCTCCCAACTGAGCTAACCACCCGCTGGTCACGTGGCGCTGCATTCTACCGAATACTTGAGGGAAGTCAACCTACTTGGTTTAAAAACTGTGTTTAAAACCTGCTACTAACATCAGCGTTTAAAACAGCATGTTTCTTAATCCAAGTGGCAAAGCACTTCACTCTACGTCTGGCGTTTGAGCGCGGACGAAGGATGCCGCAACCTGGGTGGCTTCGTCAATCAAAACCGTTTGGGTTAGCCCAGAAGAGCGCCTGGGCTTGAAATCGTGATCGCCGTCTTTTAGCCAAGCCAACTGTGCATTCGCGGGCAACGTGTAGCTTTCGACCTCTTCCCGAGTACCAAAGGGATCTCGCCCACCTTGTAAAATCAGCATCGGACAAACGGTCGCTGGCCAGTGATCCAAACGAAGCTTGTCAGGCGCTTTAGTAGGATGAAAGGGGTAACCGGCCACCACCACACCGGGGCATGTTTGCTGGCTGGCTAGCAGCGTCGCCACACGACCACCCATTGATTTACCGCCCACCCATAAGGGCATTGAAAATAGCGGCGCAAGTAACGCGTACCACCCCGCCAGTTGCTTGACTGACTGGGCGATGGGGGGCGGCGGTCGCCGCTTGCCGGTTTCCTGCATCTGCTGCATATAGGGGAAATCGATGCACAGCACCTGAACCCCGCGATCCGCCAAAGAGGTGACAAATTGACGCATGAAGGGTGATTGATGACCAGCGCCTGCCCCATGGGCAAACAGCAAGCGGCCCAGGCGGGCTTCTCCATAAACCGCCAACGGACCCATGCCCTGCACCAGATAACAGCCGCTTGAGTCGCTATTCACCACCTCGCTTAATGCCTCTGGCGGTAGAGAAATGTAGTCAGACAAAGGGCAGTGAGACACGTACCACTCCTAATAATTCAGTGATTAACCTATTGGGATGTTCAGCTTAAGCCCCGGCTGCGCTAGAATCCTGGTCGGATCTTGACCTGCATCATCAAGCGGGTGGCCGCATCCGTGCAAAATGCCACGGGTTACCCCCTAACCGCGTTCGATGGGAACATGAAATGAGCACAGCATTAGAACACCCGACCTACAACTACAAGGTGGTTCGGCAGTTCGCGATTATGACCGTTGTTTGGGGCATTGTGGGAATGACCTTTGGTGTCATCCTTGCCTCGCAGCTGGTTTGGCCGCAACTGAACCTCGGCATACCTTGGACGAGCTTTGGGCGTCTTCGTCCGTTACATACAAACCTGGTGATCTTCGCCTTCGGCGGATCGGCGCTTTTTGCAACGTCCTACTACGTTGTTCAGCGAACGTGCCAGACACGGCTATTCTCGGACAGGCTGGCGGCCTTTACGTTCTGGGGCTGGCAAGCTGTGATTCTCTCAGCGATCGTGTCGCTCCCCATGGGTTTCACTTCGACCAAAGAGTACGCTGAGCTAGAGTGGCCAATCGATATTTTGATCGCGATCGTTTGGGTTAGTTATGCTGCTGTGTTCTTAATGACGATCAAAAAACGTACAACGTCGCATATCTATGTGGCGAACTGGTTCTTCGCGGCGTTTATCTTGACCGTTGCTGTGCTGCACATTGTGAATAATGCGGCGATTCCTGTGTCGCCAATGTACGCCACCTCAATCTACGCCGGTGCGGTGGATGCCATGGTGCAGTGGTGGTACGGCCATAACGCGGTAGGCTTTTTCCTCACTGCTGGCTTCCTGGGAATGATGTATTACTTCGTACCCAAGCAGGCGGAACGCCCGATCTACTCTTACCGTCTTTCCATCGTCCATTTCTGGGCGCTGATCATGATCTACATGTGGGCAGGCCCGCACCACTTGCACTACACGGCACTGCCTAACTGGGCTCAGTCGCTGGGCATGGTGATGTCGATCATTCTACTGGCCCCTTCCTGGGGCGGTATGATCAACGGCATGATGACCCTATCAGGCGCCTGGCATAAGCTGCGCACGGATCCGACGCTGCGCTTTTTGGTCGTCGCCCTGTCGTTCTACGGCATGTCGACGTTTGAAGGCCCGATGATGGCCATTAAAACGGTCAACGCGCTGTCGCACTACACGGACTGGACCATTGGTCACGTTCACTCCGGCGCCCTCGGCTGGGTGGCAATGATCACCATCGGCTCGATGTACCACTTGATCCCACGGGTTTTCGGGCGTACTGAAATGCACTCTGTCAATCTGATTGCGGTGCACTTCTGGCTCGCCACGATCGGCACCGTGCTGTACATCGCCTCCATGTGGGTTAACGGTATCCTGCAAGGCCTCATGTGGCGGGCCATCAACCCTGACGGCACCTTGATGTACACCTTCGTTGAAGCCGTTGAAGCCAGCGCACCGGGCTACTTTGTGCGCTTAATCGGCGGCCTCTTCTGGGTCACCGGCATGCTGATCATGGCATTTAACGTTTACATGACCGTTAAGCGTCGTGAGGCTATCAGCCATTCAGCGCCACAAGTTGCCTAAACCGGGGAAGTTGAGACCAATGAAACACGAGATTGTCGAAAAGAACGTTGGCCTGCTTGCCGTATTGATCCTTGTCGTGATCAGTTTCGCTGGCTTGGCCGAGGTCGTTCCGCTGTTTTTCCAGAAGCAGACCACCGAGCCGGTTGAAGGGCTGGAGCCGCTCTCCGCACTTGAGTTAGAAGGGCGAGGCATTTATCGCCGTGAAGGTTGTGTGGGCTGTCACTCACAAATGGTGCGCCCGTTCCGCGCTGAAACCGAGCGCTATGGTCACTACAACGTGGCCGGTGAACAGGTTTATGAGCACAACTTCCTGTGGGGCTCCAAGCGTACCGGGCCAGACCTGGCCCGTGTTGGCGGCCGCTATAGCGACGACTGGCACCGTGCTCACCTCTACAACCCCCGGGATGTAGTACCTGAGTCGATCATGCCAGCCTACCCGTGGCTGTTTGAGAATACGCTCGATGGTGAATCCACGCCGAACAAAATGCGCACGCTGCGTCAATTGGGCGTGCCGTATACCGACGAAGACATTGCCAATGCGACTGAAGATGTGCGCGGCACCCAGGAAATCACCGCCCTGGTCGCATATCTACAGCAGCTTGGCACCGTGCTCGAGGGTACTCGCTAAGCTATGGATACGGGAACTTTTCGCGGCCTCATGACGCTGATCTTGATTTTCGCTTTTATCGGTATCGCCCTGTGGGCGTACTCCAAGCGACGCAAGCCAGATTTCGACGAAGCGGCTAATTTGCCCTTTGCCGACGACGATGAGCAACCGACCAGTGATGAGCACGCTTCGCGTGAAAGCGACAGTGACGCGCATTCCCGCCAAGACAGGGGAGATAAGAAGTGATGAACAATTTGTGGGGTGACTCCCTATCCGGCTTCTGGAGCGCCTGGATCATTATCATCACGCTCGGCACGATTGCGCTGAGCGTTTGGATACTGCTTGCCAACCGCCGCACCGATAAAACACCTGACGCTGAGGGTAATGTCGAAACGACCGGCCACGCCGCCGACGGCATTGAAGAGTATGACAATCCGCTGCCCAAATGGTGGTTCCAGCTATTTGTACTGACCGTGGTGTTTGCACTGGGCTACCTAGTGCTCTACCCCGGCCTTGGCAACTACGCAGGCGTGCTGGGCTGGACGCAAGAAGGCCAATGGGAAGAAGAGGTCGCTCAGGCTGAAGAGCGTTTCACGCCGATCTTTGCTCAATACCAGGAAGTGCCTATTCCCGAACTCGCCGAAGATTCTGAAGCGATGCAGGTCGCGGAGCGTATTTTTCAGAATAACTGCGCGGTATGTCACGGCTCCAATGCGCAAGGCGGTTACGGCTTCCCCAACTTGACCGATGACGACTGGTTATATGGCGGCGAGCCGGACAACATCGTCCAGACGCTGACCAATGGCCGTAATGGCAACATGCCTTCCTGGCAACAGCTGGGACAGAACAATATTGAGAATTTGACGCAATATGTCCTGTCGCTGTCTGACGAGGAACATGATGCTGAGCGCGCAGCGAGCGGTGAAAGCACCTTCATGGCGGTTTGTGCTGCCTGCCACGGCCCAAGCGGCACTGGTAATCAGGCCTTAGGTGCCCCCAACCTAACTGACAATACTTGGCTCTACCTAGCGCCTGGCCAGGAGGTGGGCGATTCCGTTCGTCAAACGTTACGCAATGGTCGTAACGGCCATATGCCTGCGCAAGCCGCGTATATTGGCGAAGAGCGCGTTCACCTGGTGGCTGCCTACGTCTATAGCCTGCGCTTAGCAGACTGATCGTCGACCAGCAACGCTAGCCAAGAAAGGGTGCGGCCCCAAACCGCACCCTTTCTTTATGCACAACCCGATACAATATTGGCCATGCACCGCCTTACGAGACTGGGGTGCACTCTCTCCTGCCTTCTGAGCCGGGAATACCGCCATGGAAAAGATACCGACCCAAGACGTCACGCCGAACCCGGTGGGTTACCACACGCCCCCGCGTGAAACGGTGAGCCAGGAAATGTACGCTAAGCGGCGCCACATTTATGTACGGGAAATTAAAGGTTTTTTCCAGAAGCTCCGGCGCAGCACTAACTGGGCATTAATGCTGCTTTTTTTCCTATTGCCGTGGATCAACATCGGTGACAGGCCGTTAATTTTGTTCGACCTGCCTAATCGCGAATTTCATATTTTTACCGCTACGTTTTACCCCCAGGAGTTCATTCTGCTGTCGTGGCTGTTGATCATTTGCGCCTTTGGGCTGTTCTTCATTACCGTCTTTGCTGGCCGGGTATGGTGCGGTTACACCTGTCCGCAAAGCGTTTGGACCTTCCTGTTTATTTGGTTTGAACACCGCCTTGAAGGCTCGCGCAATCGACGCATGAAGCTCGACAACCAGCCGATGACCAAAGACAAAGCCTGGCGTAAAGGCGCTAAGCACACCGCTTGGCTACTGATTTCACTTGCCACCGGTATCACTTTTGTAGGGTATTTCACCCCGATACGCGATCTCGTCGCGGAATTACCCACCCTCCAGGCCCATGGCTGGTCCTATTTTTGGGTTGGCTTTTTCCTGGTCTTTACCTATTTAAATGCTGGCTGGCTACGCGAACAGGTGTGTATCTATATGTGCCCCTATGCACGTTTTCAGTCGGTGATGTTTGACCGTGATACGCTGATCGTCTCTTATGATGAGTCCCGTGGCGAACCCCGCGGCCATCGCCCCAAAAGCCTAAGCCATCCAGAGGCTCGTGAAGCAGGCTACGGCGACTGTATCGACTGCGACCTGTGTGTGCAGGTCTGCCCCACCGGCATCGATATCCGTGACGGTCTACAGGTAGAGTGCATCTCCTGCGCGGCCTGTATCGATGCCTGCGATAGCGTCATGGACAAGATGGGTTACCCGAGAGGGCTGGTACGCTACACGACCGAAAACGCACTCGAGGGGAAAAAGAGCCATATCATGCGCCCCCGCCTGCTAGGTTACTTCGCGGCGCTAGTGCTCATGATAGGCACCTTTGCCTGGGCCATTAATGACCGCATGCCGCTTAACTTCGACGCGGAACGCGAGCGCACGCAGCTCTATCAAACGACCCGCGACGGCCTGATTAGTAATGTGTTTACCCTGACCATACGTAATCTTGATGACCAGGATCACACCTACCAGCTAAGCGCCTCGGGGTTACCTAGCCTGGCCCTGGATAACCCCCTGATTAGCGTGCCGGCAGGTGAGTCACGCCTGGAAGTGGTGACGGCAACCGTTAGTCCTGACGATTTGCAGCAACCCAGTCACGACATTGTCTTTACATTGCAGGCTCAGCAAGACGACCGTATTCGCCTTGAGCGGGAAGCCCGCTTCCTGGGCGATATTAGGAGATAAACACGATGTCATCCCTACCCGCTAGCAAGAAGGTGACACCCTGGTACAAGCAGTTTTGGCCATGGTTTTTAATCGGCATTCTGCTCTCGTCGATTATCGTCAGCACCGGCTTTGCCGTTATGTCGATCAAAAGTTTCGACGGCATGGTGGTACAGGAAGATTACTACGAGCACGGCAAAGCCATTAACATGGTGCTTGCCAAACAGGAGCACGCGCGTGAGTTAAACCTGAGCGCCGACTTACGAATCGACCCGCTGACCAGCGATATCGTGGTTGATTTAAGCGGCGAGGCCCGCCCGGAAGCGCTCTTTTTAGACCTTATTTTCCCCACGGAAGATAACCGGGACCAATCGTTTGTGTTGGAGCATGTGCGTGATGGCCGTTATATCACCCAAGGGCCTGATAACCTGCGCTACCGCTGGTACCTGCAAATACAGCCCGCATTGGAAGATGCCGACTGGCGGCTAACCGGGGAAGCCACTTTCCCTAATGAAAACAGCGTCGCGCTACTGCCGGGAGGGCGCAAAGAAAGCGAATGAGCAATGCCGTGCCTGCCACTGAGTGCTACCACTGCGGTAATCCGGTGCCCGCCGCGGCCCCCTGGTCGATTACCCTTGATGATCAAATCCGCCCGCTTTGCTGCCCCGGCTGCGAGGCGGTCGCCCATGCCATTGTCGATGGCGGCTTAGAGAGCTACTACCGTTATCGCACCGAACTTCCTGAACGCCCCGATGAACGTCAGGCCGCCAAAGCGGATACGTGGTCGGTGTTCGACGACCCTGGCCTGCAGGCCCAGTTCGTTCACCCCGATGGCGATGAGGGAAATGTAAAAGCGACCCTTGCTATTGAGGGCATTACCTGCGCCGCCTGTGCCTGGCTGATCGAACACCGCCTGAACGCGCTTGAGGGAATTACTTCCAGCGCGGTGAACTTAACCCATCATCGCCTGCGGGTGAGCTGGAATCCCCAGCAGCTGAAACTATCACAACTGCTGGCCGAACTGGCGGCGATTGGTTACGACGCTCAGCCCTACGAACCGGATCAAGCTCAGGCGCGCCTGCAGCACGAAGAGCGCATGAACGTGCGACGCCTGATTATCGCCGCGGTAGGGATGATGCAAGTGATGATGTTCTCGATCCCGATCTACGTTTCGGGCCCCGGTGAAATCAGCGACGACTTCTACGCCCTATTCCACTGGCTCTCATTTGCGCTGGCAACGCCGGTGGTGTTTTTCTCCGCCCAACCGTTCTTCCGCAATGCGCTGCGCGATCTGCGCACGGGCGTGCTAGGGATGGATGTGCCGGTGTCGCTGGCGATTGGCGGGGCGTATCTTGCCAGCAGCTACGCGGTACTGTTTGATGTCGGCGAGGTCTATTTCGACTCGGTCGCCATGTTCACCTTCTTTTTGCTGTTTGGCCGCTACGTGGAAGGTCGCGCCAGGCGCCGCAGCGGGCACAGCGGCAATGCGCTTAGCGGCGTACTACCTATTTCGGCCACGCGACTGGAGCAAGACGGCAGCGAGCGTATCCTACCCGCCAGCGAACTTACACCCGGTGATCGCGTACTGATCAAGCCCGGCCACGGCGTGCCCGCCGACGGCATGATTGAAGAGGGCGAATCCAGCCTCGATGAATCGATGCTGACCGGCGAATATCTGCCGGTCACCCGCCGGGTGGGCGACCGCATTGTCGGCGGCAGCCAGAACATGGAAAACCCACTGGTAATCAGGGTCACCCACGCCGGGCGCGATGCCCGTGTGGCGGGCATTGTCGATCTTACCGATCGGGCTTTTGCCAGTCGCCCTAGGCTTGCCCAGATGGCTGCACGCATGGCGCATCTGTTCGTGCTGCGCCTGCTGCTGGTGACCGCCTGCGTCACGATTGCCTGGTGGTTTATCGATCCTTCGCGAATGTTGTGGGTACTGCTTTCGGTACTGGTCGTGACGTGCCCCTGTGCGCTCGCGCTGGCCACCCCCGCCGCCCTGACGGCAGGCCACGGCCAACTGCGTAAGCGCGGTGTGTTGATCACCCGTGCCGATGCCATGGAGACACTCTCTAGCGTCACCCGAGTGATTTTTGATAAAACCGGCACGCTGACCCGCGGCGAAATGCACCTGACCCAAACCCAGCCGCTGGGCGAATTAACCGCCGAGCGTGCCCAGGCAGTTGCGGCAGCGCTCGAAGCACACTCGGAACACCCCATCGCCCGCGCCTTTCGACCGTTTCGTGATGCCACCCTCCATGCCCACGACATTCGCAGCCATACCGGCCAGGGCCTGGAAGGCACATTGAACGGCAACCGGTGGCGTTTGGGCAAGCCCCACTTTGCAATGGATAGCGCCGCTGAAAGCTCCACCTCAGCCCCCGCCAAAGGGCAGTGGCTGCTGCTAAGCGAAAATGGCGAGCCCCGCGCCTGGTTTGGCCTGCATGACGGTATTCGCGATGACGCCGCCGCCACGGTGGCGGCGCTGCAGGCCACGGGTTTAAACGTCGAATTGCTCTCTGGGGACACTGTCGATGCCGTAGAGAGCCTCGCCAACCAACTCAATATTACTACCTGGCATGCGGGCACCAGCCCTGAAGGTAAACTGGCCCGAATGAAAGCGCTTCAAGCTGCTGGCGAAAAGGTGGTGATGATTGGTGACGGCATCAATGACGTGCCGGTATTAGCCGGTGCCGATGTGGCCATTGCCATGAATGGCGCAACGGACCTGGCGCGCACCCGCGCCGACGCGGTACTGCTAAGCCCACGGCTAATGCGGATTTATGATGCCATCGAGATTTCCCGCGCGACGAGGCGTATCATGCGGCAGAATATGATCTGGTCAGTGTGCTATAACTTTTCCGCGCTGCCGCTAGCGGCCATGGGACTGGTACCGCCCTGGCTGGCGGCCATTGGTATGTCGCTCAGCTCGCTCGTGGTGGTGGGCAATGCGCTGCGGCTGTCACGCTGGCGTACGAACCCGCCCGCTGCTTCGCCCAGCGCTTCAACGCCGGTAACCGCATGACGATTCTGTATCTGCTCATTCCGCTTTCGCTGATTCTGCTGGGCCTTGCCGTCTGGGCATTTTTCTGGGCGGTCAAAAACGACCAGTTCGACGATCTGGAAGGCCCGGCGCACCGTATCCTGTTCGATGAAGACGAGAACGACCTAACCCCTGAACAGCACCAGCAACGTCAGCGCACTAAGCAAAAGCCGCCCCCCCCCGCCGAACACTCAACCGACGACCAAGAGCCTCGGTCATGAACCCAACGGGCCTCGACCTACCGCCACTGCTGGCGGCGTTTGTGTTTGGTTTGATGGGAGGCGCCCACTGCATCGGCATGTGCGGGGGCATTATGAGCGCACTCACTTTTGCGATACCGCCCAGCATGCGTCACCCCGCACGTATGGGTGGCCTGCTGCTCAGCTACAACGCCGGCCGTATCATTAGCTATATGAGTGCAGGCGCCCTGGTGGCGCTGTTAGGCACGCTGGCTTCCCTTTCAGGCACGGCGCGAATGCTGCTGCAAATCTTTGCCGCCCTAATGCTGATATTAATGGCGCTGTATATCGCCAACTGGTGGAAAGGGTTACTCAAGGTAGAAGCGGTGGGCCGCCGCCTATGGCGGTTTATCGAGCCGGTGGGGCGGCGTTTAATGCCGGTGGTGCATCTTCCCCAAGCCTTTGCGCTGGGCGCCATTTGGGGCTGGCTACCCTGCGGGCTGGTCTACTCCATGCTGGCCTGGAGCCTGGCAATCGCCGACCCATTGCAGGGGGCACTGCTAATGGGCGCCTTTGGGCTGGGCACGCTGCCTGCACTTTTGGCCACCGGGCTTGCCGCGCGCCAGCTAAGTCACTTGATTCGTCACCCGGCCACGCGCAGCGTCGCGGCCATAACGATCATTGCGTTCGCGTTGTGGCAACTGTGGACAGTCACCGCACACAACTTGCATTAACATGACTTGGCTCAATATTTATATCGGCGCCGCGCGTTAGGCTGGCTCTGGCTTTGAAAAAACAGCCTTTAAAACGCCCCTTTTAACGCCGGAGCCACTTCATGCCCGTTCATGCCCTAGCGGCTTCTTCTACAACGACCTCAACCACGACCAAGCCAGCCACCGGGCAGGCGGCGTGGGATGAAGCCTTGCTGCGCCGCTACGATACCAGCGGGCCGCGCTATACCTCCTACCCCACCGCGTTGTCGTTTCACGACCAATTTACCCCGGGCGACTTAACCCAGGCGTTAGAACGCAGCAATGAAGGCCAGCGCCCCCTCTCGCTGTATGTGCATATCCCCTTCTGCCATAAAATTTGCTTTTACTGTGCGTGTAATAAAATAGCCACTAAGAACACGGCACTGGCCGAGCCCTATTTGACTCGTCTGGATCGTGAAATGGTGCTGACTGCTCGCCACCTGGATACGTCACGGCCGGTGGAGCAGCTGCATTGGGGCGGCGGAACACCGACGTTTCTAAGTTTGAATCAAATGGGTGATCTGATAGACCGCCTGGATGCGCGCTTTGGCCTTTCGTCCTCTCCTGGGCGCGATTACGCCATTGAAATAGACCCACGCGAAGCGGACGTATTTACCCTACGCCATCTACAGTCGCTGGGGTTTAATCGTATTAGCCTGGGCGTACAAGATCTTAGCCCGCTAGTGCAGAAAGCCATTAACCGCATTCAACCACGGGTACTCACTGAAACGTTGATGGACGAAGCGCACCGCCTGGGCTTTCGCTCGTTGAACCTGGATTTGATTTACGGCCTGCCGTTTCAAACCGAAAAGAGCTTTGCGCGCACCCTACGCCAAGTGATCGAGTTGAACCCTGCCCGGCTTTCAATCTTTAACTATGCCCATCTGCCCGAGCGTTTTGCTCCCCAGCGCCGGATTAATGTCGATGACCTGCCGAGTGGCGATGAGAAACTGGCTATTTTACGCACGACCATTGAGATGCTCACGGCGGCAGGTTACGTGCATATCGGTATGGATCACTTTGCCCGCCCGGATGACAGCTTGGCGATGGCTCAGAGTGAAGGCTCGCTGCAGCGTAACTTTCAGGGCTACTCTAGCCACGCTCAGTGCGACTTACTGGGGCTTGGCGTATCGGCGATCTCGCGCATCGATGACGTCTATGCGCAGAACCCGAGTGACCTCGCCCGCTACGAAACGGCGCTAGACCAAGGCCAGTTGGCGACGGTGCGCGGGCTGCGCTTGAGTCACGATGATCTGATTCGCCGGGACGTGATTGAGCGGCTAATGTGTGCGATGCAGATTGACCTAACCGACGTTAGCCAGCGCTGGAATATCGACGCCCCACGCTACTTTGCGCCAGCGCTGGAGCGCTTACAGGACGCCGAGCTCGATGGCTTGCTGACACGCAGCGGCGATCGGCTCAGCGCGACACCGATAGGACGCCTGCTGATACGCCACCTCGCCATGGCGTTTGATGCGCACCTGCCGCAGCATACGGGTCAACGTTACTCAAAGGTTATATAAACACCCTGTCGCCGACCCCGTGAAGCTTCCATACTGAAGTTTTGATAATAGGGAAGGCCTACCTCAGCTCAGCGTGGTGATTACCTTAAAGGTAAGACGCTACTCAAGGAGCTACCTAAGGAGCCATGCATGTTGGAACCCATAGGCCGCCGACGCTCGCTACTCCATGAAGCTCGCTGCCAAACCTGCAGTTTGAGCTCTCTATGCTTGCCGCTTGCTCTTGAGATAGACGATATGGGGCAGTTCGATGCCATTATTCGCCGCCGTTCGCCGCTCAAAAAAGGCGAGCCGCTGTTTCGTCAAGGCGATACCTTTACCAGCGTTTATGCGGTGCGCTCGGGTAGCTTGAAGCAGGTGACGGCAGAGGGAAACGGCAGCGAACAGTTGACAAATTTCTACCTTCCCAGCGAGCTGGTAGGGCTGGACGGGATCGATGAAAAGCACTATCCAGGCAGCGTGATTGCCCTGGAAACCACCACCGTTTGCGAGATTCCTTTTGATCGCCTGGATTCACTCTCTGAAGAACTGCCCGAGTTGCGTGGGCAGCTCTATCGCAGTATGAGCAAAGAGTTGCGCGACGACCGGCGTATGATGCGCCTGCTGTCGCGTAAGACCGCCGACCAGCGGCTAGCGAGCTTCTTAATCACGCTCTCGGATCGTTTTCGCCGCCGGGGCTATTCGCCCTACAGCTTTCGCCTTTCGATGCCGAGAGCGGATATCGGCAACTACCTGGGCTTGGCAGTGGAAACCGTCAGCCGGATTTTAAGCCGCTTTCAACAGCAGCACGTGGTGGCGGTCTCCGGGCGAGAGGTCAATATTCTTGATATGCAGCGCTTGATCACCCTCGCCGAAGAGGAGCAGCAAACGGTTAGCTGACGTTGAACGCCTGGATGCGGCCAGCCAGTAGCTCGGCCTGCTTCGCTTCTAACCCTTCAAAATCGAACAGGGTGCGATCTGCCAGCTGCGAAGGCGCAATATTGGTAACGGCTTTGAACATGCTTTCCAGGCGGCCGGGGAATTTTTTATCCCATTCGGCGAGCATCTCTTTGACGACCTGGCGCTGCATATTGGGCTGAGAGCCGCACAGGTTGCAGGGAATAATCGGGAACTCCATTAACCGGGAGAACTCGGCAATATCGGCTTCTTTGCAGTAAGCCAGCGGCCGGATAACGATATTCTTGCCATCATCAGAGAGCAGCTTAGGCGGCATCGCTTTTAGGTTGCCACCAAAAAACATATTCAGAAACAGCGTCTCGAGGATGTCTTCACGGTGGTGGCCCAAGGCGATTTTGTTGGCACCAATCTCTTCGGCAAAACCATAGAGTGAGCCACGGCGCAGGCGTGAACAGAGCGCGCAGGTGGTTTTGCCTTCTGGGGTTTTCTCTTTCACCACCGAGTAAGTATCGCGCTCGACGATGTGGTACTCCACGCCCTGCTTATCCAGATACGCAGGCAATACATGCTCAGGAAAACCGGGCTGTTTTTGATCCAGATTGACCGCCACCAGTGAGAAGTTGACCGGCGCATTGCGCTGCAGATTGCGTAAAATCTCCAGCATCGTATAGCTGTCCTTTCCCCCTGAGAGGCACACCATGACGCGGTCGCCTTCATTGATCATCTGGTAATCAATAATGGCGTTGCCCACCTCTCGGCGCAGGCGCTTTTGCAGCTTGTTGAATTCACGTTTCTGCTTCGCATCGGCCAGTTCAGACTGGTCGTGCGCAACGTTAGCGGGGCTGGCTCCAACCGTGTCAAGGTGAGCAGGGTCAAAGTGATCAAGAGATTGCATGGTATAAGCACTGCCGAGGGTGGAAGGCATCAAAGAAAAAAGTGGCTGCTATTCTAACAACACTCACCGCCCAGACCCAACTACTCGTCACGCCGTTCTAAGCCGCTTGTGCCATCACACGCTGCAGGCGCATATACAGCAACGCGCTCGCCGTCGCTTCGCCTAACACACCGTGCATCCCCATCGACGGCACCTGCCAACACGCCAGCGCCTGGGCAAAGGTACTCGGCGCCTCCACCTCAGGGTGCAAGCGCCGCAATTGGCGCTGGTGCAGTTTTGCTACGTCTACCTGGGCATTTGGCAGCGCAAAATCCAAACGTTTACTCAGCTCTATATTTAACGCCCCAATCCGCTGGTCCAACTGCCAGCCGACAATAGGGCGATTGCCGATAAACTCCACCAACGCACTTAAGTTATCACTGCTTGGAGAAGTGACTTCCCCCGCCTGACACAGCAGGTGATGACGGCGCAGCGACGCAGTGTTTACTTGCCCCGGCGTACCCAGGGTCATGACAAAAGCCCGGCTGGTTCGCACCTGCTGCTGGCTAAGCACCACTGCTGCCAGACTGATCACCGGTGACGTCGCGGTAGGCGTGGCCGTGCAGGCAAGCGCCACCAGCTCTTCGCCCATATAAGGCTGAAAGAGCCAGGCATAGGGGGAGTCGGCACAGCGTCGGCGGTCGCTTTCGCGGCGCAGTAGGGTACGCAAGGAACCGCTGAAGAGTGCCACGTGTCGATCTAACAGCCGCATTCCGCTCACGAATACTCCAGATGATAACGATGGGAAAGCCGTTGCTTAAAGTCTTTGACGATATGCAAAGCTTCACGTAATAAGTCCCGCTCTAACGAAGAGAGGTTTTGCACCACGACTCGATTGGAGCGATTTGCCTCCTCCAGCGTACTGGTTGCCTCCAAGGCGGCAAGCTGTTGCTTGAGACGCAGTTCGGAAAACAGCGCCAACGCTTCGCCCAGGTCGTCGGCAAAGCGTCGATCCAAACGCCCATCGACGGCCAACGCGTCTAAACGATCCAGTGTCGAAGTGGCTTTAATTCGCCGTTCAAGCGCCATGGTGCGCACACCATGAACAATGGGAAAGATGCCACCCTTTTTGATATCGATACCGTGCTGTGGCTTTTTCAACGAGCCAAACAGCGTCAAGGGCGTCGAGAAGCGTAGCGCCGTGCGAGCAAAGTAAGAGAGCAACAGCTCATCACGTGAGCAGCGTTCAAACAGCTCCTCGCGGACGCTTTCAAGTAAGCTGGGATTGCCGGCAACGGCATGGGCATCGAGCATAATCGCCAGCTTCATCAGGCTATCGCCATCGCGCTCGCTGGCCCATTTGGCAATATTGCTCTTCCACTGTGACACCGTGCCCACCCACTCAGGGTTTGAAACCATGATATTGCCGGGGCAAGGCGGGTAGCCAAGCTGAATCAGCGTATCCGTCAGCGTTTGCATGTGGCTCGCTAACGCAGGCCACTGGGCATTATCGGCGAGAATGAGGCCATTATCTTGATCGGTTTTGAGAATTTGCTCACCGCGACCCTCGCTGCCCATCACCATCATGCAGCTCTGCTCGCGGTACTTCTCCTCAATAGTGAACTCCCAGGCTTTGCTCATGATACGGCCGTTCAGCGCGGCGAGCAGACCCATCGCAAAGCGTAATTTGACGCCCTGGGCCATCAACGCTTTGACCAGTTCAGGGGTACGCTGGCTGGCCGCCGACAGCGCTTCTAAGCTACTCGCCTGTTCGACTTGTAAACTCACCACGTAGCTACGGCTGGAGAAATAGCTCAGCACATCGGTGAGTTCCACGACGCCTTTAAGAGCGGTTTGCTCCAGCACCACGACGCGGGTCACTTTATGCCGGGTCATCAGCACCAGCACTTCAAACAAATACTGTTCCGGCGACACCGTGACTAGCTCGAAATGGGCGATCTCCTCAAGCGGTGATGACACATCGCTATCGCCTAATACCAACCCATTGAGCAAATCGGTTTTGGTCACCATACCGAGTTTGCCTTGCGTCTCGACGAGCAGGCTGTCGGCATGACTGTCGTTGAGCCGTTTCACCGCGCTGGCAATATCGGCTGAGGCCGCCATTAGCAGCGGCTCGCGCATACATTCGCTCACCTTAGCCAGCATAAAACCCGCCATGGTAACGCCGCCTTCTGCGCGCTTTTCTGTTAGCAACCGTGCTTTATGCGTCAGCGACTGGCGAAAGAAGTTACTGAAGTCAGGGTAGTGGCGGCACAACTGTTGAAACAGCGCTTTGGGCAATAAGTAGCAAAGGCTCTCCTGCTCCGCCTTAAAACGATAGCGACTTTTACCATTGAGAATACTGATCGCCCCGAACAGATCCCCTGCCGTGTAATGGCCAATACGCGACGTGGACGCAGGCAACGTGGGGTCGATTTCAGCCACTTCGCCTTTATGTATCAGAAAAACGAACTCACCCGCTTGCCCGGTTTCCAGGATTATTTCGTCACGATCAAAGTAGGCTAAATCAATGCCACGGCGAATATGGTCACGCCCTTCATCGTCAAGAAGCGTAAACGGCAGTTGGGATAGATCCACATCAACCATTGTGCATGACCTCCTTCAACTAAAGGCGAACTAAAAAAGACAAAAAAATAACTAAGCGAGCACTCCGCCCGACATCGATCCTTATCAAAGGAGTCAACCCAACGCTTCAAACGTGTTATCCATTATTATGAGAAGGTGGCTGTACGGGTATAAAGGATTCGCTTCCAAACTAGCAAGTATAAAGTTGTTATACCTTTAGCTATCACGCTAAGGTCGAAGCGACTTTTGATACACTACCAAAGTATCAGCATTTGCTAATTGCGATTAAAACTAAACTGCACACTCTGTATTTAAAGTAGTCAATAACCACTTTTATTTGCTTACTAGACTATCGTCCTATAGCCCATCAAACGCCTAAAAATTTCGCTCAAAAAGCCTCTAAATTCCTATATTTTCAAACACCTGTGTACGCGTAAAAGCGTCTTAACTGTATATTGATACCAAAGTCTGGGATTTATTTTTTAGTGAATATTGCCCAGTATTAACAATGAGTCATGCAGGGTAATCGCACGTCACTAACTAACTCGACATTTCAAATCGAATAATAAGGTGACGTGCTGACGAAAGCTGGCTCACCACTCTTACGATTGAGTGGCTTTCGACGTGCGATTGCCCTGATGGGTCACACGCTATTCCTCGTGAACTTTCCCAACCTTAAAAATCACAAGTGGAGAGCAACACAATGGCAGACGATAAAACCAATGCTGCTGAATACTGGAAAGCTAACGTTCGCTTGATTTTCGGATGCCTAGCGGTTTGGGCATTTGTTTCTTACGGATGCGCTATCCTATTTCGCCCACTGCTTGCCGGCATTCCGGTAGGCGGCACTGATCTTGGCTTCTGGTTTGCACAACAGGGCTCCATTTTAACGTTTATCGTGCTGATCTTCTTTTACGCCTGGAAGATGAATAAGCTCGATCAAAAATTTGGACTTGGGGAGTAAGCCGGTATGAGCCAGTTTGCAATCAACCTACTGTTCGTAGGCTCCTCCTTTGCCCTTTATATCGGCATTGCGATATGGGCCCGAGCAGGATCGACGAAAGACTTCTACGTAGCGGGTGGCGGCGTTCATCCCATCACCAACGGCATGGCGACCGCAGCGGACTGGATGTCAGCAGCGTCGTTTATCTCCATGGCAGGTCTGTTGGCCTCGGGTGGCTACGCTAACTCCACCTTCCTGATGGGTTGGACCGGTGGCTACGTTATCCTGGCGATGCTACTAGCCCCTTACCTGCGTAAGTTTGGTAAGTTCACCGTGCCCGACTTCATTGGTGACCGCTTCTACAGCAACACCGCTCGCTTAGTGGCGATCGTGTGCTTGATTGTAGCGTCAGTCACCTATGTAATCGGTCAGATGACCGGTGCGGGCGTAGCCTTCTCACGCTTTCTGGAAGTCAGCAACACCTGGGGTATCTGGTTAGCCGCGCTGATCGTTTTCCTCTACGCCGTATTTGGCGGTATGAAAGGCATTACCTACACGCAGGTAGCGCAGTACATCGTTCTGATCATCGCTTACACCATTCCTGCGGTGTTTATTGCCTTCCAACTGACCGGCAACCCCATTCCGATGTTCGGTATGTTCAGCACGCACACCGAGTCGGGTGTACCGCTGCTTGAAAAACTGGATGACGTTGTGAGTGCTTTGGGCTTCCGCGACTACACCGCCGACGTGGACAACAAACTCAACATGGTGCTGTTCACCTTATCGCTGATGGTCGGTACGGCTGGTCTGCCTCACGTTATCATTCGCTTTTTCACCGTACCGAAAGTAGCCGACGCACGTTGGTCTGCCGGTTGGGCGCTGGTGTTCATTGCACTGCTTTACCTTACCGCACCGGCGGTGGGCTCTATGGCGCGCTTGAACCTGATGACCACGGTCTACCCAGAAATGGCGGGCCAAACTGAAAACTACGAAGAAGCAGCACAAAACCCGATCCTGTACGAAGAGCGTCCTGACTGGTTCCGCACCTGGGAAGAGACGGGCCTGATCAACTTCACCGATGCTAACGATGATGGTCGTATTCAGTTCTACAACGATGCAACTGACTACGCAGACCGTGGCTGGGAAGGCAACGAGCTCACCGTTAATAACGACATTCTGGTACTCGCCAACCCGGAAATTGCCAACTTGCCCGGCTGGGTCATTGGCTTGATCGCAGCAGGTGGTATCGCCGCAGCACTCTCGACAGCGGCAGGCTTGCTACTGGCGATCTCGTCGGCGATCAGTCACGATTTGATCAAGACCATGATCAACCCGAAAATCTCCGAAAAAGGCGAAATGCTCGCGGCTCGAATCTCCATGGGCGGTGCCATTCTATTGGCCACCTACCTGGGGCTCAATCCGCCAGGGTTCGCGGCGCAAACGGTGGCACTCGCCTTTGGTATCGCCGGTGCGTCACTTTTCCCCGCGCTGATGATGGGTATCTTCTCCAAGCGGATGAACAACTCAGGGGCAATCGCCGGTATGCTGACGGGTTTGATTTGCACCCTGCTGTACATCTTTACGTACCTGGGCTGGTTCTTCATTCCCGGCACCAACACGCTGGCCAATACGCCTGACAACTGGATCTTGGGCATCTCGCCGCTATCCTTCGGTGCCGTCGGCGCGATGATCAACTTCGCCGTTGCCTTCGGGGTTTCTAGAGTGACCGCTGCACCGCCGCAGGAAATTCAGGATTTGGTGGAAAGCGTTCGCTATCCCAAAGGTGCTGGTATGGCCATTGATCACTAAGTCATAATCCCTCCTAACGTATTATCGCTATCATGTGATTGCGTTTTGGAAACGACCTTACCATCGGGCTTCCTTACGGAGGCCCGATGGCTTTATAGATAGCCGTTAAAGATGGCTTTTAGAAAGGATATTTTATGATATGGCATTTGATCGCCGCTGTTTTTGCTGGCCTTGCGGCCGCAGGGATTGGCTTGATACTGCGCAAGCTGAGCGGCAAACGGCTACCCAAGTGGATCGTTCCGGTGTGTGGCGGGCTGGGCATGTTAGGCTATCAAATACAGGTGGAATACAGCTGGTTTGAACACAAGCAGGCGCAGCTTCCCGAGAGTGCCACGGTGATCTCAACCGATACCAGCACCGCCATCTGGCGCCCATGGACCTTTGCGATCCCCATGACCACCAAATTTAGCGTGGTGGACAGCGATAACATTCGTATCACCGAGCAGGGCGACGCCCGCTTGGCAGAATTTATTCTTTATCAGTTTGAGCGTCACCACACCGATATTCTGATCACCCAGCCCTACTTACTCAACTGTGAGAACCGAGAATTGGTGCCGCTGGATGAAGCGTCTCGCGAGCCGATGCTTGAAGAGATACGCACGCTGCGTGAAACCTCGCCCCTGCTCAACAACGTGTGCGCATAGACAATTAACGTTCGTAGTACAAACGGTCGTACACGACCCGCAGTTTCGCCTAGAATAAAGCCTTTTTATCAGCGCAAGTTTAGCGGATCGCACACTTTGGCGGGGGAATAGGCATGTTTCACGGCGGGCTACTGGTAGCGGTATCGCTGCTATATATAGCCGTTTTATTCGGCATAGCTTGGTACGGTGACCGCCGCGCGCGTACCCATGGCGCCACTCGGCGGCGCCCGATTATCTATAGTCTGGCGCTAGCGATCTATTGTACATCATGGACGTTTTATGGCGCCGTGGGCCAGGCAGCCACTGCGGGCTGGTCGTTCGCGAGTATCTTCGTCGGCCCGATATTGACGTTTTTACTGTTCTGGCCGGTGTTGGCCAAGATGATTCGCGTTGCCAAACACCAAAACGTTACCTCCATTGCCGATTTTATCGCCTCCCGTTACGGCAAAACCCAGTCGCTGGCCGCTTTTGCCAGTTTAGTCGCTCTAGTCGGCACCCTGCCCTACATCGCGCTACAGCTGAAAGCGGTCTCCACCACCTTTAGTGTGCTCACCGACGCCTCGGATGTGACCCACACGCCGCTGTTTGGCGATACGGCGTTTTACGTTGCCATTGTGATGGCCATCTTCGCAATTCTTTTTGGTACTCGGCATACCGATGCCACCGAACACCACGAAGGCTTGATCCATGCCGTCGCCTTTGAATCGCTGGTCAAGCTCTTGGCCTTTGTGGTGCTGGGCGCCTTTGTCACCTGGGGCATGTTCGATGGCCTGGGTGAGCTGATGGGGCATGCCGAAAGCCAGCTTGAGCTTCAGCGCCAGTTGGCCAACCAGGACTTTGGCCAGAGCTTCTGGGCGCAAACCCTGCTCGCCATGCTGGCGATTCTGTGTCTCCCCCGCCAGTTCCATGTGGCGGTGGTCGAGAATATTCACCCCGACGACGCCACCAAAGCCCGCTGGCTTTTCCCGCTCTACCTATTGGCGATTGCCTTTTTCGTGGTGCCGCTTGCCGCTGCCGGGCTGCTGATGTTTTCCGAAAGCGGTGTCGAGCCGGACACCTATGTATTGGCACTATCCATGGCCTCGGGGCAACAGTGGCTGACGCTGCTTACCTTTATCGGCGGTTTCTCCGCAGCGACCGGCATGGTGATCGTTGCCGCGGTGGCCGTGTCGATCATGATCTCCAATGAAATTGTTATCCCTGCCCTGTTCCGGCTGCGCTGGTTTGACACCAAGGCCCGGGATTATGGCCGCCTGGTGTTACGCGCACGGCGTTTAACCATTGTCGCCGTCCTCGCCATGGCCTACGGCTTCTACCAGCTCATCGCCGAGTTCACCTCGCTGGCCTCCATCGGCATGCTTTCATTTGCTGCCGCCGCCCAGTTCGCGCCTGCCCTGATTGGGGGTCTCTACTGGAAGCGCGGCAATCGGCTTGGGGTAATCGTGGGCATGAACGCAGGCTTCGCTATCTGGGCCTATAGCCTACTGCTGCCAGCAATGATCAATGCCGGGGTAATGCCGACCGAGTGGCTTAGCGGCGGCCCAATGGGGCTTAACTGGTTGTCACCCACGGCGCTGTTCGGTCTCAACCTGGGCGACAGCTTTACCCACGGCGTGATGCTGTCACTCGGGGTTAACCTGTTCTGCTACATTTTTATTTCCCAGGTCACGTCTCAACGGGTCGTTGAGCGCATTCAGGCCTCGCTGTTTGTGGACAGCGTGGAAACACGCCAGACCTCGGTCAACCGCCCCTGGACGGGCGCGACCACCGTGGGCGATCTGAAAGTGCTCTGTGAGCGATTTCTGGGCGCTGGCCAAGTCGATCGCGCCTTTGAAGATTACGCCCGCCGGGCCGGCAAACCGCTGGACGACGGCACCCGTGCGTCGATCGATATTATCCAGTTCACCGAACGCTTTCTGGCCTCGGTGTTAGGTGCCTCCTCAGCGCGTATCGTGGTTAACTCGGCACTGCAGGGGCGCGGCATTGGCATTTCCGATGTCATTTCGATTGTCGATGAAGCCTCCCAGGTACTGGAGTTCAACCGGGCACTGCTACAGGCCACCATCGAGAATATCAATCAAGGCATCAGCGTGGTCGATCAGAACCTGCGGCTGGTAGTATGGAACCAGCGCTACCTGGAGCTGTTCCGCTTCCCTGACCACCTGATTCGCGTCGGCGCCCCCATTGACCGCATCTTCCGCTACAACGCCCACAACGGCGAATACGGCCCCGGCGACCCTGAAGAGCACGTACAGCTTCTGCTCGACAACATTCGCGAAGGTCAGCCCCATCGCTACGTGCGCTATCGTCAGGATGGCAGCGTGCTGGAAGTGCAGGGCAACCCGATGCCCGGCGGCGGCTTTGTGTATACCTATCAGGATATTACCCAGCAGAAGCGCATCGAGGAGGCGCTGATCCGCTCGGAGAACAATATCCGGATCTATACCGATAACGTGCCCGCCCTCATTGCCTACTTCGATAAAGAGTGCCGCTACCTATTTACCAACCGCGCCTACGAGCAGGCGTTCAATATTGATCGTAACGCCGTGATTGGCCGCCGCTTTGAAGACGTGCTACAGATAAAACAAGCCGAGGAACGCGCCCCGTGGGTGGCTCGGGCGTTGAACGGTGAGCGGGTCAGCTTTGAAGTGTCGCTGCCGGTGAACGACGCCATGCGCTATATGCTGGTGACTTACACGCCCCACTTTGGGGACAGTCAAGCGATTCTGGGCTTCTTTGCCCTTTACCAGGATATTACCGAGCGCCGCCAGGCTGAAATTGCCCTTAAAGAGACCAATGAAACCCTGGAAGAGCGGGTACGGGAACGCACTCAGGCGCTTTCCGAGGCCAACGCAGCACTGCGACAGGAGAACCGTGTGCGCGCCGAGGCGGAGCTTGCTCTACGCCAGGCCAAGCAGTTGGCGGAAGATGCCAACGCTTCTAAAACGCGCTTTCTGGCCGCTGCTAGCCATGACCTGTTACAACCGCTCAACGCGGCCCGGCTGTTTACCTCCGCCTTGATGCAGAATGTGACCACTACCGATACCCAGCGTATCGTTGGCCATATCGATAACTCACTCCAGGCTGCGGAGGAGCTGCTTAGTACCCTGCTGGATATTTCCAAATTGGACGCAGGCGCCTTAACCCCGCGACGCAGTCACTTTGCCCTTGCGGATATCGTTCGCCCGCTACGCGCCGAATTTGAGGTGATGGCGGATGATCGCGGGCTGGACTTAGAGGTCGTGCCGACCCAGCTATGGGTCGATTCAGATCCGCAAATGCTGCGCCGTATCGTGCAAAATTTCTTATCCAATGCGATTCGTTACACGCAAGAGGGCCGCGTGCTGCTGGGCTGCCGCCGCCATAGCGGCTGGCTCTCTATTGAAGTGTGGGACAGCGGCCCCGGCATTCCTGAATCGAAACTTACCGAGATTTTTCAAGAGTTCCGCCGCTTGGATCAAGTCTCTCGTCATAAAGAGAGCGAGAAAGGCTTGGGGCTTGGGCTATCGATTGCTGATCGCATGAGCCGCGTGCTGGACCACCCCATCAAAGTACGCTCTACGGTGGGTAAAGGTGCCGTTTTCTCCGTCAGCGTGCCAATCGTTACCACCCGTGAAGCGAGCAATAGCGAGCTTGAGCCTCAAGCGCGGCGCGGTAGCCATAAGCTGAGCGGCACGCGAATTGTGTGTATCGATAACGAGACACTGATTCTGGAAGGCATGACCGCCATGCTGAGCGGTTGGGGTTGCGAGGTGTTTACCGCCACCAGCATCGGTGGGGCCAAATCAATCCTACGCAATATGGACGGCGACCCGGACGCTATTCTGGCGGACTATCACCTGGATAACGAAGTCACCGGGTTAATGGCGCTGGAAGCACTCAGCGAGCGCTTTGAAGGCGCGGTACCAGGAATTGTAATCACCGCTGATCGTACTGAAGCGGTGGCTGAAGAGATAAAGCGAGCGGGCTATCAACTGCTATTGAAGCCCGTCAAGCCAGCAGCCCTGCGGGCGCTATTGACCCGCACTTTGCAGGCTAATCGCGCGGCGCGCTAAGCGCCACCGCTGGCTTAAAAAAAGGAGTAGCGAAAATTAATTTTTGTTAAGCGCTTTTAGCGAGCGACGTTAGGAGACCACCTTCGGCGGCTCGACTTCCAGTTTTTGAGCCGCGATCACGGCCTGGGTACGCGAGTGCACGCCCAACTTACGTAAAATCGCCGTCACGTGGGCTTTGATCGTCGCTTCAGAGACACTCAGTTCATAAGCGATCTGTTTATTCAGCAGGCCTTCGGTCAGCATATTCAGCACGCGAAATTGCTGAGGCGTTAGCGAAGCAATCGCTTCAGCAAAGCGCGACTCTTCTTCGCTGGTCTCTTCCAGTACGTTGGCCAACGCCTCGGGCAACCACACTTCTCCCTGCAGGATTTCTCCCACAGCCTCAGCAATTAGTTGTAGAGAGGACGACTTGGGGATAAAACCCGAAGCGCCGTAGTCAATAGCACGACGGACCACATAGGGCTCATCACTACCTGATACCACCGCGACGGGGATGTCAGGCATTTGGCCACGCAGTTGGATCAAACCAGAGAAGCCATGGGCTCCCGGCATGTGTAAGTCCAGGAGAATCAAATCGGCATCTGGGTGGCGATTCACCACATCGGTGGTGGCTTCCATGGTATCCGCTTCGACAATTTCCGCCTGGGGGGCCAACTGGCGTAACGCTTGGGTCAGCGCTGCACGAAACAGCGGGTGGTCGTCAGCGACGATAAACTTATGAGCTACTGCCATGGATATTCCTCCGGTTCCTCGAGCAGCGGGGTTGTCTGCCGCCGCGACGCTAGGCTCTTACGGTTGTGAAGCATGGTACCCCATGGGCTTCATCATGCCCAAGCATCACATGCACAATTTGTAATAGAAAGGTCGTACCAACCAAAACAACAGTGCCGACCTACCCGGCCGGCACTGTACATCGTAGGCTAAGCAGCCTGCAGCGGTGTTGCCGTTATTGATTGGCGCGATGCTCAATCAGCTCATCGACCACCGACGGGTCGGCTAGCGTACTGGTATCACCTAAGCCATCGCACTCATTGGCGGCAATCTTGCGCAAGATACGACGCATGATTTTACCCGAGCGGGTTTTCGGTAGGCCTGGAGCCCATTGAATGACATCTGGCGAGGCAATCGGGCCAATATCTTTGCGCACCCACTGGGTCAGCTCTTTCTTAAGCTCGTCAGACTCTTCAATGCCGTCGTTCAGGGTGACATAAATATAGATGCCCTGCCCTTTAATATTATGCGGGAAGCCAACGACGGCGGCCTCGGCAACGGCGCTGTGCGCCACCAGCGATGACTCGATCTCGGCAGTACCCATGCGGTGGCCGGAAACGTTCAGTACGTCATCTACGCGTCCGGTAATCCAATAGTAACCCTCCTCATCGCGACGACAGCCGTCACCGGTAAAGTACATACCGTCGTAGGTGGAGAAGTAGGTCTGGATATAGCGCTCGTGGTCGCCCCAGATAGAGCGCGCCTGACCTGGCCACGAATCCAGAATGACCAGGTTGCCGTCGGTGGCGCCCTCCAGAATATTACCTTCATTATCCACCAGCGCTGGCTTCACACCAAAGAAAGGCACGGTCGCAGAGCCCGGTTTAAGCGGTGTCGCGCCAGGCAGCGGCGCAATCATGATACCGCCGGTTTCGGTTTGCCACCAGGTATCGACGATGGGGCACTTTTCGTTACCGATCACGCGGTAGAACCACTCCCAGGCTTCCGGGTTAATCGGTTCGCCCACAGAACCCAATAGACGCAGGCTGTCGCGCTTGCTGGACTCCATCACGTTGTCGCCATGGGCCATGAGTGCGCGCACCGCGGTGGGCGCAGTATAGAGAATGTTAACGTTGTGCTTATCAACGATATCGCCCATGCGGCCATGGGTGGGGTAGCTGGGCACACCCTCGAACATCAGGGTCGTAGCACCGTTAGCCAAAGGCCCATAAACGATATAGCTATGCCCGGTGACCCAGCCCACATCAGCGGTACACCAGTAAATTTCACCTTCTTGATAGTCAAACACGTACTGGTGGGTCATGGCCGCGTAGGTGAGGTAACCGCCGGTGGTGTGCTTCAAGCCTTTAGGCGCACCGGTAGAACCCGAGGTGTAGAGAATAAATAGCGGGTCTTCGGCACCCATGGCTTCCGGCTCACACTCGCTGGACTGCTTATCGACGAGTTCGTCAAACCAGACATCGCGGCCATCTTTCCACTCGATGTCACCGCCGGTGCGCTTCACGACCAGAACGTTCTTGCATACGTCGGTACCTTCTCGGGTTAGCGCGGCGTCTACGTTCTCCTTCAAGGGCACATGTTTGCCACCGCGCACCGACTCATCCGCGGTAATCACCAGTTTGGAGTCAGCGCCAACCACCCGCTGGGCAACGGCGTCCGGTGAGAAGCCACCAAACACGACCGAGTGCACGGCACCGATGCGCGCGCAGGCGAGCATCGCCATGGCGGCTTCGGGAATCATCGGCATATACAGCGTGACGGTATCGCCTTTACCGATACCCAACTCTTTCAGCGCGTTGGCTAGCTGATTCGTACGTGCATACAGTTCGCGATAGCTGATGTGCTTGGATTCATCGGGGTTATCGCCTTCCCAAATGATCGCCGTTTGATCGCCACGCTTGTCTAAATGACGATCCAAACAGTTGGCGCTGACGTTGAGCAAGCCGTCCTCAAACCAGCGAATATCGACATTGTCACGTGCGAAAGAGGTACTTTTAATTTTGCTGGGCACTTTAATCCAGTCCAGGCGTTTGGCCTGTTCGGCCCAGAAGCCTTCCGGATCGTCCATCGACTGCTGATACATGGCCTCATACTTGGTTTTATCGGCCCAGGCATTGGCGGCGAAATCATCGCGCACCGGATAGACGTTCTGTTGATCGCTCATAAAATTGCCTCTTTACGTGAAAATGCACTCTCTAAGAATTGTAGTCGATAGGATGTTTTATAGGGCTTGTTGGCCATTATCGAGCGTATCGACTGCTATTAATGTCCCCCTAGCATAAACCTACTCGCGCAGGCTTCCCTTTAGACATTGGTATTAACAATTTTTATTTAAAAAACAGCTATTTATAAACGATTCATAGGTTAGTTTCTGGGCGGTAGACCAAGGTCTTAGCGCAGTGGCGGCAGCGATAGCGACGCCCGTTTACCACTAAAGCATGACGCCGGGAAGTGAATCGATGAAATTGGCAATCACACTGATAACGGTGAGGGGCTGGCTGGGCCTGCTGGATATCGAACTGATGAGTCACATTGGGCGCTAAACCGAACAAATCCCGCATCACCGTTTTCCATTCGCGTCCATGAGGTTTCAAGCGTGGCCCATTATCTAAATGAAACACCAGCCAGTGAGCCATTTCATGAGGGATGATCTCTTCAAAAAAGGCCGTGCGGTTTTCACGCAACAACACCGGGTTAAAGCGCAAGCCACCGCGCCCCAAATGCGCCTGCCCGGCCGAAGCACCGCGCAGGTTAAACATTACGTTTGGCGCTGGTAACGTCGGGCATACTTCACAGCAGCGCTGCCACGCTTGTTCAACGCGCACGCGCGCGGCGCTGTGTAACTCGGTTTCCGTCATGACCGCCAGCTCAGCAGCTGGCCAGGGGGGCAGTGGTTTAATACGCATTAGTGATAAACTAGCCGTTATAGATTCCTAGTGACTGATGACTACCGATTCGCATTAACGAGGCTTTACCCATGGCAGAGCGCAGCGACACGTCCGACACGAACACGCCCCCGCAGCCACTGCTCGAGGATGAGCAACTGGACAGATTGGATGACTTCCTCGACTCTGAGCAAGTCGATGAAGACGCCCTGGACCTGATCTCCGCTCACGGTTTTTTGGTGGCGCTTGCCGTCGCCCCTAGCGAAGTGCCACCCACCCAGTGGCTGGCTGAGCTTTTCCAAGGCGAGCCGCGCTATGCCGACGATGCCGAGCGCGATGAGATTATCACCCTGCTGACTCTTCTGCGTGACAATGCAGTGGCAGTACTAGAACAAGGTGGCTTACCCGAACTCCCCTTTGAACTCACGCTGGGCGGCGAGCCTGCCGAAGAAACGCCGATTGGCGACTGGTGTGCAGGCTTCATGGAAGGCGTCTTCAGCGATGAAAGCGCTTGGTTTCAGGACGATGAAGAAGCGGCAGCCACGCTACTGTTGCCGTTTATGCTCCTCTCCGGTTTATTCGATGATGAACCCGACATGGCCGAGCTGGCAAAGGATCAAGCGCGCCAGGAGTCATTGGTGGTGCAGTTGCCTGAGCTCGTTTTAGACCTTTACCTGCATTACCGCGTACCGCCAGAAACCGCTAAACCTAAACCGCGCAAGAAGACGCCTGCCAAGGGCAAAAAGCGCTAGCGCTATCCCCGGCGCTTATTTAAGCCGCATGATGACCCCATCCAATAACCCATAGATCCACTCACGGGCGCGCTGCCCCCAGGGGCGCGCCGCCCAAGCCTTGGCATCTACTTCTTGGCTGGCGGCAAAATTACGTTCAAAAAGCTCGCGTACACTCTCCGCCAACTGGGGGTCTAACGCCTCTTGATTGGCCTCTAAGTTCCAGTGCAAATTCCAGTGATCAAAGTTACACGAACCAATGCTTACCCAATCATCGACGAGTACGAACTTGGCGTGGATAAAGGTGGGCTGAAACTCAAAGATGCGCACCCCCGCTTTCAACAGTGATTGGTAGAAGCGTTGACCGGCAAAGCGCACCCCAGGGTGATCATGCTTTGCCCCAGGCAGCAGCAGACGCACATCAATGCCGCGCCGAGCGGCCCGCACCAGACGCCGCCGCAACGCAAACGTCGGTACGAAATAGGGCGTGCATAGCCATAACCGTGTTTCCGCCCGATTAACGCGGTCGTGCAATGAATAGCGTATCGCTTGATAGCGATAGCCACGCGCAGACATCGCCCGCCCCGGCAGGCCATTGGCATGCAGCCGTGGTTCACGCCGTGCGGGCAATGTGCCTGCACTGTCGTCACCTTTCTCGGCACGGGTGAGCCGCGAACTCCACAGCCGCCGAAATAGCTGCTCCCAATCAGCGACCACGGGACCATCGATACGCAGGGCAATTTCATACCAGGCGTTCAAAAACTCATCCACCGCGCCAAAACCACCGGTAAACGCCAGCTCACCATCAATCACGACTATTTTGCGGTGATCACGGCTTAAATTAAGCGCCAAAGAGTGGAAGCCTAGCGGGTTAAAAAAGCGTAGTTTTACACCGCCTTGCCTCAACCGCTGACGTTCCTCACTGGCGAGCCCCATCGAGCCATACCCATCAAGCAGCAGACAGACATCGACCCCGCGCTGAGCAGCATTAATCAGGGTATCGCTTACCTGTTCGGCTAGCTCGCCTGACTCCATCAGGTAGAGCTCAACCAAAATATAGTGCTGGGCGGCGTGTACGGCTTCAAACATGGCTGGCAGAAAGCGCGAGGCCTCTGGCAGCAGAGTAAATTGATTACCTTCTCGCCACACATTTTGCATGGGTGCTCCTTGCATTAGCGCCGATAAGTGAACCGATTAGCGCACTAATGAGCGATGGACATACATATCATAGCGGCTGGTTTTACCCTCCAGCGTATGCTGTGGGGCAGGGCCAGCAATAGGCGGGGCCTTGATGGGCCGCTTGACGACCACACGATGGGTAGCAACATCCAGCGCTGCTTCCAGCAGGCGCGGCGCATCGTCATCATCCCCGGCTAATGCGCGAAACAGGCGCATCTCTTTTTTCACCAGCGCGGATTTTTCGCGGTGTGGGAACATCGGGTCCAGGTGGATCACCTGCGGCGCAAAGTTAACGCTGGCGACTAGCTCCGCTAGAGATTGGGCGGCATCGCCATGGCGCAGCGTCATGCGAGCGGCAATGTCCGCCGTGTCGCTATGCTTTGAAGCACGCTTCAGACCATCGTCCAACAGCGCTGCAATCGCCGCCACCCGCTCAATTAGCAGCACCTGGGCGCCCAGGCTTGCCAACACAAACGCATCGCGCCCTAGCCCTGCGGTGGCATCCACAATGCTCGGTGACACACCTTTGGTCAGCCCACAAGCCTTGGCAACAAGCTGGCCTCGCCCACCGCCAAAGCGCCGCCGATGGGCCGACTTGCCCCCTATAAAATCAACGCTGAGTGATTTGCCGTAGCGCTTTTCATCACCGACCAGCGTCAACCCCTCATCACCACGTTCCAAACGCAACCCGTCAGGTAACGCTATGTCTTCAAGGTCGATCTCAACCGAACTCTGGACTGAGATCATGCGGGCTTTTTCCAGGCAACATCGTTGCGCAGATAAACCGGCTGAACCAAGTGTGCGGCCTGCCCCAGCCCAGCAGCAAAATCACGCGCCGCCAACCACACCATCTCTTCTGCACGGGGCTCTAAATCAACCAAATGTTGGGGCATACTTAGCTGCACATCGACTTTAAAGTGCTCCCACAGCGAAAAGCCACTGCCCACGCCTACCCAATCGGTTTCGCCGCTGGGCAGTCGCAGAGCCTCAGGGGCCAGCACGGCCTCGGTGCTCATCGGCGTTATAGTGTCTTTCAGGCAGTGCCAGGTCGCGGCGTAGATTTCACCCATGCGGGCATCCAGGGCAGTTACCACATGGCGTAGGTGATAGCGGCGATGGGCCTGAAGCGCCAACGCTTCGAGCGTTGATACGCCTAGGAGGGGGCGGTCGAGGCCAAACGCTAACCCTTGGGCGGCTCCCGCCGCGATACGCAGTCCGGTAAACGAACCCGGGCCACGACCAAACGCGACAGCATCTAGCTGGGAAGGCGTTACCTGCGCTTCAGCAAGCACTTCATCCACCATCGGCAGTAACCGACGGGTATGGGCACGGGGCGTCATCTCAAAACGCGCCAAGCACGTAACCCCCGCCTCGTCTTCGCGCAGCAGGGCTGCCGAACAGGCGCTAGAAGAGGCGTCAAGGGCAAGCAAGTGTAACGGCATAACAAATGGCCACTCGAGAGAAAGATGGCGGCATTATACCTTTGTCACGCCATCACGACGATGGCCCGCCTAAGCGGGCCATTCTAAAGGTGTAAAACCGATGCTATTAATCCATAGCGTGGGTTTATTAACTGAGCGCTTCTTTCACCTGACGGGTGATGTCGGTCACGCTGCCCACGCCTTCAATGCGGTGATATTGAGGAGCGCTTTGCGGGTCCTGCGCAGCCCACTGCTGGTAATAATCGACCAGCGGTGCAGTTTGATCGTGATAGACCGACAGACGATTACGCACCGTGGACTCCAGGTCATCCTCGCGCTGAATAAGGGTTTCACCCGTGACGTCATCTTTACCCGGCTCTTTAGGCGGGTTGTGATCAACGTGGTAGACCCGGCCCGACGCTTGGTGAACACGACGCCCCGCCAAGCGGCTGACGATCTCTTCATCGGGGACCGCAATTTCCACCACATGATCCAATTTGACACCGCCCTCTTTCATGGCGTCAGCCTGGGGAATCGTGCGTGGGAAGCCGTCGAACAGAAAGCCGTTTTCACAGTCTGGCTGGCTGATACGCTCTTTAACCAGATCAATGATGATGTCGTCTGACACCAGACCACCGCTGTTCATGATTTCTTTTACTTTGAGGCCTAGCTCGGTGCCATCTTTAATGGCCGTACGCAGCATGTCCCCGGTGGAAATCTGAGGGATCTTAAACTGCTCGCAAATAAACTGAGCTTGAGTCCCCTTCCCCGCGCCGGGGGCACCCAACAGGATTAAACGCATGGCTCCGCTCCTTGAAATTCTTAGTATGTAAAATGGGTATGACAAATGAGTATGGAAAATCTGTTAACCGACAATAACCGCGCCTCTCAGGCGACACAACTCCCCAAAAGCCTGAGAGACATGCTTTTATTTCAATTTTTTAAAATTAAAACAGCCAAGTGCCTTAAAATTACCACTTTGGTCGCCCTGCTTGCCATTGAACAAACACAAGCGGCGCCCCGAGGGGCGCCGCTTGCAAGGCTCTATCGCTACCGATTACAGCAGTAAGCGACGGATATCGGTCAACACATCTGCCAGGAAGGCGGTAAAGCGAGCGGCATCAGCGCCATTGATCGCGCGGTGATCATACGAGAGCGATAGCGGCATCATTAAGCGCGGCTGGAAGGCGCTGCCATCCCAAACCGGCTTCATCTGCGCTTTGGACACACCCAGAATAGCCACTTCCGGCGCGTTGACGATCGGCGTGAACGCCGTGCCACCGATCGAGCCGAGGCTCGAAATAGTGAAACAGCCACCGGTCATTTCATCACGCTTGAGCTTTTTGGTTTGCGCTTTCTTACCCAGCTCGGCCATTTCCTTGGCAATCTCGATCAAAGACTTTTTGTCGGCATCACGAACGACCGGCACCATCAGACCATCGGGTGTATCGACCGCGATACCGATATGGACGTAATTCTTCCATACCAGCGTGTCGCCGTCGCCTTTCAGGCTGACGTTGAACTGCGGGAATTTACGCAGCGCAAACGCACAGGCTTTGACCATAAAGGGCAGTGGCGTTAGCTTGGCGCCCTGCGCTTCTACTTCGGCCTTCATCGCCTTACGGAAGGCTTCCAGCTCGGTAATGTCCGCTTCGTCGAACTGCGTGACGTGAGGGACATTGAGCCAGCTGCGATGCAAATTGGTTGCACCCATCTTAAGCAGGCGCCCCATCGGCTTCTCTTCCACTTCACCAAACTGGCTGAAGTCGACTTCCGGAATTGGCGGAATACCCGCACCACCGGTTGCAGCAGCGGTAGCGCCTGGCTGCGCTTTGCCTTGATTGGCAATCGCCTGCTTAACGTAGGACTGTACGTCCTCTTTAAGCACGCGGTCTTTCGGCCCACTGGGCTTAACCAGCCCCAAATCGACACCCAGCTCACGAGCCAGCATACGCACCGCAGGGCCAGCGTGAACCAGCTTGCCATCACGCGGCTTATGAGCCGCCATCTGCGCTTCCGGGCTGGGCGTACCCGCCTGAGATTCAGCGGGCTTACTCGGTTTCTCCTGGTTAGGCTTGTCCTGCTTAGCATCAGCTTTTTCAGGCGCGGCTTTTTTCGGTGCCGCTTTCTTGGCACCCGCGACTTCCATATAGCCGATCACGTCGCCTTCAGAGACGGTGTCACCCTCTTTAACGGTGAGCTCAATGAGCTTGCCTTTATAAGGGCTTGGCACATCCATGGAGGCCTTGTCGGACTCTAGCGTGATCAACGGATCTTCTTCGTTAACCTCATCACCGGCCGCCACGCCAATCTCGATAATGGGTACGTCAGAAGCGCCAGAAAGATCCGGTACGCGAATCTCTTTACGCTCGGGTTCGCCACTGCCGGCCTCTTCCTCATCATCTTCTTCGGTCGACTCTTCTGACTCGCTGCTGGCTTGGCTAGAGGGCGGCTCTGAAGAAGCGCTCTCTTCCGGCGCATCTTCGCTGTCGTCACTGCCTTCGCCCGCGATCTCCATTTGGCCGATCACGTCCCCTTCAGAAACCGTGTCGCCCTCTTTAACGGTAAGACTGACGATCTTACCGCCATGGGGGCTGGGCACGTCCATGGAGGCTTTATCAGATTCCAGGGTAATCAGCGTATCTTCAGCGTCGACTTCATCGCCTTCGCCTACGGCAACTTCGATAATTTCAACATTATCGGAACCGCCAAGGTCGGGCACTTTGATATCAACGGTCTGCTTGCCACCGGACGACTTTTTAGCCGCGGGCTTTTCAGCCTGCGGCTGCTCTTTAGCCGACTCTTGAGGCGTGTCTTCTTTGGCTGGGGCAGCTTCTGGATCGGCGTCGCTGCTGCTCTCTTCGCTACTGCTGTCGCCGCCGCCTTCCACTTCCAGCTCGACGATATCGTCCCCTTCGGAAACGCTATCGCCTTCTTTGACCAGCACCTTGATGACCTTGCCGCCTTTCGGCGCAGGGACATCCATGCTGGCTTTGTCGGATTCCAGAGTGATCAGGGTGTCTTCCGCTTCAATGACGTCGCCTACTGACACCGCAATCTCGATGATTTCGACATCGGTATCGCCACCGATATCGGGAACTTTGATGATTTCGCTACTCAAGGTCGCGCTCCTTCCAAATCGGATCGAGCCGGTGGGCATCCGCCCACCGGGCAGCGTTTAGCTAGTCAGCGGGTTAGGCTTATTGGCGTCAATGCCATACTTCTTAAGCGCTTCACCGACATGCTTGCGATCAATATCGCCGCGATCAGCCAGCGCACGCAGCGCTGCTACCGTCACGAAGTAGCGATCCACTTCGAAGAAGTAGCGCAGCTTCTCGCGGGTATCTGAACGGCCGAAGCCATCGGTACCCAGTACAGTGTAGTCACCGGGCACCCAAGCGCGCACTTGATCCGCGTACAGTTTCATGTAATCGGTTGACGCGATAATCGGCCCATCGCGCCCTTCCAAGCACTTAGTGACGTGGGGCTTATTGGCCTCAGCATCCGGGCTTAGGAACGCTTCACGATCGAGTAACAGTGCCTCGCGACGTAGCTCGTTAAAGCTGGTCACGCTCCAGATGTCGGCGCCGATGCCCCAATCGTTCTCAAGCAGCGTGGCGGCCTCTTCGACTTCGCGAAGGATCGTGCCAGAGCCCAGCAGTTGGACGCGGCCTTTATCACCCTTGGTTTCCCGCAGTAGGTACATACCTTTGACGATATCGTCAGCCGGTACGTTTTCCAGTGCTGGATGCTCGTAGTTCTCGTTCATCACGGTCAGATAGTAGAAGCAGTTCTCCTTATCGGTGAACATGCGCTTCAAACCATCCTGCACAATGACCGCGACTTCATGACCATAGGTGGGGTCGTAGCTACGGCAGTTGGGAATGGTGGAGGCCTGGATCAGGCTGTGGCCATCCTGGTGCTGCAAACCTTCGCCGTTGAGCGTGGTACGCCCAGCCGTGCCGCCGACCATAAAGCCGCGCGCCTGCAGGTCACCTGCTGCCCAAGCCAAATCGCCGATGCGCTGAAAGCCGAACATCGAGTAGTAGATGTAGAACGGCAGCAGCGTGACGTTGTTGTTGCTGTAGGAAGTCGCGGCAGCGATCCAAGCGGACATTGCACCGGCTTCAGTAATGCCCTCTTCGAGAATCTGACCTTTCTGATCCTCGCGGTAGAACATGATCTGGCCTTTATCGACCGGCTCGTACTTTTGGCCTTCCGAGGTGTAGATACCCAATTGGCGGAACATACCTTCCATACCGAAAGTACGCGCTTCATCAGGGATGATCGGCACCACGTGCTTACCAAGTTTCTTATCTTTCACCAAGCCATTCAGAACACGCACAAACGCCATGGTGGTGGAGACTTCGCGCCCTTTCGAGCCACCCATTTGTGAGGCAAAGGTTTTATCTTCGAGGCTAGGAATCTCCAGTGCCTCAAAGTCGCTTTGACGGCTGGGCAAGTAACCGCCCAGGCGCTCGCGCTGCAGGTGCATGTACTTAAGCTCGGGAGAGTCCTCTTCCGGCTTGTAATAGGGAACGTCTTTCAACTGCTCATCGGTGATGGGAATACCGAAGCGATCACGGAAGGTTTTGAGCGCTTCGTACTCCATGCTCTTGACCTGGTGCGCTTCGTTGGCCGCTTCGCCATCGCCGCTACCCATACCGTAGCCTTTAACGGTATGCGCCAGAATCACCGTGGGCTTGCCGTTAGAGGTATTCACGGCTTCGTGATAGGCCGCGTAAACCTTGAACGGGTCGTGACCACCGCGGTTGAGCTTCCAGATATCTTCGTCAGAGAGGTCTTTAACCATCGCTTCGGTTTCTGGATATTTGCCAAAGAAGTGCTCACGAGTGTAAGCACCGCCGTTGGCTTTGTAGTTCTGGTACTCGCCGTCGACCGCTTCGTCCATACGTTTTTGAAGGATGCCTTTCTTGTCCTTCTCGAACAGCGGATCCCAATGGCGGCCCCAGACGACCTTGATCACGTTCCAACCAGCGCCACGGAAGACGCCTTCGAACTCGTCCATCACCCGCGAGTTACCGCGCACAGGGCCATCAAGGCGCTGCAGGTTACAGTTGATCACGAAGATAAGGTTGTCGAGGTTTTCACGGCCCGCCAGTGAAATGGCGCCCAGGGACTCCGGCTCGTCGCACTCGCCGTCGCCCATGAAGCACCAGATCTTACGGTCATACATGTCTTTCAGCTCACGGTGATGCAGATACTTCATCACGTGCGCTTGATAAATGGCCTGAATGGGGCCAAGACCCATCGATACCGTGGGGAACTGCCAGTAGTCCGGCATCAACCACGGGTGCGGGTAGGAAGAGAGACCATCGCCATCGACTTCCTGGCGGAACTTGTCCATCTGCTCTTCAGAAAGGCGTCCTTCCAAATAGGAACGCGCGTAAATACCCGGCGCCACATGGCCCTGGATATACACCAAGTCACCAGCGAAATCCCCTTGGGGGGCGCGGAAGAAGTGGTTAAAGCCTACGTCATACAGCGTGGCAGATGACATGAAGCTGGCAATGTGGCCACCCAGGCCCGGCTTGGCGCGGTTATTGCGAATGACCTGAGCAATCGCGTTATAACGGATCAAAGAGCGAATACGACGCTCCATGAACAAATCGCCAGGCATCGGTGCTTCGCGGTGAACCGGGATCGTATTACGGTGCGGGGTTGTCACCGAGAAGGGTACCTTCATCCCGTCCCGGCGTAGGCGATCCGCCAAGCGGGTCATCAGGTAGCGGGCACGATCCTCGCCCTCACGATCCAATACCGATTCTAGGGAATCAATCCATTCCGTAGTTTCGATCGGATCGAGATCTTCTCTTGTCTCCAGACTCATAGAGGTCTCTCCGAATGACGATAAATGACAATTAGCCCCGCTACCCTCAAGGGCCTGGGGCGGCGGTGTGGAAGCCCACCACGCGCCAACATTCAGCCGGTGAATAAACGCCGGATAGGTGTTTTAGCTCTACATTCAACAAGCTACGTACACACTGATGTAGTAAAGCTACACAAATGTCGTAAAAGTTAGCCTTTTGTATAGGTGAAGATACCGCAAAGTCGCCACGCTGCCAATTCTGTGACGGCGGAAAAGCCTATCGAAAACAAACTATTGCACTGCAACATAAGCAAATTATGGCGCTTACTCTAGGGCATTAGCGAGGCCAGCAATTGTAATTAAACTACCGTTTTATTTCTTTACAGGATAATCACTTAATTAGCCCTTTAAACTTTTGTTCTAGCGTTCAGCCGCTGATGAAAATAAGCCCAATCGAAGGCTGGCCCTGGGTCTGTTTTACGCAGTGGCGCCACGTGGGCATGGCTGGTAATGCGCGTGCTATCGAGCTGAGGGTAGCGCTTCATTAGCCACATCGTGGCTTCTATCAAGGCGTTGTACTGGGCAAGCGTGTAAGGGGTGATATCGTCCCCTTCAAGCTCGATCCCAACAGAGAAATCATTGAGCGCCATGCGCCACTTTCGCTGCTGGTTATCCCACCAGCAGGAGCGCCCGGCATGCCAGGCCCGTTGGCCAGTGTCAACAAATTGAACGCACTCGCCGTCGCGGCGAATGAGCAGGTGCGCAGAGACCCTCAGATGGGCTATTTCGGCGAAAAAAGGGTGTACCTCTGTCGCCAACTGATTAGTAAATAGCGCCTCAATGGCATCACCGTTAAACACGCCAGGGGGCAAACTGATCGCATGCAGAAGCAGCAGCGAGACCTCATCGCTGGGTCGAGCATCGCAATTGGGGGAGACGACATGCCGGGCGCTTTTCCACCAGCCTCTTCTCGGTTGTTGCTCTTCCATGCGCAAACTCTCCTTTTCGTTAGCGCTCACTTTTACGACACGATTTCACTATACTGCCGCTTACACTTGACGACGTTCAGAGAATTCACTGCCATGCATTATCAATCCGCTCTTGCAGAAGAAATCCGCGCCAGCGCTGCTCGCCTGCTAGCTGAAGACGTTGGCCCGGGTGATATTACCGCGCAATTGATCCCTGAACACCAGTGGGCCACTGCTGAGGTTATTACCAGAGACGCCGCAGTGCTGTGTGGCGCGGCCTGGGTAGAAGAATTATTTCGCCGCCTGGATAGTCGGGTAAGCGTGACGTGGCTAGCCGCTGACGGCGATAAACTTGAAGCTGGTCAGTGTTTTTTAACCTTGGAAGGCCCTGCTCGTGTGCTGCTAACCGGCGAGCGTGCGGCACTTAACGTGCTGCAAACACTATCAGCCACTGCCACCGCCACCCGCGCTTATGTCGACCTGATCGAAGGCACGGGCGTCCGTTTGCTCGATACCCGCAAAACGCTGCCCGGTATGCGTTTGGCGCAAAAATACGCCGTCACTTGCGGCGGTGGGCACAACCATCGTATTGGTCTGTGGGACGCGTTTCTGATCAAAGAGAACCACATTGCTGCCTGCGGCGGTATTCAGGCGGCGATTACACAGGCCCGCCAGCTAGCCCGAGACCTGCCGGTGGAAGTGGAGGTAGAAACCTTTGAGGAACTCGACCAAGCCCTAGCAGCGGGTGCCGATATCGTCATGCTCGACAACTTCGCCATTGAAGATCTACATGTCGCCGTGGAAATTAACGGCGGTAGGGCAACCTTGGAGGCTTCGGGCAATGTGAATGCCGCCACCCTGCGCGCCATTGCCGATACGGGCGTTGATTGCATCTCTAGCGGCGCACTGACCAAAGACATCGCCTCCATCGATCTTTCAATGCGTATTACCCGCAGCTATCGCGTGTAAGGATCAAGTTTCAACAGCATTTAGCGGTTTGGAGAGCTTATAGCGCTTTAGCCGCTCTCCGCTGCGCTCAACCCACTGCTCGCCGTGGTTTTGCCAGCCGCGGCGCATGAGACGCTCATAAAGCATCGAACTGGCCTCGATCTCCACTTTGCCCTTGCCCTGTTCAAGCAGCATTCGCTCAGCGTGAACCAGCAGCGTGGTACCAATGCCACGACCGGTAAGGGAGGGCCAGACGTAGAGCGTTTCAATTCGCCCAGCGTCTAGGTCTACTTCCAGAAACCCCACACAGCGCCCATCGCAGGTAGCAATTAACGTGGTATACAGTGCTTGGCGCACTGCCCAGGCGCTGCCTTCTCGGGGTAGCGCCTGGGCCCACGCCCGGCGTTCATCCAGCGTATAGTGGGTGGCCGCCCCTTGCATCACAGCATGATAAAACACTTCCGCCTGATCAGCGGCATCACGCGCCAGTGCGGCGCGATACATCACCCGCGCACTCGTTGGGGCTTGCTGCTCATCGCTATTACTCATGTGTCACCTCTGCGCTGTTCAGCTAACCATTGATCACGGTCTATCAAGCAAGACCTTTTCGGTCATGCTCTACTGGGTCATGTTCAAGCCTTCGAGCTGCTTTATACTGGGCTTCTGGCTAAATTTCTAACGACGTTGCTGATTAAGCTTCTGCTCAGCCCTTCACGGCCCGACCCGACGCCGATTCATCCTAGTAAAAGGCAGTGTGATGGACAATGTCCCTAACAGCGAGCACTTTACGCTTTCGCCCATTGGTCACTTGGTCAGTGACTACCCCGACAAATTCGGCATTCCGCGCCAGCCGGGGCTAGCGCCCGCAGCTAACGCAAAACTTGTTCTCGTCACCCCCTATAATGATCCACTTGCGGTGCGCGGCTTAGAAGACTTCAGTCACCTATGGCTAACCTTCATCTTTCATCAAAGCCCTCAGCGCTGGTCGCCTCTCGTTAGGCCACCCCGCTTGGGCGGTAATAAAAAAGTAGGCGTATTTGCCAGTCGCAGCACCCACCGCCCTAATCGCTTAGGGCTATCACTGGTAAGGCTCGTCGGCATCGACACGCAGCAAGGTGTCGTATTACAGCTACAGGGCGGTGACTTGGTGAGTGGCACCCCGGTGGTCGATATCAAACCCTACTTGCCCTGGGCTGAGTCTCAGCCGGATGCGCAAGCCGGCTTTGCGCCGCAGGCACCCCCACTGCTGGCAGTCTCTTTCCACCCGTCGGCTCTGGATACACTCGCCCAGCGTGACGATAGCGCCTCGCTGTACGCTCTCATCGAGCAGGTGCTAAGCCAAGACCCACGGCCCGCCTATAAACAAAAAGGGAGCGATTCTGAGCGTCTTTACGGCGTTCGATTACGCGACGTGGACGTTAAGTTTCGCCAGCACCAAAAAGGCGAAGCCACCACCTTGGAGGTGATGGCTATCGACACTTACGCCGCGCAATAAACGCGTTTAAGCCGGAAAAGTGATCCCCAGGCGGCGCCCGACTTCTTCGTACGCCTCAATCACTCCACCCAGCCCTTGGCGGAAGCGATCCTTATCCAGCTTTTCGCGGGTATTGGCGTCCCACAGGCGACAACCATCCGGCGAAAACTCATCCCCCAGGATGACCTCCCCTTTGAAGACACCGAACTCGAGCTTGTAGTCCACCAACAGCATATCGCCCTCGGCAAACAGCGCCTTGAGGATATGATTAACCTTGAAGGTCAGCACCTTCATCTTGGCTAACTGCTCAGGCGTTGCCCAGCCGAAGGTCTCCGCCAGCGACTCGTTAATCATCGGGTCGCCCTTCTCGTCATTTTTTAAGAACAGCTCGAAAGTAGGCGGCGTCAGTGCGATGCCCTCTTCCACCCCGAGGCGTTTCACCAAGCCACCCGCGGCGATATTACGCACCACACACTCCACCGGAATCATCTGCATCTTTTTGACCAGACTCTCGGTGTTGGAAAGCTGCTTTTCAAAGTGAGTAGGAATACCCGCTTCCTGCAATCGCTCCATAATGAAGGCGTTAAAAATATTATTGACCATGCCTTTACGGGCTAGCGACTCCATTTTTTTGCCATCGAAGGCGCTAGTATCATCCCGAAAATTAAGCACCAACAAATCTGGATCGTCGGTGGTATACACAGATTTCGCCTTACCGGCGTATAGTTCTTGGCGCTTTTCCATGGGGGCTCCGTCAGGAAACAAAGATCAATAAATTAACGTAAGTAACCGGAAACACGCTCAAGCAGCTCACGCTGGTCATCGGCGCTGAATGCCCGTTCGCTGGCATTGATAGCCCGTAAAATCGTCTGGTCGCCGTTAGGCTGCAGGACAAGACGGATCTCTTGAGACATCTTACGCACGTCCGCGCTGAACACGATTTGCAACGGGTTACGATTGCGCTCGGTTTCGGTCATATATTCAACCAGGAACTCGTGGCTATTGGGATCTGAAGCCAGTAAGTCACGCTGTCCTTCCTGAGCAAAATCCAGTTCCAGGTAATGATTCAACTCAGCCCATACGCGATCGACGGGCTGTGGGATGACCACTTCCCACTCGTCACCTTGCTGGCGAACTTGCATCGTTTGCTCATCATTGAGGCGCTGGGCAGTCCAGGAAGACGACAGGCTGGCCGATGCGCTGCGGGCATTTAAATGGCTCTCCAAAGCGTCCAGGCAGCTAGCCATGGTTCGCCCACCGCTTTCGCAGCGCACTTCACTGCTGCCCTCGCGCAATGCACTTTGTAGCCGTATTACCGCCTGGGAAGTCACAATCACACCCTGGGAGGCATCGCTTTCCTGCACCGCTAACTGTCGGCTACGTACAAACTCTTCCAACTGGGGCCATACCGTGCCGGTATCGGCGGCCACCACTAACCAGGTTTGATCACCCACTTCGCGGCGTTCAACGTACTCAGGCTCTAGACCACTGCCAATGGCCAGTGATTGGGGCGGACGAATTTCTGCCGCTTCGTCAAGCCGTGTCCCTTGGGTGGCGGCTTGAGGAACCGGCAGCGCGTCACGGTAACGTTGGGTATTGCGGGTTTCCGGCAGTACCAGAGGGGGCGCAGGCGCGGCCTCGGTATAGTCCAGGTTACGGTCATGGTAAAAACCATCCCGCGCGCAGCCAGTCAGTGTGACAGCCGCTGCGAGCACCAGCGGAACCCATTTAAGCGCACGTTTTTCAAGCACAGAGCTCATCAAGCCACCTTAAGTCAACAAATCAGGTACCCAGCTCAGCGAAAAGCGAGCTGGGTAGCAAAGGGGTTAGCGCCGGATATTACTCCTCGACAACGCCCGCCAGCTGCAGCGCCTCGCTCACCGTCGCATGGTATTTTTCGGACAACCACGTCAGCGGTAGACGAATCCCTGCGTCTGCATAGCCCATACGATGCAATGCCCATTTTACGGGAATTGGGTTCGATTCTATCCCCAGATTGGTATGCAACGGCATCAACCGAGTATTGATCTGATGGGCCTTGTCAGAATCACCCGCCACGGCGGCTGTACATAAGTCATGCATTGCCTGGGGAGCAACGTTTGCGGTTACCGAGATATCCCCATGCCCGCCCATCAGCATGAAATCACATGCGGTCGCATCGTCGCCGGAGTAGAGCATAAAGCCACTACCCTTCAGGCGAGTGATTAGATCTTCCGCACGCTCCAGGTTCCCTGTCGCGTCTTTTAAACCAATAATATTATCCACCTCGGCCAAGCGTAAGACGGTCTCGTTATAGAGATCAGAGCAGGTACGGCCCGGTACGTTATACAGAATCACCGGCAGCTTGCTGCCCTCGGCGACCGCTTTAAAGTGCTGGTAGAGGCCTTCCTGAGTGGGTTTGTTGTAATAAGGACATACTGACAAACAGTAGTCGGCACCCACCTCACTGGCGTAGCGGGCTAATTCAACCGCTTCCGACGTCGCATTGGCGCCGGTGCCCGCAATCACGGGAATACGGCCATTGACCTCTTCTACCACGCTGCGGATCACATCAAAGTGCTCGGCAAAAGACATGGTAGTGGGTTCGCCCGTCGTGCCAGCAGCGACAATGGCATCGGTGCCATTTTCGAGATGGAAGTTCACCAGACGACGAAGCGCCTCCCAGTCGATGTCGCCATTGACCTTCATAGGCGTCGCCAGGGCGACGATGCTGCCTGTGATCATCCGTTTATTCCTCACCAGCCAAAGTGTGATATCAATTATCAACATAGAGCACGTGCTAGATACATCACGTGCTCAGTCTTTCTCAAAACTGGGCGCTATCGTGTCATGAGTTTCAGGCGTTAGCGTGCCACAGAGAGCAAATGGTACTCAGGCGATTCGAGCCTGTACAGCGTAAAGCGGTGCGAGTTTGCCGCTAGCCCGATTTGAGCTTTGACAATGGCCCTTGGCTTACGTGTAATCGTGGCTAACCTTTGATTTTAACACCCACCCTCAAAAGGACGCTTTATGTCTGTTGAAATTGGTCAACCCGTTGCGGATTTTTCCGCCACCGCTACCGGCGATACCACTGTGACGCTGTCAGAACTGCGCGGCAAACAAGTGGTCGTTTACTTCCATCCCAAAGCCAGTACGCCAGGCTGCACCACTGAAGGGGGTGACTTTCGCGACCGTAAATCCGCCTTCGATGCCACTAACACCGTCATACTCGGCGTTTCCCGCGATGGGCTGCGTGCCCAGGAAAACTTCAAGGCCAAACAGGATTTTAACTTTGAGCTTATCTCTGACAAAGATGAAAACGTCTGCACACTGTTTGACGTAATAAAGCTCAAAAAGATGTATGGCAAGGAGCATCTCGGCATCGAGCGCAGCACCTTTTTAATCGATAAAGAGGGCAAATTGGCAAAAGAGTGGCGTGGCGTGAAGGTTCCGGGCCACGCTGACGAAGTGCTTGCCGCCGCTGAAGCGCTCAACGCGGCTAGCTAGCCGTTATCCCGCGCCACCCTTATTACCGCGGGGCGCCCTCATGTGCTAATCGAACTTCTCTGCCGGGGCTTGCAGGCCTCGGCGCTCTTCTCGTTCGTGCATGCTTCGCGGCCAGGCGTAGACCAGCGCCTTTAGCAGCGTTGCCAAGGGGATAGCGAAGAAAATCCCCCAAAAGCCCCAGATACCCCCAAAGAACAACACCGCCACAATGATAGAAACGGGGTGAATGTTGTTGGTTTCAGAGAATAAAACCGGGGCTAATACGTTGCCATCCAGCGCCTGAATGACGCCATACGCTACCAATACATACACAAACTCTTCACTAATACCGAAGTGAAAACCAGCGACCGCGGCCACCGGCAGCGTGGCTACCGCCGCGCCGATATAGGGTACCAACACTGAAAATCCAACCAATACCGCCAACAGCGCCGTATAGGGCAACCCAAAGAACGCGAAGGTAAAGAAGGTCACGGTGCCTACGATAATAATTTCAATGAACTTGCCGCGAATATAGTTGGCAATTTGATCATCCATTTCACGCCAAATACGTGATAGCAGCGTGCGCTTTTGGGGCAACAATGAAAGCATGAAGCCCACCAACACGTCACGGTCCTTGAGCATAAAGAAGACCAAAATCGGTACCAACACCAGATAGATGATCACCGCCATGATGTTGCCAAGCGATGCCAGCGAGAGGGTTAACGCACGCTGCCCTAACTGGCTAATTTCGCGACTCGCCACGCCTATCCAGTTCTGTATCTGATCCGGCGTAATAATATTGGGATAACGCGCCTGCAACTCATCTAGCCAGCCCTGACCACTGGCGAACATTCTTGGCGTTTCCTGCACAAGCCCCACAAGCTGATTCCAAATGAGCGGCATTAAAATAAATGCTAAGGTGAGCAAGACACTAATAAACGCCAAGAACACCATGATCACCGCGAGCAGATGAGGCAAACCACGGCGGGTTAGCGCACTCACTACACCTTGCAGCAAAAACGCGATCACTAACGCTGTGAAAAACGGCGCCAACATACGGCCAAACAAGATAATCGCCGCAAAACCCGCCACCAGAACCAACAGCAGAATCAGCGCTTCTTCGTCAGAAAAATAGCGTTCAACCCAGCTTTTTAATATCGTGCGCAGGGTCATGAGTGCCCGTCCCCTGCCTTACGAATCCAATAGACATAGACATCGTCACGCTGTTCACGGCCTTCCAGGGTATGCGCGCTCTGATCGGTAAATGACGCCATGTCTCGCCATGAACCCGCGTCCGTTGAACGCACCTCCAGCAACTGACCGGCGGTCAAGGTGGTTAAGGCCTGTTTCGCCTTCAGCAAGGGCAGCGGGCAATGCAGCCCACAAGCATCAAGCACCGTGTCGGGATGAAAGGCCCTGGTTTGCTCAGACATATACTCTCCCTCAAAATGGCCTGCATAATCACGGCATTGTTGCATAAACTGTCTATTTAGCGATTGATTTCACAAGGCCGTCGATTTAACGGCACTTCCCCGTCTTTATCAATGTCACAGTTTTAAACAATGTCTTTGAATAATGTCTTTAAACAATGTCGTATTGTGAACGCTGCGTTCAAACACTACCCATGAGGATGCCATGCCCACCTTTCGTACCGCTTACCCCGGCTGGATATGTGCGTTCGCTTGCGCCTGCGGCAGTTTGCTTTTTAGCCCTCAAAGCTTTGCCATCAACGATTACGGCCTGCCAAGCCTGGGAGCGGCGTCCACCTCAGTCAGCAATGAAGAGTACCGATTGGGTAGAGCGTGGCTGCGTCAGTTTCGTGCCCAGGCGCCTCAGTGGCAAGACCCCATTGCAAGCGACTACCTGGAGAGCCTGATTGCCCGGCTTGCGCCACATAGTCAGATCAACGGTCTGCGCACTATCACCGTCATGGTTGATAATGAATCGCTTAACGCCTTTGCTGTTCCTGGCGGGGTGGTCGGCATCAACTCAGGGCTCTTTGCCTTTGCCGAAGATGAGGGCGCTTTTGTTTCCGTGCTGGCCCATGAGCTGGGCCATCTTTCTCAGCGTCACTACGCCAGGGGAAGCGCACGCGCCGCACAAACCCAATTGCCGGCCATGGCGGCAATGCTAGCTGGCATGCTGATTGCCGCCAGTGGTGGCGGTGATGCTGGCATGGCCGCCGCGATGGGCTCTCAGGCGGCACTGATACAGGACCAGCTCAGCTATTCCCGCTTATTCGAACAAGAAGCCGACAATATAGGCCTACAGGCGATGGCTGACGCCGGGTACGACCCAGAGGCCATGGTACGTATGTTCGCCGCGATGCAGCGCATGGCGCGCCTGCAGGGCGACACCCCGCCGGAGTTCTTGCTTACCCACCCGGTCACGGATAGCCGCTTAACCGCCGCCCAAAATCGCGCGGCGCAGCTTAACGTTGCCGATGCCTATACCAGCGACACGCTTTACGACATGATGCGCGCCCGCGCATTACTGAGCATTTACGCCAATACTCCACAGCAAGCGGCCTCACGACTTGTCCGAGAAGGCGCCGACGAAACGGCCCAGCGCTACCTGGACGCCTTGATCGCTGCCCGCAATGGCCAGACGGCGACGGCCTTGCAACGTCTCGATCAGCTTGCTGATCAACAGCCTGACTTTGCCATGCTGCCAGCCTCGGCGGCAAGCGTAGCGCTAGAGGCCGGTCAATACGATGAGGCTATTCAGCGCAGCCAGCGTTTACTGCGCTTCATGCCCAATTATCTGCCGGCTCAACTGACACTGGCCGAAGCCCAGCTACAGCGTGACCCACCATCGGCATATAACCTATTACGTGATATGGCGGATCAACACCCAGATAACCCTCAGATTTTCAATTTATTAGCGGAGGCTGCAGGGCGCAGTGGACATAATGGCTGGGGGCACCTAGCCCGCGCTGAACACCTGCAGTTGACGGGCCGGATAGACAGCGGCATTCGCCAGCTCTCCATTGCTCGGGATGCCGCCGAGCGCGAAAACGATCAGCAGTTACTGGCCAGGATCGAACAGCGCCGCGAGGCCTTTATTACGTACCGTGAAGCACTGGAAGAGTTTAGTTAAAGGGATAACATATGAAAAAGCGCCCATGGTTTGATCCCTATGGGCGCTCAATTGATCTGCCGTGCTAAATCACCCTGCGATGTTATGCATTGAAGTTAAGCATTCGCTCAAGGGGCTTCAAGGCCTGCAGGCGCAGCGCTTCATTCACCTGAATTTCACCACTTCCCTCGCGCAGTGCGCTCGCTAGATTACCCAGCGCGTTCATCGCCATCCAGGGGCAATGCGCACAGCTACGGCAAGTGGCGCCATTGCCTGCTGTCGGCGCTTCAAACAGCGTCTTACCCGGCACTGCCTGCTGCATCTTGAAAAAGATACCACGATCAGTTGCCACAATCAGTTTATCGTTGGGCAGTTCTTTCGCTGCCTTGATCAACTGTGAGGTGGAGCCTGTCACGTCCGCCAGCTTCACTACCGACTCAGGTGACTCTGGATGCACCAGCACCGCGGCATCCGGATAGATGCGCTTCAGGTCTTCAACGCCCTTAGCCTTAAACTCTTCATGGACAATGCAGGCGCCATCCCACATCAACATATCCGCGCCGGTTTTTTTCTGGATATAGCCACCCAAGTGTTTATCGGGTGCCCAGAGAATTTTTTCACCTTTAGCTTGTAAGTGCTCGATCGCCTCGACGGCAATTGACGAAGTCACCACCCAATCCGCCCGCGCCTTTACCGCCGCGGAGGTATTGGCATACACCACCACGGTGCGATCCGGGTGCGCATCGCAGAAAGCGCTGAACGCATCGGCAGGACAGCCAATGTCCAGCGAGCAGGTCGCTTCCAGGGTGGGCATGAGCACACGTTTTTCTGGCGATAGTATCTTGGCGGTTTCACCCATGAAGCGAACTCCGGCGACTACCAGTGTGGTGGCATCATGTCGGGCACCAAAGCGGGCCATTTCAAGCGAATCGGCGACACAGCCGCCGGTTTCTTCGGCAAGCTGCTGGATGGCATCATCGGTGTAGTAGTGTGCCACCAAAACAGCATTATGCGCTTTCAGTAGCTGTTTGATTTCTTCGACCCTTGCCCTATCTTCCGCTGGAATCCGGGTTGGGCAGTAGGCAGTGGGCAGCGGAGCACTTAGCTCGGCTTGCGTAGTCATCATAGTCATCGTGTCTACCACTGTGACGAACAGGGAATCCCCCTGTTAAACACTGGGTCACGGTACAGGCGCGTTTCGCTCTGCTCCCGTACCGCTCGCGTGCGGCAGGCCGCTGCGTCTCTCGCGGTGGCCCGTCGTCTGAACCCCTATTCTAGCCCATTCTGGTAGTTCGTTGTTGCCAACGGCCACCAGAATGATACACATAGCAAAACGCCCCTGACAGTTGACTGCCAGGGGCGCTGAATTTGGTGGGTCGTGCAGGATTCGAACCTGCGACCAATTGATTAAAAGTCAACTGCTCTACCAACTGAGCTAACGACCCAAACGTACTTTGCTACTCAAACTGCAATGTGCAAACTTACCGCGATCAGTACCGCCTCAAAATAAGACTGGAAAGCTGGCTTGAAAAAAACCACCTTCCAAAACAACGTTTGAGATGGTGGGTCGTGCAGGATTCGAACCTGCGACCAATTGATTAAAAGTCAACTGCTCTACCAACTGAGCTAACGACCCGCCTGAACGGATGCATATCCTACGCTTACACCCCTTTGATAGCAAGTGTTTTTTAGCACCAAGGGGTGAAACACGCTTGAAATGTGCCTGCCTAAGGAGCGTCAGCTAAGACAGCCACATCTCTCTACCTACTTAACGAGCTTTGGTTTTCGGTTTACGCATTGCCTGAACCGGCTTGCGTTTGTGCTTATCGCGGTTCCAGCGGTTCTTCTCATCGGGCGTTAACGCCGGCACCTTGCGGGTTTCCAAGTTCGCCAGGGTGGCTAAGTCATCCACCTCATCCTGGGTCAGTTCGACCCACTCACCGGCTTTAGCGCGCTTATCCAGGAAGATATTGCCGTAGCGAACGCGTTTAAGGCGGCTAACGGTGAGCGCTTGAGATTCCCATAGCCGCCGCACTTCGCGGTTACGTCCTTCTAAAATCACCACGTGGAACCAGGTATTGATACCTTCGCCACCAAACTCTTGCACATCGGTGAAACGCGCGGGGCCATCTTCCAGCATCACGCCATCGACCATCGCCAGGATATGCTCGCGCTTCACTTCACCCATCACGCGAACGGCGTACTCACGTTCCACTTGGGTAGAGGGATGCATCAAACGGTTGGCCAACTCGCCATCCGTGGTAAACAGCAGCAAACCGCTGGTGTTGATATCCAGGCGGCCGATGGCAATCCAGCGTTCGCCTTTCAGGCGCGGCAAGCGGTCAAACACCGTGCGGCGGCCTTCTGGATCCTTCCGGGTACACAGCTCACCTTCCGGCTTGTTGTACATAATCACCCGGCGCGGCACTTCCTCTTCCGGGCGCAGCGCCACGGGGCGGTCATCAAAACTGACTTTGTCCCGCGCTTCAACGCGGTCGCCCAGCTTAGCCACTTGGCTATTTACTTTGACACGGCCGGCGGAAATCGCCGTTTCCATTTCACGACGCGAGCCAAGGCCTGCACGGGCCAAGACTTTTTGCAGCTTTTCGCTGGTGGGGGGCGTGGTGTTATTACTCTGACTCATGGTCGTCTGACCTCACATCGGTAGTCTGCGTGCTTTCGCGCTCGTCTTGTTGGCGCTTGGCACGTGCCGCGAGCCGCGCCTGTAGGTCGGCAAAACTCAGCGGCTGGGTTAACGCCGTCTCGGCGTGCGTATCGGCTATCTCAGCCGAGGTTATCTGTTCTTTCTGGGGTGGCGCATCCTGCACCGTTTTGATCGTTTCGTCCAGTGCTTCACCGTCTGAACCGGGGCCATTTTCTTCCTGAATGCCAGCATCCTTCGTCACCCCCGGCTTTTCAGGTATTTCGTTTTCATCCCAGCTTGCCAGGGTGTGCATGGGCGGCAGCGCATCGAGGGTTTTTAAGCCAAAATCGTCTAAAAAGCTGCGCGTGGTGGCATATACCGATGGGCGTCCCGGCACATCCCGGTGGCCGACGACACGGATCCAGCCGCGCTCTGCCAGGGTGCGCATAATCGAGCTGCTGACGCTGACCCCACGCACCTCTTCGATATCACCACGCGTCACCGGCTGGCGGTAGGCGATCAGGGCCAGTGTTTCTAGCAGTGCCCGGGAGTAACGCTGGGGGCGCTCGTCCCAAAGCCGCGAAACCCATTGCGATAGACGCGGACGAATACGTAGCTGATAGCCTGAGGCCGTTTCCAGCAACTCCAGCGCGCCGTCGGTGTGGCGCTGCTGTAAACGCTCAAGGACATCGCGAAACTCCTTTCGAGTGGGGCATTCGCCCTCTAGAAAAAGGGTTTCCAATCGTTCAAGGGGCAGCGATTCACCAGCGGCAAGCAGCGCCGCTTCAACAATGTCGTCCAGCGCGCTCTCAGCGTTACTCATGGCGGCTCCTCGTCGGATTCAAAGGCGGACTCACCATCGGTATCATCATCTCTCTCAGGCTGCTCAAACGCACTCTCTTCATCGTCGGTAAGTGCTGCACGCCGCGCGCGCACATGAATCGGCGACAGCGGTGCGTTTTGGACAATTTCAATCATCGCCTCTTTCGCGAGCTCAAGTATCGCCATGAAGGTAACCACCACGCCTGCCCGCCCTTCCTCCAAAGCAAACAGCGCTTCAAAGGGAGTGTAACGCTGATGAGCATCATCGTGATTTAGCTGCTCCATAATCTTGAGCATGCGCTCGCGAGTGGATAGCACCTCGCGACTGATCTGGTGGGCCTGCACCAGCTCGGCGCGCTTGAGGATATCGGAAAGCGCACTGAGCAACTCATCCAATTCCACCTCAGGGTGAATCACACGGGATTCCAACGGGGGTAATCCTGCCTGAACGCTAAACCAGTCACGGCCCATACGGGGCAGTGTGTCCAGCGTTTCAGCAGCTTCCTTGAGGCGTTCGTACTCTTGTAAGCGCCGGATAAGCTCCGCGCGGGGATCTTCCTCATCCTCGCCCTCTGCCTTCGGCGGGCGCGGCAGCAGCGTGCGCGATTTGATCTCAGCCAGCATGGCGGCCATGAGTAGATACTCCCCCGCCAGCTCGATCTCCATCGCCTTCATCAGCTCCACGTACTCAATGTACTGGTGAGTGATAGTCGCTACGTTGATGGTCAGAATATCCAGGTTTTGGCGGCGAATCAGATAGAGCAGCAGATCCAGCGGGCCTTCGAAGGTCTCTAAAAAGACCCGCATCGCTTCCGGGGGAATGTACAAATCCTCCGGCATTTGCGTGATAGGCTCGTTAAACAACCGCCCAAACGAAACCGCCACTGCGTCAATGGCCGCAGCATCAGAATTCTCTAGCTCAGTCGTTTCGCTTGACGTCTCGCTCACGCGGGTCGGCTCTCTTGGTAAAAGGGAATCAACACAATCGCACAGTTTAACAAAATCGACACCTTTCGCGGCGCACTAGTCGAGAGGGATGACAATCCGATTACCCCGCATCGCAGGCTTTACGATAGCGCCCTTGGTAATCAAACAGCTTGTCGCGGATTTGGAAATGGCGCCCCACTTTGCGGCCTACGACAAAATCAGGATGACGCAGGCGGTGCTGTTCAGTAACTACCTCGTCGGCACTCACGGGCTGCCATTTACCTCCCGGCGCACGAAGGTGATAACGCAAAAAAGCCGCATAGAAGGCGCGCCGCTGGGCAGGCGTTTCCAGAGCGAACCATTCGGAGAGATGCTCGCCATCTTCGTCGTGATAAGTGATTTTTAAGCGCGGCAGGCCGCGCCCGTTGGTGGTCGCCTCCAATTGCATGCCGCTAACGCGCAGTACCCTGGCGTCTTTCAACTTTAGCGCATCCTTGAGTTTGTCGTCCGCGTCCACCAGCAACTTGTTGCAACCGTGGCAGCGGCGGGCAGCGATATCGTTCTCCGCGCCGCACTCCTCGCAGACTTTAAAACGGAATCGGAAATCGCACTGTTTTTTATAGGCGCCCGAAACCGCGCCGCGCCGGCCGTTTGCCGCTTCAGAAAGCCGATCAGGGTTATCAATCAACCCCTGACAGCGACGGCCAAAGTGCTCGACCACTAAATCGCCATCGCGCTTGCCCCAGTATAAGTTGGCGTGCCCGCATTCCGGGCACTCGACCTGAACCGGCTCGCTGTCACTATCGGGCTTTGGTTCGCCCACTTCCGGGGCGAAGATATCCCACGGGTTGCCGGCATAATCCAGAATCAAGCAGTCCTCTTTACCCGGCGAAAGACGCAGCCCGCGCCCGATCATCTGCTGATAGAGGCTAATCGACTCGGTGGGGCGCAAAATAGCGATCAGATCCACATGCGGCGCATCGAAACCAGTGGTCAGCACCGCGACGTTCACCAGGTATTTCAGCGCCCGCGCTTTAAAGGCATCAATCAACGCCTTGCGCTCTTGGGAAGGTGTTGCGCCGGTGATCAAGGCGGCCTCAACCGGCGGTAAATAGCCCATAATTTCTTCCGCATGGGCCACCGTAGCGGCAAAGATCATCACGCCCTGCCGACCCAACGCGCGTGCGATGATTTGCTCGATAATGCCCGGCGTCGCCCTGCTCCCAGCCACCACACGATTCAGCGCTTCCTCCTGAAACAGGCCGTTTGAAGGGGGCTTGAGCGCGGAGAAGTCGTAGCCCTCTATTGCCATATCCAGGCGTTTGGGCGCCGCCAGATAGCCCTGCTTCACCATTAGACGCAGCGGCTGCTCAAACACACAGTCGCGAAAGAAACTCTCTTCGCTGCCCCGCACCATGCCATGATGATGGCGATAGTAGATAAACCCTTGCCCCAATCGGTAAGGCGTCGCGGTGAGCCCGAGTATTTTAAGTTGGGGGTTTTGGCGGCGCAGGTGTTCGATCACCTGACCGTAGCTGGCGTCTTCATTGAGCGATACGCGGTGACTCTCATCAATCACCAGCAGGGTAAAGTTTGCGTCATTAAAACGCTCTAAGTTGCGCACCACCGACTGCACCGAGCCAAACACCACTTGCCGGGTAGCCTCTTTGCGCTTTAACCCAGCGCTAAATATATCTGCCTCGAGGCCATACGCCTGATACTTGGCATGGTTCTGCTCCACCAGTTCGCGCACATGGGCCAGTACTAATACCCGCCCTCGTGCGAGACGCGCCAGCTCAGCGATGACCAGAGATTTGCCGCTGCCGGTTGGCAGCACTACCAGCGCTGGCTCACTGGACGCGCGAAAGTGCCCGACCACCCGCTTTACCGCTTCTTGCTGGTAGGGGCGTAACCGGGGCGTCTGGGTGGGGGATGCGAAAGGCGGCCCGGAGGCCGCCTTGTCGTGTTGCGTCATTATTCACCTATGAGGGTGTCTTCGTTAACCCAGCCAAACCCGAGCGTTACGGAAGAGGCGCAGCCAGGCGCCATCTTCGGTCCACTCTGCCGGTCGCCAGGAATTGGTAACCGCGCGGGTAACCCGTTCAGGGTGCGGCATCATAATGGTCACGCGACCATCGGGCGTGGTCAGTCCGGTAATGCCCGAGGGCGAGCCGTTAGGATTGGCCGGGTAGCGGGTGGTCGCCTGACCGTAGTTGTCGATGTAGCGCAGCGCGATCTGGCTACTGGACTGCATGCTACGTAGGTGCGCGCTGTCGCGGAACGCCGCCTGCCCTTCGCCATGGGCAACCGCAATGGGCAGCTTTGAACCTTCCATCCCGGCCAGCAGAATCGAAGGGCTCTTCTCGACTCGCACCATGGAGACCCGCGCTTCGAACTGCTCGGACTCATTACGCACGAAGGTCGGCCAGTCTTCAGCCCCGGGGATGAGTGACTTCAGCTGCGAGAGCATCTGACAGCCATTGCAGACACCCAGCGAGAAACTGTCGTCACGGGCAAAGAAGGCGGAAAACTGTTCACGGGCGCGTTCGTTGAACAGCACCGATTTCGCCCAACCACCGCCAGCGCCGAGCACATCGCCATACGAGAAGCCGCCACAGGCGACAAGGCCTTTGAACGCATCCAGCGAAACACGCCCTTCGAGGATGTCACTCATATGCACATCCACCGCTTCAAATCCGGCTTTATCGAAGGCCCAGGCCATCTCGACCTGGCCGTTGACGCCCTGCTCGCGTAGCACCGCCATGGCCGGTTTAGCGGTATTAATAAACGGCGCGCTGATGTCGTCATGGATATCAAAGGTGGGCGTGGCAGAAAGCCCCGGGTCACGGCTATCAAGCAGGTTGTCGAACTCATTCTTCGCGCATTCGGGGTTGTCGCGCAGCGCCTGCATACGGTAGCTGGTTTCTGCCCAGGTGCGCTGGGTCAGCTGACGCGTGGTTTCCAGTAGCGGCTCTTCGAACAGCGTGACGCGCACCTGATCATCGTAGCGCGGGCGGGCAATCACACCACAGGTTTCGATACCGGCCACGGCGAACTGCGCCAGCACTTCTTCGGTGTGCTGTCGATTGACCTGAATCACCGCTCCCAGCTCTTCAGAGAACAGCGCATTCAATGCTTCGACTGGCTCATCGATCATCCAGTCGAGCTTGATCTCAAGCCCAGCGTGGGCGGCAAAAGCCATTTCCAGCAGGGTGACCAATAGGCCGCCATCGCTGCGATCGTGATACGCCAACAGCTTACCGTCGCGGTTGAGGCCCTGAATGACCTCAAAAAACGCCTTGATATCCTCGGGGTCGTCCACATCGGGGCAATCATTGCCCACCTGCCCGTATACCTGGGCCAGAGCGGAGCCACCCAGCCGGTTTTGGCCGCCGCCCAGATCGATCAAAATGAGGTCCGACTCGTCTTGATCCAGGTTGATCTGCGGCGTTAGCGTGGCCATTGCATTGGTTACCGGGGCAAAGCCGGTGACTACCAATGAAAGCGGTGAGGTAACGCTTTTGTCTTCGTACTCCCCCTGTTCGTCTTCATCTTTCCAGGCGGTACGCATCGACATTGAATCTTTGCCCACGGGGATCGCAATACCCAGCGCCGGGCACATCTCCATACCGACCGCGTAAACCGCGTCATAAAGCGCTTGGTTTTCACCTGGGTGGTCAGCGGCGCTCATCCAGTTAGCGGAGAGTTTGATATCACTGAGTTTGGCGATCGGCGCTGCCGCCAGATTGGTAATTGCTTCGGCGACCGCTAAACGGGCGCTGGCCGCAGGGTTGATCAACGCCACCGGCGGCCGTTCGCCCATCGCCATGGCTTCCCCTGCGTGGGTATCATAGCTAGCCGTGGTGACCGCCACATCAGCCACCGGCACCTGCCAGGGGCCGACCATTTGATCGCGGGCCACCAGGCCGGTAATCGAACGGTCACCAATGGTGATCAAGAAGTTTTTAGAGGCCACGGTGGGCAGGCGGAGAACCCGATCCAGCGCTTCGCGCAGGTCGAGATTATCCAACATCATGCCGGAAAGCTCGGGGTCGTGGCGCGCAAACTCACGCTGCATCTTGGGCGCTTTGCCGAACAGCACACTCATCGGCAAATCTACAGGCTTGCTGTTGAAATGACCGTCACGCACTTCCAAGTGGTGCGCCTCCAGCGCTTCACCGACGACCGCATAAGGGCAGCGCTCACGCTTGCACAGCGCATCGAAGGTATCCAGGTCTTCAGGAGCAACAGCCAGCACGTAGCGCTCTTGCGCTTCATTACACCAGATTTCCAGCGGGCTCATGCCCGGCTCGGCGTTGGGTACGGCGCGCAGATCAAACCGGCCACCGCGGTTACCGTCTTTGACCAGCTCCGGTAACGCATTGGAAAGGCCGCCCGCCCCTACATCGTGAATGAAGCGAATCGGGTTGTGATCACCCAACGCCCAACAGCGATCAATGACTTCCTGGGCGCGACGCTCAATCTCCGGGTTCTCACGCTGCACCGAGGCAAAATCCAGATCGGCGCTGGAGGTACCAGACGCCATACTGGAAGCTGCACCGCCGCCCAGGCCAATCAGCATGGCGGGGCCACCCATCACAATCAGCTTGCCGCCCACTGGGATATCGCCCTTCTGAACATGGTGGGCACGAATATTGCCATAACCGCCGGCAAGCATGATCGGCTTATGGTAACCACGCCGCTCGATGCCACCTGCGTTCAGCGACTCCTGCTCGTAGGTGCGGAAGTAGCCGGTTAAATTCGGGCGTCCAAACTCATTGTTGAACGCAGCGCCACCAATCGGGCCTTCGAGCATAATGTTGAGCGCCGATTCCATGCGCCCTGGCTTGCCGTAGTCGAAGGCTTCCCAAGGCTGCACAAATTCAGGAATTCGAAGATTGGAGACGGTAAAACCTGACAGACCGGCTTTGGGCTTGCCGCCGATACCCGTGGCGCCCTCATCACGGATTTCACCACCCGAGCCCGTTGCGGCACCGGGAAACGGGGCAATCGCGGTGGGGTGATTGTGGGTTTCTACCTTCATCAGGATATGAATGGGCTCCTGATGGGTGTCGTAAAGCGCCCGCTCCTCTTCAGCCCCGGTTAGCGGTTTAGCAAAAAAGCGCCCCGCCTGACTGCCCTTAATGACGGCGGCGTTGTCGCTGTAGGCTGAAAGCACGTTGTCGGGCGACGACGCGAAGGTATTCTTGATCATCTTAAACAGCGAGTGGCTTTGCGGCTCGCCATCAATGACCCAGTCGGCGTTGAAAATTTTATGCCGACAGTGCTCGGAGTTAGCCTGGGCAAACATCATCAGTTCAACGTCGCTGGGGTTACGCCCCAACTCGTTGAAGGCATCGACAAGATAGTCGACTTCATCTTCTGCCAGCGCCAACCCCAGCGCCTGGTTGGCGGTTGCCAGCGCCTCTCGGCCACCCTCAAGAATATCCACACTGCCTAGCGGCGCCGGGTCGTGGTGGGCAAACAGCTTGGCAGCGTCTGACGCATCGGATAGCACGGTTTCAGTCATACGGTCATGCAACAGTGCCGCCAGCGCGTTCACACTCTCTTCATCGGGCGTCGTGGTGAAGCTGACCCGGTAATCGATGCCGCGCTCGATACGGCTAATCTGGCGCAACCCACAGTTATGGGCGATATCCGTCGCTTTAGACGACCAGGGAGACTGGGTACCCAAGCGCGGTACGACTAAAAAGCGCTGGGCGTGGTCAGGAATCTCGACGCCCGATTGCGTGCCATCGCCCGGCACATAGTCAAGCAACTGCGCCAAACGCGAGTGTACGGCATCGTCCAACGTCTCGCTTTGGTCATGCGCGTTGAGATCGATGAAATGAACATAGTGGGCAGACAGCGCTTCCACCTCGGGCACACGTTCACGCAGCACCGTTAACAGCCGAGCATGACGGAAGGCAGAAAGGGCGGGCGCGCCTCGCAGTTCGAGCATATCCTGAAGCCTCTAGAGCAGGGAAATTCGAGCAGGGAAATCACCGGGCCGCTAGGCGGCCGTGCTTTTATGGTGCCGGAAAGCCCCTATGATACTGGAAACAAGCCGCCACACGAAATCAACAAGGTGACAGCGTGACCCCGGCTGGGTATCGTGGCAGATTGTTTCATGCCGACAAGACGCCATGCTGACGTTGATTTGCCGACATTTTATAGCCCGTTCCAGCGCTTACTATGCGCTAGCTGCCGTGACGCTGTTAACCATGGTTCCGACGCTCTCTCTCGTCCCTCCCGGCGAGCAGTTGACGCATATCGACGCAAAAGATTTTATTACCGTTCATACCCGTAATACCCCAACCACCTATTACGAAGGCCGCCAAGGCCCCACCGGTTTTGAATATGAGCTGATGCACCGTTTTGCTGACTACCTGGGGGTTAGCCTTAACCTGGATGCCAGCCATCACCCAGAAAGCGTTCTGCCTGCGGTGCGTGAAAAAGGCGACCTGGGCGCCGCGGCACTTCCGTTACTGCCCAACACCCCCGGCATTTACTACACGCGGCCCATTATCCAGATGCAGCCACTGGTGGTTTACCGCCGCGGGCTGAACGGCATTAACGAACCAAGCGATCTGGTCGACCTGGAACTGGGTACGCTCAGCGAAGCCGGCACGAGCGAAGCGCTGCGCGACCTTCAGCGCCAGTACCCCACGTTAAGCTGGAAAGAGTCTCACGAACTCGAGGTTGCCGAACTACTCGCGCGGGTCGAAAGCGGCACCCTGGACGCCGCGGTTATATTCGAGCACCAGTTTCGCTTGAATCGGCTTTTTTTCCCCAATGTAGAACGGGGTTTTATACTCGGTGACCCACTCTCCATGGCATGGGCCGTGCCAAGCGGCCGCGGCTTGGGGTTGCTTGAATCCGCCAATCGCTTTCTGCAAGATCTTCAACAAAGTGGCACCCTTGACCGGCTGGTAAGCCGCTACTTCGGCCATGACGACTACTTAGAGTATGTCGGCACTCGCACCTTTCTTGATCACCTCGATGCCCGCTTGCCCCGATATACGGAACTGTTCCAGCAGGCCGCCCGCGAAACAGAGTTTGACTGGAAGTTACTGGCAGCCGTGGGGTATCAGGAGTCTCACTGGGACCCCGATGCCGTTTCGCCCACCGGGGTGCGCGGGCTAATGATGCTGACCAACCCTACAGCGGGTGAAATGGGCGTCGCTGACCGCACCGACCCGGCCCAGAGTATTGATGGGGGCGCTCGCTATCTACGCAGCATTAAAGACCGCTTACCGGAAGACATTACCGGTGATGACCGCCTCTTTATGGCGATGGCTGCCTATAACGTGGGCCTTGGCCATTTATACGACGCGCGCAAGATTGCCGAAATACGCGGCGGTGACCCTGATAGCTGGGAAGATGTGCGCGCGGCCCTACCGCTGTTACAACAACGCGAATGGCATAGTCAAACGCGCCATGGCTATGCCCGCGGCGGCGAGCCGGTCATTTATGTGCGCAATATTCGCCGCTATTACGAAATGATCGAGTACGTAGAACGTAGCCGCCAACAATTTTTTCAACTTGAACAAACGCCTGTCAACGATGATCCGCTGCTATTGTTTGAGCTTGTGCCGCCGCTTGATTAACGTGAGGATGCGATGCTCTTACTCATTGCACGCGCAGCACATTGGCTACCCATTATGGCTACCTGTGGAGCCGTTGCGCTTGTCGTAACGCAACCTGGCGTTACTACTTTTGCGCTTTTGCTGGTAGCGCTGGCCCAGCTCAGTAGCTATAAGCGCTATCGGCCCTTTACTTTTCTGCTGTGCGTCAGTGCGATGGGCTTACTGCTGCCGGGCCTAGTCAGCTATTTAGCCCCTGAAAAATGGCTGGCCACTGCGCAATGGCAGGCGTTGGCTTCATGGGTCCATCCCGCGCCTTTTGAGCGCTTTCGCGCCCCACTGCTAATGACGCTCGCCCTTCAATTGAGCGCGCTTGCCATATTACTACGCCAGCGTGCGCGCTTAGGTGCTCCTCTGCTGCTGTTCGCGGTTCTTTTGCTTATCGGCTTACAACTTATTGAAAGCAACCGAGCCTTTACTCCGCTTCTTCACTATGCAGTCCCGTGGCACAGCCTGCTGGTACTGAGCCTATTACTGCTGAGTCAATATCTCTCGTCAGCACGCCATTGGCGTGGAAAGCGCTATTTAGCCAACGCATTTTGGCCAGCCTGTGCACTGCTTATCGCCGGGTTACTGCTTTGGAAACAGCTACACTTTGAGGCCGAAAAAAAACTCCATCTACGCGTTGAAGAGCGTGCCCAGCGCGCCACTCAGCAGCTTTCGCAAGAGATCGACAGCCATTTAAGTGCCATGCGCCGTTTCGCGCGTATCTGGCAGCTGCAAACCTCACCACCGACCTACCAGCAGTGGACCGATCAAGCCGCCGGATACCGCCAAGATTTCAGCTACTTAATTAACATTGCCTTTGTGGCCCCGGATAGCGGTATTCGCCATGTTTATCCTTTTACGATACTCAACCTGAGCACACTGGGGCGACGGCTTTTCAATGTGCAACCAGCAGGCCGCGAGGCGCTAGAACCGGCGCTTCTGGGAGAACACGAGGGCAGCACGGACATTATTCAGTTGCTGCAAGGCGGCCCGGGGGTGATTCACTACTTACCCGTGCTGAATGCTGATGGCGCTCCGTTAGGCGCGGCGGCAATAGTGGTAAGCTTTCCTTTGTTTGCAGAAGCGTTGTTTACCCAACTACCGGCTAGCGAAGGTGTGATTCGTTGGCATAACGGCACTCGACTATTGGCGAAACACGGCGACTCTACCCACCCTGGCCCCTGGCACTTCGACTACCCCATCAATTTACTGGATAAAGCGCTTACGCTCTCTTACCAACCCCGGTGGGAGCACTTGGTCAGCCGACTGCCTCGGCTGCCCACCATCAGCTTGGTGACCGGCTTACTGCTGGCTTATTTACTCTATCTGGTTTTATACACGTTTCAGCGCCTGGGCCAGCAGCACCGGGTGATGCAAAAGAGCAACGCTACGCTGCAGCAGGAGATCCAAAAACGCAGTAAATTGCAGCAGGAAGTCGAATGGCTGGCACGCCACGACGAATTAACCGGGATTGCTAATCGCCGTTTTTTTCTTGAGCAAGTAGAAGCTTCACAGAGCGTGCGCCCGCTCAGTTTAATCCTATTTGATATCGACTATTTCAAGCGAGTGAATGACCAACAGGGCCACTTGGTGGGTGATGAGTTTTTGTGTTTTTTTGCACAACTGGGCCAGTCGCTTCTCGAACATAACGACGGCGTATTTGCGCGTTACGGGGGTGAGGAGTTCGTTGCTTTGCTACCGGGTCATCACGGCCCCTCGGCAGTCAATATCGCGATGGAACTGCGCCGACGATTGGCGAGCTCCGACCTGGCCCATGCCGACGGCCAACCGCTTACCTTCAGTGCTGGCATCGTCACCTGCCCGCGCTCTGGAAAGCTTCCTACCGCGCGCATGATGCAAGCTGCCGACGAGGCGCTTTACCACGCCAAGCATAACGGCCGAAACCGCATCGAGTACGGTGAGATGGATACCGTTGAAGGTGGTTAGGGCTTGGTCTCTAAACGCTTAGTCTCTAAATGCTTGGTCACTATGTACTTAGTCACTATCTACTGAGTCACTAGGCAATTCACGTCGCGCAGCAAAAAAACGTTTTAGCAACTTCTGGGAAGACGCTGCCAATACCCCACCCGTCACCGCTACCTGATGATTGAACCACGGTTGGGCCAAAAGGTTAGCCTTTGACTCAACCATGCCCGCCCGAGGCTCGGCAGCCCCATAGACTAGCCGGACCAAGCGCGCATGAATCATGGCGCCCGAGCACATCATGCAGGGTTCTAAGGTAACAAACAGGGTACACCCTTCAAGGCGATAGTTACCCCGCTGCTTACCGGCCTCGCGTAACGCTCGAATTTCCGCGTGGCCACTGGGGTCACAGCTGGCCACCGGCGCATTACACCCGGCACCAATAATCTCCCCTTGCGCATCCACCACCACCGCCCCCACCGGCACCTCACCCTTGGCGGCGGCCAGATGCGCTTGATCAAGCGCCCGGTGCATATAAAATTCATCGCTGCGCATAAACGTAAACTCCGCTAAGGTAGCTAAACGATCGTATGAAAGGGTGACCCGCCGCTGCGGTAACTCACTTTCACCGGCAGCATCCTCTTGAGACAGCACCAAGGATACCGAGAATGACAGACGCGCTGAACCAGCTGGTAGAGTTATTGGAGCTAGAAACGCTTGAAGAGACGCTCTTTCGCGGCCAGAGCCAGGATTTAGGCTTTCCCCAGCTTTATGGCGGCCAAGTGCTTGGCCAGGCGTTAGCCGCCGCCGCGCGCACCGTGCCCGACGCACGTCGCCCGCACTCTCAACACGGCTACTTTTTACGCCCCGGTGACCCACACCGCCCTGTCGTCTACCAGGTGGACACCATTCGCGATGGCGGCAGCTTCACGACTCGCCGCGTCACTGCTATCCAGAAAGGCCGACCCATCTTTTTCTGCAGCGCCTCTTTTCAAAGTGAGGAAGAGAGCTTCAGCCATCAGCGCGCCATGCCCGCTGTGCCCACGCCCGAAACGCTGATTGAGCACGGCGGCGCCAAACATGATCGCTTCCCCGGCCATCCGATTGAGTTTCTACACCTGACTGGCAACCCCGACAGCGGCACCCCCGCAGGTCAGTGCCTGTGGTTCCGCCTTTCGGGCACACTGCCGGATGACCCGGCGCTGCACCGTCATCTGCTCTCTTACGCCTCTGACTTTAACTTGCTGACCACCAGCCTGCTGCCCCATGGCATTGAGTATCGCGACCCAGAGCTACGCATTGCCAGTCTCGACCATGCACTATGGCTGCACCAAGACACCCGCCTGGACGACTGGCTGCTGTATGTGATCGACTCACCGTGGGCAGGCGGTGCTCGCGGACTGGCGCGCGGGCATATCTACAGCCGCGATGGCCGCTTAGTGGCTTCCACCGCTCAAGAAGGGCTAACGCGTTTCTCTCAGGCTTGAATAGCCAACCCCTGAAAACACTTACGCCCGCTAAGAAGCGGGCGTAAGTCATCATCAGCGCGTAGCCATTTAGCCACCGTAGACGTCGTTGATTGACGTAAGCGGGTAGTGCGCAGGGTATGGCTTACGCGCCACACCGGAATCGACAGCGGCTTGCGCAACGGCCGAGGTGACCCTCGCCAACAGGCGGATATCGACAGGTGTTGGAATGATGTACTCGCGACCAAAGCTCATCTCGGTACGCTCGTAGGCATTCAGCACTTCTTGCGGCACCGGCTCGCGGGCTAGGTCTTTGAGCGCGTGTACGGCAGCTAACTTCATCTCTTCATTAATGCGCGTGGCACGCACATCCAAAGCGCCCCGGAAGATAAACGGGAAGCCCAGCACGTTGTTAACCTGGTTCGGGAAGTCCGAACGGCCAGTGGCCATGATCACATCAGGACGCGCTTCGCGGGCCACATCAGGATGAATTTCAGGGTCAGGGTTGGTGCAGGCAAAAATCACCGGGTCAGGTGCCATTTTCTTCACCTGTTCAGCGGAGAGCAGGCCCGGGCCGGAAAGACCGATAAACACATCCGCATTGTCGATGGCATCGTCTAACGTGCGCATCTCAGTATCACGCGCAAATTCGGCTTTATATTCGTTAATGCCTTCACGATCGGTGTGAATAACGCCGCGGCGATCAAGCATGACCAAGTTTTCTTTCTTGGCACCGCAAGAAACTAACAAACGCATGCAGGCAATGGCTGCCGCCCCTGCGCCCATGCAGACAATCTTAACGTCTTCGATGCGTTTACCCGCGATCTCTAGCGCATTGAGCATGCCTGCCGCGGTGACAATCGCGGTGCCGTGCTGGTCATCGTGAAAGACCGGGATGCTGCAGCGCTCAATCAAGGCTTTTTCAATTTCAAAGCACTCGGGCGCTTTGATATCTTCCAGGTTGATGCCCCCCCAGGTGTCGGCGATCCGCGCGACGGTATCGATAAACGCCTGCGGGCTTTCCGCCTCTACTTCGATATCCACCGAGTTAATGCCCGCAAAACACTTAAACAGTACGCCTTTACCTTCCATGACGGGCTTGCTCGCCATTGGCCCCAGGTTCCCCAAGCCCAAAATAGCGCTGCCGTCGGTAATAACCGCGACAAGATTGCCTTTACCGGTGTAGCGGTAAGCATTTTCCACATCCCGGGCAATTTCAAGCACTGGCTCAGCCACGCCTGGGCTATACGCCAGCGCCAAATCCCGTGCGGTCGCGGTAGGCTTGGTCAACTCCACCGATAACTTACCGGGAATCGGTTTTGCGTGATAATCCAAAGCAGCCTGCTTATTTGCATCCGTCATGGTCAGAGTCCAGTTAACATAAAATAGATAAGTCGTTTCAGAATATAGAAAAAACCTATGCGTCTCAAGCGTCCCGTCAACCCATATAAAAACGATCGTTTAACTGAATTTTACCTTCATATTTATCGTTTTTGGCAGATTTTTACTGAATTTGATGCAAAACACCTTTAGCAATAATGCTTTGCTTCGTGCTGTATTGCAGCATTTATGAAAATTTTTTCCACAAAAATGTCCTCGTTTTCCTCGGCAACAAAAAACCCACGCCTTGGCGTGGGTTTTGTACAAGTACAGCTCGTACCTGTGGTGTGGCTATCCGTTTTGGATTAGCCGCGCTTAACAGCTGCGCCGAAACGCTTGTTAAAGCGCTCTACGCGGCCACCAGTGGTCGCTTGCTTCTGCTTACCAGTGTAGAACGGGTGGCAGTTGGAGCACACGTCCAGTGAAAAGTCCTGACCAGAGGTAGAACCGACCTGGAAAGTGGCGCCGCAAGAACAGTTGGCGGTGACCGTGTTGTAATTCGGGTGGATACCTTGTTTCATCTCGAGCCTCACGAAGCTATATGCCGCCACCTGATCTCATGCCAGGCACCGCATACGGGTTTGGAAAAAACTACTAACCGGTTAGCCGCTCTGTCGTTACGATAGATCCTGATAACGCTGTTAGATAGATCGCTAACATTGAGCGGTCGCATATTCTAGCAAAGACTAACGCTGGAGGCCAATTGCCTGATTCTGTTTCTTCGCGGGCGCCTTCTCAAGTGCTCACTCATGTATTGAAAGTAGCGCTGCCCTCGCCACTGCGACGTCTGTTCGACTACCTGCCATCTAACGCGATGCCCGCTTGCGGCTGGCAGCCGGGCCTGAGGGTAAAGGTGCCCTTTGGGCGGCGCGAAGTCGTCGGCGTGGTGGTGGAAATTGCCGACCATAGCGATCTGCCCCGCAGCCAGCTTAAGGCAATCAGCGAGACGCTGGACGAGGCCCCACTGCCAGCAGACTGGCTCTGGCTCTGTCGCTTTGCCGCCCGCTACTATCAACACAGCCTGGGCGACACCCTTCACCATGCCATGCCCGCGCGGCTACGCCAGGGGCACCCCATGGCCGGTCGCACCCAAACGCTCTGGCTGGCTCAGGGTGACGGTGCGCCGGAAGCCCTCAACCGAGCGCCCAAGCAAGCAGAGCTGCATGCACTTCTATGCCAACACCCCCACGGGCTACCCAGCCGTGCGGTCAGCGCCCATGGCTTTACCCGCGACCAACTGTTAGCGCTAGAGAAGAAAGGCTTGGCCTCGAGCCAGGAGCAGATTCTTACCGCCCCAACGCCGCCAAGTGGCAACCTGCTCGCGGCCCCGGCGCTCCCGCTAAATCGCGAACAAGCGACCGCGTTGGCAGCACTGCATGAGAAGCTCGAAGGCTATCATCCCTGTTTGCTCGAAGGGGTCACCGGCAGTGGGAAAACCGAAGTCTATCTTCAACTGATTGAAGCCGTGGCCGCCAAGGGCAAGCAGTCGCTGGTGCTGGTGCCGGAAATTGGCCTTACCCCACAGACGCTGGCTCGCTTCAGAAGCCGCTTTCGCGTGCCCGTGGTGGCGCTGCATTCGGGCCTTACCGACCCGGAACGCTTAGATGTATGGGAGGCCGCCGCCAGCGGCCGGGCGTTAATTATCATCGGCACCCGCTCGGCTATTTTTACACCGCTGGCCAACCCCGGCGCGATCATTGTCGATGAGGAGCACGACGGCTCCTACAAGCAGCACGACGGCCTGCGCTACCATGCCCGCGACTTGGCGGTCACCCGCGCGCATTACCATAAAATTCCGCTCCTAATGGGCAGTGCTACGCCTTCGCTTGAGAGCCTGCATCAAGCGCTTAGCGGCGCCTATCGTCATCTTCGCCTTACCCAGCGCCCCAGCCGCCACCCGCCGGCCAAGCTGGAGTTGATTGACCTTCGCCACCAGCATCGCCAGGGCGGTTTGCTACCCGGCGCCATTAAGGCAATCAAAAGCACCTTAAGCGCGGGCAAGCAGGTACTGATCTTTATTAACCGGCGCGGCTTCGCCCCGACATTGGCCTGCCACGCCTGCGGCTGGATGGCAGAATGCGGCCAGTGCGACGCGCGCATGACGCTGCACCGCCAGCCCCCCCTGCTAGCCTGCCACCACTGCGATAGCCGTCGCGCACTGCCGGACGCCTGCCCCGAATGTGGCAGTGGCGACCTGCGCGCCCTGGGTAGCGGTACCGAACGCACGGAAGAGACGCTGCAGACGCTGTTCCCCAAGACCACTATTCACCGCATCGACCGTGACAGCACCCGGCGCAAGGATAGCTTCGAGCAGGTATTAAAAGAGATTCACCGTGGTGAGCCCTGCGTATTAGTGGGCACACAAATGCTCGCCAAGGGTCACCACCTGCCCCACGTTACTTTGGTCGTCGTGGTTAACGCCGACGGCGGGCTATATGCTGCTGATTTTCGCGCCCTAGAACATAGCGCACAATTGCTTGAGCAGGTGGCGGGGCGCGCGGGCCGGGCCGCTCATCCCGGCCGGGTGTTGGTACAAACACTCCACCCTGATGACCCTCATTTGGGCCAGTTGGCTGAACATGGCTATGGGGCACTCGCGCGCAATATGCTGGAAGAGCGGCGCATTGCCCAACTACCGCCCTTCTGCTTTATGGCGCTACTGCGTATCGAAAGCCCCAACGAAGAGGCCGCTTTGACGATGGCACAGCAGACCGCCCAGGCTCTGCGGCAGTGGTTGAAAGAGAGCAGCGTGGCCACCCGCTGCCTAGGGCCGGTGCCCGCCCCCATGGAAAGACGTCAAAATCGCTACCATTTACATATCATGCTAGCGGCGGATAAACGTAGCCAATTACACCCAGCCGTCAGTTGGTTGGTGCAGTGGCTGGAAGCCAATCGCGAAGCGCGCAAGGTGCGTTGGTCGATCGATATCGACCCACAAACGCTCTCCTAGCAAGCACTAACCATCACGCGGCTTTGAAACTGCGGCTCAATTGCCGATAATAGCCGCCTCAACGACGCACCTTTTCGACTGCGCGTCAGCACACGCCGCCACCGACGACATCCGGATACCTACATGAAAGATACGATAGTTTCTCTGCTCGAAGGCGCGGTTACCGCGCTCAAGCACCAAGGCGTGCTGCCCAACGACCTTCAGCCCACGATCAAAGTCGACCCCACCAAAGACAAAGCCCACGGCGATTACGCCACCAATTTAGCGTTGACGCTTGCCAAGCCCGCCGGGAAAAAACCACGCGAGCTAGCCTCTATGCTCGTCGACGCGCTCCCCGAGAGCGATGCGATCCAAAGCACCGACATTGCGGGCCCCGGCTTTATCAACTTTTTCGCTGCCGCCGATGCCGCGGCGCAAATCGTGGCCCAAGTGCTCGATTGCGGCGATACCTTTGGCCGCAGCCTGATCGGTAAAGGCGGAAAAGTGCAGGTGGAGTTCGTCTCGGCGAACCCCACGGGGCCACTCCACGTCGGCCATGGCCGTGGCGCAGCGATTGGCGACTGTTTATGCCGCCTGCTTGAAGCCACTGGTTACGACGTTACCCGCGAGTTCTACTACAACGACGCCGGCGCCCAGATCGCCAACCTCGCACGTTCCGTACAAGCACGGGTCAAAGGCTTAGGGCCTGACGACAACAGCTGGCCCGAAGATGGCTATCGCGGTGAGTACATTGTCGATGTCGCCAATGATTACCGAGCGGGTAAAACAGTCAGCGCCGATGACCGTGAAGTCACCGCCAAAACCGACCCTGACGATTTAGACGCCATTCAAGAATTCGCCGTCGCATGGCTGCGGCGCGAGCAGGATCTTGATTTAAAAGCATTCGGCGTCGAGTTTGATGTTTATTTCCTGGAGTCGTCGCTCTACGAAGATGGCAAAGTGGATGCCACCGTCGAGAAGTTGGTGAGCGCAGGCCACACCTATGAAGATGACGGCGCCATGTGGCTGCGCACCACGGATTTTGGTGATGACAAAGACCGCGTCATGCGTAAACGCGACGGCGGCTACACCTATTTTCTACCCGATGTGGCCTACCACCTGGATAAGTGGCAACGCGGCTTCAAAACCGTGATTAACGAGCAGGGGGCAGATCACCACTCCACCGTCATGCGCGTACGCGCTGGCTTGCAGGCTCTAGAAGTCGGCATCCCCAAAGGCTGGCCCGACTACGTGCTGCACCAGATGGTCATGGTCACCCGCTCAGGGGTCGAGGTAAAACTCTCTAAACGGGCGGGCAGCTACGTCACCGTTCGCGACTTGATCGACGAAGTCGGCCGCGACGCGACGCGCTTCTTCCTCGCCGCTCGCCGCGCCGACTCCCAGCTCACCTTTGATATCGACCTGGCTCGCTCCCAGTCGAACGATAACCCGGTGTATTACATTCAGTACGCCCACGCTCGGGTATGCAGCATGCTGCGTAAAGCACAGGACGCCGACCAGCCGTTTGACCACACATTAGCCATGGCCAACCTGGCCCTGCTGGACAGCGACCAGGAAAAAGCGGTGCTTAACCGCCTGGCACGCTTCCCGGAAGTGGTTGAAACCGCCGCCAACAACCGCGAGCCTCAGCAAGTTGCCCAGTATCTGCTTGACCTGTCAGGTGATTTCCATACCTGTTACAACGCCGTCAAAGTAATGGTGGATGACGACACCCTGCGTAATACACGCTTAGCGCTCGGCCTCGCTACCCGCCAGGTGTTGCGTAACGGGCTTGATTTAATGGGGGTTAGCGCCCCAGAGGAGATGTAATTCATGGCTAGCCCGCGCAAAAAACCCGCCGCCCGCCGCGGAGCCACTTCGCAGCGCAAAGCTGCCCGTAGCTCTGGGGGCGGTTTTCGCCTTCCTGGTTGGCTATGGGGCCTTGCAGGCATGGCGGCAGGTTTTTTCTTGGCGCAACACCAGCACGGCACCGCCCCCTGGCAAGAGCAGAGCGAAGCCCCACAAGCCACCGTGCTGCCTAAGCCCGCCGGGAGTGAAGAGCGCGCCGCCGCTCGGGAAACTGAAGCGACCGCCGAACCCGCGATGCCAACGTTCGAATTTTATACGCTGCTGCCGGAAACCGAAGTCATCGCCCCGGGGGTTACGCTGCCTTCCAGCGTGGTACGCCCAGAGGCGTCTGAACAGAGCGCCGAAAGCGACTCCGCTGCCGATGCATCGAGTGATGACCCCATCGCTCAGGTCATTGCTGCCAATACGCGGCCTGAGGATCAGGTGTCTGCAGCCCAGGAGAGTGAAGCGGCTACCAACACTCCAGGGCGCTATATGCTTCAAGCGGCTTCATTTCGAGAGGCCAGCGACGCTGAACAGCTGCGCGGAAGGTTGCGCAATTTAAGCCTGCTGGCGGAAATCAGCGAAGTACAGGCAGACGGCAATACCTGGCACCGCGTTCAAGTGGGGCCTTACGAGGATACTCGTGAGCTAAATCGCGCTCAGGATTTAATGGTGACCCAGGGTATTGAGCCGTTGCTTATCCAACTACAGAACTAGCCGTTGCCACGGCTGTCGCAATGAATCAGGCAGCCGATTGCTAAACAGGCTTTATTGAAGGGCTTTATTGCGCGGGCGGTTGATTTTTTATCAGCCGCCCGCATTTTGTTGTGAACACTTACACAACGGTCACTTGCCGTCATGGTCGCCTCCAGGGGCGATTGGCTAACAAGCAAGTGATCGGCCAGTCATCGGGAGCGCGCCTCCCCTTAAGGAGTTATCTCCATGACCACTATCGTTTCCGTCCGTCGCGGCAACCAAGTCGCCCTCGCTGGCGACGGCCAAGTATCGCTAGGCAATACCGTAATGAAGGGTAATGCCAGCAAAGTACGCCGCCTTTACCGCGGCAAGGTGCTGGCCGGGTTTGCGGGCGGCACGGCGGATGCCTTTACCCTTTTCGAGCGCTTTGAAGCCCAGCTGGAGAAATACCAGGGCCATTTGACCAAGGCAGCTGTGGAGCTTGCCAAAGATTGGCGCACCGACCGCGCCCTGCGCCGCTTGGAAGCGCTACTGGCCGTCGCTGACCACAGCGCCTCGCTGATCATTACCGGTAACGGCGATGTGGTCGAGCCCGAGCGCGGCATCATTGCCATTGGCTCTGGCGGCAATTTCGCCCAGGCCAGTGCCCGAGCACTGTTGGAAAACACCGAGCTGTCTGCGCGTGAAATCACCGAAAAGTCACTGTCTATTGCGGGTGATATCTGCGTGTTCACCAATCACCACGTGACGCTCGAAGAGCTGTCGATTGACGGTCGCTAATCCAACCCAGCGCCCTAACGCCGCTCATTGAATACAAAGGTTTCTTATATGACTCAGATGACACCCCGCGCAATCGTTCACGCCCTGGATCAGTACATCATTGGTCAGCAGGATGCTAAACGTGCTGTTGCCATTGCCTTGCGCAACCGCTGGCGCCGTATGCAGCTGGATGACGACCTAAGGCCTGAAGTCACCCCCAAAAACATTTTGATGATTGGCCCCACGGGTGTCGGTAAAACCGAAATCGCCCGCCGCCTTGCCAAGCTGGCCAAAGCACCGTTTATTAAAGTCGAAGCGACCAAATTTACCGAAGTCGGCTATGTAGGCCGCGACGTCGAGTCGATTATTCGCGACTTAATGGAAGCGGCCATCAAGATGGTGCGCGAACAGGCCAAAGAAGAAGTAAGCCACCGCGCGGCTGATGCCGCCGAAGACCGCGTGCTGGACGCCCTGCTTCCGCCGCCCCGCGGGCAGGAAGACAAGCCCCGCGAAGATAGCGGCACCCGCCAGACCTTCCGCAAAAAACTGCGCGAAGGGCAACTGGATGACAAAGAGATCGATATCGAAATCTCCGCGCAGGGTCAGGGCATCGACATCATGACCCCGCCGGGCATGGAAGAGATGACCAGCCAGCTGCAGAGCATGTTCTCCAACATGGGTCAGCAGAAGCGAGAGAATCGTCGTGTGACAGTCAAAGAAGCGCTGGTGCTGCTGCGTGACGAAGAAGCCGGCAAGTTGGTCAATGAAGAAGAGATCAAGGCGCGCGCGGTTTACTCGGTCGAGCAACACGGTATCGTTTTCCTGGATGAAATCGACAAAGTGGCTAAGGGCAGCGGTCAGTCCAGCGGTGGCGAAGTCTCCCGCGAGGGCGTTCAGCGCGATCTATTGCCGCTGATCGAAGGCTCTACTGTATCGACCAAGTACGGCATGGTTAAGACTGATCACATACTGTTTATCGCCTCTGGTGCCTTCCACCTGTCGCGCCCGTCGGATCTGATTCCCGAACTTCAAGGCCGTCTGCCGATCCGCGTGGAGCTTGATGCGCTAACGCCCAACGACTTCAAGCGCATTCTCACCGAACCCTCTGCTTCGCTGACCAAGCAGTACCAAGCGCTGCTGGCTACCGAGGGGCTCGATGTCGAATTCACTCCAGACGGTATCGAGCGCATTGCGCAGATCTCCTGGCAGGTCAACGAAGGCACTGAGAACATCGGTGCCCGCCGCCTGCACACGGTAATGGAGCGGCTGCTGGAAGAGGCGTCGTTTAAAGGCGGCGATATGGAAAGCCCGCTGGTGATTGATGGTGACTACGTCAATGCCCAGCTTGGCGAACTGGCGGTAGACGAAGACCTGTCACGCTATATTTTGTAAACTGAGCTAGCCGTTATACGTCGCTTGCCCGCTTTTTGCGGGCAAGCGGTTGTGACGTTAAGCCATGGACACTTTTCGCCATGAGGTCTGATCATGAACGCCCCTACCCCCACTCAGGTTCACTACCATAAACAGGCCCGCGAGCTGGAACTTGGCTATGCCAACGGCGAAAGCTTTCGCCTGCCGGTGGAGTTTTTACGCGTTTACTCGCCTTCGGCAGAAGTACGCGGCCACGGTGGCGATACTGCCGTTTTGCAGGTTGGCAAGCGAGATGTCGGCCTTCAGAACATTACCCAGGCGGGCAACTACGCGCTGAAGCTTCACTTTGATGATGGGCACAACAGCGGCTTGTTCAGCTGGAACTACCTCTATGATCTGGCTATCCATCAAGAAGCCTACTGGAACAATTACTTGCAGCGTTTAGAGGAGGCAGGCGCCTCGCGCGAGCCCGCCAGCATTCAATTCAAGCAACTGTGACCACCTGACGTAGCCCTCTCGCTTACAAGCCGGGCAGACAAGGCTGGGTGGACAAGGCTACAATGACCCTACTCTTTTAATCGCGTCGACCGCTAACGAAGGTCGATCTGCCACCGCCTCGAATTCGGGAGCTACTGCCCAATGAGCCCCACAGAAAAACGCACCACTCATTTTGGTTTTCAGGAAGTACCAGTAGATGAAAAGGCATCGCGAGTAGCCGATGTCTTCCACTCGGTGGCTGCCCGCTACGACGTGATGAATGACTTGATGTCCATGGGTATTCACCGGGTTTGGAAACGACTGACGATCGAGCGCGCTGGCGTACGGCCTGGCCACCACGTGCTAGACATTGCAGGCGGCACGGGCGATTTAACGCTCAAGTTCTCCCGTCTGGTTGGTCCGCGCGGCAAGGTAATACTGGCGGATATCAACGCTTCAATGCTCAAGGTTGGCCGCGACAAGCTGATGGATAACGGCGTCGGTGGCAACGTCGAGTACGTGCAAGCAAACGCCGAAAGCCTGCCGTTCCCCGACAATAGCTTCGATTGCATCACGATCGCTTTTGGCCTGCGCAACGTTACCGACAAAGACGCCGCGCTGCGCTCCATGGCCCGCGTGCTCAAGCCCGGCGGGCGCCTGCTGGTGTTGGAGTTTTCCAAACCTAATAACCCGCTGCTATCGAAGGCCTACGATGAATACTCCTTCCGCCTGCTGCCCAAAATGGGCGAACTGGTGGCGGGCGACGGCGAAAGCTACCGCTACCTGGCGGAGTCGATTCGGATGCACCCTGACCAGGAAACGCTCAAAGCCATGATGGAGGCTGCCGGGCTTGAGCGGGTCGAGTACACCAATTTAACGGGCGGTATCGTTGCACTACACCGCGGCATCAAGCTATGAGCCTAATGAAGAGGTCAGCATGCTGGTAACCCCGACCCTGCTGTTGGCCGGATGTGAACGCACGCTCAATGCCCTACTCGCCCGCGACCCCGCCGCCCCTGCTCGGCTGGCGGCGCTGGCGGGCAGCCGGTTGCTGGTGCGCCTGGAGCAGCCGCATCTGGAACTGGTCATCCACTATCACCACGCGGGTCTAGACCTCATGCGTGGCGATGGCGTCGATGAAAGCGAGGTCGACGCCGTCGTCGAGCTTACGCCGGAAACGTTTTCGGAGTGGATCAGCGGCGCCTCCATCGAGCGGCTAATGTTCGACGGCAAGCTAGCCGTGCGTGGCCATCTTCACTTACTGGAAGCCACTCGCGACCTGCTTTTCGATTTAGACATCGATTGGGAAAACGAACTGGCCCGCTGGCTGGGTGACATGCCCGCCCACTCGCTGGCTGAAGGGCTGCGCCGCGCCGCGCGGTGGGGTCTGCGGGCCAAAGATGAACTGATGCAGGATGTGTCAGAGTACGTGTTTGAAGAGGCTCGCCTGCTCCCCGGGCAACAGCAGCGCAACGTACTTCGCGAGCACTTAACCGAACTGGAAGTCGCCACCGACCGGCTGGAAGCGCGCTTTAACCGCTTGCAGCGCAAGCTGACACAGCAGCAGAGTGCGACACAGGAGTCGCGCCCATGAGCCTTCGCCTGCTGCGAATAAGCTGGGTGATTACACGTCACCGGTTGGACACGCTGCTGCCGTTAGAGCGCCTGCCCTGGTGGCTGCGCGCGCTACTGTGGTTTTCACCGCTACGCTTGGTTCCCATCGGCAAGCGCTCGCGTGGTGAACGGTTGCGCTTGGCGTTAGAAGCACTGGGCCCTATCTTTATTAAATTTGGCCAAATGCTGTCAACCCGCCGCGACCTGCTGCCACCGGATATCGCCGACGAGCTGAAGCGTTTGCAGGATCAGGTACCGCCTTTCCCAGGTGAGCTCGCCATTGCTCGTGTCGAGAAAGAGCTGGAAATGTCGCTGGCGAATGCGTTTGCTGAATTTGACCACGTTCCCCTTGCCTCGGCCTCTATTGCTCAGGTTCACGCAGCCAGATTGCACAGCGGTGAAGATGTGGTGGTGAAAATTATTCGCCCCGGCATTGACCGCGTTATGCGCCAGGACATGGCGCTGATGTACCAAGTCGCCAAGCTGTTGGCTAAAGTTCCCGAAGCGCGCCGTCTACGCCCGGTCGAAGTCATCCGTGATTACGAATCCACCCTGTTTGATGAACTGGATCTCTACAAAGAGGCTGCCAACACCTCACAGCTCAAGCGAAATTTCAAAGACTCGCCGCTGCTGTTTGTGCCGACCATTTATTGGCCCTTCACCCGTCGTCATGTGATGGTGCAAGAACGGATTCGGGGCATTCCGGTGGCTGACCTGGATACCCTGATTGCCCGGGGCACCAACCTAAAAAAGCTCGCAGAACGGGGTGTCGAGATATTCTTTACCCAGGTGTTCCGCGATAATTTCTTCCACGCCGATATGCACCCCGGCAATATCTTTGTTAACTGTGACAACCCCGAAGACCCGCAGTACATTGCCATCGATTGCGGCATCGTGGGCAGCCTGACCCGCGAAGACCAAGACTATTTAGCACGTAATTTACTGGCATTTTTCCACCAGGATTATTACGAAGTCGCCGCGCTGCATATTGAATCCGGCTGGGTGGGTGAAAATACCCGCGCCAATGAATTCGCAGCCGCCATTCGTACCGTCTGCGAGCCTATTTTAGAGAAACCACTAAAAGATATCTCTTTTGGCCAAGTGCTCTTGGGGCTGTTCCAAACCGCCCGTCGTTTTAATATGGAAGTGCAGCCGCAATTGGTTTTACTGCAGAAAACGTTGCTCAACATTGAAGGCTTGGGGCGCCAGCTCTATCCTGACCTGGACCTCTGGAGTACCGCAAAACCTTATCTAGAGCAGTGGATGAAAGAGCGTGCGGGGGTTAGCGGCTTATGGGAATCCCTCAAGCGTCAGGCACCGGAGTTGTCTCACCAGCTCCCCGAGTTGCCAGTGCTTGCGCACCAAGCACTCAGCCGCATGGAGCATGAGCATCGCCAGCGCCATCAGCAGGTAGAATCCATCAATGCCATGCGGGTACAGATGGCGCGTCAGAATAAGCGTCTATACCGCCTACGGATTGGCTTGATTCTACTGGCGTTAGCACTCGCTTGGCAGCCGTTAAGCGGCTGGATTGAGCTTCAAGAGTGGCCAGTATTATCGGCCGCGGCTATCGGTCTCTTGCTGTTGGTATGGCAATAGCGTGATGCATTAACCGGTTATAAGGATTTCCATGGACAGCAACGCATTATCTATTAACACTGCATCTGTGCTGGATACGCTCAATGAGGTTTTAAAGCAGCGGCGCCACGCAGCAGCAGCAGAATCTTATGTTGCCTCCTTGCATCATAAGGGTTTGAACAAGATACTCGAAAAGGTCGGCGAAGAAGCAACCGAAACATTGCTAGCGGCCAAGGATGCAGAGCACGGCGGCGAGAGTGAGCGCCAAGCGGTTATTTCTGAAACCGCCGACCTGTGGTTTCACAGCTTAGTGATGTTGTCACATCTGGGGATGGATCATCAGGCTGTTTTAGAAGAACTGGCACGGCGCGTGGGCACGTCGGGGCACGATGAAAAAGCGTCTCGTCAGCCTTAGCGGCTAAGTAAACAGTGACCGAGCGGTCATCTAGCTAGACAAAAGATAGTCAACCTTCCCATGAGGAAATGCATATGTTAGGTGGTATTAGTATTTGGCAGTTGCTGATTGTTCTGGGCATCATCATCCTGGTTTTCGGCACTAAAAAACTGCGTAACGTGGGCACCGACCTAGGCGGGGCGGTTAAAGGCTTCAAGAAAGCCATGCACGATGAAGAGAAAAACAAAGAGGGCGAAAAAGACGACGCTCCGCATGCCAAAGTGAGTCATGAAGAGCCTGGCAATACTTACGACGTTAAAGCGGAAGAGAAACAGGCCGCCAACGACCGTAACGAAGAGCGCAAATAAACCATGCTGGATATCGGCTTCCTTGAACTGATGCTCATTGGCGTCGTCGGGCTGTTGGTGCTTGGCCCAGAGCGGCTGCCCCGGGCTGCCCGCACGACGGGCATGTGGATAGGCAAAATAAAGCGCACGGTATCCGGCATGCAGCGCGAAATTAGCGCTCAGCTTGAAGCTGAAGAGCTACGCCAAAAGCTCAACGAGCAACATAAGAAGCTCGATGACAGCTTGAAAAAAGCCAAGCTCGACGTCGAGAGCATTGCTGATACTCCTACTCGCGATGGTTCGTCGACTGCGCCGTCTGACGGTAAAACCCAGAGCGAGACGGAGCGCCGTGTCGCCAAGGCGAGCTCCCGATTGGACGATGCCCTGGAAACAGTGCGCGAAGAGACGCCTGCCTCCGATTCATCGTCCTCTTCGGTGGTGTCCGACAACGCAACGGCAACGACTGAATCTGACCAGGCTGCATTGAATAAGGATCGTAACCACCAATGAGTATGTCTGACGATTCAAAGGAGCAGCGTGACGAACAAAGCCAGGCCCCACTGATTGAACACCTGATTGAGCTGCGCTCACGGCTTATGCGTGCAGTGATTGTGATCCTGGTGATCTTTCTGGGCCTTTATGCCTTTGCCAATGATATCTATACCTTCGTGGCTGATCCGTTAATGGACCTACTGCCCGAAGGGTCGCAGATGATTGCCACGGAAGTGGCTTCGCCGTTCTTAGCGCCTTTCAAACTTACGCTAGTGGTTGCCGTGTTTATCGCGGTTCCCTTTGTGCTACACCAAGCCTGGGCATTCATCGCGCCGGGGCTTTATGATAATGAGAAAGCGCTGGCGATTCCGATTCTGGTCTCGAGCATTGCACTGTTCTACGGCGGGGCGGCCTTTGCCTACTACGTGGTCTTTCCATTGCTCTTTGAGTTTTTCACTCAAACCGGGCCGGAAAACGTCGCCGTGATGACCGACATCAACCAGTATTTAAATTTCGTTCTCAAACTGTTTTTTGCTTTCGGGGTGGCGTTTGAAATACCGATTGCCACTTTCTTGCTGATCCTCTCTGGCGCGACGACGGTGGAAAGTCTGTCTAAAAAACGGCCATATATTCTTTTGGGCTGCTTTGTTATTGGCATGCTCTTGACGCCGCCAGACGTGATTTCCCAGAGCCTGCTGGCAATTCCCATGTACCTGCTTTACGAAGTTGGGTTGCTGTTTGGGCGCCTAGTACGTAAACGCAAAGCCGAAAAAGAAGCGGCGGAAGAGCGGGAAGCCGAACTCTAGAAATAACACTAGCAATAGCATTAAAAACAGCATGCAGCCAAGCCAGTAAAAACGCCGCCGCCATTGATGATGGCGGCGGCGTTGTCGTTGAGGCTTAACCTTCGGGGCGATAGCGTCGCGGACTACGCCATCATTTCATCAATACGGTCAACCAACTTAAAAATACCCGTGGCTGCTTCACTGATACGCGTTGCCAACATGTAAGCTGGCGTCGTCACCACGCGGTGCTCAAAATCCACCACAATATCTTCGACGCTGCAGCTACGATGTAGCCCGCCCATGGCACTGATCGCCCCGGAGACCGCCGGATCATTACCCACCGTCACCGCAATACCGTCGCCCAATAATCGGGGCACCAATACGGGTGAGATGCACATCAAGCCGATCGGCTTGGCTTCGTCGCGAAAGCCGGTCAAGGCATCTTTCAATGTCTCCAGCACCTGCATATTGTCGCTGGCAGAGGCAAAGTCAGACAGACTCTTGGCAACACCAAAACCGCCGGGCACGATCACCGCATCAAAGTGATCAGCATTAAGCTCACCCAACGGGCGAATGTTCCCTCGCGCCAAGCGAGCAGACTCCTGCAGCACATTACGTTGCTCACCCTCAGCTACTTCTTGCGTCAGGTGATTGATGACATGATGCTGGTCTATATCCGGGGCAAAACAGTGGTACTCAATGCCCAACTGATCCAAGCGCAGCAGCGTTAGCGTAGTCTCATATATCTCTGAGCCATCATAAACACCGCAGCCGGCTAAAATCACTGCCACCTGTTTGGTCATGCCTATCTCCTTATCCCAGGGTCTGCCGATCGCAATACAGCAAAGCAATTGCTCACTTTAGTCAGTCTGCCTTGTCGCCACAAGACGGCTTTCGCCGCAGGGCATGGCTGATATACTTCCTACAGGCCTTCGGGCACCCCTATTTGCGATCCTTACCGGAGACAACCTTTGAGCACACCCACTCCTCGTCATTTTCCTGCCACACGCATGCGTCGTATGCGCCGCGATGACTTTTCACGCCGCTTGATGCAAGAGAACAGCCTAAGCCCCGCCGACCTGATCCTGCCGGTGTTTGTATTGGAAGGCGAAAACCAGCGTGAAGCGGTGGCGTCTATGCCCGGCGTTGAACGTCTCTCTATCGACCTGTTGATTGAGCAAGCTCGCGAGGCCTATCAACTCGGCATTCCCGCTTTAGCGCTGTTCCCCGTGGTGGGCGCCGAGCAAAAAACAGAACTCGCCGAAGAGGCCTATAGCGCCAGCGGCTTGGTACAGCGCAGCGTACGCGCCCTGAAAGCCGCCCTACCTGAACTGGGAATCATCACTGACGTGGCGTTAGACCCTTACACCAGCCACGGCCAGGATGGCATTCTCGATGAGCAGGGTTACGTACAAAATGACCGGACGGTCGACACGTTACTTAAACAGGCCCTTTCGCATGCCGAAGCGGGCGCCGACGTCGTGGCGCCTTCCGACATGATGGATGGGCGTATTGGTGCCATTCGCCAAGTCCTTGAGCAGGAGCACCTTCATAACGTACGAATCATGGCCTACAGCGCTAAGTACGCGTCCCACTACTACGGCCCGTTTCGTGATGCCGTCGGATCAGCGACTAACTTGGGCAAAGCCGACAAGCGCACTTATCAGATGGACCCAGCCAATAGCGATGAAGCGCTGCACGAAGTCGCCATGGATATCGCCGAAGGCGCCGACATGGTGATGGTTAAACCCGGCATGCCCTACCTGGATGTCGTTCGCCGCGTAAAGGCCGAGCTAAAAGTGCCGACGTTCGCCTACCAAGTCAGTGGTGAGTACGCCATGCACCGTGCTGCTTTCGACAATGGTTGGCTAGAAGCGGAACCCGTCATTTTAGAATCGTTGATGTGTTTCAAACGCGCAGGGGCCGATGGGATTTTGACCTATTTTGCCCTGGAGGCAGCACGTTTACTGCAGCGCCACTAAACCGCCGTGACAAAGATGACAGCAAGGTGACACTTGTTTGTCATCTTCTCCCTGCATACTCACGTCTCATACAACTATCAAGCTATGATACCTTCGAGCCATCGACGCGGGGAGATCCACCATGGACGAGCAGGCAGCAGATTCATTATCATTATCGTCTACTGATCAAACCGGCAGCGATGGTGATATGCCATTGCGTATCAACCGAACCCCTACCGGGGTTCAAGCACGTGACGTACAGCCTGAAACCGACCTCGACGACACTCAGCTCTACTTCAACCGAGAGCTATCGCACCTACAGTTCAATATTCGGGTTTTGGAACAAGCGTTGGACGATGCCCATCCGTTGCTCAATCGGTTGATGTTTTTGCTGATTTTTTCATCCAATATGGATGAGTTCTTTGAAATTCGCATTGCCGGGTTAAAGCACCAGATCGCTCTTGGCGACGACACTACCGCCGCCGATGGACGACTGCCCAAAGCCGTATTGGCGGAAATTTCACAAGTCGCCCATGCGCAGATCGTCCGTCAGTATGAAATTCTCAACGACACCCTTTTGCCTGCATTGGAAACCCAAGGGCTACGCTTCCGGCGTCGTGACCAGTGGACAGAAGAGCAAAAATCGTGGACGCGGGCATTTTTTGATAATGAAATCATGCCGGTCATCAGTCCTATCGGATTAGACCCTTCCCACCCCTTCCCCAGGCTGGTCAATAAAAGCCTCAACTTTATCGTGGAGCTGGAAGGCAAAGATGCCTTTGGTCGCGCGGGAGGCATGGCGATTCTACCGGCACCTCGCTCGCTCCCCCGATTAATGGCGCTGCCGAAGGAGCTATGCGAAGAGGGTTTCTCCGAGTATGTGTTTCTCTCTTCAATGATCCACGCCCATGCCGACGAGCTTTTCCCAGGCATGCGGGTGCGCGGCTGCTACCAGTTCCGTTTGACCCGCAATGCAGATATGAGCGTTGACCCTGAAGAGGTGTCTGACCTTGCCTCCGCGCTGCGCGGCGAGCTATTGGCGCGCCGCTACGGCAGCGGCGTACGTTTAGAAGTGGCCGACAGCTGCCCCGATGACCTCACCAACTTTCTACTCCGCCAGTTTGAACTAGAGAGCGATGATCTGTATCGCGTGAAAGGGCCGGTCAATTTAACCCGTATGATGTCGGTACTCGGGGATGTGGACCGCCCCGAACTGCTCTATCGCCCGTTTACGCCCAGTATCCCCAAAGCGCTCAAATCGGGCAGTTTGTTTGATGCCATCGCCAAGAACGACATCTTACTGCACCACCCTTTTCAGTCCTTCACGCCGATTGAAGACCTGCTACGGGAAGCCGCCCGCGACCCCCATGTATTGGCGATAAAGCAGACACTCTATCGCACGGGTTCAGACTCACCTATCGTTAGCGCCCTGGTAGAAGCTGCCAGCCAAGGCAAAGAAGTGACCGTGGTGATTGAACTGCGTGCACGCTTCGATGAAGCCGACAACCTACAGTTGGCGTCTCGCTTGCAGGAAGCGGGAGCCATCGTGGTCTACGGCATCATGGCCTACAAGACCCACGCCAAGATGCTGCATATCGTGCGTCGCGAAAAAGGCGAGCTGTGCTACTACGCCCACCTAGGCACTGGCAACTATCACTCCAAAACCGCCAAGCTATATACCGATTACAGCCTGCTGACGGCCAATAAAGCGCTATGCGCCGATGTTCATAAAGTGTTTCAGCAACTCTCGGGGATGGGCCGCGCGCGTAAAATCGACACATTGCTCCATGCACCTTTCACGCTGCACGAACGACTAGTGGAAATGATTGACCGGGAAGCGCAGGCAGCGCGAAAAGGGAAGCGGGGGCATATCATCATCAAGTGCAACTCGTTAACCGAGCCCAAGCTCATTAAGGCGCTCTATCGCGCTTCCCAGGCGGGCGTGGAGTGCGACTTAATTATTCGCGGCATGTGCTGCTTAAAACCGGGCATACCGGGGGTTTCTGAGAATATTCGCGTGCGCTCGATCATAGGCCGCTTGCTGGAGCATACCCGGGTGTTTCACTTCCATAATGATGGCAAGTCGGAGACCTGGTGCTCAAGCGCCGACTTTATGTCGCGCAACATGTTCCACCGTGTTGAAACGTGCTTCCCGCTGCTGGATAAGAAGCTCGCCACCCGGGTACGTAAGGACCTGGAAACCTACATGGTGGATAACTGCCAGAGCTGGCTGCTACAGACCGACGGCAGCTACCAGCTACAGGACCCGGGTAAGAGCGATGCCATCAGCGCCCAGGAAACCCTGCTCTACGCCTATGCATCCAAAAGCTAAGCGTCGGAAAGCTTCCTTTCAAGCCAAAACCCCGCTTTTAAACGGGGTTGATTCTGAACAGAAAGGCTTATAAAAAGTATTTACGAACGTTTACGCATAGCGTTGGCGCAATAGCTTGGCAGCTTCGACCATATTCGCCAGCGCTGGCTCTACTTCCGCCCATCCGCGCGTTTTCAGACCGCAGTCCGGGTTTACCCAGAGCCGTTCAGCGGGGATCTTCTCCAAGGCTTTTTCCATCAAATCGACCATCCAGCTCACCTCTGGAATATTAGGGGTGTGGATATCGTAAACGCCCGGGCCAATTTCGTTGGGGTATGCGAAGTCCTGGAAGGCGTCTAGCAGGTGCATATCCGAGCGCGATGTTTCGATGGTGATCACGTCGGCATCCAGCGCAGCAATCGCCCCGATGATGTCGTTGAATTCGGAGTAACACATATGGGTATGGATTTGCGTGGTATCCGCAACGCCTGCCGCGCTTAGCTGGAAACTCTCGACGGCCCAGTCCAGATAGCGCTGCCACTCGCTCTGACGCAGCGGTAGCCCCTCACGTAGTGCCGGCTCATCGATTTGAATCACGTTGATTCCGGCGTTTTCCAAATCCAGCACCTCATCGCGTAGCGCCAGCGCAATCTGGCGGCAGGTGGTTTCCCGCGGCTGGTCATCACGTACAAACGACCACTGCAATATTGTGACTGGCCCGGTCAGCATCCCTTTCATGGGTTTAGCGGTCAGCGTTTGGGCATATTGGCTCCAGCGAACGGTCATTGGGGATGGGCGGGATACGTCACCAAAAATAACCGGTGGCTTAACACAGCGTGAGCCATAGCTTTGCACCCAGCCAAACCGGGTAAAGGCAAACCCTTCAAGCTGCTCGCCAAAGTACTCCACCATATCGTTGCGCTCGGCCTCACCATGCACCGGCACGTCAATATCCAGCGCTTCCTGACGCTCCACCGCGTAGGCAATTTCGGCCTGCATACGGGCTTCATAGTCCGCTGACGACAGCTCGCCGGCTTTAAAGGCGCGCCGTGCCGCGCGAATTGCATCGGTTTGAGGGAAAGAGCCAATAGTCGTGGTTGGGAATAGCGGTAGTTTCAGCGCCCGCCGCTGAGACTCAGCACGCACTCCGTAGGGCGCCTGCCGCTGGCTGTCGGCAGGGGTGATCGCAGCCAGCCGCTCACTCACCACGGTTTGGTGGATCCGAGTGGACTCGCGCCGGGCATCCAGCGCTCGCGTCGCCTCATCCAAACGCTGCTCATCGTCAGGCGTTGCGCGGTTATCAATCAACCGCGCCAGGGTGACCACTTCCGCCAGCTTCTGCTGCGCAAACGCCAACCAGCTCACGAGTTCCTCACCGAGTTCGCTTTCCTGCGCCAGATCTACCGGCACATGCAGCAGCGAGCAGCTCGGCGCCAGCCAAAGCCGCTGCCCTAGGCGCACTTTTAGCGGTAGCAAACGCTCGCGCAATGCCGCTAAGTCAGCCCGCCAGATATTGCGGCCGTCAACAAAGCCTATCGACAGCACTTGGTGCGGTCCAAGACGGTCGATCACGCTCTCGACTTGCTGCGGCGCCCGCACGGCGTCAATGTGCAAACCTGCGACGGGTAAACGGGTGGCTAATGAAAGGTTATCCCCCAGACCACCAAAGTAAGTGGCTAACAGTAGCTTTAGCGGTGCCGCCTGCAAGCGGTGGTAGGCGCGCTCAAACGCTTGCTGCCAAGGAAGCGGTAGGTCCTGCACGAGCGCCGGCTCGTCCAATTGCACCCACTCAATGCCCTGGGTGGCGAGTCGCGCTAATATTTCGCCATACACGTTCAATACGCTGTCGAGCAGCGTTAAACGATCAAAACCATTTCCTTTGGTTTTACCCAGCCATAGCCACGTTAACGGCCCAGTTAGCGTTACTTTTGGGGTAAAACCTGCGCGTAATGCCTCATCCACCTCGTTGAACAGGCGATCAGAGGCGAGCGTAAACGTTTGTCCTTCGTGCAGTTCTGGGACGAGGTAGTGGTAGTTGGTGTCGAAGTATTTGGTCATTTCACAGGCGGCGGCGGGTTCACCGCTGGGCGCGCGGCCTCGGGCCATGCGAAAGCTGGTATCGAGGTCGATATCGCCCCCCGCCACTTCGTGCTGGGCATTAAAGCGGGCAGGAACGGCGCCTAGCGTGACTGATACGTTCAGCACTTGATCATAAAAGGCGAAATCACCCACGCTAACGAAATCCAGCCCAGCTGCTTGCTGCGCCTGCCAGTGGCGCAGGCGAAGCTCACGACCCGTACTTTCCAGTTCGTTACGCGTTATGTCGCCTTTCCAATACGCTTCAGTGGTCTTTTTAAGTTCGCGCTGAGCACCGATACGGGGATAGCCGAGAATATGAGAAACTGTCATGATGAACCCTACTAACGTGAATGAATTCGCACAGTCTGGGCACCACATCTTAGTGAATCAAACTAAAGTTTCTAATAGTAAAGATGAAAAACACTCACAATGATTGAATTACGGCATCTACGCACCCTGCTGGCGCTGCGCGAAACCGGCTCTTTGGTCGATGCTGCCGAGCGCGTGCATTTGACCCAATCGGCGCTTTCTCACCAGCTGAAAGATTTGGAGAACCGCGTGAATAGTCCGCTATTCGTACGCAAAACCCGCCCGGTGGAATTCACTCGCGCAGGCTTACGGCTACTCGCCTTAGCCGACCAGGTACTGCCTGAGGTACGCAAAGCGGAGCGGGATTTGGCGCGCTTAGCAGGCACCGAGCAAGGGCGTTTGCACATGGCTATTGAGTGCCATAGCTGTTTTCAGTGGCTAATGCCGACGGTAGATTACTTTCGCGACCATTGGCCAGAGGTTGAAATCGACATTCCCAGTGGCCATCACTTTGATCCCCTTCCGGCGCTTGCCCGCGAGCAGTTGGATCTAGTGATTACCGCCGACCCCCAACCTCTTGACGGCATTCACTACGCGCCGCTGTTTCGCTATGAGGGATTATTAGCCGTCGCCCGCCAGCACGCGTTTGCAGGCCAGGGCTTCATTGAGCCCCAGGCGCTGGCGGATGAAACCTTGATCACGTACCCCGTTGAGCAATCACGGTTGGATATTTTCACCCAATTCTTGCAACCGGCGAATGTACGCCCGCGGGAGATCCGCACCGCCGAATTGACCATTATGATGATGCAACTAGTGGCCAGCGGGCGCGGCGTCTGCGCACTGCCCAACTGGGCGCTCACCGAATATTTAGAACGCGATTACGTTAGCGCAGTGAAGCTAGGCGAGCAGGGAGTCTGGAGTACGCTGTATGCGGCGATTCGCGAAGAGACGCGCGAAGCGCCGTGGATGCAGGATTTCTTGCGCACCGCGCGGGAAACATCCTTTGCGGTCCTCACGGGGGTTAAGCCAGCGGATCGCGACGAGGAACCAGCAGCGTAAAGCGCGCACCACCCAGGGAAGGACTGGTGTCGATGGTCACACTGCCACCGTGCCCGGCCATGATTTTCTGCACGATCGAAAGCCCCAACCCGTAGCCGCCAGAGCTGCGGGCGCGGCTGTCATCCAGCCGGGCGAAGGGTTTAAAAATATCCGCGCGTGCTTCGGGCGGGATGCCGGGGCCATCATCTTCAACGTCGATACGCACCAAATGGGGCTCATCCCACAGCTGAATCACTACCTGAGACTTGGCATGCCGACAGGCGTTACCGACTAAATTCTGCAGGGCGCGCTGAAGATAGCGAGGCTCCGCCATCAGCTCGATTTCAGGGCCAGCGGCAAGCGTTAACGCCAAGCCTTTGTGCAGCGGGGAAAGCGTATCAATTACCCGCTCGGCCATGGCACGGCACTCTACCAGAGCAGTTTCAAGCTCGGCACCATTCACCGATTCTCCCCCTAAGCGTGCGTAGGTGAGAATTTCATCGACCAACTCATCCAGCTCGGCAATATCGGCATCTATGCCCTGCAACTGGCGGCGAATAGCGGGCTGTTCGGTCATGTCCTCGACCATTTGCACAGCAAAGCGAATGCGGGCGACCGGGGTGCGCAGTTCATGAGATACCGCCCGTATCATCTCTTGCTGTCCCCGTAAGAGACTCTGCACTTGATTGGCCATGCCGTTAAACGCCATGCCTAACCGGCCTAAAAAATCGCCGCTTTCCACTTTCACACGGGTTTCCAGTCGGCCACTGGCAATCCTTGTCGCGGCCAGCTCTAGGCGCGCCATACGGGCTTCAATGCTGCGCATAATCAAGTAGATAATCAGGCTGAGTACGATCATCAGCCCCACCAGAAGCGGCAGGTGAAGATTCGGGGGCAGTGTGTCGCCGCGGGAAATAGGCCCCGCCGTTAACCATTGGGATTCGCCCGGCAGTTGATAGAGCAGTGTGATAGAAAGACTGTCAGACACTAACCGAGTGATCACGCTGCCGCTGGCCAACTGGGCTTGTTGTTGCGTCGATAGCCCTGTTGGCAATTCAGACACCAACTGCAGCGGCCAACTGCCTGGGCGCAGTTGGGCGATGCGGTTTTCACGCTCATCATCGGGCGCCGCCGCCAGCCAATCACCTAACAGCGCGATGCTGCCGTACCATTGATGCTCACTCCAGTCTTCGAGCCTGGCTTGCAGCAACCACGTATCACCGGGTAAGCGTTGCTGTAGTAACCACGGGCTTTCAGCCACCAGTATTTTACCTTGCTCAAGGCGTGAGCGCTCGAAGTAGCCTAAGTCCGCCTCGTTGATGGGCTGTAAAGACAATTGCAACTCAAGCTGCTCAGAAAAACGCGCAAGCAGGATATTACGCTGGCCTACGGGTAGGTCGGCCAATTGTTGCGTCATCAGCGACATGGGCAGTGAAGCAAGCTGTTCACGGTAGTCTTCGCGGCGCACCTGTTCGATAAACGAACGTCCTGCCAATGCGATCACAAACACGACTAAAAGCGCTACGCCCAGCAACAAATAGAACCTTAAGAACGAGCCGTTACTGAGCACCCGCCGCATGATGCTTTCCCTCTGAGTGATCAACTGTCTTTAACGAAGAGATAACCTTTACTGCGCACGGTTTTGATTCGGTGGGGTTGATTCGGGTCATCGCCAATTTTGGGTCGAATACGCGACACACGCACATCAATAGAGCGATCTTGCCCATCATACTTAATGCCGCGTAAGTCGCTAAATATCTCTTCGCGGGTAAGCACGCGGCCAGCGTTGCGGCCCAGTAGCCAAAGCAGGTCAAACTCAGCACTGGTTAAATCAATGCGCTCGCCAGAAAGCCATGCTTCGCGCGTGGCATTATCGATCTCTAGGTTTTCAAAGCGCAACCGCATTTCGCCATCCGGTGCTGGCCCATCAGCGCGGCGTAATAACGCCCGCATACGTGCCAGCAATACGCGAGGTTGAACGGGTTTTGGCACATAATCATCAGCGCCCATTTCAAGCCCCAAGACTTGATCCAGATCGTCAGTGCGCGCCGTCAGCATCATGATCGGCCCAGCAAAATTAGGTCTAACGCGGCGGCAAATCGCCAAGCCATCTTCCCCTGGCAGCATTAAATCTAAAATTACTAAATCGGGCTGCAGGGTTAAAATACGATCAACCCCTTTAGACCCATCCGCCTCCAGCGTTACTTGGAAGCCGTTTGCTTCCAAGTAATCCCGGGTAAGTTCGGCCAGGCGCTGATCATCTTCAATGATCAGGACATGATCTTGATCGGGATAGTCAGGCATAACAGGCTCTTGCGATTCAAGCGCCTGAAATTGCTGTTCCAAGTGATCTACCATCCTCTTTTTGCACTCCGCTTAGGCTGTTTATTTTCTCACCCGCTCACGCAGTTTCAATGCAGGTGCCCTATTGTTGGCTCTCAGGATACCTCAAAACCATCAAAACACCTGCTACTGTCGTTACCGTTACGTTTATTGATGGCGGTATTAGGCCAGACACTTGATTCTCACACCAACGGGCGCTAATGTGAAAACGCTAACTGTCGACAATTTGACAGGAGGAACCTGCCATGGGAAGTAGCAAAACGAAAAGTGTTATTAAACGTGTTTACATTCCAACCCAAGTGCGTGACCTGCCCAACGGGGAAAAGCTAAAAATACCTGGGCATTATAAAGCACCGCCCGGTGAAGGAAATGACACGACTGAGTAATCTTTATCTATTACTGATTACTCGAGTTACCAAAAAGGCAGGCCATCATAGGCCTGCCTTTTTTCGTCATGGCTATCCCACGATTACCCTTTTGGGCCAAACAGGAACCACGCAATTAAACCAATCAGCGGGAAAAATAGCAGTACCAAGATCCAAATGAGCTTGGCAACACCACCTGCGCCGCTTTTAGCCACTTTTACAATGGCCCAAATAACGATAACAAGCCAAATTAACCCTAATAAACCACCTACTTCAATGCCCATAGCAACTCCTTAGCGTGTTGGCACTCTGTTTCTGAAACCTAGCTGTTTACTACTTCCTATTACCGCCACCTTCACAAGCTGAGTTCACTGCTCCGGAAGGCTCAACACCATTTCACCTGCCTGCATTTCAATCGACAAAAGATTCAAAAAACTCATGCCGAGCAGGACGGTATCGCGCTCCATGCCTGGGCTAATAGACCCCTGTACATTCTGCACTGTTAAACCGCCCAGTGAAACCTCGTCCAGTTCGGTCAAGCTACCTTCTACTCGGCCATTGGCGGTATTGAACCAAGCGCTTCGCCCCGGCGCCAAGCCCAACTCATCGGCTAAGCCGCCCGGTATCGCCACATAGGTGGCACCCGTATCGAGCAAAAAGGTGACGGGCTCACCATTGATACGGCCAGGTGCTTCAAAATGCCCGGCCCGATTACGCTTTAACGTAATTGGTTCACCGGCAGGCAGGGTATGCACGATATTGGCATTGGGGCGCATCATTTCTTCCAAGCCGCCATGTATCCACCATGTGCCCACCGCCATTAATAGCACCCAAAACAGTAGCATCATAACGATGCCACCTCGCTGTGCTCTTGGCGTTGCTGTGTGCGTCAACATCGTTCACCTCGCTGAGGTCAGCGCCTCTCATCGAGCCCTTATTAATGCTGAGATGACGACTGGCTTTCCCATGCAAGTGCAGCTTCGCGGCCCCGGCGCTCGTTAACCTTGGCACAAATCAGCATCGCAATAACGAACAAAGCCACACATAACAGGATAGACGCTTGCAAGCCGATAAGCGTTTGGAGCACACCCAGCATGACGATACCAAACACCCCTGCCAACTTATTCGCCAGCCCCCAGAAACCGAAAAACTCGGCCGATTTACCTAGCGGTGAAAACAGGCCAACCAGGGCCCGGCTGGCGGATTGGCTAGAGCCCAGGCTGAGCCCTGCCAAGCAGCCCACTACGAGAAAAACGTATTGAGCCTGCCACTGCACCTCAAAATGTCCATTGACCCACTGCGTCACCTCAGGCGTCGCCCAAATAGCAATAATCGCCAGCACCCAAAGCGCCAGCGTTATTTGGTAAGTATGCTTGGCCCCTAATCGATCCTGTATCCATCCAAACCCTAGCGCCCCCGCCGCCGCAGTGACTTGAACAATAACGAACATAATATTGCGTACGCCTTCATCCCAGCCGATCACTTGAGCACCGTAAATAAACGCAAAGGCGATAATGATGTAGACCCCCGCCATCGAGAACAGCAGCGACACTAAAAAAGTGGTCAGGTCTTTAAAGTAGCGCAATTCATGCAGCGTGGAGGTCACGCGTTTCAAGGCAATATGACGATACGAGACGCCGTGAGGCTGGGGCGTACCGCGCTCTTTTAACCATAAAAAAGTGGGGATAGCGGTAATCAGGAAAAACCCCGCAGCGAAGGGGCCCACCCAGCGGATGCGTTCAAAGTTGTCAGCGCTTGCCTCACCTAACACCACCAGGGTGAAACCGGCGGCGAATAACCCCCCGATGTAGCCCAGTGCCCAACCGAACCCGGAAATTTTCCCCAGCGACTCCGGCGGCCCAAGCTCAGGTAAAAAGGCGGCAATAAACGACTCCCCCATGGAATAGGCGTAGTTAGACAGCACAATCAATAACAGGCCAATGATGACGAAGCCGGGCTCAACAAAGTAAAGCATGGCCGTGGTAGCCACCGTGGCGAAATAGCTTATCAACAGAAAACGCTTTTTCTCTGCCCGATAGTCCATGATCGCGCCGCATAAGGGGGCCGTGATCACCACCATCAGATAGCTCACTGCCAGAGCTAGGCTCCATAAGAAGTTGGCAAGCCGAAAGTCGTCGCCTCGATCGCCCACAATCACCGTGGTAAAGAGCTCGCCAAACACGACGGTAATGATGAGCAACGTATAGGCCTGATTGGCAAAATCAAACATCGCCCAGCCAAAAATTTCTCGACGCGATGCGTAGCCATCCGTCGCCTTAGCAGTGTTAGCAGACAGCATTGGTTTTCTCTCACAGGGGAAGGCGTAAGCCTAGCAGGTACCGCTAGCAGGACGCCACGGCAGGGTCATAAACGCTTAAAACAAACAAACGCCCGGCTTGAAGCCAGGCGTATCCACACAACATGGGGAAATATTAACAGCGTTAGAGCAACCAGTGGGCAGCCACAGCGGCCAGACCAACCACCAGTGCAGTCAGCACGGCCACGGTCACTACCCGATCAAGCCAACGGTCAAAGGCCACGCCTTTTGGCTGCCTTCGCGTTGCTCCATGGCGGCCTTGCCGAGCCATTAGCATCTTCGCTCCATGTTTTTATGCTCCTGAAATGGCAAGCTCCCAGCACCGAAAGCTTGCCTGTTTCTAGCGATGCTAACTATTAATGCGCCGGTTGACTACACTGGGGGCACGGCGTAGGCGCTCTTCTTCGCCTAAAAGCTCGGCCTCAAAGGCGTCAGCACCCACGGGCGTTTCACCATGGCGGCGATAGAGCTGCGTCAGCATAGCTTTACGGTCTGCTCGCAATTCCTGCACCAGCACGAACACCATCATATACAGGATAAAGGTGAACGGCAGTGCCGATAGCACCGACGCCGATTGCAGGCCTGTTAAACCACCCGAGGCAATCAGCGTCAGGCAGATCGCCGCAATCAGCACCCCCCAAATAACGCGCTTATACAGCGGTGGGTTGATCGAACCATTATCGGTCATTTGCGCCACAATGTACGAGGCGGAGTCTGCTGAGGTGACCAGAAAAATAAAGATCAACATCATGGCGACCACCGACAGCACACCCGAAAATGGCATTAAGTCGAACATCTCGAACAGTGCCACCGTTATATTATTCTGGGTCGCCGCTGCCAAGCCGACATCCGTACCGTTCAACTCCATCTGAAGCGCCGCCCCACCAAATACGCCAATCCACAAACAGGCTAATAGTGGCGGAACAAACAGCACCCCAAAGACATACTCTTTAATAGTACGGCCACGCGATACGCGAGCAATGAAGGTGCCTACAAAGGGCGACCAGGCAATCACCCAGGCCCAGTAGAAAATCGTCCAACTGCTCGCCCACTCATTATCACTGTACGGCGAAATACGCAGGCTCATTCCGATGAAATTCTGCAGGTAATCGCCAATCCCCACGGTAATCGTTTCGAGTATCGCAACGGTGGGGCCAGTGAACAGCACGTACAGCATCAAACCAATGCATAACACCATGTTGAGATTAGAAAGACGCTTGATGCCTTTGTCTAGCCCCGACCAAGTGGATGCCATGTAAGCACAGAACATGACGAACAGAATAATAAACTGCCAAAGACCGTTTTCAGGAAGGCCGAACACGGCATTCAAGCCGCCGTTCATTTGCAGTACACCCAAGCCGAGCGAAGTAGCCACCCCCATTACAGTGGCCACCACTGCAAATACGTCCAACCAAGAGGCATAGGGGCGCACCTTAGGATTTTTTGCCGTTATTGACGACAACACCGAAGAGACAAGCCCCGCCTGCCCTTTGCGGAACTGGAAATAGGCAATGATCAGCCCCACAATGGAGAAGGCCGCCCACTGGTGTATGCCCCAGTTAAAATAGCTGTATTGAATAGCATAGCGTGCTGCCGCTTCGGTTTCGGCGGCTCTATCCCCATAGGGGGGCTCAATAAAATGAAACATGGGTTCCGCCATGCCATAGAACACTAGGCCAACACCGAAGCCCGCGGCCAGCAGCATGCTTATCCACGAAAAAAACGTATAATTAGGACGACTGTCCTGCGGCCCCAAGCGAACTTTACCGTATTTACTCAGCGCTAAGCCAAAAAGAAAAATCACAAATCCAAAAACTGAAAATAGATAAAACCATCCAAATAGACCGGTAATGGTCGTCAATGCGCTTTCCGCGACATTAGCAAAACCTTCTGGAAAGGATGCTCCGACTATTACCAAGCCAAAGATAATCACCACCGATGCGATGAAAACCGACTTGCCTCCATGATTAGCCATATAACCGTCCTGTTAGATGAGCTCTGTTTAGAGAAGCACTGTTTAGAGAAGCACTGCACACTAAGCGAATGCTTGTACAACCAAACGCACCTTGTACAGCTTAATAGTAACATCTGAAAAACCTTACCGCATTGTTAGCAGGCCTGGCGCTAGGCTGGCAGCTTCGCGCCTTCTTCGCTTAAACCGGCAATGAACTTGCGAGACCTACTGTGTTCCAATGGATGCGAATAACCGATGGAGGCTCTCATGCCACAGATGAATCGCGACCAACGCAACGCAGCATGGCAAGCGGCAAACCAATGGCGCGCCCGCGCCGCGCAAACCCAGCCCAATGGCTTGGCAGGCAGTCTCAAACTACTGTTTACGTGGCTGGCGTTTGGTGCGTTGATGTTAGTAGGTGTGGTGCTTGGCCTGTTTTTCTTATTTATTGGCTGGGCGATGATGCCCTTTGTACGCCATAAAATGAAAAAACGTATGGAGCAGCTACGTGCCCAACAGGCTCAAGATATTGGTGGCGGCTATTCTCAACAAGGACATGCTTCTCCGCAGGCGTCGCCTCATCGTCGGCCAGATCATCAGGACGCGTTAGAAGGCAGTTACGAAGTTAAAAATGATCGTTAAGAACGTAGTCACTCATTGCAACGCCAATTAAAGTGGTGCATGTATCCACGTGAATGCCGCGGCTAACGTCAGCGGCATTACCACCAAGCTCCCCAGATTGCCAATCAGTACCAGCGAGGCCACTTTCTGTGGCGCCAGCTGGTACTGCTCTGCCACCAAGTAATTCAATACTGCGGGAGGTAGCGCTGCAAACACCAGCAGCACCGCTGCCTGCAACGCGTTCATTGGCAGCAACCACATTAATGGCAACGCAATCACTAACCCGGAAAGCGGGCAGAGTACGGCTCCCAGCATGCCTGTTCGCCAATCACTAAAGTCAATTTCCAGCAGCCGTACGCCTAATGCAAACAGCATCAACGGTATACTTATTTCGCCCAGCATACGCATGGCTTCCAGCAGCCAACTTGGTAGCGGCATGCCGCTGAGGTTGACTGCTAACCCCGCCACACTCGCCAACACGATAGGCATACGCAGCATGCGCCATAGCGAAGTACGCGGGTTTAACATATAAAGCCCCACCGAGAAGTGCAGTAGCATCTCAACAATAAACACTACCACCGCGGCTGGCAGCGCATCAGGCCCAAAGGCCAGCACCAGTAGCGGCACCCCCATGTTGCCCGAATTATTGAACATCATGGGCGGAAGAAAGGTTTTAATATCCAGCTTGAGCCATTTCGCCAACGGCCACAGTACAACGCCTGACCCTAACACCACGGCCACCGCCGCTGTTGCAAGCCAGGCGTACTCCGCTAGCGGCGCTTGCCGATCCGCCAGCACCGCAAAGACCAGCAGAGGAACGAACAGCTCCATATTGAGCGTATTAAGGCTGCGAATATCGGGCTTCCGGTAGTGCCCATAGGCAGCGCCACAACCGGCAATTAAAAATACCGGCAGTAGCGTGGCCAGAATATGTCCTATCATACGGGCCACCCCGCCTGACGCCATGGCTTCATTGTGTCGTCCTTGTCAGTGTGACCCGTTTGCCGATTAGTTATTATTGGCGGCTGGTGGCTCAAGAAAGCGCTGCCAGAGCGCGGTGACAGTGTTGCGATGTTCGCGAAACTCTTCGCCATCAGTAAGCGCTTTTTCGCCAGTAAGCGCTGCTCGGTGGGTAGCACTCCGATAGGCTAGATACGCCTCGCGCAGTCGCTCAGCTTCTTCATGAGGTAAGTGCCCACTTTCGGTCAGGCTCTCTAAAATCCGGATGTTGTCGCTGTAAGTAAGTAACTCAGGGGTTTGGTGAGCGAGTGCTAGCACCGCGTATTGGCAGAGAAACTCAATGTCTACCATACCGCCCGCATCGTGTTTGATATTAAACGTACCACTGGTCGCTTTACTGCCAAGATGGTCGCGCATTTTTTGCCGCATCTTGACGACCTCGTCGCGCAGCACGGCGTTGTCCCGCTCACCGCCTAAAATGTCGCCCCTCAGCTGGCTGAATTTGTCGGCCAGCGTATCGCTACCCGCCACCACGCGGGCGCGTACTAATGCCTGATGCTCCCAGGTCCAGGCATTCTGGCGCTGATAATCGGCAAACGCTTTGAGTGAGGTCACCAGTAACCCTGAATTACCTGAAGGCCTGAGTCGCATATCGACTTCATAAAGCGTGCCTGTGGGCGTTACTGCGGTAAGCAAGTGAATAATGCGCTGCCCCAGGCGGGTAAAAAACACCGCGGTATCAATGGGCCTTGGGCCGTCAGTCGTGCCTTGACCATCGCTGTCGTGGAGAAAAACCAAGTCTAAATCTGAACTATAACCTAGCTCAATGCCTCCCAGCTTGCCGTAGCCGACAATCAGAAACGCTGCTTCGCCCGCGTCAAGACCTTCAGGGACCCCATGCTTACGGGTGATATGTTTCCACGCCATCGCCAGCACCGCATCGAGAATGACCTCGGCAATAAACGTTAAGTAATCGCTTACTTTCATTAGATGCCGGGTACCCATGATATCGGAAGCCGCCACATGAAGCGTTTGCGCATGTTTAAACACGCGCAGCGCCTCTAGCTGTGCCTCTTCGTCATCTTCTGGCAAGCGATTGAGCGTTTGTCGCAGCTCATCGGCCAAGCGCGCTTTATCGGCCGGGGTATATAGCGTTTCCGGGGTTAGCAATTCATCAAGCAGGATGGGGTAACGCGAGAGCTGTTCGGCGATCCAGGGGCTGGCAGCACACAGCCGCATCAGGTGTTCAAGCGCCTGGGGATTTTCACGCAATAGCGCGAGATAAGCCGTCCGCCGCAAAACAGCTTCGATGAGCGGCTGCACCCGCACCAGAGCCGTATCCGGTGCGTCATTTTCTGACACCGCATCCAGCAACAGGGGCATCAACGCGTCTAACCGCTCAAAGCCAATCCGCTGCATACTCTGCACTTGGCGTGAATGGTAAAGGCTCTGCAGCCGCTTTAAGGCTTTTTCCGGTTCGTTAAAGCCCGCCTCCGCAAGGTGCGCGCTGGCCTCCTCCGCTTCTAGCTCGCCGCGCCAAATCAGCCGCCACTGAGCAAGGCCGAGCTGGCTATCATCGTTGGCCTCTTCGACATCCTCTTCGGGGTCTGCGATCACCGCATCAAAGTGCTGGCGAACCCGTTCCCTTACTTCATCAAGCCTTGCAATCAACCCAGGCCAATCTTCATGCCCCATGGCGAAAGCCACGCGCTCGCGGTCGCTGTCATCGCTGGGCAGGGTTTGGGTCTGACGATCTTCCAGCGCTTGAAGCGCGTGCTCTACATCGCGCAAAAAGGCATAGTCTGGCAACAGCTCATCGACGACGGCTTGCGGCAACAACCCCAACTCAGGCAAGCGGTTCAACGCGGTTTTTAGCGACGTTACCTGCAGCTCCGTATCACGGCCGCCGCGAATCAGTTGAAAGGCCTGCACCACGAACTCAACCTCACGAATACCACCAGGGCCGAGTTTGATATTGTTCTGCATGCCTTTGCGCTTTACTTCGCGATTGATCATTGCCTTCAGTTCGCGCAACGACTCGATCGCCCCGAAATCGAGATAGCGGCGATACACAAAGGGGCGCAAACCGGCCAGTAGCTCGCTGCCTGCGTCCAGGTCCCCCGCCACCGGGCGGGCTTTGAGCATTGCGTAGCGCTCCCACTCGCGCCCTTGATCCTGGTAATAGCTTGAGAGCATGGCGAAACTGCCGACCAACGGACCGCCATCGCCTAGTGGTCTAAGCCGCATGTCGACGCGGAATGCGAAACCATCCGCTGTCATAGCGTCCAGAGCTGCGATCAGTTTTTGTCCCAGCTTGGTAAAGTACTCCTGGTGTTCTAAAGGCTTGCGTCCGCCCTGGGTTTCCCCCTTTTCGGGGAATGCAAAAATAAGGTCGATATCGGAGGAGAGATTCAGCTCACCCGCGCCCAGTTTGCCCATCCCCAGCACGACCAGCCGCTGAGGCGTGCCATCTTTACGTGGCGCAGGCTCTCCCCAGCGCAGGGCATAAAACTGTTCCAGCCAGCTCAATGCGGCTTCCAAGCAGATCTCGGCCATTTCAGAGACGGCTTTTGCCGTCTCCCACATGGTGTCATCGGCGCTGCGATTTAGATCACGCCAGATAATCCCCAACATGTGCTTGCGGCGAAAGCGTCGAATCACCCGCTGCATCGCGGCTTCGTCTTCGGCACTCTCCAGTGACTCCATCAGCCAACTGGCCAGCTCATCTCGCCCGGGGTTTATGTCCAATTCACCGGCAATATCCAGCTCAGCCAGCCACTGCGGATAGCGGGCTAGGGTGTCCAGCGCAAAGGTGGAGATAGCCAGCACTCTGGCAAGGGCTTCCCGGCGCTGCTCCGAAAGCCCCTGCCAACTACTTGAAGGCAGCTCCTGCTTGGTCATTTCCGCCACGTTGTCAGCTTGGGTGAGTGCCTCACTCAAACGTTGCCAAGCGGCTTGCGTGGCTGTTTGTAACGACGCTGGCAGCGTCGACAACGGTAAAAAATCGTCGTTTATATGCATAACTACCTCACTACCAGCGTATTAAAAACGTTTAGCGCTTAAATCAGCTTAGCTAAAAAACTTTTCCCAACCCAATAGCCCCCAAGTAAGGCCGGCCATGATGAGCGACAGCATAACGGCGGCCGAGCCGATATCCTTAGCCCGACCGGACAACTCATGGTGCTCGGTACCGATGCGATCCACCACGTTTTCAATCGCACTGTTCAAGAGCTCGACGATCAATACGAAAAACAGGCTACTCACCAGCAGTAGCCAACTGATGATGCTGTCGCCGATCCACCAGGCAAAAGGTAGCAGCAGCGCCGTAATCACGACTTCTTGGCGAAAAGCCGCCTCATTCCTAAACGCTGCTTTGAGCCCCTTCCATGAATAGCGCGTAGAGTGAACCAAGTGGGTTAAACCGGTATGCCCAGGTTTCATGCAGATCGCCTCACCTTGTGAGCGTAAAGGGGAATCAGTTCGCTAAAATCATCGCGTCCAGATCCAGGGATAATGGATCCAGCACCTCGGACCAGCTTAAGTACGGCGTGCTACCGCTGCCATTGACCATGACGCTGAATACCCCCCAGCGCCCTTGTGCCGTCCGAAAATAGCCTGCCGCCGCGCGCACGGCAAAGGGTTGGTTCAGGGTACCGGTTTTTAGCATGACATTGTTTTGAAACGTGTTTGATCCCCGCCGAATAAAGCGCATGACGCCGTTGGCTGGCGACTGAAAAGCGGCCACAAAGCTTGGAAACAGTGAACTTTGACGAAACATGTCTTCGAGCATCACGTTTATCCCCTGTGCCGAAGTGCGGTTCTCCGTGGTCAGCCCGCTGCCACTGTACAGGGTTAACGGCCCATGCCCAGGCAGTTGCTGCCCATAAGACTCAATGGCTTGGCCTGCCTGACGTAACTGCGCTTGAGGCGTTCCAACGAGATCGAGTGCCAGCACATCGGCCATGTAGTTATTGGAATAATTCATGATCCGCAGCACTAATTCTTGCAGGGGCTGGCTGTCGACGGCGGCCAAGCGTTGCGCCGTGCTGGGCGGCTGTGTCGAACTGACCCGCCAAGGGTCGCGCACTTGAATACCCGCCTGATTCAACATACCCATAAGCACTTGAGCAGTTTTCTCCGCCGCATCGCTGGCACCGCGATAGACATCGCGGGCTATCGCGTTAGTGGATATTTGTCCCGTCAAGCGCATCACGTCACCGCGCTCGTCAGTGAGGCGCTCAGCGCTAATCTCGGTGCCGCTATTGGCGGGGCGAGTGACCACCTGGTTATCGATGGTGATCAGCGACGCTTGGCTATCGCACATTCCCACCCGGGCCGGCTCACCGGCGCGAGCGGCAGGAGCAACATTGACGCACCAACTGCCAAAATTAACGCCGGCTGACGAAAGCGGCGCGCTATAGGCGTTGGCAACCCGGGTGAGGGCATCACAGCGATCCGTGGTAATACAGTCCACCGGCCCGAAACGCCATTGGCTCACCACTAACGCTCCTTGCACCTCGCGCACGCCCGCTAAGTGCAGCCGCTGCACCAAGCGCCACAGATTTTCAGTGGTAAGCCCAGGATCCCCCCCGCCCTCAAACACCAAATCACCGCGCAGCACGCCACTATCGACGCCAGCGGCGCTTACCAATTGACTGGTAAAGCGGTGCTGCGGGCCAAAACGGGTCAGCGCCGCTGCCGATAAATACGCCTTGGTGACGGAAGCAGGTGACAATTGACGCTCGGGATTGATGCTACCCAGCAGCGCATTGCCTCCCGTATCGGCATCGAGCAAGCGCGCTTCAGCACTAATCGAAAAGCCTTTGTTCTGCAGTTGGCTCAGTCGGTTGAAATCAGCCAATAGGCTGGTACTAGCGCACAAGGCCAGGCTGGCAACTCCAGCGACCAGCGACCAGCGCTGCAGACGTTTCATAGCAAACAAAGAACCCATTAAAATACCTCAGTGCACATTCATTTTGGAAAACACTTGCAGCATCACCACACCCGCCACAATCAAGCCAATACCCATCACTGCGGGTAAATCGGGCTTTTCACCAAACACCACAATGCCGACGAGCGTGACCAACACAATGCCCAAACCCGCCCAAATCGCATAGGCAACCCCAACGGGCAGCGTGCGCAACACTAGGCTGAGCAGGTAAAAAGCAAGCCCATAGCCAACCACCACGATGATGCTCGGCACTGGGCGTGTGAAACCGATGGAGGCCTTTAAAGCACTGGTGGCGATCACTTCGGCCACGATCGCTAATACCAAATAGACAAATGTCATGTTCGCTCCAAATCAACGCGTAACCGCCAAAGCGCTTGACCGCTTTGCGCATACTTCGCCTCAAACGGCGTTAAAAAGTCACCTCCAGGGGTAAATTCAGACACCGCCGCCTGCTGGCCGGTTACCTGCGCCACCGCTAATGCGAATTCCTCAACGTAAAGTGCCCAATTTGAGCGCAACTCAAGGTGTCCGCCAAGCGCCAACAGTGTGGGTAAAACCGCATGGCCATGCCAGCGCATTTTTAGATGCCCTGCTTTGGGGTAAGGATTGGGATATAACAGATAGTGATGTTCTGGCACCCAGCCCGCCTGATAAGCCAAACGCCAGAAATCGACCAGATCCGCGCGCACCAGCAGTGCATTGTCGGGCAACTCACCATGATCACGCCCCAAGCGATCTTCGCTGCGATCGATCCCCATCACGGCATGTGCAGGGAACCGCAGCGCCAAGTGGCGTGTCGATACACCCACGCCACAGCCTGAATCCAGTATCAACGGTGCCTGGCGACTGGCGAGCCACTCGGCCGCCTGGGCAAAGCTGTGCTGAGTATGCGCGGCGACCGGCTTACGCAACGGGTGGGCCAGCGCTCGGCTGACCCGGCGCGCTAGATCGTGATGCGGGCCTGGCTGGTTAGAGGTCACTGGTCGAGAATTATGCTGCATGCCATCTCTCGGCTAAAAAACGTGATTCTATCAGTCTCGAGCGCTTGCGGCATGACGCCGTTGCGTGGCCGGTGCTATGATCACGCCTAACGTACTTATTAAGCGCATCGCTTTTAGCCAAGTAGGCTTAGAGCATTGCCAATAATCATTATTACCACCACCGCATCACGAGGAACCCGGCTTGTCACACTTACCGGTGATTGTCGGCATGGGCGGCATCAATTCCGCTGGCAGAACCTCTGGCCATCAGGCCTTCCGCCGCACGGTGCTTGATGCCCTCCCTGCTGACCAGCAACGCCAGACAATCGAAGGCTTGGCGGCGCTAATGCGCCTAGTAGAGCACTCAGAAAAGGGGTGGCAGGACAGCCAAGGCCAGTCCGTAGAGGCCCCGGCTCAGACGCTGCGTGATCGGGTGTTGCACCACACTCTGATCAGACGCAATGAAGATCCGCGTTTTCTCGACCCTGGCCTACCGTCTAATCGACAGGCCAGTATGCAATTCGCCGAGCCGATGCGCTTCACCCTGCGTCGCCGCCAGTTGCCCGAAAACTTGCCAGCCGATTGGCAGGTGCGCGATATCGATGCCCGCGAGGTAGAGGTCAGCGTGCCCGCAGGGGTATTAGAGGTGTTATTGCCTGATGCGCAGGTGCCCAAGGTACGCGCAGCGGCACAGCTACCCAGCGGTTTCGACCCTGCCAGTCTCTATCGCAGCGTGCACCATCCGCGCGGTCTTTCCCTGGCGGTATTTGGCGCCAGCGACTGTTTGGGCGCCAGCGGCCTATCTTGGGAAGCGCTGCGCCAACAGTTAAACCCGGATCATATTGCCGTTTACGCCGGCAACTCCATTGGTCAGTTGGATGACCAGGGCTGGGGGGGCTTGCTAAAGAGCTTGGTGACTGGCCAGCGGGCCACTTCCAAGCAAATGCCGCTGGGCTATGGGCAAATGCCCGCCGACTTTTTGAACGCCTATGTACTCGGCAGCGTGGGCGGTACCGGCGCGGCGCTAGGCGCCTGCGCCAGTTTTCTCTATAACCTACGCCTGGGCATTGATGACATTCGCGCCGGGCGGCGCCGCGTGGTGATGGTAGGCACGGCGGATGCGCCGATCACTCCGGAAATCATCGAAGGCTTCCGGGCGATGGGCGCACTCGCCGACGATGCTGGGTTAAAAGCGCTTGACGCGCTTGAGCTGCTTACTGATAGCGATTACCAGCGCGCCTGTCGCCCGTTTGCGCGCAACTGTGGCTTTACCATGGCAGAAGCCAGCCAGTTTGTGCTGCTGATGGATGATTCCCTCGCCTTAGAGGTGGGTGCGGATATTCTGGGCGCGGTGCCAGAGGTGTTCGTCAACGCAGACGGTTATAAGCGCTCGATCTCGGCACCGGGCATCGGCAACTACATCACGCTCGGCAAGGCGGCCGCGCTGGTGCACGATATGCTCGGCGAAAAAGCCCTTAAAGAGCGCAGCTTTTTGCACGCTCACGGCACCAGCACACCAAAAAATCGCATTACCGAATCCCACGTGTTCGATGAAATTGCGCGTGCTAACGGGATCAGAGACTGGCCAGTCGTGGCAATCAAAGCGTTTATCGGCCATTCGCAGGGATCGGCGGCGGGGGATCAGCTCGCGAGCGCTTTGGGCAGCTTTGCTCACGACCTCTTGCCAGGCATTCCCACGCTTGATGCGGTCGCCGACGATGTCTATGCCGAGCGGTTGCGTTTTTCGCAAACGGCACAAACATTTCGCGCAGACGCTGCCTTTATCAATGCCAAAGGCTTCGGCGGCAACAACGCCACTGGCGTCGTGCTCTCGCCTGCGGTGACCGAGCGTTTACTAGCCCAGCGCCACGGTGCCGCGGCGATCAGTGCCTGGAAAGAGCGTCGTGAGGCTACGCGCGAAGCGGCAGCGAGCTATCTTGCTCAAGCCGACCATGGCCACTATGCGCCACGCTATCAGTTTGGTGAAGCGGTATTGGAAGGGCCGGAGTTGGCTATTCATGCCGACCGGATTCACATTCCCGGTTACGACCACGCGGTGTCGCTCACCAGTGACAACCCGTTTGGCCGTCTGGACGAGGAGACATCGTGATGAGCAGCGGCAAAGTCAATATCGCCGTCTACCCAGGCACCTTCGACCCGATCACCAATGGCCACTTCGACCTGATTGAGCGCGGTGCGCGCATGTTCGACAAAGTGGTCATCGCAGTAGCGGCAAGCCCCGGCAAAAGCCCCAATCTTGATCTGGAGACGCGCATGGCACTGGTAAAAAAGGTGTGTGCGTCGTTACCCAACGTAGAGGTTATCGGCTTTTCCACCCTACTGACCACGATGATGCACGAGCAAGGCGCGACCATCATTCTGCGTGGCTTGCGCGCGGTTTCTGATTTTGAGTACGAGCTGCAGCTTGCCAACATGAACCGGGCGCAAAATCCGGAGCTTGAAAGCGTTTTTTTAACCCCAGCGGTGGAAAATTCGTATATTTCTTCCACCATCGTGCGTGAAATTGCCAAATTAGGTGGCGATGTTTCTCGCTTGGTGCATCCACAGGTCGCCGAAGCGCTGCGTAAGCACTACACTAGCTAGCCAACGCTATTGTTGAGTAAAACACTCGGGTATTGCGTTATAATAGCCCGCGTGTAAATGCCATCTGCGAGGTATGCCCATGGCCCTGATGATTACTGACGAGTGCATTAATTGCGACGTCTGCGAGCCCGAATGCCCCAATGATGCGATCTCCCCAGGCGAGGAGATCTATGTCATCGATCCTAACCTATGCACCGAGTGCGTGGGCCACTATGACGAGCCTCAATGCCAGCAGGTTTGCCCGGTGGACTGTATCCCCCTCGACCCAGAACGCCACGAAAGCCAAGAACAGCTGATGAAGAAGTACCGCATCATCACGGCTGCTTAAGCCACATGCGGATTTGGACCCTCGCTTGGCCAATCATTCTTTCTAATATCACCGTTCCGTTACTCGGTTTGGTGGATACCGCTGTGGTCGGACACCTGCCCGACTCTCGCTATCTGGCGGGCGTTACCCTGGGTGCGACCCTGTTCAGCTTTCTCTATTGGGGCTTTGGTTTTTTGCGCATGGGCACCACCGGGTTAGTCGCGCAAGCCATGGGCCGCGCAAGCGACACCGATGTGCGCAACCTGCTGGGGCAATCCCTGATAATGGCACTGGTGATTGGCGCGCTGCTGATTGTCTTTGCCTCCCCGCTGGTTTCTTTAGGACTATGGCTGCTGGACGGCAGCGAGGTGGCGACCGACTTAGCGCGCGAGTACGCCCATATAAGGCTCTGGTCGGCGCCTGCAGTACTCGCCAACTACGCCATTCTGGGCTGGTTTTTGGGCCAGCAAAATTCCCGCGTCACGCTGATGATTCTGCTGCTCACCAATAGCGTCAATATCGTACTCGACCTATGGTTCGTCGTAGGCCTTGATATGACCAGCAACGGCGTGGCCTGGGCTAGCGTTATCGCCGACTACAGCGCACTGGCCTTTGGCAGCTATCTGGTACTGCGTCAGCTAACGCTACTTGATGGGCACTTTTTGCGCGAGCGCTTGTTCGCGCTGGCCGCTTATAGCGCGCTGTTCAACGTTAATGCCAACCTCTTCGTGCGCACGCTAGGCCTGCTCTTCGCCATGGCGTTCTTTACCGCCCAGGGCGCACGCCAAGGCGATACGGTGCTGGCGGCCAACGCCGTGCTACTGCAGTTCATTATGCTGACCAGCTACGCTCTGGATGGGTTTGCCCACGCCGCTGAATCCTTGATCGGGCGTGCCTATGGGCGCCAGGATTGGCATGAATTTGCCGCCACCGTGCGCGCCGCCGCAGGTTTCTCGTTCTGGACCGCGGTCGCCGCTGGGGTGCTGTTTGCGCTAGGCGGCAATGGCTTAATCGCGCTACTCACCAGCCTTGAAGAGGTGCGCGCGACCGCCGCGCACTATTTGCCTTGGATGGTCATGATGCCGCTGATTGCGGTATGGAGCTATTTACTGGATGGGGTGTTCATTGGCACCACCGCCGTGCGTGAAATGCGTAATAGCATCTTTGTTGGCCTCGCCGCTTACCTCCCCGCTTGGTGGATGACCCAAGGGCTTGGCAATCATGGCCTTTGGTTTGCGTTCATGCTCTTTACACTGGTTCGCTCGGCGGTCTTGATTCACTATTATCGCCGTTATCGTCGCACCTACTGGCGCTAGAACGGGCGCGACACCGGTAACTGCGTTAACGTGAGGTGCATCGGGCAGCTTCAACGTGAAAAACAGCGCGCTCCCCCGTATATTAGCCATGCACTTCCTAGACACTGACTAGCAGGACATTGACTAGCAAGACACTGACTAGGTACTTACTAATAATGAATAAAGAGAGCATCCTATGCTTAAAATGATCTCAAAACCGGCTGTAAAGCTGGTGGAGCGCTATCTGCCCGACCCCTATATTTTCGTTCTACTACTGACGTTAATCGCCTCAGTGGCGGCGATTGCCATCGAGCGTCAAACACCATTGGCGGTGCTGCGCTTCTGGGGAGATGGCTTCTGGGGGTTATTAACCTTCTCAATGCAAATGCTGTTGGTACTGGTGACCGGCTTTATGCTGGCCAGCTCGCCACCGGTAAAGCGCATTCTGCAAAAAATTGCCGGTACTGCTAAATCGCCCGGTGGCGCCATTATTCTGGTGACCCTGGTTTCTTTGGCTGCCAGCTGGATTAACTGGGGGTTCGGTCTCGTGGTCGGCGCGCTGTTTGCGAAAGAGTTGGCCCGCCTGATTCGCGTTGACTATCGCTTGTTAGTTGCCAGTGCCTATTCGGGCTTTGTCGTATGGCACGGCGGTTTGGCAGGCTCGATACCGCTCACCATTGCCACTGAAGGGCACTTTTCCGCCGATCAGATTGGGGTCATCAGCACCGGCTCAACGATTTTTGCCTTTTTTAACCTCGCTATTGTGGCTTGTCTGTTTATTGCCATCCCGCTGGTCAACCGCATGATGCTGCCGGATGAGAAAGATAGCGTCTACGTCGACCCTAGCCTACTTGATGATGAGCCTGAGCCAGTGGGCCGCATTACTCGCCCGGCAGAACGTTTAGAAAACAGCTTAACGCTGTCTTTATTGGTCGGTGTACCAGGGCTGCTATTTCTGCTTGACCACTTCCTGTTACGCGGTGGCGGCCTGAACCTTAACGTCGTCAATTTCCTGTTTCTGTTTTTAGCCATCGTGCTTCATCGTACACCACGTAACCTGCTTAAGAGTTTGAACGAAGCGATCAAAGGCGGTGCGGGCATTGTTATTCAGTTCCCGTTTTACGCTGGCATCATGGCCATCATGGTGCAATCAGGCTTGGCGGAAAGCATGTCTGAATGGCTGGTATCGTTTGCCACCGCTACGTCGCTCCCCTTCTGGTCATTTATCAGCGCTGGGATTGTGAACCTGTTTGTACCTTCCGGGGGTGGACAATGGGCGGTTCAAGCACCGGTGATGCTGCCTGCTGCGCAAGCCTTGGGTGCCGATATCTCGCGGGTGGCCATGGCGGTCGCTTGGGGCGATGCCTGGACCAACCTGCTGCAACCCTTCTGGGCACTGCCGGTACTTGCGATTGCGGGGCTGAAGGCGAAAGATATTATGGGTTTCTGCCTAATCCAGCTCTTTATCACCGGCATTATCATTTCAGTCGGCCTAGTCTGGTTTTAAAAAACACCTAATCGCTGCCTGCCGCTTGGCTTCCCCTGCTTGGCGGCAGGCAGTGTTAGTAGAGGGAAGACCGCATGTCCGAAACGGAAAGCATCACCAGCGCCGCAGTCAGTACTGCCTTGCCTGGGCAGCATGAACTATCAATGACTGTCTTAATGACCCCTGATATGGCGAATTTCAGCGGCAAAGTGCACGGCGGGGCTATTCTTAAAAAGCTGGATGAAGTCGCGTTTGCCTGCGCCAGTCGCTACTCGGGTCACTATGTGGTGACGCTATCGGTCGATCAGGTACTGTTCAAACAGCCGATTCATGTAGGTGAACTGGTCACTTTTTTAGCCAGCGTCAATCATGTTGGGCGTTCGTCGATGGAAGTTGGCATTAAGGTGGTCGCCGAAGATATCCGCAATAAATTGATACGCCATACCAACAGCTGTTACCTCACCATGGTCGCGGTGGATGCTGATGGCAAGCCCGCCAGCGTACCGCCACTCAGTTTGGCAACACCGCTGCAAAAGCTGCGTTTTGAAAAAGCTGCTTTGCGCAAAAAGTTACGTAAACAGGCAGAGCGAGAAGAGCTATTGACCCAGCAGCAGCATCAGTCGCAGGCTCGTTAACGACCATTGAATGATCCCTCCACAAGGAGTTCGCATGCCTGTCAGGGAACGCTACCCGCACCTGCCTAAAGCGGTCGAATACGCCCATATCGGTTGGGATTTTTTTATTTTGACGCTCGTGGTGGTGAACCTCGCGCTGCTGCTGTTTGATTCGCTGTTTTTACTAGGTCCAATCAACCAAGGCATTGCCAGCATCGCGCCAGGTTTCTACTCCTTTTACGATGACACCATTCATAGCCGTTTTATTGCCATCGACTTAGTGTTTGTGAGCTTTTTTATTGCCGATGTGTTGCTAGGGTGGTCCATTGCAATTGCCGAACGGCGTTACCACCGCTGGTTCTTCTACCCTTTCGTGCACTGGTACGACGTGCTGGGCTGCATTCCCCTCTCGGGCTTCCGTCTGCTGCGCATTCTGCGTGTCGTATCGCTTCTCCATCGCCTTCACCGGTTGGGCATGATTGATGTTACCCGCTGGGAGACGTTTCTCTTTTTTGCCAAGTATTATGACATTTTGCTCGAAGAGCTTTCCGACCGTATCGCCTTAAAGCTCTTGGGCAATGTTCAGCAGCAGATCTGCGCCAGTGACTCGCTGACCGAGCGAGTCATCGACCGAGTGATCATGCCCCGCAAAGCGCAGTTGATTGAAGAGATCGCCCAGCGGCTGGAGAGCACGATTGGTAAGGCCTACCAGCACAACCGCCACGCTATCATGACGGCGATTAATGACTTAGTCAGCCGAACGCTGCGGGAAAGCCCTGAAATACAGCGTCTTCGCCGACTGCCCATGGGGCAACAGGCCAGCAGTGCGATGGAGGCATCATTGAGCGGTATTGCTCAGCGGCTGGTGGATGAGCTACTGCTTGGCATCCACTCCGATGAGTTTAAGAATTTAGTGGAGCGCACCGCCGACAGCGGCTTCGATACCTGGCTCACCGTGGACGAAGGCAGCAACCGGGTGACCGAACAAATGCTGTACGACATCCTCGAAATGCTCAAAGAGCAGGTCAATCGTCAACGTTGGAAAGATCGCTATGATTAGTGATTAGTATTGCTCATTCATTAGCTATTCAAATACAGCACAACCCAGCACCTTTACATCGCAGGATACAATTAAATGAACAGCGAATGGTTAATCCTGGGCCCTGCCGCGCTCTATATGATGTCGATGACACTCACGCCTGGGCCAAACAACATTATGTTGACCGCCTCTGGGGCCAACTTCGGCTTTAAGCGCACGCTACCGCATATGTGGGGAATCCTAGGCGGCTGCTTTTTACTGTTTGCGGCAATTGCTCTCGGTTTAGGCGTGTTATTTGAGCGTTATCCTGCTGTTCAAACGGCGCTACGCTGGGTAGGCAGTGCTTATTTACTCTACTTGGCCTGGAAAATTGCCAGCGCGCCACCTCCTAATTTAAAGGCACGAGAACATAGCGTCCCGTTAACGTTCTGGCAGGCGGCTGCGTTTCAGTTTGCTAACCCGAAAGCGTGGGTGATGGGGCTTGCGTTGATGGCTGGCTTCTTGCCTGAAAGCGGCCAGCCGGTCGTCAATGCGCTGGTATTGGCGGGTTTTGCTGAGATGGTGGCACTGCCGTGTATCGCTTTATGGGCGGCCTTTGGCACTGCAATTGGCCAGTGGATCAAAAGCGATGGCGCATGGAGAGCGTTCAATATCACCATGGGGATATTAACCGCCGCCTGCGTCATCCTGATTTTACGCTAGGCTAGTTAGCCGCAGCGCAATTCTTCAATCACTTCTTGTTCATCAAGATGAATATTCAAACGATCCGGGCGATGATCCATCGTCGCCGCGTCGCCAGGGCGAAGTACGCGTACTTGACGGGCACTGCTCTCACTTTGCAGTTGTGTCACTTTCGCTTCGTCGAATGACTCGCCTACCGCGTATTGGATAGCCGCTAAATCACAGGTAGCCGACTGCTCATCGTTGGCCGCGCCCGGTGCTACCGTGGGTGGCGGTGGGGCTGCGTCGACATCGTCATTGGCGGGGGAAATGGGCATTTGGGAACTGACGCATGCCGTTAACAGCATTGCGCAGGTGCTTATTAAAGCGAATTTAGCCAGAGTGGTACGGGGCTTCATCCTTGAGTCTCCAAATAACAGAACAGGAAAATACCAACACTACTCACCATCGGGCCAGGTATTTACCTGGCCCGATGGAGAATATTAACGTGCTAATGCAGCTTAACTAGCCGCATCCTGGACAGCTTGGCCGCCCTCTTCAACATCCTGGCCTGCACCAGAAATGGTGTTACAACCAGTAAGAACACCCGCCGTCATCAGTAGCACAAAGCTCATGGCTAATAATTTTTTCATTTACGTTCTCCTTAACGAGTCATTCAACATCGGGAAACTCCCCTGACAACTCTCATTGCCGCTTGGGAGCTTTTTTAGGGTAACAGCGTTTTGTTGATTGTGCCCGCTTTCCCTACATTGCATTGCAATTGCTATGCTATCAAACGCCTATCTATCAGACTGGAGCCCTCATTTGAACGATTTCACCCTTGATGAACGCTTAGCGGCCGACACATTCCCCATCGCCGAACTCCCCCTCAGCCGCGTGCTGCTGATGAATGATGCACGCTACCTGTGGGTCATTCTGGTTCCCCGCTATACCGCTATCAGCGAAGTGTTTGAGCTTCCGGCCGCCGACCAGCAGCAGCTTTGGCGTGAGGCCTCGCAGCTCGGCGGCGCCATGAAAACAGCGCTGGGGGGCGACAAAATCAACATTGCCGCATTGGGCAATGTGGTAAGCCAACTGCATGTTCATGTCATTTTGCGGCGGCACACAGACGCCACTTGGCCTGCTCCGGTATGGGGTAACGGCTCAGCCGAGCCCTATAACCCTGCTAGCCAGGCGGCCTTACACGATCAGCTTCTGGCGCTCGTCAACGGACTGGAAGTGTAGCCTAGCCGCTACCCGGTTAAAGGATGGCTTTGTCGGGTAGGTGGCTCATTCAATAGTGGCCCACTTGGAGGCTGTACGGCGCCCGCCACGCAAAGGGAAATGCCGACGAAGACAATCATTGCACCACCGGCAAAGGCCAGCCAGCCGGTGGCCTTTTGCACACTCCGCTGGCTGGACTGCTGTTTGGTCAAACGCCGTTGTGCCCAGTTGCGGGCTAATATACTGGCCAGTGCGAGCGCTGAAACGGTAATGCCCGTACCCAGCGACATCGCCACGACAGACGCCACCCCCACCTCGAACTGGCCCAGCAGGCTGGCCGCCCCCAGCATTAACACCGCCCCGCTACAGGGGCGCATGCCAATGGCGCCGACCGTCATGAGCGCCGTCCGCCAATCTAGCGCCTGCTGCGGTTCAATATGATGTGCACCGCCGCAGCAGTGGCTATGATCATGGCTGTGGCTGTGGCTGTGGCTGTGGTCATTACTGTGGGTCTGATAGGCGGCGCGCAGTTGCTTGATTGCCCGCCAACACAGCCAACCTCCTAATGCCGCTACTAGCAGAAAACTGGCTTGTTCCACCCAAACGACACTGCCCATCGCTTGCCGAGTTATCCAGCCCAGGCCGTATACCAACACCACCACTAACGTGATGGCGGTCACTCCCTGCAGTAGGGAAGCGGCAAACGAAAGCCCCAGGGCGCGCTTGAGTGCACCACCGTGGGTGGCTAAATAGGTCGCCAATACCGCCTTGCCATGCCCCGGCCCGGCGGCATGAAAAACGCCGTAGGCAAAGCTAACACTCAGCAGAGTCACCCATGTCGCCATGGTGGGAGTGCGGGAAAGCTCGGTAATCGCCAGTGTCAGTGAGCGATGCAGGTCGCGCTGCCAGCCAAGCAACTGATAACTCATGCTTTGAAACCCACCTTGCCAAACAACGATAAGCACCACTGCGACCAGCAGTAGCGCCATCATTAGCCCTAGATGGCGGGAAAAGGGTCGTGGTATGAACATCTCACCGCTCCAGCGCTACAATTGTTACAAAATAACATAAAGACGCCTAAATTCGATAGACGACGCTTGGCAAGTACGCGCACTTAATACCCCCAGTCATAGCCCTTAACGGCAATCGGCTTGGCCAGTCTCGGCAAAAAAGCGCCCCAAACCGGGTTCACCACTTTCATCTTTATCCAGCAGTGCGGCTTGCATCACCCGCTCAGGATCGGGATCAGCGGCGAGTATCGAGAGCGCGCAGCCAAGCTCACCGTGAAGAATGAGCGCATCGTCACGGGGCTGACCGTCCTGCTCCTCGTGCACCACTTCGATGTAATAGGTAGGATCAAAGACTTGATAGCTAAGCAGAGAACCCGCCAACGGTTGCGGCGTTTCCAGCGGCAGAATGAACATGAAAGTTAGCCGCCCATCGCGCTCCAAGGCAGTATATTCACTCACGTCGCCCAGCGCCTGGGGCTCATCGTCGATACGTACTTCGGTTAAATAGTGCTGACCGGCAAGGTTATCGCGTATCTCTTTACCCAACTGATCAAGCCCCTGTTCAAGGCTGGCATTTTCAACCTGTTGCAGTTCTTCGAAGACGACCAGGCTGTAAAAGGGGTCCATCCGCCACGTTTGATGCAAACCGCTTACCATGCCCTCGTCATTGGTGATGAGGCGAACACTCAAGTCGATCCAGCCATGAGGATGAGCATAGGCGTGAGGGCTGACGAGCGCACTACTGGCTGCCAAGACAAATGCCACTGCGGCCACAGTTCCCTTCATGGTGCGACCCCCAGCTTATGCTGCAGGGCGACCAGCCACGGGTCGAGCAAATAGGGTTCCAGCGGTTGATTACCACTCAATGCCGACACGCGCACCCGGCTACCGCTGCCCTCTTCACTGACTTGCAGTTGCAGCCGATACCCCGGCCAGCGGGCAAGCGATGCTTCTGCACGGCCCAAGGCAATATCCGCATGGCTCACCACGTAGCCCTGTTCCACCATTAAGTCCACCGCTTCTCGAAACGTCTTATCGGCGGGCGTTGCGTAAGCCAGCTCTCGCGGCTCCAAGGGCGTGGGGGTGGCACAGCCTGTCAATCCCGCCAGTAGGCCTACCACTAACCAGTGACGAAGTTTCATAATGGCCTCCCAGTGGCGGGTGCACGCTGTTCGAACGTGGCTTGAAAGCGCTGGCAGAAATCGTCATTGCTGGCGCTATACGATTCGCGTAAATCCCCTAGGTGATCGAAGCGACGAATATCCCGGGAAATACGTATATGCGCTTCATTGATGAACAACGAGACACGCTCCACCTCCACCGGCTGCTGGCCTATTCCACCGCCAAAGCCTACCCCGCCGAATCCAAACCCGATGCCCGAACTTCCCCCAATACCCAACCCACCAAACATACGCATTCCACGCCCATAGCCATACGCATTATCGTATGGGTCATAGTAGCCGTGCAGTTCACGTTCACGACTAGCACTAATTAATCCCAATGTGGTATCGGTAGAAGTAAGCGTAAACCCCCATTCGGTCAGGATATCGACGCTGGTTTCAAGCGCTTGCTCATCCGCGGTAGGAAAATAGCAGGCGGCGGAAGGCGCTGGCTCGGCCTGAGGCAGGCGATCCGGCGTGACTTGGCAGCCAGCAAGCGCTAATAGACAGGTTAGGCTTATGGGTATCGACTTCATGTTAGATCCTCTAACGGACGAGGCCGCTGGTTTGACGCAGGTTAGCGCGCTAAGCTCGCCAACGGTGCTCACATCTAATAACAATGTGCTTAAGACAGCACGTTGAAGCGAATGTTTTTAACCACCATCAGTTGATGCGACTGTTTTTTTGCGGAGATCGTGCTAATGAATGTACTGCTTTGCCCCGACAGCTTTAAAGATGCACTCAGCGCCCAGGAAGCGGCTGCCGCCATGGCAAGAGGCGTGCAGCGCGCACTACCCAGTGCTCAGGTGCAGGCCTGTCCTTTGGCTGATGGCGGCGAAGGCAGCTTAGACGCACTGATCGCAGCGACCGGCGCCGAACGGCGTCAGTTGAACGCTCAGGATGCCCTGGGGCGCCCAAGAAAAGCCACCTGGGGCTGGCTTGGCGATCAGCGTACCGCGTTTATTGAGCTGGCAGAAGCCAGTGGTTTGCAGCACCTTAGCACCGAAGAGCGGAATGCCTTGCATACCTCGACGTTTGGCGTCGGTGAACTACTGCTGGCAGCGCTGGACCAGGGCGCTGAAAAAGCGCTTTTACTGCTCGGCGGTAGCGCCACCAATGATGGCGGCGCCGGTATGCTACAGGCTCTCGGCGCGCGTTTATTGGATCACAACGGCGAGCCGCTGCCGCCTGGCGGCGCGGCGCTTAGCCAACTGGCCAACTTAACGCTGGAGGGGTTAGACCCGCGCTTAGCAGGGCTTACCGTGGAAGCCGCGGTCGATGTTGATAACCCCCTCTTGGGCGCGCGTGGCGCCAGCGCGGTATTTGGCCCGCAAAAAGGCGCCTCACCTGATGAAGTTGAACAGCTAGATCGCGCGCTTAGCCACTTCGCCGATATGAGCGCGGCAGTACTCGGCAACGACTACCGAATGCTACCCGGCGCTGGGGCGGCAGGCGGCATGGGGTTTGCAGCCAAAGCCTTTTTAAATGCCAGCTTAAAACCCGGCATCGAGATGATTATGCAGCAAGCCGACATGGCGACCCTGTTGGCGCGTACCGACCTAGTGATCACCGGCGAAGGCCGCCTGGATGGGCAGAGCCTGGCGGGGAAAACGCCGATTGGCGTTTCGCGTGCGGCTCAGCGCCTCAATAAGCCAGTGATCGTGCTGGCTGGCAGCCTGGGCGATGGCTGGCAAGCCTGCTTTGACCAAGGCGTCACTGCGGCATTTGCCTTAGCCGATGGCCCAATGACGCTGCAAGAGGCACTTCCGCGCACCGCCGAGCTCCTTGAAGCGCGCTGTGAAAGCCTGCTTAGGCTGTGGCTAAACAGGCCTTGAAAAAAATATCCGCTGCCAGCATATAGAGATCATACGCATACGACAGAGGGATGATGCGATAACACTATGGCAGCGATGCAAAAAACTTGTTTTGCACCGCACTCATAGCGCTCTAGGCTAATACCCACGCTGTTTATAGGCATTAACGGCCGCCCAGGCGGCCACCAAAAGGGAGCAGGTTATGACAGATACCAATAGCATTGGCTTACACGAAGGTAGCGCTAGTCAACTCGCCGAGAAGCTCAACCACCTGCTAGCCAACTACCAAATTTTTTACATGAACGTGCGCGGCTACCACTGGAATGTGCGCGGGAGCGACTTTTTCGAACTGCACGCCAAGTTCGAAGAGTTCTACACCGATCTGCTGACGAAAGTGGATGAAGTGGCTGAGCGCATCCTGACACTGGGCCACAAACCGGTTCACGCGTATAGCGACTATGTCACCCTATCGCGTATCCAGGAAGACAAAGACGTCCATGACGGTACCACCTGCGTTAAAGGTGTATTGACCGGGTACCAGACCATTATCGAGCTTCAGCGCGAGCTGCTGGCACTCGCCTCTGATGCAGACGATGAAGGCACCGCGGCTCAAGCCGGTGACTACATTCGCGAGCAGGAAAAAACCATCTGGATGCTCAACGCCTACTTAAGCAAGTAAGCCCAGGGTTAGAGTTAGCAACGCGAAAACGGCACCGCTGGTGCCGTTTTTTTTATGCGCGGAGCCTAAGCATCAAGCTTAGCCCTGCTCAGCAAGATCCTCGATCAATGCCCGCAGCATCAACCAAAACTCCTCGACCGAGGCGAGTTCCACCCTTTCATCCGGCGAGTGGGCGCCACGAATTAGCGGCCCAAATGAAATCATATCCAGCTGCGGGTACTTGCTGCCTAAAATACCGCACTCCAGCCCGGCATGAATCACCTTCACTTCGGGTTCACGACCCAGCAGTGACGCATGCCGCGCCTTGAAGGTCGCCAGTAAAGCACCATTGGGATTGGGTGCCCAGCCGGGGTAGCCGTTCTCGACTTTTACCCTTGCGCCAATCAGGCCAAACAGTGCTTGGAAGCGATCCGCCAAAGCCACTACCGCACTATCGTGCAGCGAACGCACCAGCGCGCAGAGGTGTAGCCGCCCTTTTTCCAGGCTTAGCACCCCCAGGTTATTGGAGGTTTCCACCACGCCCGGCACATCGGCGCTCATCCGCTCGACCCCGCAGGGGGCAGCGTGTAGAGCGGCCAGCAACATCACACTGGCATCCAGCGTGAGCGGTTCGGCGTCAGATACTTGCGTGATACGTTGTGCGCTGATTTTAAGGCCGCTATCGCCACTGCCCAGCTCTCTCAGCAGAATCGTTTCCAGCCCGGCAATCGCCACCAGCGCGGCGTCCAGCTCATCTTCAGGCAGTGCTACCTGGGCAAATGCCTCGCGGGGTATCGCGTTGCGTAACGTGCCGCCGTGATAGCTAATCAAGCGCGCGTCAAAGGCTTCTAAAGACCTCAACACTCTTATCAGCAAGCGATTGGCGTTGCCCAGTGGCTTATGAATATCGATGCCTGAGTGGCCACCCTTCAATCCCGTCAAGGCAATTTCGATAACGCGCTCGTGCTCACCCGCCGCGGCGCTCGGCAGTTGCGCATTGACTTCCACATCGGCCCCGCCTGCGCAGCCGATATAGACCTGTCCCCGGTCCTCACTGTCTAAATTGAGCAGCAGCGAACCTTCTAGCCAGTTCTCAGCCAGGTTCAGCGCACCGCCCATGGAGGTCTCTTCTTCCAGGGTAAACAGCGCCTCCAACGGCCCGTGGCGAAGATAGGGATCTTCCAATACGGCGAGAATGGCCGCCACACCCAATCCATTATCAGCGCCTAAGGTGGTACCTTCGGCGTGCAGCCAACCGTCGGCGACATAGGTGCTGATCGGGTCGCGAGTAAAGTCATGCGCGTGATCGCTATTGGCCTGGGCCACCATGTCCAGGTGGCCCTGAAGCACTAAGGCTGGAGCTTGTTCACAGCCGGGAGAGGCCGGTTTACGAAGGCGTAAATTGCCGAAGGTATCGCGGTCGTGGGTCAAGCCCTGTTCATCCGCCCACGCTTCGAGGATGGCAACGAGCGCCGCTTCATGCCCCGAAGGGCGCGGCGTATTGCAAAGGGTACGAAAGTGGCGCCATACCAAGCTGGGGGCCAGCGCTTCTAAATGTTCGTTCATAAGGACTCTTCATTATCGGCAACGGGACTACTTTACCGGTCAGCGCTATTCGGCAAAAGCTAAACCGCAACAGCACCGTGGGTACCTTTCACCGGTTCGATTAATTCATTCACGGCGAGACGCAGTGCCTGCACCGCTTCAGCGTGGGCGCTCGCCAGGGATAAATTTTGCAACGCCCAGGCCGCCAGTTGTCGCAGTGACTGATGCTGTGATTCGCTTAAAGAACAGCGGCTGGCTTCACGCGCCAAGGCTTGTAAGGCCGGGCGAGCCAGCACTGGGTCGCGGTAACCCGTGGCCACATCTTCGATGTCCTGCCAATCGCGCCCGCTCAGCGAAATGCCCGGCAGTTGGCCGAGCAAGAGCACAACGACCGCAGCGGGCAACGCTTTCAATTCAAAGGCCAATAGGCCAACGAATGCCGCTTCAAAGCGCTCTTCAAGGTCGGCGAGCACCGCCTCACCCTGGGTATTTAGCGCCTTCGCTACCATCACCGCAAACTCACCGGTTGAGGCTTCGCGGGTGATGCCTAAACGTACCGGCGAGAATCCTTGCGCCAGCCAAAACCGTAACAGCGACGCCTCGGCGCCAAAGGTGGCGCCATAGAGCGCAATGTCCTGCTGCTGCGCGGCGGCCATGTCATCACGCAGCAGCGCTTGCCCCAACCCCTGGCGCCTACGCTCTGGATGCGTTGCGATACGTGCCACCCGCCGCCAGCGTGCCGTTAGCGCCTCGCGGCTCCCGGCGTGCGTTGCCAACGACTGCGCTAATAAGTGCCCCTGCGGGCGGCGCTCGCCGCGGGCGACTTGATGGGCAAGCGTGGCCTCAAAACCACCCTCTTCCCGAGTCACCAGCACGGCCTGGGGTTCGCCCGCCTGCTCGATCACGCGCAATGCAGTGCCGGGGCCATCAAGCAATTGGCGCAGGTCGTTGGGTGATGTGCGGTAGTGCGACTGCACCAGCAGACCAAACAGTTTTTCCAGCGCCGCCTCATGCTCGGCAAGCCAGGCACGCTCTACCACGTTTGTTGCCAAAGAACGGCTAATGGGTTGGGCGAGGGGCTGCGCTGCTTTTAACAGCAGCAGCTGATTGACCACAGCTTCCAGAGGGTCACCAAGGCTCCAGCGAATGGGTGTCTCAAGCGTCAGCGCTTTCCACTGGGGCGCCAACCGGTCCAGCGTGTCGCGAAAGCGCAGTGCAAACCCCCGCCCTGAGCCCTCATAGCCATGGACGGTGGTGGCAAACGCAATGCGGGGAAAGGCGCTCAGCCATTGCCCCAACAAGTCAGCGGGGATCGCCGCAGCCTCATCAACCATTAAGTAGCTACCATCACCACCCTGCTGCTGGGCGGTGATTTGCTCCGTTAAGCTATCCGGCAGGATAAACAGCAGTTCGCTGCCCTGGGCCAACTCAAACCGATTTTGCGCCACCCGACGGCCGTCCGGACAAAGCGCAGCGACCCGCTCAAAAACACTCTCTACGGCGCTTAAACGTGGCGCAGTAAGCACTACTCGCTGGGTTTTATGCATTAACAGCTGAGCACAGGCGATACCCAGTGCAGCACTTTTGCCGCGCCCGCGGTCGGCGGTTATGACCAGCGGTCGGCGGCGCTTTAACCCCACCAATTGGCGCACTGCCTGTCCCTGGTCGGCACTTAAGCAGACGCCATCACGCACGTTAGCCGCTGGTGGGCGCACGGGAAGATGGGACAAGTGCAATGTTTGCCCAGCGCGCCAGCGGATGACGTCAGTTGAGGTCTGCAACTGGCGGGCTAAACGCGCCAAGTAATGGGCGGAGAGTGCCTGCCAAGGCCAAGGATAGTCAGCCAAACGGGCATAATCCGGATCGGGGGCGTCGCCTAACGACGGCGGTGTCAGCAATATCAGCAACCCGCCCGCCGTCACCGTCCCCGCGAGCGCGCCCAGCGCTTCAGGGTCCAGGCCGGTGCTGTGGGTATCGATGACGACCAGCTGGTGTTCAGCCCCGAGGCGGGTACGTGCCTTGCGTGGAGAGAGAGCAGCCGCGGAAAACGCTAACGCGGTGCTCTCGTTAGCGACCCACACAGGCGCCTGCCAATCATTGACCTGCCATAGCGCCTGCGCGGTTGATCGACACGACTCGGCATCGCCCGCTAGCCACACCAATTGGCGCCAACCACGGCGCTTGAGACGCTTGGCATGATGTATTAACGCTGCTACGGCTGCCTGGTCGTTTCCCATCATCTCATCTCAATATGCATTTCAGTGTCTCTATTGCTGATAGCCATCCGTTAACTTACAACTTTGGTTTAATGATTTAACTACTTTCAACGTTTATGGACTAGCAAACCCACACCAGCCGACCTTTAAAAAATCTGTAAATCATTGTTTATAAATAAAATAGCGGGCTTTCTCATGCAAACCTAAGCGATAACACCTTACATTACTGATATTGCGCTGCATCAGGGTTGGTGTGCTAGTTTAGCTCTGCAGTGTCCAAAACCCATGTTTACGTAAACGTAATCTTGTAACACTGCACTTTCCTGCATTCAGGTCCCAACACTAATAACGCCACACGCCAAACCAGGAAATACAACATGAAAAAAATGACCAAATTCGCTCTCTCCGGTCTCGCAGCGGGTATTGCTTTTGCTGCATTAACCACCACTGCCCAAGCACAAGAAGAGTGGACGATGACTTCCACTTGGCCGGATAACCTTGATTTAATTAAGATTGATCAACATTGGGCTGAATTAGTAAACCAGTTAGCTGGCGACGAATTGCAAATTAACTTTCGTTCAGGCGGTACCCTTATGCCCGGCACCGAAGTATTCGATGCCGCCGAAACGGGCAGTATTGAAGCCGCTGGTGACTGGCCAGGCTACTGGGCGGGCTTGAACCCTGCCTTCTCTCCCCTGGCCACTACTACTAGCTTGTTCAATGCCGTTGACTACATCAACTGGATTCAACAATGGGGCGGTCGTGAACTCTACGAAGAGATCTACGGCAAGTTCAATATGATGTACCTGCCCTATGCGGCACTCAATAATGAATCTGGCTTTATGGGCCGTACGCCGATCGAAAGCATCGCTGACCTGGAAGGCAAACGCCTACGCCTTTCTGGTCGCGACCAAGGTCGCGTGCTGGAAGAGCTGGGTGGGTCGCAGGTGACCCTCGCGGGTGGAGAAGTCTACCAAGCTATTGAACGCGGTGTTATTGATGCAGGCGAATTTTCAACACCTGGCGTTGACTTCAACGCTGGCTTTGCCGAAGTGGCCGACTACTGGGCAACCCCAGGCTGGCACCAATCTGCCAGCGTATTTGGCGTGATGATTAACCTTGATGCCTGGAACGCACTGTCTGAAGAAACCCAACAAAAACTTCGCATCGCCGCCGACGCAACGATGGCTTGGTCGCTTGCCTGGTCTGAGCATGAGTCTACTGAGGGTACTAATAAATTCATTGACGCTGGCGTGACTATCAACCAATTCTCTGAAGAAGATTTAGCACGCATTCAGGAAATTACTAACGAAGTGATTGTTCGTGGTGCCTGTGAAGATCCTGATCACGCCAAGGTCTACCACTCTATGGTCACTTACTTAGAAGATTATGCCAGCTGGAGAGATGTCTCAGTGCCGTTCAACATGAGTCGCACAATGGATACCTTGCCCTCATTGGAAGAGATCGAAGCCTGCCTGTAAGGCGCTTCTGTGCCGCCTCGGTTTTACCGGGGCGGTTTTTTTGTGCTGACCGCGGAGATCTTCCATGAATGCGATTGCCAAGGCGATCGATGCAATCAACGAAGCCTTTGGGCGAATTATCGCCCCATTGATTGCCATCATTACTCTTATTGTTCTTTACGACATTGCGTCACGTTTTCTGTTTGGTCGCCCTAGCGACTGGGCATTCGACGTTACCAAAATGCTGTTTGGCGCTCACTTTATGCTGATGGCCGCCTATGGCTTACGCCACCACGCTCATGTGGAAGTCGACGTACTTAAGCGCTTGCTGTCGCGCAAGAAGCAAGCCGTGCTTGAAGTACTCGGTTATCTGATTTTCTTTGTGCCGTTTATCTGGATGTTAATCACCCTAGGCTGGAGTTTCTTTGAGCGCTCCTGGAGCCGAGCTGAAACCACCTATGGCATGGTTGCTATCCCGGTCTACCCAATTAAAGGGGTGATTGTGGTCGCCTCAGTGCTGATTCTGCTGCAGGCAATTGCCATCGTACTGCGTGCCATTATGCTGCTGCGTGAGGAGAAATCAGCATGAATATGAGTCCTGAATTACTCACGCTGGTGATGTTCGGCGGTCTACTCGTCGGCCTTTTTATGGGCCACCCGCTAGCGTTCGTGCTTGGCGGCGTAGCGGTTATCGGTGCCTTTTTAGGCCCCGGTGAGCGCATACTCGGCACCCTGATCAATAATATTTTCGGTAACGCCATGGACAACTACGTGCTGGTGGCGATACCTCTGTTCATATTGATGGCGAGGTTTTTAAACGACTCAGGCGTGACTGAAAAGATGTTTGACGCTATGCGCTTACTACTGGCTAATCTGCGCGGTGGTTTGGCTCTGACCGTGGTCATTGTGTCAGTCCTTTTGGCAGCGACCACAGGCATTGTCGGCGCTTCGATTGCGGTGATGGGCATGATCGCGCTGGTGCCGATGCTCAAGTATGGCTACAACAAAGAGCTTAGCGCGGGCGTTATTATGGCAAGCGGTTGCCTGGGTATTTTGATTCCGCCTAGCATCATGCTGATCCTCATGGCTAGCTACTCACCGGTCTCCGTCGGCGCACTGTTTGCGGGCGCACTGATCCCTGGCCTTCTACTAGGCGTTATGTACGCCCTCTACGTATTGATCATCTGCTACATCAAACCCAGTTACGGCCCGAAAGTACCCGCGGCGGAGCGGGCAGAGGTTAGCACGAAACAACTGCTGATCATGCTAGCGAAGTATGTGGTACCCCCAATGTCGTTGATTCTAGGGGTATTGGGCGCGCTATTTACGGGTATTGCCACCGCCACAGAAGCCTCGGCTATCGGCGTATTTATCGCCTTTATCCTGTTTATGATTTTTGGCGACCGTAAAATAAGCACTTGCTTCTGGACTATGATTGAAGCGGGCAAAACCACCACCATGGTAATGCTCGTACTGGTGGGCGCCACTGCCTTTACTGGCGTGTTCTCACGCGGTGGCGGTATGACCGTGATTAGCGACCTGGTACTAGCCATGCCCGGTGGCACGGTGGGCGCACTCATTCTCATGCTATTCCTGGTGTTTATTTTAGGCATGTTCTTGGATTGGACCGGCATCGTACTGCTGAGCTTCCCGATCATGCTGCCGATTGTTGAAACCATGGGCGTGGATATGCTGTGGTTCGTGGTAATGGTGGCAGTGGTACTGCAGACCTCGTTCCTGACCCCACCCTTTGGCTATGCGCTATTTTACTTAAAAGGCGTCGCACCGCCTGGGGTTGAAATCGTCGATCTGTACAAGGCAGTCGTGCCCTTCGTCGCATTGATTTTGTTAGCCTGCACGTTGATGGCCTTCTTCCCCTGGCTAATCACCGGCCTGCCTAGCATGATGATGGGATACTAGTCATTAGGCACTAGCCACTCCGCCCAACCAACGCCCCACCTTGCTATCGCCAGGCGGGGCGTTTTTAGTTGCTTATCGCGTACTGTGACGAATAACCGGCACCACAGGCAACACTTTGCTTTCGCCAGCCACTTGCCCCGTATTAATCTGCGTCAATAAGAGTGCCGCAGCCTCCGTCACCATCTCCTGCAGTGGCTGCTGAACCGTGGTGAGCTGATAACTCGGCCAAGCGGCAATTGGCATATTATCAAAGCCAACCACGCCCACATCCTCAGGAACACGTAGTCCCATTTCGGCTTTGAGCGTATCAATGACGGCCACTGCCATATGGTCATTGGCCGCAAAAACTGCGTCTGGATAGGGTGTGCCCGCAAAGAGTGTGCGGGTAGCAGCCTGGGCTGAGGCAAACTGATAATCGCCCTGTGCTTCCGCCCAACAGTGACGGCCGTGGGCGGCCAACGCCGCTAAAAAACCTTGGCGGCGTTGGCTACTGGTAGATGACTCAGGTAGGCCAGCAATAAACGCGATGCGCTCATAACCTCGTTGAGCAAGCAGTTCCCCAACCCAATAACCGCCGTTATAGTTATCGCTGGCAACTTGGCTAACGCCTTCAAAGGCTACCGTGCGGTTAATCATTACCACCGGGATACCCCGCCCAACGCACTCTTCAGCGAATGAGGAGGAGAGCATGGCAGCCAGCATTAAGATACCGTCCGCCTGACTTTGCAGAATATCTGCCATAACGCTGGCTGTCGGCGCCTCGTCACTGCCCATAAAGAGTAGCAAGTGGTAGCCGTGCTGCTGAAAATGGCGCGCAGCGTGATCAAGCATCTGTGCATAGAAAGGATTATCAAGCTGAGACATTACCACCGCGATAGTGCGTGAAGACCGGGTAATCAACGATCGCGCAATGGCATTGGGACGGTAACCTAGCTGCTTCGCCGCCGCTAACACCTTTTCGCGGGTTTTCGGGGCGATGCTAGCGTTGGGTGAAAAGCAGCGGCTCACCGCCGACTGCGACACACCTGCTAGCGCAGCCACTTGTTGCGATGTCACCGGCCGTTTCTTCATTTACACCTCGTTATAAAAACAAGCGTCATCGCTTCTATTTAATTACACCGAACCGCGCTATCCAAAGCCAGCTTCAATCACCCGTCCGACTTCTGCTTGTGCGCTATTAATGCCATTAAGCGCCGGTCACGCCACGCTTGGCGCTCAGCTAGTTGGCTGCTGGGCAGCACCATACGTCGCTCGCTATCAAGCTGCTGCAGCGTTTCAATCGCCCAGGGGTTATCTCCGCTACGCTGGGTATCGACATCGCGATAGAGCGGACCATAGCGCCCAGCATAGTCAACCACACCTTCGGGAGCATTAAGATCGATCGTTTCAAATGGACCCATCAATGCCCACCGCAAACCTAAGCCGTGCTTCACCGTCTTATCCAAGTCTTCCGCCGATACGTAGCCATCGCGAAAAAGCCGCAGCGCCTCATTAAGCAACGCTCCTTGTAAGCGATTTAAAATAAAACCCTGTATCTCCTTCTTGACCAGAATTGGCTCTTGAGAAACTTGGCGCATTAATGCCAGAGTGCGCTCTACTACCAACGGGCTGGTCTCTGAAGAGGGAACAACTTCAATCAGGGGTATGAGGTAGGGTGGATTAACTGGATGAGCCACCAAACACCGCTCTGGATGACGTAAATGCCCGGTAAAGAGTGAGGCCACAATACCGGATGTTGAGCTGGCAAGAATTGTACCTGATGCGCAAGCCGCTTCCAGCTGGGTATAAATAGCCTGTTTAGCAGCAACGTTTTCTGGCCCGCACTCCTGCACATAGCTGGCACCCGCAAGCGCTGTAACTAGGTTTTCCGTCACCTCAATACGCGCCAAAATAGCCGCTGGATCGTCTACCAGCCCTACCTGATGAAGATCTTGAAGCGATTCATCTATGCGGCTGATCACTTGGTTTAGTTGCAGGGTATTAACATCGTATAGACGTACCCGCACCCCCGCCCGGGCAAACACAATCGCCCAAGCACGTCCAATTAGCCCAGCGCCTACCACAGCTACCTGAGTGGCCATCATACTGCTCCTGTTTATTAGTGTTATTGCGGATATGTTACCCGTGAAAATGCGTTATCTAGCCCTAGATATAGCACTCACACAAACCATTTGCATTCGTATGCAATAACGCCTAGCCTTACTCTCACATGAGTAAAAACACCTCTGATCCCTAACAACAAATTTTTCCTGAAAATAACAACACTATAACGCTAACAAGGAGCTTTATATGATTCGCCACCTTAAGACAGGCGCCTCCCTAGAAACCCGCGCAGAAGCTGACCGACAAGTACGTGAAACCGTCGAAAAGACGCTTGCCGATATTGATGCTAACGGTGATAAAGCGGTACGTGAGCTATCGGAAAAATTTGATAACTGGTCACCTACGTCTTTTCGCCTCAGTGACGCTGACATCGCCCAGGCGATGAGTGAAGTGTCTGAGCGTGACCTTGATGATATCCGCTTTGCCCAAGCTCAAATTCGCCGCTTTGCGGAAGCTCAACTCGCCTCAATGCAGCCGGTAGAAATAGAGACCCGCCCTGGCGTTGTACTGGGCCATAAACACCTGCCTATCAACTCAGTTGGCTGTTATATCCCTGGCGGCGCCTACCCCATGGTGGCGTCAGCACACATGAGTGTACTCACCGCCAAAGTGGCTGGCGTTAAGCGCGTCATTGCCGCCGCCCCACCCTATAAAGGCAAACCACACCCAGCGATAGTCGCTGCCATGCATTTAGCCGGTGCCGATGAAATTCTGGTACTCGGCGGCGTACAGGCAGTGGGCGCCATGGCAATCGGCACTGACACTATTGAACCCGTCGATATGCTGGTCGGCCCCGGCAACGCTTTTGTGGCAGAAGCCAAGCGTCAACTGTTTGGCCGCGTCGGTATTGATCTCTTTGCAGGCCCGACAGAAACGCTGGTGATTGCCGATGAAAGTGTTGATGGCCTGCTTTGCGCCACCGACCTGCTGGGCCAGGCAGAGCATGGCCCCACCTCGCCAGCGGCGCTGTTGACCAATTCAGAAAAGCTCGCCAACGACACCCTGACGGCGATTGAGGAACTGCTTCAGAAACTGCCCACTGCCGAGATTGCCCGCCAAGCCTGGGAAACCCACGGTGAGGTGATTGTTTGCGATAGCCATGAAGAGATGCTGCAAGTCGCTAATGAGATGGCCTACGAACATGTTCAGGTAATGACCGAAGACCCTGAATTTTACCTGGAAAATATGACCAACTACGGGGCCCTGTTCCTTGGTCCACGTACCAATGTGGCGTTTGGCGATAAAGTGATCGGCACCAACCACACTTTGCCGACCAAAAAAGCTGCCCGCTACACCGGTGGCTTATGGGTAGGTAAATTTCTTAAAACTTGCACCTATCAACGTGTGCTCACTGACGAAGCATCAGCAGAAATTGGCAGCTACTGTTCACGTTTGTGTGCACTGGAAGGCTTTGCTGGCCACGGTGAACAGGCCAACGAGCGAGTGCGTCGCTATGGCCACCGCGATGTGCCTTATGCATCCGCGGTGGATGCATGAAGCTGCCGCAAACGCCAAACCAGCGTCTGGACGGCAAGCGGGCGCTGATAACCGGCGCGAGCCAGGGCATTGGCCTTGCCGCTGCCTGCGCATTAGCGCAGGCGGGCGCAGCAGTAACGCTGATAGCTCGTAGTGAAAGCACGCTGAACGATGTCGTCTCCGCTTTGCGAAACGCAGGCCATGACGCCCAATCGCTGGTGATGGATGTTAATGATCAAACAGCGATCGAGCGGCACCTTACTGATCAAGCATTTGATATTCTAGTCAACAATGCGGGGACTAATCGACCTAAACCGCTGAGGGATGTTACCGCCGATGACTATGCCGCAGTGATGGATCTTAACGTGCGCGCTAGCTACTTTTTGACGCAAACCGTCGTGGCCAAAATGTCCGCTGGCGCTAGCGTGATTAATATCTCCTCACAGATGGGTCACGTGGGTGCCGTTAACCGCAGCCTTTACTGCGCGTCAAAATCAGCGGTAGAGGGAATGACTCGAGCCCTGGCGGTAGAGCTTGGGCCCCGCGGCATAAGAGTCAACTCTGTTTGCCCTACGTTTATTGAAACGCCGATGACCCAACCCTATTTTGCTGAGCCAGGTTTCCGTGAAAGCGTATTAGCCAAGATCCCACTCGGACGGCTGGGCCAAATTGAGGACATTATGGGCCCCGTGGTGTTTTTGGCCTCACCTGCAGCGGGATTGGTAACCGGCAGCGCACTGATGGTGGATGGCGGGTGGACCGCCCACTAGCGCTTCTGAATGCGTTACAGCTCCTTCAGCGATGCAGTCACTGACAGCCAATGCTATTATTCACGCCCGCCAGTGATTCGCATTAGACGTTGGCTGCCCTATCGTTGTTGCTGCAAGGAGTGTTCGCTTGTTGAGACCCGGCTATCGCGGGCTATTCGCCGCCACCACTTCGCTTGGCCGTCGCGCTAGCCCCTGGTCGATAGCCATGACGGCGGTAGCCTTCATTGTTGCCTTGCCGGTATTGGTCGTGTTGGCCCATATCGCCATGCCCACCGATGGCGTATGGCAACATCTAGCCAGCACGGTACTGGGACGCTACCTGAACAACACTTTCTGGCTGGTAGTGATCGTCGGCCTCGGCACACTGGTCATCGGCACCGGCACCGCTTGGCTGGTGGTAATGTGCCGCTTCCCCGGCAAACGGCTGTTTGAGTGGGCGCTGCTGCTGCCGTTGGCGGTGCCTACCTATGTTATCGCCTACGCCTATACCGACTTCCTGCAATTCGCCGGTCCGCTACAAAGCCTGCTTCGCGAGACGTTTAACTGGGCATACGGCGACTACTATTTTCCCAATATTCGCTCCCTCGGCGGCGCGGCCACGGTGATTACCCTGGTGCTTTACCCCTATGTCTACCTGCTGGCCCGGGCCTCCTTTCTTGAGCAGTCGGTGTGTGTGCTGGATGTGGGCCGCACGCTGGGGCGCGGCCCCTGGCGGCTGTTCGCCAGCGTCGCCGTCCCCTTGGCGCGCCCAGCATTGGTGGGCGGGGTATCGCTGGTATTGATGGAGACGCTGAACGAGTTTGGCGCGGTTCAATTCTTTGGCGTCGACACCTTTACCACCGGGATCTATCGCACTTGGTTTGGCATGGGCGAACAGGTCGCAGCGGCGCAACTGGCCGCCTGCCTGCTCACCTTCGTGATCGTGCTGGTATTACTAGAGCGCTGGTCGCGGGGCAAACGTCGCTACTTCCATACCACCAATCGCTATCAGCAACTGCCTGAGTACGCGCTGCACGGCTGGCGTGCCGCCGCGGCGACGCTGTCTTGTCTTTTACCGGTGCTGGTGGGCTTTTTACTGCCTAGTGGCATTCTGCTCAATTTAGCGCTGCAAGGGGGCGATTCACTGTGGGGCGCGCGCTTTATCGGCTACGCCTGGAACAGCCTAGGACTAGCGACAGTGGCGGCGCTGATTGCCGTGGGGCTGGCGGTCGTGCTGAGCTATGGCGTGCGCATGCACGATACGGCGTTTGCGAGGGTCGCTTCCCGGGTCGCTGCCATGGGCTATGCGATTCCAGGCTCGGTGGTCGCCGTGGGAATTCTGATTCCGTTTACCTGGCTGGATAACGCCCTGAATACCTGGCTGAATAATCACTATGGCTACATTATCGGCCTGGTGTTCAGCGGTTCGGCATTTATTCTGCTGTATGCCTACGTGGTGCGCTTTTTGGCTGTCTCGTTCAATGCGGTAGAAGCCAGCTTAGGCAAGGTGACGCCTAGCATGGATGCCGCCTCGCGCACCCTGGGCCAAACCGCAGGCGGCACGCTGCGTCATATTCATACGCCGATGATGCGTAGCAGCCTACTTGCGGCGGGCATTTTGGTCTTTGTCGATGTGATGAAAGAGCTGCCCGCCACGATCATTCTGCGCCCTTTCAACTTCGATACGCTGGCGGTGCGGGCGCACAACTTGGCGTCTGACGAGCGGCTGGCCGAGGCCTCGACGTCATCACTGGCTATTGTCGTCGTTGGCATCCTGCCGGTGATTCTGCTCAGCATGGCCATGCGCCGCTCGCGCCCCGGCGCTAAGTCGTGAGGAAACTCTAGGACGAGAGCGGAAAAACAAACACCTGGGAAAGGTCGAGGTGGATATCCACCGGTTGCCCTTCTGCGGGTAAAAACACCCCAGGCATCCGGGCGTGCAGGTGCGCCTCCAAGCCGTTCTCTCCATGGGCACACAGGTGCAGCAAGCTGGTGCGCCCCAGCAGCTTCGCCATGACCACATGGCTATGACGGTGCTCATCCGCAGGAAGATTACGTTCAACAATCCTCAGTGCCTCGGGCCGGATCATTACCTGGGCATCACTGCCCTCAGCAAGCCCCTTCGCAGGCACTTTCCCGACCGCCGTGCTCACCATGCCGTTGTGCACCTTGCCTTGCAGCTCATTCACATCGCCGAAAAAGGTCACCACAAAGGGGTCTTGGGGCGCGCAGTATAGCTCGCGCGGCGTTCCTGTCTGCACGATTCGCCCATCGCGCATCAGCGCGATGCGATCCGCCATAAACATGGCTTCCTCCGGATCGTGGGTGACTAACAGCGTGGCCGCTCCGACCTTTTTCAATACATGCAGGGTATCGTCACGGATGCGGTCACGAAGGCGCGCGTCCAGGCTCGAGAAGGGTTCATCCAACAGCATTAAACGCGGTGACGGCGCCAGCGCACGCGCCAGAGCCACCCGCTGCTGCTGGCCGCCCGAGAGCATGTGGGGGTAGACATCGACATAACCAGCCATACCCAGTTGTTCTAGCAGTTGCTTGGCCCGCTCACGGCGCTGGCCAGCCGTCAGGTGTTTGAGACCAAAGGTCACGTTTTCCAGCACGGTAAGGTGCGGAAATAGCGCCGAGTCTTGAAATGCTAGCCCTACGTTGCGCTTTTCCGGCGGCACATGCCGCTGGTCTGGCGCGGCAATATAGACATCTTCGAGCGTGACGCTGCCCTCTTGCAGCACTTCCAGCCCCGCAGCGATACGTAATAGCGTGGTTTTGCCACATCCAGAGGGGCCCAGCAAACAAACGACCTCACCTGGAGCAACGCTTAAGTCCACTCCTTTCACGACCGAATGGCCATCATAGGCATGGCACACACTGTTAAGCGTCAACGCCGTAGCGCTGGACGCCACCGGGGCAACCTTGAGGGTAGCTGTCATAAATCACCACTGTGCAGTTGAGCAAACTATTCCATGGACAATGTCATGGATACCCAAACGCGGATCGAATACATTTGAAAGTTGTTTGCATTCTATTTTTTATCGCGTAGAGATGCACGCTTAGATAGTTTCGTTGAATGCGTCTGGTTAGCATTCAACTTGACCTCAACGCTGAGACACGCTTGAATGCTAAACCTTTAAATGTAAATTATTATCAAATAACGACGGAGTTGACGGTTATGAATAAGGCACGCCTAACGCTATCAATCGCCGCCATTATGGCAGGCTCAGCTGTTGCAGGTACCGGCATGGCTGATGAGCTAAACCTTTACTCTGCGCGCCATTACGACTCTGACGAACGCCTTTATGATGCGTTCACCGAGGAGACTGGTATCGAAGTCAACATCCTCGAGGGTGATTCCGACCAGCTGATTGAGCGCATTCAGCGCGAAGGCGTGGCAAGCCCCGCCGATATCATGTTGACAGTAGACGCCGGCCGCCTGTGGCGCGCAGAAGAAGAAGGCATTTTCCAAAGCGTCGAATCGGAGGTTCTCAACGAGCGTCTACCTGAATCCATGCGCCACCCTGACGGCCTGTGGTTCGGCTTCAGTCAGCGTGCCCGGGCAATTTACTATAACCGTGAAAACTTCGACCCGAGCCAGATCGAAAGCTACGAAGACCTCGCCGACCCACAGTTTGAGGGCAAGGTATGCATTCGCTCTTCCAACAATATCTATAACCAGTCGCTGCTGGCGGCGATGATTGAGCATCACGGCGAAGCGGGTGCCGAAGAGTGGGCTCAGGGCGTGGTCAATAACATGGCACGCGATCCGGAAGGTGGCGATACCGACCAGATTCTTGGCGTGGCCAGCGGCGAGTGTGATATTGCCGTGGCCAATCACTACTACTACGTGCGCCTGCTAAAATCAGACGACGATGCCGAACGCGAAGCGGCCCGTAAAGTCGGCATCATTTTCCCCAACCAGAATGATCGCGGCACTCACGTCAACGTGGGTGGCGCCGGTGTCGTGGAAGGGGCGCCTAATCGTGAAAATGCCGTCCGCTTCCTTGAGTATCTAGCCTCAGACACCGCTCAGGAGATCTTTGCTTCGGGCAACAATGAGTTCCCCGTCGTGGAAGGCATCAAAAAAGACCCGGTACTGGAGTCCTGGGGCAACTTCAAAACAGATGACGTGAACATCAGCGTGTTGGGTGAAAACAACCCTGAAGCGATCCGCATTTTTGATCGCGTCGGCTGGCGTTAAGCGTAACCCTTCACTTGAAGAAACCCCGCCGCCTGAGGGCGGCGGGGTTTTCATTTATGATCAAGCAATGGTGGGGGCGTCGTCAGTGCGCCTCGTCCCAGTTGTCGCCACATTCGGCTTCTACTATCAGCGGCACTTTTAGCGCAGCCGCACCCTGCATGCGTTTTTGCACCTGCTCAATAAACGCGTCGACCTGTTTTTCGGCCACTTCGAATACCAGCTCATCGTGCACCTGCATGACCATCAGCGCATCGAACTCGCCCTCTTCCAGCCACGCATCCACGTCGATCATCGCCTGTTTGATGATGTCGGCCGCCGTGCCCTGCATCGGCGCGTTGATCGCGGTACGCTCGGCGCCTTGGCGGCGGTTGCGGTTCTGCGACTGAATCTCCGGCAGATAAAGCCGCCGACCCAGCACCGTTTCAACAAAGCCATCCTCTGCCGCCTGGGAGCGGATACGCTCCATATAGCGCGCCACGCCGGGGTAGCGGTCAAAGTAACGGTCAATGTAAGTTTGGGCCTGGTTGCGATCAATGTGCAGTTGGCGCGACAGCCCCCAGGCGCTCATGCCATAGATCAAGCCGAAGTTGATCGCTTTGGCGCTGCGCCGTTGGTCGCCAGAGACCTTCTCTAGCGAGGTGCCAAATACTTCCGCCGCCGTGGCCGTGTGAATATCGCGCCCTTCGGCAAACGCTTCCAGCAGCCCTTTATCTTCGGAAAGGTGCGCCATGATACGTAGCTCGATTTGCGAGTAGTCGGCGGCGACAATGCGGTAGCCGGGACGGGCGATAAACGCCTGGCGAATTTTGCGCCCCTCTTCGGTACGAATAGGGATGTTCTGTAGGTTCGGGTCCGATGACGACAAGCGCCCAGTGGCGGTCACCGCCTGATGGTAGCTGGTATGCACCCGGCCCGTGGCTTTGTTGAGCAGCCGGGGCAGTTTATCGGTGTAGGTGGACTTCAGCTTGGCAAGGCCGCGATGCTGCATGATGACCTTGGGCAGCGGGTAGTCCAGCGCCAGTTCTTCAAGCACCCCTTCCGCCGTGGAGGGCGCCCCTTTCGGGGTTTTCTTGAGCACTGGAATCTTCTGCTCTTCAAACAGGATCTGACCCAACTGCTTGGGCGAGCCCAAGTTGAATTCACGCCCGGCGAGTTCAAAGGCCTCGCGTTCGAGTTCACGAATACGTTGATCTAGCTGCTGGCTCTGCGCGTGTAAGCGCTCGGCATCCACGGCAACGCCGTTGCGCTCGATACGCGAGAGCACCTTGATCAGCGGCAGCTCGATATGATCCAGCACGTCGGCCAATCGTCCTTCGTTTTCTACCTGGGGGCGCAGCGCTTCCTGCAGCCGCAGCGTGATATCGACATCTTCACAGGCGTAAGGCGCCGCTTGTTCCAGGGCAATCTGATTAAATGTCAGTTGCTTGGCGCCCTTGCCAGCGATGTCTTCAAAGGAGATAGTCTTTTCGCCCAGATACTTCAGCGCCAGCGAATCCATATCATGGCGCGTGGCGGTGGAGTTGAGCACATAGGACGCCAGCATGGTGTCGGCAAAGGGGCCGACAACGGCAATGTCATAGTTCGCCAGCACCGAAATATCGTACTTGAGGTTTTGGCCAATCTTGGTTTTTTGCGGGTTTTCCAACATCGGCTTTAGCGCCGCCAAGACGGCTTTGCGCTCAAGCTGCTGGGGGGCATCAAGGTAATCGTGAGCAACTGGAATATAGGCGGCCTCACCGGCTTCCAGCGATACGCCGATGCCGACGATTTCTGCATCCATGTAGTTGAGGCTGGTGGTTTCAAGATCGAAACAGAAGCGCTCGGCGCTCTGCAGCCGTTCCAGCCAACGGTCGAGTTCGGCTTGGTCGAGAATGACGTGATCTTCACGGGCAGCCCCCGTTTCAGCAGTGCTCGAATGATCAGGTGAACCCTCGGTAGTGTCAGCGCTGGCAGGGGCTGGCGCGCCGCCTTTAACGTCATCCACGCCTTCGTCTTTACCTTCCAGCAGCTCACCCAGCCACTGGCGAAACTCCATTTCCTTATACAGTGTGACGAGCGCTTCGCGATCCGGGTGGGCAATATCCAGGTCATCCAGGCCTACCGGCAGGTCGCAGTCGACTTTGATGGTCGCCAGTTGATAGGAGAGAAACGCCTGATCGCGATGCTCTTCAAGCTTCTTGGGCAGCGTTTTCGCCCCGCGGAAGGTCAGCGTTTTCACCCGCTCTAAGTCGTCATAAATGGTATCCAGCCCGCCGCCCATTCCTTGCAGCAGGCCAATGGCGGTCTTTTCACCCACGCCGGGGACGCCGGGGATGTTATCGACCTTGTCCCCCATCAGGGCGAGGAAATCGATGATCAGCGACGGCGGCAGGCCAAATTTCTCTTCCACGCCCGCTTCGTCCAGCGTTTCGTCCTTCATGGTGTTGACCAGCGTGATGTGGGCATTGACCAATTGCGCCATGTCCTTGTCGCCGGTAGAGATCACCGCGTCCCGCCCGGCCTGGGTGGCATGGTGCGCCAGGGTGCCAATGACATCGTCCGCCTCGACGCCTTCAACGCATAGCAACGGCAGGCCCAGCGCCTTAACACAGGCGTGCAACGGTGCGATTTGACTGCGCAGGTCATCGGGCATTGGCGGGCGATGTGATTTGTAGTCGCTGTACATGTCATCGCGGAAGGTTTTACCGGGCGCATCGAACACCACCGCCATCGGGCTTTGCGGGTAATCCTTGATCAGGCGCTTGAGCATGTTCAGCACGCCTTTCACCGCGCCGGTAGGTTGACCATTGGAGGTCGTTAGCGGCGGCAGCGCGTGAAACGCACGGTAAAGATAGGAGGAGCCATCGACGAGAACGATCGGAGCGCGAGCCATAACCAAGTTCCATTGTTAAAAAGTGCTGAAAAGAGTGTCGAAAATAGTATTGAAAATAGTTGCTCACATAATACGCGTTGCGCGGCTTTCCTGCAGGACGAAACGGTTTTTGGCCCATTTACACCAACAACAACGCTGCCAACTGAGCTGCCAAGCCGCTACAATAAGGGGCTTAGCAACCTGGGCGAGACTTTCATGGCTGTATTCACCCCGCTTAGCGACGCACAGGTCGCCGCGTTTTTAGAAAAATTTGATGTCGGCAGCTTCGTTTCCCTGCAGGGAGTGGCGGGCGGCACTGAAAATTCGACATTTTTTGTGACCACTGACCGTCGGGAGCTGGTGTTGACGCTGTTCGAACAGGGCGAGCACGCGGAGCTGCCTTTCTTTGTCGAGCTGCTGGACTATTTGGATGAACACCGCCTGCCGGTACCCGGCACGGTGCATGACCGCGAAGGCGTTGCCCTGCACAGCCTGGAGGGCAAGCCGGCGTTGCTGTTCCCGCGCCTGCCGGGTCGCCACCCAGAGTCGCCTAACCTGGCTCAGTGCCACGCCCTGGGCGATACCTTAGGCCGTTTGCATGTGGTGTCCAGGCGTTTCCCCGGCCATCGCCCGAACCCGCGGGATCTCAACTGGCTGCATGTGATGCACCATAAAGTGTTGAGCTATCTAAGCCCAGCGGATCAAACGTTGATGAAAGACGAAGTCGACGATTTTGAAAGCGCTTTCAGCCAGCACGAAGCGCTGCCTCAGGGTGCGCTGCACGGCGATCTGTTTCGCGATAATACGCTGTTCGATGGTGACCAGTTGGGGGGCATTATCGATTTTTATAACGGCTGCACCGGCGATCTGCTGTTTGACTTGGCGATTGTGGTCAACGACTGGGCTTCCAATGATGACGGTACGCTCAACTCAGAGCGCTACCACGCGCTATTTAACGCCTACCAATTGCGCCGCCCGTTAACCTCAACTGAGCGTGAGCTGTGGCCTACCATGCTGCGCATGACAGCGCTGCGCTACTGGTTATCGCGCCTGCTGGTGGTCTATGTCGACCCGCCCGCGCACGATTTAACGCCCCACGACCCCGAACGTTTCCGGACCATTTTAATGGCGCGCATTGCCCACGGTGCGCTGCCACTGCCAGAGGTAACTGCATGAGTGTGACGGCCACCACTAGCCCGGCGCTACGCGCTCGGCGCACCTGGAATATCGATCAATGGGGCAGCGGCTATTTCGATGTCGATGACCACGGACAAGCCCTGGTTCGCCCACTAGGCAGCGATGCAGAAGGCCCGGCGCTGCCGCTGAGTGGGCTGGTGCGCCAACTGCAGAGTGCCGGTTTACGCCTGCCGGTACTGGTACGCTTTAGCGATATTCTCCACGACCGGGTGGAACAACTGTGCGGCGCCTTTGATGCCGCCATGAACGACTGCGATTACCAGGGTGGCTACACCGCCGTTTACCCTATCAAAGTGAACCAGCAGCGCCGCGTGGTCGAAGAAATTCTGGCGACTGCTGAGCGCGGTAGCGGCCGCGTGGGATTAGAAGCGGGCAGCAAGCCAGAGTTGTTGGCCGTGCTGGCACTTTCCGATGGCGGCTCCTCGTTGATCGTTTGCAATGGCTACAAAGACCGCGAGTACGTGCGCTTGGCCCTGCTGGGGGAAAAGCTCGGTCACAAGGTCTATTTGGTGGTCGAGAAGCTCTCCGAGCTCCAACTGATTTTGGAAGAGGCACGGGAACTCGACGTTACCCCGCGCATTGGCTTGCGTGCCCGCCTTGCCTCGGTGGGCAAAGGCAAATGGCAGAATACCGGCGGTGAAAAATCCAAGTTCGGTCTGACCGCCAGTCAGATTCTTGACGTGGTCGAAACGCTACGTCACGAAGACGCGCTGGAAAGCCTGCAGTTAGTGCACTTCCACTTAGGCTCCCAGATCGCCAACATTCGCGATATCCAGCGTGGCCTGCGCGAATGCGCCCGGTTCTATCAAAACCTGATGCAACTGGGCGCGCCGATCGATACCGTGGACGTAGGCGGCGGCTTGGGGATCGATTACGAAGGCACCCGCTCGCGCAGCTATTGTTCGGCGAACTACTCCATGCAGGAGTACGCCCGTAACGTGGTCAGCGCTTTCTCCCAGCTTTGCCAGGAAGCCGACCTGCCCCAACCACATCTCATCAGCGAATCGGGCCGCTCGCTGACCGCCCACCATGCGGTGCTGATTACCAATGTGATTGGTGAGGAGCGCGTCAACGACACGCCGCCTGAGCGCGTTACCCAGGATCAGGACTCGCAGGTAGAAGAGCTGTGGCGCGTGTTCGACCAATTGGCCGATACCCAAGAGCCACGGGTGCTGGTTGAAGCCTGGCACGATCTGCTGCAAGCGGTGAGCGAGCTTCAGGATCGCTTTGTGATGGGCCTGAGTGACATTACCGCCCGTGCGGAAGGCGAGCGGGTCTATATGGCCGCCTGCGCGCGACTGCGCATGCAGCTCGACACCCGCAACCGTGCCCACCGTGAGATCATGGACGAGTTAGCCGAAAAGCTGGCCGATAAGCTGTTCGTCAACTTCTCGCTGTTCCAATCGGTGCCGGACGTTTGGGGTATCGAGCAGATTTTCCCAGTACTGCCGCTCAGCGGGCTGGACCAAGCACCGACCCGGCGAGCGGTCATTCAGGATATTACCTGCGACTCCGATGGCCGTATCGACAGTTACGTCGACGGCCAGGGGGTAGAGAGCACCTTGCCACTCCCTGAGTGGCCCTCTGAAGATGAGCGCTGGCTAGGCTTCTTTTTGGTCGGCGCCTATCAGGAGATTCTAGGTGATCTGCACAATCTGTTCGGCGACACCGACTCGGTGGACGCCGCGCTGAATGCCGACGGCGAATGGACGCTCTCCAATCCGCTGGCGGGTGACTCGGTGGCGCAAGTGCTTGCCTATGTCAACTTTAATGCCAACGTGCTCAAGCAAAAGCTCACCGATCAACTCGCCGCCAGCGGTTTCTCTGCCGATGAGCAGGCCCGCTTTGCGGCCAGCTTAAGCGAAGGCTTGGAAGGCTACACCTACCTCGAATAAACCCTCGACGACACCGGAACGGCGTCGTACACCACAACAAGAAACGCCACCCTTGTTTACACGGGTGGCGTTTCTGTGTGGTCGTTACGGTAACTACTATGGGTGCTTCGACACAGCTGATGGCTCGCCTGTTTAGCGGCTCATGTGCTTGATCACTCGACCACGCTGGTGTCGACTTCCAAACCACCGGTCAGCGTTAAGCGCAGTGATGAGCCCCGAACGAGTTCACCGACCCCTGAAGGCGTACCGGTCAAGATGACATCACCCGGTTCGAGAGTGAAGTGGCGACTCATTTCGGCAACCAACGAGGGGATGGCAAAAATCATATCTGCTCCCTCGCCGTGTTGGCGCTCTTCACCATCAATTTCAAGCGTGAAAGCCAGCGCATTCCAATTGGGGACACGGCTTAGCGGCAAAAACGACGAAAGCGGGCAGGCACCATCAAAGGCTTTAGCGATTTCCCAAGGGTGCCCTTTCTCTTTTAACTGGGTCTGAACATCGCGCAGGGTTAAATCCAACGCCAACCCGATACCTGCAATCGCGCGTTCAGCTTCATCTGGCGTGGCATGGGTTAACGTTTCACCCACTAACAGAGCAAGCTCCGCTTCATAGTGCACATCGCCGCGAGCGAAGGGCGGATCTAAGGGCTTGCTTAGATCCACGACACTAGTGGCCGGTTTGATAAACAATAACGGTTCTGTAGGAACCGGATTATCCAGCTCTTTCGCATGGTCGGCATAGTTACGGCCGATGCAGATAACCTTGCCCAGCGCGTGGGGAAACTCCTGGCCATCGGTAAACTTTAGAACAAAACGCATGGCGGGTATTCTCCTTCTCATTATGCGTGCCGTATTCGCTACGACAGGCGCAACAGTTTACCCCACCTAGACGAAGGTTCCACAACCTTGTGCCATCAATTTGTTTCCCCACCTTTGATTAGCGATACTGCATCGCCTGCTGGTCAGGGCTGTGCGCCAAGAAGTCTGGGCGCTGTTTCGCTGCCCCATAGGGTTCATCACAACGATTATCCCGACGGTTGAACACGAAGAACACGTTACTACGTGGGTCGGGCGACAGATTGGCGTTCGATGCGTGTAGCGTATTGCAATCAAACAACAGCAAGCCGCCAGCCTTACCTTTCGGCGCGTCAATACCGTGTTCGGCCACAAGCTCAGTGAGCGCTTCAGGGCTGGGTACGCCCACTTCCTGCGCTTTTAACGAGCTTTTGTGGTTCTCCTCTGGGGTTTCACCCAGGCACGGTACAAACTTATTGTGTGAACCAGGGATCAACATTAGCGGCCCGTTGAACTCATGATTGTCGGTCAAGATCAGGGAAGCACTGACCGCGTGCATTGCCGGCATACCGTCTTCTGCATGCCACGTTTCAAAGTCGGAGTGCCAGTTAAAGCCCTTACCGGCAAACCCAGGCTTATAATTAATCCGTGACTGATGCACATACGGGTCGTCACCAATAATTTGCCGCGCAGCGCCCGCCACACGCTCATCGCTGGCGAGGTTACCCAAGCGCTCGGAAAGAAAATGCACGGCAAATAGCGAACGGATTTCCTGACTCTCCGGTTCCGTTACGCTGAATTCTTTATTGCGATATGCATCATTGCTCATCAGCGCCTTCATTTCTTGACGCAACTCATCAAGCTCAGCGCCTTCAATCAGGTTGGGGATAAATAAAAACCCTTTGCGCTCGAACTCATCAAGCTGTGCCTGGCTTAAAGGGCCAGACAACCGGCGACCTTTAACGACCGCATCTTGGCGCGGCAGCCAGGTTTTTTCAGGAGCATCGGCCAAACGCGACGGGTAGGCATCCTGAGCCTGTGTGCTCTGCACATTAGGTGTATCGGCCATTTCGCTATATTGCTTATGGGCATTTACAGAATTTAGCGGTGTACTTTTGACTGTCATCTAATCCACTCCTTGTATGATTAGGTTTCAGATCGAACGATGTTGCATGGGATAGCGTAGACAAACAAAATCAGCATGCAAGGGCTAAAAAAGCTTTTCATAACGTGAGTTATGAGAAAAAATTTTAACGTTTCTTTACCTCATTTTAATGAAACCCTGGATAATCTTTTCTGTCCTGCTTTAAAGCCTGCATTAGCTTTTTACGCTCACGTCCCGTTGCCCATAAATCCGTCTTCCAGCTTAAGGCACTAAAATAATCGCCGTTAGCGGATTGAAAAAACTTAAAGTGCCTAGACGCGCCTAACAGCCTCTTATCCGCGCCATGAAAAAAAACAACGAATATATTGATGATGTCATTCGGCTCGATATGAACAGCATCGTTCCTTGCCTTTTTATCGCGTTTTAAAAGACAAGGAACGAATATACCCCCTACCTCTAGTTTGACACGGGTGCCGGGGAGGATAGAGCCTTGATATTCCCATTTATTCCGCCCATACACTTCTTTCTTAAAAAGCTTTTCTCCATGTAAATCATCAAGATTATAAATTTCCTTGCCGTCATCGCCCTCAACACTAAAAAAATATTTCTTACGAAAACGGGCTCAGCCGCCATATTCGTAAAAACAATTTTCATACTGTGACAATCAACCCCTTCAGTATGAATAAGAAATCGAGTCCGTCGTTGACGCTTCATGGTGAGAAAAAACAGCTGAGCAAACACAACCCATATTAGCAAAGTGCCCACTTCGACAAAGGCCATTATTACTTGGTAATTCTGCTCAAGCATAGTAGTGCCGCCATCCTCTGTAAAAAGCAAAAGCAGCCTATAAGAAAGCGCTTTATGCCTTCCAGAAACTTACAATCACCCTAAGCGAACATGGCCATAAATGATATTTTCATCAAAACCAGTATATTCTTCCAACAGCTCTGGCTCTAATAATTTAATAGAGTTTCGGCTTTTTCTAATTAATTTTTTTTGTTCTAGAGCCGTCATGCACCGACTTACGTGCACACTGGTAATGCCAAGCAACTCTCCAACCACTTCCTGGGTAATTGGAAAAGCGAATACATTAGAATCAATCAGTTTTTTAAAATTATATCGAGCGTATATTTCGATTAAAAAATGGGCAACGCGCTCTTCCGCTCTATGATGAGTACAGCTCCGAAGCCTTTCAATTGTTATATTATCATTAACCATAATATAAGAAACGATGGCTCTTTTAATATCGGCATTGTCTTTAAAAAGATCATGTATTTCGTTAACAGATACTTTTCCTAACTGGCAGTTTTGCAATCCCACTATTGTAATATCGTGATTATCGAAAAAGCTTTCACGTAACCCTACGATATCGCCCGGCATATAGACATTACATATATCTTGACTACGGCTTTTAAAGGAGTGACACAGACTTACCCAACCTTTTTGTACGACAAAAATCTCTGCCCTACCCTGGCATAAAGAGTAGAGCTTTTGATTTCTCTTTAACTCCATACTCTTTATATCTACTTCAGACAAACGATCTAAAGACTCATCGCCAACCTCTGCATAATGGCTGAATATATTCCCAAGAGTTATTTCCTTGGGTTGCGAGCTCATCACGTTGGGCAGCTGAGCATAACGATCGCTTCCTTTAAATATTTCACTATGGATATCAACTGCATTACTCGTCATTTCTACACTCCTTTGCAGTTAGACAAATATTTTACCTAATCATTTACCCTTACAATTATGGTGTATATACAAAAATACATCTAGAAGCAGAATGATAGTTAACCCATAGTAATTCCACAAGCTAGATCGGCCACTTTGACACCTATTTCTTAACAAATGTTAACAACCGATGCTCGTAAACTTAGTTCGCTGTGAAATTAGTAATTTAGGGCTACCTCTAGTTACCAAAGTAGTTTTTGATGTTTATTAAATCTTAAAACCTAAATATCCGTTATAACTTATGTTATTGATGAAAAAAGAAATGATCTTGAAAATTTACGATTGCTCATGCGCTCATTAGGACTAATAAGTGTTTAGCAATATAGTTATTAATAGCTATTTTTAATCGACAAGGACGCCGTCATAAAAAGGAATATTTTCATAGTCGCATTAGAAGAGAAACAAAAAGCCATATTGGAAACGCTTCGCGAGTCCAAACAGCTAGAGATACACAGCCTGCTAACGGTTGACACGGCTGTCGAAGCAAAACAGTTCTCTTTTAATAAAATTTTAGCGGATGCTAAAGCGTCACTGGCTAGCTTTCCAGGCACCATCGACGCCATTGTTGCTCAATGGGACTTTCCTACCAGCGTTTTAGTCCCGCTGCTATGCAAAGAGTATGGAATACCCTCTCCTTCGGTGACCAGTGTTTTAAAATGTGAGCACAAGCTTTGGAGCCGACTAGAGCAACAAAAGGTGATTCCAGAAGTCGTCCCACGATTTTGCGGCATCGACCCCTTCGCCGATTCACCGTTTGACCAAGTCACCTTGAACTATCCCTTTTGGATTAAGCCCGTCAAAGCGTTTTCGTCTCATCTCGGTTTTAAAATTGAGAATTTCGAGCAGTTTGAAGCGGCAATTGAAGAAATAAGAGCGAATATTAACCAGTTAGGTGATCCGTTTAATGAAGCATTGGAATATGCCACTACGCCAGATGAGATTAAGCAGCTAGGCGGTAACGCCTGTATTGCCGAAGAAATTATCAGCGGGGTACAAGGCGCGCCTGAAGGCACCATCTTTGAAGGCGAATTCAATGTGCATGGCATCATTTCCCAACCAAAATCGGAACTCACGGAAACGCTATTTGATCGATTAGAGTACCCCAGCAACTTGCCTGAGCATGTGCACCATAAAATGATCGAGGTCTCCAAAAAATTCCTTGAGCATATTGGTTATAACAATGGCTGCTTCAATGCCGAATTTATGTGGAACGAAGCAGAAGATAAGCTCTGGCTGGTCGAATTCAATACGCGTATTTCTCAGTCACATAGCGAAATATTCGTGATGGTCGATGGAATGTCGAACCATGAAGTGGCCGTTGATATCGCCCTTGGCCAACGCCCCTCTCTCCTTAATCGGCAAGGTATCGCGCCGGTGGCGGCCAAGTGTTTTATCCCTTATGAACACAAGGATGGCATTGTCCGAAAGATTCCCAGCGAAGCAGAAATTAATGATCTTAAATCTCTGTTTCCTCATACAGAGGTGAAAATAGACGTATGTGAGGGGCAGCGATTAAGCGACTTAATGCACCAAGACAACTTTTGCTATCGGTTAGGTACGCTTTATTTAGCCGCCGATAATCACGACCAAATTGAGGAGCAGTTTGAGTACTGCTTGAAAGCACTCAAATTTGACATCGAGCACGTAGACGAATGAGCAAATAAGAGGCGATCATGCAAATAGTCGATTCCTTCCCCTATACCGTTCGAGAAATCGAGAATGTCTTTATCCCGATGCGGGATGGGAAATGTTTAGCCGCCCGCATCTGGCTGCCTGTTGAAGCGGAGTCTTCGCCGCTACCTGCCATCATGGAATATATCCCCTACCGAAAGCGGGATATCACACGAGCAAGAGACGCGACCAACCACGCCTATTTAGCGGGCAATGGTTACGTCTGTGTACGCGTTGATATGCGTGGCAGTGGTGATTCAGACGGCGTGCTGACGGATGAGTATACTCAGCAGGAACAGCAAGATGCCGTTGACGCCATTGAGTGGATCGCTAAACAAGCGTGGTGTAATGGCAAAGTTGGCATGATGGGTATTTCCTGGGGCGGATTTAATAGCCTTCAAGTAGCGGCCAAACAACCCCCCGCCCTTAAAGCCATTATCAGCCTTTGTGCCAGTGATGACCTTTACGCTGACAATATGCACTACATGGGCGGTTGCTTGCTGGGCGATAATTTATCCGAAGCGACCGTTATGTTTGCCTTCAATGCGCTGCCACCCGACCCTGAGATCGTCGGCGATAGCTGGCGAAACATGTGGTTTGAACGCATGGAAAAGAGTGGCTTATGGATTGACCAGTGGTTAAGGCACCAGCGCCGGGACGCCTACTGGTCGACCAGCTCGGTGTGTGAGTATTACTCTGCTATCAAGTGCCCGGTTTACGCCATTGGGGGGTGGGCCGATGGGTTTACCAATACGGTGTTTAGGTTAATGGAGCACCTTGACGTGCCGCGCAAAGGGCTTATCGGCCCCTGGGGGCATAAATATCCGCATCAGGGGTTACCCGGCCCGGCGATAGGCTTTTTGCAGGAAGCGCTACGCTGGTGGGATCACTGGCTGAAGGATGAGCCAAACGGCATCATGGAAGAGCCGATGTTACGAGCTTGGCAACAAGATAGCGTACCCCCCGACAATTCCTATGCGGATAGACCTGGCCGCTGGATTGGTGAGCGCCAATGGCCAACTGACAATGTTAAGGAGCGCCGCTTCGCGCTACGGCCTTATCAGTTGGTGGAAGAAAGCAAGGATCAATCCGCCAGCGGTTCGACGGATGAGAGTACCTCTATGGGGTTACAGTCGCCATTAAGTGTGGGGCTGGAGGCGGGCAAGTGGTGCTCGTATGCAGCGACGCCGGACCTCCCTGGCGACCAGCGTGAAGAGGATGGCGGCTCGCTGATTTTTAGTAGCCCCAGCTTAACCGAGCCGCTCTGCATCTTCGGGATGCCTGAATTGGAACTTGAGGTTTCAAGCGATAAGCCCCAGGCAATGGTGGCGGTGCGCCTTGCCGATGTGGCCCCCGATGGCAAAGCAACACGGGTTTCCTATGGGTTATTGAACCTTACCCATCGAAATGGTGATTCCCGACCCGCTCCTTTAGAGCCGCATAAGCGCTACCGCGTTAACGTTCCACTAAACGGTATCGCTCAACAATTTCCTGCGGGGCACCAACTAAGGGTGTCTATTTCCACCTCTTATTGGCCATTGGCTTGGCTACCGCCCGAGCCTGCTCAGGTGGATGTCCATTTCGGTAGCTGTCGCCTAAAGCTTCCGGTCAGAACGCCCCAGGCAAGCGATGCCGACCTGAGCCCTTTTGACACGCCGCAATCGGCGCCGCCTCTGGATACCACGCTCTTGGAGCGCAGCGAGCACAACTGGCTGCTGCATCGCGACTTGGCCACCAAAGCGTCGACGCTTGAAGTCATCAACGACCAGGGGCGGTTTCGGATCAACGATATCGGTACTGAAATTCATCGCAGCGCGCGGGAGTATTACCGCACGGTGGATGACGATTTCACCTCTGCCCGTGGGGAAACCATCACTGAGTCCTGTTTCAAGCGGGACGATTGGCATACCGAAGTGTATACGCGGACAACACTCAGTTGCACGACGGATAATTTCATAGTGCATGCCCAGCTGGATGCCTACGAAAACGAGCATCGTGTGTTTTCGAAGAACTGGGAAAGCGTCATTCCCCGTGACCATGTCTAGTGATCATGTCTAGGTGACAGTGTTTAGGTGACAATGTTTAGGCCGCTTGTATAGCGACCAACCTGCCCCGCCTGCCGCCCTGAATACTCTTGGCGGCGTTTATTTCAGCGTTTCAAGATAAGCTGCGATGTCGTTAGCATCCTGCTCCGTCACGTTCAGGTCTGGCATCGCGGTGAGTGGGTCCACTTGGGTAGGATCACGCAGCCAGCGCACCATATTATCGCTGTTATTAGAAAGCACCCCCGCAATGTAGCGGCGCGACCCAATGCCTGCCAGAGGTGGGCCGACATCGGCTTGGGGGCCCACTAACCCAGGCACCCGATGGCAGGCAATACAAGCGTAGCCATACATCGCCAGACGCCCACGGTCAGCATTGGGAAAGCGGCGAGAAGCCTCCGCCTCTTCTGGTTGATCATTAACACTCGCGGCCATTGCCTGGTAATCCGCTGGTGACAAGACCGCCATCTGACGCATAAAAGCGACAATGTCCCAGATTTCTTCGTCCTTGAAAATAAACTGCCAGCTTGGCATACCGGTCATCTTAATACCGTGTTTGATGGCCCAAAAGATCTCAGCGGAGGTGCGATTACGCGCGGTATGCGCCAGATTGGGCGGCACCGGTGTCATTCCCTTACCGACATCGTGACGCGCAACGCCGGGCGCACCATGGCATTGAACGCACTGGTCGCGATAATGGCTTAGCCCACGCGCTTGCATGTCTGGTTGGTCAAGCGGTGGCACGTCAATTTCCTCGGCTCGTTGGCTGATCGAGCGATCCAATGCCGTGGTAAGTACTGTATAAACTGGCTCGGTATGCTGCTGTAAAGCAGAAACATTATAGACACCCCAGAAGACAAAGATCGCCGCGCCCGCGGCCATGGCGAGCACTACGCCTGTAAGTCCAACCGCTAGGCGTATCAGTAGGCGCTTGCGAATGCGCTCTATTAAACGTTGACGGGGTCGCATAGTCATCTCAAGGTATACAAGTAAGCAGTGATATCATGGGCATCGCCAACGCTAACCGCCATATTAGGCATAGCCGTACGCGGATCGACCATTTCGGGAGCGCGAATCCAACGCACCATTTCTTCAGGCGTATTAGGAAGCACTCCTGCTAAATAAGTGCGTTTGGCGATACGGGCCAAGGACGGACCGGTATGACCGTTCGCGCCTGGTATCTCGGGTATTACATGGCAACTGCCGCAGCCATACGCCGTAATCGCCAATTTCCCTTTAACAGGGTCGCCCGGCAGATCAGGCGTTTCTTCGCCCCCACAGCCAGCAATAAGTAATAGCGGTGCCATGCAAACAAGCAATTTTCTGTTCATAAGCATGCCCCCAGGTAGAAGTTGGGTATGCCTTCGGCCATGATGAGCAGGGCAGATAATGCGCTAAGAATGATGCCGCCCACCGCCATGAACCTTAACCGGGAAGTTCGGCGATGACTGCCTCCCGGCCAGTGTCGACCAGCCTTGCCCCACTGCCGCCATGCAAGCCATACGCCTAAAAGGCTCACCACCAAGGTGAGTAAGGTAGAGATGTGTAGCGCCCAGTGATGGCCGGTTTCACACACCCACGGGACGAGCATATAGCTGCCGAGCAAGTGGAGCGCCCACGCTATCGGGCCGAGCACCCAACTGGCCCATAATGGCAACGTTTGCCGATAACCCACCTTAGTTGCCATACAGCCGGGGCCCCCAGTAAAGCAAAAGATAAAACGGCACCCAGGCAATGCATACGAAATACCAATAATTGGTATCGACCACCACGCCAATCTGGCGCTCACGAGTGAAATAGCCACGCCATGCCAAGATGGCGATCACGGTACTACCTAACACCATTGATGTGACATGCACATAATGAAAACCGGAGATGGTCCAGACGATGGAGCCATAGGCATGATCTTGCCAACCGAAGTCATAGGCCATCAGCTCTTTTGCACGCAGCACGAGCACAACAGAAGCTAGCAGCACGCTGGCCGTGACCCCCATCGCCAACCACCGTTTGTTACCGCGATTAATCCCCTGGCCAGCCGCATACATGGTCATACAGCTAAGCAATAACAGCCCTAAATTGATGCTGGGCCAAAGCAGCGGTGGCGCCGTGCCAGAGGGCGGCCACACCTCAGCATGCGCGGCCAAATATAAATAGCTAACACAAAATGCCAGTACGACGGCCGACTCAATGGTGATCAACCCCAGAATCCCCCACCATAATGGTGCCCGCTGATCGGGGTGTAAGCGAGGCATATCGGTGACGTCGATGCCGTTAATCACTCGCATGCATCCTCCTTCCATGGGCGCCTGGGCCAAAACCAGCCGACCAGCGTGAAGAAAACCAGAAAGAATCCCATCACAAAAAAGACGGGATGAAAGATGAGCCCGATAAAGCCTGAAGAGGCAGCCACCGCAGCGGTGAAGGGCCAGATCGTGGGAGAGGGCAGTATCTGGACGCCGACCGGATCGGCATCTAGCATGCTGGTAATCACAACCTCACGTTGCCGGTGGCTCAAACCGGTCACCACCGAGCGTTCACCCCGCTGCTGCCAGTCCCACAAAGGCCACTGGCTTTCTACTATCGGGATATGACGAAAATTGTAAGCAGCGGACGGTGACTCGGTCGCCCACTCCAGAGTGGGCGCATTCCAGGGGTTCGCTCCTGACGGCTGGCCGCGATAAAGGCTCCACAACGCGTTGATCAGCGTGACCAAAAAACCAGCCGCCAACACGAAGGAACCTAGTGTCGACAACAAATTCAAGTCGCCCCACCCCATCTCTGCGGTGTAGGTATAAACGCGCCTCGGCATGCCTTCCAGACCCAACTGGTGCATGGGAAAGAAGGTCACGTTAAAACCGATGAATGCCAGCCAGAAGCTCCACTTTCCAGCCGTTTCACTCATCAAGCGGCCAGTGAACTTGGGCCACCAGTAGTACAGAGCACCGATGAGCGGAAAAACAGCGCCACCGATCAGGACGTAATGGAAGTGGGCCACCAAAAAGAAGGTATCGTGCACTTGGGTGTCAAAGGGGATTGAGGCAATCATGACTCCGGTGAGGCCGCCAATGACGAAAATGGCAAAGAACCCAAGCACCCATAGCATGGGGGTGGCGAAGCGGATTTTGGCGCCCCATAGCGAGGCGATCCAGCAAAATATTTGTACGCCGCTCGGAATGGCAATGGTGACACTGGCGGCGGTGAAGAAGCTCATACCCAACTGTGGTAAGCCCGTGGTGAACATATGGTGCACCCACAGCCCGAAGCTAACAAAACCGATTGACACGACCGACAGCACCAGTGCCGTATAGCCAAAGATAGGCCGTCCGGTAAACGTGATGATAATGGTTGAAATCATGCCAAGCGCTGGCACCAGGATGATGTACACCTCGGGATGACCGAAGTACCAGAAAAGATGCTGCCAAAGTAGCGGCTGCCCGCCGCTTTCAACGAGAAAAAACTGCGTGTCCACCAATCGGTCGAGAATTAGCAGAGTACTACTGACGATAACGGCGGGCATGGCGAAGACGATCATGAACGACATCACCAACGCCGCCCAAACAAACGGCGGCATCCGGTTTAAGCTCATGCCTGGCGCCCGCAGCCGAAGAATGGTCACGATCAGCTCTACCGCCGCGGTCAGCGCTGATACTTCGATAAAGGTAATCATGGTGGTCCAAATATCGACCCCATAGCCAGGCGAATACGTCTTACCCGCCAATGGCACATAGTTGAACCACCCGGCATCCGGCGCCATGCCTACTAAAAGCGAGCCGAATAGCACGATCCCGCCAATTAGATAAATGTAATAACCGAAGGCATTGAGGCGTGGGAAGGCCATGTCGCGTGTGCCTAACATCAATGGCACTACATAGATGGCAAACCCTTCCATGACGGGAATGGCGAAGAAGAACATCATTACCGTGCCATGCATGGTGAAAAACTGATTATAAAGATCTGGGGCCAAGAAGTGCTGTTCGGGGCCTGCTAGCTGCGCCCTAATCAATAAACCCAATACGCCAGCCAACAAAAAGAAAATAAAACCGGTAATAATGAAGCGCCTACCAATCATTCGTTGGTTAACCTGGGTAAACCAACCGGGAAAGCCACGCGGGGAGTGCCAAGTACGTGTTAGTTGTTCGGTCTCTTGGGGATTGTCATGGAGCTCGTGCAATCGGGGGGTTGGATGTGTCATTCCAGGCCCTCCAAATAGCTGAGCAGAGCCTTTAAATCATCCGGTGGCATTTCAGTGGGCGGCATCAGACTTTCTGGCTTGATGTGTTGCGGGTCAGTAATCCAGCCCCCCAAGTGGCCGATACGATTAGGTACGGTGGCCGCTGCGAGCGTACGGCGGCCAGCCAAGTGCGTCAGGTCTGGCCCCTTATCACCTTGTGCACGCGAGCCGCGAATGCTGTGGCAGCTAGCGCAGCCAGCATCAAAAAACACCTCACGCCCCTGCGCTGCCTGAGCCGTTTCCGGCATCAGGGCGGGCTGGGCTTGCTGTTCCAGCCAGGCATTGAAATCTTCTTCGGATTCAGCGACGAACAGGAAAGCCATTAGCGCGTGTTGGGCACCGCAATACTCCGCACATTGCCCTCGGTAGACACCCGGCTCATCCGCCACCAGCGAAGTGACGTTGACTTGCCCCGGCATCATGTCTGTTTTGCCCTGAATATTGGGCACCCAGAAGCTATGAATAACGTTATCCGACTTGAGCAGCAGCTTGATCGGCTCCCCCACCGGGACGTGGAGCTCATTGGCGGTGGTGGCAATCCGGTCACCACTTTTATCCAAATAATGTATTTCCCACCACCACCGCTTACCAATCACTTCAATGGCCAAGGCATTATCCGGCGGTGGCGCATAGAGCGTGCGGCCAATGGAAAAGCTGGACAGTGCAAACGGAATCGTCACCGAGAGGGGTAGGATGATTCCTCCTGCGATGACAAGGTTACGGCTTTGACGACTGCTTAAAGGTCGAGCAGAACGGTGTCTATATGCCCGAAAAATACCGATCAATAAGAGGATAAGAACCAGCGCCGTCACCAGGGTGGCAACCACCAACATCGGCCACCAGAGATCAGCAATGAGCTGAGCGGCTGCGCCAGCAGGATCGAGGGACGATTGCACACCGGAACAGGCGGTAAGCAGTGAGATTGAAGGCAAGCCAAAAACGACTGGCAGCCAGGAACTCTTCCGTGAGGCCATGACTTCTCAATTTTCATTTTAAAAAATACGCAACGACGTGTGCTACCTTCCTAGAAGGCGTTAACGACACGTCATCTACCTCTATAAGCCTAGCCAAAAATAGCGGACTGGCCACGCTTAACCAGGTATTTTTTGCTGCCAATGCCACCCTTATTCGCTTTATTGTTACACCGGAGCCGCCATGGGCGTGATCGAACAGAGCCTTAGTTATCTGCAGCCCTGGGAATTCTCGCCTGCCTGGGCACTTTTCTGCCTAATCAGTGCAGGGCTATATATACGCGGCTTGGTACGTTTTAGGCGCAGTGGTCAGCAGGCGGGGTTTTGGCGACCTTTCAGCTTTCTGCTCGGTATTGCAGCTATTTACACGGTATCTCAGACCCATTTCGATTATTTAGCGCAATACATGTTTTTCGTTCATCGTGGCCAGCATCTAGTGCTGCATCATTTAGCGCCGTTTCTGATCGCCTTGTCCGCCCCGTTGCCGCTACTCATTGCAGGCACACCACATCGAATAAGAAACTTTTCTGGCATTACTATGGTGGCGCAGGCGCTAAGGCCGGGGTATCGGCTATTGCAGCAGCCGGTTATCGCTGCGCTGCTGTTTGTCGGCCTGATTTATTTTTGGCTAATTCCCCATGTGCATTTCGACGCGATGCTCAGTCAGCGCCTCTACCAGTTAATGAACTGGAGCATGCTGCTTGATGGGCTGCTCTTCTGGTGGCTAATACTCGCTTCGCCTTCGCCTACACAAGGCGGGCTAAGCTATGGTATTAGAATAACGCTTCTACTGGCGGTGGTGCCGCCGCAGATGCTGCTAGGCGCCTATCTCACCTTTAGTCATAACATCGTATTTGACGTCTATGCCGTTTGCGGCCGAGCTTGGCCACTGGCACCATTAACCGACCAACGACTCGGAGGTCTGATCACCTGGATTCCAGCCACCATGATGAGTGTGCTAGCAGTGCTGATCATTATTGGACGTCTGCTCGGTCAACGTTCGACCTCATATCGCTATGGGTAACACTATGCTTATGACAAAAAGCAAGACGGTGCTGCTTTCAGGAGTACTTTGGCTCGCTGGCTGCTCGGACCCAAGCTGGCAAACCAAGGATATCTCTGGCCTCATGCCACCGCTGGCATTCGAACTGACCAATGAACGAGACCAACCGGTCAGTGAAGCCGATTACGCCGGTGATGTCATTCTGCTCTTTTTTGGCTTTACCCACTGTCCGCATATCTGTCCTACTACCCTCGCGAATCTGGCAGCGGTCTCACAGGCGCTAGGGGAAGAGACGCGGGATGATCTGCGCGTGCTGTTTGTCTCTGTCGATCCTGCCCGCGATAACCCGGCAACGCTAAGCGCTTATACGGAAGCGTTCGGCCCTGAGTTTATCGGCTTGACCGGTGGCCAAGAGGACTTACAGGCATTAACGCGCCGATATCGAGTCACGTACGGCTATGGCGAGAAAGATGATAATGGCCATTATGACGTGTCGCACTCGAACGCTGTCTTCGTTTTTGACCGCGATGGCGATGCTCAGTTATTAATTCGCGAGGACGACACTAACGAGGCTATCGTTGCCGACCTTAACCGCCTAATGACTCATTGAAAGACTTGGCGTAAGCAAAGAAGCTCACCAGGGAGACGACCTACAAAAAACCCAGCCGGGGAGGCTGGGAAAGGGCTTTGCTCTGATGGGAGTAAGAGCAAATAAAACGGTGTTTCTATATCCGTATTAACCGCTAGGTCTTAGCGCGCAAATCATCATCACTATCACGCTCTAAAAATTGCTGCGTCGTTTCATCCAGATGTTTACTCAGCCAGTCAGCCATGGCAATTTCTTCCTGAAGAATCTCTTTACACACCTGAGATACCTCGGGTTGCGATGCCATATCGGCGGCTTTAATAATGGCTTTATAACTCGCGATTTCAAAATTTTCGAACGCGTAACTCGCAATACTGCCTTTCACTACCTCATCTTCAGCCATCATGCCGCCCACTGCTTGGCCAAAGGCGGTTAATTCAGCACCCATATCTTTGAACGTAGACGTATCAGCGCCCACAAGCGTTAAACAGTGTTCAAGCTTTTTAGACTGGTTCTTGGTTTCTTCAATGTGCTCTTCAATACGCTTTTGCAATTGCGGATAATGCTCTAAGCGATGTGCTTGGGATTGCAGCATTTTTTCCGCTTGCTTTTCCATTGCGTGCGCATCCCGAAGCCAATCTAACAAGTGCTTGCTTTCCATTGCAGACTCTCCTTTTTACACCAACACTTTCCTACACCCACTTTCGTTTTGCTGACTAAACTCAGATTTGCTCTTTTTGAGCGCCCGAGCCTGGCTTAGCATTACCGAGAGTAGGCTCCTGACCTTCAGGTGCAGGTTGATTGACGACTGAGTACTCACTCTTACCATCTAACGAGGGGCCTTCAGCCCACCGGCCTTTCGGTGCTTCTTTATCGAGCAGCGTATTCAGGTAGTAGTAGGAGTGTTGCATATTCTCATGATCTTCTGGCGTGGAGTTGGGAATAGGCAACTGCGACTTCATACCCCCCATCTCTTCGATGACCGCTAACCACTGCTGCTGATGATAAGTATCACGGGCAATGAGGAAAGATAAGAAATCTTTCATGCCGTGGTCGTCAGTCCAGTTATATAAACGCGAGGCCAGAACCCGGCCGCCAGCTTCCGCGGTGGCGTTTGCCAACATATCAGCGCCGATATTACCGGTTGCATAAACATGGCTCATATCAAACGGCACGCCATTGGCATTGACCGGCATGGCGGATAAGCCAGAGGATAACAAGTGACGTGGATTGGCACCGCCTAGAATGGCATTCATGACTGGGTCTTTCGCCGTGGCTTCCTGATAGGAAACCGGTGCCCCTTCCAGATTGAGCGCAACCGCGTGCCCCAACATTTCGATATGCGATAACTCTTCTGTCGCTGTCGACATCAGCATGTCGCGAATACGGTCATCGCCACGCGCGCCCATTGCCTGGAAAAAATACTGCATCGCAACGCGGATTTCGCCTTCGATACCACCAATGGCTTGCTGAAGCAGCATCGCAAACTCAGGGTTAGGCTTATCGACTTTTACCGGATATTGCAATTTTGCGGAATGATGAAACATAGGTTGCACTCCTTGTAGGTAGACTGTCAGGAATTCCTTTCCCTGACAGTATGCTTAAGGCTCTTCCTTAAGTATGTTGGTAGCTTCCAATGCGATAACCATTAAGGGTTCCTTCCCTTATGGGGAACTTCCGCTCGTCCCTGAGCAATCATTGCATCCTTTGCTTGGGCTGCTAGGAAACGCCTTCCTTGGCACTCAACTTAACGCTTATCTCTAAGCACCGTTTTTGCTTCCTGAGCAATATCATCGTACTGGCGTGCTACTTGATCAAAACGCCTTGGCATCTTGGTCAGTATTGCGGGTTAGCCAACTCTCTCCATTAAAGGAAAGCTGTTAGTTTTACCGATTACCGCCATGGCTATTTTGACCGCCTTTCTTACCTGCTTCTGAAGCGCGTTCTGGATCATTTGCGAAGTTACCGCCACTCTCTTGGCCACCTTTATGACCAATATCCTCATAAAAATCCTTACCATGAGAATCTGCTGTGGCTTCGCCGCCTTTTTTACCTGCTTCAGAAGCACGTTTAGGATCATTGGCAAAGTTGCCGCTACTTTCTTGGCCACCTTTATGACCAATATCTTCATAGAATTCTTTACCGTGACTTGCTGAGGTAGCTTCGCCGCCTTTTTGGCCTGCTTCCTCACGAGACATTCCTTGGTCTTTACGTTTATCAACCATGATAAAACTCCTTTAGTGGAACAATTAAAACCCGTCGTCTTAATTACTCGCTTTTACTAACCGAGCACTATGCAGAATAGTCACCAAGATGAGCACTTCAAGGAAAGCGCCGTTTAAAAAGCCTTTTTTAATCTTTGTCAATGACGCTCATTAAAAAAGCAAACGCTCCACCAACTTTCTATCAACGCAAAGAAGGTCAGGAAAGTTAATTATTATTAATAATATACATTAACAACAAGTCGCTTTAACAATAGGATCAATAGGTTGTTACTTTATTTAAATCTCTCAGAGAAGTACTTCTCACCCACTGCCGCATTAGCCAATAAGCCAAGAAGGCCTCGGTTAACTCACCGAGATAAAACATTAACTCAGTTCCTTGCTGCAACTCCTTTAGTGGAACGGCCGAAGGGAGGTGAAAGTAGTACATCCACTTTGCAAGCGTGGCGTGTGCCACCATGGCGACAAAGAGTGTGCCGAAACGAAGGCCTAAGCTAGGCCGTCGAGGCGCAGGATCAGGACCCGCAATTGCCCATGTAAAGAGACAGCCAGCTATAACGAAATGCCAGTGTAGCCAGGCTGCAAGCCATGGTGTCTCAAACATCCAGGCATACACATCGGTCATATAAAGCGCATACATCGCACCGACATTAAGCAGGGTGGCCGTAATGGGATGGCTCACCAACCGTACCAATGGCCTAGCGACCAAACACACCCAGAAGCGCCCCCAGGATTTAGGTACGCATTTAAGCGCCAAGCTGATCGGTGATGCCATTACCAGGCCCAGCGGCGCCACCATGCCCGCTATCAAGTGCACCATCATATGAGCGCGAAAATCATGGTGCGCCCAGTGCATCAGTGGCGGCGAAAGCACGATGACCACTGCAATGGCGGCGAGATTAAATATCCCTAACCGCCAGAATGGCCAATGCTGACCACGCCGACGCACATGGCAATACCCCGCCCAATAGAGAACGGCCAATAAGCTGAAGATGAAGCCAAATGCGTTCATGAAGCGCTAGCTGCTAAGCCCCGCTTGGCACGTCGCAACAGCCCAAAGCCTATCAATAGCAGCAACAGACCTGAAGCATTCCAGCCTAGATCATAAAGCAGTAGATTATCGACATAGCGGACTTGGTGGAGCCCTAAAATTTTGTGCGTGACAATGCCATCAAATAGCTGAAAACCACCCATTCCCAACAAAAAACCGGCGCTTTGATAGCCTTTGGCATATAGCTTTTGTTCGTATAGATGCAGCAACAGCACGCCCCCACCGATTAGTAGTATCAATTCCAGCGTATGTAAGAGCCCATCTGAAGCTAGCGCCAGCGCCGAACTGTTTACGTCTACGAAATGATGCCAACCCAATAGCTGATGAAAAATGATTTCGTCGATCGCGGCCATGCTCCCTAAACCCAATAAAATGGTAGCAAGCAACGTAAGCTGGCTCTTTTTCTGCCCCACACTCTCCTTCATTGCCTGGCCTCCTTTTCCTCTTATAAAAGTCCATCTACCGTAGTTTATAACTTGTTATGCTGTCGTTAAGCTTAATATTTTTACAAGCAGCCTTTAGCAGTAAAATCGCAAAATTTCTTCTACTTAAGTTAAAAATCAGACACCCCATACCCACTCACTGGACGCCGCAACCGCTGCGCTCTACAGTAATTAAAGCATACGCAGGCGTTAGCAAATGCGCATAATGCTTTCGCGCAGCTAAAGCATTAGCAGCGTTTCCAAAAAACGCGCCGAAAGATTTAAACATAATCACTCAAGCCTTTATTTAATATTGGTTAAACACTAGCCTCGGGCTTGATTCAGCAAGGTGGTAACGCCCCGACCATGCAATACTTCTAGCATATAAGAAATAACTGCTTAGCAGACAAACACCTGTAAATGGTTTTTAGCATGTTGTTAGGGGGTTCTTAGGGAGTTCTTAGGATAGTTGAACACAGCAGACCGCTGGGAGGTCACGGATGACACAACAGGTTAGCGACTTCATCATTGATAGGCTGAAGCAGTGGCAGGTATCGCATATTTTCGGCTATTCCGGAGATGGTAATAATGGCTTGATGGGCGCGCTCAACCGTGCCAATGAGTCGATTACCTTTGTCCAGCCTCGGCACGAAGAAATGGCGGCGTTCATGGCTTGTGGTTATGCAAAATACACGGGCAAGGTAGGTGTTTGCATGGCGACCTCAGGCCCAGGGGCAATCCATCTGCTCAACGGTCTTTACGACGCAAAAAAAGACCACGTACCTGTTGTCGCTATTGTCGGCCAGCAGGCACGTACAGCGCTGGGTGGCGAGTATCAGCAAGAAGTGGATTTGGTTTCGCTATTCAAGGATGTAGCGGGTGATTTCGTCCACCTTGCTACTACCCCTGGGCAGGTTCGTCATCTGATTGATCGCGCCATGCGCATCGCCTCCGGTGAACGTACCGTTACCGCCATTGTGGTACCCAACGACTTACAGTCTCAAAAAGCGGTTGAGACGCCCGCCCATGCCCATGGCACCGTTCATTCTGGCGTGGGTTATACGTCCGCCAACGTGATACCCGACGAGCACTCTCTGGCCCATGCGGCAGACATACTCAACGCCGGTGAGCGGGTAGCTATTTTAGTCGGCGCGGGGGCTAGGGGTGCCGAGAGAGAAGTAGAGGAAGTCGCCACCCGCCTCGGCGCCGGTGTTGCTAAAGCCTTGCTGGGGCGGGATGTACTGCCTGATGATCTTCCCTACGTTACCGGCTCGATTGGATTGTTAGGCACCAACCCCAGTTGGACACTCATGGCAGAGTGCGACACGTTATTGATGATTGGCTCTAGTTTTCCCTATTCGGAGTTTTTACCGCCCGAGGGCCAAGCAAGTGGCGTGCAGATTGACATAGAACCCCGCATGTTGAGCATGCGTTATCCCATGGACGTTAACCTCACCGGCGATACTCGCCTGACACTCCAGGCCCTGATCCCTCTTTTGACGCATAAAAGTAATCGCGATTGGCAGCAGGCGATTGAAGCCGATGTCGCCGATTGGTGGGAGTTACTCCGTGAACGCGCAATGGGTGAGGCACATCCCATCAACCCACAACGCGTGTTTTGGGAAGCCTCACAGCGCTTGCCCGACCGATGCCTGCTCAGCTGTGACTCCGGCTCGGCTACCAATTGGTATGCGCGCGATCTTAAGCTTCGTGCCGGTATGCGCGGCTCGGTTTCTGGCGGTCTGGCCACCATGGGCAACGCGGTACCCTACGCCATCGCAGCCAAATTTGCTTACCCTGAGCGTGTTTCGATCGCCTTTGTGGGCGACGGTGCCATGCAAATGAACGGCAATGCTGAGCTGCTGACTATCTGTAAATATTGGTCGACTTGGCAAGATCCGCGGCTGATTGTCGTCGTTCTGAATAATCGCGACCTCAATCAGGTCACGTGGGAAATGCGTGTACAAGATGGCGATCCCAAGTATGAAGCGTCACAGGATGTACCAGCGTTTTCCTATGCGCAGTATGCCGAAATGATTGGTTTGAAAGGCATTGAAGTGACCGATCCAGAACAGATTGGTAGTGCCTGGGATCAGGCAATTGCCAATCACTGCCCCACCGTGCTTGATTTTCATACGGACCCTGACATTCCCCCTATCCCACCGCATATTTCCAAACAGCAGGCCAAGGCCTACATGTCGGCCATGCTGCATGGAGATCCAGATGCTCTGGAGACGATCAAAGCGTCTTTAAAACAGTTCTCGAAGAGCTTTATTGCTAAAGCGCCTCATCTTAGGAGGCATTAATGGGCCACCATGCTGAGCCGCCGATGGCAAGTTGGGAGAGCACGTATCCGATAATGCGCTGTGGTTACCCTTATATCTCAGCGCAATGCGACCGGTTAGGGAGCAATCTTTTTAGCTCCCGCTTACTGCTTAAAAAAACGTTGTTTATGAGAGGCGAAGAAGCGGCGGCGCTGTTTTACGATGAGGCGCGTTTCACCCGAGTGAACGCCGCCCCCAGGCGGCTAAAAAAAACCCTGTTTGGTGAAGGTGCCGTCCAAGGCCTTGATGGACAGGCGCATCGTCAGCGCAAAGCGCTGTTTCTTTCATTAATGTCTCAGCCGCGCATTGATGCGCTTATGCAGTGGGTCGAGCAATACTGGCAATCGCATCTAACGCTTTGGCAGCCGCAAGCATCGATCACGCTGCTCGACGAGTTTCACCAACTGTTATGCCGTGCAGCCTGCGCTTGGTGCGGTATTCCCCTGCACCAAGCAGAGGTGCCCGACATGACGAACAAGCTGGTGCTAATGGTAGAAGGCGGGGCCGCCATAGGTCCAAAGCATTGGGCAAGCCGACGCGCACGCCGTCAAGCCGAAAATGCGCTACAAGCGTTAGTGAGCCAATACAGGCAAGGGCGCCATGACATTGACCCATCACTGCCCCTGGCCGCGTTTGCCGACTTTCAAGAGGCGAATGGCAAGGTTTTACCCAGCCATACTGTTGCCGTCGAGTTAATCAATGTCATCCGACCCATCGTGGCGGTAGCAAGGTATATGGTGTTTGCGGTGATGGCGCTGCATGAGTACCCGCACTGCCTTGATAAGCTCAAACACCCTGGGGCAGGCCGCTATCGCCAACATTTTATTCAAGAAGTGCGGCGCTACTATCCGTTTTTTCCATTCCTAGCGGCGCGCGTCAAAACTGACTTTACGTGGCAAGGCTATCGCTTCAAGCGCGGCAGGCAAGCCATTCTTGATCTTTACGGCACTAACCATGACGCCCAACGCTGGGCGTCACCGGATCAGTTTTACCCGGAACGATTCGAAAACGAGCCCCAGGCATTTCATCGCTTTGCGATGATCCCCCAAGGCGGTAGCGAGCATGCGACACAGCATCGCTGCCCGGGAGAGTGGATTACTGTGGCGCTCATCAACTGGGCCATCGAAAAATTCGCCCAGCAGGTGCGCTATGACCTACCCCCGCAAGACTTAACGATCGATCTCAATGTGGTACCGGCTCGGCCTCGCAGCGGACTAATCATCACCAATGTTCGCCCTATCGATCCTCTTTCTGTCACCACTGAAGAAAACGGCTAGTCGGCATTTTTTTAAGACCATTGATATAAACCTTACGGCGACATTATCCAGGAGGGAAATCATGAATCGTCAATCCACTGATAAGCGCGAAGAAAGTCAGAAGGCCAAGCAATTGCTAGATAAAGACATGCCTAATGACGATCAGCAAGCTGGGCGTGAAGGCTCCCATAAAGAAGAGCCCCAGCCCTTTCGACCCGACGAAAACGTCGATAATCAGAAAGCTGATAAAAACTCTTCCTCACCAGACCATAACACCTCTCTTGAGGCGGCTCCTTTTTCTGGCGCACAGCTGGCGAAGGAAAAAAAAGCGCATAAAGACAATATTGATCAAAAAACAGATGAGGCCGATCCAAAGAGCAGTGAATAGCCTTGATCTCAGTCGAGCATTGAGCCTTTCTTGATCGCTATGATTACGTTTAATTGACGAGGCAGTGACCGTGAAAAATCCAGTTTATGATGATAAGCAACAGCTTATAGGCCATTTTGTTCAAGATAAATACCTAAAGCGGGTAGCGCTTGAAGCCAGCGATGGCAATACCTATAGCGTGCCTAACCAGGAATTAACCCGCCAAGATGAGCACTGGGTGCTGGCAAAGCCATTGAGTGAATTTGTAAAGCTCAATGCTTTTCGCAAGCAACAGGAACATGTCGATGAAATGAGCGATGAAAGCTTCCCTGCCAGCGATCCGCCGGATTTTACGCTCGGGAAGAATGACCCTAATTAACAGAGATGCCCCATCAGTTGGGATTAACGGCTAGCGGGCACTTGCCTTAGCCGAGTCAATCAAATATTAGTTATCATTAAGGCATTGACGCTGCCTAGCCGCTATTGCTGGGCAGCGCCATTGTTAACAGGAGTTCGCTATGAAAACCAAAAAAGGGAAAGGCTTTTTTGGGTCTCAGCGCGCACTTTTATTCGTTGTATTAAGCCTATTGTCAGCGCTGGCCCTACCCGGATGCCGCTATCCCCAAGACATAGAACATACGATGGAACGACTCCAAGGAGGTGTGCTGGAAGTCGGATTGACTGAAAACCCGCCTTGGGTGATCCGCCGTGAAGAGGGCCCTGCTGGACTGGAACCGGACATCATCCGCTCATTGGCGGAACGGCTTAATTCAGAAATCCGCTGGCACTGGGGCAGTGAAGATAGGTTGCTAGCCGCGCTGCAGCATCGTCAACTTGATGTGGTAATAGGGGGGTTAACGAATCGCTCCCGCCTGGGCCAGCAGGCGGCGCTGACCCGCCCCTATTATCAAAACCGCTATACCGTCGGTTTTCCGTCGGGGGCGCCATTCCCCACTTCGTTAGAGGGTCTTGAAGTCGCTATTCCTCCTGTTAATCATATGCATGCAGCACTTAAAGAAAAAAATGCCAAGCCAATCAAAGTTGCCAACATTACTCGTATTGAGGGGCCCGTCGCCGGGCCTACTTGGTGGTTATCGGCGCACGGGTTGGTAGCTGGCCCCTGGGAGATCATTACCGACAAACAGGTAATGGCGCTGCCTAAAGGCGAGAACGCGTGGATGCTGACATTGCAACGCCACCTCAATGGCTACTCAAATATTGAGCAGCGGCTGCAGCAGTTGGAGGCGGCGCAATGAAAGTAAGGCAAGCGTATCAACTACCGCCTGATAAACAGAAAGACCTTGATTACCTAGTGCGGCTTGAATGGTGGAACCTGGGGTTTCGCATCTCCATCGTCAGCGTACTGGCTTTAGTGCTAGGCAGTAGTCAGGCCATGCGAGTGGCCTGGTTTGAAGACATGCTCTCTTTAATTCCTCCTATCGCTTTTCTAGTCGCCATGCGTTATCGCAACCGAGCGCCTAATGAAATCTTTCCCTATGGCTATCAGCGAGCTACCAGTATCGCTTTTCTCTGTGCAGCCACGGCGTTAGCGCTGCTCGGCAGTATCCTGCTGCTTGATTCGCTACTGAAGCTCGCCAAAATGGAGCATCCCAGCATTGGCGCCGTCGAGCTCTTCGGCACTACTTTTTGGATGGGGTGGTTAATGATTGGTGCGCTGATTTACAGCGTCATTCCACCGGTCATCATCGGCCATTTACAGATGAAAGCCGCTAAAAAAGTACATGAAAAAACGGTGTTTGTGGATGGCAAGATGAGTAAGGCGGATTGGATGACGGGGCTTGCCGCGATTGCGGGGATACTCGGCGTTGGCGCTGGCCTATGGTGGGCGGATGCGCTGGCAGGTGCGCTTATTGCGCTCGATGTCACCAAGGATGGCGTGACGAACCTGAAAGAGGCAGTGGGTGACCTCCTCGACAGGCGCCCCCGTTTTACCTCTAAAGCAGAGCCAGAACATCTTGCTGAAGCGTTAGAGGCACAATTATGTAACATGGAGTGGGTCGCCAGTGCTGCCGTACGCTTACGTGAGGAGGGCCATATCTTTAGCGGCGAAGCATTTGTGGTTCCCCATAGCGACGAGAATTTGGCGCACCACTTACGCGAGGCCGCGCAGTTTTTAAACCACTACGACTGGCGTATTTATGAAGTCGTGGTCACGGCTTGGCCCAGTGACACCACCATCGAATCACCGATGCTGTAGGCGTTTCACGCTTATCGACATCTCAAGAACCTACCCTGGCCGGGGTCATTTATGCTCACACTGCTCAGTGATATGTCATTAACCGCCGCTTTTACCCTGTTCAGCGCTTGCGCCGCCATCATTGGCATCGTGGGTACCCGGCTTGCACGGATTGTCGACGACCTCGCTGACCGCACCGGGATAGGCGAAGCCATTGCCGGCGCTGTACTGCTGGGAATGGCGACGTCGCTATCCGGCATTGTGGTGTCAGTGTCTTCGGCTTGGACCGGCAAACCCGAACTGGCAATGAGTAACGCCTTGGGCGGCATCGCTGTTCAGACGTTATTTTTAACCATCGCCGATATGGCGTATCGACGTGCGAATCTCGAACACGCGGCGGCCTCCCTGGGCAATTTGATTCAGGGCGCGTTACTGCTGTGCCTGCTATGCCTGTTGCTGTTAGGTCGCTTTACGCCTGAGTGGACGTTGTGGCAGATACACCCTGTCACTCCCCTGCTGTTTATCGCTTATCTGTTTGGGCTGAAGCTGGTTAAAAATGCCCAAACTCGCCCGATGTGGGCGCCCACCCGAACGCGTGAAACCCATGAAGACCAGCCCGATGAGTCGCCGGGAAAACTAACGCTAATGCGTCTCTGGCTACTATTTTTGGGCCTTGCCCTTGCCATAGGCCTGACGGGCTGGCTACTCGAGCGCAGCGCTACGGTGATTGCAACGGAAACAGGCCTTAGCCAAGCGGCGGTTGGGGTGCTACTGACCTCGGTGGCCACGTCGTTGCCTGAGCTGGTCACCACCGTCGCAGCGGTAAGACGTGGAGCGCTAACGCTCGCCGTGGCGGGCATTATTGGCGGCAATGCATTTGATACCCTGTTTGCTGCGGCGTCAGATATCGCTTATCGCGGTGGCTCGATTTATCACGTCATACCTGATCAGGTCATGCTATGGGTTGCCCTGGCCGTGTTAATGACAGGCGTATTAATGCTAGGCCTGCTGCATCGCCAAGAGCAGGGGCCTGGCCGTATTGGTTTTGAAAGCCTAGTCATCATCGGCCTCTATGTAGCGGGCATTGCCACGCTAATGGTGAACTAGCGCTTACGTCAGCGGTAAATATTTCAAAGGAGTACTCATTGTGATGGGAAGCACGCTAGTGGGGATCATCGGTGCCCTGCTGATTTTACTGGTCATTTACGACGCCATTCGAACCACCCTATCGGTCTCGAGCTCAGGCGGCCCTCTCACCAACCGATTGGTCAGTGGGCTGTGGTTTTTACTGCTCAATATTCACCGCCGGCGTAAAAGCCACGCCATGCTCTCTTCTGTCGGCCCCTGGATAACGGTAACGCTACTGCTGACGTGGTTTTTCGTCGCCTGGCTGGGTTGGTTTTTACTTTTTTGTAGTTCACCGCAAGCCGTCGTAGTGTCCACTTCGAAGGCGACCGCCAGCGTAATGGAGCGGGCCTACTACACCGGATATACCCTCACCACGCTGGGCTACGGTGATTTCGTGGCAGGCAATGACACGTGGCGCCTTCCGCCGGTGCTGGCGGCCGCAAACGGCTTTTTCCTGTTTACCCTATCGATTACCTATGTGCTGAATATCATTACCAACGTCATTCAAAAACGCCAAGCATCGCTGACTATCAGCGCGATGGGCGAAGATCCTCAGCAGATTCTTGCGGCCACTCACAGCGGCGGGGAATATACGACGCTAATAAGCCAACTACAGACACTACAATCATCGATCACGACCTTGGGGCAGCAACATTTAGCCTACCCAATCCTGCACTACTATCACAGCGAGGCGCGTAGCAAAGCGTTTTCGCTCGCGATCGCGACCCTGTATCAAGCCATCAATGTGGCATGCTTTGCTAGCACACAACTGGAGGATACTTCGCTGGAACAGTTGTTAATCACACGCAAAACCATTGAGCAATTTCTGGATACGCTCGACAGTGCCTTTATCAACCCAAGCCAACAGCTGCCTGACATTCCTGTGCTCAATGGTTATGCCGACCTGCCCCGCATTGGGAAATCGAACACTGAGATACACGACTATTTAGCCTCGCTACCCTACCAAACGTTATTGGTAGCCTATGTTCATAAAGATGGCTGGCAGTGGCAGGATGTATGGCAATCAACGAATAACAGCCACACTTAGCAATGGCGGCGATACCTAAATGAGGAGTAATACATTGATTCGGCAACTCATGTTTTGCGTATTGACCAGTATCACTCTGGTGGCCGCTGGCTGCTCGTCAACGGAGGTTGATCGCCACCAAGCAGCAAAGTACCCGGATGAATCGCTGGTCAATACTTACTGGAAGCTGATCAACGTTGATGGCGCGCCGGTCACCGCGCAAGAAAACGTTCGTGAAGCCCACATGGTGCTACATCTAGATGCTTCTCGCTTAGCGGGCTCCACCGGCTGCAATACGCTAACGGGCCGCTACCAAGTGGAGAACGCGCGCATCGCGTTCAACCAGGTCGCCACCACCAAAATGGCCTGCCCGGCTGCCCCGATGAAAACTGAGCAGGACTTCCTGACCGCCCTCAAACAGGCGAACGCATGGCACCTGGAAGGCGCAAGGCTTCAGTTGCTGGATGATAACGATGCACCGCTGGCTAGCTTTGAAGCGGTGCATCTTTATTAAAGAAAGAAATGCGAAGCTCAAGCGTTGTTATGAAATCTTACGGCAGCTAACAGGCACGTACCCTGACGGAAACACCCCCACTGCATAGCGCGTTATCCACACTCTGTTTAAAGCAGAGGATGTGGATAAACTACGCATTGGCACTTTGTAGACACATACGAAAAAGCCGCCCTTTCGGACGGCTTAATTTAATTCTCCAACGCTTAACTTTTAACCACTTTTCAGTGGTGCCGACACCAGGAGTCGAACCCGGGACCTACTGATTACAAGATATAACAATTAAATATATAAAACAGTAAATTAAAAGAAAATGATCTATGTAAAAACCGATAATAGCTGCTTTGCAAATCATTGGCTTAGGGTAATGTACTACGTAGAAAATAGAGCCCGGGTTGCCACATGAAATTAAAGCGTTTTACCTACTCCCTCCGCCAATCCACCGATGCTGGCCACTACGTTCAGTTTGATATTCGTGCCCAGAACCACCGCGCAAAGATCGGCCTAACACCTGCCGATACTGTCGAGCTATGGATTACCTACGCTGAAATGCCAACCGTCGTCGCTGATGTGGTCGACGAACGAACATGGGAAGGCCACCGGAAAACCATACTGGCCATGCTTGCCGACCACTACCTCACGCCTTGCCACTGACCACCGCAAAAACTGCATAATTGCGCATGAAAACGCATAAAAATATTACCCCTTATAACCGCCCTTCCGCCCAGCAGTGGCGCGGCTTGAGTGCATGCCGTAATAGTGCATAAAAACCACTACATTTAGCGCGCGGGCGGGGCGGGGTGACGATAGCGCGGCGCGGGTCGCCGCCGTGGGTGGGTAGGCAGGCCGTACAGCTCGCGTAAGGCGCGTTCTAATGTTGCGAGTGGTCGGGATGGGGCCAGAATAGGAGCGCTTAAAACGAATCGTAGAGCTAATAAGAGAACTAAAGCGTCTCATTTAAAAATTGGCTTTATGTGTGCGCGCACAAAAAAGCCGCCCAGGTGGGCGGCGTCGATTGGTGGGTTGGTTTACTCGGCGTTGGGATCGTCCAGCGTATAAGGGTCGAATTTCACGACCTCTTCGCCCACATGCTCATTGATCTCTCTCATGGTCGCCTGCAGTGGTTCCAGCTCGTTGGCAACGAATACCCGCGCTGCCTTCTCGATGTCACCAAATCCACCGGTATTCTGTGGAATGATGCCCATCAACTGGGGCGGGATGCGATGCCCTGCGAGCTGGTCGTCGCGCGTGATGTTCTTGATGTTGTAGAACTCGTCTTTAGCCGCCACCTCCGACACCGGAATGATCTGAACGCCATCCTTCTTACCCCTGGGGGAGTAGAGGAACAGGTTTCGGAAATTGCCCGGCCCCTTACTGTCTTTCAGAGCTTGCCGCATATTATCGATGTCTTTCTGATCGTGGGCGGCATCGTTCACGTACATGATAAAACCTGCGTGGCTGCCATTCAGGTAGTACCGCCGACGAAACAGCGTGGCGCTCTCGTTTAACCAGGCGCTTTGCAATGAACCAATGTAGTCCGGCACGCCATAAATGCTTTGATCGATGTCGGGTTCAAGTAGGTGGATGGTCCGCCCATCGGGAATTTCTACTCGCTCCATGTAGTTCGGTATCCACCAGTAGCGGTCGTCATCGCCCCGACGCATGTACTTAGCCGCGCGATGCTTCAACGCCAGCCGCCGTCCTAGCCGCCCTTTCACCTCTTCCAAATACCCATTACCGAACACCAGATAATCAAGGGCCAACGCGCTGAAATCGCGGCGGCTTAGCAGCTGATTGGGCACAAAGGTTTTCAGTAGAATATTTCGCTTAACCTGCATTGCGCTGCCATGGTGAGGTGTTGCCCGGTAGCTCTTGGCCAGCACGCTCAACGGGATCGGCGGTTCATACCACTCATCTGGCGTAAGCCAAACACCCTCATACCAAACGTCACGCATGCTGGTAACTGGCTCGGGGTCGCCAAACGTAAAAGCCTCCATCCGCTTGCTATCGGCGGCCACCGCTGGGACGCTTGCTTCGGTCGAAGTCTCATAGGCATAAACACGATGGCGGGGTTTTGCCGCAGCGGTCGTTGTCGTCATTCGTAAATCTCCATTAAGGATTGGCCAACGCCTTCATTTGCCGGGCCGTCGATAGGTTCGAACTGCAGGGCGTGCATCGTCGCCCACGCTAAATCCGCGTGACCGGTCGCCTTGTTGCGCCCGCTCTTGTAAGTGAATTGCTGCCCGCCCTTGGTCAGTTCTTTCTTGATCGACATAAACGAGGCGGCGAGATCCGACCAGCCGGCATCGAACTCAAGCCGTTCTTTGCGGATGATCTGCTGAGCCTGCAGCACCATTTGAGTTTTTAGCGCAACGTCGTACCGGTACCGGATAACCGTTGGGAACCACTTTTCGACATACTCAGCGACAGCCCCACCGATGCCGGTGGTGTCGATGCCGATATGCCCGATGTTGTATTTGTCCCTGAACGCCTTGATGAAATCGGCCTGCTTTTCATAGTCCTGGCCTTTGAGCCGATGCCGTTCCAGCACGCGGTGTTTTTCCTCACTGCTGCGCGCGGGCAACACCACCACCAGCCCAGCGCCGTCGCCATCCTCGCCTTGGCCGGTGGGGTCGTAACCGATCCACACCTCCCGATCACCCACCGGGCGCGGCGCAAACGGCCGGAAGTCGTCCCAAACCTCCCAGCTATCGACCATGCAGCTCTTCATTGCCGCCAGCGGGAAAGCACTCTGGCTATCATCGACAAACCCACACATAAGCAGGTTGTCGAACTCATCCGGCGAGTATTCAAGTCTTAGCTGATCGAGATCGAAAAGGTCACAGCCGCCCGCGATAGCATCCATCACCGTCACGATCTGACGCCAATGGCCATCGGGGCAGAGCTTGCCGTCTTTCAGCGCATCGTGACTGACATCAAACTCGACCCGCTCCGACTTCTTACGCCGCTTGTTGAACAGCTCACCATTCCAGAACGGGTACCCTTCATGACCAACACTCGACGGCGTCGAAAAATACGTTTGCCGCCATTTTTTGTGCATGGCCATGCCGCTGGTGACTTTCCGGAACTCAGCAAAGCGATGAATCCAGAAATACTCATCGAGATAAACGTCACCGTGGTAGCCCTGGGCGGTTTTGGAGTTGGTGCCCAGAAAATGCAGTTCGGCGCCGTTATCCAAAACAATCGGGTCGCCTTTCAGCTCGACATCACAAACCTCTTTGACGAACTGAATAATGTAATTGCGGAAGATATGCGCCTGGGCGCGTGATGCAGAAAGGAAAATCTTATTCCGCCCATGCTTGAACGCATCGACGATAGCCTCGCGGGCAAAGTACCAAGTAGCGCCAATCTGGCGAGACTTGAGAATGTTACGAATGCGGTGCTTTTGCCCCGCCTCATTCCAAACCGCTTGATACTCAAATAGCGAGTCGAGAAACGCCTCTTCCAGTGCCTCGGTCTGTTCTTCATCCAGGGCGTTACGCTTCGGCTTCTTCTTCGGCCCCGCGTTGCGTGCCTCGATATTAGGGTTTAGATCCGCCTCGTTGCCGGTTTCGTCATACTTACGGACCCTGGCCAGCCGCTCAATCTGTCGCCCGAGCAAGTCTATCTCTTTAAAGTCGCCGGGCTCTTTTTTCGCCTTCCATATCAACTGGCACATGCGCGCTTCAAGCGTGCAATCAACGCGCTCGGTCGGCGTTGAATCCTCCCAACGGTCGCGGGCTTTCCAACTGTGAACCGTCGGTGCTTTCTCGCCAATATGCTCGGCAATACGCGCAACCCGCCACCCCTGCCAGTAGAGGTGGCGGGCAATCATGCGCGGGGAGTCAGTAGCGCTGGGGATCGGGTCGGGGGCTGTCGTCGTCATGCCGCCAGCGTACCCGTCGCGCGCGATGCCCACGCCTGCCCCGCTTTGTCATGCAAACCTCGCACAACGCGCAAACGTTGAGCCGAAAGGCGTACGCGCGGAACCTGAGCGCTATTGATCAGCCAACCCGCTCAGGATGCCCAGCATGAAGAAAAAATTCCGCGTTGCTACCGAAGGCGCAACCACCGATGGCCGCACGATCTTACGTAAGTGGATTGAGCAGATGGCCGCCAACTACGACCCCAAAAAATACGGCGCCCGCATTTGGATGGAGCACCTACGCGGCATGACAGCGGATAGCGTTTTCAATGCCCTGGGTGACGTAATCTCGCTAGAAGCCAAAGAGGTAGAAGACGGTAAGCTCGCGCTGTTTGCTGAAATCGAGCCAACCGAGCAGCTAAAGGAAATCAACAAGCGCCGCCAAAAGGTCTACACCAGCATCGAAGTCAACCCAGAGTTTGCAGATTCTGGCGAAGCCTACCTTGAAGGCCTAGCGGTAACGGATTCCCCGGCCTCGCTGGGTACTGAAATGCTCGCATTCAGTCGTGAAAAAGGCGCCGCATCACCGCTGGCAAGCCGCAAGCAACACGCTGGCAACCTCTTCACCGAAGCCGTCGAAGTCGAGATGGATTTTTCCGAGGAGAAGCCGCCGGCCTCCGAAGGCTTGAAAGCTAAAATCGCCAGCTTGTTCAAACGCCACGACACCAAAACTACGCAGGGCTTTGAAGCGTTCCGCACCGAGCTGGAAGGCACGCTTGAGGTTGTCGCCGAGCACTACAACTCGCTGGCCGACGAACTGGAAACCCGCCCCACCGCCGCCCAGTTCAGCAAGCTGCAAACCGATCACGACGCCCTGCAGAAAAGCTTCGATGAGCTGTACACCAAGCTCGACAACACACCAGACACCAAGCATCGCGCCCCCGCCACCGGCGGCGGTGAACAGCTAACCGACTGCTAAGCCCTGGCCAACCAAAAGCCAGCCGCCAGAGCCACTAAATTCTAGGGATAACACCAATGCGCAACGATACACGTATCAAGTTCAACCAGTACCGGGATCGGTTAGCCAGCCTAAGCGGCGTAAAAAGCGCGAGCGAGCAATTCAACGTCGAACCCAGCGTTCAGCAAACGCTTGAATCGACCATGCAGGAATCCAGCGAATTCCTTGGCCGCATCAACATGGTCGGCGTCGATGAGATCAAAGGGCAAAAAGTAGGCGTCGGCGTATCCGGCCCCATCGCCGGTCGCACCAACGTAGATGCCAATGAGCGCGAAACCCGTAATCTCGCCTCGCTGACTGCCAACACTTACGAATGCTTTAGCACCGAATTTGATACCCATCTTCCGTGGGCATCGCTCGACGCCTGGGCGCGCTTCCCAGACTTCCAAGCCCGCGTACGTAACGCCATCCTTCGCCGCCAAGCACTCGACCGCATCATGGTCGGCTTTAACGGTGTAAGCGTCGCCGCCGAAACCGACCGCACCGCTAACCCGATGTTGCAAGACGTCAATAAAGGCTGGCTGCAAAAGTACCGCGAAGATGCACCCGCGCGCGTGCTTAGTGAAGTCGTCGCCGCATCAGGAAAAGTAACGGTCGGCGCCGCGAGCGACTACGCCAACCTAGACGCCCTGGTATTCGACGCCGTCAACGAAATGATCGAACCCTGGTACCGCGAAGACACCGGCCTCGTCGCAATCATGGGCCGTAAAATGCTAGCGGATAAATACTTCCCGCTAATCCAGCAAAACGCCGAAACGCCTACCGAAGCCCGCGCCTTGGATCTGATCATCAGTCAAAAGCGTGTCGGTGGCCTGCAGGCAGTGCGCGCCCCGTTCGTGCCGGATGGCTCCATCCTGATCACCTCGCTATCTAACCTCTCGCTCTACTGGCAGTTAGGCAGCCGCCGCCGCTACGTGCTGGACAACCCCAAGCGTAAGCGCATCGAAAACTACGAAAGCTCCAACGACGCCTATGTCGTTGAAGACTACGGCTTCGGCTGCCTCGTAGAAAACATCGAATTCGCTGAATAAGCGGCAAAGCCACCAGCTAGCTGAAAAAGGGGGTTAGATGAAAAGCCCAGCCCGTAAACACTTTGAGCAGGTATCCGCCGCGAAAGCGGCGGGCACCGCGACCCCAGGCGAGCAGCAACAAGGCGAGCAATACGAGCTTTACAACCGCGCGCTTTATGAAGCAACTCGCTCCCTAAAAGACATAAAGTCGATTGAGCACAAGGTCGAGAAGAAGCGCGAGCTATTGCCCGACTTCATGCCCTATGTCGATGGCGTGTTAGGCGAAGGCAAAGGCGCAAAAGACGATGTCTTGATGACGCTCATGATCTGGTGCATTGACACCGGCGATTACGAAAAAGCCCTTCAAATTGGTGCCTACGCCGTGAAACACAACCTCGATACGCCCGACCGCTACGCCCGCAATACCGTTAGCGTGTTGGCCGAAGAGATCGCCGAAGGCGTCAAGATCCAGCTGGCAAAAGAAGATGCCGACGCCGACGCCCTCGCCAACGTCATGGCTCGCGCCGTGGCTATCATCGGTGATGCGGATATGCACGATGAGATCAAAGCCAAAGTGCACAAATACTACGGCTACGCCCTCCGCGCCGCCGAAGATAACGAAGGCGCCCTGGCGCAGCTCAAACGCGCTTTAGAGCTAAACGACAAAATCGGCGTCAAGCAGGATATCCAGCGCTTAGAAAGCGCAATCAAAAAACAGGGCGAACAGGCCAACGCCTGACCGCCAACCGAGTCGCACCCCGACGGCAAGGGGGCATCGCTAAGCAAGGGCTTTCAGCCTCGCGCGAAGTGATCCACCCCCTTCTTTTTTAACAGGTGGCCAGCATGATCGCCCACGGCACCAACCCAACAAGCCCGCCGCTAGACCCTATAGCCAACAACGGCTTTTGGCCCGAGATCGACCCCAACGAATTCAGCGAAGAAGAGCGCGTCCACAACGTCACGCCAAAACGCTTAAAGACATCACTGCGCGCCGCAATAGCAGACATAAACCGACAGTTGGCGGAATACCAAGCCGAACAGCAAGAAAGCGGACGCGCGACTATCGACGAAGTACCGGTCGAACCCTGGCAAACCCCCGGCGACCTCCATTTGCTCTATAACCGCGCCGTCTATGCCCAGGCTCAAGCGGATCTTTTAGAGCGCTACCGCGACGCCTCAGCGACCGGCGAAGGCGACGAACGCGGCGAAGCCAAAGACCTCGCCGCCGACGACTACCGCGCCGATGCCCGCTGGGCAATCGCCGAACTCACCGGCCGCAACCACACCACCGTAGAGCTGATATGAAACGCACGGTGCGCGCCCATCAAGGCGAAACCTTGGACGCCCTGCTCTACCGCGTCTACGGCAAAACCGCCGCGATTACCGAGCAAACGCTGCAGCTAAACCCGCACCTGGCAGAGCAAGGCCCGGTGCTCAAAGAGGGAACACCGGTCACGCTACCGCCGCCACCGGAAACCCGCGAAACCAAAAAGCCAAAAATTCAGCTTTGGAGCTGATCGAATCATAAAAGGGGATCACATGGCCGAACCAAGCACCATGGCAGCCGCCGGAACAGCAAGCCTCGCCGCCGTGGTGATTGGCTCGCTACCCGGCATCGACGCCAACGCAGTGGTAGGCGCATTTTGCGGCGCCACGTTATTTGTAATGAGCGCTAAAGAGCTAGGGCTGATCGAGCGTCTTGTTTACCTGTTTATTTCATTCTGCATCGGCTACCTCGGCGGCCCCGCTACCCTCGGCGGCATGCTGGAACACACTGCCGTCGCTGCGTTTATCGCCGCTGCCGTATCCGTCACCGCAGGGTTAAGAGCGATTGAAGGAGTAAAAACGCTCGACCTTAAAAAATGGCTAGGGGGTCGCTAATGAGCATCACCTATTTAATCACCATCGCCGCCGCGCTCGTCGTCATTGCCCGGCTGCTCACATTCCGCCGCCGCGCCGGTCGCTACCGCCCAGGCATCGCGCTCGCCGCATGGTTAATCATCGTCGTCACCACCTGCGCCGTGATTTTTGGCCCCCCGACCAACGAAAACGGCCGCTTGATCATCGCCGCCGCCATGGTGGCGTTAGCCGTCGGCCTAATCCGCACCGGCGGCAACGTCGCCCACCTCATTCGCCCGCTTCGGAGACAATAACATGTTGCTACGCCAAGGCTCGATAGGCCCAAGTGTCACCGCATTGCAACGCGAATTATCCGCCGCCGGTTACCCAGCAAGCGTCGACGGTCACTTTGGCCCGAAAACCGAGCAAGCCGTCCGCAGCTACCAGCGTGCACAAGGCTTAGTCACCGACGGCATCGCAGGCCCGAAAACCCGCGCGCTACTTCATGGCGTCAAAGAAGGTCGCTTTTTACGCCAGATAGACCTCGTCAACGCCGCCGAGCGTCTCGGCGTAGAGCTAGCCGCCGTGATGGCCGTAAACGAAGTCGAAAGCCGTGGTAAAGGGTTCCACATAGGCGGCCCGCGTAATGGCGTGCCGATCATCCTCTTTGAACGCCACATCATGCGCCGCCAGTTACAGCACCACGGCATTAACCCCCTGCCGTACCAGCGCGCCAAGCCCGATATCGTCAACGCCAGTCCCGGCGGTTATGTCGGTGGCCACCGCGAACACAACCGGCGCGAACGCGCGGGCGAGATCCACACCGGCGCGTCGATTGAATCCGCAAGCTGGGGGCTCTTTCAAATTATGGGGTTCCACTGGAAGCGCCTGGGCTACGAATCCGCTGAAAACTACGCCGCCGATATGGCCATCAACGAAGCCAACCAGCTCGACGCCTTCGTCCGCTTCGTCGAAAAAGACAAAGGCATTCATGCCGCGCTGCGCCGTCACGATTGGGCAGGCTTCGCCAGCCGCTACAACGGCCCCAACTACGCCGCCAACGACTACGACACCAAGCTAGCCGCCGCCTACCGCCGCCACGATCAGAGCATGAGGCTGGCAGCATGAACAAACTCACCTTCCTGGCCAGCGCCGCCGCGCTGGCCGGCACCTTCGCCGCAGGCTACCAAGTCGCCCACTGGCAAAACGACAGCCACGCCCTGACAGCCGAGCGCGCCGCCCAACAAGCCATCGACGCGGCCATGAACCGCGAATCAGAGATCGCCGCCCACATCGAGCAGCGCCTGGGCGAACTCCAAGCCAACGAGCGGGTAATCGATAGGGGAATAATCCGTGAAATTCAAAAACCGATTTATCAGCGCGTTTGCCTTGGCCCTGACGCTATCAGCCTGCTCAACCACGCCGCCGCCGGAACCGCGCCCGATTCAACAGAACCTAATGCAGCGCTGCCCTAGCGTGCTGCCCCTACTCACCACCGGCACCGGCGAAGACGTCACCCTAACGATGCGCGAATGGGCCAGCCAATACCACGCCTGCGCAACCAGGCATAACGGACTAGTGGACACCCTCGAATGATCAAGCTCCAATCACTACGCCAACACCTGCTCGCCTCAGTGCCCGAGCTAAAGCGCAACCCCGAGCAGCTACACACTTTCGTCAACGACGGCAAGGTCATGTTTTCGCGCGGTACCAACCTAAGCCACCAATACACAGTCGATGCCCAAATCATCATCACCGACTACACCGGCAGTCTCGACACGGTCATGATCCCGCTGCTGCAATGGCTCAACAGTTACGAGCCAGATTTAGTGCCAGCCGAAGCCGTCCAAATAGAAGCCGAGATCCTAAGCAACACCCATTGGGATCTAGCCCTAACCGTGCGCCTAACCGAACGCGTCGTCGCCCTGGTCAACTGTGAAACCGGCAGCATCGACGCCCATCACCGCATGCCCGAATACCCCGCCGACGCCTGCCCGGCCAAAAGCTGGCAGCTCAACGTCAAGCACCCAGGGTCCGACGAATTCACCCAGGAAGCGGCATGGGATAGCCCGCAATGAGCGACGAACTGCAGCAGCTCGAAGAGTGGTTAACGCCACTTATCAATAAGCTGTCACCCAAAGAGCGCCGGGTATTAGCCCGCGAAGTCGCCCGCGACCTACGCATCGCAAACCGCGACCGCATCAAAGCCCAAACCAACCCCGACGGCACCCCGTACGAGCCACGCACAGAGCTACGCGGGCGAAGTGGCCGCATCCGCCGCAAAGCCATGTTCACGAAGATCCGCACCGCCAAATACCTACGCATTAAAACCACGGCCGATACCGCCGAAATGGGTTTTCTCGGTCGCGTCGCCCGCATCGCACGCGTTCACCACTATGGGCTAAGGGATCGCGTCGAACCCGGCGGCCCCCAGCACCAATACGCCCGTCGCGAGCTAATCGGCATCACCGCCAAAGACGCCGACCGCATCGCCGATAGCGTTCTAAACCACCTCACCCCGCCCAACTAAACACCGCCGCTTGTCCCGCACCTTGTACAAAGCGGCTGGCACAACGCTAGCCGCTACCCTCTCGCGCGTAACCGCCGCAGCATTGGCGGCATGAACAATATCGCCGAACTACTCCGCCTAATTCAAAACCTGATCCGCTTTGGTGCCATCGCCGAAGTGGATCACGGCGTGCCCAATGAGCGCCTACCCGCCGTGCGCGTGAGATCCGGCGCCCTACTCACCGGCTGGCTACCCTGGGCCAGTGGCCGCGCGGGAACGACCCGCGATTGGAACCCGCCCACCGTCGGCGAACAGGTAATGATTCTTTCCCCCGGCGGCGACTTGGCCAACGGCGTCGCCATGCCCAGCCTATTCCAGCTCAGCGCCCAACCACCCAGCAACGACCCCGGCAAAATCGCCCGCCAGTTTCCAGATGGCGGTCTTTTTGAATACGACCACGCCAACAGCGTGCTACGCATCAACCTGCCGGGCTCTATCGAGATCCACGCCCCCGGCGGCACCCAATGGGTCGGCAACATCAACCACCAGGGCGACATGCAGCGCGACGGCAGCGACACACAAACCGGCGGCACAAAAACCCATAACGGCAAAAACGTCGGCAGCGACCACAAGCACAGCGGCGTAGCCACCGGCAATGGCAACACCCAGGGGCCAATCTAATGGCAGGCATGAACGTCAACACCGGAAAACAGCTGGACGGCATCGAACATATCCGCCAATCAATCGCGGACATCATCACCACGCCCATCGGCTCCCGCGTCATGCGCCGCGACTACGGCAGCCTAGTGCCCGAGCTGCTCGATATGCCCATGAGCGACGCCCTATTAATGCAGGTCTACGCCGCCACGGTCATCGCCGTTAGCCAGTGGGAGCCGCGTATCAAAATCACCGGTACCCGCCGCATCGTCAGCACCGAAAACCCCGGTGCCGCCATCATGGAATTAATCGGTGAAACCGCCGACGGCCAGCCCCTCACCGCGGGAGTGCCAATAGCATGAGTACCACCATCGACCTCTCCCAGCTCCCCGCGCCCAACGTAATCGAAAGCCTCGATTTTGAGGCCATCTTCGCCGAGCGCAAAGCGGCGCTGCTCGCACTCGTCAGCAGCGAGCAGCGCGACGCGGTCGAGCAAACCCTGCAGCTCGAAAGCGAACCGCTCACCAAGTTGCTACAAGAGAACGCCTACCGCGAACTCGTCTGGCGTCAGCGCCTCAACGAGGCCGCCCACGCCGTCATGATCCCGTTTTCCAGCCAAGAAGACCTCGACAATCTCGTCGCCAATTTCGAAGTACATCGCCTAACGGTAAGCCCCGGCGACCCCAACGCCACACCGCCGGTACCGCCCACGTTTGAGGACGACACCAATCTACGCCTACGCGCCCAGCGTGCCTGGGAAGGGCTCAGCGTCGCGGGGCCGCGCGGTGCCTACAAATTCCACGCCCTATCTGCCGATGGTCGCGTCGCCGATGCCGCCGCCATCAGCCCAAGTCCCGCCGTGGCTGTCGTCACCGTGCTATCCACCGAAGGCGACGGCACCGCAAGCCAGGCGCTGCTCGACATCGTCAACAAGGCGCTATCCGCCGAAGATATCAGGCCGGTGGGCGACCGCCTCACCGTGCAAACCGCCGCCATCATCAGCTATGAAATAGCCGCCACGCTCTACCTCTACCCAGGACCAGAGCAAGAACCAATACACGATGCCGCCGCCGCCTCATTACAGCGCTACATCATTGCCCAGCGCCGCATTGGTCGAGATATTCGTATCTCAGCCATCCACGCCGCGCTACACGTCGAAGGCGTCCAGCGTGTAGAACTCAGCCAGCCCGCCACCGATGTCATCATCGACGACACCCAGGCCGCCCACTGCACCGCCACCAGCATCGCCATAGGTGGCAGCGATGAATAAACACCTCTTACCCGGCAACGCCAGCCGCCTGGAACGCGCCGCCGCCGAAGCCCTCGCCGATATTCAGCGCGTGCCGGTGCTGCTGCGTCAGCTATGGAACCCCTACACCTGCGAAGCGCGTCTATTGCCCTATCTCGCCTGGGCGTTTTCCGTGGATCGCTGGGACCCAGCCTGGAGCACCGAAGCAAAGCGCGACGTCATCGCCAAATCGTTTTACGTGCATAGGAAAAAAGGCACCATCGCCGCATTACGCCGCGTCGTCGAGCCGCTCGGCTACCTGCTCGATATAGAAGAATGGTGGCAGACCGAGCCCGAAGGCGAGCCGGGCACCTTCTCCCTAAGAATCGGTGTGCTCGATGCCGGTATCAGCGATGAAATGTACCAAGAGCTGGAAAGGCTGATCGACGACGCCAAACCGCTGACCCGCCACATCACAGGCCTGGATATAACACTAAGCACCCGCGTTACCAGCTATGTGGGCGTGGGCATGTTTGATGGTGACACCCTCGAAGTGCTGCCCTGGCAAACACCCGACTTACACGTGCAGTGCCTCACCGCCCACGCGCTAACCCCCTTGTTCAACGACACGCTGGATGTATATCTCTATGATTGACGAAAACTCTACTTTCGGCGGCTTTCTCACCACCATTGGTGAGGCCAAGCAATCCAACGCCAATGCACTGCAAATTCCCTGGAAGCTAACCCACCTGCTATTGGGCGATGCCAACGGCAACGACCCAGTGCCGGCCCCTGGCCAAGCCCAATTGGTTAACCAGGTGCACCGTGCCGCCATCAATCAGTTATCCGTCGACCCGGATAACCCCGCCATACTGGTGGCGGAAGTGGTGCTGCCGCCTGATATCGGCGGCTGGTGGATACGCGAGCTAGGTATTGAAGATGTGGATGGCGACTTTGTCGCCGTAGCCAACTGCCCCCCCAGTTACAAGCCCCTGCTCGCGCAAGGCTCCGGTCGTAACCAAGTGGTGCGTATGCACCTCATCCTCAGCAACACCGCCAATGTGCAGCTCAAGATCGACCCCAGCGTGGTGCTCGCTACACGCGAATACGTCGACACCCAGCGCACTGAGCACGAAGCAAGCCGCAACCATCCCGAGGCGACAGAAGCCGAACAGGGCATGGCCCGCGTCGCAGATCAGACCATGGTCAATACCGGCGCAAACGATGTCCGCTTTGTCACACCGAAAAAGCTCAAAGCCTGGGCAACGCAATGGGTCAAGCAAGCGACTGAGACCGTCGCGGGCATGCTCAAAGTGGCGACGCAAGCACAGGTCGATGCGGGGGAGGATGACACCACGGCAGTCACGCCTAAGAAGTTGCGATGGGGGTTCTCTTATTCCTTCGGTCAAGTCGGCTACATATTTCTACCGAGCTGGATGGGCGGTTTTGTGATGCAGTGGGGGAAATATACATCTAGCTCAGTGGGTAAAATCCCTGGGAATTTTCCCGTTGCGTTTCCAAATCAGTATTTCGGTTCTGTAGGCACGTTCTTCGGAGGGTTTTCGGGAATAGATACGGCTAACGTCAAAGTAGAAGCAAACACCCTGACGTCGTTTAATTTTGCGACAGTTAATCAAAATGGCGCTTTTTCGAATTCTCCCTTATTCCTCATACACCTAGGGTATTGATATGCACTACAGCGCATCGTTAAACACATTTTTAAATTCAGCTGCAAAAAAGGATTACGAGCGTAGTGGGTCATGGCCCGCCGATGCCGTAAAAACTACAACCGAAGAATGGAAAACATACGGGCAGGGACAGCCGCCCGTGGGCATGCAGCGAGGCGCAGATGAGAACGGCCGTCCTACGTGGGTGCCAATCCCTCCGGCCAACCTCGCCGACCTCGCCGCCCGCAAGCGCGCCGAACTCGACAGCGCACGCGATGCCGCCATTAACGAAGGCTTTACCCACACCTTCGGCGAAACCGACGACATCGTCCAAACCCGCCAGCGCGACCGTGAAAACCTCACCGGCCTAGCCGTATCGGCCCAACGCCACACCGATGAAGTTTTCCACTTCCGCGCCCAAAGCAACGCCACCTATGAGTTAACGGCCAGCGAAATGCTCGCCCTCGCCGACGCCGCCCAAGCCCACGTCAGCCAGCAATACGCCAAAAGCTGGCAAAGAAAAGCAGAGATCGAGGCGGCACTCGAATCCGAAGACCGCGAAACCCTCGAAGCCATAACCTGGTAGTCACCAACCAACAAAAAGCCCGCCAAATTTTGGCGGGCTTTCTGCATTCTGGGGCACGCGCTATGCCAATAGCTAATTGACCAAAACAGATGGTCTATAGCGTGCGGCGACCAGAAAAAGAGTAAGGCACTGATATTAAATGGGTATTCATTATTTTTTTTAAACACGTTATAGATAGTAGAGGCAAGCGTTATACAATCCCTACGCAACGCGTATGATGTTAATTCAGCCACCAAAGAGGAGTCTATAAATTACAGGCCTACAAGTAAAAATAGAAAAAAGGCTAGTAGAATCAAGCGCTTTTTAGTCGGCACCAATGGCTGTGAAGTGACGGGTGTGTTCGCAACGCCGGACAAGACGGCGATGTTCATCAATATCCAGCACCCTGGTAACTGGCCCGCCGACCCGAACCAGAACCAGAACGATCAAGACGCTACTATTAATACCACGGGAACAGTACGTCCTCGTGCTTCTACCGTAGTGATTCAGAAGTTGGATGGTGGAAAAATCGCCGTTTAATACGCTTTTATGCCACTAAAACAACCGTCTACTTTATGGGGGCGGTTTTTCATTTTCAGAGACAACATTGGGTATTAGCTGTCAATAACCTGTGGATGAAAAATACCACATATGCGCGAATTGATTTTCTAATGGTCTATATATAGTATGCGAAATGTCCTGACGGCACGGTCAGGACATACGAAAAAGCCCCGTCCGGCTAAGACAAAGGGCTTTTAATTAGAAAACAACTGGGGTTAAGCAGTGCTTTACTATCAACGGGCCAAAGATAGCTCAATCGTGACTCACATTTCAAGGGTCATTTTGAGCGTCTAGCTTAGCCCCACTACCTACGCGTCAGCGTTAGGAGTGTAAAATGAAGTATTTAGACGTCATGGTGGTTTTGTTAAATATTTTTTCAGGACTGCTCGATATGACGTTAACTATGTGGCCCTACTGGACAACTCTTTTGTAAGCCAGTCCCACATAAGCCCGCCTCGGCGGGCTTTTTTTTGCCCGTGTCACAAGAACCTGTCCAGCCCCCCTCGCACAACGCCCGCCGCTACCCTCTCGCGCGTAAGCCACACACCATGTCTCCACTAGCACCGCAACCTCACCCCGCTTGAGCCTGCAGGAGACAAGCACCCATGGCCGATTATCATCACGGCGTTCGCGTCATTGAAATTAACGAAGGCACCCGACCGATTCGCACCGTTGCCACAGCGGTCATCGGGCTTGTGGCAACCGCCCCCAATGCCGACGACGGCACCGCCGCCCAGGCAACCATCAGCTTTGCCGCCGCTGATTCTGGCGTTATCTATACAGCCACCACCAACGGCGCCGAAGCCAACGCTATTCGCGTGCGCTACATCGATCCGGCGACCGCCTCCGCCGCCCTGGCCGTCACGGTAACCGATAACGACATCACCGTTAGCCTCGCCACCGATATCGATAGCGCAATTACCAGCACCGCCGCCGAGATCGTCACCGCCGTCAATGCCAGCACCGAAGCCGCCGCCCTGGTCGCCGCTGCTGAGGAAGGCGCGACCGGCGCGGGCATCGTCAACGCTCAGCCTTTCGTATCGCTCGCCGGTGGCGTCGATCCGCGCTTCCCGCTCAATACCCCGGTATTGGTCACCGATATTTATAGCGCCATTGGCGATGCTGGTACCAGTGGCACCTTGGCCCGCTCGCTGCGTGCCATCGTCGCAGAAACCCGCGCGCTCTGCGTAATCGTGCGCGTGGCGGAAGGCATGGACGATGCAGAAACTACCGCCAACGTCATCGGCGGTGTGGAAGCCTCCGGCAAGAAAACCGGCATGCAAGCGCTACTGGCGGCTGAACAACGCTTTGGCGTTAAGCCACGCATTCTCGGCGTTCCTGAACTCGACAACGAAAGCGTCGCTAGCGAGTTAATCGGCATCGCCCAGAAGCTCCGCGCCTTCGTCTACGTTTCCGCCCACGGCTGCAACACCAAAGAAGAAGCGGTCATGTACCGAGAAAATTTTGGCGCCCGAGAAACCACGGTGATCTGGCCCAACTGGCAATCCTTCGACGTGGACGCCGAAGCCACCCGCCCGCTTTCCGCGGTCGCCAAAGCCCTTGGCCTCCGCGCCCGGCTGGATAACGAATTCGGCTGGCACAAGACGCTCTCCAACCGTCCGGTAAATGGCGTGACCGGTATCACCAAGGAAGTGTTCTGGGATCTGCAAGATCCAGCGACCGACGCGGGCTACCTCAACGCGGCCGACGTCACCACGCTCATCAACAAGTCAGGGTTTCGTTACTGGGGATCACGCACTTGCAGCGCCGACCCGTTGTTTGCGTTCGAGAACTACACGCGCTCCGCCCAAGTCATCGCCGACACCATCGCCGAAGCGCACCTGTGGGCGGTGGATATGCCCATGCACCCCAGCTTGGTCCGCGACATTATCGAAGGCATCAACGCCAAGTTCCGCGAATGGATACGCCAAGGTTATCTGCTGGGCGGCTCCGCCTGGTTCGATCCTGAGCTAAACAGCGAAGAGGTATTGAAAAGCGGCAAGCTCTACATCGACTACGACTACACACCGGTACCGCCGCTAGAAAACCTAATGTTCCAGCAGCGCATCACCGACCGTTACCTCGCCGAATTCGCCCAAAGCGTCGCCGCTTAACCGCCGCTAGCGAGCGCACTAACAGGAGCAAGCCAACATGGCATTACCTAGCATTCTTAAAGACTTTAATTTGTTCGGCGACGGCAACAACTGGCAAGGCCAAATCCCCGAACTAACGCTGCCCGAACTAGCACTCCGCATGGTCGAGTACGAAGGCGGCGGCATGGGCGGCCCGATTGAGGTCGACCACGGCCATGAGCTCATCACGTTTGAGTGGACGCCCGGCGGCCTCATCATCGACGGCCTCTTCGACAGCTTCGGCAGCCCCGTCCACGACGCCGCCCTGCTCCGCTTCACCGGCTCTTACGAATCCGACGAAGACGGCGGCGTTATCCCGGTCGAGGTCGTCACACGCGGCCGACATAAAACTATTGGCATGGGCGATGCCAGCAAAGGCGACAACAACACGCAAAGCGTTACCACCACCTGCAGCTACTACAAGCTCACGGTAGACGGCGAAGTCATCGTCGAGATCGACGTCCCCGGCTACGTGTTCACCGTCCGCGGCGTTGATCGCCTAGCCGAACGCCGCCGCGCGCTCGGTCTTTAACCCTCACTCAACCACCACGGCCGCCCCGGCGGCCAAACCCAATCCATAGGAAGCCACAGCAATGACTGACAAGACCGAAAGCCAAAGCACTGAAGCCCAAGCCGAAGAGCAAGCCACTGAAACCCCAGCCACCGCCCCAGGCGTAGCCACCGAAGTGGTCGAGCTGGAAACCCCGCTGCAGCGAGGCAAAACGCTGGTAAATGAAATCACTATTCGTAAGCCCATGGCCGGTGGCCTGCGTGGCGTCAGCGTCGTGGACGTCATGAACCTGGACGTTGCCGCCCTCTCCAAAGTGCTGCCCCGCATCACCTCGCCCGCCCTCACCGAAGGCGAGCTGAAAACCATGGACATCGTCGACCTCATCCAGTTAGGCACGGCGCTGAACGGTTTTTTAACCCCAAAAAAGTACAAGGAAGTCGAAGCCTAGGCATTCCCGAGTTCGTCGAAGACGCCATGGCGGATCTCGCCATGGTGTTCCACTGGGGACCCCAAGCCATGGACGGCATGGAACTGGACGAGCTAATGGAATGGCGCGAGCGCGCCCGAAAACGCCACGAAGGCAACAAGCCCAAAGGTAAGCAGGGCAAATAACACGTAGCAAATAGGAAAGCCGATGGCACGTAATCTACGACTGCAGGTAATGCTCAACGCCGTGGACCGTGTCACCGGCCCACTAAAACGCATGCGCGAAAGCACCGGCAAAACCGGCCAAGCCATGCGCGAAACCCGCGACCAATTAAAAGAGCTGCAGCGTCAGCAAAGCGACGTCACCAGCTACCGCAAAGCCAACGCCGCCCTACGCACTAATACCCGCGCGATGCATGACGCCCGCGAACGCAACCGCCAGTACACCCAAGCGCTCGACCAGCAACGCGAAGCCCATGCAGGTATCAAGTCAGGGCTAACCGTCGCCCGCCGCGAATACGACCGACTAGCTAAAGAACTGCTGCGCACGAAACAGCCCAGCGACCAGCTAAGCGCCTCGCTAGAACGCGCCCGCGTGCGCCTGCACGGCCAACAAACCGAGTTCGACCGCTCCGCCCGCGCGATGCGTGAATACCGCAACCGCACCCGCAATGCAGGCGAAGAGGTCAAAAAACTCACCCAGAACCACGCCACCCAAACCGAGCGCATCCGCGGCCTAAAAACGCGCCTGGACGAAGCGGGCATCAGCACCGACAACCTCGGTCGCAGCGCCCGCGAGCTGCGCACAAAAGAGGAACGGCTAAACACCTCGCTGCAGGAACAAAAACGCCACCTCGCCGAAGTCGCCGACCGCCAACGCCGCCTCACCCAAGCCCGCGACCGCTACCAAAACGGCATGGGCAACGTCGCCCGCGCCCAAGGCGTCGGCATGGGAATGTTCGGTACCGGCATCGCCCAAGGTTACGCCGCCAGCCGCCTGCTCACCCCAGGCATCGCCTGGGGCGAACAGATGAGCACCCTACAGGCCGTCGGCCGCTTCGGTGCCGACGATGAACGCTATCAAGCGCTACGCCAGCAATCCCGCGACCTAGGCGGCTCCACCGCATTCAGCGCGACCGAAGTCGGCGGCGGGCAAGAGTTCCTGCTGCGCGCCGGCATGAGTGCCGAGGCGATTCAATCATCCATGCGCGACGTCTTGAACTTGGCGTTGGCCAACAATACCGAGCTAGCCCGCGCGGCGGACATCGCCTCCAATATCGCCGGTACCTTCAAGATCGACATGGAAGCCGAAGGCGCCATGGCGCGCGTGGGTGACATCCTCTCCGGTACCGCCAGCCGCGCCAACGTCAGCCTGGAAATGCTCGGCGACACGATGAAATATCTGGGTGGCTCGGAAGATCTCGACCTCACCATGGAGCAAGCCGCCGCCATGGCGGGCTTGATGGGTAACATCGGTATTCAAGGAAGCATGGCCGGTACCGCCATGCGCGCCATGGCCAACCGCCTAACCGATCCCGCCAAGGAAGGCCGCGAAGCCATGGAAGCGCTAGGGCTGCAGGTCGCCGACACCAGCGGCAATATGCGCGCCATGCCCGATATTCTCCGCGACCTCAACAACGCCACCCGCGACCTCGGCAACGTCGAGCGCCGCGCCATGCTGTCAAAAATATTCGGCGCGGAAGCCGGTTCCGGTATGACCGAGTTGGTCAATGGCATGTCCGATGGAATGCTGGATGAACTGATTAACGCCCTGCAGCACAACGCCGGTGAAAACGCCCGTATGGCGGAAGTCATGGCCGATAACGTCGGCGGTGACCTGAAAAACCTGCGCAGCGCCTGGGAAGAGGTCGGCATCAGCATCACCGATACTAACGACGGCCCCTTACGCGAACTAATCCAGAACATCACCAGTATCACGCGCGGCGTCGGCGATTGGATAAAAGCCAACCCAGAGCTAACCGGTACCATCGCCAAAGTCACGGCGGGCTTGATCGCCCTGGCCACCGTCGGCGGTGCCGTGACCATGATGATGGCCAGCATTCTCGGCCCGCTGCTGTTTACCCGCTTCGCAATGGCCAATTTAGGTATTCGGCTAGGAATTATGACTCAGGGCTTTAGCGTCATGGGGGCCGTGATGAGTGGGATGAAAGCCGTTATAGCCCCAGCGGTCGCCGCCTTCAAGTGGCTGGCCATCGCCATCATGTTCACACCTATCGGCTGGATAATTGCAGGGATCACCGCATTAGCGGCGGCGGGCTTGGCCATCTACAAATACTGGCAGCCTATAAAAGCGTTTTTCATTGGCTTTTGGCAGGGCTTGCGAGAGTCCATGGGGCCAGTGGCCGCCGAGATGAGCGCCGCTTTCTCCGCGGTGCTGGATATTTTTACGCCATTTGCGCCGGTATTAACGGGCATTGTCGATACCGTTAAAAGTTTATGGGGGTGGTTCACAGAGCTGATTGCGCCGGTTCAGTTAACAAGTGAGCAATTTGAAGAGGCAACCAGTGCTGGGTTCGCCTTTGGTGAAGCATTGGGTAACGCATTGCGGTTTGTCGCAGAGTTGAGCCGTATTCTGATTGAATTCAGTTCGTCAGTGCTTCAAGGGGTTGGAGCCGGCTTAGTGGCAGTCATGGAGTTGATTCGTGATTGGTCGCCGGGCGCGCTCATCGGCGGTGTATTTCGTGATGGCATACGTCAATTGCTAGTCGACTTACCTCAAAGCTTTAGCGAATTGGGATCTTCAATCATGGACGGCATCATGTCGGGCATAGATTCCAAAGTGCAGGCGCTACGCGACAAGGTAACCGGCGTAGGCGACTTCATCACCGGAATTTTCAAACGGGATCAAGAGATCCACAGCCCAAGCCGCGTATGGGCGCAGCTAGGCAGCTACACCATGCAGGGTCTAGCCAACGGTATCGAAGGCGACTCAGACGGCCCACTTGAAAAAGTAAGAGCCTTATCTAACAACCTACGCAACGCCGCCGGTGGTCTCATCCTCGGCGCGGGGCTCTCCACCGGCGCCGCCGCCAACGTCGACACCGGCAGCCTACAAATCGACGCCCGCCCGCCCCTGCAAAGCCACACCAGCCAATCAAGCGGCGGGCTGCATATCCATGGCGGTATCAATATCAGCGTACAGGCCGCGCCGGGCATGGATGAGCAAGCGTTAGCGCGGCTGGTCAATGAGCAGGTACAACGCGCCCTGCAGCAAGCCCAGCAGCAAGCCGCCGCCGCCAGTCGCCGCAACTTCCACGATAACGATTGAGGGTATTAGTCATGATGATGAGCTACGGCATGTTTGTGTTTGGGCTCTCCACCGCCGCCTACCAAGAGCTGCAGCGGCAAACCACTTGGCGCCACGCCAGCCAAAGCCGCGTTAACGCGCGGCCTACCCATCAATTTCTTGGCCCCGGCGACGACACCATTCGACTAACCGGCCAGCTACTGCCCATGTTCACCGGTGGCCAGCAAAACCTCGACATGCTCCGCGCCCTGGCCGACCAGGGCAAAGCATGGCCGTTGATCGAAGGCACCGGCACCTACTACGGCATGTTTGCGATTACCGATCTACAGGAGCGCAAAAGCGAATTTTTCCGCGACGGTGCTGCCAAGCAAATCGATTTTGATCTGAAACTAACCCGCATCGACGAAGGCAGAACCGAGCTGCTTGGTGTGCTCGAAAGCAGCGCCCTACGCGCACTCACCGGGGCGCTGGCATGAGCATGCAACCTGACTATCGAGTCACCCTACAGGGCCAAACCATTAGCCCCGAGTTTCGCGCCCGCCTTGCCTCGCTCACGCTACACGACCGGCGCGGCATGCAAGCCGACCAACTCGACATCACGCTAACCGACGACGACGGCATGCTCGATATACCGCCCACCGGCGCCGAGATCACCCTGGCTATCGGCTGGAAAGGCCAAGCGCTAACCGAGCGCGGTACGTTTACCGTCGATGAAGTCGAACACAGCGGCGCCCCGGACACGCTCAGCATCCGCGCCTCAAGTGCGGATATGCGCCAAGGCCTACCCGGCAAACGTACCCAGAGCTGGGATGAAGTGACCGTGCGCGACATCATCACCACGATTGCCAAACGACATGACCTCACCCCCAGCGTCGGTGCCACCCTGGCGGGCGTTCGCGTTGTTCATATTGATCAAACTGATGAAAGCGATCTTCACTTCCTAACGCGCTTGGCGGAACGCTTCGACGCCGTGGCCACCGTCAAAAGCGGCAACTTGATATTCGTACCCATGGGGCAGGCAACGACGGCCAGCGGGTTAGAGATCCCGCCGTTCATACTGCGCCGCCAAGCGGGCGACCAGCACCGCTACCTAATGGCCGAGCGAGACGCCTACACCGGCGTGACCGCCCTATGGAATAACACCGCCCACGCCACCCGCGAAGCCGTCACCGTAGGCGACCCGGAAAATGCCCAGCAGATCCGCCACACCTACGCCAGTGAAGCCGAAGCACTCGACGCCGCCCAGGCAGAATGGCAACGCCTCCAACGCGGGACCGCCTATTTCTCAATTACCCAGGCAGTCGGCGAGCCCGAGATCTACCCGGAGACGCCGGTATGGTGCATCGGCTGGAAACCACAAATAGACGCAACGCCGTGGATCATTACCGAAGTCACTCACAACCTCACTGAATCCAGCTACACCACCGCCCTACAGCTCGAAACCCGCAACGGCGAACACGTCGCTCCTAACTAACGCCCACAAAAAAGCCCCGCAACAAGCGGGGCTCTTTGTTAGCGTTAAGCGATGTCGTTAGGCACCGGCAAAGCGAATAATGGCAAATACCAAGGCGGCTACGGCGACAATGGTGCCAACGTTCCATTTGATAATATTGGTTTCCATCTTGGCCAGGCTTTCTTTGGTTGCCATCGTTTCTTTGATAACGGCCACTTCCTGCTCAAGGTGTTGTAGGCGTTGCAACATGTCGGGTGGCTCCCCGCCGCCGTCAGACGGCCTTAAATTACGAACGTTATTTCGAGCCATTGTCTCCCCCTTCGTCAAGAAAATCCAATACCTCTGAATCCCGAATGTAATGGATGAATCCACAGTTAAGGCAAACGCGCAGAAATTCACCGTAACCCCGGTGGGTACCGTCGGGTAACTCATGAATCACCCTCACCGCCGGTGCTTCACCGGTGCCCACCAAATAACCCTCGGGGTCAAAAATAGAGATGCTCATTTCACCAGTGGTGCACATCGGGCAAGTGTTGGAAACGCCCTTGGCATCTAAAAAGTCTTTAAGCACGCTGCCGTTAACACGATTAACTAAGCTGATCATTGCTCACCGCCATATATAAAAACCGCCCGATACCAAACAAAAGCACTATGGCCACCAAGCCTAAAATCACATTGCCTACTTTGGGGTGACGCCCCAACCAGCGGATTGCGCGAATATGAATCATAACGCCTCGTCAAGTTGGCACCGCGCCTGGTGCACCACCACACCGCGCACCATGCGGCCAGTAGCCATAAGGCCGGTACCGCCGTTGGGCGGCAACAAACGAAATCGCGGGCCGATGCGAAAGGTTTTGTAAAGGTGCAATGCCTCGTCCATTTCCACCACCACATAATCATCGTGACCCAGGCCGCGCGACTCATCCACCAACAGCACATCACCCTCGATCACCGCCCCATGCACGCCCGCCTCGGTCGTCACTTCCACCGCAAAGCAGCTTGGCGAATACCCCGCGCAATCAACGCCCTCAAGCGCGGGGTGGTCAATGCCCATTGCCATTGGGCCAAGGTATGTTAAGCGCATATTACTTACTGGTTAATGCTTCAAAATCAACCATGATCGATGCAGCGCCAGTGGTCACTGCCCGATCAATCAAGACATCCGACAAACGCAGTGTGAATTGCTCGCCTGCTGGAACCTCTATCCCCTGAATGGTTGAGGGGTGGTCATCGATCCATGAAGCGATAACGGTGGTGGGGAAAGGTTCTTCAGTGTCGTTTATAACATTAAAAGCAAAGGCGTATTCAAAATCGGGCATCATCATTTCAGCTCGGCGCGCTTGCTCCAAGCGTTCGATTAATGCCGGTGGTGCTGAAATGCCAAAGTGTAGATTCTCGGAAGTGGTGATGTTAAAAGAACTATCAGAAGCATAGGTATCTGTGTCACCACTGCGATCAATGGGGAACTGGATATTGAATTCGGCCCAGCTATCCATATTCTGTGAATAGCATTCGACAAATTCAGCATCGGGGAAGATGCGGGGCATCATTTCCTGAGCCTTAACAACCGAATCTGAGGGCTGGCGACTGTCCTCATAATGGTTACAGCTCGGCACTTCCAGGCGCACGGTGCCGGGCAGCGTGGCCACTTCGGTATCTTGTAAAGCGCTTAACGGTAGGTCGGCGGCAAACTCGGTTTTGCATCCTGCTAACGTAACGAACGCGGCTGTAATAGCAGCTAATTTAAATACCTTCATTCAATTCCCCTTATTTTTCTAGATAATAATAAATATTTTTCTACAAATTAATTAAAGAAGTTGCCCCATGTTAACTAAGCAGCGCCCTAGTATTTCTACAAACTGTTTCTTGTCCGGCGCGATAAGCTCTTTGTCATAGCGTGGGTTGTCGCTGATCAACAGCCAACCACCGCCTGCCACGCGCTGCATTCTTTTAACCCTGCGTTCGCCATCCATCAGAATTAAGTAGACGCCCTCTCTGCTAGGGTCGCGTTCACTAAGGTCAACAAAGACCCAGTCGCCATCCTCAAGCGTGCCCGCCATGCTGTCGCCACGCACACGAATGCCAATAGTGCTATCCGGTGAGGATTTATAAAGCTGTTTAAAAATCTCTCGATCCATGTGCATGTAGGCAAGAATTTCTTCCCCTTCAAAGTTCCGCCCAGACCCTGCCGCGCATTCAACGTCGTACAAAGGTATAGAAGCAATTTCGGGGTCATCTAATTGGCTTCTGGAATAACCGGCTGTTTGCTCCTCAATTGAGGTATTTGAATCCATATCGGGCTCAAAACTACTCGTTTGAGAGCTTCTATTCCGAATGCCGCAAAAAAGGTATCCGATATCGACGCCGATTTTTTGGATCTTCTCTAGATACTCGGAGTCCGGCTTGCGGCGTCCGTGCTCATAGTTGTGCTGCGCCCCCTTTTGAACGCCTCCCACCTCGCCAAATGCCTCTTGAGACATGCCAAGGCGAACCCTTTCTTCCTTGAGCCTATCTGGAAAATTACTCAAAAGACTAATCCTCGACTTGACAGTTGCTCGATCAGATAACTATTATCCATTCGAGTAACAAATAAATAACCATATATAGAGAAGGTTAAACCATGCATACAGTTAAAGCCATCCAGCCTACTCATGCGGGTAATTCCTGCGGGAAAAAAGTTAGCCAAGTTCTCGTAAAGATGACCCCAGCCGAGCGTGCCGAGCTGGAAAGCATTGCCGAGCTTGAGCAGCGCTCTCTTTCTGGTGCCACGCGAATCATGATCCAGCGCGGCATCAGCCAGTACAAAACCGAATCCCTCATCGCCGATTAACCCCCTGTTTGTGACGTCCGCATAAGGAACCAAGAAATGCATCAAGACACTCGTCGCATCCGTTCGCGCTACGCCGCCGTCAACCTCGACGACTACGAGGCCAAGTTAATCGACGCCCTGGTGGATTACACCGGTATGTCGAAAGCCACGCTGCTACGCCAACTGATTCTCAAGGAAGCCCTGGAAACCCTGGGCGTCGGCGACATCGTCAGTGTGGGCCAGCGTGCCGGATAAAGGCAGGCACAAAAAAGGCACTTAAGGAGTACTTATGGCCGAACAAAACCGCATCGCACTGGATGAAGAGCTGGAAGCCAAGCTCGAAGCCGTGCGCGTGCAGCAAGGCCTCGACACGCTCGACCAAGCCGCCGAGTGGCTAGCCCGCCGACGGTTGCGTAAAGGGGTGAATGGCCTAACCGGCCGAGGCCGAGCGCTCTACGACGTAAGGGGGCCAAGTGACTGAGCCAACCGAAGAGGCCGATATGCAAGAGGTCAGTCGCCTCCGAATCGACTGCCCTCACTGCGGTAGCCACCTAAGAGTGCGAACTTCGAAGACGCACTTGCCGGAATACCGCGAGCTGTATCTGTACTGCATCAACGAATGGAAATGCGGCTACCGCTGCAAGGGCCACGTCAGCATCGATGAGACGTTGGTCCCCAGCCATTGCCCTAACCCAGACGTCAGTATCCGCCCCTCTAACTGGCTGCTTCAAAAGCTGGCCTTAGAGGCTCAAGGGCAAATAAGCCTCGGCGATTTCAAGCCACCCAAGAAGGAATAGAAACGATGAACGTATTACCGATTAGCTCCACAAAAGCCCCGTTCGACCTTGCCACCGAAATTCTGTGGCAGCACCGCTGGGATAGCCGCGCCGAAGCGCTCCGCATCACCATCGGCACGCTGGTCAACGACTACGGCATCAGTGAAGCCACTGCCGAAGTCGCCAGCATTCAAGCCTTCGCCGATCTCGATAGCGTCAATCTAATCGCCCGCATCGACGTGGACGCCACCACGTCACATTGCGTCATCTTCCGCGATGCCAGCGGCAAGCCAGTGATGCTCACCGCCCGCGACCTGGACCGCATGATCCAGCAAGCCCGCGATGCAGGCATGGCTCAAGTGGTCGATGCCGATACTCGCCGCCCCGTTGTACTTCAAACAGCCGAGCATTGAGGTAATACCCATGGCTAATGTCACTCCACTCCCCGCCCGCCAAGCCCCGCCCCGCGTTCAGGTCGACCGCGCTGGGTTCGGCGAACTCCGCGCCGAGCTGCACAAACGCTCGGATGATCTCGACCTCGTCGAGCTATGGGCAGAGCTGCCTCATAAAGAGCGCCGCTTGCTGCTCAAGTCTGCCGATCTGCAGCAAGACTCAACGCTGCAAATCAACCAGCTCAACAAGCGAGAGCGCGACGCCTTGCGCGGTGCCATCCACCGCATGAGCAACTACGCCAACCAGCTAAAAGGCCGCCTGCACGGCAGCCGCCCGCACCCCAGCCGCGAGCTGGCCAGCCACGCAATCGCCGCGTTGAAGGAAGGCAACGCCCAAGCTGCGCACCACTGGCTATCCATGATTGAAGGGGGTGTCGCGTGAATAACGAGCCAATCATTCCGATGAGCCTGGATAACAAGCTGCACCACGGCGAGAACGACTTCGCTGAAATGGCTGCTTGGAATGCAAACGTTCGGCAGCTAAGACGGTTCGCCGACTTGATGACGGATCTTGCCGCCGATTGCGTGATGGAGCGTCGCAAGGGTGAGGCTAATGAAGAGCATGCCTATGCCCGTATTCGATCGGCTGGCCACATGGACATGGCTCGCGAGCTAGTAGCCATGGTTGGGCGGCTGAGCGAAATGGAACGTGAGGCTCAACGCGAGCACGACCTAGCTCAAGAAGAGTACGAGTTTGGCAGGCAAATGCATTTGGCTAAAAGCGGGGTGAAGCGGTGAGCGCACTCGAAAAAGCCTTTGCCTTCAGCTCGGGCACGAAAGATTGCTACCTGTTCTTGCAGGATAAGTTCGCGCCGCTGCCCTCATTCGCCGACCAGCTGGCCGACGGCTATATCTACGTGTCCAAGCAGCACGGCCACGCAGCGGCCAACCGCTGGTTACGCCGCAACACGCAAGGGCTGGTAGAGCCGTCGTTCATCCTCGGCCGCTTCCTGCCCATTCGCGGTGCGCTTACGCGGGCAATGAATGCGCTGGTCAATCGGGGCTCCACAACAATAGAAGGCCTGCACGCGGCTAGCGAGTGGATCGACAGTGTTGAAAAGCGCCTGGTTATCGGCAGCCTGAACGCCACCCACGATGACGACGCATTGGTCAATTACGCCCAAGCCCAGGCAGGGGCGATTGATAAGGGCGCGAGTCTCTTGATAGGCGATATTGCTAAAGCAAACCGGCTGCAGCGGCTGGGCATTTTCCCGCCGCCGAAGCCGACCATGGTGGCCATTAAAGGCAAGCCATTGTCTGAGCAATTCCGCGACTATCAAGACGCTTGCGCCCGGGCGCGTAACCAGTTCACGCCGCCGCCAGTGATTGGCAATTTCCGCTTTCAGCGCTGGCAGTATCTCCGCCCGCTTTGCATTTCTGTGGTGCGCGCCACGGCTATCGAGCAAGGCCGCCACCGCTGCGCACTTCATGGGATCGCCCCGCCCAGCCACAAGCTACCGGCCAAAACCCAGCTCGCCCGCCTGAGCTGTTCACTGTGGTGGCGTAAAAAGCTGCGCACTGCTTGCGGGCGCACCGTTGAGCAAGTGATGCGCGAAGCGCACCGGGTGCATAAACAGGCGGGCATCTACTGCAGCGACTTCACGGTCGAGCGTCGCCGCACTCAGAAATTCCGCAATAACGCCCTGCTGGAAACACTGGAGGCTATCAATCAAGAGGGGCAGGTGTTCACGCTGGCTGAGCTGGCTGAGAAGGGATTGGCCAACCCCGACCACCGCCGCGCTGAACTCATGCTGCGCATCAGCGACACCGAAGCCGAGGCGCGCCGCTTGGGGCACACGGGCATGTTTTACACCATGACCACACCGTCAAAATTTCACGCGGTGATTGCTAATAACTGCGTGCGCAACCGCAAGTACCAGGGCGACACGCCACGCCAGGCGCAACAGTATTTGCAAGGCTTGTGGGCGAAGATCCGCGCGAAGTTAGCCCGCGATGATATCGGCGTTTACGGCATCCGCGTGGTAGAGCCTCACCACGACGGCACGCCTCATTGGCACCTATTGCTGTGGATGAAGCCGGAAGACGAAACGACCGTCACCGAAACAATGCGCGAGTACGCCGAGGAATCCCAGCAAGAAGAGCTGTTCAGTCGTGGCCGAAAAACCACCGCCCGCTTTGACGCTAAGCGCATCGACTACAGCAAGGGCACCGCTGCCGGTTACGTCGCCAAGTACATCAGCAAAAACATTAACGGCGAACAGTTCATGGACGCCGACAAATACGACCACTCAATGAATGAGAGCGCGCCACGCATTGAAGCGTGGGCCAGCGTGTGGGGCATCCGCCAGTTTCAGTTCTTAGGCCTGCCGTCGGTCACGGTGTGGCGTGAAGTGCGCCGCCTTACCGAGAAGCAAGATCAGATGCTTAAAGACTGGGAAGCGGCGACCAGCCCGCACCCTTGCGCGGCTATGCGCTTCGCTCAAATCCGAAAGGCCGCCAACGCTGGCCAGTGGGATCAGTTCTTGAGGCTCATGGGTGGCCCGATGACCAAGCGCAAAGACCAGCCGATAAAACCATGGGTAGAAACCAAGATGAACATGGGCGCGAACATCGAGACGTTCAGCCACGCCACCGGCGAGTACTACGGCTCTGAGGCGATGGTCGCCAAAGGCCGCTACGGCGAAGAGCAGAAAGTCACGTTCGGCTTGGTGGCCACCGGCCGCCCGGGCTTTTCCAGCGAGTACATGACCCGCGTTTACAAGTGGCAAGTGCGCGCGAAAGGCGCCGGTGTTGGGGTTGATTTTCAGGCTGTAGGCGAAGCCGAAAGCCCTTGGACTCGTGTCACTAACTGTACGCAGGGGCCAGATATCGAGCCCCGAGAGCCTTCACCAGCGGAGCTAAAAGCCCAGCTCGAACGCTTCAAAGCGTGGCAGAGCTCCGATTTTTATAGAGCCGACCGCGAAGCAGAGCGCCAAGACGCCAAAAATGCCCGCGAGGCGGCCCGGCGACTCTTCGCCCCGCCCACCAAATCACCGTATAGCGAGCAGGAAGAATTCTTCCCGCCCGAGCTTTGCTAGTCCAAACCAAAAAGGAGCAACCCATGCAGTGCAAATGCAGCGATACCGTCAAAGAAAAGCTAATGAAACGCATCATCGAGCAGCTTCCGGAAGGCTATGAAGGGCTTGAAGTGACCGTTGGTCACTACGTTTTTCCCTTCACTGAGACCGGCCTTGATTACCGTTATGCGGTACCGGTCGAGATTGAATATCAGGCGCCTAAAAAGCGCGGCGGCGGTATGGCCACTAAAAAAGAAAAGACCCAGGTGCTGTCGACCTTCTGCCCGCATTGCGGAGAGCGCGCGGCGCCGGAAGAGGCAAAGGAAGGTGAAGCCAATGGTTAGTTACGTATTCGCCCTGATGGCACTGGCCACCCTATGCACTTTCATCGCCGTGGCCATCGTGCGCGGCGGCAACTACCCCGAAGAATTTAAAGAGGAGTACCGCGACGATGCGTAACCCAATAACCAAACAACACCTTTTCATATTGAAGCTTTTAGTTTGGGGAATCGCGCTGGGGGCTGGTGTGCAGATTGGAGCAAGCCTTGCTAGCCACCTGTTGCCGCGCGTGGACGTTATCGAGATCCGAAACGAAGTACAACAAGCGCCGAAAGGCGTCAAGCCAAGGGGGTGAGAGATGGCCATTGATTCTAATTGGGTACGCGAAAACCCCGAAGAAGCCGCACGCCAAATGGACGTCATTGGTAACGCTAAAGTGAACACCGATATCCAGATAATGACTTCGTTTGTTCGTGATGGAAGCTGGCCAGAGCTGGCTATGCTGTCATCAAGCCCTGAGCTGGAAGCACTCGGCGAGGCGCTGAATGAACTGCAAGTAAAGCACCATAACGAAGTCGTTGACCTGATCGAGCAGCGCGACCAATACCGAGCCGCCGAAGAGGCGCAAATTGCGTTGAGGGAAAAAAGCCAAGCAAGGGTAAGGCTTTTGGCTGCTCATGTTGTAGATATCGGTGGGCATTTAAAGGGATACGCACAGCACCTGCGTGATGCAATGAGTGAGCTGCCCGACAATGATGAGGGCGACTGGAAAAGAAAGCACTTAAATCGACTATTGAAAGATGTGATCGCCGCTCAAGAGCACAAGGTACCAACCGATAGCGTTTCACGCCTAATCGATAGTAAGCAGGCAGATATTTTAAGTGAGTGCATTGGAGCCTTTACCTCAGAAGCGCTGAAAGCTCATGAAGCTGGCCAGCAATTCACGGCTGAAAAAGCGCGAGCGGTGCTACAGCTCAAGTGCAGCGAACTCCGCCGCAAAGCCGAAGGGGGTGCGTGATGATAGCTAATATCGCAGCGCTATTTTGTCGGCGCGATAGTAATTACAAAGAATTTGATTGTGTCGACGTATGGGATGCAGAGAGAGACGCCAGGCGTTGGCCCGGCGGCTGCCCAGTGATTGTGCATCCTCCCTGCCGGGCATGGGGGCAGCTTCGGGCTATGGCTAAAGCTGCACCAGGTGAAAAGGAGCTGGCCTTACTAGCGGTTAAATGGGTGAGAGAGTTTGGAGGAGTGTTGGAGCACCCAAAAAAATCAACGCTTTGGCCAGTAGCCGGACTACCAGAACCAGGCGAACGCGATAAGTTCGGTGGATGGACGCTGCCAATCAATCAGCATTGGTGGGGGCACCGCGCCGAAAAGGCGACGCGACTTTACATTGTTGGCTGTGAGCCATCGGACATTCCAGATATGCCCATTGTGCTCGGCGATGCCCCCTGTTTGGTGGGTACCAGCGGCCGGCGAAAAGACGGTAAACGGCTAAAAATGGGTGACGATGGTTGGCGGCCGGAAATTTCAAAAGCAGAGCGGGAGCATACGCCTCCGTTGCTAGCTGAATGGCTGGTCAATCTGGCGAGAAGGTGTGAGGTCAATACGGATCGTTTAAAGGGAGGGCGCGCAGCATGATCGATAATAAACACACCCCGCCGGCGAGAACACCGCCGCCACCCAAAGGCGGCGCCTACGCCCGCCAAGCCGCGATGCTTTGCCAAGATAAAGCGTTTTGCCTCTACCTGGATCGCCGACGCCGGTATAAGCACAACCTAAGCGAAAGCCAGTTACCCGACGGCACCCATATCGAGCAGGATGCGCGCGATTGGTTAATCGCAGCCTGCAAAATCAACAGCCGCGCCGAGCTGGATAGCAACCCAGCCGCGTGCCAAACGTTTCGTATGATTCGCAACCGCTTCAACCGTTGGCGGGCAAGGGACAAGCCATGAGCCTACAAAACGTAATAAACTCGGATGAGCTGAAAGCTATCACTGGTTACCAGCGGCCCGCCGATGCGGCCCGCTGCCTGCGCGAGCAAGGGGTAACCGTGTTTAATGGCCGTCGTGGCCCCTGGACCACTATCGACCTAATCAATAAAGCGGGCGGAATTGAAACCGCCGGCGGAAAAGAGCTGAGCCCTAGCGACATACTATGAAGACACGCCCGCGAAAACATAGCCCGGACATACCCGCGCACATTAACCAGTCAAAGCTCCCGAACGGGGTTTATTACGACAAGCGCGGCCGTGGCCGTTGGTATGTTCAATATCGCGATGAAGCGGGCAAGCTAAAAAGCGAGCGGATCGCCGGGGCCGATGCGACGCTGTCAGAACTGCATCGAATCATGGAACAGCGCAGCGGCATTGACCGTCGCACACTGCGCTACCTGGCCAAGCAGTTCCACGAATCCGCACAGCTCAAAGAGCTGGCACTTAAAACCCAGCAAGATTATGAATACTGCAGGAACGCTCTACTGGAAATGCCCACAAAGCTAGGCAAGCCCTTGGGGGACCTACCCACGACCCAGTTTTCCCCCGCATTGGTGCAGCGTTTAGTCGACAAGATCGCCGCCGAGGGAACGCCGTCAAAAGCTAATCACCTGTTACGTTACCTGCGTCGCCTGTTCCGCTGGGGTATTAACCGCGGTTACTGCGATAGCAACCCAGCCCAAGGCGTTGAGTCAGCAAAAGAGCGCAAACAGCGCCGCTTACCCGAGCTAACCACGATTGCCCAACTAACCGAGTTTGCCCGCCAGCGTGGCCAACGCACGCGCGGCGAGAAAGGCGCATGTGCGCCTTACTTGTGGATCGTCATGGAGCTAGCCTATATTTGTCGGCTGCGCGGTATCGAGGTGATAACGCTCAGCGATGCTAACAGCACAGCCGACGGCGTGATGACCAACCGCCGCAAGGGATCGCGGGATAATGTCGTTCGTTGGTACCCACGATTAACCGCCGCCTGGACAGCCGCCACCGAGCGCCGCGCGGGAATCTGGAAGGCCAAAGGAAAACCGGTCCCCATGCACCCGGAAGCACGGCCCTTGATAGTGGCGGCCGACGGCAGCGATTTAAGAAAGTCGAGCCTAGACACCGCCTGGCAGCGGTTGATCAAGCTGGCTATCGATGAGGGAGTGATTACAGAAGAGCAACGCTACGGCCTTCACGACCTGAAACGTAGAGGCATCACCGACACCAAAGGCACCCGCCACGAAAAACAAGAAGCCAGCGGCCACCGCTCGGCCTCAATGATGGATACCTACGACCTAAGCGTGCCACTGGTTTATCATCCAGGCAAAGAATAAAAATATGGTGTGGATTAAAATACTGCAAGGTCAGCGAGTATGCTATTCAAATGCTAAAGCAAGGGCTTTTAAAATCTTACAAACATTAAAAAAATGCAAAGACTATAATAGAGTGGATGATTATATGCGGATCAATAAATTTTAGTTCAAAAGGATTTAATTGTGGAAGAAGAATTAATATCGAATTTAATTAATCAGATTAACGAGCTAAAAGCAGCGGTTGATAGCCAGGGGACAAAGTGGTGGCAAACTCTTCTGACAGCTGTGGTGGCCTTCTTAGCAGCTTTGGTGCCAAATGCGATCATGGAGTGTAGTCGTAGACGACATGAGTCAAAAATTCTACGTTCCGCACTAGCCGCTGAAATGTTTGCAATCTCACAAATTATTCGTAAGAGAGGGTATATCGAAACTATGAAGCAGTGCGCTGAACATGAGCATATAGTCGAACTAGCACTCAATGTACCTGCTGATTATGCAAGAGTTTATAAGTCAAGCGTCACTAAGCTTGGGTTGTTAAATCCAAAAGAAGCAGCGAGTATTATTTATTGCTACAACCTTCTGGAGAGCGTCATACAAGACGTAATTCCAGGGGGAGTATTAGCTAGTGGTATGGGTGGTAGAGATGCATTTCTACAGGACATAGAATTCCTGGAAACAGTCCTTCATCTGACTGATGAATTTGTAGAGATCCACGGCACAAAATTATTGTAATAGCCTAATTTCTGACCAGTTATGGCGCATGGCTAAGCTAAGATCTATGCAGAGTTCTACGTAAACGAAAAAAGCCACCTATAAAGGTGGCCTTTTGAATTCTCTAACGCTTTGCTTTATAACCACTTTTAGTGGTGCCGACACCAGGAGTCGAACCCGGGACCTACTGATTACAAGTCAGTTGCTCTACCAACTGAGCTATGTCGGCGCTTCACGTTTTCTTGAGAACATGACTGCTTCGCTGTTAGGCTTCGCAATCAACAAGAAATTTTGTTGGCAATGGCTGGGGTACCAGGATTCGAACCTGGGAATGCCGCTACCAAAAAGCGGTGCCTTACCACTTGGCGATACCCCAGCAGTGTGGTGGCCAGAGACGGAATCGAACCGCCGACACGGGGATTTTCAATCCCCTGCTCTACCAACTGAGCTATCTGGCCGCTGCCAACGGTGCGTATTAAACTAAAAACGCTGCTTTCCGTCAATACCTTTGTGAAACTTTCTTGCGATACCGGTGCTTAGAGGTTTTCTCAGCTACTCATTGAGCGCTGAAGAGTATGCACTTAAGGCCGCACCCCCAAGCCAAGCCCTACTGATTACAAATCAGTTGCTCGATCAAAGCGCCCGCCATCCACAACGAGCCATTTTCATTTTATGCCTGGGTGGGCGGCACGTAGCCTTCGGCCTGGTCGGTTTCCTGGTTGTCCAGGAAGCGTTGCATCTGTTCCATCAGGTAGGCCCGCGATTCAGGGTCGAGCATGTTGAGGTGCTTTTCATTGATCAAACGCGTTTGCAGCGACTGCCACGCTTCCCAGGCGGGCTTGGAAACGGTGGCCTGAATCTCTTTACCCTGCTTACCCGGCAAGGGCGGAAAGGGCAGCGCTTCCAATTCTTTTTGGTACTTGCGGCAAAAAACGGTGTTGCTCATAACGTACTCCTGGTGAAGTAATGCTTACATGATGGCCCCAGAGAACGCTTAGGCGTGGCCTGGGGTGGGATTGAGCGTAAAAGGCACCAACTGGCTGAGCAGAGCTTTAACCGGGGCTGCCAAGCCCAGCGCGGGCGGATGGTCAATGTCGTACCATACGCCACTTTCGCGAACACCCTCCAGCCTATCGCAGGTCACGGGCTGCGGGGTAATGTCTAGGCGAAAATGGCTGAACGTATGGTGAAAGCTGGGTGCCGCGGGCTCCCGCGAAGGGTTAACGGTATTCGTTTCCAACCAGTCGTTGAGCTCGCTGTGCCGCTCAAACTGTGGCAACCCCCATAAACCTCCCCAAAGTCCGCTGGGTGGGCGCTTTTCCAGCCATACCCGCCCTTCTGGGTCACGCAGCATCAGCATGATGGTATGCCGGGTGGGTAACGCCTTTTTCGGTTTGGATTCCGGGTAACGTTGGGTCTCGCCTTGCGCATAGGCCAAACAGACATCGTTGAACGGGCAACTTGGACAGTCTGGTTTGCTGCGTTTGCAGAGCGTGGCGCCAAAATCCATGATCGCCTGGGTGTAATCCGCCAGCCGCGTGGAGGGCGTGTAGTGCTCGGCAAGCGCCCATAACTGCCGCTCGACCGCGGGTTTACCCGGCCAGCCAGGGAGCGCATGCAGGCGAGTGAGCGAGCGCTTTACATTGCCATCGAGAATGGCAGCCCGTTTCCCAGTGCTTTGCGCAATGATGGCACCCGCGGTAGAACGGCCAATACCGGGCAGTGCCACTAAAGCATCGATGCTGTCGGTTGGCAGTTCGCCCTCATACTCTGCTAACGCAACCTGGGCGGCTTTATGCATGTTGCGTGCACGGGCGTAATAGCCCAGCCCTGTCCAGAGGTGCAACACTTCATCCTGGGGCGCATTGGCGAGGCTTTCCAGGGTAGGAAAGCGCGCCATAAAGCGCTCAAAATAGGGAATGACAGTCGTCACTTGTGTTTGCTGCAGCATAATTTCGGATATCCATACGCGATAGGCACTTCGCGGCGACTGCCAGGGCAGGTCGTGACGGCCATAGCGGTCAAACCAGGTCAGTAGGCGCTGTTGAAATTGATCCGCCGCCAGCCGCGGCCTGGGCATATCTGCCATGCTTGCTCCTAAAACAGAAAGGGGAACCAAGGGGCTAATAAAAAAGCGCCGGCGGTTAGGCCGGCGCAGCACTTATCGATTCAGCTCATACGTGGTGAAACGGCTTAGTTAAACAAGCTGCGCAGACCATCACGCAATTCCTTCCCAGCGCCTTCGCCTAATTGCTCATCCAACTGATCCAGCTTATCGCCTAAACGCTCCTCCAGCTCTTCATTGACACGATCACCTGCTTCATTACGCAGCAGGTCAACGACCGCCACCTGGAACGCTTCACGGTCAAAGCGGCACCACTCGGTGCGCTCGCCACCCAACTGCCCTTCACAACGCACGGGCAGCGGCAGTTGTTCCAACCGTGGATTGACCTCACAGGCCGCATCGGCGGTATCCACTAAGCGGGCATTGGCTTGGGTGTTGAAATTCATACTGGCGAGGTTGAGTTCACCTTCCCCTTGAACATCAATGCCGGGCAGAGTGATCAGCAGATCGTCGCTCTCGACTAACCCATTGCTGATTTGGAAGGTGGCATCGAAACGCTCAAAGCGGGTATCAGTGTGCCATTCGCGTAGCGTGCCTTCGCCTTCTAGCTGGGCGACCAACTCACACATTTGCTGAGAGATGTTGGTATTTAAGATCGCCCCATCGTTCAGGCGTGCCGTCAATGCCCCGTTGAGATTGCTGGCCAGCGCCTCGCGGGTATTGCCTTGACTCGTGAGGTCACCAGAGAGGTTAAAGCGACCCCGCAGAGGCGACGGTTTTTGGTCTTCGCTAAGGGCTTCAATCAGTGGCGCCACCTGAACGTTGTTAACGGAGGGCGAAAGCGCCCATTCCAAAATAGTGTCTGTGGCATCGATTTGACCGGTGGCACTGAGTTCACCTTCATAGAAACCCGACTCAAAGGCCGTTAGACGATGAATGCCATCGTCGCCACGCAACTGTAGGCGGGGGTTGTTGAACGTTAACCCGGCTAGCACGAGGTTATCGATACTGAGATCGCCCTCTATCGAAAGCCCAGTGAGAAGCGATTGCGGCACTAATGTGCTGGTTTCCTGGGCAAAGGCTTTGCGCAGCAGGCCACGGCTAGCCTGTTTGGCGGTAGCGGCACCGGGTAGATAACGGTCCAGGTCGAGTTGATCACCGGCCAAATCGAACGCTAAACGTGAACCATCCAGCGCGGCGGTCAGTTCACCGGTAAAGGTGCTGTCGTCCACCACCAGCGACAGGCTGGGCAGTGTTAGCTGCTCCCTGTCACCTTCGATAGGGCTGGTCATGGCGACATCGCTGAGTGCAGCTTCGCCCGCTGTCGTGAGCGTAACGCCAGCACGGGCAAGCCAGGGGCGCAGCGTAAACGGCGCGGCGGTTAGCTGACCGCGATAGCGTGGCGCATCGCGCAACTGCTCTACATTAAGATGGCCACTGACTTTTAAACCGTCGGGCCCGGTGAGCTGTAGCTCTTTAAACTGTGCCGTTTGTGCCTGCCAATCGCTCTCCAGACCAAACGCCAGTGACAGCGCCAGGCTGCCCTGCCAGTTGTCGGCATTGCGAAGACCAGCTTCGAGCAGCCCTTCTGTGACCGAAAGCTGCTGCTCGCCCATTCGGGCAACCAGCTCGGCTGCTTTCAAGCTGAGCTGCTGAGGCTCACTCTCCGCCCCTTGTGTGGTTCGCGTGGTGAGTGCCATGTTTTCCAGCACGAAAAGCTCATCGGCCAAACCAAGCCTTACGCGGGTTTCAAGATTGATTTCACTTGATAGGTCAGGCGCGCGCTCGAGTACTTCGGCATCCAGCCGATTATGCTTGGTCAGCGTAAACATTGCCTTAAGCGGGAAGGGGCGCACCGGGTTGACGTTACTGCCTGAGATATTGAGTTGCTGCATGCGCCATAAGGCTTCGGTTTGTGCGTCCCGGAAGCGAATATCGGCGTTCTTCACTTCGACGCTAGCAATACTTAGCACCACCGCTAAGCTACCTGCATCGGCACTGGGTCCCGCACTGGCAGGCGCCAGCACCGTTTCAGCGGTGCTTTCATTATGTTCGGAGAGCCGCTCTAGCAAGGGTTCCCAATTACCTTCGCCTTGGGCATCGCGCTCCAGGTTAAGACGCATACCGTCAAGCGTTAGGCCATCGACGGCAATTTCGCCCCGCAGTAGCGGGCCGAATGCAACGCTGACTTCGGCACGATCAATGGCGGCGAAGGCGGCGCTCTCTTCCGCTTGTTCGGGCAGCCAGGCGCGGGCCTGTTCCACACTCACGCCAATACGGGGGTAGAATGACCAGGTGATCGGGCCTTCCAGGGCAAGATTAAGCCCGGTTTGCTCTTCTACAACGGCTGTTAAGCGCGGTTTGAAATCTTCTGGATCCAGGAAAGTGGTGACATACACCACGGCGGCGACGGCGACGATGGCAAGAATACCGACCGCGGCTAGCAAAATACGTAATAGCTGTTTCATTACCCTTTTCCTTGTGGGTCTAACTCTACAAAATCGCTGGTGGCAGGCCTGCCCGCCGACGGCGTTTCTGGATTGGCCATGGGCCGGTAGCCTAATTTGGAAAGCAGCACACGGTCGGCTAGCGGCAAGGTGGACGTTTCAATTCGCAAGACGCGGCCTTCCTGTTTGGCCTGTTCGCCAAGCAGTGCCATCAAGCGCGAACCAACACCACGGCGGCGCGTCGTTTTGCGTACGCAGAGTTCTGAAAGCCACCATGCCCGGTCTTCGCGCTCCTGCACGGCAACGGCGCCTAGCAGTCGGTCATTAAATAGGGCGCAGGCAAAAAAGTGCTGGCCAGCAAAATGTTGTTCAATAAATGGCTCAATCGTCGGGGTAGGCATACGCTCTTGGGGCGCATCTTCGTAGATGCGCACTAAATCAAGGCGCACTTGTTCATCGGCTTCCCAACGGGCCTGGTCGACATGGTGCAGTGTCACCGGCATGGTGAAATCCTCTTCGCCAAAGCAGTCTGGCTGCTATTTCTGCCGCAATTGATTACGGCTACATTTCGCGCATTGTAGCGGATGAGGGCGCCGATTCACTATAATGGTCGCTCACCACAGGTTATGCCCTGATCAAACGGTGGTAAGTTGATGCATTGCCACCGGCCATTTCTCAGGATCATTCCTCAGGGCCATCCCTCAGAGTGCGCCTTAGCGCAGGAGATGCAACATGTCAGCGCGTATTGCCACGGTTAGCCGTGACACCAACGAAACCCAGATCAAGGTCAGCGTCAACCTCGACGGCGAAGGCCGTCTTAGCTGCCAAACCGGCGTTCCGTTTTTGGACCATATGCTTGATCAAGTTGCCCGCCACGGGATGATCGACCTCGAGATCAATGCCGCCGGAGACCTGCATATTGACGACCACCATACCGTAGAAGACTTGGGAATTACCCTAGGCCAAGCTTTTTTAGAGGCCATTGGCGATAAGCGCGGCATTTATCGTTACGGGCATGCCTACGTCCCCCTTGATGAAGCGCTGTCTCGGGTGGTGATCGATTTTTCCGGTCGACCGGGGCTTTACATGAACGTTGAGTTCACCCGCGATACCATTGGCAGCTTGGATACCCAGCTGTTCTGGGAGTTTTTCCAGGGTTTCGTCAATCATGCCCGCGTGTCGCTACATATCGACAACATCAAAGGCTTTAATGCTCACCACCAAGCGGAAACGATTTTTAAAGCCTTTGGCCGAGCACTGCGGATGGCCGTGGCGGAAGACCCTCGCATGGTAGGTCAAATGCCTTCCACGAAGGGAAGCTTGTGATGCGACGCTGCGACTTCAACGACTTTTCCTCTCTCTCCACAAGGAGCGCTTCATGACCATTGCTGTGATCGACTATGGAATGGGTAACCTGCATTCCGTGGCCAAAGCGCTGGAGCATGTGACGCATGAGAATGTAGTCATTACTCGTGATCCGCGTCGTATTCTTGGCGCGACTCGTCTCGTCCTGCCCGGCCAAGGGGCCATTCGTGACTGCGTCGGCGAACTCGAGCGTACCGAATTACGCGGACTGGTGGACGATATTTTAACCCGCCAGGCTAAACCGCTGCTGGGGATCTGCGTCGGGCAACAAATGCTACTGGAGCGCAGCGAAGAGAATGGCGGTGTAGAGTGCCTGGGCTTTTTCAAAGGCAGTGTTGACCGCTTTCCCGGTGACATGCGCGACGCCCACGAGCAGCGTTTAAAAGTACCGCACATGGGCTGGAATGTGGTCGAACAGAATCATGACCACCCGCTATGGGCGGGGATTGATAACCGTGAACACTTTTACTTCGTGCACAGCTATTACGTCAATGCGGATAACGATGCCCAGGTGTTTGGTACGACCCAATACGGCAAAGTCAGCGCCCATGTCGCGATTGGTCGTGACTCTACTTTCGCCGTTCAGTTTCACCCAGAAAAAAGCTCCCGCGCGGGCCTTCGCCTGCTAGAAAACTTTGTCACCTGGACGCCCTGAGAGGATTTTGTATGTTGGTAATTCCCGCTATTGATCTCAAAGACGGCCAGTGTGTGCGATTGAAGCAGGGTCGTATGGAAGACGCGACCTCCTACGGCGATGATCCGGTGGCCATGGCGGCGCGCTGGGTAGAGGCTGGCGCTCGCCGCCTTCATTTAGTCGATTTGAACGGTGCCTTTGAAGGCAAGCCGGTGAACGGCGACGCTGTCACCGCCATTGCCCGCGCCTATCCGAATCTGCCGATTCAAATTGGCGGCGGCATTCGCAGTGCGGAAACCATCGAGCATTATTTAAGCGCCGGTGTTTCCTATGTGATTATCGGTACCAAAGCGGTGAAAGAGCCGGCTTTCGTGGGTGAAATGTGCCGCGCCTTCCCCGGCCACGTGATTGTGGGGCTCGATGCCAAAGATGGCTATGTCGCCACCGACGGCTGGGCTGAAGTATCGACGGTTAAGGCGACTGAGTTGGCCAAGCGCTTCGCCAACGATGGTGTCTCCAGCATCGTCTACACCGACATTGCCCGCGATGGCATGATGCAAGGCGTCAACGTCGAAGCCACCGCTGCCCTTGCCCGCGAAGGCGGCTTACCGGTGATTGCTTCCGGCGGCGTCACCAACCTGGACGACATCAAGGCTCTGTGCGCAGTCTCTGGCAGCGGCATTTTGGGTGCGATTACCGGCCGGGCAATTTACGAAGGCAGCCTGGATGTGGCCGAAGCGCAGCGATTGAGCGATCAGCTAACGGGAGGCGGCTCATGAGCCTTACCAAACGTATTATTCCCTGCCTGGACGTAGACGCCGGGCGAGTGGTCAAAGGCGTCAACTTCGTGGGTATTCGCGATGCTGGCGACCCGGTAGAAATTGCCCAGCGCTACAATCAACAGGGCGCCGATGAGATCACCTTTCTCGACATTACCGCCAGCCACGAAGACCGCGATACCACAGTAGAAATGGTCGAGCGTATCGCGGGTGAAGTGTTTATTCCGCTCACCGTCGGCGGCGGCATTCGCAGCTGCGACGATATTCGCACCATGCTGAATGCGGGCGCTGATAAGGTTTCGATCAACACTGCCGCCGTGACTAACCCCGAGTTCGTACGTGAAGCCGCTGAACGTTTTGGCAGTCAGTGCATCGTGGTGGCGATTGATGCCAAACGGGTTTCTGAAGAGGGCGAAACGCCCCGCTGGGAGATTTTCACTCACGGCGGCCGTCGCCCGACAGGGTTAGATGCCGTTGAGTGGGCAAAGAAGATGGTGGCATTCGGCGCCGGTGAGCTACTGCTGACCAGCATGGACCGCGATGGCACCAAGATCGGTTTCGACTTGGGCGTAACTCACGCGATTTCCGAAGCGGTGAGCGTGCCAGTCATTGCCTCTGGCGGTGTGGGCAACCTGGATCACTTGGTGGATGGTGTACTGAAAGGCGGCGCCGATGCGGTGCTGGCCGCCAGTATCTTCCACTTTGGCGAATACACGATCCCTGAAGCAAAACGCTACATGGCAGAACGTGGGATCGAGATGCGCTTATAAGCGCTACGTAGTAGGCCTGCCGGGGCGTTACGCCCCGGTATCTTCAAGCGATAGGCCAAGGTTACTAATCCCACCGTTACGGCCTAACGTGCGCACTTCTTTCAAAGCAGCTTTATCCAGCGGTTCGCTGACCATCTCCAATACCGCGTCCTGAAAGTCGTTCTCATCGGCCATTAGCGGGTGGTCACGAATAATCAGCGCCAGTTTCTGGGCGTCATCCTCCCCTTCTGTGAGCTCTATAAAAGCGCGTACGCCCGCCCGTGAGGTGCGGCTAACATCCAATACGGCCTCTGGAGCGTCGCCTTGCAGAGTATCCAGCAGCGCAGAAACCGATACCACTGCATCCAGCGCGCGCCGGGCGCCAAAGCTATCATCCGCTTCGGGCGGCTCGCACTCGGCGAGTTTTTCCGCCTGGCGGGCAAAGTCGATATTGGCGTTGGGCACCGTCAGCCGTTCCCATACCAAGCTCAACACGGTACACAGCGTATGGCTGTCTCCCTGGGCGGTGGTTTGCTCATAGAGCATGTAATTAGGCAGCAAACGCTCGCACAGTGCCGCCATAAAAGCCTGCTGAGCGGGTAATGGCAGTTCTTGCAGCCGTTGGTAAAAGCCCTGGGGTTTCGACACCATACTGATTTCCTGGATCGCTTGACGTGGGATATTGGTGAAACGTAGCGGTTACGTTATCGTCTCTATGCGCTTGGGGCGATCCCCTAACGCTTTGATGATTGTACGGCCGGCGAGGAGATTACCATGCATATTCATCTGCTACAGCACGGCCCTGACCATGGCCCCGCCCGTTTAACCGACTGGTTGACCAGTATGGGCCATAGTTACACCGTTTTTCATCTCTATGCTGGCGAGTTAACGCCACGACCCAACGAAGCTGATGCACTGATTGTACTTGATGGACCTGAGGCGCTACTCATCCAACCACCAGCGTGGTTTAAAGCGGAAGATAAGTTGATCAACCGCTACCTGGATGGCCAAAAACCGCTGTTGGGTATTGGCCTTGGTGCTCACTGGATAGCGCAGTCGCTCGGTGCGGTGGTAGCCCCCGGCACCTATGCAGAAACAGGCTGGCATACGGTGACCCTAGCGCCGGAAAGCTCTTTGGATTTGCCCGAGTCGTTTAGCGCTTTTATGTGGCATCGCTATGTTTTCAGCTTGCCCGATGAAGCTTTTCCTCTGGGTGGCAGTGAAGCCGCACCGCTGCAAGGCTTTACCTGGGATAGAGGCCGCGTGATCAGCCTGCTGTGCCATTTGGAAGCCACCCCCGTCAGCGTTAACCACCTACTGAGCAATGCCGATCGGCCCAGTGCTTCGCCTGCCGCCGCCCGCTATGTTCAGGACGATGCGCAAATCATCGAGGATACCAACCGCTTTATTCATTTAGCGCCGCTACTTGATCGGCTGATGACACAGTGGTTAAGCACACGCTAACAGCGAGACGCCGCCGTTAGCCGTTCCATTGCTTGGCGACCGCCAGGCAGCTATCCCAATCACCGACATGTACTTCCGGCGGTGCCGTCTCGCGCCGTTTTTCCAAATGGTAGCGATAAAGCGGGTCGTAGTATTCGGTGAGTAGTGGTGCAAGCCACGCCTCATGCGCCTGGGGGTTGCCATGCGCATGTTCGTTGAATGCCAGCGTCTGGAGCCGCTGTAAACGCTGCAGGCGTGCATTTCCCAACCGCTTGGCTAAACGAATAAGCGCATTGCTCAATTGTGCCTGCATTAGCTGCCAGCCTTGATATGCACCGAAACGAGCAGCGTAAGCCTGCTCTAAATCGATAATATAGTCCTGCTGGATCTGGGCAAGGCGCCAGTCCAGCGGCATTTCGATACGCATCCGAGGTGCTTGCTGCAGCGCCCGCCAGAACTCAAGTGGAATATTGGCGTTGCCAATCTGGCGAGACTCATCCTCAATGACCAAGCCTTCGGTCAGCCCGAGCAGCCGTTTGGCCAACGCATGCTCAAAATCGATTTGGGTGGCGGGCTCTTCGGGCCTACGGCCGAAGGCAGAGCCTTTATGATGCGCGTAGGCTTCCAGGTCGACGCCATTATGGAGCTGATTGATCAGTGCCGTTTTTGCGCATCCGGTCAGCCCCGCCACCACTAGCATCGGCTGACGCGCCGCCTGTTCAATGCGTTCGCACAGCGCTTGGCGCATGGCCTTCCAACCACCTGCTAGGCGCGGCCGGGGTAGGTCGACTTCCTCCAACCACTGCTGGGCTATTTGCGAGCGTAACCCACCACGAAAGCAATAAATCACCGCATCAGGATGCTCGGCTAAGTACGCCTTCCACGCCTCCACTCTGGCTTGCTTGAGCGCGCCACTGACCAGCCGCTCACCCAGTTCGATGGCGGCAGCTTGCCCCTGCCGCGTATACGCAATGCCAACCTGGTGACGCTCCTCATCAACCATTAGCGGCAGATTGACGGCCCCCGGCAGTGCACCCTGGGCAAATTCGATCGGGGCACGCACGTCTATCAGCGGCCGCCCCTCTCTGATTAAGCTCAAAGCCGCCGGGGTGGTGGCGGGTGTCGTGGCTAGCGTCACCCGACCACCTCGATGGCGGCGTTGCCTTGGCGCTTCTTCATGACGCCAAAGGATTGCAGCGACAGACCAAACTCGCGGCTAATTCGCTCCACATCGTCTTCCCAGGCAGGGTCAACGCTTAGCAGCAGGCCGCCCGAAGTCTGCGGGTCGCATAGCCACTGCCAGTGGGCCTCATCCATCGCCGGAAAGCGCTCGCCAAGGGCATCACGATTGCGCAGCGTGCCACCCGGCACGGCGCCTTGGCGACGGTAAGACTCGGCTTCGGCTAAGCGCGGTAGCTTACGGAAATCAATTTGTGCCATCACGTTACTGGCTTGGCACATTTCCGTCAGGTGGCCCGCCAAGCCAAAACCGGTGACATCGGTCATCGCATTCACGCCTTTCACATCGGCAAACTTCACACCAATGTTATTGGGCTTCAACATCGTTTCTCGGGCAAGCCCGTGGTGGCCCATTTCCAGCAAACCACGTTTTTCTGCCGTGGTGAGCATACCCACGCCTAACGGTTTGGTTAAGAAAAGCAAATCGCCAGGCTTGGCGGTGCTGTTTAGCTTTAGCTTCTCTAGGTCCACCAAGCCGTTTACCGCGAGCCCAAAAATCGGCTCGGGCGCATCAATGGAATGACCGCCCGCCAGGGCAACGCCTAATTCGCGGCATACCGCCTGGGCTCCTGCCATAACATCACCGGCCACTTCAGCGCTAAGTTTGTCCAATGGCCAACCTAAAATACCTAAAGCCATTACCGGTGTGCCGCCCATAGCGTAAACATCGCTGATGGCATTGGTCGCCGCGATACGCCCAAAATCGAAGGGATCATCGACAATAGGCATGAAGAAATCGGTGGTGGCGATCATGCCGCGACCATCGCCCAAATCATAAACGGCCGCATCTTCGCGCCCTTGATTGCCGACAATAAGTTGCTTATGGCCTGCCGCTGGACCTGACTTGGCTAGAATGCCATCCAGTACGTCCGGCGCAATTTTGCAGCCGCAGCCTGCGCCGTGGCTATATTGGGTCAAGCGAATCGAACTCATCGTGTCTCTCCTTGGCACTTGGGGAATATAATCAGTTTAGCGCAGCTTGGTTCAAGCTACAGGGCGTCGAGCGCATCGCTAAGCTTATCCACCGCAATGACTTCCATGCCCTTAGGCGCCTGCTTGGGTGCGTTAGCGCGCGGCACGATTGCACGCAGAAAACCATGTTTGGCCGCCTCACTGATACGCTCTTGCCCGCTGGGTACCGGGCGTATTTCGCCGGAAAGCCCTACCTCACCAAACACTACTAACTCTTTAGGCAGTGCGCGGTTTTGAAGACTCGACACCACCGCTAGAAGCACCGCCAGGTCGGCGCTGGTTTCTAGCACTTTGACGCCGCCGACGACGTTCAAGAACACATCCTGGTCGCCTGTAAACAGACCACCGTGGCGATTAAGTACCGCAAGCAGCATGGCCAACCGGTTTTGATCGACGCCGACGGCCACACGGCGGGGATTGCCCAGTGCAGACTCATCCACCAATGCCTGCACTTCGACCAGAATCGGCCGCGTGCCTTCCCACACCACCATGACGAGACTGCCCGGGGCCTGCTCCTCTTGGCGAGAAAGGAAGATGGCACTGGGGTTTTTGACCTCTTTAAGGCCCTGTTCCAGCATGGCAAACACGCCTAGCTCGTTGACGGCGCCAAAGCGGTTTTTCTGACCACGTAGCGTGCGAAAGCGCGAGTCGGCGCCCCCCTCTAATAACAGCGAGGCATCGATCATATGTTCGAGCACTTTAGGTCCTGCCAACGTGCCGTCTTTGGTGACATGCCCCACCAGCAATAAGACCGTGTTGGTTTTTTTGGCAAAGCGAGTGAGCGCCGCGGCAGACTCGCGCACCTGGGCAACGCCCCCTGGCGCCGAGCTAATATCCTCCAAGTGCATGGTCTGGATGGAGTCAATCACAAGGATTTCAGGCTTCTCACGCTCAGACACCGCCAGAATGGTTTCCACACTGGTTTCAGCCAGCATTTTCAAACCATTGGTAGGGAGTTGGAGGCGATGGGCACGCATGGCTACCTGGGAAAGCGACTCTTCACCTGTCACATAAAGAATGCGCCGCTGCTGAGCTAGCTTACAGGCCGTTTGGAGCAGCAGTGTAGACTTGCCCGCGCCAGGATTACCGCCCAGTAGAACAGCCGAGCCGGGCACTAAACCGCCACCCAGGACGCGATCGAACTCTGCAAACGTGGAGCTCATGCGCGGCACTTCACTGAGATCAACCTTGCCAAGGTCGATCACTTCCCGAGAAAGGTCGCCTGCGTAGCCTGAACGACTTGCGGCAGCGCCGCCACCGGGTCGCGCGCTCTCTAAACGCACCTCACTAAGGGTATTCCACTCTTGGCAACTGCTGCACTGCCCTTGCCATTTGCGATATTCAGCGCCGCACTCGGTACATACAAAAGCGCTTTTAGCCTTCGCCACTGCTATGACACTCCTACTGTTGCTATCGCGGTTTAAAGATTCTGACGATGCGACCGCCTGCCTTCAAAACCGCTGATCATTGCCGCCCACTACTGCCCCGCCTCGGCAAAACACAAAAGGCGGCCAGTGGCCGCCTTTTATACTACTTACTAATGCGTTACTGGCGCGTTAGCTGCAGCATTTCACCGTTCTCGAAGCGACGACGTTCTGGGTCAATCAGCTCCAGCGTGCTTTCATCAATACGCATGAAGTAATAGATCTGACCATCGCCATCCGGCGTCAGCTCGTAGACAGTCGCATCGGGATCAGACGGTGTACCGGTCAGCACTTCCCAATTACCCGCATAATTTTCATCAGGGGGCGTTTGGGGATGATTCCGATAGGTAGCGTTCAGCGTGAAAGTGCGCTCTTCCGCCGCGCTCATCTCTTCGCCCATCATCGTGACATCCAGATCGATACCGTCGCAGTTGCGGCAGGGTAACGAGCCCTGATAGTTAGCCTGTGCGGTCGCAGCTTCTTCTTGCTGCTGTTCCATCGGACCACTTGCGCAGCCAGCCAGCAGTGCCAACATAGCCGAACCGGCTAGCAAACTCTTAAGTTGCATAGAGTGTCTCCTTCATCTCGTGTTGGACATCACATTAATTTACGCGCACTTGTGACAGCATAACCGCTAGAAGGTGCGACGCACACCCCTAGCGATGCGAATGCTTGCGCTGAGTTAGCCTTCAAGCGACCATGGCATACCTTGCTAGGATAATCAGGTTACCCTCATGAGCCAATACTGGAGTCCGGCCGTTCGCGAACTAACGCCTTACGTGCCCGGTGAACAGCCACGCGAGCAACTTGTTAAGCTCAATACGAATGAAAACCCCTACCCACCGGCTCCAGGTGTCGGTGTGGCGCTGCGCGATTACGCGACCGACCATCTACGTCTCTATCCCGACCCAACGTCTGCGGCACTACGAGAAGCACTGGCAGCGACCTTTGACGTGGCCAGTCGCCAGGTGTTTGTCGGCAATGGCTCCGATGAAGTGCTGGCGTTCGCTTTTCAGGCTTTCTTTTGCCATGCGGCACCGCTGGACGTACCCGCTATTACCTATAGCTTTTATCCCGTGTACGCCAATCTCTACGGGGTAGCGCTGCGCAAGCATCCACTCAATAAGCACTGGGAAGTGGATATTGATGCGTTAGCGGCCAACAGTCAGCGTAGCGGTATTATTTTCGCCAATCCCAATGCACCCACCGGCCATGCGCATTCACTGGTGACAATAGAAGCGCTACTTAAGCGGGTGACCGACCGCGTGGTATTGGTGGATGAGGCGTACGTGGATTTTGGTGCAGAAAGCGCCGTCTCGTTAATTGACCGCTACCCCAACCTGCTGGTGACCGGCACCTTTTCCAAGTCACGAAGCTTGGCAGGGTTGCGTCTTGGCTACGCGGTAGGCTCTGAGGAACTCATTGATGGGCTCCAGCGTGTCAAAGACTCCTTTAACTCCTACCCGGTGGATAGCCTCGCCAGTATCGTCGGCATCGCCGCACTGAAAGATGTCGAGCATTTTGAAGCCTGTCGTGAGCATGTGATTACCACGCGTGAGCGTACCCGTCAGCGCCTTGAAACGCTGGGGTTTGAGGTGCTGCCCTCTAAAGCGAATTTTGTGCTTGCCCAACACGCAGATTACGAAGGCGCGCAACTCTTTGCTGGCCTACGTGAGCGCGGTATCTTGGTGCGCCATTTTAATACGCCGGAACTCAACAATTTCCTCCGTATTACCATCGGCACTGATGATGAAATGGATAGCCTGATTGAAGCGTTAGAGACAATCTGCGGTTAATCTTTTCATTGAAAAACGGTCATCTGGGCGGCGCAAGCCGCCTTTTTTATCGAATATTTCTTCCCGGCAACAAAAAACCCAGCCGGTTGGCTGGGTTTTCTGCGGTATAAGTGCCTGACGATGACCTACTCTCGCATGGGGAGACCCCACACTACCATCGGCGCTAAGCGGTTTCACTTCTGA